>NZ_CP159483.1:0-1222500 GCF_042140245.1 Ahrensia marina | reverse complement strand
CTGCTGACGACACACCGGCTGAAGAAGCGCCCCCACCGGACAATCAAGCCAGCGACAACCAACCCGCACCAATTGAGCAGGAACCGGCTGAGGCACAGGCCGAAGCGGAAACCTCCGAACCTAGATCAGACGTTCCCAACGCAGAAGTTGAGGTTGAGGTTGAGGTTGAGGCGGATCCGGTTGAAACAACCGAAACCCAAGATGCTGAGCAGGCTCAACCGACCGCAGAAGCTGAAACTACTGAGCCAGCGTCCGTCGATGAGACGCCAACAGAAAGCCTCGCAGCCGAGGAGCCGGCTCCAAGCGATGAGCCAGCACAGAGCGAAACGTCGACGACGGAAGGGACTACCGAAGAGGCATCTCAAGAAACGCCCTCAGAAGTCCCGGCGGAGGATCCGATCCCTGAAGACGCCGCTACAGAGACCCCCGAAGTCCAACCCTCAGATACACTGGCGGAAACAATACCAACGCCAGTTGAAGATCCCGAAGCAGCAACAACCGTTATCCCGGACGAGACAACAGAGGATCAGGCGGCAGCGATTCGCGCGCAAGAAGAACAACGTCGCGAAGAGGCTCGCGAGCGGCGGAACGAATTGCTTGGCGCGGCTGCCGTTGGCGCTATTGTCGGCGCAATCATCCCCGCTCTCGGTGGACGCGTGGTGGAAGACCAAGGTGATCGATTAATTGTCGAGCAGGATGGGCAATTTTTCGTGCGCCGTGACGAAAGCAGTCTGCTGCGTGACGGTGATGCAGAGGTGCGTGTTGAACGCTTGAACAGCGGGCTCACGCAAGAGACGATCACGCGCGACAATGGCGTGCAGGTGATCACGATCCGTGACGAGGGCGGGTTTGTTCTCTATCGCTCGCGAATCCGTCGCGATGGACGCGAAGTGGTGCTCATCGACAACCGCGGCTTCGACGACCCCGGTGAGATCTTCATCGGCGACCTGCCGCCGCTGCAACTGCAAATCCCGCGGGAGCGTTACATCGTCCCGGCTCGACGCGCAGACTACGAGGTCATTTTCGACACGTTCGCTGCACCACCAGTGGTGGAAATGGAAGAAACCTTCACACTCCGCCAAGTACGCGAGAATGAGCGGGTACGCGATCTGGTCCGCCGTGTTGACCTCGACTCCATCACCTTTGAAACCGGACAAGCAACGGTAAGGCAAAGCCAAGTGCCACTGTTGGAAGATATCGCGCGTGCGGCCCTCGCCTTGGTTGATCGCGATCCGACCACTCTTCTTCTGGTCGAAGGCCATACCGATGCGGTGGGATCGGATATCTCCAATCTTGCACTGTCGGACCGACGTGCGGAAACCGTCGCTCGCATTCTGGTCGCCTACTATGACGTTCCACCGGAGAATCTCATCGTTCAAGGCTATGGGGAGAGCTTCCTCAAAGTGCAAACTCAAGCCGCCGAGGAGCAGAACCGGAGGGTGACAATCCGCAACATCACACCACTGTTGAGTTCAGCAAAGTAGCCAACACCACCGGCATCACCAGATGCTCCACCCCAGCACCATAGCGCTGGGGTGGAGCATTGAAAGCAATACGCCAAAGCTATCTAGCGTTTGCCGCAACCGCATCGTTCGAAACCATCGCTCGGCGACGAAACTGCACCGGCGTTTCGCCAAAGTGACGGCGGAATTGCTCGATGAAATGCGAGGTGCTTTCGTACCGAACAGCAAACCCAATGTCCGTGACACTGTCATTGGTCAACACCAGCAACTCACGTGCTTGATCCATCCTTTTCTGAAGCATCCATTTGCCAGGAGACGTTCCAAAGGTGCGATGAAAGTCACGGTTGAACGATGCCGGCGAACGGCCTGCCAATGTGGCCAACTCAGCAACTGTTAGATCCTGATCACCATACCGCTGCATAATGTGATGGAGATTCCGAGATGGCATGACGCTGCGCCCGTGCTGCAAGATGGCAAGCAAACGCTGTCTACCATGCAGCTTGCTCAGCAAGTGCAGCAGCTCGACCAGCTTGGTTCGAACAAGATGATCGTCGACCGCCAAATTCTCGTACACCGCCACCACGCCCTCCATGAAGGCAGTGAGGCGTGGGTTCACGTCGATCCGAACAGGGTCGGCTTCGGCTGTAGAAAACTCTTCCGATTCAACGTGCCGCAAAAAGGCCTCCACTGAATCATCTGAGAAAAAGATCAGTATCGCTTCCAACGGACCTGAGTTGGACACAAAATCTGATTGCAGCTTCCAGCCCGCAGGCAATGCAATGAGCGAGCCTGCATCCAGAACAATGCGCCCTTGCTCCCAGAGAAAGGTCTCTGTGCCTTTCACCAAGTAGCCAATGCACGGCATGGACGAGATGAAATCGATCCGTCGTAGATCCTCTTGCAGCGTTTTGTGAATGATCGCGCCGTGGCGACCTTTGAGGATTTCGCGAGTGAACGCGTAGGCCTGCAAATCGTCCGGCAGCACCATCGTGCCAATCTTGGCTTGATCAGCCTGCACTGTGCTCATGTGCTTTGCTTCATCGTCTTCCTATTCACCCGGTAGGCTCATGCCTCACCTGCCTTCGATGCGGCAATATGGCCAATAGGGGTGATTGGATACGCGCACTGCTGATTGGATGCGATTAGCAAGCCGCCTGCGTCGCGCTCACACTGTCATCGTTCTGAAAACAGAAAGGATGAACAGATGAGTGTTTGGGTGAGCCTGGATATGACCGTTGCCGAAGGTGGATATGAGGCGCTGGAACCGTTCTTAGAAGCGAAGCTGCCAGCCGTGCGCGGCTTTGACGGCGCACTTTCCGTTACGGTGCATTACGAGCGGCAAACGCAGAAGCTCTTGATTTTGGAAGAGTGGAAGTCGCGCGACCATCACGCTGCGTACATCGATTCCATCATGAAAAACGGTGTGATGAGCGAATTGGTTGCGTTCATGACTGGCCCGCCAAACGTGGCCTACCTACAGCGCATGCCTATCTAGAACTGTGCTTTGTTGAGCTGCTGACATAAACTGTCGCGCGCTGATCATGAATCATCTCTATCACCGATCAGCGTCTGCCAAGCCACCAGTTTGTTTGGCAAGTGAAACAAAAGGAACATCCTATGAAACTTAGTGCTCCCACGATGATCGTTTTTCTTATCTCGCTGGTCATCGCTGCGCTCGGCGTCTTGGCAGCGCTTGGTATTTTTTCCGTCATTCCGGCCCCTTCGGTCTGGATCATGACGGCAGCCTACGCGGTGCTGCTGGCCGGCGTCCTGCTCAAAGGGGTCTAATCTGTTTGTTATGAAAACACGCCATCGCGCCTGATCCATTGGCGCGGTGGCAAAGGAGCTCCCTTAAGGGTTTCGTGGCCGCTCACTTGTCAGCGCGCATTGCACTGTCTACATGAGCCAGACGTCGAGCCACGCATCCCGTGGCCCTTAAAAAACGCTAAGTGGAGCCAAACATGCGAGCCGTTCTTGATGTCATCATGTTGGCACTCAATCTCTACTGGTGGGTCATCATCATTTCAGCGATCTTGAGCTGGCTGGTGGCGTTCAATGTGGTCAACCCACGCAACCAGGTGGTGGGCACGATTGGTCAGGTGGTGCACAATCTCACCGAACCGGCCCTGCGCCCAATACGTAGGTTCCTGCCCAATATGGGCGGCATCGATCTCTCACCAATCGTTCTGCTGTTTGGCATTTTTTTCTTGCAACAGCTCATTGTGCGCTACGCCTACCCCAACGTTTTCTAGAGCAAGCGTCTAGAACACCGCGCTCCATGGGTGCGTGGTTGGCCGTTCAGCAGGATTGTCGCGAAGAAAATGATGCAGCACGTGTAGCAATTGGCGCTCGTGTTCCACATCACCGCTGCGCTGCGCGATGCGGATGTCGTCAATGATCATGTCGCGCACATGCGACAATCCCTTGTGATCTGAGGACAGATATGCGCCCAGGCTCGCCGCGACGCTGGGCGGGATATGCTCATGTTCGGCGATGGCGAGAATCTCTTCCTCGCTCAGGCCACTCATTCCCACCATGTCTTCCAAGCTTATCATGGTCACCTCCCGATACGACCACCATGATCAAGCTTGTCACAAATCTGTCACAAACGGGTTGCGCCGCATCAATGCGGGAGCCAGAAGCCCTAAACGAAAAAGGGCGCTCACCGAGCACCCTTTGGAAATTGCGTCACGTTGGCGGCTGACACTATTTGGCAGCTTTCGCGCGCTCAATGGCTTCACGCACCATATCCTTGGCCTCGTCCACGCCCGCCCAACGCTCGATCTTCACCCACTTGTTCGGCTCCAGATCCTTATAGTGCGAGAAGAAATGCTCAATCTGGCTGGTGAGGATTGTCGGCAGATCGGTGTAGTTCTGAACACCATCATAGCGACTGGTAAGCTTCTCGGTGGGTACGGCCACAAGCTTCTCATCACCACCACCATCATCTTCCATCACCAGTGCACCAACCACACGGCAGTTCATCACCGCGCCAGGAACAATCGGACGGGTGTTGCACACAACCACATCAATCGGGTCGCCATCGGCTGACAGCGTGTGCGGCACAAACCCATAATTCCCAGGGTAGCGCATGGGGGTGTAAAGAAACCGGTCCACGAACAAAGCGCCGGAGTCTTTCTCGATCTCATACTTGATCGGTTCACCGCCAATGGGCACTTCAATGATCACGTTCACATCATGCGGCGGGTTCTTCCCAATGGGGATGGCTTCAATGCGCATTCGGTTTTCAAGGCTCCGATCAGGGGGGTTGAATTTGGGCGGACAATATCAGTGCCTGCACGCAAATGCCTTAAGAAAGAGGGCTAACGTCCAAAGGTCGCAACTGCGTGACAAAGCCCGCAGGTGGCGTAGCTACTTCGCACCCCAAACAAAAGCGAGCTTTCGGCACTGTTCGTTCTGGTTGGGACTGCGTTTTGTTTGACCGTCACCAAAACGTTCAACACCGTGCGCCACAGGCTCGCCACCCATGGACCGGTAGAACCCAGTGGCCTGATCATTGTCTTCCAACGCCCAGACAACGAAGTGGCCAAGACCAGCGCTTTTCAGGCGCTCGCGCACGGCCTTGAACAAGCGCGAGCCAAACCCGAGGCCCTGATAGGCCGGATCAATGTAGAGCTCATAGATCTCGCCGCGCACACGAAGCGTGTTGGAGCGATTGGAACCCAGCGTCGCATAACCAGCGATTTTGCCATGCACTTCCAGCACCAAAACACCGCGCTGATGGCCAATCAAACGTGCCCACCAAAATGGGCCACGCCGTTCCACCATACGCTCCAACGCGACACCTGGAATGATGCCGCGATAGGCGCCACGCCAAGCACGATCATGCACATCGGCAACGGCACGTGCATCGCTTTGCTCGGCAGGCCTGATCGTGATCTGGTCAAGGCTCATAAGACAAGAGCCTAGGATCAAAACACCAAAACGCAAAGCGCTTTGTGCGAAACCAGCAAACGTTGAGATCTAGGCTGCCGCTTTGGCCTTCGCAGCCCTTTTTCTCTCATGAGGATCAAGGTGGCGCTTGCGCAAACGAACGGCGCTTGGCGTCACCTCCACCAGTTCATCATCACTGATGTAAGCCAGCGCTTTTTCCAGTGTCATGGCAATCGGCGTTGTGAGTCGCACCGCTTCATCTTTGCCCGAAGCACGCATGTTGGTGAGCTGCTTGCCCTTCAACACGTTCACTTCCAAATCGTTGCCACGGGTGTGCTCGCCAATGATCATGCCTTCATAGACCGGCGTACCTGGCTCGATCATCATGGGCCCCCGATCTTCCAGATTCCAAAGAGCATAAGCCACAGCATCACCCTGACTCATGGAGATCAGCACACCGGTATGGCGGTCTTTAATCGCACCCTTGTGAGGAGCGTACTCAAGAAACGCGCGGTTCATGATACCGGTGCCACGCGTGTCGGTCAGAAACTCACCGTGATAGCCAATCAGTCCACGCGTCGGCACATGCAGCACCAAGCGCTGCTTGCCACCACCGGATGGGGTCATCTCGATAAGGTCGCCACGACGCTCGGCGATCTTCTGCACCACGGTGCCAGAAAACTCTTCGTCCACATCGACGGTCACTTCTTCGATTGGTTCGAGAAGTGTGCCGCTTTCATCTTTTTGGAAGACCACTTGCGGGCGTGAAACGCCAAGCTCAAAGCCTTCACGGCGCATGGTCTCGATAAGAACGGCCAATTGAAGCTCGCCGCGACCCGAAACGATAAAGGCCTCTTTGTTTTCGCCCTCTTCGATATGCAGGGCAACATTGCCTTCCGCTTCGGCCATCAGTCGCGCGCGGATAACGCGGCTTTGCAGCTTATCACCGTCACGACCAGCCAGCGGACTGTCATTCACCATGAAGGTCATCGACAGCGTTGGTGGATCAATTGGCTGAGCCTCAATGGGCTCCTTGACCTGCGGATCGCAAATGGTGTCAGCGACGGTTGCCTCAGCAAGGCCAGCCAACGCGACGATGTCACCAGCATGAGCTTCGTCGACGGGCACCATTTCAAGACCCTTGAAAGTCATGACCTTCGAGGCGCGGCCAACTTCAATCTGCTCACCATCACGGCGCAGCGCTTTGATTGGCATATTGGCCTTCAATGTGCCTGACGCGATGCGCCCGGTGAGGATCCGACCCAAATAGGGGTTGGCAGACAGCGTCGTCGCAAGCAGGCGGAACGGACCTTCTTCCGTCACGGGCGCTGGCACATGATCCATCACCAGCTCAAAGAGCGGTGTCATGTTTTCTTGCGGGCCTTCCGCTTCACGCGCCATCCAACCCTGCTTGGCTGAACCGTACAGCACTGGGAAATCGAGTTGCTCATCGGTGGCATCAAGTGCCGCAAACAGATCAAACACTTCATCAAGCACCGCATCGGGACGGCTCTCGGGCTTGTCGATCTTGTTGATGGCAACGATTGGCTTCAGGCCGAGTTTTAAAGCTTTGGACAGCACGAACTTGGTCTGCGGCATGGGGCCTTCGGCGGCATCCACCAGCAGGATCACCCCATCGACCATATGAAGGATGCGCTCAACCTCTCCACCGAAATCAGCATGGCCAGGCGTATCAACAATGTTGATGCGATTGTCGTTCCAAGTAAGCGACGTGACCTTCGCAAGGATGGTGATCCCGCGCTCGCGTTCCAGATCGTTGGAATCCATCGCCCGCTCAGCAACGGCCTCGTTCTCACGGAACAGGCCGGACTCGCGCAGCAGCACGTCGATAAGGGTGGTCTTGCCGTGATCAACGTGGGCGATGATGGCAATGTTACGCAGTGCGTCAGACGCCTGAGCCATGACAGTTTCACTTTTCAAAATCTCGGAGGGTTGCGCTCCTTTACGTCGATTGGTGCAAAAAGGCTAGCGCATAACGACAGCTCGCAAAAACACCCCAGATGGCGGGGCGGCCATCCAGGGTGTAGCCCCCGCAGCTTTTGAAAGCTCATGGGGCTCGGGGGGATAGTAAGTCTGGAAACTGGGGCAGCGGGCAGCTGGCCCGGCCAGAAGGCCGGACCAGCCAAGAGGCCCTACTGCATCATGGCAGCCATGGCTTCATACTCTTCTTGAGTCAGCACCGTGTCGCCGTTCACATCTGCTGATGCGAAGGTTTCTGCAGTGGCATCAGGCATAGCCATGAGGAACTCATCCTCACTGATCACGCCGTCGACATTTTGGTCGACCTCGGAAAAGTCGGGGGCGTCCTGCGCCTGTGCCATGTAAGGTGCCATGGCCACGCCTATCGTAAGCCCGCCTGTAAGCAGAGCCATTTTCCAGGTGCGTAGGAAGCCGTGTGAACGTTTGATCATCGTGTGTCTCCTTTAGGTAAGACGCGGATGCTCGCGGATTTTTGGGAGGAATGGGCACCGGGCAGTGCCTTTGGTTGTGAGGGTGCGCAAACCACCAATCTGACAAGGCCCGGTGCCCGTGCCCGCTGCGGCTATCCGCTGCCACCGCGCCGAGCACGGACAACAGACTGGCGCTCGAATGTGGCTCCAAATGATCGCTTTTGCGGCGGGCTTGCGGCGAACCGGTCACGCCATGTTGCTCACTGTAAGTTACAGCCCAAAGGGCGGTTGATTGGACCAATCAGAGTGGCCAGTCTCAGCTGCCGAACAGGCTCACATCACCAACCGTGTTTCGGGAAAGGCCGCGTGCCAGCCGAACCAGAATGCGCGGTGCGCGGGCAGTCTTTGCAGCGTGCGGCTATCCTCCGCCGTCAGCGCATCCTCGCTAAGCGTCCAAGCCACACCATCCACATCAACAATCGACGCATCGCCATCATAGTGAGCGAAGACAACCTCCTGCGGATCGTAGACCCGGTTCGCACCACTGCTGTCGGTGAAGACGACAATCTGCTGAAAGCCAACCTCAGCGGTGTAGATTGGGTTCTCGCTAAGAAACGCAGTGTCCACCGCCAACTGGTCATCCGGTGCGCCAGGAAACCGAAGGCCCAGAACCTCTTGCTTGTTTAACAGATCATCATTGTTGAAGGGCGTGTTGAACATCAATTCATCGGTGGCAAAGTAGCGATTGTAGGCGACGCCCTCACCATAGTCGCGCGTATGGCCGGTGTTGAGAGAAAGCACCTGCGTATCGGGATGGCGGCGCTTCCACTCACCCCATGTCGTGGTCACCACAGGCTCCCACTCCATACGGATGCCCTGATCGACCAGTGGGCCAACGACCGGCTCACCACGCATGGTGCTCCAAAGACTTTGGGTTGCTTGATCGTACATCAGCTTGTTGGAGCGGTAGAGAAAGCCCGAAGTGCCCATCACATGATTGGTGCCATCGACCGTGGTTCGGTAGGGAATGACAGTGCCGCACAACGTGCAATAGACGCCAGCAATCTCAACACCACCAATCGTGTCGACGAACATTTCGTGCCAGGCGAGAACGCGCTGCGGATAGGCGCGCGCATCACCGTTGATTTCAAGACCAAAGACAATGTTGCTATCGTCCAGATAGTCAGCCTCTTCAGCGGTGAGCATGTCCGGGTTGCGCAACGGCGGAATGCCGTCCTGCACCACACCACCCCAGCGAATTTCATCAAGGCGAATACGGGCACTGTCGCTCCGCCCAGAGAAGTAGGTCTCAAACCGCGGATCGACCAATCGATAAATCAGCGCTTTGAAATCGGCATAGTCTGCGGTGATTGCCTCAGGCCGGTTCCAAAGCCACTGGAACCAAGCTTGGGAATCGGTGCCCAGCGATTGGCCACTCATACGCTCTAGAAACTCGAAGGTGGCAAGACGGGCCACCCAGTTGCTTGTGAAGGCCGTGGTTTCGATCAGCGGCGCGTAGTAGCCATCGCTCCAATTCTCTTCCAGTGTCTGGAAAACCTGCTCAAGGCGCTGAGGATTGCGCACGCGATACAAAGCGAGCAGCGATGTGAGCGGAAGCTCCGCCTCAACAAGCGTGGGGCCGGAGCTTGCGTTTTGCGCTGGAACCAGCGTCACCGGCGCCGCTGCCATCACGGTGGCCAACGCGGCAGACACCGCCAGTTTGCCAATCAACCTCATCTCGCACTCCTTGCTCTGCCAGGCAAAAGCTAGGAGCGCGGTGTTCACACGGTCAAATGGCGTTGGTTCACATTCTGGTTAGCTGAGACACCCAAATTCGGTGAAAACTGGTGTAACTTTAAGGGATCAGCTCCCGCTGCTGCATAGGGTCATCGGCAGTATCCGACGACGGTGTATCACCACCCAAAATCATACTGGCTGCCGCAGATGCCGCATCACGGTAGGGCATGAGCACAAGATCCGCACGCAGCGCCTGAAGCGCCTCATTGTCCTGATCATGATGGGCGGCGACCGCAACGCGACCTTTGTACCCAAGATCGCGAGCCGTGCGCAGAAGCGTTCGCCTGGGGTCGTAATGCGTCAATCCTGTTGCATGCTCAGGTACCGCCAGCACCAGCCAGTCTGCGCTCTCAACAGACAGATGAGACAGAAACTCTGGATCGGACGCATCTCCAAACACGGCTTCCAACCCACGCGCCTTGGCGAAGCGCACGGCCTCTGGGCTGAAGTCAACGCCAAGAACCGTTTTGCCGTCCTTCTCAAGCGCCCGCGCAATCGCAAGACCGTACCGGCCGAGCCCAAACAGGATCACATCGTGGCGTTGAACGTGCTTGGTGCCGGCATCAAGATCAGTTTTGGTACGTTTGCGTTCAAAGATGCCAATAAACGGTTCCAGCCGGTCGTACAGCTCATGCGAATAGGTGATCATGTAGGTTGAGGCGGCAATCGTGATGAGCCCGACAAGGGTCACCAGGCCCAGCGCATCATCGGCAACGTGCCCAATGGCAACCCCCATAGCCATGAAAATGAGCGAGAACTCGCTGATCTGCGCAACCGTCAGTCCGGCAAGCAGGCCGGTGCGTTTCTTGTAGCCCATGGCGCTCATGATGATCAGCACAATCAGCGGATTTCCAATCAGCACGAACAGCGAGAGCACAATCGCTGGGCCAACGCTTGCCCCGAGAACAGTGAGATCGAGAGACGCCCCCAATGCAATGAAGAAGAAGAGAAGCAGGAAATCGCGTAGCGAGGCCAGACGGGCCGCAATGGCCTCACGAAACGGCGTCGAGGCAAGCGACACACCGGCCAGAAGACCGCCCAGCTCTTTGCCAAACCCCAGATAGTGGCCGACCGCTGCCAGCAGAGCCGCCCAACCGATGGCAAAAGAGACCAGAAGCTCCGGAGCGCGGGAAAGCTGCTCCACCAGCGGGTTGGCGACATAGCGGATGAACACCACCACCGCGCCCAACATGGCAAGGCCATAACCCAGCACAGCAAGAACGTCGGTGAGCGCGCCGCTCTCGCCAGCCGCATTGCTCACACCGATGGCCGACAGCGCGATCATGGCGATGACCACGACAACGTCCTGAACAATCAGGAACCCCAGCGCGATCCGCCCATGCAGAGCATCGATCTCGCGCTTGTCGGAAAGCAGTTTGACGATGATGATGGTGGAGGAAAACGTCAGTGCAATCGCGACGTAAAAGGCCGTCAGCGCATCAAGCCCCAGCGCCAGTGCGATCAGGAACCCAAAAACGGTGGTGAAAACCACCTGTCCGAGGCCCGTGACCAACGCAACGGGGCCGAGGGTACGCACAAGATTGAAGTCGAGTTTGAGGCCGACCAGGAACAAGAGCACGGCGATGCCAAGTTCGGCCAGCAGATCGATTTGCTCATCGGACCGGGCGATATCCAGGAAGGACGGGCCAGCAAGAATGCCAACGGCAATGAAGCTGACGATCAAAGGTTGGCGTAGCATCAAACCGATGAAACCGACACTAGCCGCCAAGACCAGAAGCGCCGCGATTTCATAAAAAAGATAGCCTTCGATCGCTGCCGTCATGGCGCAGGTGTGGCGCTGGCGGTCTCTCCGCTGGCTCTGAAAAACTTTGCAAATGTGTCGTTGGTTCGGGGGGTACCGCAGGGCATGACGTCATCCAAACAAGCTGATTGATCAGACAAATCTAATGTCATGAGAGCGATAACGAAGCGCCCCGACTGTTTGAAGTCGTATTAACCCGCTCAGTAGAGTTCAGAGCATCTAAAAATGCCGCCGCCCCACCTCGTCATGGCCGGGCTTGACCCGGCCATCCATCCCTAAAAGCCCAGGATCATGCAAGCGGTCAGCATTAAGGCCGGATCCTCAGGTCAAGCCCGAGGATGACGGCCGGCAGATGAGTCAGATCGTTTGGTTCAACTAGCAAGCGAACCATGATCTGCGCACCGCGCAGAGGGATGTCGGATGGGAGATGATGGAGAAGCGGATCAAGGCGATGAAAGAGGTGGCTTAACTCGACCCGAAATCAAACAGCTATGTAATGCAAAACTAAAACAAGCGACTCTGTGCCCCTAGCTCCAAGGTATTTTTGAAATGAGATCGGACAAGCTATCGACCGCATGATCAGCTGCTTGTCCTAGGGCTGCTTCCGTTTTTTTCTTCGCAACCTTTGATGCGACCTCACCAAGGCTGCTCCGCGCCTTCTTCAAAAGAGACTTCTCCACCATAGGTGCTTTTAGAAGCGCGAGAGCAGTCTCTAGTATTGCGATGAGCTGTGCTCGCTCGACTTGGGTTAGAGCTAAGTCTGACTGAGGAAGGTTGGAGTTACGGGCCAATAGAATTGCACTGTCGATCATGACCGCGACCTGAGCAATCAACTGCTGGGCATCCGATGATTGGGGTAAGGGCGCCCAAACTGCTTCCGCAGAATCAGTCACTGTATGTGTCCCGGCGAGTTCCGGCTTTTCGGGCACTAACTGCTGTGCAGCTTCTTGCTCGTTAGGAGTCTGTCTCGGCTGGATGGAACTCTCAATCGATCGAAGATACGAAATCAGACGCGAGGCAAGCAATTTTGCAGTGTTCGGGTAAACTGGTCGGACAGACCTCGAAAAGCTGTTGATTACATCAGCTGGTATTTTGAGGTCCTGAGCGAGCTCAGATCCATAAGCCGACCAGGGCCCGAATACCTTTAGGACAGCGTCCGATATATTCGGAACTTCCGAAGGATGCACTTCATCGAATTCGCCGCGCTCTTCACTATTCAAGAGCTGAAGGTCAGCCTCAAGGCCATCCAAGAGCCGGTAAAGCTCCTCAATGTCGATTTCCTCAAACAAGATGGCTCCCGATATCGCCGAAATCTAATAGTGCTTTATCTAAGCGCTCGCTGGCGGCCTAAGCCGCCAGCTCTCCGCTATCATTCCCTGTGCCGGTGGTACCCCCGTCGCGGGTCCGGACCTCAAAGATGAGACGGTCGGCGCCGTTCTCGAACTTACCGGCAGACACTTTCACCAAGTCGCCATCCTTCACCGACCCTTCCAGGATTTTTTCGGCAAGCGGATCCTGAAGGTCGCGCTGGATGACCCTTTTCAAGGGCCTTGCGCCATAGGCCGGGTCATAACCCTTATCGGCCAGCCATTCGCGGGCCGTGTCGGCGAGATCAACAACGATCTTGCGATCCTCCAGCAGGGCGTGCAGGCGGCCCATCTGGATATCGACGATGGCACCCATCTCGGTGCGTTTGAGACGCTCAAAGAGTACGATCTCATCCAAGCGGTTCAGGAATTCAGGCCGGAAGTGCCCACGCACCATCTCCATCACATTGTCGCGCACACCCGACATGTCCTCGTCATCCTTGGCGGCAACCAGATACTCCGCTCCAAGGTTGGAGGTCATGATGATGAGCGTGTTCTTGAAGTCGACCGTGCGGCCCTGACCGTCGGTCAGACGGCCATCATCAAGCACCTGCAACAGCACGTTGAAGACGTCTGGATGGGCCTTTTCCACCTCATCAAACAGCAGCACCTGATACGGCCTGCGGCGCACCGCTTCAGTCAGCGCACCACCCTCATCATAGCCAACATAGCCCGGAGGCGCGCCGATAAGGCGGGCGACCGCGTGCTTCTCCATGAACTCCGACATATCAAGCCGCACCATCGCCTGCTCATCATCGAAGAGGAACGAGGCCAAAGCCTTGGTCAGCTCGGTTTTACCGACGCCCGTCGGCCCTAGGAACAGGAACGAGCCGAGAGGCCGGTTCGGGTCCTGCAAGCCAGCACGCGAGCGGCGCACGGCGGTGGAAACAGCGTGCACGGCTTCGGCCTGACCAACCACGCGGTGGGCCAGCTCATCTTCCATCCGCAGCAGTTTTTCCCGCTCGCCTTCCAGCATCTTGTCGACAGGCACGCCGGTCCAGCGCGAGACCACATGGGCGATCATGTCCGGCGTTACCGCCTCTTCGACCATATCATCACGCTCTCCGGCCTCTTCAGCTTCAGCAAGCTTCTTTTCAAGGTCGGGGATCGCGCCATAGGCAAGCTCTCCGGCCTTCGCCAGATCGCCCTGCCGCTGCGCCTGCTCAAGCTGGGTGCGCGCCTCGTCGAGCTGCTCTTTCAGTGTGTTGGCGTCAGCCAGCTTGTCCTTCTCCGCCTGCCAGCGGGCCGTCAGCTCGGCGGACTTTTGCTCAAGCTCGGAGAGTTCAGCCTCCAGCTTATCCAGACGATCTTTCGAGGCTGAATCCGTCTCCTTCTTCAGCGCCTCACGCTCGATCTTCAGCTGAATGACCCGGCGATCCAGCTCGTCCAACTCCTCGGGCTTGCTGTCCACCTGCATGCGCAGACGTGACGACGCCTCGTCCATTAAGTCGATGGCTTTGTCCGGCAAGAAGCGGTCGGTGATGTAGCGGTTGGAGAGCGAGGCAGCCGAGACCAGCGCCGCATCGAGGATGCGCACGCCATGGTGCAGCTCATACTTTTCCTTCAGGCCGCGCAGGATGGAAACCGTATCTTCCACCGTCGGCTCAGATACCATGACGGGCTGGAATCGGCGGGCAAGCGCGGCGTCTTTCTCCACATGCTTGCGATACTCGTCCAGCGTCGTCGCACCAACACAGTGCAGCTCGCCGCGCGCCAAGGCAGGCTTCAGCAAGTTGGAGGCGTCCATAGCGCCATCCGCCTTACCGGCTCCGACCAACGTGTGCATCTCATCGATGAAGAGGATGATGCCACCGGCAGCAGCTTCCACCTCGGAAAGCACAGCCTTCAAGCGTTCTTCGAACTCACCACGGAATTTCGCACCTGCGATCAGAGCGCCCATGTCCAGCGCCATCAACTGCTTGTCGCGCAAGCTTTCAGGCACATCGCCATTCACAATGCGCAGGGCAAGGCCCTCGGCGATCGCGGTTTTACCGACGCCCGGCTCACCGATCAGCACAGGATTGTTTTTCGTGCGGCGCGAGAGCACCTGGATCGCCCGACGGATTTCCTCATCGCGCCCGATCACCGGGTCCAGCTTGCCTTCGCGAGCCGCTTCGGTGAGGTCGCGGGCGTACTTCTTCAACGCATCATAGCCCTCTTCAGCCGACGCCGAATCCGCGGTTCGGCCCTGCCGCACGCCCTCAATAGCCGCGTTCAGGCTTTGCGGCGTCACGCCACCGGCCTTCAACGCCTTGCCAGCATCGCTCTTAGCGTCCAGCGCCAAGGCAAGCAGCAAACGTTCCACGGTCACATAGCTGTCGCCAGCTTTCTTGGCGGCCTCGTCAGCGGTGGTGAACACCCGTGCCATCGCCGGGTCCATGTAAAGCTGACCGCCCCCGCCTTCGACAGCGGGCTGCTTGGCCAGGCTTTGCTCAACCTGCGTTTTCACGACATCAGGCTTACCACCAGCGGCCTCAATCAGGCGCGCGGCAAAGCCTTCGCTGTCGTCAATTAGAGCTTTCAGGAGATGGTCGGGAAGCAGGCGTTGATGGCCCTTGGCCAGCGCGCTGGTCTGGGCAGCCTGCAAAAAACCGCGTGCCCGTTCGGTGTAGTTCTCAAGATTCATCAATCATCCTCCATGCACCCACCGACACCTCTTCAGGTCGTCGGAAAGGTCTCACACAAGGCCGAGACCCAAAAGGCATCTCGGTCAATCATGGCCGAACCCGCTTAAGCGGCGTTCCGCGCTGAAACCGATATGGGAATTGCAAGGGGAGGTTTGAAGGGGATCAGCTGAGCGAACCGGAATAAACGTCCGCCGCTTCCCGGGTGAACCCCAGTGAGGCATAAAACCCTCGAGCTTCAGCATTGCCGACATCCGTCGCCAGCCACACCTGTTCGCAGCCACCATCACGGCCCCAAGCCATGGCCGCTTCAAACAGACCGCGCGCCACGCCCTGCCGTTTGAACGGCGGTGCAACACCAAGATTGTCGATGTAAAGTTGCGGTGGTCGATCAGCCTGAAACTGGATCACCGCCAGCAGTTGGCCAACCACAACGCCACCACCAACGGCGACGAAAAGCGCATGCCCTGGCATCAGCGCCAGTTTTTCCAGATGCGGCGCCGTTGGAATGGCATCAAACACATCCTCAGCCACCGGCGGAAAGGCCGCTGCAAACTCTGGGGTGAGCCGTTCAATCGAGGTTCCAATCATGGAGCTTATGTAACGCCCAATGAGATGAAATGCGAGAACGGGTTGGCCTAGGAGCCGTTTTTGGAAAGGGCCCTTGCTCGCGCCCGCATGGCCGCCGAAGGATCGTTGAGCGCAACCTCAATCAATGGAGCAGCTTCCTCCGGGGCCACATGTGCTAGCGCATCTAGCGCCCAGACCCGTACCAATGCTCGTTTGTGGGAGAGGTATGGACGGATGGCATTGGCAGACGCGTAAGGAGCGTGTTGCACCATCTGCAACAGATGCAAAATCGCATCGGGTTCGGTTAGGCGAGGTAATGCCTCAAACACTTCGCGACCAGTGGCCTCTCCTAAGAGCCCCTCTTCCAAACGCGCTTTCAGCACCCAGCTGGCAGCGATCTCGTGCGGACCAGGAAGTTCAGTCAAAAGAACCGCACTGGGCACATCTGACTTCACAAGCGCTCTCAGCCCGCCAACTCGCTTGCCATCAAAGGCGTGAAGCGCAGTAAGAGCCTCGCCCGCCATCTTGCCTACCTCGCCCGGGCTCGGATGCGATTACCCCGCGGCTTGTGCTCCAACTCAGCAAGCCCCAGCAATTCAAGCACTGGCGACACATAGTTGGCAAAACGTCCGCGATACCCTTTGCGCAGTCCATAATACCCGCGCACTGGATTGCTTTCGTCACGGGCCCAAGCCTCGAGCGACCCTTCTTTCACCGGCTTGCCCTCATCGGCATTACCAAGATCCACCCAGTCACCGCGCTCCGCGAGCATTTCAGTGACATCCTCAAGCGCACGCAGTTGATAGGAGAGCTGTGTCGTACCAACCTGGACCACCAAAGCGGGGGGATCAGTGGCTTCGTCGCGCCATGCTTCATACTCGGAAGAGCCAGGCGGAGTCTTCAACTTCCATGGATCATCAGCTGTGCCTGCACCATAAGTGATCATGCGGCCTCTCCCTGTTGTCGGGCTTCTGACACCCGTTTCAAAGTGTCCGCAAACTGATCGAAGCTCGGCTGAAGGTTAGGCATAGTTTTCCCAATCAACCCAGCCAGCGGTCCGACGAAAGCTTCCTCCACGGAGAAACAAGTGCTGTTTCCATCGTGTTTCAGAGCAAAGGTGCGCGTTCCCGTAAAGAGGCCGAAAGGCATGCCACCCGTCCATATCATCCGTTGGTTTGGCTCGAAGGCTGACACTTTTAGCTTGAAGGCCTGTTTGGGCGCGACAGCAGCGCGCAGCACCAACTTACCGCCTTGTCTGAGATCCCCGTCCAACTCCATGATGCCGAAGTCTTCTGTTAGCAGAGCGTCTTTATCAGTGAGCACCGCCCAAATGGTGGATGGCGATGCGGCAATGGTGCGCTGTGCACCGTAAAACAATCCCATGCGTGTTCCTTCACTTGGCAGAAATCATTGAGGTGACACAGCCTCTAGCGCCCTTAATATGACGTCTTCTGTCATGTTTGCCCGAAGCCTGGGAGCCGGTCATGCGCGCATCGCGCCTTTTGCGCATTCTTCTCATCCTGCAGAACCGTGGTCGTCAGACCAGCCAGCAACTGGCCGACGAGTTGGAATGCGCCCCGCGCACTATTTTGCGTGATGTCGACGCCATGAGTGAGGCTGGCCTGCCCATTATCGTCTTTCAAGGTCAGGGCGGTGGCATTGAGCTGGGTTTTAACTACCGCACCCGTCTGACCGGTCTTACGACGGAGGAAGCCGAAGCGATGGCCTTACAATTGATGGCACCTTCACCAGCCATCAACACATTGGGGCTGTGTGGAACTTATGAGACAGCGCGTGCCAAATTCTTGGAGAGCCTACCGGACAGAACGCGCGTGGTCTGCGAGACGACAATGGAGCGCTTTGGCATCAGCAGTGGCTTGGCCCATGAGCCAGACCCCTACGTCATGGCACTGGCAGAAGCAGTGCGCGAGAAGCGTATCGTGACACTACACGCCCGCTCCAAAAAACCGCGCAAAGTACATCCAGCCGCGCTGACGCTATCGGAAAAGGGGTGGCAACTTACTGACGCATTGGCGCCAGATACGCCGATCCCACAGAACGGCTGGGGCGATCTCAACATCTCCGCAAGACAGTTTGAATGAGCCTACGTTGAGTTTGGCGCGCAGACAGCGTTTAGGGGGAAGATGAACGTAAAAGGATCGATTCGATGACAAACACAGCCACCATCACTCATCTCTGGCGCTGGCCGGTCAAAGGTCTGGGCGGAGAAGACCTCAATGAGGTGGCTGTTAAGGCAGGCGAACTTTTCCCTTTTGACCGCGCCTTCGCTCTTGAGAACGGTCCTTCTGACTTCGACCCTGCCAACCCCCAACATGTGGCCAAACGGCAGTTTGTTTGCATGGTTCACCAACCTACAACCGGACGGCTTTCAGCGACCTACAATGAAACAACAGCACAGCTGTGCATCACAACGCTTGATGGGCGCACACTGACGGTAGACCCAGGCGATCCCAAAACGCTGGAAGACCTAGCGACCGAGTTGGTAGATGAAGGAAAAACAGGCCCTATTCGAGGTGCTTTGCGCCTGTGCAAGGCCAATGACACAACAAGCGGTCACGGCTTCACCGATGTTCCGGGCCGCTGGATTTCGTTGCAAAACCAAGCCTCCATCGATTGGTTGGCACAGACAGTCGGCGCCAAACTCGATCCTCGGCGCCTACGCGCCAACGTGCTTGTCGATGGATGGGATGCTTTTGAAGAAGAAGATCTGATCGGCAAAACCATCGCGCTCGGCAGCGCGGAAATTCTTGTTGAAGTTCCAATCAATCGCTGCCGCGCGATTGATGTGAACCCCAACACGGCCGCCCAAGATCAGGAATTGGTGCGCGCTTTACAAGGTGGACGTGGGAAGCCAAGCCTCGGCATCTATGCCACCATCAAAAAAGCCGGGCGCATGGCGCCCGGCGATAAAGCTGTCGTTCTCTAGAAAGAGCGGACTTATGTGTCGTCAGATGCAGCTTGCTGCACCGGCGGCACGTCATCACCCAATGTAACCGGCTTGGGTGCTTCCGGCGCCGGTTTGGCGTCATCATCAGAATGCCCGCTGGCCTGCTGATCTTCTCCCTCAAAGCGATCAGCAACATCCACGCGCGCTTTACGCTGGCGTGGCGCGCGACGCGGTCGATCATCAGCGCTTGGTTCACCAGCATCAGCACCATTGGGCTCAGCCGCCACCGGCGCCTTATCGTCGTCGGTTGCCTTGTCGGCAGATGCTTCAGCATTTGGGCGATCTTCGCTCTGCGAAGCCTCAACCCGAGCATCACCACCGCGATTGTCATCACCACGAGATTCCTCGCCACGTGACTCCTCTCCGCGCGATTCATCGCCACGACCGCGGCGTTGACGGCCGCGATTGCGGCGAGAGCGGCGTTCGCCATCACCATCATCATCGTCACGACCACGGCGATTGTCATCGCGGTTCTGGCCGGAGCCATTGGCATTGGCATCAGGTTGCGGCGCGTCCGGATCAGAAGGATCAAACCCTTCGCGCCCATTGCTCTCTTCAGTATCGATTGGATCGTCGGCGCGTTTCACGTTCACCGGCTGGTTCATCTGCTGCTGGGCAGCAGCCACGATGCGATAAAAATGCTCCGCGTGCTGGAAGTACGCTTCCGACAACACCGTGTCCCCAGACGACTGCGCGTCACGGGCAAGGTTGATGTATTTGTCAGCAATATGTTGAGCGGTGCCGCGAATTTTTACGTCAGGCCCATTTGATTCATAGCTGCGCGACAGCGGGCTTGGCCCCTTACGTCCGCCGCGACCGCGACCACGCTTGTTCGATTGACCAGGTCTCATTGCCAATGTCTTGTTCTCTTTTTCTCTAAAAAATCCAAAAAGGTTGGCGACATCCCGCCTTCAGCGCCAAGCGCTCCTACAAGCTGATGTTCAAACCCTGCAAAGCTCCACGCTCCGCATCCAACGGCGATCCACGGCCAAGGCCGGACCAATCCAGTGTTCCTACTTGCGCACCATGTTGCATCAAGCATGCGATCCTGATCGCGAGCGATCCAGACCAAACCTGTTCAACTGTGAGGTTCGCTTGCTGCTCCCTACCTGGCCCACTTGCCATCTGTTCAGTGGGTCTTGGCTATGTTTCCAGGTGCCCTGCAGCACCAATAGCCCTAGCTGCTTCGCCACGCTTTTCCAAGCTTTTTTTGTCCAAACATGATCACGCGACCCTTCATAGCCTGCCAATCGAAGCGTTTTTGCGTTGTGCCTCGACATAGGTTTGGCGCAAACGGCTTCAGCGTTGAAAAGCAACAACGCGATCTCGGCCAGAAAGATCTTGGGCAGTTGAAAGATGACTAAGCCCGGCAGCTTCTCCCAACCCACTAACATCCTCCGCCTGATTATGACCGATCTCGAGAAGGGCATGCCCACCGGACTTCAGCTTGGTGGCAATCTGGGGCAACAACGCGCGGTACGCATCCAAGCCGTCCTCTCCCGCCACCAAGGCCAGCGCTGGGTCGTGCTCGCGCACTTCCATTGAAAGAGAGGCCATGTCGCCTGATCGAATATAGGGTGGATTGGAAACAACCATATCCAGCGGCCCATCCACCGCGTCCAACCAATTGCTTTGGAAAAATGTAAGCCTATCATCAAGACCGAGGCCAATTGCGTTGGCCTGGGCTTGGGTCACGGCGTCTGACGCAACATCGATGCCGGTTCCCGTGATGTGGGGGCGCTCACGAGCAAGCGCAAGCAGAACGATACCTGAACCAGTTCCAACATCCACCACGTTGGCAGCGCTATCGGCAGGCAACAACGCCAACGCTGCTTCCACCAACGTGCCGGTGTCGTCGCGCGGAACCAAGGTTGCATCGTTGAGACCAACCTCAAAGTCCCAAAACGCAGCATGACCCAACAATCGCGCCAAGGGCTCGCCAGTCTCACGTCGTGCCAACAGTCCCATAAGAACTTCGTGGTCACTTTGGGGAACAGTGTGGTCGCCAACAACGATCTGCGCCGCGGTTGAATGCCCGGTGACATGCTCCACCAACAGGCGCGCTTCCCGCAAGCCGTTGGCATCAGGGCGAGCATCAATACGCGTCGCAAGATCGCGTACGAGCGCATTGAAGGTTGGGCTCAATTGGCTTCGCTCTCGGCGAGCAGTTCCATCTGATGCGCAGCAATCAGCGGCTCAATCACACTGTCCAGCGCATCGCCAGAGATCACCTGATCCAGCGAATAGAGCGTCAGGCCAATCCGGTGGTCGGTAACACGGCCCTGTGGAAAATTGTACGTACGGATGCGTTCTGAGCGATCACCAGACCCCACCTGTCCTTTACGGGCATCAGCACGTTCATCGGCTGCCTTCTGCCGCTCCATATCGTAAAGCCGGGCTTTGAGCACTTCCATGGCACGAGCGCGGTTTTGATGCTGTGACTTCTCGCTTTGAAGAACAACAATGCCTGTTGGCAGGTGCGTGATGCGCACGGCTGAGTCGGTCGTGTTGACGTGCTGACCACCAGCCCCAGAAGCGCGCATGGTGTCGATACGGATATCCTCGTTGCGCACCTCAATATCGATGTCTTTGGCTTCTGGAAGCACCGCAACGGTGGCCGCAGAGGTGTGAATACGCCCGCCAGATTCTGTCTCCGGCACGCGCTGCACGCGGTGCACACCAGACTCAAACTTCAGCAATCCGTAGGCACCTTGGCCCTTCACCTCGGCAACAATCTCCTTAAAGCCGCCCACTTCACCTTCTGACTGCGAAAGCACCTCAACCTTGAAACCTTTGGTCTGAGCATAGCGCTGATACATCCGAAAAAGACTACCGGCGAACAGCGCTGCCTCGTCCCCGCCGGTGCCGGCACGCACTTCCAAGATCACACCGCCCGCATCGGCTTTGTCCTTGGGCAGCAAGGCAACTTGAAGGTCGGCCTGGAGGCTCTCAAACTGCTTTTCTAGTGTTTCAACCTCGTCTTGCGTGAGGGCTTTCATTTCCTCATCAAGATCCGGGTCGGCCAGCATCTCACGCGCTTCTTCCAGCTCATCGCGCGTTTTTTGCAGCAACTTGGCCTGCTCGGCGACCGGCTCGAGCTCAGCATAGTCACGCGAGAGCTGGACGAATTCGTCAGACTCAGCGCCCGATGCCATTTTGGCTGCAATGCCTTCAAAGCGCGCAATAAGCGCATCAATTTTTTGGTCTGAGATCATAAAAGCGTTTCAACAAAAGCTTGTCCCGGACTTGAACCGGGGTGGGAGCCGACTTTGCGTCCGAGAACGCGACCGGCGATCGTTAGAGGCTTATGCCATGTTCATCTGCATAGGCAACCAACGCCTCACGCACCGAAACAGTGGCCAGCGGGTCAGAGAGCATTGCGTCCATCGCCTCGGTAAGCGGCTCCATACGCACATCGATCACCATCGCCTTCACCGGACCAACAGAGGCCGGTGACATGGAGAGGCGGCGGAACCCAAGGCCAAGAAGCGCCAGCGCCTCAACGGGACGGCCCGCCATCTCACCGCACACCGTAACAGGGCAACGATTGCGTTCACTGGCATCGGCAATGGCTTTCAAGGGCCGAAGGAAGCTCGGGGACAAAATATCAAAACGCCCTGATAAGCGCGTGTTGCCGCGGTCAGTGGCGGTCATGAACTGGAACAAATCGTTCGAACCAACCGACACAAAATCGCAGCGGTTCATCACTGCATCCAATTGGTAGAGCAAGGATGGCACTTCGATCATCGAACCGATTTTCAGATCAGTCGGGGTCTTGTAGCCATGCTTGACCAGATGAGAGATTTCACGGCGCACAATCGCCTTGGCTGAATCCAGCTCGGCAACATCCGTGACCATGGGAAACATCAGCCGCAAACTGCGGCCAGCCGCCGCCATCAGCAGCGCTCGGATTTGTAAGCGCATCAAGCCCGGACGATCCAACCCAAGCCGCACCGCGCGCCAACCCAAAGCTGGGTTCTCCTCGGCGAAGGTGCGCATGTAGGGCAAAACCTTGTCACCACCAATGTCGAGCGTACGGAACGTGACGGGGCGCTCGCCAGCCGCATCAAGCACCCGAGCATACAGCGTTTCCTGCTCCTTGGTGCGCGGCAGTGAACGCGCCACCATAAATTGAAGCTCCGTGCGGAACAAACCAATGCCATCGGCGCCTGTTTCTTCAAGGCTCGGCAGGTCGATCAACAGACCGGCATTGTGCTGCAACATGATCGGCACGCCGCACGCAGTGACAGACGCTCGGTCTTTTAGCGCGCGATATTGCGCTTGGCGCCGGGCGCGGAATTTGACCTTCTCCACATAGGCCCGCTCTACATCGACGGGTGGACGCACATGAACCGCACCGTCTTCGCCATCCAGGATGATCGGGTCGCCATCTTCAACCAGCGCAACAACACCAGTTACGCGTCCAACGACCGGCACACCCATGGCGCGGGCGACAACAGCAACATGGCTGGTCGGACCGCCTTCCTCGAGCACCAGACCGCGGATTTTCGAGCGGTCATAGTCAAGCAGTTCAGCAGCGCCCATCATGCGCGCGACAATCACTGCATCATCAGGCATCTGATCTTGATGACGCCCATTCTCGCCTGAAAGCTCGCGGAACAAGCGGTAAGCCAGATCATCAAAATCGTTCAAGCGCTCACGGATCAATGGATCCTTCTGGCGCATCAGTTTGGCGCGCGTGTCCGACTGCACACGCTCCACGGCTGCCTCGGCGGTAAGACCAGACTGGATTGCTTCGCGCATCCGTCGCGCCCAGCCCCGATCATAGGCAAACATGCGGTAAGCTTCGAGGATATCGCGGTGCTCGCCGTGATGGGCAACGTCACCGGACTCCACAATGCTATCGATGGAGAGGCGCAGTCGCGCAACCGCCTGATCCAGCCGATCGATCTCTTCATCGATGTTTTCAGCGATCATGTCGGTGACGATGAGGCGTGGCTCGTGCAGCACCACGTGACCAAGACCCACACCATCGGCAATGCCAGACCCTTCAAGGTGCAGCTGACGTGCCGCTTCAAGATCAAGCCCCGAGCGCGAAACCCCTTGCAGTTCACCAGCGGCCATCATCTCAGCGATGACCATAGCCACGGTCTGCAGCGCTTCCACTTCCTCTTCGGAGTAACTGCGACGCGCCTGGTTCTGCACCGTCAGAACGCCCAGCACACGACCAACGCGCATGACCGGAACACCCAGGAAAGAGTGATAGTCTTCCTCTCCCGTCTCAGGCAGATAAGCAAAGCTTGGATGCTTTTGCGCATCAGCAAGGTTCAGCGGCTCAGAGCTTGCCGCAATAACACCAACCAGACCTTCGCCAATCTTTAGACCAGTCTGGTGCACCGCTTCCTTGTTGAGGCCTTCAGTGGACGAAAGCTCCAACACACCATCGGCGCGCAGCAGATACACCGAGCACACCTCAGCCACCATGTTGGCTGCGATGAGCACTGTAATCTTATCCAGCCGCTCCTGCCCGCTGATGCGCTCGGCCATGACCTCGCGCAAACGCCGCAGCAGGACACGCGGCCCCGCTAGCGAACTGCGCATGGGCATGGTGACCTCGCCTGTCAGATGGTTTGTGGTGCAAACCCTTGCAAAGGAAGTTTACGCCGCCGCACCGTTGCGGCAACCGGTTTTTGTCCGTTTATGCCGCGTCGAGACCATATAGCGAATGCAGCGTGCGCACGGCAAGCTCAGTATAAGCCGCATCGATGAGCACCGAAATCTTGATTTCGGAGGTCGTGATGGCGCGTATATTGATGTTTTTCTCCGACAACGCCTTAAACGCGTCGGCAGCAACACCGGCATGACTGCGCATGCCAATGCCAATAACTGAAACTTTCACAACGTCTTTCGAACCGTTAAGCGCGTCGAACTCAATACCACTTTCAGGGTGCTCCAAAATGCCAACGGCTCGGTCGTAGTCGCCTTCAGGCAGTGTGAAAGTGATGTCGGTTGTCGCGCCATCAGCGGAAATGATCTGCACGATCATGTCCACATTGATGCCTGCCTCGGCCAGGGGACCAAAAACGCTCGCAGCAACACCTGGGCGATCTTTCACCCGGCGCAAGGAAATCTGAGCCTCATCGCGCGAAAAGGCGATACCGGTGACGACCTGCTCTTCCATTATCTCTTCCTCATCGCAAATCAGCGTGCCGACCGGTGTATCGGTCGCAAGTTCGGGCGCTTCAGGATCATCAAAAGATGAGCGCACAAACACCCGCACCCCGTGAACCATGGCAAGCTCCACCGAACGTACCTGCAAGACTTTGGCGCCCAGCGATGCCATCTCCAGCATCTCTTCAAAGGCAATTTTGTCCATGCGTGTCGCCTTGGAGGCGACACGTGGATCGGTTGTGTAAACACCATCAACATCGGTGTAGATATCGCAGCGGTCTGCTCCGACTGCGGCGGCAATCGCCACCGCAGAGGTATCAGATCCTCCACGGCCCAACGTCGCGATGCGGCCATCCGGCGATATACCTTGGAAGCCTGCAATCACTGCCACTTGGGGTGTGCCGGTTTCACTACCCGACATCCGACCCACAAGCTTTTCAGCATCGATGGATTCGATACGTGCCGAGCCATGGCTGGCATCGGTCTTAAGCGGTATCTGCCACCCCTGCCAGGAGCGTGCGTCCACACCCATGCCCTGAAGAGTGATTGCGAGCAGGCCAGAGGTCACCTGTTCACCAGATGCAACCACCGCATCATACTCACGCGCATCATGCATCGGCGAAGCTTCACGACACCACGCCACAAGCTCATTGGTCTTACCCGACATAGCGGAGACGACGACGGCCACCTCGTGGCCTGCATCCACTTCACGCTTCACATGACGCGCGACTGTGCGGATGCGCTCCAAATCGGCAACCGACGTGCCGCCAAATTTCAGGACCAAACGGGCCATGGCTTTGCGCTGTTCTTATCAAGGGTCGAAGGGTGGGCTGGTGTCAGCCAGTAGACCGGCGCGTGTTAGCGGCAAAGCAGGTGCAAGTCCATGGGCGTTTCTGGGGATCAGTCAACGCGGCCGAGGTAAGCGTTTTACTATTAACTCTCCAATCGCGATGTATTGTTGACGCAACGTTACGTAAAAGCACGCACATCATCGTACTTTTTTAAGAGATTTGGCCGAGAAGGCTAGCGCTGGGGACAAAGCATAACGCTTTCGTCAAAACCGAACTTTTTGATCAATTGAACCGCCACCGCCTTTTTAGTCGGGCCGGTCCAATCGGGAGCCACTTTGTGAAAAATCTATCCATTGGAATGCGCCTCGTTGCGCTATCTGTTGTTTTTGGCCTGGGTATCTTCGCCCTTGCAGGCACGTTTTTGTATCTGTCGAACCAGATGCTCAATGAACAACGCAGCGCCGAACTGATCAGCATCACGGACGCAGCTGTGTCGCAGGTGGCGGCCCAACATGCCCGCGCTGAAGCTGGCGAGATCACTGTTGAGCAAGCACAAACCAATGCAATGAACGCCATTCGGGACATACGTTACCGCGACATCGAGTACTTTTTCATCCATGATCTGGAAGGCACCATGCTCATGCATGCGGTGCGTCCCGACTTGGATGGGCAGAATCTCAACGACCTTCAAGATCCTAATGGAACTTACCTCTTTCGCGAGCTGATCGTTGCGGCCAGCTCACCAGAGCGCTCAGGCTTTGTTGACTATTACTGGCCACGCGCTGGCTCCGATGAACCGATCCACAAGCTTTCCTATGTGGTTCAGTTCGAGCCCTGGGGTTGGGCCATCGGCACAGGCCTTTACACAGATGATCTGCGCGCGGCGCTGTTGGCCAAGGTCGCCAAATTCGCCCTCATCGGTGGTATCATCATTCTTCTTGGGGCTGTTGTTGGGTTTGCCATCAGCCGCTCAATATCTCGTCCTGTTCGCGCCATCACCGACACAATGAAGAAGCTGGCTGACGGTCAGACCGACATCACCATTCCAGCGCGCGAAGAGCGTCACGAGATCGGCGCTATGGCAGCAGCTGTCGAAGTCTTCCGTGACAATGCACTTCGTCAGACGGAGATGGCAGGCAAGGTGGAGGCTGATGCCAACCAGCAAATGGAGCGTCAGCAACGTATCGAGGGATTGATTACAGACTTCCGCGCCTCGGTCAGCACAATGCTTGATGCTGTGAGCGGCCGTGTGGGCGAGATGGAAGAGGTTGCTGTCAACCTTGCAAACGTCGCCGAAGACACATCGGGCCGCGCCACAACTGCCGAACAGGCCGCGCAAGATGCTTCATCCAACGTTCAAACCGTGGCCAGCGCGACGGAGGAACTGACAGCATCCATCGCCGAAATCTCCCGCCAAGTGGATGAAACCACAACCACGGTTGGTCAAGCCACCCACACGGTGCGCACGACCAATGAGAAAGTGGAAAGCCTGTCAGACGCCGCACAAAAGATTGGCGATGTGGTGAAGCTCATCTCCGATATTGCGGAGCAAACCAACCTTCTGGCGCTGAACGCAACGATTGAGGCAGCACGTGCTGGTGAAGCTGGCAAAGGCTTTGCTGTCGTGGCCAGCGAGGTGAAAACCCTTGCATCCCAAACCGCCAAAGCAACTGAGGAGATCTCCGAACAGATCGGGTCTATCCAAGATGCCACCGGCGAAACAGTTGTCGCTATCCGCGACATTGGCACTGTGATTGAGAACATCAACGGCACCATCGACATGATTGCTGAAGCCACGCAACAGCAAGGCGCAGCCACCGCTGAAATATCTTCATCTGTCATGGAAGTGGTGCATGGCACATCGAACGTCGCCGACAATGTATCGGTCGTAAAAAACTCTGCTGGCGAGACATCAAGCTCCGCTGGCACTGTGCGAACGGCCGCTCAAGACCTTTCACAGAAAGCTGACACGTTGCGCGGCGAAATCGACACGTTCCTAAAGAGCGTCACAGCCGCGTAAGATTAGCCTAACCACCACGTCATCAAAGGCCGAGAAAGGGAAACCTCTCCCGGCTTTTTTGTAGCGCGGGAAACAGGGCCGCGACATGAGGCCACTGGCGCTTGCCACCGCGCTTCTTATAGTGTGACACCAACGCAAGCAGCACAGGCACACACATCCATGGCCACGACCACAAGCTCCATCGATCCCGATGAAGTTGCACGCTTTTCTGCATTGGCCGCTGAATGGTGGGACCCCAAAGGCAAGTTCGGTGTGTTGCACAAGTTCAACCCGGTGCGTCTGGCCTATATCCGCGAAAAACTGTGCGCTCATTTCGGCCTGGATGAGAAGCTCGCCCACCCTCTCAAAGGTCTGCGCATTTTAGATATCGGTTGCGGCGGCGGTCTGCTTTGCGAACCGATGGCGCGTTTGGGCGCGACGGTTGTGGGCGTCGATGCCTCCGAGAAAAACATAAGCACCGCTGCCGTGCATGCGCAAGAACAGGGTCTGACCATCGACTACCGTGCAACCACAGCAGAGTCTTTGTTAGCGGACGGCGAAACCTTCGATGTCGTGCTCAACATGGAAGTGGTGGAACACGTGGCCGATGTCGACAGCTTCGTTGCCGATTGCGCGGCTATGGTGAAGCCTGGTGGCGTGATGTTCATTGCCACCATCAACCGCACCGCCAAAGCGTTTTTCATGGCAATCATTGGGGCCGAACGCCTGTTGCGCTGGCTGCCAGTTGGCACCCATCAATACGACAAATTGGTGAAGCCCGAAGAACTGGCAAACGCCCTTGAACCAACAGGCATGGCTATCATTGATCGCGCCGGCGTGGCGTTCAATCCATTGGAGGATCGCTGGAAGCGCGTGCCCAATGATCTGGACGTCAACTACATGGTGCTGGCGGCCCGGCCGAACGAGTAGGCAAGTCTGCTCATTCGTCCATTTCTTGATTGATCACGATACATGGCATCGCTGCGATGCCAAAATGAGCCCAACGTAAAACTTGGCCAAAGACTACAAGGCACCCAGAATCACTCATGATTTGGGGTCGATAGCGCGCGTTTTTCTGTCATAAAAACACCATAGCGATATCAGATACTTTGCTAGAGCAGTATTCACTCTGCTTTCTGACAAGCTTTTGCTCCCATCGTACCTTTCAGTCATGAACGGAACACGCCATGGCAAGCCGCGACATCTCCTTCGCAACGTTCAATCTCTACAATCTGCAACTGCCCGGCCAAGCGATCTATCGCGACACAGACGGGTGGGATGAACCAACCTACAAGAAGAAGATAAACTGGTCTGCGGCCAGCTTGTTACGGTTGCAAGCCGACATGATCGGATTTCAGGAACTTTGGGCAAGAGACGCGCTCGTTGAAGTGCTCAACGAGGCAGACCTCGCCACCAGCTACACGCCCCTTGTACCAACGAACCACAACGGGAAGAGCATCGTCTGTGCTGGCGCCGTGCGCACCGACATGCTGGTCGACGAACCAGTCTGGATCAAAGACTTCCCCGAAGAAGCTGTTTTGCAGTCGACCGGTGAAGATCCTCAGACCGAAAGCATCTCAGTCACCCTTCGCTCTTTCTCCAGACCTGTGCTTCACGTGAAAGTTCGGCCCGATCCACGCACGCCAGTGATTCATGTGTTTGTCTGTCACTTCAAGTCCCGGCGCCCGACCCAAATTTGGCGCGAACGCTCCTGGTACGAGAAAGAGATCCATGGTCCCCATGTAACGGCTCTCGGCTATGCGATCTCTACCATCCGCAGAACCGCCGAAGCGGCAGCGCTTCGCGTTGCAATCACCAAAATCACCAAGGGGACCAATGAGCCGGTGGTTGTGCTTGGCGATCTTAATGACGGCAAATCAAGCAACACACTCAACGTGCTCACAGAGCAGCCCAGCTACCTCAATCCACTGTCGGTTGGAGGTGGTGACAACGCGCTCTACACAGCCCAAACACTGCAAGAATACCGCTCAACCCGCGATGTTTACTACACGCATGTTTTTAAGAAGCAGCGCGAAAGCCTCGATCACATTTTGTTTTCTGAGCAGTTCTACGACAACTCAAAAGATCGTTTGTGGGCGTTTGATGAAATGATCGTCAACAATGATCACCTCAACTATGAGGATCACAAGGAAAGCGGCACAACAGATCACGGTCTGGTGCATGTCGGCTTTAAGTGGCGGCCAGCTCCAAGCGCGCAGGAGTAAGGTTCTTAGTGACCATCCTCAGGCAGCGCCGGTAAGACAAACACGTCTATGCCTTCCTCGTCGAGCGCCGCGGCTTCTTCCAGGCTCGCTTCCCCACGGATAGGGCGCTCATCAACCTCGCCATGATGCATTTTGCGTGCTTCTTCGGCAAAGCGCGTGCCTACATCCTCAGAATTGGCTTCCACTTCAGCCCGCAATTTGCGCACGGTCTCCACATAGGCCTTCACCGGCGCGGGTGCATCCTTCAAAGACGGCACAGATGCTGCAACAAGCGTGTTTGGCGGCGCAGCTGGGGCAGGCGAAACCTCGCTATCAACGGGGGCTTTGGGGGTGTCGTTTGAGGCTTCTGCTTCCAACGCTGCTTTCGCTTGCACCATAGCCTGGTGCACCTCTTTGGCAGCTTTTTCCTTGGCGCGACCGGTAGAGACATTCGGCGCCATTAGGGCCTTGCTGATCGACGCGTCACCGCAGACCGGGCATTGGAGCAACCCACCTTCGACCTGCATGTCGAAATCGTCGCTACCACGGAACCACCCATCAAAGGCATGGTTGTTGGAGCACCTCAGGGAGTAAGAAATCATGCAACAGCCTTCGACGGTGAGAGCGATACGGTTTCCAACGTAAAGTCTCGGTCATGAGTAAGCGCAGGGATCTTGGCACGTGCATCGGCGACTTTGGCAATGTCCAGGTCGGCCATCAAAACGCCGGGCTCATCATCGTCTTTTTCAGCCACGATCATACCCCAAGGGTCGATAACCAGTGAATGGCCATAGGTTTCACGGCCATCCTCATGCGTTCCGCCTTGGGCAGCGGCAGCCACATAGCTGCCTGTCTCAATGGCACGAGCACGCAACAGCACATGCCAGTGGGCTTCACCTGTTTGACGGGTAAACGCTGCTGGCGTTGTCAGCAGATTTGCGCCAGCGCGCGCCTGCGCACGAAAAAGCTTTGCAAAACGCAAATCGTAGCAGACGCCAAGACCCAGACGTACAGAGCCCAGATCAGCGACAGCACAGCGCTCTCCGGGTGCATAGATCGCGCTCTCACGCCAGCTCTCACCCCCAGCAAGATCAACATCAAACATATGAATCTTGTCATAGGTGGTGATCAGCGCACCATCGGAATTGAAAAGATGCGCCCGATTGGCAAAGCGCCCATCGGCAAGTGGCACAGCCATCGAGCCAATGTGCAAAGCAATGCCCAATGAACGGGCAAGCGTCGCAAACCGTACGGTCGCGGCATCAACTGCCCCTTCGGTCACTTCAGTCGCTATACGATCTCGATCGCGCTCTATCAGCGTCGTCATCTCAGGCGTTTGCACATATGTCGCGCCCTGTGCAGCTGCTTGGGCAATCAACGCGCACGCCTCGTCCACATTGGTTGACATGGTGCGCCCTGAGCGCATTTGAATGAGAGCGATCTTCATGATGATCTGTCCTTAGGCCGCCAGCAAGCCATCAAGCTTGCCAGCGCGCTCCAGCGCAAACAAATCATCGCATCCGCCAACATGATGGTCATCTATGAAAATCTGCGGAAAGGTTGCAGCGCCGCCAGATTTTGAAACCATTTCCGCCTTCACTGCTGGCTTCAACGTGGCGTCATGCTCGACAAACGCGACACCTTTTTGTTTCAGCAGAGACTTTGCTCGCGAGCAGAACCCGCACATCGCGCGGGTATAAATCGTAACACTGGCCATCAGGCCCTCCATACACCGGGTTGGGCAGAGCCCAAGTCAACGCCGTTATATGGTGCTGATGCTCTCCTGCACAACGGCAGTGGAAAAAACCAAAGCGTCGACGTGTTTAGGCCGCATGCTGCTGTCTTGTGAACGCAGCGTCAGTGCCAGCGCGTTGAGTGTTGCCCCGGTGGTGTGAACGTCATCAACCATCACCACACGCTTTTCAGCCAAGGCAGCACGCGCCTTTGGCGTCAGTTTAAACGCGCCGCGCACATTGCGCAGCCGATCCCCGCGCGACAAAGAGAGTTGCTGCCGCGTCCGCTTCACGCGCTTCACACCATCATAAAGAACCGGCGCTCCAGTAGTGGCACCAATGGCACGCGCGAGCAGGGCAGACTGATTGTAACGTCGATGTAACTGCCGCCATGGATGCAAAGGCACAGGAACAAGCACTGTATCAGCCTCAAGCAACAGCGCTCGCCCAGCGCGCGCCATCATGGCGCCCAGCGACTCCGCCAAATGCCGCTGGCCGGAAAACTTCAAGGCGTGCACAAGACGCGGCGCCACGCCGTCATGCGTGCATACGGCCCGCAGGCGATCAAACTCCGGAGGATTGGCAAGCGCTTCGGCTGACACAGCACCTGGTCCCAGATCATAGGCAAGCGGAAGTCCCAGCCGATTGCACACAGGAGCCTCGATCCATGGCACTTGCCGCCAACATGAACCGCAAAGTCCACCATCCATTTGGACCATGGTTCGGCACAATGGACAGCTGGGCGGCACGACAAAGTCGAGAGTGTTCGTGAAGGTGGCACGCGACGCGTGCAAAACACGAAGCGCAAGTTGGGTCAGAAAGCCTTGTGATGGCGTGTTGGGGAGATCAGTGTGCGACGCAGCGTTGGCGGGCGGGCCGCTAAGTGCAGATAGGCGCTTTGTCATTTTCCCCCCAAGAAATCGACCACGCAAACGACCTGAAGATCGACAGACTGTGCGTGAAACGCGCAAAGTGCCACTAAGGTCATACACCATTCGTCGTAAAGTATTAGCGTTGCATTGTCATGCGCAGATTCCCCATTAGGGTGCATTGCACAAAAAGAGACCACTTCTCGATAGTTGCGGCGCACCCTAGATGGCCACCAATGCCGTTCTGACAGGTCGAACCACCGTATGCCCACATCACCCTCCTCTCCCGCCCCCGGCGCACCGCTGATTTTTGACAGCCAACTGCTCCGCCAACGCAAACGCCGTGCTCTGGCCACGGCGTCAAAACCAAAAGCTCGCGATGGCGGCTTCCTGCGTGATCACGCAGCCCACGAAGTTCGTGAACGCCTTGATGCTGTGGAACGCACATTCGATCACGCCCTCGATCTCTCTGACGACGACGGCAAGGTCGCGGAGCTGCTCACCAAAAGCCCGCGGGTAAAATCGATGACGCGCTTGGTCAGTGATGAAACCCTTGCAAGCACTGGCCAAGTTCCAGCCAGCGTGGCTATGCAAGAGCACCTGCCAGCCGCCCCCGAAAGCCTAAACCTCGTGACGTCTGTCCTTGGCTTACAGTGGGTGAACGACCTCCCAGGAGCCTTGGTTCAAATTCGCCGTGCATTGAAACCAGACGGCCTGTTTTTAGGCGCGTTGATGGGTGGCAACACGCTGCATGAGTTGCGCGATGTTTTGTCCGCCGAAGAAGACGAAGCTACCGGCGGTGCAAGCCCGCGAGTGATCCCCTTCGTCGATGTGCGTGATTTTGGCAGCCTGTTGCAAAGGGCTGGCTTTGCACTGCCCGTGACGGACGTCGATACCCTGACGGTGCGCTACGGCAATCTGTTTGTGTTGATGGCCGATCTGCGGGCTATGGGTGCGACCAATCCGCTCGTCCATCGCAGTCGCAAACCCTGGACCAAAACGCGTGCGGTGCGCGCTGCGCAGCTCTACGCGGAGCGTTACGCAGACCTTGATGGGCGTATCCGAGCAACCTTTCAGATCGTTTCTTTTTCGGGATGGGCACCATCCGAAGTGCAGCAAAAACCTTTGCGTCCCGGGTCAGCAACAACCCGTCTTGCTGATGCATTGGGGACGCAGGAAGAGCCCAGTGGTGAAAAACCAAATCGCTAGGATAGAAAGACCCGTTTTTGGCGGACTACTGAAGGGCCGTAGAAATTGTCGACAAAATCACCCCTAAGTTGTCGCCAGCTAGCTGGAGACTAACCAAAATCGCAACTGATGTAGCCGCGATGATAAGCCCGTACTCAAGCGCAGTCGCGCCTGATTCATTGCGCATGAAGTTTCTTAGGATATTCATCGTAACGCCCCTACTCACATGGCACCGTGTTAGCGCCTGGCATTGAAGAATTATCCCGCCAAATTGTTAAAGATTGAACCAACCTGGCAGAGCTCGGCTCGCTAAGCATGCCGCTTGATACAATCCGTTGACGCTTGCGGGCGGAGATCGGCGTCAGGACAGTTGGCTTTGTCACCGTCTTTCCAGAACACCGGTCGGAAACTGTATTCAGCTTCAATGTGTGCAGCATCCAGGCACGCTTCATGAAAAGCCTTTGGCTTTGCGAAGAAAAATCCTTGGACGCATTCGCATCCAAGATCTGACACCACTTGGAGTTCCGCTTCGGTCTCCACGCCCTCAACAACCAAGCTCAGACCAAGCCCCCTGCCGAGCCCAATAATGCCTTGCAGCAGACGTTTTTTCTCCGAGTTTTGATCGCAGTTGGAAACAAAAGATCGATCGATCTTCAACTTGTCGAACGACAGATCGTTGAGATAGCTCAGCGATGAGTAGCCTGTTCCAAAATCATCCAACGCGATCTTCACACCCAACTGCTTTAAGCGACTGAAAAGGCGTTGAATGCGCGGCATCGCCTCATCGCTGAACACGCTTTCGGTTAGTTCCACGCACAACAGTTCGGGCGGGAAACCAGTCTGCTCAAGTGCACGAGTGATGTCGGCTTCCACATCGCGATGCCAAAGCTGCGCAACGGACAGATTAACAGCCATTTCAAGGGGCGCCCCGCCAGCATCGAGCCAAGCACGCCCCTGACGACAAACCTCCCGAACCATCCAAACACCCAGATCAGCGATAAGCCGCGAGCTTTCCGCAATCGGAATAAATTTTGAAGGGGGTATTGGACCGCGCGTGGGATGATTCCACCGGGCCAGAGCTTCGAAGCCGAGAATCTTGCCGTCCATGACATCGATCTGAAGTTGATAGTGGGCATCCAGTTCATCCGATTGAATGGCCGTACGCAGATCGCGAGCCAGATTCACCCGATCCTGCACTTCTTGATCAAGCCCAGCATGGAAAAGTAGCGCGCGATTGCGCCCTTCAGCTTTGGCTTCGTAGAGCGCCAAATCAGCAAAACGCATCCCCTCATCCGGATCACTGGTTTGTGCAGGCAGCATCACCATCCCGATACTGGTCGAGATATGAACAGAACCCTCGTTGAGTTTCACCGTGCCAGAGAAAGCCGAGATGATGCTTCGCGCCACTGCACTCAGGTCACAAGCCGACCCGACATCGGGCATAACAATGGCAAACTCATCACCACCGAGTCGAAACACCGTGCCTGCGCCATTAACAGACAAAGACAGACGCTCTGATACACGGCGCAGAAGTTGGTCGCCAGCTGCATGCCCAAGCAAGTCATTGACCTCTTTGAAATGGTCCAGATCAAGCAACAGCAAGCCAGCATTGGTGTCGCTGGTCTTGGTACGCTGCAAAACAGCATCAAGTTCGCGCGAGAAGTAAGAGCGATTGCCGAGACCGGTCAGCGGGTCGTGGAAAGCCAAGGCCTCTAGGGCACGCTCAGCACGTTTACGCTCCGTGATGTCCTGCACTGTGCCAAAGATTTCATACACTCGCCCACGCGCATCTTGTCTTGCTTTGGCAACAACACTGAGCTCGATGGATTTGGAGCGGCCAGCGATCCACTCAACATCCACAGCCTCGCTACCTTTGTTGCGCAAAACCTTGCGAAACGACCGCTGAACTGCTTCGCGCGACTCCGGCGAAAAACGCTGCAAAGCCTCGTCCGGCTGCTTGATGGCCTGGTCCTTGGACAAACCCACAAGGTCGAGATACTCCGGGCTTAACGTTACTGTTTTCGAGCGAAGGTCAAAAGACCAGGCGCCCAATCGACCCAAACGATGAGCCTCAGCAAGCTCCTGTGCACGGCGAGCAGCTTGCTCGCGCGCTTCGATTTCATCGGTGATGTTGGTTCCGGTGCCGCGATAACCCAGAAAAGCGCCATTATCAGCAAACCGTGGTTTGCCGTTGGCGCGAGCCCACATGCACCGGCCATCACTCAATTCCACTTTATAGATGAAGTTGCTGAACGCGCGACGTGCTCTAACATCCTCGTGGTGCTTTCGAAGAACCTCGTCACTTTCTGAGGTGCCGATCAGATCAAACCGCGGCACACCCACATAGGATTGTGCGGATTTGCCAGTGAACTGCTCAACAGCGGCACTCATGGACGTAAAAATGTGGTCAGCATCGGTTTCCCACATCCAGTCAGATGCAGTTTCGGCAAAGTCCTCCATCGCTGCATTGCGTTCTTCCAATGCTCGCTTGGCTTCGACCTCCGGCGTGATGTTGCTGCCTGTTCCACGATACCCCAGGAATCGCCCATTGGAATCAAAGCGGGGAATCCCATTGACGCGCAGCCACCGATCACGCCCGTCGGCGCCTTTGATCTTGTAGACGAGGTCGCGGAAAGGCAGATGTGCATCGATGTCTTTGCGATGGGCGGCAAACGCCTCGGCATTGTCAGGGTCATCGGCGAACGAAAAACGGCTTTTGCCAATGTAGCGCGATGGCGGATTACCGGTCTGGGCTTGCACCGCGTCGGTGATCATCGTCATCTTGTGGTCGGCGTCACTCTCCCACATCCAATCGGACGCCGTTTGCGCAAAGTCTTCCATCGCCTGCTTGTGATCGTCAGCAGCCTGCCGCGCTTCTACCTCTGCGGTGATATTGCTGCCAGTTCCGCGATACCCAACAAACCGCCCCTGCTTATCATATCGCGGAACGCCATTGATGCGCGACCAACGTGGTGTGTTGTCAGCGGCGTACGAGCAATAAACAAAATTTCGAAAAGGTTGCTGGGCCGCGATTTCACGTTTGTGATCATCAAAGCGACCGGCATTCTCCGGCAACGCCTCCAGTTTGAAGCGATTTCGGCCGATATAGTAGTCTGGCCTGTAGCCGGACTTATGAAACACCGCATCGGTGACCATGGTGAACCGATTGTCGGCATCCGTCTCCCACATCCAATCCGATGCTGTATTGGCGAAGTCTTCCATCGCCGTCTTGTGCTCATCAGTCTCCTCACGCGCCACAACATGCTCGGTTGTGTCACTCAGTGAGAAGATCGGTTGATTGGGGCTACCGGTCACTTTCAAGCCAAAAACGCGGCCAAACCGAACCATTGAGTCAGGAAGATCGCAGCAGAAAGCTTTCACACCATCGGATGCATTGATGATGTCGTCCAGTTCGTCAGGCTCCAAGGTTCGTCCAAGCAACGCGCTTAGGCAATCCATCTGCCGGCTGCCAAAAACATCCATTGGGTCGGAAAGCATAAGCAGGGCAAAATCGACAACACGATCATCCTGGATGATCGGTTCCAATGTGCCGCCAAGGAACCCCGTATCCCGTGTAAAGTCGGCCAAAACATCCCAAACCATGGCGACGGGTCTAGCGAACGCCAACACGCGATCTTTCGGGTGCTCAGTGCACGCCGCGATTGGCAGCAAAAGCCGCTGCCAACTGTGGGTTTGATGCGTCATCACCGCTTTATTGACGGCATAGGCGGGCGATTGCATCGCCAAGGCTTCGTCGTAACTGCGAACAAAAAACGACATGATATCTGTGTCGAAATCATTCGAGGACATGCCAAGCATTGACATGCCGCTAAACCGGGTGATGTTCGCGCCATAGTGGGTGTAGACAAACCCGCCTGTTTCCTCGGCCTCTACAATGAGGAAATCATCGGCAAGGGTGGAAAACGGCCCAGATTGTAAGTCTGTCAGTTGCGCATGATCGCCATGATGCCATGCCTCGACCAGCGGACGCATTTCTGGCGTCCGGTCCAAATCCAACGGCGCTATTGGTCGAATAATGCCTTGAACCTGCACAGATAGCTCCATCCCACAGGGCCAACGGGATAGATCAAATCTCTTCACGCAAGGTTAAGTAATCAACGAAAGGCCGTGTTTACTACAGCAGATCAATAAGCGGGGCGATCAGTGGGCCATCAGCCTCGGGCATAGGATAGCTGCGCAACTGGTTGGGGCGCACCCAGGCCAGATCCTGCCCTTCGCGCGGCTTGGGGTGACCTGTCCATCGTCGGATCACATAGAGCGGCATCAAAAGGTGAAAGTCATCATAAGCGTGGCTGGCAAAAGTCAGCGGCGCAAGGCAGGCCGTCTGCGTTTCAACACCCAACTCTTCGTGCAGTTCCCGCAGCAATGCCTCTTCAGGGCGCTCGCCTGCCTCAACCTTGCCACCTGGAAACTCCCAGAGACCCGCCATCGCTTTGCCTTCGGGACGTTTTGCGATCAACACTCGATGATCGGCATCCACCAAAGCAGCAGCGGCCACCAAAACAAGCTTCAGTGTCATGTGCGGTAATCGCCATTAATCGCGACATAGGCTTTGGTGAGGTCGCAGGTCCAAATGGTTGCCGCTCCGTCGCCAAGTCCAAGATCAACGCGCAAGGTGATTTCTGGCTGCTTCATGACAGACGCAGCAGCCTCTTCGCTGTAGGCTGGGTCGCGAGCGCCCTCAACGGCAACACGAACTTCGGTACCACCGGCGCCAAACCAAATGGCAAGCTTGTCGCGATCGGCGGGCTCCCCAGCCTTGCCAACAGCCATAACCACACGGCCCCAGTTGGCGTCTTCCCCAGCAAACGCCGTTTTTACGAGGGGAGAGTTGCCAATAGCACGCGCGATGACATCGGCGCTTGCATTGCTCGTTGCGCCTTCAACGCGCACCGTAACGAATTTCGACAACCCTTCCCCATCTTTCACGATGGCATGAGCAAGCTCGAGGCACAGCTCATCCAGCTTGGCCTGAAATACACCCAGCCGTGAATCCTCGATGTACGTAATCGGCGTCTCACTAAGTGTCTTGCCGGTCGCGAACAACAGCACCGTGTCAGACGTTGACGTATCGCTATCGATGGTGATGCGATTGAAACTTCCACCCACCGCTTTGCTCACCATCGCTTGCAAGACATCGGGCGCAATCGCTGCATCCGTAGCGATGAAGGAAAGCATCGTTGCCATATCGGGCGCGATCATACCGGCGCCCTTGGAGATCCCTGTTAGGGTGATCTCCTCGCCATCGATATCGACTTGTCGCGAGGCTGCCTTAGGAAAGGTGTCAGTGGTCATGATTGCCTTGGCAGCATCCACCCAACGGGTAGGTGCACCGTCAAGTGAACCAACCAATCCCTCCATCACATCAGCAAATTTATCTGCCGTGAGGGGCTCTCCAATAACACCTGTCGATGCGAGATAAACACTCTGTGGAGGCACATCCAAAGCGTGCGCAACAATATCGGCCGAGCGTTGGACCGACTGTTTGCCCTTCATGCCGGTGAACGCGTTGGCGTTGCCGGAATTGACGAGCAATGCCCTAGCTTTTCCCTCGCCTAGGAGGTCTTTGCACCACTCCACTGGCGCCGACGCGCAGGCTGACTGCGTGAAGGTGCCAGCAACGCTGGTGCCTGCGTCAAACGCCATCAAAAGAACGTCTGTACGTCCGGCATATTTGATCCCAGCCGCCGCCGTCGCCATGCGCACGCCCACAATCGGTAAGACATGTGGGTCGTGCGCAGGGGTAAACGGTGAGGGAAAATCAATCCCGCTCATAGAAACCAGCCTTTGTGTTATTCTGGTGCGGCTGGTGGCTCTAAGCCTTCGACTTCGTAGGTGATAGAAGCTTCCTCACGCAGACCGCCAATGGCGTCCACAAAAGCCTGCTGCAACAAACCCTGCTGGATTTGCGGTGCCAGCTCTTCAAAAGATGGTGCTTCGCTTTCGCGCACTTCTTCCAGATAAATCACATGCCAGCCGAAGCGGCTTTCCACTGGGTCCGGTGTGTAGCTGCCAACCTCCAATGAGAAAGCAGCATCTTCAAAGACGGGCACCATGCGACCACGGGTGAAAAATCCAAGATCACCGCCATTGGGGCCACTTGGCCCGGTTGAGCGCTCGGTCGCCAGTTCGGCAAAGTCCGCTCCGTCATCCAGCTCTTCGATGGCAGCACGCGCTTCTTCTTCGGTTTCCACCAGAATATGGCGCGCTTTGCGCTCTTCTTCCGGTTCAAAACCTGCAACGGCCTCGTCATAAGCAGCCCGCAAGGCCTCATCATCAACCTGAGCGGCAAGCACATCCACCAAGTAGGCGGTACGCAATGTGCGAGCACGCTGATAAGCAAGGCGGCGCTGGAAAGCTTCGCTGTCGGCAAGCCCTTCTTCTTCACCGGCACTGGCCAAAAGGTGCAAGTCGATCAAAGCATCAACGATCACCGCGCGCCGCTGATCGTCTGGCACCCGCTGCAACTGTTCAGCAAAGTCTTGGCTGGCCATAAGCGCTTCGTCTTCGGTGATTTCATACCCGTTGACGGTGGCAAGCACGGTGTCGGGCTCGAAAGCATCCTGCGCCAATGCAGCGCTCGACATGGCAAAGGTGGCAAGCCCGGCAACAGCCAGGCGGGTGAAGAGATGCGGCATTACGATGTTCCTTGAATTGGACGCTCGGCGTGAAAACGACCCTGTTCCTCAAAATCGGGCCGGACCATGGCGATGTTTCACGACGTTGACAAGCAAAAGGGCCATTCTTATCTGTGTGGCGCTTTCTCACCCGCTGCAAAGGGCATCATCAGCCATGCAGCCAGCTTTGCTTTTCTTGTTCATCGCACCCTGCCCTTGATGTGGCCGATAAGGGTGCGCGGAGATATTCCCCGCCATGCTCGGCCTTGGTTCCATCGCCTCCAAACTTTTTGGGTCCTCCAACGATCGCATCGTCAAAGGCTATCAAGCCCGCGTTGAGGCGATCAACGCGCTTGAGCCGGAGATGGAAGCCCTCTCTGATGATGCTTTGCGCGGCAAAACCGCTGAATTCCGCCAGAGGCTGGAAAATGGAGAGACGCTGGACAAGCTTCTTCCTGAGGCCTTTGCGGTTGTGCGTGAAGGCGGCAAGCGCGCCCTTGGCCAACGGCACTACGATGTCCAGCTGATCGGCGGCATGGTGCTGCATGAAGGCAAAATCGCCGAAATGAAAACCGGTGAGGGTAAAACCCTTGTCGCCACGCTGGCTGTGTATCTCAACGCGCTCGAAGGCAAAGGCGTTCACGTGGTGACCGTCAACGACTATCTCGCCCGTCGCGACGCGGCCTGGATGGGGCAAGTCTATGGTTTCCTCGGCCTTACCACCGGCACCATTGTTCACGGGCTGTCCGATGAAGAACGCCGCGCGGCCTATCGCTGCGACGTCACCTACGCGACCAACAATGAGCTGGGTTTTGATTATTTGCGCGACAACATGAAGTATCGCCGCGCGGAAATGGCGCAGCGCGCGCATCGCTTTGCCATCGTCGATGAGGTGGATTCAATCCTCGTTGATGAAGCCCGCACCCCTTTGATCATTTCCGGTCCGCTGGCTGACAAATCCGATCTTTACACAGCCATCGACAAGCTGGTGCCGCAGCTGGTGGAAGATGATTACGAGATCGACGAAAAGCAGCGCACCGCGAACTTCACTGAGCAAGGCTCAGAAACGCTCGAACGGATCCTGGCCGAAGCGAACTTGATTGAAGATGGCACGGACCTTTACGACACCGAAAACATTCAAGTCGTCCACCATATGAACCAGGCTTTGCGGGCCCATCAGCTGTTCCAGCGCGACAAAGACTACATCGTGCGCAATGGCGAAGTGGTGATCATCGATGAGTTCACCGGCCGTATGATGCCAGGGCGCCGCTTCTCCGATGGCCTGCACCAGGCGTTGGAAGCCAAAGAAAATGTGGCGATTAACCCGGAAAACCAGACGCTCGCGTCGGTCACCTTCCAAAACTATTTCCGCCTCTACGACAAGCTCGGCGGCATGACCGGTACGGCTTCCACCGAAGCTGAAGAGTTCGGCAACATTTACGGCCTGGAAGTGGTTGAAATTCCCACCAATGTGCCAGTGGCTCGTGTCGATGACGACGATGAAGTCTACCGAACGTTCGAAGACAAATACCGTGCCATCGTGGCGTTGATCGCCGATTGCTCGCGTCGCGGTCAGCCAATCATCGTTGGCACCACGAGCATTGAAAAGTCTGAACTGCTTTCGCAGATGCTTTCTGACAAGAAGGCAGTGCTTGCCATTGCCGATAAGCTGATCGAGCAGGCCGACAACACCGACAAAGGCGAGGCAGAACTTGCCGAATACCTGCGTCAAGCAGGCGAGTATCTCAAAGAAACCGCCAAGGGCGTAAAGGGCAAAAACCCAGCCATTCCGCACCAGGTTTTGAACGCCCGTTTCCACGAGCAGGAAGCTTTGATTGTTGCTCAGGCCGGCGTGCCTGGCGCGGTCACCATCGCCACCAATATGGCCGGTCGCGGGACCGACATTCAGCTTGGCGGCAACGCGGATATGCGCATCGTCACCGAGCTTGGTGAGATGGAAGACGGGGCTGAAAAAGAAGGCAAGGCTCAATCGATCCGCGAGGAAGTCGCAAAGCTCAAACAGCAAGCCTTGGATGCTGGTGGGCTTTATGTCGTCGGCACGGAACGTCACGAAAGCCGCCGGATCGACAACCAGCTGCGTGGCCGCTCCGGTCGCCAGGGTGACCCCGGACATTCCAAGTTCTTCCTGTCGTTGCAAGATGATCTGATGCGCATCTTCGGCTCCGACCGGATGGATGGCATGCTGCAAAAGCTTGGCCTGAAAGAAGGCGAAGCGATTATCCATAACTGGATCAACAAGGCGCTTGAGAAGGCGCAGCAGAAGGTTGAAGCGCGCAACTTCGACATCCGCAAAAATCTGCTGAAATATGATGACGTTATGAACGATCAGCGCCGCGTGGTCTTCGACCAACGCTTGGAGCTGATGGAAGAGGATGATCTGGCCGAACCGGTCAAGGACATGCGCCATGACGTCATTGAAGATCTTGTCGCTGCGCACATTCCTGAAAAAGCCTATCCCGAACAATGGGATACTGAAGGTTTGCAAGAGCAGGTCAAAGCCGTGCTCAACCTTGACTTGCCTGTTGTGGCGTGGGCTGACGAAGAAGGCATTGCCGAAGATGATGTCATGGAGCGCCTAAAACGCGCCGCCGATGAAGCTTATGCCGGACGCGTTGCCCGCTTTGGCCCTGACGTGATGCGCCAGGTTGAACGCGCGGTGCTGCTGCAAACCCTCGATGGACTGTGGCGAGAGCATCTGGCGACACTCGACAATCTACGCTCAGTGGTTGGATTCCGTGGCTATGGCCAACGCGATCCGCTGCAGGAATATCGCACCGAAGCTTTCCAGCTGTTTGAAGCGCTGCTCGCCAATCTGCGTGAGACTGTCACCAAACATCTGATGGTCGTTGAGGTGCGCACCGAAGCACCACCACAACTTCCAACCGCTGATGATGTGCCTGGCGCGGCGCCACAACCCGCTGAACCTATGTCACCAGCCATGGCAAAAGCGGCTGCAGGCATGGCAGCGCTTCGCGGTGAACTAGCCCCAGGCGCAGCACCAGTTGCACCAGAAGCGCGCGACCCGCAGCGTCCTGAAACCTGGGGCAAAGTCGGCCGAAACGAGCCGTGTCCTTGCGGTTCTGGCAAAAAATACAAGCACTGCCACGGCGCAATCTAGGTAAAGGTCAGTGGGCGCGCATCAGCGCCCGCATCGCCCATACGCCGACGACAGGGCCAAGCGCCATCACCACAAGGACCGGCTGCCAGCCCCATTGATTGGCAAGAACAGGCGTTGCCTGCACGGTGACCATAGTCAGTGCAAAACCAAGCGCTGTCTGGAAGGTGAGAAGGCTGCCTGTCTGGTCGGCAGGTGCATGGTCGGCGACCAGGGCTGAGAGTTGCGGAGAGTCTGGGATCACGCTTGCGCCCCAAAGCAGCAAAACGGGTAATACCAGCCAAATCGGCCCGCCAAAGGTAAAAGCCGCAAGCACTGCCGACCCGCCGCTGATCACCATCGCCCCGGCTGCTACCTGCGCCTTGCCCAGCCGGTCAGCAAGCCAACCGGTCGGCACGCACACCAGTGCACCCAAAGCGATCACCAAAAAAGCGGTCAGCGTCGCAAGTCGCGAAGCATCGTCACCAGGCATGCTGATCGCAAAGGAAGCCGCCGCAATGAGGCCAATCCACGCCCACATGGCGTAAAGCTCCCACATGTGCCCCAGATAGCCGATGATCGCCAGGCGCACCCCCTTGTTCGTCCAGGCGGTGCCGATAGCTTTGGGGTTGAACGCGGCTGCCGTGACATGATGCGGCCCGAGTTTCGCGCCCAAAGCCAGCAACCCGCCAAAAACCGCAAGCCCAGACGCCAGCATCACCGTCGTGCGCCAATCCGTTCCACCAGTTAGCGCCAGAAAGTGCGGCGAAGCTGACCCCAGCGCCACGGCCCCAACAAGCGCACCAACAAGCAAGCCGCGGTCGGTAGAACCCCAACCAACGGCAATCTTCATACCCACCGGATAAACCCCAGCGAGCAACGCTCCAGTAACGACGCGCAACAGCACCGCGCCCAACGTGTCAGGTGGGACAAACAATAGCGCGCCGTTCGCCAAACCAGCCAAGACAGCACAGCCTGCGAACACCAGCCTTGGATCAAGTCTGTCGGGTAGACCGGAGATGGCCAATGCCAACGCGCCAAGCACGAACCCACCTTGCACGCCGCTGGACAGCGCTGCCTGCTGACCAGCAGACATCGGAAACTCCGCCACCATGCCCGGCAACACGGCCGCCGACACAAACCAAAGGCTCATGCCACACACTTCGGCGATCATAAGAAGGAGGATGGAGCGCGTCTTCACACCCCATGCCTAGCGCGCAGCCAAAGCCCAAGCAATTGACCTATCGGCACATTTTCGTGTGATCAAAGAGAGGCGTAAAAGTCCCGCAACGCCGTCTCAAACGCGTCCGGCACCTGAACTGGTGCCATATGGCCAGCATCCTTCAGCATCACCATCTGCGCGCCAGGAATAGCGCCTGCCAGGGCCTGAGGGTGCTCGGCAGGGAACGAAAGATCGCGATCAGCACCAATCACCAGTGTTGGTGTCGATACGTCGCCCAACCGATCGAGCACATCATGGGCTTTGACGGCCAGGCCACACGAGAGCGCGCCTGCGACCGTGGTCGAACCGATCATACGCGCCACCGGATCAAGATCAGCCGGGCCAAACCCGTCGATCAGCCCAGCGCCATACCAGCGCTCCATGGTTTCGTGAATTTGCGCCCAGAGACCACGCTTGGTGATCGCTTCTAGCCGCGTATCCCACATAGAGGCAGCCTCCGATGGCAAGCGTCCCGTGGTGCAAGCAAGCACCAACGAGAGCATTCGATCAGCATGGGAGAGCCCGAGATGCTGACCGATCATTCCGCCAATCGACAAACCGCACATATGAGCGCGTTCGACACCGGCATCATCAAGAACAGCGATGACGCTCTGCGCCAGAAAGCCCATATCTGCAGCCTTGTCGTTGGGCTCGGACTGCCCGTGGCCAGGCAAATCCACCGCCAAACATCTGTAACTTGGCGCAAAGCGGGCAATCATGCCGTCCCAAAGCGATGCATTGCATGTGTAGGCATGCACAAAGATCAGCGCAGGTAAGTCGTTGGCACCACCAGTGTCGGTGTAGTGCACGCGTCGGCCATCAAGCGTGGCAAAGGGCATAACAAGTCCTTTGACGAGAAACCTCTAGGGGATCAGTTGCCTGAGAACATCCCGTCAAACAAGCTGCCAGCACGCGCCATGAACGAATTACCGGCTGCAGGGGCCGATGCAGGGGCAGCCTCCACCGCTGCTGTTTCAACGCCAGGGGCAGGGACCGGTGATGATGCCGCTGCTGGCGCGGGCGCTGCAACCGCCGTTTCAGCCAAGGGCGGCGGCGTGGGAGCCGCCGGGGCCGTTGCAACAACGGGCGCCGGTGCAGCGGTTGGCGGTGCCACGGGTTGCGGCGTGGTTGCCACCATCACTCGATCGGCAGCGACCGCTGGTTCACCGACGGCCGGCGCAACAACGCCATTGGGGTGGTACTCAGCCAACGCCACCTCAAAGGCAGCCCGATGCTCAGCCTGTGCAGCCTGAAATGACGAGGCGATAGGCTCAGGCGTTGTGTAAGCCGGGCATTGCTGGGCGGCAGAGAACTGTTCAGCGGCAACCGCGTTGAAGATGTAACGACGGTCGCAGACATCCACTTGCGGCGGTATCTTCGTCACTTCGAAATGCTGATAGCCTTCCTGAAGCATTTCCCAGAAGGCAAAGTGGCGGTGCCCTGCATGCCGGGCCATGTTCTCCGGCGTCATACGGAACGGAAAGGCGTGCACTTGGAACGCACGCTGACCACCCTCAAAAGCTTCGCGCGCCAGCGCATAAATCTCAGCAATCTGGTCATCTGTCATGGCGTAGCAGCCAGCAGATGAGCAGGCCCCGTGCACCATCAGGTGCGAACCAGTGCGGCCGTGCGAGCGATCAAAAGCGTTGGGAAAGCCCAAATTAAACGACAGATAAAACGAGGAATTCGGGTTCATCTGCGCCGGTGTGATGGTGTAAAAACCCTCGGGCGCTTGACGGTCCCCTTCTTGGAATTTCGGGCCAAGTTCGCCCGACCAGGTGCATATCTCATAGGTTTCCAGCAGCATGAAGCGACCGCTTGGGCCACGCTTCCAGACTTCCAGATCGCCCTCTTCCTTGAAGATGCGCATATAAACAGGGTCAGCCTCAGACATCGCCAGACGGTCCATCTTCAACTGCAACGAGGCAGGAAGCGGCTGGAGATGCTTGGGCATGTATTCAGACTGGCAAGCGGCCAACATCGGCGCGGCGCTGGCAAGCAGCAAGCCTTTCACCAATGTACGGCGACTTAACGCATATTTTGGGGGGACTGGAGACATCGTACGCAATACCTTCACGACGCAAAACAAACAGACGGTATTCTCACCATACAATTTGCCCTTGTGAGCTTACGAAAGGTTTACCAAACCTAGCATTGGCCGACTTGCGATGAAAGACGCAAGCCAAGGGCCTCACGCAATCGTCATCACGCGCGGTTTCGGTACGTTACGCTTGAATATGGCCTGACCATGACTGCAGTTGGGCACTTGGTTAAATGCTTAACGTGCGCCCAATGGCCAGAAACTTTTCCTGTCTCAGCGAACGCCAATCCGTGTGTGGCGCGCCATCAAACTCATCAAAACTTGATGCGATATGGTTTCGCACGTTCGCAATGGCATGTGCTGGATCGCGGTGAGCACCACCCAGGGGCTCCTCAATCACCCCATCAACCACTTTGAGGTCGGTGAGGTCTTCAGCGGTCACTTTGAGAGCCGAAGCCGCATCAGAAGCGCGCGCGCTGTCACGCCATAGGATGCTGGCGGCTCCTTCCGGTGAAATCACCGAATAAATCGCATGTTCCAACATGAACACTTTGTTGGCGGTGGCCAGCGCAATCGCGCCACCGGAACCACCCTCACCAATGATCACGCTAATCGTTGGGACTTTGACGTTGAGACAGGCCTCGGTGGAGCGGGCGATCGCTTCCGCCTGGCCTCGTTCTTCGGCTCCAATACCGGGATACGCGCCTGCCGTGTCGACAAAAGTGATGATCGGCAGGTTGAACCGGTCGGCAAGCTTCATGGCCCGCACAGCTTTGCGATAGCCTTCAGGTCGGGCCATGCCAAAATTGTGCTTCAGCCTTGAGGCGGTGTCATCGCCTTTTTCATGGCCAATCACCATCACCGCGCGACCATCAAAGCGCGCCATACCCATTTGAATGGCGTGATCATCGGCAAACGCGCGATCGCCAGCCAACGGCGTAAAATCAGTGAACAGAGCCTGCGCATAGGCTTTGTAGTGCGGACGATCAGGATGGCGCGCGATCTGCGTCTTCTGCCAAGGTGTCAGCTTAGAGTAGAGGTCGGTCAGCGCCTTCTGCGCTTTGACCTCCAGCCGGGCGATCTCGTCGGCAACATCAACCGCAGCATCCTCAGCTTGCAAAGCTTTCAACTCCGCCACCTTGCCCTCAAGGTCAGCGACAGGTTTTTCAAAATCCAGATAGGTGTGCATCACGCCTCAAACTTGGCTGGCAAAGGGGCCAACGGCCCTCGCCGAAAGATCGCCGGACTTGAAGTCGCTTCACGCCCGGAAGTCAAGGGATTGGAATGGTTCAGCTCTTAACAGGCTTAAAAGGTCAGCTCTTCATGTGGCATCACTGAGCGGGTGACAACTGGTCACCAACCCGTGCAACCGCTCGTCGAGCACATGGGTATAGATCTGCGTGGTCGCAATATCTTTGTGACCAAGCAGCGACTGTACCGTGCGCAAATCCGCGCCATGCGCAAGCAAATGGCTGGCAAAGGCGTGGCGCAACACGTGTGGCGACAGTCCCTTTGTTGGCAATCCGGCGGCCGCAGCCAGCGACTTCAGATCACGCGCGAAGGCCTGACGGGTCAAATGACCCTCCGCGCTGTCAGCGGGAAATAAAAAAGTGGAACGCGTCTGGCGTTTATCGGCATCCAGTGCCTCCAGATAGGCTGTCATGGCGCTTTGAGCGATGGGTGTCAGCGGAACCAACCGCTCGCGCCCACCTTTGCCGCGCACCACAAAGGCCTCTCCACCGCCGGCGACGGAACGCGGCAGGCTCACCAGCTCTGAGACGCGCAAGCCCGTGGCGTAAAGAAGCTCCAACAAAGCGCGCATCCGTAACGCCTTGATCTGCTTGCTCGGCGTCAGACCAGCAACCTCGCAGGCCTGTTTGGCCTGCGTCAGCAGCCGGTCAACAGCATCCTCCCCCATCACCTTGGGCAATGGCTTGGGCTTTTTCGGTCCGCGGAGCGGTTCGCACGGATCATCAGCGCGCATGCCTTCAGCGTAAAGAAACTGAAAATATTGTTTCAGCGCGGACAGTCTGCGTGCCGCCGTTGACGCTTTGGCACCATTGGCTTCCAACCGTGCCAGATAGGCGCGCACATCATCAGTGGACGCCGTGTTCAAAGCACCAGAAAGATCGTCGGCAAAATCAGTGAGATCACGCCGATACGCATCCAGCGTGTTGGGTGAAGCGCCGCGTTCCACGGCCAACATGTCCAGAAACAACCCGATGTCACCTGCGCTGCTCATTGCACGCTCACTGGTCAAAGCGTTCAGGTGCGATACGCACCGACACAGGTTCTGGCGTCGGTTCGATATAGGTGGCCAACGCATAAATTGCGCCAGCCGCAAGCGCGCCAAGTAGGGCTAGCCGTATCAAAAAGCGAAATGTTGTGGGCATTGAACCTTAAACGTGATGGGCGAGGCCGATGTCAGTGCGGTCCCAGGACTGCCAGAGGTCGTTAAGCGCAGGAAACCTTTTGTGCGCCTTTATCTTTCCAGTATGACTGAAAACGCTTAAGCAAATCTACCATGACGTCACACTCTTCATCAAATGCCGCGACGACGCTCGACGAGGCCTACCAACCACGCGCCAATGCCGCCGATATTGCCCGCATTCGCGAAGGCTTAGGCACGCGCGCCATCGTGATTGTTGGCATGATGGGAGCGGGGAAATCCTCCATCGGTCGTCGGCTGGCGCAAGCGCTGCACATTGAGTTCGTCGACTCCGATGATGAGATCGAAAAAGCGGCCAACCTGACAATCCCAGAAATCTTTGAGACCTATGGCGAAGCGCATTTCCGCGATGGCGAACGCAAGGTCATCGCCAGACTTCTGTCAGACGGCTCAAAGGTGATAGCCGTCGGCGGCGGCGCTTTCGAGAACCCACAAACCCGCCAAGACATTGCTGAGCATGGGTTGTCAATCTGGCTGAAAGCCGACTTTGAAACGCTTATGGCGCGGGTACGCCGTCGTTCGCACCGCCCATTGCTGCAAAACCCCGATCCCGAAGGCACGATGTTGCGTTTGCTGGACGCACGCGCGCCCAACTATGCCCTGGCGGACCTTACCGTTCCCTCGCGCGATGGCGCCCATGCCGATGTGGTTCAAGCTTGCCTGCATGCGCTCGGCGCGCACCTTCAGAATGAAACGGACCCCAAGTGAGCCCATCTCCACAAAGCGTCCACGTCGATCTCGGTGAACGCAGCTATGACATCCTCATCGGGCAGAACGTTTTGGAAAGCGCCGGTGAACGCATCGCTGCCTTGGCCCCTGGTGCCCGAACGGTCGTCGTCACCGATGGCCGCGTTGCGCGGATGCACCTGGATACGCTGGAAGCCAGCCTAGAAGCCGCAAAGATCGACAGTTTTGCGGTGATCGTGACACCCGGCGAAGGCTCCAAAAGCTGGCACGGCATCCAGACCGTGACCGATGCGATCATTGGCGGAAGGCTGGAGCGTGGGGACCTCGTGATTGCACTAGGTGGCGGCGTGATCGGAGATTTGGCAGGCTTCGCCGCTGCCATTGCACGCCGTGGCATGCGGTTTGTGCAGATGCCCACAACCTTGCTGGCGCAAGTGGACTCCTCGGTTGGCGGCAAGACCGGCATCAACACCGAACATGGCAAAAACCTTGTCGGATCCTTTCATCAACCCATCCTGGTGCTGGCTGATACAGCAACGCTAGAGACGCTGCCCGACCGCGAGATGAAGGCTGGCTATGCCGAAATGGTCAAGTACGGCCTCATCGATGATGCGGCCTTTTTTGAGTGGCTAGAAGTCAATGCACCTGCAGTGCTTGCTGGCGAGGTAGAACCGCGCACCGAAGCGATTGCTCGCTCTTGCGCGGCCAAAGCGCGCGTTGTGGCAGACGATGAGCGCGAAGGCGGTCGCCGCGCACTGCTGAACCTTGGCCACACCTTTGGCCACGCGCTGGAAGTGCTTTGCAACTACGACCCGGCCAAGCTGGTTCATGGCGAAGGCGTTGCGATCGGCATGGTGCTCGCCCACCGCTTTTCCAATCACCTGGGCCTCTGTTCTGGCCAAGATGTGCAACGTGTTGTCGCCCACCTTGAAGGGCTTGGCCTGCCGACCGATATCGCAGCCATTGAAGGGTTCAACCCGACAATCGATGAGTTGGTTGACGCCATGAAGCAGGACAAGAAGGTCGAGCGCGGCGCTCTTACCTTTATCCTCACACGCGGTATCGGCCAGAGCTTCATTGCCAGCGACGTCTCAGAAGGCTCGCTTCGCAGCTTTCTTTCCACTCTTGATCTCACCTAAGCGACCTCAACGCTCATGATCACCACCGAAATCTGGCTCACCGGCCTCGCGGTCCTCGGCCTTTTGGTTCTTTCCGCTTTCTTTTCCGGCTCGGAGACAGCGCTAACAGCTGTTTCCCGCGCACGTATGTTGCAGCGAGAGAAAACAGGCGACAAACGCGCTGGTATCGTCGGCAAGCTCACCGAAGCGCGCGAGCGGCTGATCGGCGCGCTGCTGTTGGGCAACAATCTTGTCAATATTTTCGCCTCAGCGCTGACCACGGTGCTCTTCACGGGCTTGTTTGGCGACAGCGGTGTTGCCTATGCCACCTTGGTGATGACAGCGCTGGTTCTGGTGTTTGCCGAAGTGCTGCCCAAGACGCTCGCCATCTCCAACACGGACCGATTTGCGATCTTTGTCGCGCCAATCGTGCGCATTGTGGTCTTCCTGTTCGCGCCCATCACAGCGGCCGTCCAATGGTTCATCCGCAGCCTTCTGAAAATCTTCGGAGTCGATGTGGAAAACATCGATGTGCTTTCCGCGCACGAGGAAATCCGAGGCCAGTTGGAATTTTTCCATCAAGAAGGCGCAGTGTTCAAGGACGACCGCTACCGGCTTGGCGGTGTGCTTGATCTGCACGATTTGGAAGTTTCCGACGTGATGATCCACCGCACCAAAATGCAATCCATCGACATCGATCTGCCCAACGAGGAAATCGTCGATGAGATCTTGAAGAGCCCCTACACACGCATCCCGCTCTGGAAGGAGCGCTCTGACAACATCATCGGTGTTATCCATGCCAAAGATGTCCTGCGCGCCTTGCGGGCCAAAGGCGATCCCTCAGGCGTGGACGTCACCGAGATTGCGCAAACGCCATGGTTCGTACCCGACACCAACACACTTCAGGCGCAGCTCAATGCGTTTTTGAAGCGCAAAGCTCACATTGCCCTGGTGGTCGATGAGTATGGCGAGGTGCAGGGCCTCATCACACTGGAAGATATTTTGGAAGAGATCGTCGGCGATATCGCCGATGAACACGATGTGTCCGCCGAGGGCGTGCGCACGATGCCTGATGGTTCAGTGGTGGTGGACGGTGGCGTGCCGATCCGCGATCTTAACCGGGTCATGGACTGGAACTTGCCCGATGATGAAGCCACGACCATTGCCGGGTTGGTGATCCACGAAGCCCGCCTCATCCCCGAGCGCGGCCAGGCCTTCACCTTCCACGGCTTCCGCTTCAACGTGCTGCGCCGTCAGGGCAATCGGGTGACAAGCCTCAAGATCGCCCCGCTGACAATCAAACCGCGGCCAGGGCTTTGAACTGGGTGCCATCTTCGACTATCTAAAAAGGGCGCAGACCCGTCAGATAATCCAAGACCTAGCGCATGCATGCCCTCGAAAGCCGGGATAGCCTGGTGGCTTGGGGTGCTTACCCCAATCATCACTCCACCAACGTGAACTGACCCACCATTCGATCGCTAGCGCGCCCAGGTTGGTTGTAGTCATTGACCACCTCCGCGTTCACCTGGTTGCCGGTCAACACAAGACGCATGGCCCGTGTTGCGGTGAAGGTGAAAAACACAGCGCGCAGTGAGGCCCCTTCCACCTCCGCCTCTTCGGCAAAACTCCACGTGCAGAGCGTGCGGCCGCAGCGTGTTTCGGCTTTCACGCGCACACCGCTGACAACATCTTCAATGCACCGCAAATCAACAGTGATGCGCGCCAGCTCATTTTGTGCTGGCCGCCTTGCGTCCCATATCGTCTGGCCTTGATACAAACACCAATCGGGTTCAGGCACCGTGATCGCTTGCGCGTGCGTCATGGTCGTGGTGCCGAAGTACGAAACACCGACCAAAACCATCACGGCAAAACCAAGCCAACGCATCATTCCTCCACCCGTGCGCGTGGATGAGCCTGTCGGTAGCTGGCCAAAAGCGCTGCGCCGTCAACACGCGTGTAGACTTGGGTGGTGGAAAGGCTCGCATGGCCGAGCAAGTCCTGGATGGTGCGCAGATCGCCACCTGCGGCCAGAAGATGGGTGGCAAAGGCGTGACGCAGGGCATGGGGCGTTGCTGTTGATGGCAAGCCAAGCCTACCACGCGCTGTCTCCGTTACGCGGCGCACAATACGCTGATCAAGCACGCCACCACGGGCTCCGCGGAAGAAAAAATCATCAATCTCCAGCGTGAAAGGCATCAAACGCGCATAGGCATCGCACGCCTGCCCAATTACCGGCAAAACAGGCACAAGGCGCGTTTTGCCCCCCTTACCGGTGATGCGCAGTGATCGGCTATCATTCTGAGCTGAAGGCGCTTCGCCCTTGGTAACCGACAGAGCCTCGGACACACGAAGCCCAGCGCCATACATCAGAGAAAACACAGCAGCATTGCGCGCCACAATCCATGGCTCAGCTTCCAAATCATCTGCCTCACCCCGCGCCATGCGCAGCGCAGCCGTCGCATCAACAGGACGCGGCAGTCGGTCAGGCAGTTTGGGCGTTTTCACCGCTCGTGCCGGAGCAGCTTCGGCCAATCCTTCGCGTTCCAAGAAAGTAAGGTAAGACCGGATCGCGGCCAAGTTGCGGGCGCGCGTTCGCGCACTTGCCCCTTCTTGCACACGCTGCGCCAAGAACCGCCGGATCGTCGCTGGTCGCAGATCGGCTAGAGCTACCATGACATCATCTGACACGCCTTCAAGAAAGGCCAGAAACCCACTCACATCGGTTGCGTAGGCGTGCAAGGTCGCCTCCGCCAAGCGGCGCTCTGCACGCAGATGCGTTTGCCAGTCTGAAAACCGCGTCACGAGCGATGGAACAAAGGGAAGTTGGGCCGATGCACTCATGCGAGCAGCATATCACACTGGGCGTTGGCAATTTGTTAATCACTTGCCGCTGCGGAATCGGGGCGTAAGGCCGCACTTCAAAGTAAATACCTGACACGCTGTTGACATATCATAGCTCGGCGATAGTTTCTGCCCACGCCTTCGGAATGAATTTCGTTATCTCGCGAGCATCGCTGAAGTCTCGCAGAAATAGTTATGTTTGATATTTATTCTTACATAATTTGAGTACGACAACCGAAGGTTCACAAAATCAGGGAGAATATTTTGTCTATCAAGAATCTATTCTTGAGCGCGAGCCTTTCTATTGTTGCATCAACAGGCGCGCTTGCGCTGACCTCAACGTCAGTACAAGCCTGCGACATTGATCGAGATATCGTTTTTGGCGATTTGGATTGGGCCTCCGCCCAGTTTCACAACCGTGTGGCCCAGTTCATTTTGGAGAACGGCTATGATTGTTCAACCGATGTGATCCCAGGGTCCACCCTGCCGATCTACAATGGCATGGCCCGTGGCGATGTGGACATCGCCATGGAGATCTGGGTGCCAAACGTTCAAGACTGGTGGGATGAAGAAACCGCCAAAGGCACAGTCGAGTCTGTCGGCTTGTCCTACCCCGACGCGGTTCAAGGCTGGTTCGTGCCCCGCTACCTGGTTGAGGGCGACGATGCCCCTGCCGCTGGCCTGACATCCGTCAGCCAACTCGGCGACTACGCCGAAGTCTTCCAGGACCCAGAGGACCCTGACATGGGTCGCTTCTACAATTGCATCGCCGGTTGGGGCTGCGAAGACGCCAACACGCGCAAACTCTCAGCCTATGGTTTGGATGAAACCTTCACCAACTTCCGTCCGGGTACCGGGGGCGCTTTGGCCGCGGCCATTGAATCCTCAATCCTGCGCGAACAACCCATCGTGTTCTACTATTGGGGCCCAACCTGGGTGCTTGGTAAAGTGGGTGACGATGTCATTCAGCTGGAAGAGCCAGCCTATGATGAGGACATCTGGAACGCGATGATGTCGGCAGAGCCGCCAGAAAGCGCAGAACAAGCAACCGCTTACCCGGTGATCCCGGTGGAGATCGGTGTGAACAGCGAGTTTGGTGCTGAAGCACCCGAAGTGGTCGCCTTCCTGGGTGAGTACGGCATGACCGGTGCTGACGTATCCGCTGCCCTTCTCTACATGCAAGAAAACGATGTGGAAGCTGACGAGGCTGCTGAAGAGTTTCTGCGCACCCGCGAAGACCTTTGGACCGCTTGGGTGAGCGAAGACGTTGCCGACCGCGTGCGCGACGCGCTGTAAGCAACGGACGTCCTATTGAGAAGGCAAAACGCCGGGGCAAACCCCGGCGTTTTTTGTGCGCTAAACCATCCGCAATTTTTGTATTTCCTGCTGCAAAGCATCCTGCAAACGCGGCGCCATAGCATGCACCCAGTCTGGCTCACTGGTACGGATCATGAGCCAAAACAAAGACTTTACATCCCAGAATGTGGCATCGATCAGCCCCACCTCTTTTCGGTCTCGCTTGAAATGCCAGTGAACCGAGTTGGGATACTTCTTTCGGGAATAGCTACCGATGTGAGAGATGTAGAGGCCGACACCCTGCGCGGCTCTTTCGACCAGCGCCATCATCTGCGGTCGGCTGATGTCATCTGGCAGATCAATCGGCATGTCGTACGATTTCTTGGGCTTGGTCATAGGCGTCTCCATACTGCTCAACCATGTGGAGCGGCACAGAAAATCAAAGCTCTAGAAAGCACAACAGCGCTCTCAAACAAAAAACGCCGAGGCAAATGCCTCAGCGTTTTCCAATGATTCTGAGTGTGGGCCTCGGCCAAATCGTCTGGGCTCGAGGCCTTTTAAACCTCGCGGATATCCACAAAGTGCCCATGGATCGCTGCAGCCGCCGCCATAGCAGGCGAAACGAGGTGCGTGCGACCCTTAAAGCCCTGACGGCCCTCAAAGTTGCGGTTCGACGTTGAAGCGCAACGCTCTTCCGGTGACAGCTTATCAGCGTTCATCGCAAGGCACATGGAGCAGCCAGGCTCGCGCCAATCAAAGCCAGCGTCAACAAAGATCTTGTCCAGACCTTCCTGCTCGGCCTGCTGCTTCACAAGGCCAGACCCCGGCACAATCATCGCCGACAGCGTGTCAGAGACTTTCTTATCCTTCACCACTTTGGCCACTTCGCGCAGATCTTCGATGCGACCGTTGGTGCATGACCCGATAAACACGCGATCGAGCTTGATATCCGTCATCTTGGTTCCCGCTTCCAAGCCCATATAGGCGAGCGCTCGCTCTTTGGAGGCGCGGGTGTTTGGGTCTTCAATCTGAGCAGGGTCTGGCACGGCGCCAGTCACCGAAATGACGTCTTCAGGGCTGGTGCCCCATGTCACGATCGGCGGCAGATTGGCAGCGTCCAGCACAACTTCGCGGTCAAAATGCGCGCCCTCATCGCTTGGCAACGTTTCCCAATAGGCCTTCGCCATATCCCACGCTTTATCCTTCGGAGCACGGGGGCGACCATTGATATACGCGTAGGTTTTTTCATCCGGCGCGATTAGACCGGCGCGCGCACCGCCTTCAATCGACATGTTGCAAACGGTCATCCGCCCTTCCATGGAAAGCGCACGGATCGCCTCGCCAGCATACTCGATCACCGAGCCGGTGCCACCAGCGGTCCCGATCTCGCCGATAATGGCTAGAATGATGTCTTTAGCGGTCACGCCCTCAGGCAACGCGCCATTGACGGTGACGCGCATGTTTTTCGCTTTTTTCTGGATCAGCGTTTGCGTGGCCAGCACATGCTCCACCTCTGAGGTGCCGATACCGTGCGCCAGCGCGCCAAAAGCACCGTGCGTGGAGGTATGGCTGTCGCCACAGACAATTGTCATGCCAGGCAGTGTGAAACCCTGCTCTGGGCCCACAATGTGCACAATGCCCTGGCGGATATCGACTTCGCTGTAATATTCGACACCAAACTCAGCAGCATTCTTGGCAAGCGTGTCCACCTGCAAGGCGCTTTCGGGATCATCGATCCCCTTGGAGCGGTCGGTCGTCGGCACGTTGTGATCCACCACCGCCAGAGTGCGCTGAGGCGCACGCACCTTGCGACCTGTCATACGCAGGCCTTCAAACGCCTGCGGGCTGGTCACTTCGTGGACAAGATGGCGATCAATGTAGAGCAGCCCGGTGCCATCATCTTGCATATGAACCAGATGATCATCCCAGATTTTGTCGTACATCGTGCGCGGCGCGGCTGCCATCATGCGCTCCTTGATCAGCTTTAAGAGAAAGAAAGAGCGATGTGCCGCAAAACCGCTACAACGGTCAAGTCATCAGGCGCACTTGAAAGATTGGTTTAGCCTCCAAATGGAATCGCAACCCGCGCTGAAATGGTGGCATCAAAGGCTTCATTCTCAAAAGCGTTCACTGATCCATCAATACCGATCGTTACACCAGCCTGTCTTACCACCTGAAGACCTGCACGAACACCTCCGCCCAGACTGGTGTCGGATGACGCCAACGGCGTGTTGCGATCAGGTTGATCCACCAAAGTTCCAAAGAGAGTGACACCAAGATAAGGCGACAGGGTTACCCCGCCATCGAGCGCAACGTCAGTACCAACCGTTGGTCCCAGGGCAGCGGTCAAACGCGTTGAGCGGGTCTCGGGGATGGCGGTGCCATCAGACGCTGCAAAGCCGTGACGGTTCATGTGTGTCACGGTCAAACTGGCGTCCGGCTCGATCCACCATGTTTCCTGCTCAAATCTCCTAGCGGCCCGAATCTGAGCCTGATAGGCCTGGACGTCAAATGCTCCGATTGCCCGTGTTACGGCAGGATCAAGCACCACCGATCCATCGCCGAAAGAGGCCGCCACCACCGCTTGCAGAGACACACCATTGTCCAAAATCGTTTGCGCAAAGGCGCCCAATGACCACAGATCTACGTCGGTGTCTGCTACCGTCCCATCGCGCTGGGAGCGCGCATACCGCCCAACCAGTCCGGCCTCAATCGCATTGCCAAACAGATAGGAAACACCGCCGGCAAGCGCCACCGTGGAGCCGTCCTCGTCGCGACCATTGCCATCCACTGAATGGAACGTCACCGACGCTTGGAGCCAAGCATTAAAGCGCTCATCGCTCAAAAATCCCGGAAGGTCTTGGGCAGTCGGGGGCGCATCCACGTCGGAAAACCCGTGAGCAACCCGTCGCGCGACAACAGCCCTGCGAACATCGGCAAGGTCCACGCGCTGGGTGAACCCGTTACGCAGCACCCCTACGGCACTTGTCGGCTCGGTAGCGCCTGAGGAAACCGGTGCAAAATTGCTGCTGTTAAGAGCGGCAGCATTATTGGCAGCCCGAACCTCGCGCAGCCGGTCTTCCAGCTCGTTGAACTGTATAAGCAACTGCTCAATGCGCGCATCGCGTTCCTCCAGGCCTTGGGTGACGTCGTCCTGACTGAGAGGATTATCCGGATCACCGACACCAAACTCCGGCGATGGGAAGAGGCCCGCCCTGATAAAAAGAACGCGTTCACGCTGCGCTTCACCGATCTCTTCACCCAGAGCATCGAGTTCCGCCTGCAACTCAAATTCTTCCACGCGCGGCCCAAGCCGCTGCAAAAGGATCGCGCGGGCAAATAGTCCTTGGCTGAGATTGACGCCAAAAGCGTCGCTAAGGCTGCCCGACTGACCCCCCGGAAGCGCATCAAGAGTCACCGCGTCCACCACAGCAGATGACCCCACACCATCAACCTCACCAGCCGCGCCGCTGCTGTCGCAATTGAGCGCTACGCCGACCTGATCTCCAGGATTATCACTGCTGACAACAATGAGGACGCCGCCGTTCGAGGGACCACCGGTGTCCGGCACCGTGAAACTGACCCGCACAGTGTTCCCAAAACCGTTTGTCGGAATGACTTGGGTCTCGCCAAGAAAGCTGACTTGCACGGCGTTGACGCCATTACCAAAAGTAATATCGACGTTGACCACTTCGCCGGGATCGAAATCGAAGTTCCCCGTGCCCCCCGGAGCATTGCCAGTAACTGTGAAACTGTCGCCATCTAAGGCCGCACAACCAAACGATTGTGCGTGGGCATATTGCGGCATAACAATCGCTTCGACCGCCAAAGCCGAAACCGCCAGACATAAGGAACTGGTACACGCCAGCCAACGCTTTGAGAGAAAAGGCATCCAAACCCCACCGATTAAAAGTCGGCGCGACATAAGCAGAGGGGTCAGGTGGGTGGACCTACCCTGTGGGGTAGGGTCAAAGCATCACATTCAAATGGTGCTGTGTGGCAACAAAGCAGCCTTTTGAACGGCCTGCGCGCGCGTCTTCACATTGAGTTTGCGAAACACATTCTTGAAATGAAAGCGCACGGTGTTTTCGGAGATACCAAGAGTGGCCGCAATGGCGGCCGTCGTTTGTCCAGCGCCCGCAGCAGCCACAACACTGGCTTCGCGCGCTGTTAACACCTCACGAGATCGGCCACGCAAATCGTCCGGCAGATCGGGTTCAAGCTTTTCAAGCGCTGAGAAAAAGTAAGTGGACGCCACATGGATCGCATCACGCGTGGCCAAAAAGCGTTCGTGGCTATCAGGTCCAATCCGGCCCATATAACAGGTGACACCATTGTTCCGGTTGACGGTCGAAAGAGGGACGATCCAGGCGTGGCGAACCCCAAAGACTTTTAGCAATCGCAATTGCCATAACGCAGCCTTTTCATCGGATCGGTCTGCCAGATGCTGGAGGTAGTCAAAGGGTTCGTGCGAAAGACCGGCCTCATGTATAGCAGAGCATTCTTCAATAATGCGGTCGCTGACGTAGCGGCGCACAAGGCCAATGTCATAGCTTGCAATTGCAAAATTGCCGGGCACGAGAGGCTTACGGAGGGTCTCGGCCCGCACGCTCCAAGCATCAAACGCTCCATAGCCGTAACCATCGAGAACCGACAGGAAGGCTGTTTTAAGCGCTGCAACATCACGCGCCTGTTGGAACATCGAAAACGACACCGCTGGATCGTGAAGCACAACAAGTCACCACAGTATTGATCAGTAACGCAGCCGCCAGAGCGAACTGCGGTGGGTATCCACACCCGCATTGACCAAAATGCAAGTCACATTTCGCTGAAGCCCACTATCTATAGCGACATAGCAGTCGTGATTCCTGTTCACCTAACATTCAGGCGGAATGCGCTTGATGTGACATCCGTCACGGCGCAGACGCAACAGCCTGCTATGAGACGGTGCGCCGCCGACCAGACCAACCCACCACTTGGTGGACAAGTCTGACTGGGCAGGCGTAACCTTATTGGCGTTACAAATGACTGGGCAGACAAGCAGCAGCACATCATCAACAACGCTGCACCTGAACCAACAAAGGGATCCCGCACGCATGGCTTCTTCAAGCTTCACCAAACCCTCCTTAAAACTGCTCGCAGGGGTCGCCACCACCGCCCTTTCCTTGGGCCTTGTTGCCACCGCGTCAGCGCAGAACAGCCAGCTTGATCCAACCTTCGGGACCGTCAGCGAAGGCCAGGGCTTCGGCTCCGTTTCGCAAACCATTCAAGCAGGCGGAGATATTGACGCCAGCTCTCTGGCATCAGGTTGCAATGGCTTCATCGCTGACGCACCTGACCTGATCTTGGACTATAGCGGCGATGCACCGGTGCTCATCGAAGGCCGGTCAGATGCTGACACGACCATGGTTGTTGAAGCACCAGATGGACAAATCCTTTGTAATGACGACTTTGATGGATTGAACCCGGGCATCGAAACATCATTTGGCGAGCCTGGACGCTATGCGGTGTGGATTGGCACCTATGAACCGATCCAAAACAACACCTATCCCGATGCCGACATTGTGCTCACCGAGTCGCAGGCGATAACACAACCCGTTGCACCTGCTCCCGGCGGTACAGCCACCGGTTTCAATGCCAACCAGGCGCCCACTTTTGGTGAGCTGGAAGTGGATGCAGCTTTTGGCAGTCAAAGCTTCACCCTTCAGGCGGGCGGACTTGTGGATGCCTTTGAAACCAATCAGGCCTGCGCTGGTTTTGTTGCTGATGTGCCCGATTATCAGCTGACCATAGCGCCCGGGATGAACAGCCCGATCGATCTGGCAGTCACATCCGATGTCGACACAACGCTCATTGTGGTCGCGCCCGACGGTTCAGTGCTTTGCAATGATGATGCTGTTGACCTCAACCCAGGTCTACAAATCAGCAACCCTCAGGCCGGTAGCTATGCTGTCTGGGTCGGCACCTTTGGCCCGATAGAGAACGATTTTTATCCCGAAGCCGTCCTTAACATATCCACCAATAGCGCGGTGATTGCCCCACAACCAGGCGGCAGTGGCTTCAACGCCAACCAAACGCCAACCTTCGGCGAAATCGCAGTCACAACCGGCTTCGGCAGCCAAACCTTTACGCTGCAAGCTGGTGGCGATGTGGATGCCTTTGCAGCAAACAACGCATGCGCTGGCTTTGTAGCCGACGTGCCAGACTACGTGATCAACTACCAGGGTGGCAGCCGCGGACCGCTCGATCTGGGCGTGGAATCAGCTGAGGACACCACACTCGTCGTGGTGGGCCCTAACGGCCAAGTCTACTGCAATGATGACGATCTAGACCTCAATCCAGCGCTGTCTATCGCATCCCCAACGGCAGGCAATTACGGGGTTTGGGTCGGCACCTTCAATCCAATCCAAAACGATTTCTTTCCTGACGCCACGCTCACCGTAACCGCTGGGCCTGGCGGTGACAGCGGCTCGGTCTCGCCGGGAGGTTTGGGTGACCGACTGCGCCTAGCGCCAACCTTCGGGTCCACTCAGCTGGGAGCTGGGTTCGGGTCGCATAGCATCGATCTGCAGGCTGGCGGCGCCATGGATGGCACCACCCTTGGCCAATTCTGCAACGGTTTCGTCGCGGAAGCCCCTGACTATGTCGTGACCTACAATGGCGGTCAGGCCTTGCGCATCACGGCAACGTCGGAAGAGGACACGACCATGGCGGTTGCACTGCCAAATGGTCAGGTTCAGTGCAATGATGACTTTTCGGGCCTCAATCCAGGTCTTATCGGCCCAGAAGGCCTAAGCGGCGACTACGCTGTCTGGATCGGCACTTTCAACCCAATTGAGAACGACATCTTCCCACCAGCCACTCTTCGGGTTGAGGAGGTTTCCACCACCAAAGTCCAGCCATCAGGCGCCGTTACATCGATGTCACTGACAGCAGGTTTCACACCAGATCCTTTCACCACAGTCCTTGCTGCCGGTGGTGTGGTGGATGCGGGAACCGTTGACCCCGGCTGCTGGGGCAACATCGCATCAGAGCCAGATTTCGTGCTCAACTACACATCAGGCGATTGGCCCCTGCGTGTGTTCGTGAACTCCGATGCTGACACAACGCTGCTGGTCCGCACGCCAACCGGCGAAGTGCTTTGCAACGATGACACCGATGGGCTGAACCCTGCTGTTTCCATGACAAATCCCAGCTCCGGTCGGTATGAGGTTTTCATTGGCACTTATGACCCGTCGGCTGGCAACCCAGAGGCGACGCTCGCCATCAGTGAGATTTTGGACGAGAAAATTCTACCGGATGGCGCCGTCACAGAAGCAGCCATCACCGGCGGCATGACACGCCAAGAGTTTGAACTCTTGGCCGGTGGTTCTTTCGAAGCGTTCAACACCTTCGGTGGCACCTGCAATGGTTTCATCGCCTCCAACCCCGATTTCATTGCGTATGTCGATGATGCTGGCCTCGACGTGGAGATGACCGTGCGCTCTGCCGAGGACACCACGCTGGCCGTCCGCGCACCCAATGGTACGGTGCTGTGCGATGATGACTCCGGCGGCGATTTCAACCCGCTGGTTCTGATCGACGGGGCACAGACTGGCGCCTACGAAGTTTGGCTTGGCACATTTTCCTCCGTCGGCAATGCGCCTGCCACACTGTCGGTACGCGATGTTAATGCAGCAAGTGGCACCGCGCCAAACGTACCAGGAGGTGGCAAGAAATAGCTGCCAGCCAATCCACCCAAGAGGTCGGCGGTCGCCACCGCATCTGCCGATCTTCAACCTTGGTGACCGATTGGGAACCAAACCGTTTTTGTAGCGTTTCGTGATCAGAGCATTGATCGCGAACAATCGACAGATGTGTCCCGAGGGGGCATCCTGTCACTGCCGCGTGTTGATGGATCGACACGTCCACCGCAATTCAGGAGATTTTCGTGATGTCGCACACCCAAGCTCTTCGTCCCGCCACCCAACGCGGTTTCAAGCGTGTTGCCGCCAGCTTCGTTCTGGCGGGTGCTCTGGCTATGGCAGGATGCCAATCCATGAGCCGGGTTGAACAAAACACGCTTGCCGGCGGCGTTATCGGTGGTGGCCTTGGCGCCCTCACCGCAGCAGCCTTTGGCGCCAGCGCAGGTTGGGTTGTTGTCGCAGGTGCCGCGGGTGCTGCCGCAGGCGCGATCTATGCCCGCAACACCACAACCAACGAATGCGCCGTTTCAAATGGCAACGGGACCTACCGCATCGTTCGCTGTTAGACGTCCCCAACACACGATTTTGGCCCGGCTCACACTCGTGAGCCGGGTTTTTTGTGCGAACAAGCAAGGCCTATCTTTTGAACGAAACAGATTTCTTTCGCCCCATTGAACAGATCGTTTTGGCTGATGATTGGGGCACGCTCACCAAACACACCTTTTCACTGAAACGTCGCGACGGCGCCTGGCAGCAACAAACGCGCGAAGCCTATGATCGCGGCAATGGTGCTGCTTGCCTGCTCTACAATCGCGAGCAAGGCACTGTGCTTTTGGTCAAACAATTCCGTCTACCGGCCAAGCTGAACGGTCATCAAGGCTTCTTGATCGAAACGCCAGCTGGTCTGTTGGAAGGCATGAACCCGGCAGAACGCATGCGCGCTGAATTGGAAGAAGAAACGGGATTCTCCGTTTCCAAGCTTACGCTTGTCTTCGATGCTTTCATGAGTCCTGGATCAGTCACCGAGAAGCTGGCCTGCTTCGTTGGCACTTACACTGCCAAGGATCAGATCTCAGAAGGGGGCGGCCATCCAGACGAAGGCGAAGATATCGAAGTCTTGCATGTGCCACTGAACGAGGCCCTGGCGATGATTGCGTCCGGCGCCATCGCCGACGCAAAAACCATCATGCTGCTGCAGTATTTGGCGCTGAACCGCAACACACTCTGATGGCGCAACAAAAAAGGCGGCCAAACGACCGCCTTTTTAAACCCGAGGGTTGAGAGAAAGACCTACTCGGTTTTGTCCTCAGCAGGCGCTACAGCTTCTGCGGCCGCAGCCTCGGCTGCCGCTGCTTCTGCCGCCTTGGCTTCTGCTTCCGCAGCGGCCTTGGCTTCATCCTTAGCTGCCTGGGCAGCGGCTTTATCAGCAGCGATGCCAGCGCGCACTTCATCGTTCAGCGCACGGGCGCGAACGTTGGTGGCTTCGGCGATACGCGCCGACTTACCGCGACGATCACGCAGATAGTACAGCTTGGCGCGACGCACCTTACCACGACGCACCACTTCGATGCTGTCGAGCAGTGGCGAGTAAAGCGGGAACACACGTTCCACACCTTCACCGTAAGAGATTTTGCGCACCGTGAAGCTTTCGTTCAGCCCACCGCCAGAGCGTGCAATGCACACACCTTCGTAGGCCTGCACACGGGTGCGGGTGCCCTCAGTCACGCGAACGTTCACTTTCAAGGTGTCGCCCGGTGAAAAGGTTGGGATGGGACGCTTGGCTTCAAGCTCAGCAGCGTGTTCTTTTTCCAGTTCAGCGATGAGGTTCATCGGCTGATCTCCATGTTTCGGTCCAGAGGCATCACGAGGGCCTTGCGCAAAAGGCGCTAAAAAGAAGGCCGCAGGATGCGTGCGTGTTCGAACAAAGCCCGTCGGTGATGATCGGTTCGATCTACCTGGTGCGCAAAGCGCGCCAAGTGCACAGGCTGTTTTAAAATCCAAAAGCCCGGCAGTCGCCTACCGGGTGAGCGGATCGCATACACGAGGCGGTAAGCCTTGTCGAGAGGTATCACTCGTATTGATCAGCCTGCGGAAGCCCATCGCTGATCTGGTAGTAATCGCCTTTGTCGGCCACGAAGATGTGGCTCGCCAAGTGCAGGCCGGTTGGCCGGTCGAGACACCCAATATTGATGCTCATATTATCGCCGCCGTCATCCCAAAACAAAGCCGAGCCACACTTCGAGCAAAAGCCGCGCTGCGCATGGTCAGATGAGCGATACCAGGTGAGCGTCACATCGCTTTGAAAGGTGATTGCATCTTTGGCGACAACGCCAGCCACCTGATAATGGCCGCTTTGCCGACGACACTGACTGCAATGACAAGCGGACAACTCGCTCATTGACCCTTCAATTGTGAAGGCAACGCCCCGGCACAGACATCGTCCATGCCACGTCCCTTGATGCGATGCGTCAGTGTTATCTTCGCTCATGTCTTGAGGAGATCAGGTCGCCTTGCGCGGGTCAATGCTTCCGACCGCTCGCGCCGCCAAGCATCAATCTTCTTGTGATCACCGGATCGTAACACGTCGGGGATGGTGCGCCCCTCCCACTCCACCGGACGGGTGTAATGCGGGTGCTCCAACAAACCATCCTCAAAGCTTTCATGCGCGCCGGACACATCATTGCCCATGACGCCAGGCAGTAGACGCACCACGGCATCAAGCACCACCTGCGCCGCCACCTCTCCACCCGAAAGCACATAGTCACCGATCGAAACTTCTGTGAGGCCGCGAGCCTCAATCACGCGTTCATCAACACCCTCAAAGCGACCGCAGACGATCACCGCGCCTGGACCATCGGCTAGATCGCGCACCATCTGTTGGCTCAAAGGAACGCCACGTGGCGACATCAAAAGCTTTGGCCGAGGGTCATTAGCGGGCACGTGCGTATCAAGCGCCTTGGCCAAAATATCAGCACGCAGAACCATGCCAGCGCCACCGCCAGCGGGGGTATCATCCACCGAGCGATGCTTGTCGGTCGCACTGTCTCGAATGTTGTAAGCGTCAAGCGACCAAAGGCCATCAGCCAGCGCTTTGCCGGCCAATGCGGCACCCAGCGTGCCTGGAAACATATCCGGATAGAGCGTGAAGACGTCGGCTTTGAACGTCATCCGTCGGCCTCGGCAGGCTTCTTCTTAGGAGGATCAAGCAATCCATCAGGCGGATCGAGCACAACATACCCGTCACCCACCGTCACGATCGGCACAATCGCCTTGGTGAAGGGCACCAACACCGATGGGCCGCCACGATCTGGCTTCACGTCCAGCAGATCATCAGCACCGTAATTGGCCACCTGCATGATCTCTCCAAACCGAGCTCCATCGGTAAGACGGACTTCCAAGCCGATCAGATCGGCGTGGTAAAAGTCATCCTCATCGTCCACGTCGGGAAGAACCGAACGCGGCAGACCAAGCTCAACACCATTGAGCTCAGCCACCTGCTCTCGACTGGTGATGCCCTCAAACGTTGCCACCACCATGTCGGGCGTTTTCCCAGCACGCATGCTGTTGATAGCCAGATGACCCTTGCCATCAGCCCGCCGCAGCGGGCCGTACTCGGAAAGACCAGCCGGATCGTCACCAAACAGCTTCACCCGCGCTGCACCGCGCACCCCGTTGGGCGCTCCGATGCGAGCTAGGATGATGAAAGGATCAGATCCAGCCATGGCCATAAAAGCCGAGAAGTCTTAACCCCAGGGGGCGAGACCCTATTCGGCTTTCTCTTCTTCGGCAGCAGCCTCTTCGGCAGGCGCCTCTTCAGCCGGAGCCTCTTCAGCAGGGGCTTCTTCGGCTGGTGCGGCAGCCGCTTCAGCTTCGGCTTCGGCCAATGCAGCAGCCTTGTCAGCTTTTTCCTGCTCGCGCTCTTTGGCTTTTTCGCCAGGGACAGCTTTGTTCGGGTTGTTGCGTGGCTCACGCTTGGCCAGGCCGGCTTCATCAAGGAAACGCAGCACGCGATCCGTCGGCTGTGCACCAACGGACAGCCAGTGCTGAATGCGTTCCACGTTCAGCTTCACACGGTCTTCGGAGTCTTTAGGAAGCAAAGGATTGTAGCTGCCCACTTTTTCCACATAGCGGCCGTCACGCGGGGCGCGAACATCCGCAGCAACGATGGAGTAGTAGGGACGCTTTTTTGACCCGCCACGGGCCAGACGCAATTTGATAGCCATAGATTGTCAGTTCCTTCTGTCAGCTATTTCAAGAATTCTGTTGGTGAGAGATGCCGATAAACATCGGCGGTAAAACTGGTGACCGTCTGCGTGCTCTCATAGGTGGCGCCAAGGCGCTCAGCGAGCTTGCGAGAGGGTATGTTGTCCGGGTCGACTAGGCTCATCGCGGTGTCCCAGCCAAGTGCTTCATAGGCAAAGCGCAGCGAGGCGCGTGCCGCCTCAAGAGCGTAGCCTTTGCCATGGAACCGTTTGACCAAACCCCAGCCAATCTCTGGCTCAGGCCAGCCTTTTGGAAAGTTCGGGCCAGCATGGCCGATGAACTGCCCAGAGGCTTTCTCTTCAATGGCAAACATCGCAAACCCGCGCAGATGCCACTGGCCGATGCGCTGAGCGACCATGCGCCAAGCATCCCACGGCGCCATCACGCCACCGATAAACTTGGCATTGTCCTCATCGCCATAAAGCTCGCCATAGCCCTCCGCATCGGAATCTTTCCAGCCACGAAGCAGAAGCCGCTCGGTTTCAAGCGTTGGAATGGTGAGCGCGTAGTCGGTGGTCAATGCACCATCTCCTCACGCCCAGCAATTTGGTGCCGGAAAAAGAAGGATGGGCGGCCATCAAACACGAAGTCTTCGCCGCGCAATGCACCAAGCTTTTCTGCCACCCGCTGCGAGGCAACATTGTCCGGGTGGGTCATGGAGAAAGGAGCCGGATTGTCTTCAATCTGCGTCCACCAAACCAGCGCAGCGCCGGCCGCCTCATGGGCATAGCCTTGGCCTGCAAAGGCAGGAAAAACGCTCCAGCATAGCTCAGGCTCATCAAGCCGCGCCGGGTGCCAAAGCCCCGCCCAGCCCACAAGCTCGCCGGTTTCTTTGTCTTCAACTGCAAACGTGCCATAGCCGCGCAACGCCCATTGACCGGCAAGACCTTCAAAGTCTTTCCACGCCGTGATGCGATCCACCGCACCGCCGCGAAAACGATTGGCTTCGTCATCGGCAACAAATGCGGCATAGGCGTCAAAATCCTCAAGCTCCCAACCGCGCAAGATAAGGCGCTCGGTTTCCAGCGTTGGAGCAACAAGGGGCAAATCGTCGGTCATTTGCGCTTCTTCTTTTTTCCGCCGCGCACCTGACCGCCAAGACCGGGCAGTCCAGGCATGCCGGGCATACCCCCACCGAGACCAGGAAGCCCCGGCATACCACCTGGCGCACCAAGGCCGGGAAGCCCTCCACCAGCTTGCTGCGCCATTTTCGCCAGCGCGTCGGGATCAAGGTTCGGTGTCTCGGCTGCGCCACCTTGAGATGCCTGGGCGGCTGCGATCTCTTCAGGGCTGGGCATGCCGCCACCGAACAGATTGCCAAGCATGCCACCCTTCTTCTTACCCATGGCCTTCATCATGTCGGCCATCTGGCGGTGCATCTTCAGAAGCTTGTTGACGTCAGCCACCTGCATGCCAGAACCCGCTGCAATGCGCTTTTTCCGGCTAGCTTTTAAAAGATCAGGCTTCGCTCGCTCTTTCGGCGTCATCGACTGAATGATCGCGATTTGGCGGGTGATGGCTTTGTCGTCGATGCCGGCTTGATCGATCTGCTTCTTCATCTTGCCAATGCCGGGCATCATGCCCATCAGGCCGCCCATACCGCCGAGCTTCTGCATCTGCTGCATCTGCTCTTTCAGGTCATTGAGATCAAACGCGCCCTTTTGCATGCGCTTGGCCATCTTGGCCGCTTTTTCTTGATCAATGTCCTGAGCGGCTTTTTCAACCAGCGAGACGATATCGCCTTGGCCAAGAATGCGGCCAGCGATGCGTTGCGGATGGAACTCTTCCAACGCGTCGGTTTTTTCGCCCGTACCGATCAGCTTGATCGGCTTGCCAGTAACAGCGCGCATAGCAAGCGCCGCACCACCGCGCCCATCACCGTCCACACGGGTCAGCACAATGCCGGTAACATCTAGACGCTCATCAAAAGCGCGCGCGGTGTTCACCGCATCTTGACCGGTCAGCGCATCGACGACCAGAAGCACTTCGTGCGGTTTGGCAACGGCTTCAATCTCCGCCGTTTCGCTCATCAACGCTTCATCGACCGTGGTACGTCCGGCGGTATCGAGCAGCACAACATCATGCCCACCAAGTCGCGCAGCATCCATCGCGCGGCGAGCGATCTGCACCGCGCTTTGACCTTCGACAATGGGAAGGGTCGGCACCTCAAGCTGCTCACCCAAAACGCGCAGCTGCTCCATGGCAGCCGGACGTCGGGTATCAAGGGAGGCCATCAAGACCTTTTTCTTCTCCCGCTCGGTGAGGCGCTTGGCGATCTTTGCCGTGGTCGTGGTCTTACCTGAGCCTTGCAAGCCAACCATCAGGATCGGCACCGGCGGCACCGAAGCCAAATCGATGGTTTGTGCGTCAGACCCAAGAACCGCCACCAGCTCGTCATGCACTATCTTGATAACCTGCTGGCCGGGCGAAACGCTCTTCAGAACCTCAACGCCAACAGCCCGCGCGCGTACCTGCTCGACAAAGGCACGCACCACTTCCAGCGCCACATCCGCTTCCAGCAGCGCGCGACGAACCTCGCGCAAGGCCTCATTGACGTCTTTCTCGCTAAGCGCACCGCGTTTGGTGAGCCCATCGAAAATGCCTGAAAGGCGGTCAGAAAGCGTATCGAACATCGTATCGGTCCAGTCTGGTTGCTGAGGCAAAAGAAAAGCGGTGAGCCAAACGGAAAGCGCTCCCGCGGGCGCATCGCGCTGGCGGGAGGTCACCTCCGGGATCACATACAGATAGGCGTCCCGGTCGGCTCATGCAAAAGCATCAGCAAAGAGATGGGCGTTCGCTACGGTGTGACGGTCAGCATGTCAAGCAACACCCTCGAATTAGGCGCTTGCTCAAAAGCCAGATCAAGGCTGTGCATTATAGCGATCACAAAAGACTAAAACGAGATTTGCCATGTGGACTCACTGAACTATTAGGCTTCAGGCTTTCCTATACAGAATCAATAAGAATTCACTTATGCCAAAAGTGCTACATACAGAGTACAAGTCAGAGCGCATGCTCCGACACCCCCTGACACGGCGCGCGCATACAACCTTAGAGATGCAAGGAGCGACAATGCAGGACATTGCGTCAGCTACTCCATCACCGCTCGCAAGAGTGTTGGTGGTCGATGATGATGAGCTGGACCGGTTTGTCATTCGCCGCAGTTTCAATGCTTTGGAATCGCCGATTGAACTGATCGAGATTGCGGACTCCCGCCAAGCGGTGAACGCCATCACCACCCACGAGCCCAATGTCACACTGCTTGACATCCAGATGCCCAACATGAGCGGTTTTGATGTGCTCGATGCCCTTGGCAAACTCGAAGCAGATCAAGATAAGGTTCGCCATGTTGTGATGCTATCCAGCTCATCACAACAAGAGGATCGCCGACGTGCACTTGCGCTTGGCGCTACGGACTATAGGGCCAAGCCTTCAACGCTTAGCGATTATGTGAAGCTCGTCGAAGATATCCGAGCAGCTTATCTGCAGCCAAGCTAGGCGGCGCAGCGTCTATCACAGGTATGCGTCGCAGTTGCGCGGCTTAGGGTTCGGCTTGTCCATCAAGAATTGACCCTGCGATTGTGAAAGCAACATTGGCGCCCTCGCCTTCAGCCAACCACATGCGCCCACCGCGCGCTTCAATCATACGCTGTGCGCTGGCCAGGCCAAACCCAGTGGTCGGAGACTTGATCCGAGATTGGGCTGATTGATCAATCAACGTTGCGCCATCGGCAAAGCCCGGACCATCATCGGATGTGATGAACTCAAGGAACCCTGGAGCCTCATCGCTTTCGGCCAGCGTCACCGTGCATCGCGACCGGCCAAACTTAACAGCGTTCTCAAGGAGGTTGCGCAGTGTGATCTGCAAAATGATCCGTTCAGCGACCACCACCTGCTTAGGATAGTCAAAATGAAACGCCCCGCTGGCATCAACCAACCCAATAAGATCGGCCAACAACAGTTGGAGGTCGACTTCCTCAAACTTGGCTTCATCGGGCAAAGACAACGCACGAGCGTAGCTGAGAATGCTATCAACATGCTCAAGTGTTGAACCTGCTATGGTTCCAATGGAATCCAGCAACGCACGCTGATCAGGTGACAAGACAATCGACGCATCGGACGTGGGAACAGTGTCAGCGAAGATCAGTTCCGTTATTACTTTGATCTTGCGCAGCGGTCCGCGGACATCGTGCGCTGCCATGGAGGCATAAGTGTTGACCTCCTCATTGAGTTTTCGCAGATCAGCAAGCGCTTGCGCATCGCGAAACTCCTGCTCTTTGCGAGCGGTGATATCGACACCGGTACCGACAATGCCAACCACCACCCCGTCTTCGGAGATCAAGGGAGAAAGAGTGGTCTGCCACCATAACTCGCCATTGGGGAGGTTCAGCACTTCTTCATAGGAGTATGGGGCACATGATCGCACGCATGTGAGATATTTAGCGTTGACGCTCTCAGCCATACGCGGCGGCAAAACCTCAAACGGCGTTTTGCCGACTAGATCCTTGCTCTTTAAGCCGGAAATCTTCTCATGAAACCGATTGAGCTTGCGGAAGACCAGCTTGCTATCGCCTTGAACTTCCAGAATAAACATCGCCAAGTCGAGGCTATCTGAAAGTTTGATGACTTCAGACAAACGTTGTTGCGGCAAAACTCGTCCTTCACGCTTTTCCAATCGCTGAACCGGAGAAGCTCAAGCCGACAATTCACATGTCCTCGTGCTACTCGGTCATGCAAGGTCAAGACACAAAAAAGCCGGACACATGGCCCGGCTCTTCCTTCAACAACGCATCCCTTACGGACTACGCTGTCATCAAAACGAAATCAGTCGTCCTGGACTTGCAGCTGCGCAGCCGCCATCCGGCCATTACGGCCTTCTTCCAATTCGTACGTGATTTTCTGATTGTCTTTGAGGGTCTGGAGGCCCGCGCGTTCAACAGCTGAAATGTGCACAAACACATCCTTGCCGCCTTCATCGGGAACGATAAACCCGAAACCTTTGGTCGCGTCGAACCACTTAACCGTACCTGTAGCCATGAAACGTCTCCTGCCGTGGCATAAAAGCAGCCTCACGTGCGAGAAGCCGCTTGTTCTGAACCGGCGATCTTTTGCGTTCCAACTGCCAAGGGCAGGTTAGGCTCTTCAAAAAAAATGCCGCCGCACGTTGAACAAATGTAGCATAAAACCGATTTTTAGCAAGGTGTGCACTGCACACTTCTAGGGTCAGAACCCATGTATATGGTCGAAATGGGCGGAGAGCATTTGTGCGGATGCAAGAAGCAAGGCTGCGGGAAGTCATGCGACTTTCAAGGACTTGCGACGCAGCACTCCGTGCAAATGAGCCCGATCCGTAGGACGCTCGATCTGGCATCGCCCTACTGCGTCAAAGCCTTTGACCGGGCAGCAAATCCCGCTCTTCAGGCTTTTCCTTGTATTGCTCGCCATCTCGAACGCCATTTCAATCATAGCCATGGGGCCTGACCCTTAAAAAACTGGCCATCAAAACAGCCTTCAGGCATACATCCGCGTCATGAACAACAACCCGCACAATCACTCGTCAAATGTACTGGCTGGCCGCGTTGCCCGCGTGATGAATGGTGCGGGCAATAAGATCACCGTTTTGGATCTCACTGACAGCGATCACATCGTGTCAGAGGACGAAGCCAGAGCCATTGCAGTTGAGCCTCAAACCACCTTCGATCAGCTGATGGTTCTGCACGCGCCACGCACCGAGGGAACGGTGGCACTGATCCGCATCTACAACACCGATGGCTCGTTGGCCGAGGCATGTGGCAATGGTACCCGCTGCGTGGCCTGGCATCTTGATGAGACACAGGGCTCGCAAGACACGCGTTTGGTGGAAACAGCACGCGGACTGCTAACTATCACCAAACCAGGCAACCCCTTAACCTACACGGTCGATATGGGCACACCGCGCTTTGCCTGGGATGAAATTCCTCTGTCCGAGCCGTTCCAGGACACGCGCTTTATTGAGCTGCATGTTGGCCCGGCCGGCGACCCCATCCTGTCCTCCCCGGCGGTGGTGAACATGGGCAATCCGCATGCGGTGTTCTGGGTCGATGACACAGCCTCCATCGGCCTTGATAAGATCGGCCCTATGCTCGAGCACCATCCGCTGTTTCCGCAGCGTGCGAACATCTCCATCGTCCAAGTGGTTGATCGGCAAACACTGGTGATGCGGACCTGGGAACGAGGCGCAGGCCTAACCCTCGCCTGCGGCTCAGCCGCCTGCGCGGCCGCTGTTTCAGCCGCTCGCCTGCGCCGTGCTGAGCGACATGTAACGGTTCACCAGCCCGGCGGCACACTCCAGATTGAGTGGGCAGACAACGACCATGTTCTGATGACAGGGCCAGTGGAACATGAGCGCGACGTGATGCTGACCGACGCCATTTTTACCAGCGTGGCGGCATAGAGAACCAATGACCGTTGATGTTCTCACCCTTGGTTGCCGCCTGAACACTGTGGAGTCCGAAGCGATGCGCCAGAGTGCGCAGGCTGCGGGCCATAGCAACACGATCATCGTCAACACGTGCGCCGTGACAGGTGAGGCCGTGCGCCAAGCGCGGCAGACGATCCGCAAAGCCAAACGCGACAACCCAACCGCCCGCGTGGTGGTGACAGGATGTGCAGCGCAGATTGAGCCGGAAACCTTCGCGTCTATGGATGAAGTTGATCTGGTGCTCGGCAATGAGGCCAAAACAGCGCCTGCGACCTGGGCAAGCCTGCCAACATCAACGCCAGACAAACTTCACGTCACCGATATCATGCGCGTGAAAGAAACAGCGCCCGCTTTCACCAATGGATTTGGTGAACGCACCCGCGCATTTGTCGAGGTCCAGAACGGCTGTGACCATCGCTGCACCTTCTGCATCATCCCCTATGGCCGCGGAAATGCGCGCTCGGTGCCCATGGGCGTGGCTGTTGATCAGATCAAAGCACTGGTCGACCAGGGTTACGCCGAAGCGGTGCTGACCGGCGTTGATCTCACCAGCTACGGACCTGACCTACCGGGATGCCCCAAATTGGGTGATCTTGTTCAGCAAATCCTGCGCCACGTGCCTGACCTTCAGCGCCTGCGCCTCTCCTCGATCGACTCCATTGAGGCAGATCCGGCGCTGGTCGATGCAATCAAAAGCGATGAACGCTTGATGCCACATCTCCATCTCTCGCTTCAGGCGGGTGACAATATGATTTTGAAACGCATGAAGCGTCGCCATCTGCGCGATGATGCGATTGCTTTTTGTGACGAGATGCGCACCGCACGGCCTGACATCGTCTATGGCGCCGACATCATTGCCGGTTTCCCCACCGAGACTGAGGCGATGTTTGAAAACTCACTGAGGCTGGTGGACGAGTGCGATCTGACCTTCCTCCACGTCTTCCCGTTCTCGCCGCGTCAAGGCACCCCAGCAGCCAAGATGCCACAGCTGGACCGCTCCATCATCAAGGCGCGCGCCGACGGGCTGCGTGAAAGGGGCCGCGAGGCGCTCGCCAAACATCTGGCGTCTCAAGCGGGCGCCACCCAGCCCGTGCTGATTGAACGCGTTGCCGATGGGCTAGCGCGCGGGCGTATCCCGGCCTACACCGAGGTTGCTATCCCCGTGACGGGCAACGGCCCAGCATCGGGAGATATTCTGCCCGTGACCATCACAGGCCATCAAGGACAGCGCCTCACGGGCACCCTAACCAACGAGGCCGATCAGGCAGCATGAGCGACGATCTTTCTTTCATCGCGATCACGCCGGAAAAGCGTGTCGAAACACCGTCTGATGAACCGGCCAAAAAAGGTTGGCTATCCCGCCTGACCGACGGACTAAAGCGATCCTCCAATTCGATCACCCAAGGCGTGGTCTCGCTGGTGACCAAGAAGAAGCTCGACGGCGAGGCGCTGGAAGAGCTGCAGGACATCTTAATCCAGGCCGACCTTGGCGTTGATACCGCAATGGCCATCACCACGCGACTGGAAGATGAGCGCTTCGGCAAAGAAGTCTCCGAAGAAGAGATCAAGCAGGTGCTCGCTGACGAAGTGGCCAAGGTTTTGGAACCGGTCGCCGAACCGCTGCGCGTCGCGCCATCGCGCAAGCCCCACGTGATCTTGATGGTTGGCGTCAATGGTGCGGGCAAGACCACAACCATAGGCAAGCTCGCATCCAAAATTTCAGCACTTGGCATGAAGCCCATGCTCGCCGCTGGCGACACATTCCGCGCCGCGGCCATTGAACAGCTCAAAGTGTGGGGCGAGCGTACCGGCGCCCCTGTGATCACCCGCCCGCAAGGCTCCGATGCCGCTGGCCTCGCCTTCGACGCGCTGACGGAAGCCAAGGCGAACGGCACAGATGTGCTGCTGATCGACACCGCAGGACGCCTACAGAACCGCACCGAGCTCATGGCCGAGCTTGAAAAGGTCATCCGGGTGATCAAGAAAATCGATCCGGACGCGCCACACGATGTTCTGCTTACGCTCGATGCAACAACAGGCCAAAACGCCCTCAATCAGGTGGATGTTTTTGGCAAAACCGCTGGCGTCACTGGCCTGGTCATGACCAAGCTGGACGGCACAGCCAAGGGCGGCATCCTTGTGGCCATCGCCAAGAAACACCAGATACCTGTGCACCTGATCGGCGTGGGCGAAGCCGTCGACGATCTGGAAGCCTTTGACCCAACCAGTTTTGCTCGCGCCATCGCCGGGCTCGACGATACGCAAGAGAACGAGCCAGCATGAGCGACGCGCAAGCCCCAGATCAGGGCGCAACACATCAAAAAGCCACCAAAAACCCCTTGATCAAGCTGGCGCTTGAGCTTGGGCCGCTGGTGATTTTCTTTTTCGTCAACGCGCGTGGGCAGAGCTTGATCGACCGCTATGAAAGCCTGCAATGGTTTCGCGAGCCGATCTTTCTGGCCACGGCTGTGTTCATGGTGGCAATCACCATCTCGCTGATTGCGTCCCGCATCTATCTGGGCAAACTGCCGATCATGCCGGTGGTTTCAGGCGTTGTGGTGCTCTTCTTCGGCGCGCTGACGCTGTTTCTGCACGATGATCTTTTCATCAAGCTCAAACCAACCATCGTGAACATGCTGTTCGCGACGGTGCTGCTTGGCGGGCTCTGGATTTTCAAGCTCTCGCTGCTCTCCTACGTCTTTGATGACGCCTTCAACCTGAAAGAAGAAGGATGGCGCATCCTCACGCTGCGCTGGGGCCTGTTCTTCATCTTTCTGGCCGTGCTCAACGAGGTTGTCTGGCGCACACAGACAACCGACTTCTGGGTCGCGTTCAAGGTTTGGGGCGTCATGCCCATCACCTTCGCCTTCACGCTGTTCCAGATCCCCGTGATGAACCGGTATGCGGAGCATGAAGAAGAGGAAGAGGCAGCCACCTAGCACCTCCCCGGAGCATGAATTGCTCCGGCCCTCCCCATCAAGGCCAGGATAGGCAGCTCCACCGCTGGAGCGTATTCCCCTCCCCCGTGTGGGGAGGGGCTAGGGGTGGGGGCTACAGCGCCTTGCGGAAGATGATCTTGTCCTCCCCAGCTTGGTAGAACTCGCGCACACGTGTCTCTTCCTCATAGTGCGACTGCCGATAGAAGGCGCGTGTCCGATCAAAACCTTCATCGCCAGAGGTTTCCACCAACAAAATGCGCACACCTTCCACGGCAAGCGTCTCCTCCACATGGCCAAGCAATGCCTGACCGATGCCTTGGCCGTGGTGATCGCTATGAACGGCGATCAGATAAAGGTTCCAACAGCCCGTGGTCATAGGCTCAGGAGCCGCGTAAGCGATGGCAACCGGATCAGGGTTGGCAAATGTGAGCCACAAAACGGTATCAGATGCACCGTTCAGATAGCCCTCCACCATTCCGCCCAACATATCCGGCGGGAAAAGATCGGTGCTGGCGACAACGCGTTTCAGCGCCGGCAGATCGGCACGCACAATGGGTCGGATGAATTGTGTTTTGGTCATGGGTAAATCTCTTTAGCGGTTGTCCAACTGAGGGCGCACGGAGACGCGGCCCTTGTAGGTGATGCGGTAGGGTTTTCCGCCCGTTGAGCGGATGAGTTTGCGCTTCTTCAGGCGTTCAAAAACGCGAAGTGTGCAGTCTGTCAGCACGTGACCATCGCGGGTGAAGCAGATGATTTCGTGCACCTTGCCGCTGCTGCTGCGCTTAAAGTGGATGGACCCACCTTGGGCGAGCACGTGCAGCACACGCTGTTCGTGTTTGGAAATGTTCATGGGATCGTCTTGAATTTGGAACGGCAAACGCCAAGCACCGCTCGCCGCCTTTCCCAGGCAGCAAGGTGCTCGTCTTATGGTCCCTTAAGGTTAGCCAGGCTGGCCAACCCTCTACGCCGGGGCCTTAGCGAATGCGCGCAATCTCTTGCATAAAAGCTCCAAAAGCAGCGCCGAACGTTCGGCGCGCAACGCTCACCTAAGCCAAGCCAGGCGCATCTTCAAGCCGGAGCGTAAAGGCGGCGCAACAATGTCAGCGCCCGTGTCGAACGGGCCACAATGGCCTCCTCGGACAAGGGTCCCAGAGCGCCTGTGGCGCGCCTGATCTGCACATCACCGATAAGCAGATCGATATAGATTTCCGCCGCCATATCTGGCTCACTCAAGACCAACGACCCATTGGCGTGGGCGCGGGTTAGCACATCGGCGATCAAGGGCAGAAGGCTATCCCGTCCACCCTTGGCGAGCGCCTCACCCAACGTGCCGGTGTCATAAACATCGCCCGCCGCGGCGCGGTTGATGGCGACCGCACGCTCGCTCGTCACAACCCGCAACAACACCGGCCCAAGCTTCTCCAACACAGCAAACGGATCGGTATGGGAGGTCAGCGCCTCGCTCAGCAGATCGCGCGCTGATTCCGCATTGCGCTCCACCAACGCTGCAAAGAGCCACTGCTTGTTACCGTACCAGCGGTAAAGCGTCTCGTTGGATGCCTTCGCCTCCTTGGCAATCGCAAGAATGGAGGCCGCTTTGTAGCCGTCGCGGACCAACACGCGATACGCCGCCTCTTCTATGGCCCGGCGGCGCACATCAGCCTTTGAGTTGGTTTTTTGGGGCGCTGAGTTCACCATCCGACCTGTCACCGATCCTTACCAAAATGTCACTTGCACATAACCGTAAACTCTTTTACGCCTTTGACAAGCGTAAAGTTCTTTACGTTTAGAAATTGATCTGAACCAGAAGGAAAACACGATGCCGTCCCGTCTACCCCATGCCGCCCTAGGTACGTTGATCATCTTGCAACTGGTGATGCTTGCCAGCCTCTTCGCTGGCGTTGCCCCGCACCCGCCCCGGGCGATTCCACTGTTTGCGATGGCGCCCTTCCTCGCCGCTTCCATGGCCATCGCCACGATGGCTTTGGTTCTTGGGCCACTGTCGAGCAAAGCAGCCCGCGCGCTGACCGGTTTGGCGGTTATCACAGCGCTCATCTCCTACGGCCCGCAAAAATGGATCGACGCAGCCATCGGTGAAATCTGGCCAGCCGTGCTGCTCGGACAGATCGCCTCGCTCATCCTGCTGACGTTGGTCGCAAAACCGAGTCTGGCTGAAAGTGAGCATGGGCGGGCATTCTCGTGAACATCGCCCAACTCCTCACCCTACCACCGTTGCTTCTTGTCGGACTGATGGCTGGCTTCTTCTACGCCTTCTCAGTCGGCGTGATGCCCGGGCTTGATCGCATCGCGCCAAACGCAGCCATCGAGGCGATGCAAGGCATCAACGAGGCAGTGCAAAACCCAGTGTTTTTCATCACGTTCTTTCTGACACCCATCGCGGCCGCCATCAGTGCACTGGTTCTTTGGCGGTCAGGCAGTACGGCCGCTGCGTTCTGGGTGGCGGGCGGCGGCCTCACCTATTTGCTGGGCGCGCTTTTGCTCACGGCCCAGGTCAATGTGCCGATGAACAATGCCCTGGCTTTGGTGGACTCAACGGTCAGCAACGCCGAGACAATCTGGCACGAGTACAGCAGGCGTTGGACGTTTTGGAACGGCGTTCGCACGGCCGTTTCCACCTTTGCCATGCTGATGATCGGTGTCGGAATGCTCACACCCTTGCGCTAAGCGAACCGTACCGCTACGCACGGGGCCTCTTTTCCTACACACGAGGCTCCGTCCATGGCTCCTGCCCGCTCCAACATTCTCGTCCTGCCCGGTGATGGCATCGGCCCTGAAGCCATGGCCGAAGTGGACAAAATCATTGCCTGGACGAATGCAGAGGGCCTGACCGCTATCGAAACCGACGTCGATCTGGTCGGCGGCGCGGCGTATGATGATCATGGTCAAGCCATATCTGATGCAGCGATGGAGAAAGCACTTGCAGCCGATGCGGTTCTTTTCGGTGCGGTCGGTGGCCCGAAGTGGGATGACGTGCCCTATGATGCGCGCCCCGAAGCCGGTCTCCTGCGCCTGCGCAAAGACCTGGCTCTGTTCGCCAATTTGCGTCCGGCCATCTGTTATCCGGCCCTCGCCTCCGCCTCATCCCTGAAACCGGAATTAGTGGAAGGCCTTGATATTCTGATCGTGCGCGAGCTAACCGGCGGCGTTTATTTCGGCGAGCCGAAAGAAGTCGTGACACTGGAAAATGGCGAGCAGCGCGCGGTCGACACACAAGTCTACACCACCCACGAGATCGACCGCATCGCTCGTGTCGCGTTTGAGCTGGCCCGCACGCGCAGCAATCAAGTGTGCTCCATGGAAAAGCGCAATGTCATGCGCTCCGGCGTGCTTTGGAACAAAGTGGTCACCGCAACCCATGCCGACTTCCAGGATGTGGAACTGTCACACATGTTGGCTGATGCGGGCGGCATGCAGCTGGTGCGCGCACCCAAGCAGTTCGATGTGATCGTCACCGACAATCTCTTTGGCGACATGCTGTCCGATGTGGCCGCTATGCTCACCGGCTCTCTGGGCATGCTGCCTTCAGCGTCCCTCGGCGCGGAAGACGCGACAACCGGCAAGCGCAAAGCCATGTATGAGCCGGTACACGGCTCAGCGCCCGACATCGCAGGCCAAGGCAAAGCCAACCCCATCGCCATGGTGGCAAGCTTTGCAATGATGCTGCGCTATTCGCTGGGCATGGCTGATCTTGCCACCCAGGTGGAAACGGCCATCGCCAACGTGCTCGATGCGGGCATCCGCACCGGCGACATCGCAGGATCAGGCATCACACCGGTAAGCACATCCCAGATGGGCGATGCGCTGCTGGCGGAAGTGCAAAAAGTGGTGGCGGGTTAAAACCCTTTCGTCGTGGTCGGGCTTCACCCGACCATCCAATTCTGCGGCATTCACCCCTGCACAAACACCATATCCTCGGCTCGCAACCAGCCCTCGGTTGTGCGCCCGCTCTGACTGTGCGTGAAGGTGACGTAAAGCCAATCCCGGTTGAACGTCACATTGAGAACTCGCCCGACGTCACCATCCACCAGATAGGCATCGCGACGACTTTCCTCATTAGGATCGTTGTGAAAATAGGCGCGCGGAACAGTTGCCAGAGCGGTTTGATGAAAAGCCGGATCATCGGTCGCTTCAAAGTCCCAAGGGTCTGGCGCAATCGCTGATATGATCGCCACTTGCTCCATGCCAGGAACAATAATGCGGTCATACTCGCCATGCCGCTCACGGCTGTAGTGAAACACCGGCTCACCATCTTCGATGCGATAAATGTCCGACGACCAAATCGGTCCTGATCGCGCACTGCTGCGCAGCCACCCCATCACATCATCGCGCTCCGGATTGGAGAAAATGCCGGCATAGGCAAAACCCGCCTTAGGGTCGGCAAGCGAGAAACGCCAATACATGTTCACCCCACCATAGCCAACGCTGTCCAGAACGCCGACATCCAAGAAACCATCGAAGTTGATGTCCAACAGCAGGATCGAATGCTGGTTCCGCCAAAGCTCAACGGGCAATTCAGTGTTGTGCAGGGCGATGCTGCGCTCTCCAACCTCCGCGAGCACGGCATCCTCTGTGATGGTGATGCGCGCCTGTGACCCGTCAAATGCGGGATGACTGACCGAGACGCTTGCTGAGCTGCCCGCCGGCGCACTGACCTGAATACCATGATCCAAGGGCGGAGGTGCATCATCCGACGCCAAAGCGGGCGCAATGCCGCTTAGCAAAAAAGCAACAGCACAGGCCGGAACCATCTTCTTAGGGTCTCTCCACATTGACATTGTCTCCCGTCTGTGGCGGTAAAGCGCACCATGCGCCAAGAAAGCATCCTAACCAAAGCCTTCGATCTCGTTGTGACGTCGCTCACAACGGCTTTGATGCTGGGCGCAACAAAAACCACCACCACCAAGACGACCGAGCTTTAACCAGCCCGTCCCTACCGCGCGTTCGGCTTTTCGCCCAACCCGGAGTTCGGGAGGGGCGATAGGGCTATCTTGCGCTTCGTGCGCAGTTGAGACACACACGGGCAACACGAAAAAGGATAGTTCCCATGGGGTATACCGTTGCAGTTGTCGGCGCGACCGGCAATGTGGGCCGCGAGGCCCTGGATATTTTGGCCGAGCGCGGCTTTCCCGCTGATACCGTTTTGGCCGTCGCTTCGCGTCGCAGCGCAGGGCAGGACGCTTACTTTGGCGACACCAAGCTGAAAGTGGTGGCGCTGGATAATGTCGATTTTTCCAAGGTCGATATCGCCATCATGTCAGCAGGCGGCGATATCTCCCGCGAATGGGCTCCAAAAATCGGCGCCGCTGGTTGTGTCGTCATCGACAACTCCTCGGCCTTCCGCATGGACAGCCAGGTGCCGCTGATCGTGCCCGAAGTGAACGCCGATGCGATTGAAGGTTTCCGGCAAAAAAACATCATCGCCAACCCCAATTGCTCCACCGCCCAGCTGGTTGTGGCGCTGAAGCCTTTGCACGATGCCGCCACCATCAAACGCGTTGTTGTCTCGACCTATCAGTCGGTGTCGGGCGCTGGCAAAGAGGCAATGGACGAGCTGTTCTCGCAAACCAAATCGGTGTTTTCCGTTGGTGAGATCAAGCCGGAGAAGTTCCCCAAGCGCATCGCCTTCAACGCCATTCCGCACATCGATGTGTTCATGGAAGACGGCTACACGAAGGAAGAGTGGAAGATGATGGCCGAGACCAAGAAGATCTTGGATCCGAAAATCAAGCTGACCGCAACCTGCGTGCGCATCCCGGTGTTCGTCTCGCACTCAGAGGCGGTGAATGTGGAATTTGAAAACCCAATCACGGCCGAGGAAGCCAAAGGCATTTTGCGCAATGCACCGGGCTGCCTGCTCATCGATAAGCACGAGGATGGCGGCTACATCACCCCGCATGAAGCCGCTGGCGAGGACGCCACGTACATCAGCCGCGTGCGCGAAGATGCGACGGCGGAAAACGGTCTGACCTTCTGGTGCGTGTCGGACAATCTGCGCAAAGGCGCTGCACTCAACACGGTACAAATCGCAGAGGTTTTGGTGAATCGCGGTCTAATCGAACCGAAACAGGCCGCTGCTTAAAGCAGACAGACCATAACTGGCGGGCATCAGCCCGCCAGATAAATCCGAACAAGCAGAGGTACCTATGACGGACCCCACCCAGATCATCGTGGTCGAACTTCAATACACCAGCGATGACCTGTCGAAGGTCGACGCCCTGATAGACGCACATATGGCCTTTATTGATGCGCAGTATAAGGCAGGCACCTTCCTAGCATCTGGACCCAAAGTACCGCGCACTGGCGGTGTCATACTGGCCAGAGGCTCAGACGTGGACGCCATCGCTGAGCTGATGAAGCAGGACCCGTTTCTGATTGAGGGCGTGGCCACCTATAGCTACACAGCGTTTCTGCCCCGCAGAACCGGTGCTGAGGCATTCGCAGCCCTTTGAAGGCGGCAAGTAAGATCACACTGCGCCCCTTCACCAGTGCCGACATTGGCGCTCTAGGTAGGCTGTTCGGCGCAGCGCGCGCCTCCATGCAACTGTTTGACGATCCCTACACCACCGGCGAACACACCTCTTACATTGCGGGGCTTGCAGTCGGCTGCGAGGTCACCGTCGCTGAGACTGACGAAGGCCTTGCCGGTTTCTTGAGCTTTGCCCGCAAGCTTGACGAGACAACAGGCGAGATCACCCATCTCTTCGTCCACCCTGATCATCAACGCCAAGGCGTTGGTGCGCAACTTCTTGACCACGCGATCAACCAGTATGGCCCGCCGCTCCACCTCTGGGTTTTCCAAGCCAATGCCCGCGCCCGCGCGCTCTATGAAAGCCGGGGTTTTGTCGTGACGGACCGCACCGACGGTTCGGGCAACGAGGAAAAACTGCCCGACATGCGCTATGACTTGGTGGGTTGAGGATAGGTCAACGAGGTCACCCGGACCTGAAAGAACGGGAAATAGTCGGCAGTTCCGTAGAGGTTACCCGCATGAACAACCGTCGGCACCGTAAAACCATCAAAGGTACGATACTCTGACAGGTCACCGCCAAAGGGCTGGAACTGAAACTGCTTCTGTGGGTTGGCATCTGACCATCTCGGCAACACAATATGGGTCGGTGCACCGCGCCCATCCACATGCACCTCGACCGACTGCTCCATCCCAAATGCGGTCAGCGTCACCTGCGCGCTATCCGGTCCAAGCAGCCGCCATTTAACATCTTCCATCGGCAAAAGCGCGGCTGGCGTCCAAAACAGGGCTTCGGCGACATAGCGCCCAAAAGCCGACCGCGCATGGTCGGCATTGCCACCTGCCCGTGCCACCGGCAGCAAACCAGCCAACCAGAAGCGGGTCCAACTGGAACCGCGTAACGCCGCATCCGACCCGGCGATAGACAGCCCACCCTGCTTTGCGTGCACGTGCCAAAGAAACCCATTCGGCGCTCCGAGCACTTGGCGCGCTTGGATTGGCATCCATTTGGGATCATCGGCCTGACCGAGACTAAGCCGTCCTTCCATGACAATGTCAGCAACGGTGAAGAGCGGCGAGCCAGGCGCAATGGCAAAACGGAAGTAGCGCTGAGCCGGTTCAGGAAGGCCTTCCAGCATCGCTTCGTCGAACCGCGGCGGGTCGATAGGCTGAGCGGCATGAAGCGCTGCAGCCACCGCTTGCTCTGCGCGCACATCCATGAAACGCCGCACGCCAAGGGCTGCGACCACCGCGACCAACACACCACCAATGCCAAGAATCCACTGCATCGGCGAAGTCTGTCATCGTGGCGCGAAAGGCGCGTTGATCTAGCGCCGTTCAGGCATCATCGGCCCGATCTCTTCAATGCGGTTCGTCCAAACAAAGCCGTCAAAACCGTTGGGCACGCGTGCCAGGGTCTCGTCATCATCAATGCCAGAAGAGAAATCGCCACCGCTATAGGGGCCGATCAGGATCACCGATGTGCCATGCTCGGCCAACCGCGCGGTCAACCTATGCGGATAGCCCCACACAAAGGGCGCAATGTTAATTGGCAGAACGAGAAGCGTCTCGCGACAGGCTTCAGGCACATAACCGCTCCACCCAAGGGCGAGCAAAGGCTTGCCACAATCAAGCAGAGAACGACGTGTGTACCCCCGAAGCCCTTCCACGCCTGCAAGCGCCGCATCCGTTGGAGGTCGACCGCCATAAACGCCAAGCGTCGACGAACGCGCCACCAAACTGCCATTGAGAAGCTCTGCCAAGGCCTCGCCCTCACCGGCGCGCCGCGACTTGAAATTGATCAAGAACTGCCGGTTCGCAAACAGGTCAAAAACCTCAACCAGGGTTGGCATCATGCCAACGCCCTGCCCGCGAAAGGGAAAGGTTTCTCCTCCATCTGCGGTATAGCCATATCCGACATCAAGGTCGCGCAGCTCCGCCATATCCGCTTCATGGGTAACGCCCGTTCCATCTGTGCGACAGTCCAGCGTCCAGTCGTGAAACACGGCAAACTGTCCATCGCTGGTCAAATGCACATCAAGCTCAACCACATCCGCGCCTGCCTCGAACGCGGCATTCATGGACGCAACGGTGTTTTCCAGAAAGCTATGGGTCGGCTCGTGGATTTGCGCGGCAGTACAGGTGTCGTTGCCAACACCATCCGCTGGAAACGTTTGATGGACACCACGGTGGGCAAGAAGCTGTGTCTCGCCCCCCTCAGAAAACAGCGATGTGTTGGCAGCCCAAAGCCCCGCACCAACACCCAGCAGAACCAAAACAAAGCGTACAAACCAGCGCATCCTCACCTCCTGAACGGTTTTCGCGTGGCTTAGAGCCGCAATACGGCGCCGAGGCGAGCAAGGCTGGGCAAGAATGTGGTGCGGTCAGTGCACTTGGCGGTGCGTGGCATAGACCAGATGCACCAGTTGGGTAGCCCGCTGACAATCAGTTTTCTCGCGCAATCGCGCCAGATAAGAGCGCACAGTCAGTGTGGAAAGATCGAACCGTGTGGCGATCTCGTCTGGTGTCAAACCGTCAGCCAGCGCCATCAAAACGTCGCTCTCGCGGGCCGTTAAGCCATAGCGCGCGCGCAAAAGGCTTGCGACGCTGGGCGGTTCGTGACGAAAGGACACGGCCAGCACAGGCGAACCAATGGCCGGAAGCGGCACCAGTGCGGCACAATCACGCCATGGGTGGGGGCAAGTCCGCACATCGGCGAACCATGTACCTGAGACATCATTGACCTCATTGGACACGGTAAGGGCAACCCGTTCGGTGCGCCCAGTTGCCTTAGACTGTCGGCCTGCAGCCACGATCGCTTCTCGCCAGGACGCGCTGAGCGCAAAGCCGGAAACATGGGGACCATGGATCGGCGCCACACCCTCCAAGGCGTAAACATCAGGACCAGCGCAAAGGATATCCCCGTTTAGCGCCACCACTGCACCCAACGGGGCGAGATCTGGCAGAACAGCGGCCAAAGCATCGGCCCGAGCGCCCTGGACAAGCAGCGGCAAAGCGGGCGCGATCATGGCATGCAACGGTGCCCGCATGGCGCGAAGCAGGGCAATCTCTTGCGCATCAACATGCCCTGCCGATGGTGCCCTTTGAACGGAGACCACACCACAGAGCCCATCATCAAAGCGCAGCGTCGCTGAAACGAAGTAGCGTAGCCCCTGCCTGGGAAGAAACTCCGCATAGAAGGGGTTTCTGTCCAGGTCAGAATCGCTGCCCAGTTGGGCGTCGTATTGAATGTCGGGAGCGTCCGGGCGCGCAATCATAGCCGGGCGCGGCGAAAGGTGGTGATAGTCTTCAATGTAGCTACGCATCAGACTGTCATCGAAGAAAGCCGATCGCGGGCCGACCATACCGAGCGCGCCACGCTCGTCAAAAAGCTCCAGCAACGCACCCACACCGCCAAGGTCAGCGCCCAGTCTGTCGAACACATGAGGCCAAGCGTCGGGCCTGCCTTGTGCCCCGGCAAGCACCGCGGCCAGCGATACTGCTTCAACCATGATCGCAACCCCCGGTAACCCTTAGCCGACCCAGACCATCTGCGCGTTTCTGGTCTTTAAAGGTTCACCCAAGGACGCCTTACGTCAAGCGGGAGTGCCAACGCTACAACCCAAGGCTGCAATAGCGACGATGCAGAAATTGACGAACGAGCGCATCTACCATTCGCGCGTGTGGCATCCTTCCGCTTCCATTTTACGATAGAAATCCACCAACTGCTTGCCGCGCTCAGGCTTAAAGCGTGTGCCATCGACAATCGGCGCAACAATCCGATCAACCCGGAACCCGCGAAAGTCATCACGCAACTCGCACCAAGCAAGCAGGGTCCAAACCTTGCCCCAGAAATAAAGACCAAGCGGACGCACCGTACGCTGGCTCGCATCGCCTTTGGCGTCGGTGTAGTCCATCGACAGCTTCTCAGATCGATCAATGGCTCGGTCAAGCAGATCAAGCGTTTCGCGCTGGCTTTCGGCAAACTCAAAGCTTGGCGCAAAGATCGCCGTGGTCTCGACCGTAGGCCGCTTGGCGTCCGGCAAAACCGCACCGATTTTCACCAATGCTTCCTGCGCAGCGCGGGCCATGGAAAGGCCGCCCCACGCCCGCACCATACGCGCACCAGCAACCAGAGAGGCGATCTCATCGCGGGTGAACATCAGCGGCGGCAGATCATACCCATCGCGCATGATGTAGCCAACGCCAGCTTCACCTTCCACCGGCACACCTGACCCCTGCAGATCAACGATATCGCGGTAGATGGTGCGTTCAGAAACTTCCAATTTGTCAGCAAGCATCCGCGCGGTGACAAGCCTGCCACCGCGCAAAAGTTGGACGATCTGAAACAGTCGGTCAGCGCGCCGCATCAGCTATCCTTGAACCGGAACCAGCCGATGGAATTGCCATCAGGGTCCTGGGAATAAATGAACGAACCTGACGGAATGTCGATGGCAGGTGAAAGCACCTTGCCGCCGGCCTCAACAATCCGGTCGGCAGTTTCTTCCAAACTCACCGGTGCTGCCAAATGCACTGTGGGGCCAATGCCTTCAGGGGCTGGTTTGCCTGGATAGAGGTGCCCAGAAATACCGCTCTTATTGTCGGCAACAGGCAAAAAAGCGAGCTTGTTGGGTCCTTCATCCGTTTCGTGAAGCTCAGTACCCAGGACGGCGCCGTAAAAGGCCCGGCCTTTGTCGAGATCGGTGACGGGAATTTCGGCCCAGACCACTTGGTGTTCAGGATGTGCCATCAGAAACATCTTTCATGTTTGGTTGCGATGGCAGGACCATGACACACCCCTCCTGACAGCATTCTGTCAGGAGCCTTCAGCATCCCTCACCTTAAGGAAAAAGGATCGGCCCCACGACTGAAACATCATGACCCAAAGATCATGATCGGCGACCAAGATGATTCAACGACAAGGACGCAACCAATAGGCCCGCAGCGGCCAGCGATAGCCAGGTCAGCGGATCATCAAAAAGAAAATGACCCAAAATCGCTGCGAACACCATCGCGATGTAGTTGCCCAGCGACATGAAGGTCGCGCCATAGTCACGGGTGATTTTCAGATATACCAAAAGCGCCAACGTCTCGAAAAATACGATGCCGAGCATGGCGGGCATGTTGCGCGTGGCCAAAGACCATTCAGGCAGCGTTCCTGCCGCGACACTGCCAATGAGCACAGCAACCGAAAGAAGCAGGCCCTGCGCACAGGCCACTTGCAAAGCATCAACCCCTTTCGGCCAACGCGAGGCAACAAACAGGCTGTTGCCGGCGTAAAAAACCGGGATGCAAAATGCGATCATCACCCAGAGCCAATTGGTGCCTACCATCGCGGCAGACTGGGTCGTGTCCCACGCGATCAAAAGTGCAACGCCAAACCCCAACGCTATGGCCGCATATTGGGCCGGTCTAGGTCGCTCGATCTTCAAAAGCGCGGCGGCAATCACCGTTACAATCGGCATGGTGGAGATGATCACCAGCAACACAAAGAGCGGCAAATTGGGCGAGGACAAGCTCTCTAAGATGAAGGGCAGGACAAACCCAAACGTTCCCGTCAGCCCGTAAAACACCATCGTATCACGCCGCAATGGCGGCCATGCGCGGCGGACGGCCGACAACAGAGTGAATGCGGCGGCGATACCCAAAACAGACACCGGAACAACAACATGGACGGGCACACCCGAGAGACCGGCAGCTTTGATCGCAGCAAGTCGGCCGCTCCAGAGAAATCCGAGCACGATGAGCAGGCCAATCTTCAGGAAACTGGTCCAACTGCTATCGTGTTCGTGCATGTGCGTGCGCAACAGGCGCTCACGAAAAATGCTCCGGCCTGATCACCTCAACATCCGACACAGTGACAATGCCCACCTGTCGCTTCACCAGCGCGTAGATGCCTTCCAGCATGCTTTCAATCCGGTGTTCGCTGGTGACAACGATGACCTGCGCCATGTGACCAGTGTCGCCGATCATGGCATCACCGCGCCATTCACCGCTGGTTCCACGCCCTGAAAGCACCGGCACCACGGTGTAGCCCGATGCACCAGCCTTATCGATGGCATCAAGAACCCGCCGCAGCATGGGTAGCTCGACAATGATCTCGATGCGCTTCTTTGTGTAGGTTTCCATATCGGGCTCCTAACCGGCGATCATCTGACCCAGCGCCGCATAAAGCGGGATGCCGAGCGTGATGTTGAAAGGGAATGTAATACCAAGCGAGAGCGTCAGATAGATGGCGGGCTTTGCCTCTGGCAGCGCCACCCGCATGGCAGCTGGCACAGCGATGTAAGAGGCTGAGGCTGCAAGCGTGATGAAAAGCGCAGCACCACCTGGCTCCAAACCAATAAGGTAAGCCACCGGTGCCGCCATCGCCGCACCGACCAACGGCATGGTGAGGCCGAAAACAACCAACCGCCAGTCGAGCAACTTTGCGCCTTGGCGCAAACCGCGCCCAGCGACGACGCCCATATCAAGCAAGAACAAGCAAAGCACACCCTGGAACGGATCGACGATGAACGGCGCAATGCGTGTCAAACCTTCTTCACCCGTCACCCAGCCGATGATGAACGCGCCCACCAAGACAACCACCGAGCCGTTGAGCATTATCTCGCGCATCAGTGCGCCGTCGCTTTCACCGGAAGACTTGGCTGACGGGTCGGCCCGCGTGGCCAACCATAGCGCGGTCAGAATGGCTGGCGTTTCCATCACCGCGGCCACCGCCACGATGTAGCCTTCAAAGGGCAGGTTGAGCGTTTGCACCGCTTGTGTGGCAGCAACCAGCGTAACGATGGAAATAGAACCGTAATGGGCGGCCACCGCTGCGGCATTGATCCCATCCAGCTTAGAGAAAGCGCGCAGATACCCGAACGCCACCATGGGAATCAGCGCTGAAAGCACGGCGCCGCCTGCCAGGGCGAGCAGCAGGCCAGTATCGAAGCCGAACTTGGCAACCTCCACACCGCCTTTGAAACCGATGGCGATCATCAGATAGATCGCCAGTGTCTTGGCCACCTGCTCAGGGATCGCCAGATCAGATTTGGCGAGCGCCGCAGCCAGACCAAGCGCGAAGAACAAAACCGGGGGAGAAAGAAGGTTGGCAAGCGCCAAAGACAATGTGCCGTCCAAGGGGAGAATCCTTTTGGAAGGTTGGACAGGAAGGTGCGCGCTGCCTACGCCTGGTGACCCAGCAGGTCAAACCAGTCTTAAGGCCACCCGCGGTTGGTTGAAGCAAGCCAAGTATGGCCAACAAGCGGTCGTTCCAACGGAACGGAGAAAGAAGGAATGCCGGTCGTCGCTTGCGACAGAGCGGATTGGCCCAAAAAGGACTACGCCCAGATCGCGATCTCCAATCCGTGCGCATCCTGTTCGGGTTGGGAGGGAAAACTCACAGCTTCACCCCGCACAATCCGTCCGGCGACCAACCAACAGACCGCTGCATCCAGAACATCATCGACGCCAACACCGGACGGTGGTGCATCAGTGAGGAAAGAGGCTGTCAGACCATGACGTGCCAGCAGCGCGCGCCGTTCATCCATGCCAGCTTCATGCACGCGACCCTTGATCTTTTTCGGCAGCGACATCGGAACACCGCTGTTGAGGACCGTGAAGGCCACTTCCGGGTGGCTTTCTTTCACGCGCGTGCGCAGCTTGGGGTCACCCTTTAGCAGGGCATCGATCTCAAGAATTTTAGGAAAGAGGTAGAACCCCTGGATGGAGACACCTTTGGGTGGCTCAGACAGAGTTTTGGCGAGCGCACTGGCTTTGCGATGCAGCGGATAGTCATCGTCGATACGGCCCGTCATCTGCGCACCCAGTTCGACGGCAGCGCGTGCCGGCATCGCGAAGACACTGGACTGGCGCGGTCCAAGCATCGCCCGCACCTGCTTCTCCGGCGATCGTCCGCCACCGGTGATCCGATCCGGCAGACCAATTGGCATATCAACGGCAATGGTGGCGTCCGGCCAAGCCTCAAGCAGCCCGGCAAAACTCTCGTAAACCCGCAGCTCCGGTGTCTCGCCCACAATAGCAACCCAGCCGCGCTTGCAGCCATCAACGCCTGCGATCATTGAGCAGCTTTCACCCTCACAGCGGCTAACTGCCTTTTGGTGACCATTGCCATGGGTGAGATCAAACTGGCCTGTTCGCGCGCCACCAGCAATTCATCGCTTCCCGCCTTAACCGAGCGAGCGACCATTTCGAACACTGATGAGGTGGCAAGCACCATGGCTTTTTCAGCACTTTGCCCCATCAGCACATGCGCGGTGATAAGGGCAGACAACATGTCGCCCGTGCCATGCGGGGCGCCCGGCACACGTCCGTGTTCGGCAAGCGTGGCCGTCTTGCCATCAACGAGCAACGTGCCGATGGCGTTTTTCATCATGCCAAACGCCGACGTTACAACAACCCGAGGCACGCCAAGCGCCTGCGCCATCGTCACCAACGTGGCATTGTCCTCCGCCTGCCCCATGGCGCTGAAAGCAGCAACCTCAAACCGATTGGGCGTGGCCAGGTCGCAGCGCGGCAAAAGCTCTGTGCGGATCGCCTCAACCACCTCAGAAGGCACATAGGTGCCATGGCTATCCGCGCTCACCGGGTCGCAGACCACAAGCACATCGGGTGACACCTTACGCACAGCGTCAATCGCACGGCACGTGGCCATCACTTGTCCAGCGCTGGCAAAATAGCCGGTGAGGATGGCACCGACCTCGTCAATCACCGGCGTCCCCGTGAGCGCCGAGAGGCTGTCATCAAACACCGCATCAGGCGTGGGATGGCGTGGCGGAACGCCCAGCGTTTTGGCGTGACCAGGATGCCAAGGCATCCAGATCGTCGGGACTTTCCAAACCGACAAGCCAAGCCGCTCAATAGCAAACCCGGCAGCGCGCAAGCCCACTGATCCGCGTCCTACTTGGGAAGAAATAGCCAAAACGGCCTTCGGGTCGTGAGTCTCCAGCATGAAAGCGCTCTTGCCATAGCTGCCGACGAATGACCACCTCGGCAGGGTGGCATCAAAACGCTATTGCAGTGCAACAAACCGTTTGGAGCGACCGATGACTGAGATTCCCTCCCAAAGGCCTACCGAGATACGCCCTCTGCGCACCGTCCTTTACATGCCTGGCTCGAATGCACGTGCCATGGACAAGGCCCGCACGCTCGATTGCGATGGTGTTATCCTTGACTTGGAAGACGCTGTCGCGCCCGAGGCGAAGGAAGAGGCGCGCAAGCTGATCGCAGAGGCTCTCAACGAAGGCGGCTACGGCCATCGCTTCATGATCCTGCGCGTCAATGCTGCGGATACACAATGGCATGAGGCTGACATGGCTTTGGCTGCCAGTCTCAACGCTGACGCGGTGCTGATTCCCAAAATCAATGACGCCCAGGACGTGCAAGCGGCGCGTGCCAAACTGCCCAATGCAACGCTCTGGGCAATGATGGAAACCCCACGCGCCATGCTCAACGCGCAAAGCATTGCATCGGCTGGCCTGCAAGGTTTCGTGATGGGCACCAATGATCTGTCCAAGGACACCGGCGCCCGCCTCACCCCAGGTCGCGAACCAATGCTGGCCTGGCTTTCCACCTGCGTGGCCGCCGCGCGTGCCTATGGGCTGACAATCCTAGACGGTGTGTTCAATTCCATTGAAGACGCCGAAGGCTTTGTCACCGAATGCGAGCAAGGCCGTGATCTCGGCATGGATGGCAAAACGGTCATCCACCCCAAACAGCTGGATCCTTGCAACGCCATCTTCGCGCCCGACGAGGCTGAGGTAACGTTTGCTCGCAAAATCATTGACACCTTCGCGCTTCCAGAAAATGCTGACAAAGGCGCACTGCGTATCGACGGCAAAATGGTCGAACGCCTCCACGCCGAGATGGCAGCCAAAACGGTGGCCATGGCAGATTCCATCGCCAAGCGAGGGTAACAGCAATGCAACTCTATCGCCTGCTCACTGCGGCCGACATTGACGATCACTTCTGCCGAAAGGTCACCCGCGCACTCAACGATGGATGGGAGCTTTATGGCAGTCCAACCATGACAACCCACCCGGAGTCAGGTGAGGTCATCTGCGCGCAAGCTGTCATCAAAACCCAAGACGGTGACTATCGCGAAGACGAGCCACTTTCAAAACAGACCGGTAGACCAGCGCTGCAATAGGCCTTAAGGGCGTTTCACTGACGCGCGTCAGGTTTCACCGCTGGCCGACGCATGGATCGCCAAGGCGTGCACGGGACCAGATAGCTCGTCAGCCAATACCTCATTGATCATGCGATGCATGGCGACACGGCTTTTGCCCTCAAAGGCCTTGGCAACGATATAAACCCGGAAATGGGTTTCACCGCCCGGCTTCCACCCGGAATGCCCCTCATGCTGGCTTGACTCATCGCACACGTCCAAAGCCTCCGGGCGAAAGGCAAGCTTCAATTTGGCTTCAAGGACGGATTGGACGGACATCGCAGCCTTCATCGTAACAGAGTGATTGAGGCTGTTAGCTAGGCGAGGCTGGGGACACAAACAAGCAGGCACGCGGCACAAAGCAAGTGCGTTTGTTGCGGTTTGCGCGTCAGCACTATCCCTATCAACACGGTGTTAGCATCTGAACGGCAGGATCCCGTTTTGGGGGCGCCCAAAGGCGCCCCCTGGGGGTCTAGGCCAGCATCCGGGGGAAAGCATGTTGGCCTATGACACCTGGTTATGCTGCGCGGATGGTCTCCAAGAAGGCGTTGATGTTGCGACGCATGTCGCCCGCCTTATCGTTGACCACCACAGAGGACTGCAGCACATCTGTTGAGGACTGGCCGGTGGCATCTGCTGCTTCGCGCACACCATGTATGTTGCGCGACACTTCATTGGTGCCTTCAGCGACCTGCTGCACGCTGCGTGCAATGTCTTGCGTCGCTGAACCCTGCTCTTCCACCGCAGCTGCGATAGCCGCCGCGGCTTCGTCCATAGCTTCAATTTTTCCAGTTATGGCCTGAATGGCCGATACCGAATTCTGCGTTGCCGACTGAATGGCCGACACCTGATCACCAATCTGCTCAGTGGCACTGGCAGTCTGTCCGGCCAGCGCTTTGACTTCACTGGCAACCACAGCGAACCCCTTGCCTGCATCGCCCGCGCGCGCCGCTTCAATGGTGGCATTGAGAGCCAACAGATTGGTCTGCTCCGCGATGTCCATGATCAGGCTGACAACCTCGCCGATCCGCTCGGCAGTTTGCGCAAGGGACTCCACCTGCTCACTGGTTGATTGCGCTGACCCGACAGCTTCGCGCGACATATCGGCAGAGTTGGCGACCTGCTGGCCAATCTCGGCAATCGAGGCGGACAGTTCTTCGGCCGCCCCGGCCACCGTCTGCACATTGGCACTCACCTCTTCAGAGGCTGAGGCAACGGCTTGCGACTGGGCGTTGGTTTCATTGGCTGTCGTTGAAAGCGACTCCGATGAATTTTGCATCACTTGCGCAGATTGCAGCACGGCACCTAGCGCTTCCTGGCTCGCTGTTTCGAAAGCATTGATGGCTTCTTCGATGGTTTCCGCTCGCGCCAGACGTTTGGCCTGTTCGGCTTCCTGCTCGCTGCGTAGCCGATCGCCCTCGATCATACTTTCTTTGAACACATCCACCGCTCGTGCCATCAGCCCCAGCTCATCACCACGATCAAGAGCAGGGATATCAGCGCTGTAATCACGCGCCCGCAACCGATCCATCACCGACGTCAAACCAAGCACGGGCCGTGAGATGGATGTGGCAAGGACAACGCCAAAGACCGCTGCCACAACAACCCCGATGGCACCGACGACCAGAGCAAGGGTGACTTGGATATCAAAGTCGGCGCTGAGCGCTGGACCAATCGTATCCTGCATGGCGATCTGGCTGCTGTTGATATCAACCGAATCGGCCATGATGCGCGGGCCGACCACATCCAAGGTGCCGGCATAGATATCGTTGCGCTGGTGAATGGCCTCGACAATGTGTCCAAGCGTTTCGATGTACAGGTCGAAATCAGCCTCGATGGTCTCTACACCAGCGCGTTGGATTCCGTCATCAGACACACGCAAAAGGGCCGGAATGAGTTCCATTGCCAGCGTCATCTCGTCAAACGCGCGTTCCTGCATGCGATCATCATTGTCGATAATGAACCTGGAACCGTAGACACGCGCCAGCAGAAGATGTTGCAAAGCGCTGCCTGCATAATAAGCGGCCTGATGGTCGTTGCCTTCGTAGGCATCAAGCAGGATTTGCGTCAGCGCGAGGCGTGCACGCGTACCCGTCGGCTGCAACGTTTGCGTAAGCAACGCATCGACCGTCGTTTGAGCCTCCGCAGCCTCTTCCATCGACCTTTGGTAGAGCAGCGCATCGGCATACATGCCTTCAAAAGGTGCCGAGTGCTGCGGGTTGCGCTCTTGAATCAGATCAAGCGCCTCGCGTAGCCGGTCAACCGACTGGGCGATGGCGGTGTTCGGATCATCCAGGACACCGGAACGGAAGCGCATCACATCCAGGCGCATGGTGGTTACGGCCTTGGAAAACTCTGAACCACCGTTTGAAAGCAATGCAGCTGATCTGTAGTTGCCAAAAGCATATTGATTGTTGACGCCGTTCCAGACGGCATAACCGGCCATAAGCCCAACAATCAAAACTGTAATGCCAAACCCGGCGTACAGTTTGCCTTTCAAGGATAACGACGTCATCGCACAACCATTTTGAAGCATTTCGCTACCATGGGTTTTATTTCTACAACCCAAGACAGTTTCTACTTCAACCAAATCTGGTTAACAGTTGGTTACTTTCATGTATATCGTGTTTTCAATCGCGCTTGACGTGGTAATAAGTGCGCACATTTATCAAAGAAAATTCGGGAAAAGCGCTTATTTTCAAGTCAACTGTGATGAGCTGGGCTTCTATCCCTCAACAGTGAGAGTTGAACTGAAGAATGAAGTCCAAAACTGTCATATATACTTTAAATTGCATAAAACATGCTTATACAACCTAAAATAGAAAACCTAACCATCCCTGCGACGCACAAGCCCCTCGACCAAAACCTCAAGACCGGCTAAACCAGCGCTCCGCCGATTTTCCGCAAAGAGCGCATATCATGCGAGCGCCGCATTGGCTCTTGTCCATGGCGCAAGCATTCCCATAATGGTTGGCTATGACGTCAGATTCCCCCCTCTTCGATTCCATCCGCATCAAGCCGCGCGGCAAAGCCAAGGCTGAAAAACCCAAGGCCGAGGCACGCCCATGCAGCTGGGAAGGCTGCGAAAAGAAAGGTGAGCACCGCGCACCCAAAGGCCGAGACCAAGAAGGCGAGTTTCATTGGTTCTGTCTGGAACACGTGCAAGCCTACAACAAGTCCTACAACTACTTCTCCGGCATGAACGATGAGGATCTGAGCAAGTATCAGAAAGCCTCTATGACCGGCCATCGTCCAACATGGGAGTGGGGCCGCAACGGCAAGGCTGACCCCGTGCGCAAGCGCAAGGGGCCAAAGCCAACCGCTTCGGGCAAGCCGCGCAAACCCTGGGCTGATGATGCTGGGTCGGATCCCTTTGGTCTGTTCGGTGATGCTGCCAGCGCGGCAGCCGCTGAAAAGGCGCGCAAGAAAACCCGGACCGTTGGCAACGCGGCACGCAAAAGCTTCTCCGCCCTCGGGTTGGACACCGATGCCGACGCCGAAGCCATCAAGGCGCGCTTTAAGGATCTCGCCAAACGTCTGCACCCAGACCTCAACAAGGGTGACCGCGGCTCAGAAGAGCGTCTTCGCGACGTCATTCAAGCCTACAACACCTTGAAAGCCGCTGGCTTCTGCTAGACAACGGACCGTCGCTCTTTCCGTCGGCCCAACACCTTTGCCCCTTGCCATCAAGGACACCAATCGCATGACCCTTGCCGTGCCTGCATCCAATGCCGCAAACGAAAACGCTGTGCCCGATACCCCCGTCGATGTGCGCAAAGTGTTCGGCATCGACACCGACATGACAGTGATGGGCTTTGCCGAAGCCGACGCGCATGTGCCCGACTTCGACCCTGATTACATTTTTGATCGTGACACGACCTTGGCCATTTTGGCGGGGTTCGTGCACAACCGCCGCGTGATGGTCCAGGGCTATCACGGCACCGGCAAATCGACCCATATCGAGCAGGTCGCTGCCCGCCTCAACTGGCCGTGTGTGCGCATCAATTTGGACAGCCACATCAGCCGTATCGATCTGGTCGGCAAGGATTCCATCGTCATTCGCGACGGATTGCAGGTCACCGAGTTCAAAGACGGCATCTTGCCCTGGGCGCTGCAAACCAACACAGCACTGGTCTTCGACGAATATGACGCCGGTCGCCCCGATGTGATGTTCGTTATCCAGCGCGTGCTTGAAGTCTCAGGCCGCTTAACGCTGCTTGACCAAAACCGTGTGATCCGCCCGCATCCAAGCTTCCGCCTGTTCGCCACCGCCAACACAATTGGCCTCGGCGATACATCGGGCCTCTATCACGGCACACAGCAGATCAACCAAGGTCAGATGGACCGCTGGTCGGTGGTGACCGTGCTGAACTACCTGCCGCATGACACCGAAGTCGACATCGTGCTTGCCAAAGCGCCAAGCTACAAAACCAGCGCTGGCCGTGAGCAGATCGCCAACATGGTGCGCCTGGCCGACCTCACCCGCAACGCTTTCATCAATGGTGATCTGTCCACTGTGATGAGCCCGCGCACAGTGATCACCTGGGCGCAGAACGCCGAGATCTTCGGCGGGATCGGTTTTGCCTTCCGCGTCTCATTCCTCAACAAGTGTGATGAGACCGAACGCCCGCTGGTGGCTGAATTCTATCAGCGCTGCTTTGGTGAGGAGATTCCTGATTCAGCGCTCAACGTCGCACTGAGTTAAAGCCGAGACCGTCATGGCAGATGCCCGCACGCGTCCAGGCTCCAATCAACGCACGTCAAGCCGTTCAGCCGCGCACAATGAGCCGCTGAAGAAAGCCGTCTCCGGCTGCTTAAAAGCGATTGCCGGTCGTGACGACATCGAAATCGGCTTTGCCGCTGACAGACCCGTTCTGGCTGGCGATACCGTACGCTTGCCCGAGCCGCCGCGCCGCATGACCGCAGAAGATGGCGCGATCCTGCGTGGTCTGTCGGACGCGATGGCTCTAAGATTGGCCTGCCACGACACCAAGCTCCACAAGTCGATGGCGCCTGATGGCCAGGCTGCCCGAGCGGTCTATGACGCGATGGAGCAAGCGCGCGTGGAAGCCATCGGCGCTGGGCGAATGCAAGGTGTTCGCGGCAATCTCTCGGCCATGTTGGAAGACAAGTATCACCGTGGCAATTTTGAAGAGATCACCGACAAGGCCGATGCACCCCTGGAAGACGCTATCTCGCTGATGGTGCGTGAACGGCTGGCGGGCATGCCGATCCCCAAAAGTGCGCAAAAAATCGTCGACATCTGGCGCCAGGATGTGGAGGCCAAGGCCGGCAAGGATCTCCAGGCTCTGGTCGACACGGCCAATGATCAGGAAGGGTTTGCGCGCGTCATTCGCGAGCTTCTGGTTTCGCTCGATATGGCTGATGAGCTGGCCCCCGAACCGACCGACAACAATGAAGATGACGAAGATTCCGACGTCAATGATGATGGCGAGTCCGACAGTCAGAACGATGATGAGGCCACCGGCGATGAGATGACCGGCTCGGTGGAAGCCGACGCCGCCGAGGCTGGTGAGGACGATGAAGCCGGTGAAAGCGAAGCGTCCGAAGAGTCCGTCTCTGAAATGTCCGAAGGCGATGAGCCTGATCAAGGCGAGGACGCTGGCAGCCCGCAAAACCAGCGCCAGAACCAAGGCTTCTTGGAGCCGCTAACGGACTACAAGGCTTACACCACCAAGTTCGATGAGGAGGTGAAGGTTGAGGATCTGTGCGATGCGCAGGAGCTGGAACGCCTGCGCGCCTTCCTCGACAAGCAGCTCCAAAATCTAGCCGGTGCCGTCGCCCGCCTCGCCAACCGGCTGCAGCGCCGCCTGATGGCGCAGCAGAACCGTGGCTGGGACTTCGATCTGGAAGAAGGCATGCTGGACTCAGCGCGACTTACCCGCGTCGTCACTGACCCCATGCAGCCGCTGGCCTTCAAGATGGAGCAGGACACAGAGTTTCGCGACACGGTTGTCACGCTTCTGATCGACAATTCCGGCTCCATGCGCGGACGCCCGATCACGGTGGCCGCCACCTGCGCCGACATTCTCGCCCGCACGCTGGAGCGCTGCGGCGTGAAAGTCGAAGTGCTCGGCTTCACCACCCGAGCCTGGAAAGGTGGGCAAGCCCGTGAAAGCTGGCTAAACGCTGGCAAACCCGCCATGCCGGGGCGCCTGAACGATCTGCGCCACATCATCTACAAGTCTGCCGATGAACCCTGGCGCCGCGCCAAGCGCAATCTTGGCTTGATGATGCGCGAGGGTCTGCTGAAGGAAAACATAGACGGCGAAGCGCTGGAATGGGCGCATGCGCGCCTGCTTGGCCGCCCTGAGCAGCGCCGCATCCTGATGGTGATTTCCGATGGCGCACCGGTCGATGACAGCACTTTGTCGGTGAACACAGGCAACTACCTGGAACGCCATCTGCGCCACGTGATCGACCAGATCGAAACCCGTTCACCGGTGGATCTCATCGCGATCGGCATCGGCCATGATGTCACCCGCTACTACCGCCGAGCGGTGACCATCGTCGATGCTGAAGAACTGGCAGGCGCCATGACCGATCAGCTTGCCTCGCTGTTTGAAGAGGAAAGTGCGGCAGCCGGTCGCCAGATGAGCCGCAAACTTGCGTCTTAAGGCGCTCGCATTTGCAGCAGCGATATCCCTATCGCCTGCTTTCGCCGACGAACCCATCACCATCAACGCCACATCGCTGCCTGTCTTTGATAGGTCAGTCCCAAGCAACCGCTTCGGCCCGTTGACCTATCTGGATGGGCTTTCGCTGAACAGCCGACACAGCGACTTTGAGGCCCTGTCAGGCCTAACCATGCAAAGAGACCGGCTAATCATGGTGACCGATGAGGGCAACTGGGTGACGGCCACGCTGCAGTCAGAAACCAATGGCATGCCCGTCAGGCTGACCAATGCACGCATTGGCCCGCTGCTGAACACCGACGGCTCGCCCATGCAATCCAAGCGGCTGGCCGATGCAGAGGCTGTCACGCTGATCGGTGATCAGCTTTGGGTAACGTTTGAACGTAACCAACCCATCCGCGCCTACGATTTGCAAGATGGTGTGCCCACGGGTCCCGCGCGCCTGCCGCTTGGCTCAGCGGCCCCGCTGCAAAGCAGCCGCAATGCAGGCCCTGAAGCGCTGGTGCATGTGACGACCGGCCCTTTGGAAGGTCAGACGATCCTGTTTTTGGAAGAACAGTGGCGTAGCGCACCGCTCGACAACGCCGCCCGTATCCAACCCGATGGCGGTTTGGCCTTGTTTCAGATCCGTCGTCTGGATCGTTTTGCGATCACCGGCGCGGCCATGCTGCCGGACGGCGATTTGGTGATCGTGGAGCGGTTTTTCACCTGGGATGATGGCATCTTCATGCGGTTGCGCTGGCTACCAGCGAACGAGATCGCCAACGGCGCTGTTGAAGGCCGCATACTGCTCGAGGCCGATGGCGGCACGATCATCGACAATATGGAAGGGATCGCGGTCACCGATCACCCCAACGGGCCGATCCTGACGCTGATTTCCGATGACAATGGAAACTTCTTTCAGCGCACCGTGTTGCTACGCTTTCAGATCACCGGCGATCTGAACGATCTGCCTGTGCTCACGCCGCCATCCCCGACCCCTCGGCCCGTGGCCCGTCCAAACCTGTAGCAAGCAGCAACAGGCGATAGGGGAAGAGCAAAACAGGAATTGCCAACAGCTTAATCGAGAGATCACCCAGCGCCCAGCTCACCCAGCGCGGCGCGTCCGCGGCGAGCAATCCGAACAAAGGCGCCATCTCGGTGGCAAACCCATCGCCGAAGCCAACCAGAGGCGTGATGAATGCGGCAAAAGCCAAGGTGAAGAACAGCGCTGTATCGACCATCGAACCGAAGAACGAAGAGACCGCAGGCGGCTGCCACCAAGCAGCTTTCTTTTCACCACGATTGAGATGGGCAAACAGCTGAACATCCAGCATCTGCGCCACCAGGAACGACAGGCCGGACGCCAGCGCGATGCGTGGTGTCGCGAACACGAACGACAGGACGACCGCGACCGCAAAACCAACCAACACAACCTGACGGGCTTTGGCAGCACCAAAGGCGCGGTTGGCGAAATCCGTGACCAAGAAAGCAAGGGGGAACGTGAAGGCACCCCAAGTGAGCAAATCGCCCAAAGCCAGTGGACCCAGAGATCCGGCCAGCGGGTACTGCACCAGCACGTTGGACACAACGATAACCGCCGCCATGCCAAGCATAGCGGCGATAAAGAAAGCAGTCTTGGTCATAAAGTGAGCCTTAAACGGCGAAGCTTAAGCGGTTTGCGCTTTAAGAACTTCTTTTTTCACCTGCAAAGCCGTTTTCGACAGCTCAGTGTCTTTGGCTTTCAGCAGAAAGGCATCCAGCCCACCGCGATGCTCCACTGAACGCAGCGCACTAGCAGAGATGCGCAGACGCACCGTGCGGCCAAGCGCATCGGAAACGAGCGAAACAGTGTTCAGGTTCGGCAGCCAACGGCGACGGGTTTTGTTGTTGGCATGGCTGACATTGTTGCCAGTCTGCACACCCTTGCCGGTCAATTCACAACGACGCGCCATGGTCGGTCATCCTTAAACGTTGGTTTTCTGCAAGACCGTCGCCCGGATTGGCAGTGCCTTGCGTGCGAACAACAGCGCCGGTCGGACAAGACGCTGAGAACCTTCTTCACCAGCGCTCTTCCGGCGGTACTTTTGCCGCTTTTGGAAACGAGGCGTGTCTATAGGCACCACTGCCCTTTCCCGTCAAGCGCCAGCGGGTTTCGTCAGCTTGCGCGATCATCAAAAAATGCACCAAAAATGCCACATTGGCGGGCAACCACCAGATTGTGGGGGCACGAATCGCGCATGGTTAACGGCTGGTCAACGGCTTTGGCCTAGCGTTTCGCTTCAATCGACCGCCAGCTTGGCCGGTGGTGGAGTGTGAACAAGGGCGCCGTTGCTCAAGCGGTACCGAACGAGGACAAAGACCGTGACCCCGACCAAACATCGCTTTCAATCCCGCGTCTTGAAAGGTGGCGCCGCTATGGCGCTCGGGCTGGCAACCTATTTGGGGTCGCTTCAAGCGGTCGATCAAACCGCGCATGTAAGCCCAATGGCCGGTCCTCAGCCTGCCCATGCCGCAGCGTCCAGCCTAAGGATCACTTATGCCGCACGGCTGGCTGGCATCCGCATCGGCACCGGCGTTCTCTCAGCCAACATGGACGGCGGCCGTTACACCGCCACCATCTCTGCCCAGACCAGCTCCGTGGGCCGCCTGGTCAGCCAAGGCCAGGGTGAAGCGGTGGCGCGCGGTGTGTTCGGCAGAACGGTCGCTGTGCCGGTGAGCTATGACCTCTCAGCGTCGGAAGAGGACCTCACCAATGTGGTGCGCATGCGCCTATCGCGCGGCGATATCTCTGAACTCTCCGCTGAACCTCAGCTTTCAGAACACCCCAACCGGGTGGCCGTACGTGCCCAACATCGCCGCGATGTTGTTGATCCGGTTTCTGCTCTCTTGATGCCAGTGCCCAATGCCGAGGCCGCGCGAGGCCCAGCGGCCTGTGGGCGTACGCTGCCGCTCTTCGACGGTCGCCAGCGCTACGATATCGCGATGACCTTCGTGCGCATGGAAGACGTTCAATTCGGCAATGGCCAAGCTGCCGTCTGTCGGCTGAGTTATCGCCCCATCGCCGGTCATCGCTCCAACCGCCGGGTGAACCAAGATCTGGCGCAAAACCCAAACATGTTTGTTTGGCTCTCCCAAGTAGGCGATCAAGCACTTGTGGCGCCTGTGCGTATGGAGATCGGTTTGGACTTCGGCACCTTGTCGATCCAGGCGCTTGAGTTCGCCGCGCAATAAGCCAGATCAAAAACCGGCACGGCCGCAAAACGGGTTGACGCGGCACAGTCTTGCTGGCCCTTTCTGAAGGTCGAATGATCTTGAGAAAGGCGCGCCATGCTGAGCGAACATCTGCCACATCTTATCTTGGCATGGTCCATCCAGTTCATGGGGATTGTCTCCCCTGGCCCTGGCGTGATGCTCATCTTGGGTGTTGCCACAAGCCGAGGCCGTGCGGCCTCTCTCATCACCTCCTTTGGCATTGCCAGCGGATCGGTGGTTCTGGCAGCGGCCACTGTTCTTGGTGTCACTGCTATCCTTGCGCAAATGGCCGATGCGATGACCGTGCTGCGCTGGCTTGGTGCCGCCTATCTGTTTTGGCTCGCCTACAAGTCACTGAAAACAGCCTGGCGTAACCCGCCCTTGCCAAAAGCGCAGGCGACGACCGTGAGCCCTTTGCGCACCGGACTCACCGGTTTTGGACTGCAAATCTCCAACCCCAAAGCCATTGGGTTTTGGCTCGCCATCGCGGCTGTCGGCGGCATTGGTGAGGCGCCACCATCGGTCATTCTGCTGTTTATTGGTGTGGCGTTCTTGAACTCGTTTCTCGGCCATGGGGCCTACGCGATGCTTCTTTCCTCACAACCAATCCGCCGCCTTTACGGAAGGTTCCGCCGCGTTGTTGAGGGGGTTCTCGGCTCGCTGTTTTTGGCGGCTGGTCTGCGCTTGGCACTGAGCCGCTAGCGTCTGTGAGAGACAAACAGAAGGTTTTTTGAATGTCAGCAGACACACGCCTGGCCAGCTACGGCACCCTCGCCCCTGGACGCGAAAACCATGAGCAGGTGGAAAAGCTCAAAGGCCACTGGATGGAAGGCACCGTACGCGGTCACGCCACCACCAACTCCAAAGGGCGGTGGGTCGGCTATCCGGGCTTCATCCTCGACCCTGCGGGCGCGGAGATACCGGTTTTCATTTTGCAGTCAGACGATCTGCCAGCGCACTGGCCCCATCTCGATGCCTTCGAGGGCGAGGCTTATCGACGTGTGGTCACAACCGCCCAGACAGCAGGCGGGTCGATCGATGTTTCGATTTACGAACTCAAACAGCTGTAGAAGACGATATCGTCGACCAGCCGAGGATTGAGATCAACCTTGCCAATGGTTTGGCACTTCAATCGTATCTTTGGGCAGGTTAAACAGCTCGCGCAATCTGCGCAGCGCGTATGTCTTGGCTTCAGCCTCGCGAGCCGCTGCGGCTCGCGCTTGCTTCTTGCGTTTTAGACGCTCAAAAACTTCCGGCAAAACCTCTGATCTGACCACCGCTTCGATGGCATCGTGTTGACTGGCCGGCTTCCATGGTCGTGAAAAACCCATAGTGCACCTGTGCTTCTCAGGTCCCCCGCAGGACGCTTGGGACGCCGACAACACGATGCTTGATCAGCACCCCTTTCACAAGACGATGCTAATGCGTAGGGCTTCTTGCTTACGTGGTAAACGCGCTCGCCAAGCGGCGCCGATCATCAGGGCCAAAGACCCAAATCCCATCGTGACACACTATGGTTAACGCCCGGCGCCTCATCACACGAAAACGAGGCGCGGTCTTGTGCCTGCAAAGCCAAAAACACCCCATATCCAGCGTGAACGAATCCTGAAAATCGGTCGAACCGCTGATTCGGACACGGTGTGTTCCCCGTTCGTTTAAAGGTTAACGTCCAAGGCTCGAGCGCCAGCTGAGGTGCTAGAAAGTCCAACGCACGCTTTTGAAATGGTCCCAAAGCACAAGCGTGCCATTTTGAAACAACTTTGCTAACGTCGTTGCAGGTCTTCATCTGATTTCGCCGCCCGCCTGGTGGTCGATAAGCACCCAACGCACCATATCTGGCGTGAACAGACCCTGAAAACCGCTCCAACCGCCGATTCGGACACGCCTTGTTCTGGGCACGTTCCTTAGGTTAACACCTACCCCATTCTTCCTGCGCTAAGGCCCTTTCCCCTCCATGCCCTACACCGCACGCTCCAAGGCGCCCGGCGCTGGTGTGACCGCCATTCTCGGCCCCACCAACACCGGCAAAACCTACATGGCGATCGAGCGCATGATGACCCACCAAACCGGGCTCATCGGGCTGCCGCTGCGCCTGCTCGCGCGTGAGGTGTATCTGAAACTCTGCGCCCGCGCCGGTGAAGACAAAGTCGCGCTGGTGACGGGCGAGGAAAAAATCATCCCGATGGAGCCGCGCTACTGGGTCTCCACGGTGGAGGCGATGCCGCGTGACCTGGATGTCGATTTCGTCGCCGTTGACGAAGTGCAAATGGCCGCCAACCTTGAGCGCGGCCACGTTTTCACCGACCGCATTTTGAATGTCCGCGGGAAGCTGGAAACCATGCTGCTGGGAGCAGGCACGATCCGTGGCCTGCTGGCGAGCCTGCTGCCGGGCGTGACCATCATCCAGCGCCCGCGCATGTCGCTGATCACCTATGCGGGTTCCAAAAAAATCACCCGCCAGCCACGCCGCACAGCCGTCGTCGCCTTCTCAGCCAATGATGTCTACTCCATCGCCGAGTTGATCCGCCGTCAGCGCGGCGGCGCTGCTGTGGTGCTCGGCGCACTCTCCCCGCGCACCCGCAACGCGCAAGTGGATATATACCAAAACGGCGATGTGGATTTCCTGGTCGCAACCGACGCCATTGGCATGGGCCTCAACCTCGATGTCGATCACGTTGCTTTTGCCGGACGGCACAAGTTTGACGGCTTTGACTATCGCGAACTCACCGCCGCTGAGATGGGTCAGATATCAGGACGCGCCGGACGCCACACACGCGATGGCACGTTCGGCGTAACAGGTCGCACCGAACCGCTGGACGATTATCTGGTTGAGAAGCTCGAAACGCACGCGTTCGAGCCGGTCAAACGTCTGCAATGGCGCAACGCCGATCTCGATTTCGCCTCCATTGAAGCGCTACGCGACAGCCTGGACGATATTCCAGGCCACGACCTCTTAACCCGGGCCCTACCGCAAGAAGACGCCGACACGCTGGATGGCGTGCTGCGCGACAAGGCATTGCGTGAACGTGCCACCAGCCGCGAGCGCGTGGAAATGCTCTGGGATGCTTGCCAGCTTCCCGACTACCGTAAGATCGCACCTGCCCAGCATATTGAGATCGTCGGCCAACTGTTCGCTCACATCGCCGATCGGGGCACCGTGCCGGACGATTGGATGGACGCCCAGCTGAAGAACTCCGACCGGGTAGACGGGGACATTGATGCGCTGTCAGCGCGCATCGCGCAGGTCCGCACTTGGACCTTTGTCGCAAACCGAAATGCATGGCTCGATGATCCGACGCATTGGCAGGAGCGCACGCGCGCGCTAGAGGACGCGCTGTCGGATGCGCTTCATGAAAAGCTGACACAAAGGTTTGTGGACCGACGCACCAGCGTGCTTATGCGACGCTTGAGGGAGAAGGTAATGCTTGAGGCGATGATCGCCAGCGATGGCGACGTTCAAGTTGAAGGCCAACATGTGGGTTGGCTGGCAGGGTTTAGGTTTACGCCGGACACCACGGCGGAGGACCTGGATGGTAAAGCGGTACGGACCGCAGCACAAAAGGCGTTGGCGGCGGAAATCCAACGCCGGGCTGAAAAGCTATCACTGGCTGATGATGCGGCCTTTGTGCTCGATGGCGAAGGCGCCATCCGATGGACAGGCGAAGTGGTCGCCAAGCTGTCAGCCTCCGATGATATCTTGAAGCCCAAGATCATTCTGCTGGCCGACGAACAGCTTACCGGCGGCGCCCGCGAGATTGTCGATACACGGCTCTCCAAGTGGCTGACCGACCAGATTGAAAAGCATCTGGGCAGCCTGCTCGCCTTGCGCGAAGGTGATGGCCTAGAGGGTATCGCCCGTGGCATCGGCTTCCGCTTGGCCGAAGAGCTGGGCGCCATTGATCGACGGGAAATCGCCGGCGACGTGAAAGCGCTGGAACAGGAAGCCCGCGCCACGCTTCGCAAGCATGGCGTACGCTTTGGTGCCTACGCACTGTTCGTCCCACAGCTCCTAAAGCCCGCACCGGCGGGACTGCTCGCAACCCTGTGGGCACTGCAAAATGGTGGCATGGACCAACCGGGGTTGCGCGAGCTGCCGCAGCTCAACGCATCCGGGCGCACCTCGATTCCAGTGGATGAGAGCTTCGACAAAAGGCTTTATCCAATAGCCGGTTTTCGTGTCTGCGGGCGCCGGGCCGTCCGCTTCGATATCTTGGAGCGCCTGGCCGATCTGATCCGTCCGCTGGTGTCATTTCGCGTTGGTCAAACCGAAGGCGAAGCCCCTGAAGGGGCCGCCGAAGGTGCAGGCTTCACAGTCACCGTTGAAATGACTTCTCTGCTGGGCTGCGCGGGCGATGATTTCTCTGAAGTGTTGAAATCGCTCGGCTACAAGATGGAACGCAAGACCGTTCCTATCGAACCGGCAGCCCCCGAAGCAGTGGTGGCCAAAGCGACTGAGGCCGAAACAGAGACGAAGGCAGACACCGCTACGCCCACAGAGCCGACAGCGGAGGCAAGCGCCACTGAGCCAGCAGCCGATGAACCCATAGCTGCCGAAGTGGAAACCACCGACGCTGCACCATCGTTAGAAACACCCGAGCCAACAACGCCCTCCGAAGCTCCGCCAAGCGACAGCGCAGACGACGCCACGCCATCGCAGGCGTCCGCCAGCGAGGCAACGGATGCTTCCCAGCCGAGCGTGTCTGAAGCAAGCGCGTCGGAACAAAGCACGGCCGAAGACGAAGAGCAGCCCACCGAACACATTGTTGAAATCTGGCGTCCAGCGCCCAACCGACCCCGCCATCAGGGTCGGCCTGGTGGTCGCCGCCAAGGCGCAGGCCATGGCGAGGGTCAGGAGGCTGGAAATGGTCAGCAACGTGGGCCGCGTCAAAGAGCTGACAAAGGCAAACGCCCAGATCGTGGCGACAGACGCGGCAAAGGTCCCAGACGCGACGGCAAAGGCGGCAAGCCATCCGGCCCACGCACCTACTCCGCCGCACCGCCCAAGAAAGAGCGGCAAGCCGATCCAGATTCGCCTTTTGCAGCGCTGGCAGGCTTGCTCGACAACAAAGATGGCGACTCCTAGCGCGAGCGACGACAGCGCCACGGAGAAGCTGCGCCTTGACCGCTGGCTGTTCTTTTCACGTCTGGTGAAAAGCCGCTCGCTGGCAGCCAAAATGATTGAAAACGGCCAAGTGCGCGTGAACGGTGAAAAAACGCATCAGGCCAAACGTGCCGTTGGTCCAGGCGACGTTCTCACCGTTGCCCTGCCGCGCACGGGCATAGACGCGGTCAAAATCATCAAGCTGGTGGCGTGCGGCACACGTCGTGGACCAGCGGCTGAAGCGCAAACACTGTACGAGGACCTCACCCCGCCTCCACCGCCGAAGGAAGAGAGCGATATGGCCGCCACCCGACGTGCTCCCAGCCCCGGACGGCGCCCCACCAAGCACGAGCGTGACCGCCTACAAAAGCTCAAACGCAGCACACCAGAAATTGACTAAGCGGTGCTACGCATTGGTCTCTTCCCTGCCTTGACAAGGCTGGGTCGATAACGATTTGGAAAGACAGGCACGCGTGTCAAACGTGCCGGACATGAAGTTGATCGGAGCCCCCCTAAATGACCTACATCGTCACGGAAAACTGCATCAAATGTAAGTACACCGATTGTGTGGAGGTCTGCCCCGTGGATTGCTTCTACGAGGGTGAGAACATGCTCGTCATCCATCCAGACGAATGCATCGACTGTGGCGTGTGCGAACCTGAATGCCCCGCCGACGCCATCAAGCCTGACACAGAACCCGGCCTTGAATCTTGGCTGACACTGAACACCAAATACGCCTCGGAGTGGCCCAATATCACCATGAAGAAGGACCAGATGCCCGAGGCCGAGGAGTTTGACGGCAAATCCGGCAAGCTGGAGCTGTTTTCAGCCGAGCCTGGCGAAGGTGACTGAGCCGCGTCGCAGGCCGTAAGAGCGTGTGGGAAAGTGGCGTAAGGGCAACCACAATGCCACTGCTGCGCAGCTCGCAAAAATGAACATCGATTAACCATAAGGTGGCAAGAGTTTGATTTTTGCCGCTTTTTGAGGTATGGTCTGTCTTCGTTTCAAAGGTAACTCGACCAGGCCGGACCCTTTTGCCGCCTCTTTCTCGTTAGTCCGCTCAACCACCAAACCGCCCAGCGCGGCCGTAAAAGCCCGGCGCTGATGGTGGCTGTTTGTGTTTGATCGCATACGCCCTGATGCCTCTCACCGTGGCACAGGCGCTTGAGAGCGAGTTTGTCTGGAAACGCCAACAACCAGATCGCATGCACACCGAGCATGCACTTGGTCGGGACATTCCCCACTGCCCGGCCCAACAGGAGTTTGTCAGCGTATGGCGACCGCAAAGAAAACGACGCAGAAGCAGGGTTTCAAAGTCAATGAGCAGATCGTGTATCCGTCTCATGGCGTCGGCCGCATCGTGGCCATCGAAAAGCAAGAGATTGCTGGCCTGACGCTGGAACTTTTCGTCATCACCTTTGACAAGGATAAGATGACCCTGCGCGTGCCTGTGGCCAAGGTTGAAAGCGTTGGTATGCGTAAGCTTGCCGAAGATGGCTTGGTTGAGAAATCACTGAAGACGATCAAAGGCCGCGCCCGTGTGAAACGCGCCATGTGGTCCCGCCGTGCGCAAGAGTATGAGGCCAAGATCAATTCTGGCGACCTCATTCAGATCGCTGAAGTTGTGCGCGACCTTTACCGTGCGGAAAGCCAGCCAGAGCAGTCCTATTCTGAGCGCCAGCTTTATGAAGCTGCCCTTGACCGCATGGCCCGCGAAATCGCTGCGGTGAACAGCATGACCGAAACCGAAGCTGTTCGTTTGATTGAACAGACATTGGCCAAAAGCCCGAGCCGCATGAAGGCGGTTGAAGAGGCTGAAGATGGTGATGCCGAGGACCAAAGCGCGGCGGCCTGAGAGCCCAACGGCCAGTCTTAAGACACGCAAAGCCCGGCCTTCTCGGCCGGGCTTTTTTTGTGGTCTGTCGTTGATTCTATTTGAAAATCAAACTGTTAAGAGAGTTTTTCAGCGCAAGGAAAAAGCAAAACACACGTTTTCCGAGCACCTCGTGATCTAAGGGGTTTAACCTTTCGTAAGAATCCTTAAGATGCTTCTATGGTATAAGTTCGATCCATTTAGTCCGAAACGGCAAGGATCAAACAGCCATAGCCAACGCACAGCGAGGGAACGTGCGATGAACGATGGATCAGGCCCGCGGCGGGACTTCGTTAAAAAGGCGATGCAAGCCCCCTATCTTGAGCGCGATGAAGAACATGCGCTGGCTGTTTCTTGGAAAGAACGACAAGATCAAGATGCGCTCCATCAATTGACTCAAGCCCATATGCGGCTGGTCATTGCCATCGCTGCACGCTTTCGCCATTTCGGCCTACCGATGAGTGATCTCATCCAGGAAGGGCATGTGGGATTGCTCGAAGCAGCCGCTCGGTTTGAACCGGCCCGCGAGGTTCGCTTCTCCACCTACGCGACGTGGTGGATACGCGCTTCGATCCAAGACTTCATTCTGCGCAATTGGTCGATTGTACGTGGCGGCACGTCCTCGGCCCAAAAGGCTTTGTTCTTCAACTTGCGGCGCCTGCGCGCCCGCATCACCCAGGACGGCACCGTTTCACCGTCAGAAATGCATCGCGAAGTTGCCGCAGCCATCGGTGTTTCCGTCAACGATGTTGCGACCATGGATGTGCGACTGTCGGGCTCCGACGCCTCGCTCAATGCTCCAATCTCCGACGGGGAAGATGGCGGCAGCGCTGACCGTCAAGACTTCTTGCCAGACGAAGCACCACTCCAAGATGAACTTGTTGGTGGCGTGATTGATTCTGAACGGCGCAACCACTGGCTCACCAAGGCGCTTGAAGTGCTCAATGAGCGCGAACTGAAGATCGTGCGCGAACGTCGGCTGGCCGAAGATGGCGCAACCCTCGAAGCCTTGGGAGCGACGCTCGGCATCTCCAAAGAGCGGGTCCGCCAGCTGGAAAGTCGCGCGCTGGAAAAACTGAAAATGGCGCTTCTCGACCAGCAAGGCGCAGGGTCCTACGTCTGACCAAAACCTGACCGGAAAGGGCAGACGGCAAGCAGACCGTCTGCTGAAAAGGCGGACCAGTCCGCCGTTAGTCCGCTCTTCGTCTGCATATTTGAGCAGACGGTCCGCCCATAAAAGCGGACGGTCCGCTTATTCCACCACCACTTTCACCTTGTCACCGGCCCGCAAACGGTCACCCGGACCAAGCGCATTGATAATACGGAACAGGGCTTCGGCATCGCCACCAGACTCCATACGGCGGGCAAGAGAAGAAACACTGTCCCCGCGCGCAACCGTCACCAGCTCGATGCGAAGCGGCTCAATGCCATTACGTTCATCCGCTGTCATTTGACGGAAGCTGGCAACCACGCTCGCCGCCGCCTGTGTGAAGGTGTCCGTGCGCGAATTGTTGGCAAAGATGAAGCGATAGACGCGGTCCTGCACCACGATCACCGCCACCTTGAACACCCAACCACCGGCAGCCGCGTTCGCAGTTGCGACCCGCAAGCCATTGGTGGTGTTGATAGCGATGCTGCCCGCATCAAGCCCGTCGATCCAGCCTGACTGCAGATACTCTTCCAGGCTTTGCCCGCGGCGTAGCTCCACACCGTCAAAACGCAGCGCACGGCCATCCTCATGGGCGCCCAGCACCGCTTGAGGCGTGTTGTCCAAGCGGAAGCCGGGTGGCGCTTCAAACGCGATACCAAGGCTCGGATGCAAGAAGCGTCGACCGCGAACAACGCCCTCGTCGGTTGGCTCGCCAAACACCATGCCGTCAATCGCAGCAAGATAGCGGTCGCGCTCAGTTTCCCCGATTCCAGGCGCCCCGAACTGACGCGCCAGACGCACCGCAGCCTCAATGCGCGCGGGCGTTGAGGGGTGGCTGGAAAGAAAACTCGGCACGCCATCATTGCCAGGCAGTGCATCCAAGGCGCTAAACCGCGCCATGGTTTCCAAGAAACGCGCCGCCGCATAAGGGTCATAGCCAGCGCGGCCAATCGTGCGCACGCCCAGCTCGTCGGCCTCAAGCTCTTGATTTTGCGAGAATTGCGCCAGCGACACGCCGTTGGCAAGCACCGCCATTTGGGCAGCCGACGGATCGGAGAGCACATCCGTCAGCACTCGGTCGATCAGCGCCGCCGTCCGCACCTCCTGCTCACGGGCGATGGCATGACGCCGTGTCACATGGCCGATTTCATGCGCGACGACGGCTGCCACTTCGGCCTCATCATTGGCCAGGGCCAACAGACCACGCGTCACATAGAGATAGCCGCCTGGCAGCGCGAACGCGTTGACGCTTGCTGAGTCGAGCAATGTCAGCCGATAGACACGCCCTGGTTCATCCGATGCAGCGATGACCTGTCGCAACATGGCGACCAACCGCGTTTCCAGCTCAGGATCTTCATAGATACCGCCAAACGCATCGAGAATGCGTGGATGCTCGCGCGCGCCAATCGCCTCTTCGGCGGCCAGTGTCGCTGTCGGGCCGGGCTCTCCACCGTCCACCGTCAACGGCACAAGCGGGCCATCTCCGTCCACCGATAGGCAGGCGGCAACAAGAATGGCCGCCAGCGCGGTGCTTGCCAAACGTGCGATCAAAGAAAGGCGCAAGAAAAGAAGGTCCTTACAAAACGGGTTCACGCAGCCCAGTGAATGGTGGCGTCAGCGGACGCCGGATTGGCACATCCTGGTGTCAGCCGCCAGTTGTCAGCAGCTCTATGGCTTCAGGATGATCCACACGGATCATCGGTCCGCCATCCTCAACAACCCAGCCACGCACCCGAACCGGCGCGCCTTGCAGGGCATGAAGATCAAATAGGCTGTCCTCAAACACCGGATCATGCTCCCGATCAATGGTGATCGTGAAATCTTCGCGCCAAGTTTCGCCAAAATTAAGGTACCAGCGACCGCGATGCGCCGCCACATTGCGCACAACGCCCTCAACAAGTTCAAAATGGTTGGTGCGCTCCAACAGATCACGGGTGTGTTGAGCATCGCGCACTGCATAATAGGGATGGTCCCAAACCGCGCGACGTTGTTCACGCGCAACATGCTCGCGCAGCATCAACTCGGGAATAAGGGAACGATTGTCGGCAAAGGTGTAGACCCGAGCAAGCCCTGCCAGCACCATCGCACCTTGCAACCAAAGCGGCTCTCCAGGAGCATCGTCCAAAACGATATGGGCCAGATGGCGATTGTGCCGGTCGGTTCGCCGCCCTCCAAAGTAGAGCTGCGCATCAACGCCGCCTTGCGCAACAAGCTCCTCCAGCAGGCGCTTGGCATCGCGTGCCAATGGCCATTCGCTCACATGATCGCGGCCAAGTGGCAGCTTCGGCGCCTGTGTGCCGACCATGCGCACGTCTGGCCCACGCTCCAGCTCCACGGTGTCACCATCAACCACGGCTTTGATCCGCACACGCGGACCCTCATCGAGCGTGGACCAATCAGGTTCAGAAAAGGCGTGGGACATGGAAGCTCGCGATGACAATTCAGCAGCGTCGAACGACGCGCGGTGGTCACCTGACTCACTTTGCCGGGCGAAGGCAAGGCCATCAGGCCACGCAATGGCGGCAGCCGAGGAGACACCCAAAGACAGGCCTGTGCGGCAAGCGGCTTGAAGCCAGTGGCGGCGCGTGATGCGCTGATGCCCAAACGGCTTGCTCTTCATCCCCTCATCCTCGCCGGTTTCACTCGCAGTCGTTGCCACGCGACAAGCCTAATCGAGCCGATGCCTATCGACGATCCGACCATCGTCGTCTCATCATGCATATTTGCATATCGTCCATGGCAACTTCGGCAATAGCCAATACGTTCTTCGAGGATTAGTTGGTTTCCGACCCACTCTCAGCATGCCCGTTTTCCTGCCGCGCACGCCCCGACACACGGACCAATGTCAGCAGCGTGACTGTGCTAGGTTCCCAAAAGGCGCATGACACCCTACATCCGCAGACCACCCAACGATCGTGACTCCCATGACTGACGCATCCCGAACTGACCCGATGATTGCCATCGCCGGTCTGCAAAAAACCTATAAGAGCGGATTTGAGGCCCTCAAGAACGTCGACCTGACCATCCAAAAGGGTGAGATTTTGGCTCTGCTTGGCCCCAACGGCGCTGGCAAGACGACTCTGATTTCTGCCATTTGCGGCATCACCATGCCAACAGGGGGTTCGATCAAGGTCGGCGGACACGACATTGTTCGCGAGGCCGGCAAAACCCGCCGTATGATCGGTCTGGTGCCACAGGAGATCACGCTGGAGCCTTTTGAAACCGTGCTCAACACGGTGCGCTTTTCACGCGGACTTTTTGGGATGCCTAGCAACCCAGCCTTGATGGAAGAGATCCTTAAAAAACTCAGCCTTTGGGACAAAAAAGACACGCAGATCAAAGAACTATCCGGGGGCATGAAGCGCCGCGTGCTGATCGCCAAAGCGATGGCACACGAACCAAAGGTGCTGTTTCTCGACGAACCCACCGCCGGTGTGGACGTGGAGTTGCGCAAGGAGATGTGGGACGTGGTTGCCGACCTGAAAGAGACCGGTGTCACCATCATCTTGACCACCCACTACATTGAAGAAGCCGAAGCGATTGCCGATCGCGTGGCGATTATCTCAAAGGGTCGCATTTTGCTGGTCGACGAAAAGGCCGCACTGATCGAACGCATGGGCAAGCGTAGCCTGACGATTGATTTCGACAAGCAACTCAGCGCCGTTCCAGACAGTCTTGCCGCCTATGATCTGGTCATGAGCCAAGACGGCACCAGCGCCACCTACACCTATGACACCCGTGCGGACCGCACGGGCATTGGCGCCTTGCTACGTGATGTAAACGCCGCGGGGTTATCGGTGCGTGATCTGCACACCGCGCAGAGTTCTCTGGAAGAGATTTTCGTGAGCCTGGTGGAACACGATACCGATCAGACAACCGCAGCCAGTGCAGGAGAAGCGGCATGATCAACATCCACGCCATCATCGCCATCTTCCACTATGAGATGGCCCGCGCCCTGCGCACAGCTTTGCAATCAATCATCTCACCGGTGATGTCGACATCGCTCTACTTCGTGGTGTTCGGCGCAGCCATCGGCAGTCGCATCGAGTCAGTGGAAGGGGTCAGCTATGGCGCCTTCATCGTGCCCGGCCTCATCATGCTGACCGTCATGACGCAGGGCATCACCAACGCCGCCTTCGGCATCTACTTTCCAAAGTTCATCGGCTCGATCTACGAGGTGCTGTCCGCGCCCGTCGGCGTGGTGGAAGTGGTGGCGGGCTATGTTGGTGCAGCGGCCACCAAGTCGCTGATCATCGGCATCATCATCATGATTACGGCGACGTTCTTCATCGATATCCAGATCGCGCATCCCATCGCCATGGCGCTGCTGTTGGTGACGATCTGCTTCGCCTTCTCATTGTTCGGCTTCATCATCGGCATCTGGGCGCAAAGCTTTGAACAGCTGCAATTGGTGCCGCTGCTGATCATCACGCCTTTGGTGTTCTTAGGCGGCAGCTTCTATTCCATCACCATGCTGCCGCCCTTTTGGCAGACGGTCTCGCTGTTCAACCCGGTGGTCTATTTGATTTCAGCATTTCGCTGGAGCTTCTTCGGCACCGCTGATGTGGCAATTGGCGTGTCACTGGCGGCCATCGCTGCGTTCACCACCGTGTGCATCGGCATCATCTGGTGGATCTTCAAAACCGGCTATCGCTTGAAAAGCTGATAAGACTTAGTCGATAAGAGCATTCATGGTGGGCCCCGTAGCTCAGTTGGATAGAGCACCAGATTCCTAATCTGGGGGCCACTGGTTCGAATCCAGTCGGGGTCACCACCTTTATTTGCTCTGGGCGTACCGCCCAACCGCGGCACGGCAGGCGAATGCAAAACAATCGCCGAGAAGTGCCATAGCGTTTGGCATTCGCGAAAGGCGGAACGCGTGCCAAACAGGCAAAAGCCGCCCAAACTTTTCGCACGCCTATGGATTGCGCGTTTGCATGCCAATAGCCTTATATGTCAGCCGGTTCGACGCATATCCTTGAGGTTTCATGGCAATTCGCAAATCCATCCGCTTTCTGCTCAACGATCAGCTGGTCGAGCGCGATGATGTTCGCGCCACCACAACGCTGCTCGACTTTCTGCGGTTGGAACGTGGACTGACCGGCACCAAAGAGGGCTGCAACGAGGGTGATTGCGGCGCTTGCACGGTGCTGGTGGGACGACTTGGGCCCAATGGCTTGGCCTATCAAAGCCTCAACGCCTGCATCCGCTTTCTGGGGTCGCTGGATGGTTGCCATGTGGTGACGGTGGAAAGCCTGGCACAAGGCGGCGCGCTGCACCCGGTGCAGCAGGCCATGGTCGATTTTCATGGCTCCCAGTGCGGTTTTTGCACGCCAGGCATTGTGATGAGCCTTTACGCGCTGTGGATGGAGAGACCTAACCCGACCGAAACGCAGATCGAAACGGCCCTGCAGGGCAACCTCTGCCGTTGCACGGGCTATGAGCCCATCATCAAAGCGGCCAAGGCGATCTCAACCTACGGATCGGTCGCAGAAGACGTGCTGATGACCCAACGCGAGCGCATCACCGAGCAACTGACCGCCTGGGCCGATGAGAGCTTGGTGGATGTCAGCGCAACAAGCGAGGCGGGCCCCGAAAGGTTTTTCATCCCGCAAACCCCAGACCATCTTGCTGACCTTCTCGCCGAACACCATGACGCCACCATCGTGGCCGGCGCGACCGATGTCGGACTTTGGGTCAACAAGGATCATCGCGCCATTTCACCGGTGATCTTTGTAGGTGGCATAAACGACCTGCAAAGCGTGACCACAACCGATGACGCCGTGACCATCGGCGCAGGCGTCAGCTACTCAGCTTTCGTGCCCGTGCTGCAAGAGCATTTCCCGCACATGGAAGAACTTTGGTGGCGCATTGGCGGCGAACAGGTGCGCAACATGGGCACGCTCGGCGGCAACATCGCCAACGGCTCGCCCATCGGCGACACGCCACCGGCCTTCATCGCGCTTGGCGCAACACTGGCTCTGCGCTCCAAATCCGGGGCCCGCACGCTCCCGCTTGAGGATTTTTTCCTGACCTACGGCAAGCAGGATCGCCGTCCCGACGAATTTGTCGAAAGCCTGACGCTTCCCAAACCAAAAGACGACTCGTTGAACGCCGTTTACAAGATTTCCAAGCGCCGCGATGAAGACATTTCTGCGCTCTGCGGCGCTTTCTCGCTCATCGTGACCAGCGGAACGGTATCTTCAGCCCGCATAGCCTTTGGCGGAATGGCTGGCACGCCGGCACGCGCCAAACATGTTGAACACGCCCTCATCGGCAAACCTTGGAAGCAAGGCACCACCGACGCTGCGAAAGTTGAGTTTTCTAAAGATTATCAGCCACTTACCGATTGGCGGGCAACAGCAGATTATCGCTTGAAAGCCGCAGAAAATCTTCTCACCCGCTTCTATCTGGAGCACGCCAAACAGGATCATCCGGTGCGCTTGACGCGTGAGGTCGCGGCATGAACGAGCATGTGAGCGACCTCGTCGCCATCAAAGGCGGCGTGCACCAGCCGACCAAGCATGATTCCGGCCACAAGCATGTGACGGGTCAGGCGGTCTACACCGACGACATCGAAACGCCCGCCAGCACGCTGCACGCCTATCTGGGACTATCCACCTGCGCCAACGGCACGATTGAGGCCATGGACCTCTCTGCCGTGCGGTCCTCACCCGGTGTGGTGGGCGTGCTCACCAGTCGCGATATGCCAGCCTCCAACGATATTTCGCCGACCCATCTGCACGATGAACCGGTGCTGGCCGATGGTGAGGTGCATTTTTTTGGCCAGGCCATGTTTGCGGTCGTTGCAACCAGCCGCGAGTTCGCCCGCGCCGCTGCCCAAAAAGCCAAGGTCGAATATGGCGAGCGCCCTTTCGCCCGCTCGGTTGATGAGGCACGCGAAGCGGACTACCCCAATGTCACCAAGCCGCTGACGTTGAAGCGCGGCAATGCAGCCTCGGCGCTGGAAGCTGCCACCAACCGCCTGCAGGGCCGCTACGAGATTGGCGGCCAGGATCATATGTATTTGGAAGGCCATATCGCGCTCGCCATCCCAGGCGAGGACGACGATATGACCGTCTATTCCTCCACCCAGCACCCATCCGAAGTGCAGCACATGGTCGCCCATGTTCTCGGCGTGCCATCAGCAGCGGTCACCGTGAATGTACGCCGCATGGGGGGCGGCTTTGGTGGCAAAGAAACGCAGAGCAACCAGTTTGCAGCCGTCGCAGCTGTGGCAGCCAAGAAGTTCGGCAAAGCGGTGAAAATCCGGCCCGACCGCGACGATGACATGATCACCACCGGCAAGCGGCATGATTTCGTGGTCGATTATGATGTTGGCTATGATGATGAGGGCCGCATCGAGGCTGTCTCCGGCACCTTTGCTGCCCGCTGTGGATTCTCCGCTGATCTGTCAGGGCCAGTAACTGACCGTGCGCTCTTTCATGCCGACAATTGCTACTACTACCCGCACGTTCTGCTGCAATCAGAACCGCTGAAAACCAACACCGTCTCCAACACCGCATTCAGAGGTTTTGGCGGCCCACAAGGGCTGATTGTCGGCGAGCGTATTGTAGAGGAGATCGCCTACAAGCTGGGCAAAGACCCACTGGAAATCCGGCGGATCAATTTCTACGACCGCGAAGGCGAGGAGAACGCCCGTTCGGTGACGCCTTACCATCAGAAGGTCACCGACAACATCATCCACCGCGTCGTCGATGAGCTGGAAGAAACTTGCAACTACCAGGCACGCCGCGAAGCCATTTTGGCCTTCAACGAAACGAACCCGATCATCAAAAAGGGCATCGCACTGACACCGGTAAAGTTCGGCATATCCTTCACCGCCACCTGGTACAATCAGGCGGGCGCGCTGGTGCATGTCTACCGCGATGGGTCGGTGCATCTGAACCATGGCGGCACGGAGATGGGCCAAGGGCTCAACACCAAGGTCGCGCAGGTGGTCGCCGACACGTTCCAGATCGATCTGGATAAGGTAAAAATCACCGCCACCACCACGGAGAAAGTGCCGAACACCTCCGCCACGGCGGCCTCCTCAGGCTCGGACCTCAACGGCATGGCCGCCGATAACGCGGCGAACCAAATCAAAGACCGGCTGATCGACTTTGCTTGCGAAGAGTATCAGGTCACCAAGGAACAGGTGGTGTTTGAAGCCAATGTGGTGCGGGTCGGCAATCAGCGCATCCCGTTCCCTGACCTGGTGGACCAGGCCTATATGAAGCGCATCCACCTCTCAGCGGCTGGCTTCTACAAAACCCCGGGCATTCACTGGAATCGTGACACCGGGCAAGGCAACCCGTTTTTCTACTTTGCTTATGGAGCGGCGGTATCAGAAGTCTCCATCGACACGCTCACCGGCGAGTATCATGTTGATCGCACTGATCTGCTGCACGATGTCGGCAAATCGCTGAACCCGGCCATCGATATCGGTCAAGTCGAAGGCGCATTCATCCAAGGCATGGGGTGGCTCACCACCGAGGAGCTCTGGTGGGATGACAAGGGCCAACTGCGCACCCACGCGCCCTCTACCTACAAGATCCCGCTGGCGTCCGACCGGCCCGCCACGTTCAACACCAAGCTCGTCAGCTGGTCAGTCAACAAAGAGCGCACCATTCGCCGGTCCAAAGCCGTTGGCGAGCCGCCCTTTATGCTGGCCGCGAGCGTGGTCGAAGCGCTCTCAATGGCTGTGGCCAGTGTCGGTAACTATGCGGCATGTCCCTGCCTTGACACGCCATGCACACCTGAACGTATTTTGATGGCGGTGGAGCGATTGCGGGGGCGGACGTAGAACGCGCCCCGAAAGGCCTTCATGCTGGATGTCGCCCACCCTGATGAGATTGAGCGTTTCGCGCGCAACACGCCCTGTGTGCTGGTTACGGTTAGCGACGCCAAAGGTTCAACACCGCGCATCGCTGGCACGCAGATGCTGGTATCATCAAGCGATGTTTTGGGCACCATTGGTGGCGGCCAGTTGGAATATATGGCCATCGATGCGGCACGCCGCATGCTCTCCCAGCAACCGACACATCAAGACAACCAAACCAGCCTATCCGTGCCGCTTGGCCCGGAGATCGGCCAATGCTGCGGCGGTCACATCACCCTACTTTTGGCTAGGCTAAGACCAGACATGGCCCAGGCCGTAACGTCACACGTTGAGACGGCTAAGCAAAATCAACCTTCCGTTTACATCTTCGGTGCAGGTCATGTGGGCAGAGCATTGGCCCACGCGCTTTTGCCCTTGCCTGTGAACAGCTTGCTGATCGACAGCCGCGAGGATGAACTCGCTCTGGCCGGATCAGCCATTGATCAGGATTTGACCCCGTTGCCCGAAACACACATTCGCGCTGCATCCTCTGGCAGCGCCTTCATCATGCTGACGCATGACCACTCGCTTGATTTTCTTCTCACCCGCGAAGCTTTAGACCGCAGCCGCACAGCCAATGATGTTGCTTACATCGGCATGATCGGGTCGGCGACCAAACGCGCCACCTTCACCCGGTGGTTTGAAAAAGAAACGGGCCATCGAGATGGTCTGGATCAACTCACCATGCCCATCGGCGCCTCCAAACTGACCGACAAACGCCCGGCCGTCATCGCTGCGATGGTTGCCGCCGAGGTGATGCAGGCAGTCGGCGTGTATGCTGAAGCTGGCGAGACGGAACAGCCAACCCGTAGCGCAAACGCGGAGGTGCCAGCATGAGCACGTTGCTGCGCGGGCGCACGCTCACCTTTCACCGCCGCCCCATCAATGGTGAGGACCACCGGGCCTACAGCTATCACACCGATGGCGCCGTCCTCATTGAAGATGGCAAAATCATTGCGCACGGGCCGTTCGACGCCCTGACAATGGCTCACCCAAACGCAGAGATCATTGATCATCGCCCGAACCTGATTGTGCCAGGCTTTATCGACCCGCACATCCACTATCCGCAAATGCAGGTTGTGGGTTCCTATGCCGGCAGTCTGCTGGAATGGTTGAACCGTTACACCTTCATCGAAGAGCAGCGCTTTACCGATGAGGCGCATGCTGAGCGCATTGCCGATCTCTTTATGAACGAGCTGATCCGCTACGGCACCACCACGGCGGTCGCCTTTTGCTCGGTGCATGCCAACAGTGCTGATGCCTTTTTCACCGCCGCAGCCAAACGCAACATGGCCATGGCCGGTGGTAAGGTGATGATGGACCGTGAAGCACCAGATGCGCTGACCGACACGGCTCAGTCCAGCTATGATGACACCAAAGCACTGATCGAGCGCTGGCACGGCAAAGGGCGAGCGACCTACGCCATCACACCGCGCTTTGCGATCACCTCAACACCGGAGCAGTTGGAAGCAGCAGGCACGCTCGCGCGTGAGCATCCAACCTGCCTGATTCAATCGCATCTGTCCGAAAATGATGGCGAGATTGCCCGCGTTGCTGAGCTTTATCCTGAAGATGAAGACTATACCGCTGTTTACGAGCGCTTCGGCCTGTTTAATGACCGCGCGCTCTATGGTCATTGCATCCACTTGAAACCGCGCGAGCGCGCTGCCATGGCCGAAGCTGGAGCTGTGGCGGTATCGTGCCCAACATCCAACCTCTTTCTCGGCTCCGGTCTCTTTCCCCACAAAGTCTTGCAAGAAGAAGGCGTGCGCATCGGCTATGCGACCGATATTGGCGGTGGCACCAGCTATTCCATGCTGCGCACCATGGATGTTGGCTACAAGGTCGCTCAGCTGCAAGGTGACCGCATGCATCCGCTGCAAACCTTCTTCGCCATGACCTTGGGCAACGCGCAAGCTCTTGGCATGGAGGCAAAGATCGGCACGCTCGACGCTGGCAGCGATGCCGACATCGTCGTGCTCAACGCCTCGGCCATGCCAGCCTCAGCGTTGAAGATGGAGCGCGTGGAAACGTTGGAGGAAGAGCTGTTCCTCCTCCAAACGCTTGCCGACAACCGCATGATCACCGAGACCTATGTGGCTGGTGTGCCACTGAAATCAGCCCTCAGCTAGCAACGACGTAGTCACCGCCGGGCGCGCGATAGCGCCTGGCGTGTTTCCTGGCCGATGGTGCCAAGGGCTATCAAGACCAGGACACTTTCCGCTACACCGGACGAAACAACAATCAGCCGGGAGATGACGATGAGTGAACCTGTCCGTTGGGGCGTGCTGGGTGCTGCCAATTTCGCACGCGAGCAAATGGCGCGCGCGATCCACGCCGCCGAGGGCGCGGACTTTGCCGCGCTTGCGACCTCCAGCGCGGAAAAAGCAGCCGGGTTCACCGCTTTCAATCCCGGCCTACGCATCCACGAAAGCTATGACGCACTGCTGGCAGACCCAGATATTGAGGCCGTCTACATTCCACTGCCCAACCATCTGCATGTGGGATGGACGAAGAAAGCCCTGGCCGCTGGCAAACATGTGCTGACCGAAAAGCCCATCGCGATGAGCGCGGTAGAGATCGATGATCTGATCTCCGCCAGGGACGCGTCAGGTTTGTTGGCGAGCGAAGCCTACATGATTGTTCACCACGCCCAATGGCAACGGGCACGCGAGCTGTATCGCGATGGTGCCATCGGCAAGCTCATCCATGTGGACGGGCTCTTCAGCTATGACAATGCCGCTGACCCGGACAACATTCGAAACCGCCCAGAGTCCGGCGGCGGCGGCATCCCAGATATTGGCGTCTACACCTATGGCGCGACACGCTGGGTCACAGGGCAGGAGCCCCTTTCCATCACCCATGCGGATGTCGATTTTGAAAATGGCGTAGACGTTTTGGCACGGGTCTCAGCCCGCTTTGATGGCTTTACTGCGCATTGGGTGAACTCAATGCGCATGCATCCGTTTCAAGAGATGACATTTATGGGCGAAGAAGGCGTTATCCGGCTGACCGCACCCTTCAATGCCAATCTCTACGGCCCAGCTTTGGTTGAGCTGCATCGCAACATCGGCAATGGCCATGGCGCATCGGTCACGACCGAGCGCTTCGCCGCCGCCAACCATTATGTTGATCAGGTTGAAACTTTCAGCCGGTCGGTGCGCACCGGCGAGCCCTATCCCTGGACCTTGGAGGATGCGCGCGGCACACAAGCAATGATCGATGCGGTCTTTGCCAAGGCCCGCGAAGCATCAGCGAGCTAGTTCGTTTTCATAATCCGCATCGGCTTGGTGGGAAGGCGCTTCACCAAGCCCTTGGCTTCAAGATCAAGCTGCACGCATTTCTGCCACCAGCCCGATGTTTTGCCTTCAGGAAACAGATCGTCTGGCAGATTGGGTTTCAGTGCCGCCAGAGCGTCTTTCACCACCATGCCCGGCTCTTCAGTTGGCAGCACGGCAAGCAAAGCTTCTTTCATCGCGTGATATTTGGCGGCGTCCACATTGGTGACGTGCCCTGGCACATTGACGTTTTCGACGGCGATCTTTTCCGACATCTCTGATGCGCCATGGCCAGGTTTTGCCTGGCCATGCCCTCTTTTTGTTTGGTCGACAAACCAGGTCCATCGTCGGCAAGACAATCGACCTGGTCAAGTCTGAAGGGCCGCCTAGGCCGCTGCCCTGTCACCAGAGGCATCAAGAGGCGCAAACTGGCAGGTGAAATGCCGCATCTGTTTGGGCTCTTGTGTAATGGCAAACCCGCGCAACGTGTCGACCTCAACCTGCAACTGTTCGAAAGCTTCAACAATGTAGTCAGCGTGCGACTGGGTGTAGGTACGCCGAGGAAAGGCAAGCCGCACCAGTTCCATCGCGGCAGGTTTTTCTGACCCATCCGGTTGGCGCCCAAACATCACACTGCCGATCTCGCAGGCACGGATACCGCCAATCTCATAGAGCTTGCAGGCCACAGCGTGAGCCGGAAAATGCAGCGGGTCCATAGCGGGCAACCAGCGCTTGGCATCGATGAAGACCGCATGCCCACCGGCGGGCTTCACCACAGGAATGCCCATCGCATCCAGCCGCTCCACGATATAGGCGTTGGTGCGAATGCGGTATTGCAAGTAGCTCTCATCGACGATCTCAGCCAGCCCCTGGGCCAGAGCATCCAGATCACGGCCTGCCAAGCCGCCATAGGTGGGAAAGCCTTCCGTCTGAATGAGCTTCACACGGGCCTGTTCAGCAAGATCATCATCATTGAGTGCCAACCAGCCGCCGATGTTGCCAAAAGCATCTTTTTTCGCGCTCATCGTCATGCCATCAGCCACGCTGAAACAGTCGCGCACAATGTCCTGGATGGAGCGGTTCTGCTGACCATCTTCGCGCTGCTTGATGAACCAAGCATTCTCGGCGAACCGACAGCCATCGATGATGAAGGGCTTGTGGTACTTGTGCGCAAGCGCCGCTGTGGCGCGAATGTTCTTTAGGCTCACAGGCTGACCACCGCCGGCATTGTTGGTGATGGTGATCATCACCACCGGCACCGCATCGCCATGCTCGGCCAAAAACGCATCCAGCGCCTGCAGATCCATATTGCCCTTGAAGGGATGCAGCGATTGGCTGTCGCGTCCTTCGGCGATGTTGAGGTCATGGGCCTCGGCGCCGCTCGCCTCAATGTTCCCGCGCGTGGTGTCGAAATGCGTGTTGGACGGAATGGTTCGTCCAGCGCCGCCGAAGATCGACATCAAAATCGCCTCCGCCGCTCGGCCCTGATGGGTTGGGATGATGTGCTTGAAGGGCATCAGATTGGTAACGGCGCGTTTGAAACGCTCGAACGAGGGCGAACCTGCATAGCTTTCATCGCCTTGCATGACAGCGGACCATTGCTGCGCGCTCATCGCGCCAGTGCCGCTATCGGTCAGCAAGTCGATGATCACATCCTCGGATTTGAGGGCAAACAGGTTGAACTTGGCCGCACGCAGTTTCTCTTCGCGCTCGGCCCGCGTGGTCATGCGGATCGGTTCAACGGACTTGATGCGGAAGGGTTCGATGATGGTTTTCATAAGGCTTCTCCGGTTTGTGAAACCCCGGATATCCTTAGAACCTGATTTCCGGGGCTAGCGCCGCGGTTGCATCCCTCAAAGTCGCCTTTTGGGGCCTGCCGCGCTCAACGCCGAAAACAAAACCGAGCTATCATCAAGCCGATTGAGCTGTCAAATCGCCTGCCCCACCACCTGATAGGGCGTATCAAACCAATGCTCTTCTAGGTTGGGCGTCTCACCGATCCGGTCCACCACGGCAAACAGGCCATTGCCCGCAAGCGGGGTCAACACACCGTGCCAGACACTGCGATGGTAGTTCACGCCCTCGCCGGTGTGGGTGAGAAACGCCTTCGGTGTACCGGGTTTCCCGCCATCATCGTGAGCGACAATCACCAGAAACGGATGCGTGTCCATCGGCAGAAACGCCTGTGACCCCTCCGGGTGCCGCTCCATCATGTCGAGTGTATAGGGCAGCGACCGCAGCTGCGCTTTGAAGAGGCTGATGCCCGCCTTGCCGTCCGGCCCAAAATCCAACCTGGCTCGATCATGATAGCGCCCGCAAAGGCCCTGATTGATCAGTCTGTCCGGGTCGCCATCCACCGACAGCACATCGCCAAACGGCGCGAACGCTTCGGCAGTGAGCGGCTGAGCGATGATGCGGCTCATCGCAAAAAGGAACCTGGACGACCCAGGCGCGGCAGCCGGTTCATGTCCTTGTAAAGCAGGTAGCGAAAGCGCCCTGGCCCACCGGCGTAACAGGCCTGCGGGCAGAAGGCGCGCAGCCACATAAAGTCACCGGCTTCCACCTCCACCCAGTCCTGGTTGAGCTTGTAGACAGCCTTGCCCTCCAGCACGTAGAGCCCATGCTCCATAACGTGGGTCTCTTCAAACGGGATGGTGCCGCCGGGCTCAAACGTCACGATGTTGACGTGCATGTCGTGCGCCAGATCATCGGGATCGACAAAGCGCGTGGTGCCCCAACGCTCCTCTGTGTCCGGCATCCAGTTGATAGGTTGCTCCTGATCGCTGGTCACGAATGGCTTCGGCGCGTCGATCCCATCAACGGCCTCATAAGCCTTGCGAATCCAATGGAAGGTGGCCGGTTCTTGGCCTTCATTGGCAACAGACCAACTGCTTCCCGCGGGCAGATAGGCATAGCCGCCAGCTTCGAGCACCTGATCGATACCATCGAACCCGCTCGATTGATTGGCCGTGAACCCAAGATTGGCCTTAGCCGCCCCCGCCTCGACCGTGAGCCGCAACGCGCCACCGACCACGAACACCACGCCTTCTGCCAGGGAGTTCTGGCTCGGGCTTTTGCGACCCACCGCCAGGCCCGACCTCCATGATGAGATGAGCAAACGTTTCGGCAAAGCCTGAAAGCGGCCTGGCGATGGTCCAGCTACGGGCTTTTTCCCAGTTCGGCAAAGGGCTGGTCACGATATCGCGCATCACGCCCTTCGGGATTACGGCATAAGCATCGGTGAAGATCGCCCGACCCGTCATCAACGCACTTTGCGGTGGCAGACCGCCAAGATCCGTGGGGTAGCTCATTGATCACTCCACATGGCGTCCAGGCGCAGCCGAGCAATGCGCTCCACTTGCGCGCAGGCTTCGGCAAACTCTGTGTCCCGGTCATTGTCGAGGCGACGTTCAAACGCCGAAAGGATCGATGCTTTGGTGTTGTCCTTCACCGCGATGATGAACGGAAAGCCGAAGCGCCCGGTGTAGCTTTCATTGAGCCGCTCAAAGGTTCGGCGCTCATCATCGGTCAGCGCATCAAGGCCAGCAGAGGCCTGCTCGGCGGTGGAGGCTTCGGTCAGCCGCTCGGCCTGCGCCAACTTGCCTGCCAAATCCGGGTGAGCGGTCAGCACGCCCAGCCGCTCCTCCTCGCTTGCGGCGCGAAACGCGCGGCACAGAGCGCTATGCAACCCGGCGGCCGTGTCGTGCGCCGAGCCAAGCTCCAGCTTGTAGGCGCGCTTAGCAACCCAAGGCGAATGCTCAAAGACACCGCCGAAGGTCTCGATGAACTCATCTTTTTTCATGTATGAGGGCTTCGTCGTTCCGTTCCTCTGGAACGACCACTCCGAAGCCGGATGTGTCTCAGTCCAGTGGTCAGCTATGTCGATTCTGCGTGCAAACCAAACACCCTCATGGCCCTTGGCGTGTTCCAGGAACCGTTTCAGCGCCATGATCCGTCCTGGCCGCCCAGCCAAACGGCAGTGGAGCCCAATGGACATCATCTTTGGTGCACCCGCTTCACCTTCAGCATAAAGCGCGTCGAAACTGTCGGTGAGATAGGCGAAGAACTGATCACCGGAGTTGAACCCTTGCGGCGTGGCAAAGCGCATGTCGTTGGCGTCCAGCGTGTAAGGCACAACCAATTGGTCGCGACCACCGGCCTGGATCCAATAAGGCAGATCATCGGCGTAGCTGTCAGCAACATAGGCAAAGCCACCCTCTTCGGCTGCCAGCTCCACCGTCTGCATCGAACTGCGCCCGGTGTACCAACCACGTGGGCGCTCGCCGACCACTTCAGTATGGAGCGCAATCGCCTCGTCCATGTGCTTGCGTTCCGCCTTGCGCGAGAAATCCTTGTACTCGATCCATTTCAAGCCGTGGCTGGCGATCTCCCAATCGGCGGTCTTCATCGCCTCCACCTGCTCCGGCGAGCGGGCAAGCGCTGTCGCAACGCCGTAGACGGTCAGTGGAACGTCCATGCCGGTAAACAGCCGGTGCAGCCGCCAAAACCCGGCACGCGCACCATACTCGTAGATCGACTCCATGTTCCAGTGGCGCTGCCCTTCCCAAGACGCAGCTCCGACGATCTCTGACAGAAACGCCTCAGAACCTGCATCCCCGTGGATTGTCGCGTTCTCCCCGCCTTCTTCGTAGTTGAGCACGATCTGCACCGCGATCTTGGCCGGACCTGAAGCATCAACTGCGGGCCATTGCGGGTCCGGCGGGTTGGCGCCGTAGCCAATCATGTCGCGGGGATAACGGGGAGGCGTCATAGGGGTACTCCAACTGAGCCGTTTATTGGCTGACCATTCTCAGACCTTGGGCAGGCTCTTGCATACACTTTAGGCAGGCAAGGATACCAACCGGTTTGCCAAACGCGGTAAACCGGTGCAGTCCTGCCTTTAACAAACTGAAGCAGGAGACGGGCCAGCATGGCAAGCGCACAGGACCCCACCACAAATGGTTTTTTGACAACGCACGTGCTCGACACAGCGCGCGGCGTGCCGGCTGAGGGCATTCGCATCTGGCTCTACAAAGTGACAGCAGAGGGCCAACATAAGATCGCCGAAGCCATCACAAACGCCGATGGCCGCACCAATGAGCCGATCCTTCCCAAAGAAGCTTTTGAAACCGGCCAGTATGAGCTGATCTTTTTTGCTGGTGACTATCTGCGCGCCCATGGGCTGGTGAAAGAAGAGCCGCTGTTTCTCGATCACGTGCCCATTCGCTTCGGCATGAGCGAGGACGATCACTACCATGTGCCGCTTCTGCTCTCGCCCTACGGGTACTCCACCTACCGCGGGAGTTAGCCACCGCGTCTTCACAAACCACCCTACCAAATCGTGATCCGTGGTGAAGTCTGCCCGCCCGGCGCCCATGCTAAGCCTTTCCAACGTTTCTGTTGTGAAAGGTTTGATGATGAAGGCTCTGCGCGCGCTCAACCGATGGATCCTTGCACCGCTCTTTGTCGCTGGTGTCTCGCTCCAAGCAACGTCACTCGCCGCACAAGAGGCGGGTGCTGCCAACGCCACAATCTCCGACCACGCCATCGAGCAATTTGGTGAACCGCCAGCCATTCCCGATGGCCCTGTGTCGCCGGAGTTGGAAGCCGCGCTGCGCACCCTGTTCATCGACTTTTTCGATACGCGTCGCTGGGGTTCGGACGAAGTAGAAGCTTTGGAACAAGTGGTTGAAGCGGGAGACCCGCGCGCTGCTTGGGTCATCACCGACATGATGCGCTTCACCCTCAACGCGTTCTTCCACCGCGACCTAGCTGAAGCCGCTGCAAGCCTGCTGGATATCGAGTTGGAAACCAACACCTTCTGGGGTGAACTGACCGACCATCTGATCGCCTGGGATGTCCCGGCCATACCAGGCTACCTGGAATACAAACGCGCAGTTTTCACCAGCATCGTACCCGGTTGGGAAGATCTGATGATCGAGGGCGATATCGACTGGCGGCTTGTGTCCTGGGGCGGTGTGCTCATCGATTCACGCCCTCATGATGCAACCGATGATCCGTGCCGATGCATCCCCGCTGCCGACAATCCAGAAGTCGTGGCCGCCGCCGACGCCACCTGGCCGGCCGATGATGACGTCGTCTTCGGCATCGAAGTGAATGGCGAATACCGTGCTTACCCGCGTCAGATCATGGAAGTGCGGGAGATGGTCAATGACACGCTCGGCGGACGCGACCTTGGCATTCCATACTGCACCCTCTGCGGTGCGGCCCAAGCCTACTTCACCGACCGGCTGCCAGAAGGTGTGGAACGACCGATTTTGCGCACATCAGGTCTGCTGATCCGCTCCAACAAGGTGACGTACGATCTGGTCACCGACTCCATCTTTGACACTTTCCGTGGTGACGCTGTCACCGGCCCATTGGCCGAACGTGGCGTACGGCTGGAACAAGCCAGCGTTGTCACCACCACCTGGGGCGCATGGAAAGAGGCGCACCCCCAAACCACTGTTCTGGAAGAGCGTTATGCCCTTGGTCGCAACCCCGATTTCCGCAACGGTCGCGATGCCGATGGCCCAATCTTCCCGGTGGGCGATGTGGACCCACGTCTGCCCATCCATGAAGACGTGATCGGCGTAATCTCAGCATCTGGCACGCCTTGGGCCTTTGAACGCGCTGGCGCGATGGCAGCCTTGCTTTCAGGCGATGAGATCGAGGTGGAGAACATCCGGCTGGAGCTTGATGCTGGTGGCATCCGCGCGGTCGACGCCGATGGTGGTGACCTGTCGAGCCACCAAGCCTTCTGGTTTGCCTGGTCACAATTCTATCCGCAAACGCAGCTCTGGAATGAGTAGAGCTGGTAGACCTGGTCACTAGACCCGTAAGCTGCGCGTGCAGGCCTGAAACGCCTGCACCGCAGGGGCCGCGCCATCAAGCAACAGCACGACGGACTGCTCGCCCAACAGAGCCGTGGCTGTTTCGTTGAACGCCAGCCCATTAAGAACATTGCCAAACCCACGGTCCGTCACGGTGAGGGTCGCGTCGTCATCGGAGAGTATGTGCCGATTGGTGCTGATCATATTGCTGGCTGGTCCATCAAACCGCAAAGCGAACACCGAGCTTGCAATCCAAGGCTCGTCGAGCGTTATAGCAATGGCATAATCCAGGCTTTGAAGGTCATAGGTGACGCTCACCACTGCACTGTCCTGCGTATGGCGAATCTCGCAGATATCTCCGGGCACAACCTCCCAGGCCATTGCGGACGCGGTGGAGAGCAGCAAAAGGGCAAAAGCGCGAAACATGAGCACCCATGTAACGCTCAAACGGAACACGGACAGCCCCAAGCCGAACCGCGAAGCAGGCAATCCGGCCTTGGCAAACGGCGAACACGTGGCCCCTTCCCCTCTGGCGTGATCCTTGCAAGGATTGGCACACATAGTTTCGCGTTAAAGGCCCCCTTGAATGTTTGACCTTTTTGTCCTCGGCGACTGGCTGGAATTTGTCGTCCGCTGGCTGCATGTCATCACCGCCATTGCCTGGATCGGATCAAGTTTCTACTTCATCGCGCTTGATCTTGGGCTGCGCAAAGGCACCCACCTGCCCGAAGGCGTGGCGGGTGAGGAATGGCAGGTGCATGGCGGTGGGTTCTACCACATCAACAAATACATGGTGGCCCCAGCCAACCTGCCTGAGCACCTGGTCTGGTTCAAATGGGAGGCCTACTGGACCTGGATTTCAGGCTTCGCTCTCCTGGTTCTGGTCTATTATTTCGGCGCTGATCTTTTTCTCATCGACCCCCATGTGATGGACCTTGCCACTTGGCAGGCCATTGGCATTTCGGTGGTCTCACTGGTTGCTGGTTGGGTGCTTTACTCCAGCCTCTGCAACTCCAAACTTGGCGACAATCCACCGGTGATGATGGGGGTTCTGTTTCTCATCATCGTGGCGTTCAGCTTCTTCTATGCGCAGGTGTTTTCCGGGCGCGCGGCGCTGCTCCATCTGGGCGCATTCACCGCGACAATTATGGTCGCCAACGTCGCCATGGTGATCATCCCCAACCAGAAGATCGTTGTCGCCGACATGAAGGCGGGCCGCACACCCGACGCCAAATACGGCAAGATCGCCAAGCTGCGCTCCACCCACAACAACTACCTTACCCTGCCTGTCCTGTTCCTGATGCTGTCGATCCATTACCCGCTCGCTTTTGCCAGCGAATACAATTGGATCATCGCGGCCTTGGTGTTCTTGGTCGGCGTGTTTGTGCGTCACTTTTTCAACACTATGCACGCCACCAAAGAGAAGCTCATCTGGCCGTGGTTCGCCGCAGCCGCCACCATGCTGGTGATCGCCGTGCTTTCCATGGCGCCGATGTGGAACGGCCATGATCCGTGGGAAGATGAAACCAGCATGAGCCCCCGTCAGGAACAGTTCGCCGCCGCGCCAGGCTTTGAAGATGTGCATGCCATCGTGCTCGGGCGCTGCTCCATGTGCCACGCGCAAGAACCGACATTGTTCGACACCTATTGGGCACCCAAAGGCGTGCGACTGGAAACCGAATGGCAGGTAGCACAGCATGCCCACACCATCGCCATGCAGGCCGGCTACACCCATGCCATGCCGCCTCAAAATGTCTCCGGCATCACCGAGGAAGAACGAGCGATGATCGTCGAATGGTACCGCGCCGGACGCCAGGGTGTGCGGGCCGATGAATTGGCGTCTCAGTGAACCATCAGGTTTCGCCGCCAACCTTTCAGCGCACACAAGGGTGTGGGCGTATCAGCGTCAAGCACTCTGGTGATCGCACACGCATCGACCGGCTTTATCAGCAAGGCGCGGCACGCATCCGCGTGCCCGATCATCCAGGCCGCAGCGATCTGGAGGCCGTCATCATCAACACAGCGGGCGGTGTGACTGGCGGTGATAATCTGGCGTGGGAGGCTGCTGCCGGCGCTGGTACGAACCTCACCGTGACCACCCAAGCCTGCGAAAAAGTCTACAAGGCCGATCAAGATACCGCCAACGTCAACGTAAGGTTAGACGTTGCAACAGGTGCGACGCTCAACTGGCTGCCGCAAGAGACCATTCTTTTTGATCAGGCCCGCCTGTCACGCACCATTGAGGCGCACCTTCACGGCAATGCGTCTCTGCTCTTGGTTGAGCCGGTGATCTTTGGACGCCGCGCCATGAACGAAACAGTGCGGTCCGGCCTTTGGCACGATACATGGCGCATTCACCACAACAACTGCCTCATCCACGCTGAAAACGTCAGACTTTCAGGTGAGATTGCCCAAATTTTGGACAGGAACGCCACTCTTCATGGTCACACGGCGCTTGCCACCCTGGCGCTGGTCGGCAACCATGCCGAGGGCAAGCTGGCAGGTGCGCGCGCTCTGCTGGCCGATGGACAAAGCTGTAGTGGAGGAGCGTCCTGTTGGACGGTGGCAGATGCAAACAAGCTGATTGTGCGGCTCGCCGCGCGCGATGGCTACACGTTGCGCCAGGCGCTTATCCCGCTGATCAACTATCTGGCCGCCCATGGTCAACACGCTGCGGCCGTTCCCAAGATTTGGTCGCTTTGAGTTTTTAAGGACGTTTGCATGCAACTCACCCCCCGCGAAAAAGACAAACTGATGGTCGCGATGGCCGCCATGGTAGCGCGCAAACGGCTTGAGCGCGGCGTGAAGCTCAATCACCCCGAAGCGATCGCTCTGATCACCGATTTCGTTGTCGAAGGCGCCCGTGATGGCCGTGCCGTGGCCGATCTGATGGAGGCCGGAGCCCATGTCATCACCCGCGATCAGGTGATGGAGGGCATCGCTGAAATGATCCATGACGTGCAGGTGGAGGCGACTTTTCCTGATGGCACCAAACTGGTCACTGTGCACGAGCCGATCCGCTAGTCGATGAACCTTTCCACCTTTCACCCCCTAGCAAGCTTTGACCTGCTGGCCATTGGCATCGCGCTGGTGGTTGTGATGAGCGTGATCGGCTTCAAGATCCTCACCGGGCGCCCGTGGCGGCGCACACTGCCGCCCGACGAGATCGACGCAGACTCCTTTTCTTCCACCAGCACCACGCGCCCGCGCGCAACACCCCCATTGCTGACCAAGGATCGTGACGGATGAAACAGCTCTTTATTGCCACCATTGCTTTGATGCTACCGGCGATAAGTTTTGCCCATGAAACAGGCGTGCCGCACCATCATCCCCATACCGATTGGACAGCACTGATCGCCTTGGCTGTTCTGGCGGTGATCGGCGGGCTCACCCTTGTCAGGCTGCGCGCTGCAAAAGCCAAAAAGGACGATGACCATGATCCCCGGTGAAGTGATCACATCCCCTGGCGACATCACCCTCAACCAGGGTGCCGACGCCATCACGCTCAAAGTGGCCAACACGGGCGACCGCCCGGTGCAGGTCGGCTCGCACTATCATTTCTTTGAGACAAACCCCGCACTTGCCTTCGACAGAGATGCGGCACGTGGCATGCGGCTCGACATTGCTGCTGGCACTGCGGTGCGGTTTGAGCCTGGCCAAGAGCGCGACGTGACGCTGGTGCCACTGTCGGGCAAGCGCGAAGTCTATGGCTTCCGCAAAGATGTGATGGGCGCACTTTGATCAGCCCGCTCACCCTTTTGAAGCGCAAGAGGTTCACAGGCACCCAGACTGGGGGCCTGGCAACCGGCCGACCCCAAGAACAAGACCAACAAAGGCATCAAGACCCTATGAAGAAAGCAAGCGCCAGCGCGGTGATGGACCTTAACTTTGCGCTCTGGCGCATGGGGTTTGAGGCCCAATCTGTCATCGCCATGCGTGCCATGGGCGCGGCGGGTTTCTGGAACAATTCCGGCCATGAGAATGAATTGATGATCCGCGAAAAGCAGGTGGCTTTCGCCAAAGGCACAGCGGGCGCGGCGCGGGCGCTGATGCGCGGGGAAAGCCCCGCCGCGATCATGCTCGAAGCAGTAAAACCCATGCAGAAAAAGACCGGCGCCAACGCCCGTCGCCTCACCAAACGCGGCCCGCGTATTCCAGGCGTGACGGGCTAGAGGATGCGGGCACTGCTAGCTCTTGCTGTGATGGCTGCCGGTGTCTCCTTGGCGCTACCGAGCTTTGCTCAAGACAAAACCAATTGTGCTGACTCAGCCAACCTTACCCAATCAGAGATGAACCATTGCGCCGGGCTAGACTACCAAGCCGCTGATGACGAGCTGAACGCCGTCTGGGCAGAGCTGCGTGACAGGCGTGGCGAAGGCCACAGCTGGGACCCGATCTTGGAAGCCCAGCGCGCCTGGATCGCGTTTCGCGATGCCCACTGTGAATCCGTCGCCGCACCCTATGAGGGCGGATCAATCCAGCCGCTGATCCGATCCAGTTGCCTTGCCGACGTCACAGAACAACGTACCGCGCAGCTGCGTGACTTCTTGAATGAGCCCTGAGGTCAACTGTGGCACGCATCGTACTCTCGCACGACTATCCCGCACCACCACAAGCCGTCTGGCAGCTGGCCATCGATTTCGATGCCTTTGCCAAAGCCATGCAGGGCGTTGCCACGCTCCGCAACCTGCCCACCGGTCGCCTACAGCAGGGCATGGTGATTGACGCTGAGGTTTCGCTTCTGGGCAAGCTGCCCTGGCAGCCGCACCACATGGAAATTGAGGTCTGCGACCATCAGGCGATGACCTTTCAAAGCCGCGAGCGCGGTCCGGGCATCAAGCGCTGGGACCATCATTTGAAGGTCACGAAAACCAATACCGGGTGCCGCCTAACCGATACTGTCGAGATTGAAGCTGAGCGATCCTGGCTCACCCCCATCTACGCGCTCTGGGCGCGCTTCGTTTACACCCGTCGCCATGCACCGCGCATGGAGATGCTGAACCAGTTGCAGGAGGCCTGATATGCCCGCCACCCTTTCCCGCGCCGACTATGCCGGCATGTACGGCCCGACCACTGGCGACAAGGTGCGCCTAGCCGACACAGAGCTTTTCATCGAGGTCGAACGCGATCTCACCACCTATGGCGAAGAGGTGAAGTTCGGCGGCGGCAAGGTGATCCGCGACGGCATGGGTCAGAGCCAGGTGACCCGAGCAGGCGGCGCGGTGGACACGGTGATCACCAACGCGCTGATCGTCGATCACACCGGCATCTACAAAGCCGATGTCGGCCTGAAGGATGGGCGCATTCACTCCATCGGCAAGGCGGGCAACCCGGACACACAGCCGGACGTGGATATCATCATCGGCCCGGGCACCGAAGCGATTGCTGGCGAAGGCAAAATCCTGACGGCTGGTGGGTTCGACGCCCACATTCATTTCATCTGCCCGCAGCAGATCGACGAAGCGCTGATGTCCGGCCTCACGACTATGCTGGGCGGCGGCACGGGCCCAGCCCATGGCACGCTGGCCACCACCTGCACGCCAGGGCCTTGGCACATTGGCCGGATGATCCAGAGCTTCGATGCTTTCCCCATGAACATCGGCCTTTCCTGCAAGGGCAATGCCTCGCAGCCCGCCGCGCTGGAAGAAATGGTGCTGGGCGGCGCCTGCGCGATGAAGCTGCATGAGGATTGGGGCACCACACCCGGTGCCATCGATTGCTGCCTATCGGTCGCCGATGAATACGATGTGCAGGTGATGATCCACACCGATACGCTCAACGAGTCCGGCTTTGTGGAGTCCACCATCGACGCCATCGATGGCCGCACCATCCACGCCTTCCACACCGAGGGCGCAGGGGGCGGCCACGCACCGGATATCATCAAGGTCTGCGGGCTGGACAACATCTTGCCGTCCTCCACCAACCCGACCCGGCCCTACACGGTGAACACGGTGGCCGAGCATCTCGATATGCTCATGGTCTGCCATCACCTCGACAGCCGTATCCCCGAAGACATCGCGTTTGCCGAGTCGCGCATCCGCAAAGAGACAATTGCGGCGGAAGATATCCTCCACGATATGGGCGCGTTCTCGATCATCGCCTCGGACTCCCAGGCCATGGGCCGGGTGGGTGAGGTGCTCATCCGCACCTGGCAGACCGCTGACAAGATGAAGCGCCAGCGTGGCGCGCTGCCCGATGAGACCGGCGACAACGATAATGTGCGCGTGCGCCGCTACATCGCCAAGTACACGATCAATCCCGCCATCGCGCATGGGCTTTCCAAAGAGATCGGCTCCATTGAGGTGGGCAAGCGCGCAGATCTGGTGCTCTGGAACACAGCCTTCTTTGGCGTGAAACCCGACATGGTGCTGGTCGGCGGCAGCATCGCCGCGGCGCCGATGGGCGACCCGAATGCGTCCATCCCAACGCCCCAGCCGGTGCATATGCGCCCCATGTTCGGCGCGTTCGGCAAGGCGATCACGAATAGCTCCGTGACATTCGTTTCCGAGGCCGCGCTGGATGCTGGCCTGCAAGAGTCGCTGGGCGTGGAAAAAGGCATGGTCGCCTGCGAGAACACCCGCGGCGGCATCAGCAAAGCGAGCATGGTACACAACAGCGCCACACCGGATGTGGAAGTGGACCCAGAAACCTATGAAGTGCGCGCCGACGGCGAACTGCTCACCTGCGAGCCCGCAGATGTGCTACCTATGGCACAAAGGTATTTCATGTTTTGAGGGACAGTAAAATTGGACGATATTTACGACGACCTCCCAGATAATCCACAGTTAGCATTCGCCAAGCTTGAAAGCCATTATCGTCAAATGGCACAGGATAGAATTGAGAGGTCCGAACAAGGCGGTGAAATACGTGAGTATCAGTTAGAATACATAAATCAGGTAATAGCCGCAGCTACCGCTTGCGAAATCCATGAGCTTGCCGCTTACGAAGTGCCCAATGATGAACGCGATCTTTGGCAATACTATACCAGGCTGAAGCGAGATGTTGAAAACCTTGTAATCCAGATTCGCATTCGAGGGGGTCGGCGTAATCGTCGATACAGTGTGGCGTTGGATGGGCCGCAAAAAGAGCGAATACACTTTTACATCAGTCAAATACGAGAGGCCGTCGCGGCTTCCGACATCTCTGGTGATAAGAAAGATGCGGTATTCAAGAAACTCGCGGAGCTTGGATTAGAGATTGATCGGGATAGGACACGCTTTGACAGAGTGGCAGACAGTATTCAAAAACTCGGATCCTTGAGCAAGAGCACAGAACAAGAAGTGGCGGCTCCTTGGTGGAGATGGGTAGCATTGTTTTTTGGCGTGGTAGATGAAGCCAAAGAGAGGGAACAGCAGCAATCTCTTCCAAGCCCTGAGGAGCGCAAGAAGTTAGAGCCACCTCGTCGACAACTCCCGCAGCCAAACAGGTCGGATGATATCGACGACGACATACCGTTTTAACTAAAGCGCACGGCCCGAGGGCGCGGCGCGGTTGGGCCTCAGGCCCAGAGCACGACAGTGCGTAGCGCCCGCCCATTGGGGCGGGACGGGCGCTATCCATCGCGAAGGCGATGGAAAAGAAAAACCACTTCACCAGCACGATAGAACCGCAGCGAGGCTGATAGCGAAAAGAGCATTGACTCTTCGTAAGTATCTACTTACCGTAAGTTATGACTTACGAAACAAATCTCGCAACTGATCAATCTGCCCTGCCCCCGTCTCAGGTGTTCGCTGCGCTGGCCGATGACACCCGCCGCGATATCTTTGAAGCGCTGCGTTCTGGGCCCAAAACGGTCAGCACCATTGCCAGCGGTCGCCCGATTTCGCGGCCCGCGGTTTCCCAACATCTCAAAGTGCTTGCTGACGCAGGCTTGGTAACAGCCACGCCGAAGGGCACCAGCCGCCTCTATGCGGTCGATCCACAAGGGCTTGCACCGCTGCGCGCCTATCTCGACCGCGTCTGGGGCGATGTGCTGGGCGCCTTTGCGGCCGAAGTTCAAAACCAGATAAGTCCATCAGATAAGGAGCCAAACCCATGACTGCCCCCATCGTGAAAACCATCGAGGTACCTTGCACGCCGGATGTGGCCTTCTCCATTTTCACCCGCGACATCACCACGTGGTGGCCACTCGGTGTGAACTCCGTCTCTGCGATGGAAGGCGAAACGGCCAAAGCCGTGAAGTTGGAGCTCAAAGAGGGCGGTACACTGACGGAGATCGGCCATGACGGCACCATCCACAATTGGGGAACGGTCAAAGTGTTCCAGCCCGGCCAGCACCTGCAATTGGCCTGGCACATCAATGCACCGGAAAGCGACGCAACGCTTGTCGATGTGCGGTTCGCTCCATCAGGCCAAGGCACACAGGTGGAACTGACCCACACCGGTTGGGAAGCGCTTGGCGAGCGGGCCGACAGCATGCGCGAAGGCTACAACAGGGGTTGGGTCGGCGTGTTTGAAGAAGCCTTCAAGAACGCTGCCAAGGCCCAAGCAGCCTAGAGCCTTGATTGCCTAAAACTCAGGCGACCAACGGATAGACACGGGATGATGATTGGGTGACGGTACGCCAAGCGTCCACCACCGGTCATCGTTCTATGTCTTTGCTCACCTGCTCATCTGTTCTTGATCACACCCACCATCCGGCCGACACCATCACGCTGGATGAAACCGACCGCCATCGCCGCCGCATGAAGATGACGTCCGATGGCGGTATCGGCTTTCTGCTCGACCTACCCGAAGCACGTCTTTTGAAGCATGGCGAAGGGCTGAAGCTCTCTGACGGACGAGTGGTTGAGGTCCGTGCGCACCCCGAAGCGCTTTACGAAGTGACAGGCCGCGATGCGCGCCATCTGCTCACGCTGGCCTGGCAGATCGGCAACCGCCACTTGGCCGCCGATATCACCGAAACCCGCATCCGCATCCGCGCCGACCATGTGATCAAAACCATGCTAGAAGGTCTTGGCGCGACGGTCAGCGAGATCGACGCACCCTTCGATCCCGAGGGAGGCGCCTATGGTGGTGCGCACCATAACCACCATCATGATCACACCGGTCACCATGGAGACCACCATCATGACTAAAACGGCTACCACTTTCTTCGCCGGTGCTCTTGGTGCCGCACTGATGCTGGCTGGGCTGTCACCCGCCTTGGCGCAGTCGGTCGGAAATTGCGATTGGCGCGCATCCGCCCATGCACTCGTTGAGCCATGGGATGCTCCACAAAACACCCGCACCTTTGCCAATGGCAATGTACGTCTGGCCGTCAGCGACACAATCGAGCCAGGCGCAGCCGCCCTGCATTTGGTGATCCTCTCACCGCCCTATGGCGAGCTTGGCGGGCGACAATGCCGCGTTGTCTCAGCCGACGGCAATCTTGGATTTGCAGGCCTCACCCTGGAAGCCATGATCTCCGACTATGATCCGGCCATTGGATTGATCTTTGCCATGCAGGCAAGCGCTTACGATGAAAAGTTCGGCGACATCTTGCCAAAAACGCTGCGCGTGACGCTGAACCAGGCCACTGGCGAGATTCAAGCGCAGCTTGAAAACCTACCGTGAGCGCGAGCACCACACATCTTGTCCGTTTGATGGCGTGGCTCTCGCCGGTCTTCCCCACCGGTGGCTTTGCCTATTCAGCTGGTTTGGAGCAGGCCGTCGCCGATGATTTGGTGAGCGATGAAGCAAGTCTGCAAAGCTGGCTGGAGACCTTGCTCACCCATGGCAGTTTTTGGAACGAGGCGGTTCTGATCGCCGCCACTCATAGGCAGGAAGATGATGTTGAGTCACTCAGCGCTCTTGCCACATCGCTCGCCCCTACTGCCGAGCGGCACCGCGAAACGCTCGATCAGGGTGCAGCCTTTCTCGATGCTGCAAATGCTTGGGGCAGTGCAGATCTGCCGCGCGAGACGCCACTTCCCGTCGCACTTGGCGCTGTCTGCCAATCAGCAAGCATTCCCTTGATCGATACGCTGACAGCTTCGTTGCAAACGCTAATCTCCAATCAGCTGCAAGCGGCTATTCGGCTTTCCTTGATTGGGCAAACTGGCGCCGCGCGTTTGTTGGCCGCTTTAGAACCCATGGTCTTGGCAACCGCAGCAAGGGCTGAAACCTCGACACTGAATGATCTTGGCGGGTCAGCCTTCCTGGCCGACATGGTCAGCGCGCGTCACGAAACACTTGAACCGAGGCTCTTTCTTTCATGACCAAACCAGCTCACGGCCCGTTGCGCATCGGCATCGGCGGACCCGTCGGTTCCGGCAAGACCACCCTGACGGCGGCGCTGTGTAAGGCACTGCGTGACACGCACTCAGTCGGCGTGGTCACCAACGATATCTACACCAAGGAAGATGCCGACGCGCTGGTGCGTATGCAGGCGCTGACATCTGACAGGATCATGGGCGTGGAAACCGGCGGCTGCCCACACACGGCCATCCGCGAGGATGCATCCATCAACCTGCGTGCCATTGAGCGGCTCACCGAACGTCATCCCGATCTGGATGTGGTGTTGATTGAGTCGGGCGGCGACAATCTGGCCGCCACCTTCTCACCGGACCTTGCTGATCTCTCGCTCTATGTGATTTCGGTCTGCCAGGGCGAGGACATCCCGCGCAAAGGTGGCCCGGCCATCACCCGCTCGGACATGCTGATCATCAACAAGGCGGACCTCGCCCCTTATGTCGGGGCGAACCTCGACACCATGCAAGCGGACGCGGACAAAGCCCGCGCAGGACGACCCTTCGTCTTCACGGACCTGAAGTCGGGCCAGGGCGTCGATGAAATCGTCAGCTATCTGACTGAAACCGGCGGCCTTCAAGCCGCCTGAGCGCGGTCGCGGTGTAGGTGAATGGAAAGCTCCGCATAGCTTAGCGATCCATCAGCCTCCACCCACATCGGTTCGCAGAGCAGCTTCGCATCGCGCACACCAAGCGCCGGGATGTTCCAGCCCATGGAATGGCTGACGGCATAACGCTCGCCAGGTTTGGGATTGAGGCCAGGGCGGATATCACGCGTTCCCATCTTCAAATGATGCGCAATATCCCACTCCAGCACCTCGCCACCGTCACGTATCACCACCCAGCAATGCATGTCGTTACAGGTGCCGTTCTTTTCTTCAGGAAAAAAGTAGCCAGCGACATAGCCCGCTTCAACGCCAACACTGCGCAAGGCGGCAATGAGGTAGATATTGATATCAACGCATGACCCTTCGGTGACACCGCAGCCAAGCATCGGCACCTCATCGCAACCCTCATAGTAGCGCGCATCCGGATGGCCATAGGTGAAAGCCTTGGCCGTGTGCGCAACCAGCGCGTCCACTTTGCCGCGTACCGCCCGTTCGCCCGCGACCACCTGATGAGCGTTATCGATCAGCGCACTGGCAGCGCGTGTGAACCTGCTATCGCGCGGCAGAAACATCGCTTCGGGATAAGTCGTCCCACAATCGGATAGCTGATAACGGAAGGTGATGCTGGAGCGTGCGCCTAAACCGACCGGTGGAACCACAATCACGCTTTGCCCGGTTTGCGCCTCTTGGGTGAAATGCATGGGCACATCGTCGGTGGCCATATGAAGCAGTGTGTGATGCGGCGACGGCATGCTGATCGGTGCTATCAAAGGGCGGCTGCCAGCCTCTGATGTATCAACCTCAACGGTGATGATCGGCATCGCTCAAACCCCTCCAGTCACCAGTTGGAAGATGAACCCGCTGATGATAGCGCCGCCAACGCCAAGACCGAGATAGACCGCAAACACCCGAGGCTTCACCAACGACCAGACGGCGGCCATCGCCGGGATGGAACTGACGGCACCAGCGATAAGGAAGGCCATGGCTGCGCCTTGGCTCATGCCCTGCTCGATGAGACCGGCCAGCATGGGCGGCGCCACGTAGGAGTTGAGATAGGCTGGCATGCCAACCAGGGCGGACACGATGATCGGCATCAGCCCTTCGCCACCCACAAGACCGGCAACCAGCTCAGCAGGCACATAAAAGACCAGGATCGCTTCAAGCACATAGGCCAGGATAAGCCACTGCGCGAGAAACAGTGCCATCTGCCAAAACGTTTCAGAAAACTCGGCTCGGCGCTCAAACTCCTGCCAAAATCGCCACTGCGGCTTACCATCCAGCGGATCAGCCTTGCTGCAACAACTCTTTTTCGGTTGAACTTTGAGCACATAGGCAAACAAACCGGCACGGCTAAGCCCAGCAACAACCATGCCGCCTGCAAGCCCAAGCCCGACAGCCGCAACGGCCTTGGCAACGGCAAAGTTCCAGCCGAGCGCTGCCGCTGTGATCAGAGTGTTGCCCGGATCGACCAGCGGCGAAGCAAGCCAGAAAGCCATGACGGCTGAAAGTGGCGCACCAAGCGCCAACAGACCGGCGATGAAGGGAATGACCTGGCACGAACAGAAAGGCGCGAGCCCACCCACCAAGGCCGCCAGAAGGATCATCCGGTACTCCCGACCTCTAAAGGCCGCACCCACCAGCCGCTCGGCACCGGTGGCCCGCAGATAGGCAAGCAACAGCACAGCAAACAGAATGTAGGGCAGCGTGCGCAGAAACGCGCCAGTAGCAAAATCTGCCACCGCAACCCATTGCCCAGGATCGCGTACCGCCACAGCGAGGAGTGCAAGCGCGGTGACCGTCCAGGGTGTTTTCAGCCAACGCCACAGACGAGCCTGAAACGCCTGACGTGCTGAGGGAGGAGCAAGCGTGGTATCGCTCATGCCGCTTCTTCTTTCTGCAACTGATCGGCACAACACTCTTTGAGAATGTAGCCGGCCAAAGCTTCCAGATGATCGAAGTTGGCCCGACACACGATCATGCGCCCCTGCCGCTCCTGCTGGACAAGATCAGCGGTGGCCAGAAATTTGATGTGGTGTGCAAGCGTCGACGCCGGGATGCCCGTGCGCTCGCCAATCACACCCGTCGGCAAACCGTCCTGCCCTGCTTTCACCAAAACCTGGAGAACCGCAAAGCGCGACGGTGAGCCCATCGCAGAGAATCCATCGGTTGCGAGTGAGATGTCCATGACAACCCTTTTATTTCGATAAAACTAGAAATATCGAAATATAAAGAGTCGGTCAACCAAAAGGTTCACGATGGCGGAAATCGCACCAAAAGCGCACCCAGTGCACCAAACCGCTCACGCGCTCGCGATCAAAGAGGGTCAGTGAGACATCCCGGTCCCGTCAGGCAGGCAAAAAAAGACGTCACATCACAAAAATGCGGAACGTGAAATTGCGCCCCTCAGCCCACTGATCACGGATCTCGTGTGAACCCGTCAGTGGTCTGAGACGGCAAATGCGGGGCTTTGGCAACGCTTTTACGAGCCACTTCACGCGCCCTTCACCGACCGGTCGCAGCCACCTCACGTCCGCGTGACGCCATGTGACAGCCACCCCGCTTGTGAATTTTCCAGATCGGAATATCTTCAACTCATCGAACGAGACACAGCGTCTCTTCAACAACGCAAAAGAAAAGACCAAGATCTTTTCAAGAAAAAGGACTAAGTAACATGAAAAAATTCGCTCTCACCACTGCTGCTCTGGCCGTTGCTTTCGGCGCTGCCGCAACACCAGCTTTGGCTGGCAACTCAGACCGCGACGGCCTTTATGACTTCGATGCCAGCATTGTCTCCGTTGATCGCGCCGCCGGAACGATCAACCTGTCGACCGGTCACACGCTTGACCAGTCAGTTGAGTACTTTGCCTTCCCAGCACGCGCTGCTGCCGGCGACAAAGTTCGCATCGACATCGGCCAGGACAACACACTGAAGGGTGTTCGCGTCCTCAACTAAACCAAGACCACAGACACCTGGTGGGGCCTCCTCCCTCCCCACCAGGTGATCTTGGCTTGCAAGGCGCGCATGAGGTTTATGATGACCTACCGCAAAGCCACATTGAGCGTTGTGTTCGCTGCCGCCTTACCAATCGTCACCTTGGCGAGCCCTATTTTGGCAAGCGGATTGTTTGAAATCTCCAAGACAGAGATCAAAGTCGTCGCGGCGGATCAGAGCACAGGTTTGGTGGCCTCGGCGAACGAAAGCACGCTTCTGCAAGGCAATACACGATCAGGCGACAAGCTTGTCGCTGTCACCGACACAACAAAACAAGAGAATGTGCGTTACCGCGCCACGCGCGGTTGAACGCCATACGCGCCGATCCGCCCTCGTTTGCCCCACGCTTCACGGATCGGCCACTACGGCAGAAGCCTGTTCCCTGGCAGGCTTCTGCCATTTTCCATGGGCCCAACACATTAGCTGAGCCAAACCCACGCGGCCGAGGCAATCAGCTGGACCGCGAGCAGTGTCAGGACCCCTTTGAAGGCAGCGCGAAACGCTTTTTCCGGCAAGGCGTGCAGCAGTTTGGTGCCAAGCAAAGTACCCAAAAAACCGGCCGCGACCATGGCCACCATAACCGGCACCCAGGCACCGAAAGCAAACCCCAGAAAGCCGAACACCACCACCTTCAATCCGTGCTGCATCACCATCGCAGCGGCATGTGTGCCCGCATACTGTTTGCGATCATCCAGACGAGGCGCAAGAAGAGCGGCAACAAACGGCCCAGTGGCACCAACAAACATGGTGAGAATGGTGGCAAACACCCCGCCAACCACCAGCCCGAACGGGCCGCCCTTGGCGCCCTTCACCTTCGGGGCCCAGAGCGTGAAGAGCACAAATAGGCCGACAAAGGTTTTGAGAAGCGTCTCCGGCAGGGTCACCACCAGCTGCCCTCCGATCAGCGCACCGATGAGCGCGCCAACCGTGAAGATGCCAAGCATTGGCCAGACGACTTGGCGCAGTTGGACCAGCGCACGGCCAGCATTGGCACCCAGTTGAACAACACCATGCACCGGGATCAGCACCGCCACCGGCACAACGGACGCCATCACCGCAAGCAAGGCCACACCGCCACCGATACCAAACGCAGCAGTCAGAGCGGCGGTAAAAAAAGCGGTGACAACGAGAAGAGCGGCGAAGCCAAGCGACAAGCCGTCTGGCAGAAGACTTTCAATACCGGCGAGGGCTTGCATCGTTTACCAAGTGTTGACCATTGCGCACAGATCTCGCTCTGGCAGGAGTGCCTGAGAAACGCAAGTCCGGTTGCTCAAAGCATGAATGAAAAGTCATTTAATTCAATATGTTAAAGAAAGAGACTGTGGCGCTTCTCATATCACCAATGCATCAGATCGTTAGCATCTGATCAGAAAAGATGACCAAACATTAACGGTGAACTCACGACCTGTCGGCTACGCAAGAGGACAGAGAATGATGCGCCCAACGACCAGCGAAACAGACCGCTTCGTCGCGACGCTGATGGTTGGCGCATCGATGCAATCACCCCTTGGAGAGTCCCCCAATGACCAAGACTTTAGCCGCAAAGCTTTGTGTAGCCACAGCTCTTGCCAGCCTCGTAGCGACTCCCGCTCTGGCGCAAGCATCGCTTGAGCGGGTTCAACAAGGTTGGCACTTTTTCGGCCAAAACGGCCAGCCTGGGGAAGTGCGCCTTGGCCTTGGCGCAGGTTTCAGCCCTGACTATCAAGGCTCTGATGAGTATGAGGTGATGGTCCTGCCCGTTATCACCGCGAGCAATGTGCTCGGCTTCAACTTCACCCCGTTCGCGCTTAGCTACAATCTGGCAGAGTACAACAGCGCTGGCGGGGCATGGAGCGTTGGCTTTGGTCCGCGCGTTGCGTTTGATTTCGGGCGTGACCAAGACAACAACGCGGCGCTGGCAGGTCTTGGCGATGTGGATTCCAGCATCCTGCCAGGCGCTTTTGTCAATCTGCGCCTTGGACCGGCCCTCGCGACGGCATCGTTCGGCCAAGACATAGCTGACGGCCATGACGGCGCGGTGGCTGATTTTGGTCTGAGCACTTTTGTGCCGGTGACGCAGCAGATCACGCTGGTGCCGGGCATCACGGCCAGTTGGGCTGACGATGATTACATGCAGTCTTACTTTGGCATCAACGCCACCCAAGCCGCCAACAGCGCCTATGGCGTCTACAATGCTGAGGGCGGCTTCAAGAGCATCGGCGCCAATGTCAACGCGATCTACGCGATCAACGAAAACTGGGCCGCCAACACCAGCCTTGGCTATGAGCGACTGATTGGGGATGCCGCCGATAGCCCGATCGTTGATGGGCCAGGCAGCGCCAATCAGTTCTCAGTGATGTTTGGCGTGACGCGCGGATTTAGCTTTTAAGACAGCGCATTGCTCACCAGGGCCCCGGCTCAGCTTGCGCTGTCCGGGGCTTTTTTGACTATCCAGCCAACCGGGTTTCCACCAGCTCCACCCAGTAGCTGGCGCCCAACGGGATGATGTCGTCGTTGAAATCATAGTGTGGCGAATGCAGGTTGGCGGAGTCCTCACCATTGCCGGTGAAGATGAACGCACCAGGACGCCCTTCCAGCATGAAGGCGAAATCCTCGCCTCCCATCACTGGCGCCATCGCAGTGTCGACCTTGTCGGCACCGACAACTTTTGAAGCAATGGTGGCGGCGAACGCTGTTTCGCGCTCATGGTTCACGACCACCGGATAGTTGCGCTCATAGTCGAGAACCGCCGTGCAGCCCATCGCCGCAGACACGCTTTCCACAATCTCGCCAATGCGCCTCTCGGCAAGGTCCCGCATCTCCGGGATCAGCGTACGCACCGTACCGGTCAGCTTCACACGCTCGGGGATCACATTGTCTGCGTCGCCAGCATGAATGGTGGTGACCGAGACAACAATGCTCTCCAGCGGATCAGCGTTCCGTGAGGCGATTGTCTGCAGCATGGTGATGATCTGCGCGGAGGTCACCACCGGATCAATGCCAGTATGAGGGCGGGCGGCATGGCCACCAACGCCGGTCACAACAATCTCAAAAATATCCGTCGCCGCCATCGTTGGCCCGGCGCGCATGGCAAACTCGCCCACCGGAATGCCCGGATAGTTATGCATGCCATAGACCTCTTCGATGCCGAAGCGTTCGAAAAGTCCGTCATCCATCATGGCTTTCGCACCAGCACCACCTTCCTCAGCAGGCTGGAAGATCACCGCCACGGATCCGGCAAAGCCACGTGTTTCGCAAAGATGTTCGGCAGCACCAAGCAGCATTGCCGTGTGCCCATCATGACCACAGGCATGCATCATGCCCGGCTTGGTGGACGCGTGAGGCACACCAGTTTCTTCTTCAATCGGCAGTGCGTCCATATCGGAGCGAAGGCCCACGGTTGGCCCGTCGCCCTTTGTGCCTTTGATGATGCCAACAACACCGGTTTTCCCCAGACCTTCAACCACCTCATCGCAGCCGAACGCACGCAGCTTCTCAGCCACAAAGGCCGCTGTCTCCTGCACCTCGTACATAATTTCTGGGTTCTGATGCAGATGACGCCGCCACTCTTTGATAGCATCGGCGCGAGCAGCAAGGCGGTTGTTCACGGGCATTGGTGTCTCCAAATGGTGTTCGCTGCACTATACCTGTGTTTGTCACAGGCATCCAATCTTGGAGTGTCCAACCGTTATCGTCGTGGGCCGTGCCGTCTTACACGGGCTCTGAACGCCTTCCACCGAAATACCGTGAAGACCACGCTTGCTGCACAAAAGAGGACTAGCCCTAACGCAATCGAAAATATCCAGGCATCGATGCGGTAGGACGAAACAGACCGGGCCGGAAGGAATATGTCAGATCTTAGCCTCGAATATACAACAGTCACTTCTGCGCCTTCTTGGAGAGTGTTTTGACTGCTTGGAACAAGAAACGAATTGACGATTCGGACATCACGATAGTCTACATAGCTAACTGTGACATCGTCGATATTATCCGTAAAGTCTCGAGCGATCGACATGCCCATGTCGACGATGTCTTCCGTCGAGAATTCTCCGATGTCGTTGACAGACAGAACTGTCGATTTCACCTCAACCCCTAAGGTGGTAAGCAGGATGTATTTCAAACCGCTGTGCTGGGTTTGGAACACAAAAATCAACATCACCGATGAGAAAATGAACGCAGCAACTATGCGCAATACATAGTTGTCTTCTGTTGCTTCATGCGGCCGAAAACTCGTACTCATAGTTGAAAATATAGTGTGTCAAATCAGTATATTCAAAAAAGTCTATTCGAAGACTATATTTACGCGGCCTGCCGTTCCCTGTCTTTCTTGATGCTCCAGGCCAGAATCCCGAGCACGACCAACGCGCCAGCGGTTTCAAGAAGCGGCGTGTTCGGCCACATCAGGGCAACACCTGAAACGGCTGTCAGGATGCGCAACGGCCAATTCAGCGGATACTCCATGTGCCCTTCAATGGAGGCACCGAGCGCGTAGACGCCGAGAGTCGCGGCCATGAAGATGAACAGCGACTCCATCAAGTCGCCACCCAAAAAGTTGGTGTACGCAAAGAGCACCGGCATCAAATAAATGCCCTTAGCGAGCTTCCAGCTCATCACGCCGGTGGCCATGGGTCGCGTTTTGGCGATCGCCGCCGCGGCAAAGGCTGTCAGGCAAACCGGCGGTGTGACGTTGGAATCTTGAGAGAGCCAGAAGATGATCATGTGCGCCGAAAGCAGCGCCGTGGTGATCAGCACTGGATCAAGCACTTGCTGATACACCACGGTCAACAACTCCTGGGGCATGGCTCGCACCAGGGCAATGGCGTCTTCGCGAGCCATGGGTTCGGCCAGGGCCGGCAAGATCGACGGATCGGCCAGCATGAACGACATGCGTGCTACTTCGGGGATCGTGCCATCCACCAGAGCGGAAACCAGATGCGCGTTTTGGATCAGGGCGTGCAGGGCCGGCGCGGAAAGCGTGGCCAACACGATGTAGGCCGCCGTCACCGGCAGACCCATGCCCAGCACCAGGGAGGCAAGCGCGATGAGCGCGATGGCGATCATCAAATTGCCACCGGCCCAATCGGCGATCATCAGACTGAACGTGTTGCCGATGCCGGTCATGGCGATCACGTTCACCATGGCGCCGACAGCAACCAGCAAGACGCCTGTCATGATCATGTTTTTGGCGCCCAAGATCAGCGCTTCGATGATCGCTTTGGGGCCCATCTTGTTCGGGGTCAGCCAACTGGCGACGATCACCGAGAGGATTGCCCAAATCGCCGCGAACACCGGTGTGAAGCCGTAGATTAACAAGCTGATCAACGTGATCACCGGGATCAGGAATGATGGACCACCCCGTTTCAGCACGTCCATGGCTGAAGGCGCATCATCAGCGGCCACCTGCATGTTCAGCTTCTTGGCTTCAATGCGGACGAAGAAACCAACAGAGAGGAAATAGACCATCGCGGGCAGGAAGCTCACCGCGACGATGTCGAGATAGGGGATCTGTGTGTAGCTCGCCATCACGAAGGCCCCGGCGCCCATGATCGGCGGCATCAGCTGTCCACCCGTCGAACTGGCCGCCTCCACCCCAGCAGCAAAACGCGGTGGAAAGCCCGAGCGTTTCATGAGCGGAATGGTGATGACGCCCGTGGACACGGTGTTGGCCACGGCAGAACCGGAGATTGTTCCCGTAAGGCCGGAGGAAAAGACGGCCACATAGCCTGGCCCACCGATAAACTTGCCAGCCACAGCGCGCGCCAAATCGATGATGAATTCACCGGCGCCGGATCGCACCAGAAACGCCCCAAACAGAATGAAGAGGAACACAAATGTCGCGGAGATGTTGGCAATCGTTCCGAACATGCCCTCATCGGTGAAGATCGTGCGGAACACGATGGTCTCCACCGACAGCCCGCCAAAGCGGAACACATTGTCCAAATGCTGACCCCAGAAAGCGGGATAGGTCAGCGCCAAGATGATCAGGATCGGGATGATCACGCCGGTGGCGCGGCGGGTCAGCTCAATCGCACCGATGATGACGATGATCGCATAGAGCCATTCTTGCGGGGCCAGCGACACGCCGCGCGCATAGATGGCGTTTTCCGAGGCGATCAAAAGCAACGTGGCCACCGAAACCACGATGCCGAACGCCATATCGAAGGCAAGCACCGCACGGCGCGCGCCGACACTGCGCGTTCGGATCATCGGGTAGCGCATGGACGCCAGCATGGCGAACCCAGCAAAGTGGATGCCGGTTAGCCAGAAGGTCGACATGGTGCCGATGAAATTGGCGTAGAGGTGGAAGATCGACACCGCCAGCGCCAGGCCGGAGAACACCAGGCCGATCAACCCAGCGTCGAGCGACCGGGTTTCGTCTTCCATATGGTCGTCTTCTATCTGGATGCTCGGTTTGTCAGCGGGCGCATCAGACATCTTGCATCCTTCCACGAAGCGTCATGGCCGGGCTTCACCCGGCCATCCAGCTCATATTGTCGTCGATCTGAGATAAGGCGTCCTAGGAGGAAGGAAGGCCAGATCACATCCGGCCATCGCATCGTCGTTAGGCTTTACATCACCGGGCGCAAGCGGTCCGGAATGTCCACGCCCGCTTCTTCATAGTAGCGGATCGCACCAGGGTGCAGTGGCAGTGGAAGACCGGCAATCGCAGCGTCCAAGCTCATCGCATTGGTGGCTGGGTGAATGCCCTGGAGGAAGGCGAGGTTCTCATAGATCGTTTTGGTGATCTCGTAGATCGTCTCTTCCGGCAGATCATCACGCACCATCAGGAAGTTTGGCTGAGCGATGGTCTGCACATCTTCATCAACACCCGGATAGGTGCCAGCTGCAATGGTGTAGCGGGTCCAAAGCTCATCGAAATCGCCGTTGGCCGCAGCCATCTGTTCATCGGTGAAATTGAGCAGAGCAATATCGTCACCCATCGCAGCAAAGGCGCGGGACACCGCACCAACCGGCGCACCAGCCGGCGTTGACATGCCAACAATTTGACCGTTCTGCAGCGCATCCGCCGACGGGCCATAGCCCGCAAAGACCAGCTCGTAGGAATCATCCATATCAATGCCAAGACCGGAAAGAATGGTGCGGTTGGATCCGATGGTACCGGAGTTCTGACGGCCCATGGACATGGATTCACCAGCCAGCGCTTCAATGTCAGAAACCGTTCCGGTATCGACGTGCTCACTGCGGATCACGAAGTGCTCGACATTCGGCCAAAGCATGGTGATTGAGCGCAGGCTCTCCTGCGGGCCCGCATCGGCCAGCGGCCCGGTACCAGTGGCAGCGTAAGCACCAAACAGACCCTGAACGATGGCAAACTGAGCTTCATTGTCGCGCAGCAGCGCAATGTTCTCACCCGATCCTGCGGAGTTGATCGCCGAAACGTTGATGCCCATCGAAGGTTGCAAACGCACCTTGATCAAGGTGGAAAGTGCAACACCCACCGGATAGTAGGTGCCGCCAGTGGAAGCTGTCGCCAGCAAATAATCCTGTGCATCCTGAGCTTGGGTGGTGGCCGGTGCGCCAACAACGCCCAGTGTCAGCGCAGCGGCAAGCGCGCCTGCACCCAGCACCGAACGACGGGTTGGTTTGGTGGAATTGGTCATAAAGTTCTCCCTCGACTTCACGTTGATTGTTCTGCCAATCGGTTCTGACCCGATTTTTTTCAAGGCGCCAACGCTTATCCGTATTTTCTAGTACGGGCTGTGTTCAAAGGTAAAGCCTAACTGTTGAGCAGCGCGCCGCTAGCCAGGCAAACGCAACGCGAAAAACCCACACCGAAATGTGGTTTTGCCATCCTTGCGCCACATCGGTTAGAAACGAAGATGAGAGCTGGTGTGAGTCGCGCAAATGCTCACAAATCGGCACCAAGCATACACGCATGTCTGTGTCACACTGATCGCTAGAATGGGCTGAACCCCGTGTCATCCATCCGCCTTCCGCTGCTTGCCTCCGCCCTTTTGGTGTTTGCTCTGCTGCAAACCGGCTTGGCACACGCACAAACATCCTCCGGCCTCGGTCACTACGATGGGCCCAACATCACCATTGATGTGGGATCAATGCGCGTGCTCTCATCCAACCGTGCATTCGATGCCTGGTATCCAGCCTCCACCACCAAGCTGATGACCGCCTATGTGGTGTTCCAGGCGGTGCGCGAAGGGCGCGTGACCATGCAATCGCCGGTGACGATCTCCGCCAATGCCGCCGCACAGCCACCCTCGAAAGCTGGTCTGGCTGTCGGTCAGGTGCTGACGGTGGAAAACGCGCTGCGTGTGCTGATGGTCAAAAGCGCCAATGATATTGCCGTAGCGCTGGCTGAAAGCGTGGCCGGATCGGAACCCGCCTTTATCGACCGGATGAACAGCACAGCGCGTGCGCTGGGTATGAGCCGCTCCACCTTTACCAACCCGCATGGCCTGCCCGACCGTGGCCAGGTGACCACCGCCTATGATCTGGCACTGCTGACCATGGCCTTGATGCGCGACTATCCGCAGCACAATGATTTTTACTCCATGGGCGCTGTGCGTTTGGGCGATGCCCGCTGGGTGAACCACAATCTTCTCTTACAGCGCTATCGTGGCGCGTTTGGCTTCAAGACCGGCTACATCTGCGACAGCGGGTTCAATCTGGTGGCAGGCGCGCGCCGCGGTGGGCGCACACTGATCACCGTCACCCTGGGCGCTCGTTCTGGCCTGGAGCGCGCCGCGGCAGCGGCCCATCACCTGGATGAAGGTTTTCGTCGCGGCGGCGGCCTGTTTGGCGATGCCGCAGGGACAGCACTTGCCGATTTCGGCCCACGCGGCGCCGTTCAAACCACGGCAACCCGTATGCGCCCTATCGTTTGCCAAAGCCCGCGTGTGCGCCCGACATATGAAGAAATTGCAGGCCAGTTCGGCACCGCAGGCCCGGGCTTCAACCCAACAGCAACCGCCAATGCCTTCAGCGGCGACTCCAGCTCCGTGGTGCTGCCCAACGCCGGTGCCGCCAGCGGTGAAAACGACGGCGCCGATGAGATCGATGTTCTCGACACCTTGCTGGGACCAGTAATCCGCGAACCTCAGCCGGTCCGCTTGGCATTGGGTGGCGCGACCGGACCAGCCGTTGCGCCAACTGGACGTTGGCTGGTGCCAAACCCGATCTCCCGTCCCCCGTCAGGTCAACTTGCCTTGGTCCCTGTCACCGCACCCGCAGCGGCAACGTCGGCAGCGCTGCCTGGGCAGATCGCCCCTGCGGCCAGTGGCCCGGCAGTGCAATTGGCGGCACCGGCAAGCGCGCCTGCAGCCAACACAACAACCAGCAATCCAGGGTCAATCCTAGGCACCGTTGGCCGTGCTGTCCCGATCCCCGTGCCATCGCCACAGCCGCGCCCCAACTAAGCACACGTGGCCATGGACCTTAAACGCCCCGACCGCATGCCGGTGCTCGTGCTATCGGGCTTCCTAGGCGCCGGAAAAACCACGTTTCTCAATCAGCTCCTGGCAACACCAGCGCTGGCCAACTCCTTGGTCATCGTCAATGAGTTTGGCGATGCCGGGCTCGACGGCCTGTTTCTGGAAGCAGAAAGTGAGGCCAAAGGAACCGGCCTCATGGTGGAGGAGCTGACCTCCGGCTGCCTGTGCTGCACCTTGCAAGGACCGCTGGTGACCACATTGGAGGACTTGCTGCGCGCCCGCGATAATGGCCGCATCAAACCCTTCAAACAGCTTGTGATCGAAACGACAGGTCTTGCCGACCCTGCCCCGATCTTGGGAGCTTTTGCCAAGCACCCCTATTTGTCGCTGCGCTATCTGGTGGGTGGCATCGTAACGGTGGTCGATGCGGCGCAGGAGATTTCTCATCTGGATGAGACAGAGGAAGCGACAGCACAAATTGCTGTTGCCGATGTTCTGGCAATCTCCAAAAGCGACTTAGCCGACGAGAAAATGCTGACCGAGCTCCAGGCCGCACTCATGGCGCGAAACCCCCACGCACGGCGGGAAACCACCGCACACTTGGCCGCCGATACGGACTGGCTGGAACAGCTTTTGGCGCAGGCGAGCCCCATTGAGCCGACTGCCGACACCGCGCATGGGCACCATCACAGCCATCATCACGATCATGACCATAACCATGACCATCAACATGCCTATTCCGTTGTAGTTGAAACCGACGCGCCGCTGCAAAGCCGCGTGCTTGCCATGTTCATGGACCTGCTAGGTATGAACCTACCTGGCGAGCTTCTGCGCGTGAAAGGTATTGCCTGGATCGATGCTGGTGAAGGCGCCGAACCCTGGGCAGTGCACGCCGCCGGGCCACTTCAACATCCCGCCCGACCGATCACCGGGCCGATTGTTGACAGGCTCACACCCTATCGCACGCAAATCGTGGTGATCACCCGCACCGACCAAACCAAACGGGTCAACGATCTGTTCAAAGCCTGCATGAAACAGAACCAAGCTGCAGCATCAGAGCCTAGCCACGCCTGATCCAAAACGTCGCGCGAGCGCCATCCACCTGCTGCCCAATCACCTCATGCCCTTCTTCGCGGGCCATATGCGGCAGATCAAGGATCGCCATGGGGTCAGAGCTTTCCACCCGCACCACCTTGCCGACGCTCAAGCCTAACAGAGCCTTGCGCGCACGCAGCACCGGCAGCGGACATTTCAGCCCGATGCAATCGACCATGAAGACACTCTGTTCACCAAGGACCGGCTCGTCAGTCATGGGGTTTTGTGTCACCGTCTTTGGCAAAACGCCAGATCAGTGATGGAGCATTTCAATGGATGATCGCGCGCTCGACCTTTTGGATGCCTGGTGGGAGATCGGAGAGGAGGGTTGGTACAGCCAATCCGATGAAACCGACGCCATGCTCAAGGAGCGCTTTGGCGATCTTGTGGATGCCGCCCGCGCTGGCAAGCTTGATCATTGGCAAGATGCGCCGCACACCACGTTGGCGCTGTTGCTGCTGCTTGACCAGCTGCCACGCAACATCTTCCGCGGCACACCGGAGGCTTTTGCGTCAGATGCTCAAGCGATGAAAGTCGCCGATGCAGCGCGTGCGAAGAGTTTCGATAAAGCCTATCACGGCGTCGCACGGGGCTTCTTCTACATGCCCTATATGCATTGCGAGGACCTGCACGCGCAGAACACCTGCTGCGACATCTTCCGCCAGATCGGCAATCAGAACGGCTACTACTACGCCCTGGTGCATATGGATGCGATCAGGCGCTTTGGTCGCTTTCCTCATAGAAACAAAATCCTCGGGCGCGTTTCCACGCCCGAGGAAGAACTTTACATGAAAACCGGTGGCTTCTCCGCCTAACGGTCCAACTGTCTAGGCTGCCGCCACATCGGTGAGGAACTGATTGACCATACCGCGCAGCTTCTGCGAACGCTCGGTCACCTCACCTGATGCCTGCTGAACCTGACCGGCAGACTGCGATGTCTCATCAACGGCCTGGCTCATCGTTGCCATGGCTTCGGCGACCTGACCGGTGCCGTGTGCAGCTTCGTTGATGTTGCGAGAGATTTCAGACGTCGCAGAGCCTTGCTCTTCAACCGCAGCCGCGATGGCATTGGTGTAGGTCTGCACATCACGCATCGTCTGAGCGATGCCTTCAATGGCCTGGGCAGACTCCGTGGTAGAGCCTTGAATACCAGCAATCTGGCTGGCGATTTCTTCCGTCGCTTTGGCCGTCTGATTGGCCAGCGATTTCACCTCACTGGCAACAACCGCAAAACCCTTGCCCATCTCACCGGCTCGTGCCGCCTCAATAGTTGCGTTAAGAGCCAGCAGATTGGTCTGTTCTGCGATATCCTGAATGAGCGAGACAACATCACCGATCTGCTGTGCAGCAGCGGCAAGCTGGGTAACTTTCTCGCTGGAATCCACAGCCGAACGGGTCGCCTGATCAACGATCTCGTTGGTCTGAACAACCTGGCGTGAAATCTCCTCAACCGACGATGACAACTGTTCGGTTGCAGCCGCCACAGTCTGCACATTGGTTGAGGCTTCTTCCGATGCCGTACTGGTGGTCATCACCTGACCCCGGGAGGTATCGGCCACCCCATTCAGCGCCGTCACCGCACCTTGCATCGACTGCATGTTCTCGGTCACAGCATCCAGCATGGCCATGGATTCGTTGCGGAACCCGTCAACCAGCGCATCCACGCGCCCTTGGCGTTCCAGGCGAGCAGCCTGGTCTGCATCGGATTCCTCGCGCAGCTTGATGCGTTCCATTGCACCTTCGCGGAAGCTCAACAGACCACGTGCCATGGTGCCAATCTCATCGTTCAAATCGGCATCGGCGATCTCAATATCGTAGTTTTCCCCGGTGAATGATTCCATGGCAGAGGCAACGCGACCAATGCCTCCGGTGATCTGGCCAGCGACCCGAAGGCTGAGAATGCCCGTGCCAATCAGCACAGCCACAACCAAACCAATCTCGATGTAGAGCAACCGCATTGCACTGGCGGCTTGACCTTCAGCCATGGCTTCAAGCTCGTGAATGGCATGCTCTTCAACAACATGAAGCGCTTCGATACGCGCCGTGCTTGCATCAAACCACTGCCGACCAGTCACAGTGCTGATATCGCCCCCAAAGGGACCAGACTGCGCCACCTGTCGATAGGCATCAACCGGGCCGGTCACCGACTCGTTCATTGCTGCAGCGAACTCAGCTTTCATGCTCGACGAGGCCAAGCGGTTGAAAATCGAAAAATCCGTTGCCTGCGCACCTTGCAACGCCAACATGCGAGCATACACCGGCTCCTCAAAGACTCCGGCCGTGAATCCGGTAGCGCCCATTGCACGCTCCAGGCCTGCGGCCTCTTTGGCTTCGATGATCGAAATGTAAGCTTCCACACGTTCAGCCATCAGTCCTGAATGGGCGAAATCCTCGATATGCTCCAACGCCACGATCAGGTGGTGGATAGATGAGGTGTAGATGCTGGCCATATCGCCAACACTGACCGTTCCATTGTCGACCAGCGTTCGAACATCAAAAACGCGCGCTTCATCTTGGTAAAGCGTTTCCACATAGTCGGAGAAAGCGACCTCAATCACGTTCGACATCGTGGAAAGCATATGTTCAACTTCGGCATAGCTCGCATTGGTTGCAATGCGTTGCGCGGCAAGTTCGTCGGCAAAGTTTGCACCCGATGATGCGATAAAACCGGCTGTAAGCCCACGTTCGCGTTGCAACTCGTGGACAACCGTTCCGATGATCTCAGCCTTATGGAGCAAAAGGCCCATATCGCTGGCACCCTTGGCTTCTTTCCATGTCGAATAAAGCGTGAAACTAGAAATTGCGGTAAGTGCAATCAAAGGTAGAGCGCAGCAAAGCACGATGCGCTGCTTGATAGATAGCGTGGACAAAGACATACGAACCCCCAGTACAATCTTAAGTACCCATCGCCTAGGTAGGTTGACGAACCGTTAAATCCGCTATCTTAACGCTCCGCTCACCATCGCTGCGAACGCGCCCTTAAGTGGTCCGAGCGTAGAGAAAAGCCTACAACCTCTAAGGGAAAGTTGTGGCGTGCGCCTGTTTTTACCTCTTTTGGCAAAACTGCCTAAACATTTAGGCGCTAGCCAGGCCTCTGTTAGCGCGAAGCTGGAGTCAGCTCTCTCCGGCGACAGTTCGCGCTCAGCAAACAGCCATGCCTCGCTCACCCTGTTTGCAACCATCCGCTTGAAAACAGCAATGCATTTTGCTCCAGCGCCTGGATCGGTCAGATGAGCGTGGCAACCATCACCACGGCGCCTGATCTGCCGCATGGCTACGCCTGGCTGGCAGCCAATGCTGTCGAGCACAACATCTTCTTCGAACCGCAGATGATGGAGCCCGCGCTGCGCCATCTTGCATCTGAAGGCGTGGAACTGTGCCTTGCCACCGATCCACAGGATGGCATACCGCGCGCAGCGATCCCTGTTTACCGCCCGCATGGTCGTTATGGCCCCATGCCGACGCCCCTTCCATTGGCGGTTTGGCATCATCCTTACTCGATGCTCGCAACACCCCTTGTCTCCCCTGAAGACCCGTCAGCTGCCTTGGAAGCCTTGCTCGCCAAAGCCGGTCGACGCCATGACGGTCCCCCGGTTCTGCTGATGCAAAACATACTAGCAGACGGCACTGTCTGGCCGATGCTGCAGCAGGTGATCGAGGCCAGTGGGCGCCGTTTTCACATCCTTGAAACAAGGCAGCGTGCAGGTCTGAAACGTGACGTCGAGGAAACGAAAGCAGCAACACTGCGCCAACTGCTGGGCAAAAAAAGCGCGCAATCGATCAAGGCCAGTCGACGCAAACTCGGCGAACACGGCGCACTTTCGCACACCATCGCAATGGCCCCCGACGAGATGCCCGAGGCGATTTCCATCTTCCTGGCATTGGAAGCCGGAGGCTGGAAAGGCCGCAACGGCACAGCCCTGCGCAGCTTGGGCCATGATGGCTTTGCGCTGGAAACCGCAATGAACCTTGCGGAAAACAGTCGTGCCCGCGTTGATTTTACCCTGCTCCAGACGCCAGGCGCTGAAGCCAAACCAATCGCTGGCACGCTCTCCCTCAAAGCGGGCAATACGGAAACACCCATCTGGATGCCTTGGAAAACGGCTTATGATGAGACCTTCATCAAGGCCGCGCCAGGGGCACTGGCATTGGCTGACCTTACCGAACAATTGTTGGCCGACGCGCAAAGTGCCAACCAACCGCTCCTGCTGGACAGCCTGGCAGCACCAAACAGCGTGATTGCCCGTCGACTTTGGCGCGATCACTGGACACTGATTGACGTGTTGATCGACCTGCAACCAGGCGGCAGTGGCGCGTTTGGCCCTATCCTTATGGCCGAAAAAGCACGCAAATCGGCTTTTGTTGCTGGCAAGGCTGCTCGGGCCGCCATCAAACGCGCGGCCAAGCGAGCACAAACAGCCCTGACATCGCAACGCTGCTAATCCTGATGCTTCAGCATCCGCCGAATGATCTTACCCGTGGTTGTCATCGGCAGCGTTTCCACAAAGCGGATGTCACGTGGGTACTCATGGGCGGCAAGGTTCGCGCGCACATGAGCGCGTAACTCCTGCGCCAAGGCATCGCTCTGATCAAACCCTTCGCGTAACACCACAAAGGCACGCACGATCTCGGTGCGCAGATCATCAGGCACGCCCACAACCGCCGCCATGGAAACAGCTGGATGACCGGTCAGACTGTCTTCGATTTCGCCTGGGCCGATACGGTGGCCGGAGGATGTGATCACATCATCATCACGACCCATGAACCAGATGAACCCATCCACATCGCGCATCGCCATATCGCCCGTCATCAGCAGACTACCGAGCGTATCGGAGGTCAGATACTTGCGCTGCGTTGCCTGCTTGGCCTTCCAATAGCCCAGAAACATCACTGGATCGGGTGAGCGCACGGCAATCTCGCCAAGCTCACCAGGTTCCGTCATGCTGCCATCTTCGCGCACAACAAAAACATCATGGCCAGGCACCGCCTTACCAGTCGCGCCGGGGCGAGATGCTCCATGGCTGGCCGAAGAACCGATGATGAGATTGCACTCCGTTTGGCCATAGGCCTCGCTGATCGCAAAGCCAAGCGCGCGTTCCGCCCACTCATAGGTTGCCCGGCCCAGCGCCTCGCCAGCAGACATCACAGAGCGCAAACCAATGGCCCGCACATCGTCATCGCCGACGCCGGCTCGCATCAGTTTCAGCGCTGTGGGCGGCAAGAAGGCGTGGGTGACCCCTCGCTTCGCCATCATTTTGGCAACACCCACCGGGTCGAACCCTTTGGGATCTGAAAACGCAACCACAGGCGCCCCTTGGGCCAAAGCGGGGAAAAGCAGGTTTAAGAGACCGCCCGCCCACGCCCAGTCGGCAGGGGTGTAAAACACATCCTCCGGCGAGACCTTGCCACCATGGGCAAACAGAAAGCCGGGCATATGGCCTGCCAACACGCGGTGACCATGCAGTGCACCTTTGGCTGGCCCGGTGGTGCCGGACGTGTAGATCATCAGGCAAGGGTCATCAGGACCGGTATCAGCTGGTGCAACGGCTTGGCCACTATCAGCCAGTAAGGCGTCATACTGAAGAGCACCGTGAGCCTGTTCCAGCGCGACGATGTGCTCCAAATCGGGCAAATCATCTTTAACACTCGCCAAGCTTGCCGCACCTGCCGCCGAGACGAACGCAAAGCGTGCGCCGCTATCGGCCATACGGTGGGCCAGCGCATCGCGCCCATACCGTTCTGAAAGCGGCACGCTGATAAGCCCAGATCGCAGAATGGCAGCCTGCACCACCAAGGTTCGCGCGCCCTGGGAAGAAATCACGGCCACGCGATCACCGCGCCTGGCCCCCAGCGCCAAGAGGGCACCCGACAATCGGGCTGCTTCATCAGCCAATGCACCGAACGATGTTGTGTTGCCGGTTCTGCCATCAACAATCGCCGGAGCCTGCGGATCGATAGCAGCTGGCGCATCCAAAATCTGCGCCCCAATGTTCAGCTGCTCGGGGATGTCCCAGGCGAACGCCGCGCGCGCTTCATCATAGGTTGCTGAAGGTGCAAGCATGATCATCAACCCCGACCGGCGGGGCCATCCTCGGGCGTTGGCTCCGCATCGGTTTCCACCGTGCGATCTGGCTTGACCTCCGCCTTAGAGGGAGGCTCTGGCGCTGGCACCGTGCTAACGCCGGTCTGTTTGATGGCTTCATCACCCGACAGGCCACCTGAGCCCAGGCCTTCAGGCAACGTCGCACCAGCCTTGGCCAGCGCCTCAAGCACATTGTCCAAGTTGCGGATCGTGACATCGGATTGCGCAAACGGAATCTCGATACCTTCTTCGGTGAAACGACGGAAAATCTCGAACCGCAAATCAGAGCGCACGCCATAGCCATTGCCGACATCGGCCAGATAGGCAAACAGCATGAAGTCCAGAGAACTCGCGCCAAACTCGATAAAAAACGCGGCCGGTTCAGGGTAGCTCAACGTCATTGGGTGGGCGTTAGCGACCTCAAGCAGGATCTCTTTGACCTTCTGCGGATCGCTATCATAGCCCACACCCACCGGCACATCGATACGCCCCAGCGTGTCGCGGTGCACGCGGTTCTTCACGGTGCCGGCAATGAAGTCCTGGTTCGGTATCAAGACGGTTGCGCGGTCAAAGGTTTGCAGCTCCGTGGCACGCACATTGATGCGCTTGACGATGCCTTGCTCTTCACCAACGACAATCCAATCACCCTGTTTGAAAGGGCGTTCGGCAAGGAGAATGAGACCGGAGACAAAGTTGGAAACGATCGACTGCAAACCAAAGCCGATGCCAACTGAAAGCGCACCGGCCACCAGCGCGATGTTCTCAAGATTAAGACCGAGCGAGGAAAGCCCGATAGACGCGGCGATGATAATGCCAATGTAGCCAATACCGGTGCGGATCGACGATTTCAGCCCGGTGTCCAACGACGTGCGCGGCAGATATCGGTTTTCCAGCCAGCCTTGAATGCCGCGGGTGATGACAACACCAATGAACACCAAGGCAACGGCAATAAGCACTGAGGAAAGCGAGAACGAGAACCCACCAATCTCAATGCCCGTGAAAACACGGCGGAAAATGTCGGTGAGTTGACCTGTTTCCACCCCAAAGGGCGCGATGATCAACGAGGCTGCAGCAACGATAAGAACCAGCTTGATAAGGCCGGCCAAAAGCACCCCGAACTGACCGAGGCCAGAGCGCGACAAGCCGACATTGTCGTGCAGCCAAACCGATGTGCGCGTATCCTCTTGCAAGGTCGCCGACATCAGCCCTTCCACCAGGGCAGCGGCCAGATGCAGTGCGGCCAACACCACCGCAGTCCAGATCAACCGATCAACGATAAACGCGGCCAGCGCCAGATAGCCAAACAACTGCGCAACAACGACCGCCAACGATGCCAAGCCGGTGATCGGCAACGTCCATCGCCACAAAATATGGGCGATTGGCGGCGTTTCTTCGGCTTCGCTGGGTGCCAGTCCGCGCAGCACAGCGCGCAGCGCCAGAAGAATGCAGAGCGCGGCCACCAGCGATGGCATAGCTTCAAGCAGTTGCACCACCACAAGCGGTGAAACAAACACTGCTGCAATGGTCCGCAACACCTCACCAACGAGGTAGGCAAAGGCCGCAAGCCGAAAGAAACCTTCGGCCGTGCGTGCATAGCCATTGCCCACCGGCACCAAACGCCAAGCAGGCAGACCAGGCGCAAGAAAGGCCCGCACGATACCGCTGATGAAGAAGAACAGAACGGTGTTGGAGACAATGCTGTTGATGATGGCCTTGGCCCGCAAAGACAGGCCGCCAACCGACTCCAGCCCAAATAGGAGCAGCAAGAAACCAACCGCTGGAATAAGCGTGCTCACAAGCACGATCCGCAACGCGCCAAGCGTCTTGTCGAAACTGGTTGGGTCCTTGGTATCGGCGCGCGCAGCCTTGCGCAGAGCAAATCGGCGCAGCGGAATGGCCAGCAAGAGCAACACAACGACCAAAACACCAAGCCCAGCAAACGCCGATGGCGTTGCGCGGTCACGCACCGAGTTCCAAGAGTTGCTGGTTAGATCGCTGAGCCGCTGCGTCAGGCGCGGTACATCGCCCAATGCATCAGCCCAAAGGTGCGGCGTGAGAATGGGCGACGAGCGCTCGAAAAGCCTATTGGTGAACTCGGTGGCGCGTCGTGAAACAGTTTCATCGTGAAGGGCGTTCGCGCGGCCAAGCAGAAGTTCAGCAGGCTGAAGTTCACGCTCCAACGTAGCGATACGATCTTGCTGAGCAGTGATTTCGGGAGTCTCGGCCAACGCACCATCCGCCGGTGCCAGGCCTTCCAACAAAGCACGTTGCTCCGCCAGACGCGGCGCCAAATCATCCACCATCACCTGAATGGCGTTGCGTGTGGCCGCCACCTCATCGCGCAACGAAGCCAACGCGTCGAGCGTCAAGCTATCGCGCGTCAGCTCTTGGCGCACCGCATCAAGCTCTTCCGACCAATCAGCCAGTTGCTGCACAGGGCCTTCGCCAGCACTTGGTCGTGTGGTTTCAGCGCCAATCTCGCCCTGGGCGATGTCAGCAAAGGTGTCAGGGTTGGCGGGCGTTTCCACTCCGCTTTGTGCCCAAGAGGGTACAATCAGAGCCTGCCCAGACAGACCAAACAAAAGGACAAACAACAAAGAGCGAAGAAATGCAGTCATCTTTAAGCGCCAGGCTCAGACCAATAGCCGACTTTTGGCAACACAGGTCCGCCCGATGTCGCGGTTGGGCGTTTGGCAATCATGTCGATCTCAACAAGCGCCCCAACGGCAAGGCCCGTGACACCCACTGTTGTGCGCGCTGGTCGACGGTCAGCAGGAAAATAGCTTTGATACGTCTCGTTAAAGGCTGCGTAGTCGCGCTCAAACTGGGTGAGAAAACAGCGGCATTGCAGGACGTTCGAAAGATCCAACGTCAAACCGCGTAGTACGATCTCCAGATTGCGCATCACCGCATGGGTTTGCGCGACGATACCGTCAGGCAAAGGCGCATTCGGATCATCAGGATCGGTCGGCATCTGGCCGGTGAGGATCACCCAACCATCAGCCTCAACGGCATGGGAAAACGGTGCAACAGGCTGCGCTGCACCGGCAATCATGTGAAACTTCGGATCATCGCTCATGCGCGTGTCTTAGAAGCGTTCGCCATGCGGTGCAACAAACAGGCGGAGTGAACCTTAAGCGCTCACCTTACGTGCATCAGCATCCTCGTCGTTCTTGGCCTCATCCTCCGAGGATGCACCCGATGCTTCAGATGAAGCGGATTCGCTTGGCCCTTCCGCAGCGTCCTTGTCAGTGACCTTGGGATCGGTAGATGCGACATTTGCTAGCTTATCAGCCTCTTGGTCGCTTTCAGAGAGCGGCTCATCATCGTTGCCCGCCTGAACCGATGATGGCGAGAGGACCTCACCCACTTGATCAGGGTAAAGAACACCGGCCAGATCACCATTCTTGCCCACCACAGGCACGGGATGCTCGGTGTCCAAGACCGTTGGCAGAGCGTCTTCGATGGAACTTGAACAGTCGAGCTGCTGGCCATCTTCGGCCACCTCGCTCAAACTTGGTGAGCCTGGTGCCGCGATAGCTTCTTCCAAGCTGTTCTCGGTGACAAAGCCGACATAGTTGCCGCCATCTTCCACCACATAGCCAACATCGGTGCCGCTGCTGCGCATGGTGGAGAGCGCCTTCTCAAGATTTTCATCCGTCAAACGCAGTTTGGGCGGCTTGGCCACCACGTCCACCGTCAACACGCGCGCGCGGTTCACATCACGCACAAACTGCGCCACGTAATCGTCGGCCGGGTGCATCAGGATATCCGCGGGCGTGCCCACCTGGCTCAAAACGCCGTCTTTGAGGATGGCAATCTTGTCGCCGATCTTCAGTGCCTCATCCAAATCATGGGTGATGAACACAATCGTTTTATGGAACTTGTCCTGAAGCTCCACCAGCTGGTCCTGCATTTGCGAGCGGATGAGCGGATCAAGCGCCGAAAACGCCTCATCCATCAGCAGAATGTCGGCATCCGTGGCCAACGCGCGTGCCAGACCAACACGCTGCTGCATGCCGCCGGAAAGCTGGCTCGGATACTGGTCTTCGTACCCTTCCAGCCCAACCTGGATGATCCACTCGCGAGCTTGCTTGTGGCGCTCTTTCTCGCCGACGCCCTGCACTTCCAAACCGTAGGCAACATTTTCCAACACAGTACGGTGCGGAAAAAGACCAAAGCGCTGGAACACCATCGACATGCGTTTGCGACGAAAATTCTCAAGCCCTTTGTTGGAGAGCTTCAGCACATCCTCGCCTTCCACAACGATCTTACCGTCCGTGGGATCGATCAGCCGATTGAAGTGGCGAATAAGCGTGGATTTGCCTGAGCCGGACAAGCCCATGATGACAAAGATCTCGCCCTGCTCAATCGACAGCGACACATCGTGAATACCCAGCGTATGGCCGGTTTCGGCCAGCAGCTCGGTTTTGCCCATGCCAGCTTTCACTTTGCGAAGAGCCTGTTTGGGATATGGCCCGAAAATCTTGGTTACGTTTTGAACGTCAATAAGTGCCACAGGTGGCCTCTAACAGTTGAAAAAGAGAAATCAGTGACCAGCCGCGCGATAGCTTTGCATACGCGCGCCATAAGCCTGAGTGATGCGATCAAACACAATGGCCAGAACAACGATGGCAAGCCCCCCCAGCAAGCCACGCCCTGGGTCATTGCGTTGCAAACCAAGCAGCACCGTTTCGCCGACACCGCGCGCGCCGATCATCGAGGCAATCACCACCATGGCCAGCGCCATCATGGTCGTTTGGTTGATGCCTTGCATGATGGATGGCAACGCCAGAGGGAGTTGTACATCTTTCAGGATCTGAAACCGGGTCGCGCCAAAGGCACGACTGGCCTCGGTCACCTCGCCATCGACCTGGCGAATGCCAAGATCGGTGAGGCGGATCAGCGGCGGAACCGCATAGATCACCGTCGCAATGACAGCTGGAACTTTACCCAAACCCAACAACATGACGGCCGGAATGAGATACACAAAGCTCGGAATGGTCTGCATGAGGTCAAGCACAGGATTAACCACCGCACGGGTGCGATTGGAACGCGCGATGATCACACCGACCGGCACACCAATCACGACCGAGATGAGGATCGAAACCAACATGATGGCAATGGTCTGCATCGCCTGATCCCAGAGATCGAACGCGCCAATGACATACATTGCCGCGCCCATCGCAAGGACCAACAGGATCTTGCGGCTTGCTGCATAGGCTATCAACATGATGAGCGCGATGATCTGGAGTTCCTGCACCCATAACCATTCCATTGGCTGAATGATGTCTTCTCCAACTGTTGTGGTGTAACGCGAAATGAAGAACAGAGCTGCTTCAATGGCAAAGACTGAGCCCGCAAGGATCGCTTTCTTGGAGATGATATAGGTGAACAGGCTGATCAGCCCACCAAAGACTATGAGAATGACAATATCCGGCTCTGAGCGGCCCAATAGCAATCGCTCAATCCACACCAAAATACTCAAAATCGGATTGAAGAAAGCCTCGATCTGGTCGCCATAGTTGACCGTCAAGAACTCAATAAAATCATTTGTGGTGCGGCGTACTGTGCGCCCGATATTCACAAAAATGCCGTTCCATTCCAACTCTTCAAACATCACTAAAACATCCTGCCCAGGGCTCGGAAACGAAGTCCGCAATAAAAAACGTGCGGCGTCTTACACGCCGCACGTTGAAATGTTGAGTCGAGCTAGAGCGCTGCCCGCACCCGCTCAACCACATCTGCGGGTACCCAGCTTTCCCACTCTGTGGTCGTTTCCAGGAAGTTGGCCGCAGCCTCATCGGCATCGGCATCATTGTCCTGCATGTACGCCACAGCTTGCGAGGTAGAAAGCGTGGTGGTCTCATAGTTGGTCAAAAGCTCTACCAGTTCCGGCGCTGCCTCAGCAAACTCTGCATTGGCACCCACATGAACCGGAGACGATGGATAGGCTGTGGTTTGGGTTGGATTGTCCGACTCGCGCATTTCATCCCAGATCGCCTGATCGAACGGGTCTTCTTCAAGCTGAACCAACTGGTCACCCACCTGACCGAAGAGGCCGGTCGGCGCCCAATAGTAGAACACCACCGGACGTTCGCGACGCACGCGGCTAACGATATCAGCAGCCATGGCGCCGCCCGAACCTGGGCGGAAATTGGTGTAAAGATCGCTCAGGCCGTAAACTTCAAGCTTGCGCGTGTTGATGTCTTCGCAAACCCAACCGGCAACACAATTGTAAAAGCGGCCCTTGTCTGGGTCTTCTGGGTCGGCAAACAGCTCAGCATAACGGGCAAGATCGGTGGGGGTGCGCAGATCAGGCGCTGGTGCGTCCGGACCTTCAACCAAGTAACGTGGGACAAACCAGCCTTCCAAGGCTGCGGGAAAATTAGGACCAAGATCGACCAAAGTGCCCGCATCCAGGCCCTCCTGCCATGCGGGCGGCGGATTGGCAGTCCAGATTTCCATGTTCGCATCCAAATCACCGCGGGCAAGACCGGTGAAACCAGCCAGCGTTTCCACGGGGATAATCTCCACCTCGCAGCCAAAGCCTTCACGCATGATCGTGGCGGCAACTTCGGTGTGGAAAGCGTGGGATTCATAGCCCAAGCCAGCCATGTTCACCGGGCGGTCGATGGGACATTCCTGCGCCTGAACGGGTGCAAGAGCAACGGCTGAGACAGCCGTGAACGTAGCAAGGCCAAGCCCTGCAGTGGTGAGGATTTTCATGAAAAGTGTCTCCCGTGCCATCGGCACTTAGTGGCAGTGCGCGTGGGTGGGAAGTGGATTGCCCTCATTGGCAAAGCACCTCCACGCGCTTCCATGAAATTCAGCATAGGGCCTCAGCCCTTGGTGTCCACCCTTTCAAGGTAAAAGTACCTGCCTGAGTCCTTCGACCTCCTGACGACCTCTTGCCATTGCAAGCAGCTCGGCCGGTCCACTGTCCTCGCTCGGTCAGACTTCGTTAAGCATGCATCGTTTTTGGTGCCCTACACCATCTTACGTTAACTCGCACTTGAAACCACGGGTTGTATGTCTTGATCAAACACGCAAGTCGAAGTCGGGGGACCTTTGTGCGTTACTTTTCCAAATTTGTAGCCGTCGCGCTGACACTGGCGTCAGCAACATCAGCGCACGCTGAAACACTGACTCTCGGTTCGGTCAACGACGACATCCGCAAACATATCGAACGGTTCACACCGCTTGCCCAATATCTCGAACAGGAATTAGCCGATGACGGGGTAACCAACGTCGAAATCTCTGTTCTTCCCAATTCTCAGGCTATGGCAGAGGCTTTGCGCCAAGGAGATGTGGATCTTTACTTTGACAGCCCATTGGTCGCGACCCGCGTCGCGCGCTTGGCGGATGCCGTCCCGTTTTTGCGACGCTGGAAGAACGGTGAGGCCAGCTACCATTCAGTGATTGTTGTTCCAACCGACAGTGAGATGGAATCGATTGAGGACCTACGTGGTGCCGTCATTGGATTCCAAGAACCAGACTCAACATCGGGGTACTTGTTACCAGTTAGCTTACTGCTGGAAGCAGGTCTGCCGCTGCAACATATGCGCCAGGATCACCAACAGCCAGACGAAGACTCGGTCGGCTATGTATTTACCGGCGATGACCGCAACACAGCGCTCGCGCTTGTCCGCGGCACCATCGATGCTGGCGCCACCGACAATCAGGGCTTTGAGGCGCTACAGGTTGCACAACCGGATCGATTTCGCGCATTGGCGCGCAGTATTGAGGTTCCCAGGCAAATTGTTGTGCGCAGCGCGGAACTGGATGAAACACTTGGGTCAGCCATTTCCTCCACCCTGCGGTCCATGACTGACAGCCCGGAAGGCATCCAGGTGATGGCCTCGTTCCACAACACCACCCGCTTTGACGACTTTCCGCGGGGCATCGAGGGGACGTTTGGACCCATTCACACCATTCTCGATGAGATCCGTGAGAACTCGTTGATGTAGCCAGCAACAAGGCAAGCACCATGTCATTTGGCTACGTCTTTGAGAAGGGCTCACGGGATGGGCTAGCACGCCGCATGGCGATCACGTTTGGTGCCGCTGTTGCCCTGTTCGTTGTCGCGGTCCTGGCGATCAACGTTCAGACACAACGCCTTCTGCTCGCAGAGCGGGAAACTCTCAATGTCGATCACCTGCTAAGTTTGACCAAAGAAGTTTCCACGCCTCACCTCCTGGCAAATGACGCTGCCGCATTGGAAGTCTTCTTTGAGGAACTGTTGGCGCGGGACGATATTCTGAGCGCCTTTTTGGTCGATGCCAGCGGCTTTGTTGTTGTTGGCGGGTCGTATGATGAGATCCCTTTCCTTTCGACCATCGACGACCCCATGATCGATCGAGCACGAGAAACCGGTCTGCGGCAGGTTCAACTCAATGAGAGCGAAATGGCCCAGGAAGTGGCTGGCCCCATTTTCGTCGGAGGCCAACTCATTGGCGTGCTGCGGATCAGTCTTTGCACCAAAACATTGCAACAAGACATCCAAACGGTTTTCGTCACCAACCTCGCGCTCGGCGTTCTCTTCTTCTTTGTCGCGATGATCGTCTGCTACGCTCTCGCACGCCGTTTGACCGAGCCCCTTTCTCGACTCACCGCCATCACGCAAGAGGTGGCTGCCGGCGATCTCGATCAAGCAATCGATATTCGTGCAGACGGTGAAATCGGCGTCCTTGCTGATGGTCTCAACACAATGCTGGAAACGGTACGCAGCTCGATGCTCGAGATCCATCGCGTTGCCTATGAAGACAAACTCACCGGTGTGCCCAACCGTAGCTGGCTTAACAACCAGCTTGAGCATCTTGCTCTGCACAACACACAAAGCGAGACCAGCTTTGCGGTTATGTTCCTTGATCTCGACAACTTCAAAGCCACCAACGACACACATGGCCACCATGTCGGTGACTTACTCTTGCGCGGTTTTTCTCGACGACTGGCCCGGTGCATGCGCGAGCAGGGCCTCACCTTGCTTGACGTCACGCGCGATGAGCGTCACCTGGCAAACTTTTCCACCAACGAAGCCGTCTTGGCGCGCCTTGGTGGCGATGAGTTCACCTTGATCGTTCCAAGCGATAAAGCCGACGCCCTAGCGGCGCATATCGTCTCAGAGATGACGCAACCGTTCCGAGTGGAAGGGTGCCACCTCAGCAACACAACCAGCATCGGTATCGCCCTGTTTCCCAAGCACGCAACAAGCCGCGAGCATCTGCTGAAATGCGCCGACGTCGCGATGTATCAGGCCAAACGCTGCGGCCGGAACACGCACCGCTATTACAATCATGCCACGCATACAAAAATGAAAGAGCGCTCTGCCCTTGAACGCGACTTGGAACAGGCAGTCGAGCAGAACAGCTTTCAGATGCACCTCCAACCGCAGTTCGAAGTTCAGTCAGGCAAGCTTGATGGTGCTGAAGCGCTTATTCGTTGGGACCATCCGACCAAAGGCTCTGTGGCACCTGATGTATTTCTACCCGTGGCTGCCAGCATCGGCCTGTTACCAAAGATCGGGCAACTGATGCTCGCCAAAGCCATTGAGGCCACCGCATCCATCAACCGCGATCGTGAGGAACGTTTGGCCATTGCCGTCAATGTTGCCATTGAAGAGCTCAACGATGATGGCTTTGCTGACACGGTGAAGCATTGGCTGGACATCTACGATGCCGATCCAAACACCTTGGAAATCGAAATCACCGAGAACACCGCCATGGAAGAAAGCGCGCTTGTGGAACGCCAAGTTGCCGAGCTGCGGGCAATTGGCGTGCGCTTTGCCATCGATGATTTTGGCATGGGCTACTCCAATCTTGGTAGATTGAAAGCGCTGGCCTTCGAGACCTTGAAAATTGACCGCAGCCTTATCACAGGCGTGGGTGAAGACCCTGCCTCAGAAAGCCTTGTGCACACCATTCTTGATATGGCCAAAGCCATCGATGCCGATGTGGTCGCCGAGGGCATCGAAACAGCAGAGCAACTGGCGTTCTTGCGCGAAACCGGGTGCGGCTACTATCAAGGATATTATGGTGGCAAACCCATGCCAGCGGACGATTTCATTAGATGGGTCACCCGGCGCGACAATGAGCCGAGGCTGGCATCCTAAAACAGATGGTCGGCAAAACTTGCAACCAGCAGTGCACAGAGTCTGACACGCAAAAGCCGACCGCGCATTCCGCCAGTCGCGTTACAGTTGGATGGAGTGCTATTGAGAGGGCAGACCTCGAAGCGCCCCGGTTGTTCCAAAGGAACTGAGCCGAATTCGAAGGCCACCTCGGCGCTTGCATTACAAGCACTTGTCGAGCGTGATCTTATTCAAAAAACGACTGTGGTGCCCCTGGCCAGACTCGAACTGGCACTCCTTTTGGGAACTCGATTTTGAATCGAGCGCGTCTACCAATTCCGCCACAGGGGCAAACCTAAAGCTCAGTGCGGTAGATGGCGCGGACCATACTGCGATCCGCCGAAGCGTCAATCCTCTTTTGCATCCCTTTTGGCAGCTCGGGTCATGTTTACGCCGTAACCATAGCTGGTAACGCGATGGCAGCTTATCGCTGCTAGACTTTTTCCACTTGTCGTCACATCAAAGGGCCGATCCAAAGGATGACCGCCATCTCTTCGCCAGCTGAAACCGCACAGCTTGAAACTGATTCTGCCACCGCCTTCGACCGCATTGACGCGGTGTTGGCAGAGGCACAGACCTCTGGCGCGGAACGTCTGGAGCTTGGCGCGTTGGCGCAGGCGCTGAAGGAACGCGCTTTCGGACTGATGGTCCTGGCGCTCGCGCTGCCTTGCTGCCTGCCCTTCGTCTATCTGATCCCACAAATCGTTGCCCTGCCCATTCTGGTGCTCACCGGTCAGATGGCATCAGGTCGCCACGTGCCCTGGCTACCGGCAAAACTGACCACCCGCGACTTTGACATCGCTGCCATGCGCACCGTGGTCGCAAGAGGGAAAAAATGGTTTGGCTGGACCGAGCATTTCTCTAAGCCACGTTTGTTGGCGCTTTCAGGACCACGCGCCACGCGTGTTGTCGGCGCGCTGATGATGATTCCGGCGGCATCGATCCTTGTGCCCCTGCCCTCCACCAACACGGTGCCTGGCATCGGCGTCACGATCACCTCCATTGGGCTCATCGAACGCGATGGGTTGATGATCCTTCTTGGGCTGTTCATTGGCCTTGCTTGGGTGGCGTTCCTGCTTGTTTCCGCACCGCTTCTGGCCGTTTGGGCGCTTGGGTTTTTCGGTGGTTGACTTCTTCATCGGTTAGCGGTGGTTTCGCGCCATGAGCACAACGACCCAAACCGATGATTTTTACCCAGCCGACAGCCGCCAAGCACGCACAGCCCTTGGGGTGATCGCGGCATCCCTGATCATTCTGGCCATCGCTTGGGCCTTTCAACTGGTTGGCGGGTACACGCCTTGCAAGCTCTGCTTGGAGCAGCGCGAAGGCTACTACGCGGCCATCCCATTGTTGGCGGTCGCCGCCCTTGCTGTGGCGCTGAAATGGCCCGCCTGTGTGCCACGTGGGCTTTTGGCCGTCGCGGGCATTTTGTTTGCCATGTCGATGGTGACCGGCATCTATCAAGCTGGCGCAGAATGGAATTTCTGGGCAGGACCCAATGATTGCGGCACAGGCGGGTCACCGACAGTGTCGACCGGCAGTTTGCTCGATGAGATCGGCCAAACAACCATCATCTTTTGTGATGAGGCCGCTCTGCGCGTGCTTGGCCTGTCCTTCGCTGGATGGAATGTGATTGCAGCAGCCGCTTTGATGAAAGTCTGTATCGCTGCCGCGCTCTGGCCGCCGAAAAGAGCCTAAACCCTACGGATCCAGCTCGGTATCCCAGTAGAGAAAGTCCATCCAACTCTCATGCAGGTAGTTGGGCGGGAACTGCCGCCCATTGGTCTGCAAATCGTGCACAGTTGGCGGATAGGGCTCCTGACGCGGGAACATCTGAGCCACCTTCGGCATTTTGCCGCCCTTTTTCAGGTTACAGGGGCTGCACGCGGTCACGATGTTTTTCCATGTTGTCTGTCCGCCACGAGAGCGCGGGACAACATGATCGAAGGTCAGATCATCGGGAGAGCCGCAGTATTGGCACTCGAACCGATCCCGCAGAAACACGTTAAACCGGGTGAATGCCGGATTTCGTTGCGGCTTCACATAGGTTTTCAGCGACACCACGCTGGGCAGCCGAAACTCCGTCGTCGGACTGTGCACGCAGGTGTCATATTCGGAAAGAATATTCACCCGGTCTAGGAAAACGGCCTTGACGGCTTCTTGCCATGGCCAAAGCGACAGCGGGTAATAGGAAAGCGGTCGGAAGTCAGCATTCAGCACCAAGGCCGGGCAGGCCTCAGGTTTCATACTCCGCGAAGCAGACGCCAGCACCGGGCGACCGGTGGGCTGAAACTCTTCCGGTGAAACGGCGACGGTCAAGCTCTGCTCCCGGTCCGATTCGCACAACACAAACGTTACGCACGCTGTATGTATAGCGCGTGTGACAAGCTTGTGAAGACACACTTGGCCGCATGCGAAAACTGACTGTGGGAAGCTGACCCGAAGCGCTTAGATCGCGATGCCAGACTTACCGCCCTGCACCACCGAATGGTACGACCACAAAAGCCGTGCTGCCACGCCGCGCCACGGCGACCAGGCTTCGGCGCGTTCTGCCAAGGCATCAGCGGTCATGCGCTCGTCCAACCCAAGCGCCCACGCCGCTGCTTTCTGCAAAGCCAGATCGCCCACGGGCATCGTGTCAGCATGGCCAACGCAAAAGAGCATATAAATCTGCGCGGTCCATGGACCAACGCCCTTGATGGTCACCAATTCACTTTCCATGGCTGCCACATCCAGAGCGTTAAGGCGCATAAAAGCTGCCTCATCTGGGAGCGCATCTGCAATGGCGCGAAGGGTGCGTTGCTTAGGGCGTGACAGCCCGCAGGCCTTCAGTGCCTCATCGTCGGCATCAGCAAACCGCTGCGCCTCAAGCGCACCAAGCGTGCCAATGGTGCGCACGGTAATCGCCTTGGCGCTGGCAACGGACACCTGCTGCGCGATCACGATGCGGGCCAAACCTGCAAAATCGGGCGTGGAGCGGCGCAACGGCACATGATCCACCGCGTCCATGGCTCGGTGAAGCGCAGGATCGGAGGCACGAAGCGCGGTTAGCCCCTCGACCACATCCGCGTCACATTCTATGCATCGAAACATGATCCAGCCGGTCTTGAGATTCGCGCCATCACCCAATGGCTATCTGCATTTGGGCCATGCGTTAAGTGCCCTTGAGTGCCAACGCTGGGCAGATGCCCTAGGTGGGCGCATGCTGCTGCGTATCGAAGACACCGATATATCACGCGCGCGCCCGCACTATGTTGAGGCAATCTTTGACGATCTGGCCTGGCTTGGCCTGTCATGGGAAGAACCGGTGCGTGTGCAGTCTGAGCATTTGGAAGCGTATGAGAAAGCCCTGCGGCTCCTTTATGACCAAGGACTGGCTTATCCCGCGCCTGCCTCACGCACGCAGATTGCACACGCTTTGGATGGATTGAAAACCGAAGGCATCGCTTGGCACATCGATCCCGATGGCAGCCCGCATTACCCTTTTGGTGATCGTGACCGAGGCGAGCGCCCGGACATGATGCCGGACGATGTACCGATCCGCCTGGATATGGCAGCAGCGCTTAAAAAGCTTGGCATTTCCAAGGTGTCGGAAAAACGCCTCGACACACCAACATCAGCGCCTGTTACCACCATGACCGACCCATCGCTTTGGGGCGATATCTTGCTGCGCGGACGTGATCGTCCGGCAACGTATCACCTGGCGGTGGTGGTTGATGATGCCGATCAGGGCGTTACCCATGTGGTCCGCGGCCTTGATTTGGGGCCATCAACCAGCGTGCAGCGCTTGCTCCAGGAGCTGCTTGGTCTGCCTGCGCCCATCTATCACCATCACCGACTGGTGCTTGGTGAGGATGGCCGCAAGCTTTCCAAGTCAGAAGGGGCGAAAAGCTTGCGGTCTTTAAGGCGTACCGGCATCGCGCGCGACGCGCTGATCGCGCGGCTGATGGCTACTCCACCGTCACCGTGATGACGTTGGAGAAAATCGGCGGATTGTGCGGAATGTGATTGTGGTCGCCAACCAGCAATTGCAGCGTGTGGGTTCCAGCAGGAAGATCCAGTGTCACCTCCGTCTGGCCACCACCAAAATGCCGATGATTGTCATCGCTCGGCAAGGCTGCTTCCAGATCCACCTGATCAATGGGCATGTTGATCAATAGATGATGGTGACCAGTGTTCATCTGCTCCACACCAGCCGGTGCCACCCCCATACCGCGCAGACCAAATTGAATGGTAACAGGGTTGGAAAGCGTGGCGCCTTCTTCAGGTGAGATGAAGTAAACCTCAGCACCTTCTGGCGCAGCGGTTTGATGATCCATGGCCAGCGCAGCAAAAGGCGCGCAGGCCAGCATGCCCGCCAAAGCAACAGTTGAAAGCAATGTGTGTGAGCGCATCATTGTGTCCTCCCAGTTTTTTAGGTGGACGTAGATAGAGCGCGCGAAAAAAGCGACCAATCACGATTGCGCGATCCAGCGCTAGACAGGCGCCCAACGCGTCAGCACCCACAACCAGCCGGTGACGGAAATGATGGCCAGCGCTGTCGACAGCGCAATGGACGAGGAAGCAATGCGAACCCCCGTTCCATAGCGATTGGCAAGCAGATAGGCGTTGATCCCTGATGGACAGGCGGCGAACAGAACCGCCGCCCCCAGCCAAATCGGCGGAAGGTGCAGCACGTAAGCACCGAAAAGAAACACCAGCCCGGGATGCAAGATGAGCTTGATAAAACTCACTGTCAGCGTGATCCGCAGATCACCGGCAAGCCCGTAGCGTTTGAGGGCCATACCAGCCGAGAAGAGGGCGCACGGCACAGCCGTCGACCCCAGCATATCCAAAATCTGAAACGGGATCGCGGGAATGGTCCAACCGGTGAAGCGCCACACCAGCCCAAGCAAAATACCGATGATGATAGGGTGGGTGAAAATCGAAACAGCAAGCTTGCGTAGAGTTTCGCCAAAATCGCCGCGTTCCGACCCACCCAGCTCAATGGAAAGCGTAGCCGCGCTCATCATGAGTGGAAGATGCACCGCGATCAGCAAAAAGATCGGTACCCGCCCGGCATCGCCATAGGTGGTCAGAATGAGCGGAATACCGATCAAAACCGTGTTCGCTTGCGCGGCGGAAAACCCAGCCACCGTACCGGTCGGTTTGTCGCGACCGAAGCCACGCGTGACAATCATATGAGCGCTGGCCCAAACAACGATCACAGCTGCAAAATAGACCGCCCAGTAGGACCAAGGCGACGCTTCGGGAACATCAGCGGTGGCCAGTGTCTTGAACAACAAGCACGGCACCGCGACGGTGAACACAAAGTCCGACAGACCATCGCCAACGTGATCTTTGATGAGACCAGTGCGCGCTGCGGCAAAGCCGATAGCAATGAGACCGAAAACCGGAAGGACGATAGCAAGAAGCGACATAGTCTTCCTGTGGCACCGCCTGTCAGGAGGCGCAAGCGCTCACGCAACTGTGCAGTGACAGCGCACAAGCCTGTGGCATGCTGCCACGGTAATCTGTGTTTATCGGGAAAATAGATCATGACTCTGCAAGAAATCGCCGACGCTCTGGCCCACCATTGCCGCAATGGAACCGAGGAAGAAGGTCTGAAAACGCTTTACGCTGAGGACGCTGTTTCGGTCGAAGCGATGGCGCAACCAGGAGGCGGGCCGCAGGTTTTTGAAGGGTTGGATGCCCTGCGCGGCAAGCACGACTATTGGAACAACACCATGGAAATCAAATCCATGGAGGTGCTTGGCCCCTATCCGCACCAGCCGGATAAGTTTGCGCTTGTGTTCAAGGGCGAAGCCGTAGTGAAGGAGTCCGGCGAGAGTTTCCCCATGGACGAGGTTGCCATCTTCACCGTCAAAAACGGCAAGATCGTCCGCGAAGAGTTCTTCTACTCCATGTGATGAGAGCCACGTGAGGCGGCGCAAAGCACCCCACGAAGCGCGATGAGCGTTTTGACCTACGGGGAAGAATGGGAAAGGATGGGTTATGACCAGCTCATCCCTCCCCTCCACCTCGTCACGCAAATCCAAACCTTTTGATGCAATCGTGCGGGCCTTTGGCCTGCTCTACAACCGATTGCCTGGCAGCTATAACGGCCTGGTTGGGGCCCTTGGCTACCGCGCACCAGACCTTGTGGCCGACGCTTTGGCTGACCATCTCTCACTGGCAAATCCGATGGTTTTGGATGCGGGGTGCGGCACAGGCCTCACCGCCAAGGCTGTGCATGCGCGTTTCCCAGGCGCCACAGTAGACGGCTTTGACCTGTCGGAAAAAATGCTGCGCGAAGCGACAAAAACAGGGTTTTACAGAACCCTCAAACCTGCCGATGCGACCCAGGCCTTACCGTTCGAAACGGGCGGGTACGATGCGGCTGTCTCCAGCGGGCTTTACACACTTGGTCATGTCGGCCCAGAGGCCTTGCTACCAGTGCTGGACGCCATCAAACCTGGTGGGCTGTTTGCGCTGAATATCTACGATGGTGCGTGGGAAAAGCTGCGCTTTGAAAAGGCCATCGACCAGTTGGTGGCCGATGGCCTCATCACAGTGCGCGCGCACGAACAAGCGACCCATTTTGGCCGCATCGGCCAAACATGCCGCGTTATTGTGCTGGACAAAACCACCTAATCAAGCGCGGTTTAACCCCTGGTGAGCGTGTTCCATCAGACTTTAACGATTGCGCCCATTCAACGTCACTCTAGGCCGCTTTTTCTTGGCGCTCAGCCACGATGCGCACAATATCAGCCATGATCGTGTTCACTTTAAAGTCTTTAGGCGTGTAAACCGCAGCAACACCCATGGCTTTGAGCGCCGTTTCATCTTCCGGTGGGATAATGCCACCCACAACCACAGGTATATCATCGGCACCTTCTTTGCGCAGACGCTCCATGACATCTTTCAACAGAGCCACATGGCTGCCCGAAAGAATGGAAAGCCCTACAATGTGCACGTCTTCCTCGATGGCGGCGTTGACGATTTCCGCCGGTGTTAGACGGATACCTTCATAGACAACTTCCATGCCACAATCGCGCGCGCGCACCGCAATCTGCTCGGCTCCGTTGGAGTGCCCATCCAGGCCTGGCTTACCAACCAGCATTTTAAGGCGCCTGCCCATTGCGGTGGAAATGGCGTCCACATCGGCGCGCACACTGCTAAGGTCATCCACATCGGCACGCGCGGCTTTGCCCACACCTGTCGGCGCGCGGTATTCGCCATAGACAGAGCGCAGGGCTGCACCCCATTCGCCAGTGGTAACACCCGCTTTGGCGGCTTCCACCGACGCATCCATGATATTGCTGTTGCCCTCGGCGGCGTTCTTGAGACCAACGATGGCCGTTTCCACCGCCGCATCATCACGCTGTGACCGCCAGGCATTGAGCGTCGCAACTGTTTCGTCTTCCACGCCCTCAGGCACAACCATGATCGCGCCTTCGCCGGTACCAAGTGGGGATTCCTCGCTCTCCTCGTAGCGGTTGACGCCAACAACGGTCTGGTCACCCTTTTCAATACCTTCCAGGCGAGCGGTATTGGAGGCGACAAGCTGCTGCTTCATGTAGCTTGTCTCAATGGCTGCGATGGCACCACCCATGGCTTCAATCTGGGCCAGCTCGGCGCGGGCTTCCTCTTTCAACGCTTCCACTTTGGCATCCACCTCTTTGGAGCCATCGAAGAGATCACCAAACTCCAGAAGGTCAGTCTCAAATGCCATCACCTGCTGCATACGCAGTGACCATTGCTGATCCCAGGGGCGTGGCAGCCCCAAAGCCTCATTCCAGGCCGGCAATTGAACAGCACGAGCGCGCGCTTTTTTGGACAGCACCACGGCCAGCATTTGGATCAAAATGCGGTAGACATTGTTCTCCGCTTGCGGCTCGGTGAGGCCCAGAGAGTTCACCTGCACACCATAGCGGAAGCGACGATATTTCGGGTCGTCTACACCGTAGCGCTGCTCGCAGATTTCGTCCCACAGATCGACGAAAGCGCGCATTTTGCACATCTCGGTGACGAACCGCATGCCAGCATTCACGAAAAACGAGATGCGCCCAACGGCCTTGGGAAAATCCTCGTCGGGGATGATGCCGCGTGCCTTCACCGTGTCGAGCACGGCAATCGCCGTGGCGAGGGCGAAGGAAAGCTCCTGAACTGGCGTCGCACCCGCCTCCTGCAGATGGTAGGAACAGACATTCATCGGATTCCATTTGGGCGTGTTTTTGTAGGTCCAGCCGATCATATCGGTGGTCAGCCGCATCGAGGGTTCGGGGGGAACACATAAGTGCCGCGGGAAAGATACTCTTTGATGATGTCGTTTTGCGTGGTGCCAGCAAGCTTGGCACGGTCGGCCCCCTGCTCATCAGCGACAGCCACATAAAGCGCTAGCAGCCAAGGCGCGGTGGCATTGATCGTCATGGAGGTGTTCATGGCATCGAGCGGAATACCATCAAACAACGTGCGCATGTCGCCCAGATGCGCGACCGGCACACCCACCTTGCCCACCTCGCCACGCGCAAGCACATGATCAGGGTCGTAGCCAGTCTGCGTGGGCAGATCGAAGGCCACAGAAAGCCCCGTCTGGCCCTTGGCAAGATTGATTTTATAGAGCGCGTTGGAGTCTTTGGCCGTGGAGTGCCCCGCATAGGTGCGGAAAATCCAGGGACGATCGTTCTGCCGGTTTTCTTGCGGTGTCTCGCTCATGTCACTGACGCCTTGTCCAACTGTGTGCACTGCAACATCAGCCACAATAGGGCGCAGAAATCTTGGCGTCACCTCGTCTTTGGGAGAAAGCCGCTTAGCGCATCATCAAGCGCTTGATGAAACAGGCACCCAGGATAAGCGTGGTTGCACCTGCAACAGCGGCAAAGAACGGCAGATGGGGCTGATTGATCACATGGTTGGCCGAACCGACATGAATCATAAGCCATGTCGCGCCGATCAAAGATCCCACCATCAGGATCATGTAATTGCCGATCAAACCGAACGCATTGTCTTTAAACGCACCATCGGCGCACCACGCCATTGGCCAGGTTAAAACCGAGGCGATGAGAAAGATGAACCACACATTGTCCATCACGAAAGGTGGTAGCAGGCCAGCCATTCTCTGGTGTCCTTGTCCGTTCCGGGCAGCCGCCCGCTTTCGTCGCCAGACGTTCCCTTGATCGGCCAACAGTACATGCAGTACCTGAACAACCCGTTTCTTGATAGGCCCAGATTGAGTTAACCGGCGTTAACGGTTGCAGGTGCACTGACCATCGTCTCTGCACCGGTCCCAGTGCCTCTGCGATAACACGATAGAGAAGGATGAAGCCCTGACGGACATTGGTCGTATGGTTTTTTGCAGCGCAGCAATGCATAGTTCACTGCACAAATCGTTGAACGCAGATGAGGCCCGCCATGGCACTTGCCGAAACCTCCGGTGACATCAAAGACTTGTACGAAATTGGTGAGATTCCGCCGCTCGGCCACGTCCCCGCCAACATGTACGCCTGGGCGGTACGCCGTGAACGTCATGGCGAACCGGAAGTGGCGATGCAGCAGGAAGTCGTGCCAGTCTGGGATATTGGCGACGATGAGGTTCTGGTCTTCGTCATGGCCGCTGGCGTCAACTACAACGCCATCTGGGCCGGTCTCGGCGAGCCAATCTCGCCCTTCGACTTCATCAAGAACGACTATGTCGTCAATGGCTCAGATGCTTCGGGCATAGTCTGGGCCGTCGGTTCAAAGGTGAAGCGCTGGAAAGTCGGCGATGAGGTCGTCATCCACTGCAACCAAGACGATGGCGACGACGAAGAATGCAATGGCGGCGACCCCATGTTCTCCCCCTCCCAGCGCATCTGGGGCTATGAGACAATGGACGGCTCCTTCGCCCAGTTTACCCGGGTTCAAGCCCGCCAGCTGATGACGCGACCAAAGCATCTGACCTGGGAAGAAGCCTCCTGCTACACGCTGACGCTCGCCACCGCCTACCGCATGCTTTACGGCCATCGCCCGCATGTTCTTCGCCCTGGCGACAATGTGCTGGTCTGGGGCGCGTCTGGCGGCCTTGGTGTGTTTGCAACGCAAATCTGCGCCGCCGCCGGGGCCAACGCCATTGGCGTAATATCTGATGAAGACAAGCGCGATTTCGTCATGTCACTGGGCGCCAAAGGTGTGCTCAACCGCAAAGACTTCAATTGCTGGGGTCAGCTGCCCAAAGTGGGCTCGGATGAGTACGACACTTGGTTTTCCGAGGTTCGCAAGTTTGGCAAGGCCATTTGGGACATCACAGGCAAAGGCGTGAACGTTGACTTCGTCTTCGAACACCCCGGCGAAAGCACATTCCCTGTCTCGACCTTTGTCTGCAAACGCGGCGGTATGATCGTGATTTGCGCTGGCACCACCGGGTTCAACCTGACGATGGACGCCCGCTATGTCTGGATGCACCAGAAGCGCGTGCAAGGCAGCCATTTTGCCCATTTGAAACAGGCTGCTGCCGCCAACAAGCTGGTGATCGAACGGCGCATTGATCCTTGCATGTCAGAGGTTTTTGCTTGGCGCGATATCCCCAAAGCGCACACCAAAATGTATAAAAACCAGCATGCACCTGGAAACATGGCGTGCTTGGTCGGTTCGCCGAAGCCTGGCCTGCGCACCTTTGAGGATGTGCTCGACGCGGCGAATTAGGCCAGCCATGATCGTGATAGCCGCCCTTGAGGCGGCTATCCAAGCATACCTTCCTTCCTGAACTTGTTCGCTTGGCGGGCGCTTATGAGCTGGATAGCGGGGTCGAGCTCGTCCGTGACATGTGGGACGTTCGGGATGACAAATCGGCCCGGAAAGCTTAAGCCGCATTTTCGGCCCTTACCTCCCGAAAGCCACCCATGCTGCTGCGCCTTGCGCCCGTCCTTTTCGTGCTCATCTGGTCCACGGGCTGGATTGCAGCACGCGCCGCGGCACCGTTAGCCGACCCGCTAACATTCCTTGCCGCGCGCTACGCGCTGGCAGCCCTTGCGCTCTTTCTCATACTTCTGGTTTTCGGCGTGAAACTGCCTTCGGATCGCCGCCTTTGGGCACACGGGCTTGCATCCGGTGTGCTGTTGCATGCGATCTATCTTGGCGGTGTCTGGTACGTGATTGATGAGGGCCTTGCCACGCCGCTTTCCGGCCTCATCGCCGCGCTGCAACCTCTGTTGACCGCCGTTCTTGCCGTGGCTTGGCTTGCCGAGCAGCTAACCCGTCGCCAATGGCTGGGGTTAGGTCTTGGATTTGCAGGTCTCGTAATCGCGCTGCTGCCAAAGCTCTTTGAGCTGGAAGGCGAGGCCTTAACAGCCGCCGCGTGGCTCATTGTCATCAATGTGGTGGCAATGGTCTCGGTAACCCTTGGCACCCTTTATCAAAAACGCTTCCTGCAAGGTGGCGATCTGCGCGCCATCTCTATGCTCCAATATGTCGGGGCAACCCTGGCAACGCTGCCCTTTGCCTATCTGCTGGAAGAGATGCACATCACCATCAATATCGAGAGTATCGCCATTATGGCCTGGTCGGTGTTGGGCCTTTCGCTGGCGGCCATTGGTCTTTTGCTTCTGCTGATCCGCCATGGCGCCGTGTCGCGCGCGGCAACGCTGATCTACTTGATACCACCCTTGGTGACCTTAGAAGCCTGGATGTTGTTCGGTGAGGATCTTGCCCCGATTGCCATCCTTGGCATGCTGATCACGGTGTTTGGGGTTTACCTGGTCAATAAAAAGCCGACCTAAGCGTCGATAGAGCAGACGCGCCAGGGATCAACTAGGCCCATCGGCGGGGTTGTTGCAGTGCAAACTGTCTATCATTTTGCACCGCACAAAGAGACTGATGCACTGCGATCCAGACACACGACGAGGACACCACCATGAGCCTGGCCGAAGATCTCTCCATCAAAGATACCGACATTCTCACGCTCGCCGCCGATGCACTGGAAGCGGTGAACGATGTTTATGACGCTGCCAAGCAATCGGTTGCGGCTCTCACCATGGAAAATGGTCGCGTCAAAGGTGCGCTGCTGGAGCAGCATCAACACGCCGCTCATGGCCTGGCTTGGCTCGCCACGTATCGCGAGGCGTTGCGCGAACTCATCGCCTATGCAGGGCGTTTGCAAGGCGAAGGTCTTTTTGGCGAAACCGAAGCCCTGATCGTTGAAATCGGCTTTGCGGAGTATCTGGCCCAGATTGAGGGCGGCATCCCAATGAATCAAGGCGAGACTGTTCGCCTGGCCGCGCTCGGTGTTTCACACAAAACCGCGCAAGCCTTTGCCAACAATCCGTCGATCCGCGCCCTCATCGCGTCTGGTTCAACCCCAGAGAAGCGCGCATCGCTTGTCGCGGCCATGATGGACGATGGCGGCGCGGCCACCGTGGGCGCCGATGGGCTGGATGAAACGATGGAGGCGTTCCGCTCAGAGATGCGCCGCTTTGCAGCTGATGCCGTCGAGCCGCACGCCCATGAATGGCACCTTGCCAACGACTACATACCGATGGAGATCATCGATCAAATGGCCGAGCTCGGCGTGTTCGGTCTGACAATCCCTGAAGAGTATGGCGGCCTGGGTCTCGGCAAAGAGGCGATGTGCGTCGTCTCCGAGGAACTGTCCCGCGCCTATATTGGTGTCGGATCGCTGGGCACGCGCTCTGAGATTGCAGCTGAACTCATCCTCTGCGGCGGCACCGATGCCCAGAAGGAAAAATGGCTTCCACAGATCGCGTCAGGTGAGACCCTACCCACCGCTGTTTTCACCGAACCCAACACGGGCTCCGACCTGGCGTCGTTGAAAACACGCGCGACGCTGGACAGCGACACCTACACCATCAACGGCAACAAAACCTGGATCACCCATCCGGTACGCGCCGACATCATGACGGTGCTCGCCCGCACCAATCCTGATGAGCCGGGCTACAAGGGCCTGTCCATGTTCATCGCCGAAAAACCGCGCGGCACCGACGACGACCCGTTTCCCCATCCCAATCTGTCGGGCGGCGAGATCGAGGTGCTCGGCTATCGCGGCATGAAAGAGTACGAGATTGCTTTTGATGGCTTTGAAGTTCCCGCAGCCAATCTCTTGGGCGAAGCCGAAGGCAATGGCTTCAAACAGCTGATGGAGACCTTCGAGTCCGCGCGCATTCAGACAGCGGCCCGCGCCGTAGGTGTGGCACAATCCGCGCTCGATCTAGGTCTGCGCTACGCCAAGGAACGGGTGCAATTTGGCAAGGCATTGATCCATTTCCCCCGCGTTGCTGACAAGCTCGCCATGATGGCCGTGGAAACCATGATCGGCCGGCAACTCACCTACTTCTCCGCTCGCGAGAAGGATGAGGGCCGCCGCTGCGATGTGGAAGCGGGCATGGCCAAGCTGCTCTGCGCCCGCATTGCCTGGGCCAATGCTGACAATGCGTTGCAAATCCATGGTGGTAATGGATTCGCGCTGGAATACGCGATCTCGCGCGTGCTCTGTGATGCCCGCATTCTCAACATCTTCGAAGGCGCCGCAGAAATCCAAGCCCAAGTGATCGCAAAACGCCTCCTAGAGGCGTGAAGACAAATCACGGGCACAAACATGCCAGCCGTTGAGCGTTTTCTTGAAAAGAAAGCAAGAATGCTGGCAACTTCCCGTCACGTAACCATCGAACACTCTGCGTTTGTGCAGTTCGCTGTCCAGAAGACAGATCAATTGAGTTGCATTTAACACAATTGCAACCTGAAGTAGAGAAGACTACAAGCCTTCACCAAAGAAGGTCGGTCGCATGCCGCTCTATTCCATCATTTACATCAGCCGCGCCCCCGAAGTGCGTGGAGAGCAGCGGCGCATGTTTCTTAGCAACTTGGTCAAGCAAGCTGATGGAAACAACATGCAAAACGGCGTGTCAGGTTGCCTCATTCACGTCGATGATTACTTCATTCAAGTCATGGAAGGGCCGCGTGGGCCTCTAAGTGAAACCTTCAACCGCATCGCTCAGGATGATCGCCACCACGATGTGCATCTGGTCCATGCCGGCCCCCTGGTCACCCGACAATTCACGTCACCATCACTGGCAGCCTTTGATATCGCCAGCGAGTCCAACCCAGTTTTTCTCAAGTATCGGGTGAGGCCAGATTTCTGCCCCTATCATATGGCGCCGCACGCCTTGACCGACCTGATCGAACAGATTGCCCTGGTCTGCGCCAAGCTTGACAGCAGCAATCGGCGTGACAAATCGCTGGCGGCCTAAGGTGCATCTCAACATGCTATAGCCTGGGCCAGGGGAGCGCGCTAAGGCGTGCAGATGGCACACGCGATCCAAACACCACGCTCTATTCTCATAACCGGCACATCAACAGGTATTGGGCATCACGCAGCGCATACCTTGGCAAAGCGCGGCTGGACGGTGGTCGCTGCAGCACGCAAGGCTGATGATGTAACCAGGCTGAAGGCTGAGGGTCTGCTGAGCGTTCATCTCGACCACGCCGATGAGGCCAGTATCCAAACAGGTTTTGACCAAGCCCTGGAATGGACCGACGGAAGGCTCGACGCTCTCTTCAACAATGGTGCCTATGGACAGGTGGGCGCGTTGGAAGATGTGACCACGGAGCATCTGCGAGAACAGTTTGAAGCCAACTTCTTTGGCTTGCACACGCTGACGCGCAAAGCGCTGCCGCTGATGCGCGCTCAACGGTCAGGCCGCATCGTCCAATGCTCCAGTGTTCTTGGGTTCATCGCCGCTCCTTATCGCGGCCCCTATGTGGCATCAAAATTCGCCTTGGAAGGCTACACAGATACACTGCGCGCAGAAACCAAACGCTTCGGCATCCAAGTCATCTCCATTCAACCTGGACCCATCACCAGCGCGTTTCGTGCCAACGCCTTGGCTATGTTCCAGCGCACCATCGATGCTGATAGCTCCGCTTATGGTGATGACTACACCACGCAATTGAAGCGTCTGCACGCGCGCGGCAAAGCATCGTTCGAGCTTGGGCCAGAAGCGGTAACAACCGTTCTGATCAAAGCGTTGGAAAGCGCCAATCCTAGGCCAGCCTACAGGGTGACAACGCCAACCCATCTGATGGCGCTTGCCAAACGTATCCTGCCCTCCCGTGTTCAAGCGACCATGCTGGCGAACGCGCGCGACAAATGAATGCGGCATCCTTTGATGTCAAAACGCATCAAATCCTGACACCGCATGTCACAGAGGACAGTCTATGACGCCCGCCCAAGTTACAGCAGCACCCCTTGTTCCTGGCCACGCCAAGAGTTGGGTAGTTCTCGCCATCTACCTGCTTGCTACGGCGGCTGCTTCGATCACCGGCAGTTTTGCCAGCAACCCCGATACCAGCAGCTGGTACCAAGCGCTCAACCAGCCGCCATTCCAGCCCCCATCCTGGGCGTTTGGTGTGGTTTGGCCCATTCTCTATCTGCTGATGGCCTACGCTGGTTGGCGAGCTGATACAGCTGCCCCACAAGCGAATAAAAGCGGCCTAAGGCTGCGCTACAGCGCCCAATTGCTGCTCAATGCCGCCTGGACGATTGCCTTCTTTGCTCTGCAATCGATCATCGGCGGCCTGATCGTCATTCTTGCGCTGCTCGTGTCCATCATCATCTGGATGCTGGCTGCCCGCCAATATGATCGACTGGCCGCATGGCTTTTCGCGCCCTATGTCGCATGGGTGACATTTGCCACGCTGCTGAACGGGTCGTATGTGCTGCTCAACTGATGCGGCGCCTTACCTGACATTCCCCCACCCCGCGTACGTTAACCCAGCAACCGCTTTGATCCGTAGGACGTGACATGAGCACCTTTCTTCAAATCCTGTCGTTTCTCGCGCTCGCCTCTGTGGCGGTGGTTCTGTTCTTGGGCCTGGCCAATTTGATGCGTGGTGGCAGCAGCAACCGTTCGCAGCAGCTCATGCGCTGGCGCGTTATCCTGCAGGCGATTGCGATCGTCGTGGTGATGATCGTTGCCTGGTTCGCAAGCCAAAGCTGAACACAACTCTCAAGGAATCCCGCATGGTCATTCTGACAAAAATTTACACCAAGACTGGCGATGATGGCACAACAGGCCTGGGCTCTGGGGAGCGCCGCAAGAAGTTTGACCTGCGGGTTGAGGCCTATGGAACCGTTGACGAGACCAACGCTGCCGTCGGTATGGCACGCCTTTCCACCGGCGCTGACCCGGCTCTTGCTGATCTCGATGCGATGCTGATGCGCATTCAGAACGATCTTTTTGATCTTGGCGCTGATCTCTCCACCCCGCCGACTGATGAAGACCTTGGCTATGAACCGCTGCGCATCGTTGAGGCGCAGGTGACACGGCTGGAAGCCGAGATCGATCAACTGAATGCCGATCTTTCACCTCTCAACTCCTTCGTTCTGCCAGGTGGCTCACCGGCCGCCACTGCTCTTCACATGGCACGGACAATCTCACGACGCGCCGAACGCCTGTCCGTCGAATTGGCTGACCAGGAACCGGCCATGGTGAGCAGCCATGTGCGCCAATATCTCAACCGTCTGTCGGACTTTTTGTTCGTTGCCTCGCGCTGGACCAATGACAAGGGAGCAGCTGATGTCTTGTGGGTGCCGGGCAAAAACCGCTAAGAGGCAGACGCCCCGCCGCAATGGCAAGCCGCTTGGATAACCTCTCATGTTCTTGCCGTTCTTCGATTCCAACCCAAAACAACGCATCACGGTGCAAGCGGTCACGGTGGCTCTCATTGTGCTCAACGTTGCGATGTTTCTTCTCTTCCAAGGCGCGGTCGTCGACTATCCGGACTATCGCCTGGCGCTGATCCCCGTCACGCTCTTTGCTGAGCAAGCCCGGCCTGCCGATCTGATCTTGATCCCTGAAGAAACAACGCTGCTCAGCTACGCGTTTCTCCACGGCTCGTGGTTGCACCTGGCAGGCAACATGCTGTTCCTGTGGGTCTTTGGCGACAATGTCGAAGACGCCATGGGCCATGTGAAGTTTCTGATCTTCTTCATCCTGTGCGGCATCGCCGGTGGCCTGGCCTATGCCATCATGACCCCTGATCCCGCCGCACCCCTGGTCGGCGCATCGGGCGCAACATCAGGCGTCGTGGCGGCCTATCTGATGTTGCATCCCAAGGTGAAAGTGTGGGTTCTGGTGACGCTGCTCATCAAGTTTCCCTTCCAACTGCCAGCCTGGATCGTGCTTGGCGCCTATGTCGTGTGGAACGTCATCATGGTGCTGTCGGGCGAGAACGGGTCGAACACCGCGTGGTGGGCGCATATTGGCGGCCTTGTCGCCGGTGCGGCTCTCACGCCCCTGTTCAAACACCGCGATGTGAAACTGTTCGACCAAGACTTGCCTGAATCTGTAACCGCCAACAAAGGGTGATGCCTCGGGTGGTCGAGGTGCTCTCCTGCGGCTTCACGCCCAACTTTGGGATCGTTGACAGGTCGTTGGCCCAGCCCTAGCTTGCCGCCAGCGCTTTGCTGCGATGCACAACCTGTGTTCAAACCAGGCCATGCGCGCACGCGCCGTTACAGCCCAACCGCAAGAATAGGATGTTTGCGTGAAGATCTTGGTGCCGGTCAAACGGGTGGTCGACTACAATGTCACCATCACCGTGAAGGAAGATGGTTCAGGGGTGAACCTTGCCAATGTGAAGATGTCGATGAACCCCTTCGACGAAATTGCCGTCGAAGAAGCGCTTCGTCTGAAAGAGGCTGGCAAAGCTGAGGAAATCGTCGCCGTTTCCATTGGACCGGACAAAGCGCAAGAAACACTGCGCACCGCTCTGGCCATGGGAGCTGACCGCGCGATCCTTGTGAAAACGGACGAAACCACCGAGCCACTGGCCGTCGCCAAGGCGCTGAAAGCGGTGGTTGGCGAGGAAAATCCAAATCTCGTCATCATGGGCAAACAAGCCATCGACGATGATTGCAACCAAACCGGCCAGATGCTTGCCGCACTGCTGGGCTGGGGCCAAGGCACATTCGCATCCAAAGTGGAGCTGGATGCTGACAGCGTGGCCGTTACGCGTGAGGTCGATGGCGGTCTGGAAACTGTCAAACTCGCCCTTCCTGCCATAATCACCACCGATCTGCGCCTCAATGAGCCGCGCTACGCGTCCCTGCCCAACATCATGAAAGCGAAGAAAAAGCCGCTTGATGTGAAAACACCCGATGAGATCGGTGTTGATTTCACCCCGCGCTTGGAAGTGCTCTCCACAGCCGCACCAGCCAAACGCGAAGCCGGGGTCAAAGTCGCCGACGTCGGTGAATTGGTTGACAAACTCAAAGCCGAAGCTGGTGTTCTTTAGGAGATATGACGATGACAACACTCCTGATCGCCGATCACGACAACAACGCGCTTTCCGCTGAAACCACCAAAGCAATGACAGCCGCCGCAGAGCTCGGCGCCCCCGTCGATGTGCTGGTCGCCGGCCTTGGCACAGGATCTGTCGCTAACGAAGCCGCGTCGCTGCAAGGTGTGCAGAAGGTTTTGCATGTTGATGACGCCGCGTTGGAACATGCGCTCGCCGAACCGATGGCTGCACTCATCATCTCACTGGCCGATGCCTATGATGCCTTCGTTGCGCCTGCCACCACCACCGGCAAAAACATCATGCCGCGTGTCGCCGCGCTGCTCGATGTGATGCAGCTCTCCGACATCATCAAAGTGGAAAGCGCTGACACATTCCAGCGCCCCATCTATGCGGGCAACGCAATCCAGACGATTAAGTCCTCTGACGCCAAAAAAGTCATCACCGTACGCGGCACTGCTTTTGATGCCGCTGACACCGGCGGATCAGCGCCAGTCGAGACTGTCGCCCTGCCCGATGTACCGTCAGTCTCAAGCTTTTTGTCGGCTGATATGGCCGAGACCGAGCGCCCCGAGCTCACCAGCGCCAAAGTCATTCTCTCAGGCGGCCGCGCACTGGGGTCTAAAGAAGAGTTTGAGCGGGTGATCTTACCCTTGGCCGACACGCTCGGTGCGGCTGTTGGTGCCTCGCGCGCAGCCGTCGATGCGGGCTACGCCCCCAATGACTGGCAAGTCGGCCAGACCGGCAAAGTGGTTGCTCCAGACCTTTACATCGCCGCTGGCATCTCCGGCGCCATCCAACATTTGGCCGGTATGAAAGACAGCCGGATCATTGTTGCCATCAACAAAGATGAAGATGCCCCAATCTTCGATGTCGCTGATTACGGTCTGGTCGCTGACCTCTTTGAGGTGCTGCCAGAGTTGAAATCAGCTATTGAATCCTAGAAGAGTAGCGAGCGTCTGAAAAAGACAAGCGACGGAAAGAACGAACAAGCATGAGTGGCATTCAAAAGGTCGGCATTGTCGGCGCCGGGCAGATGGGATCGGGCATTGCCCATGTCTGCGCCCTGTCGGGTATAGATGTGGTGCTTCAAGACTTGGCTTTGGACAAGGTTGAACAGGGTCTGGCCACCATTTCTGGCAACATGAACCGGCAAGCCACCAAGGGCATCATTCAAGAGGCCGACATCAAGCCCGCCTTGGCCCGTATCGCTGCCTCGGATGCCTATGAGAACATGGCCGATTGCGATCTGGTGATCGAGTCAGCAACCGAAGATGAAACCATCAAGCGGAAGATTCTCGCCCAGCTAGCCCCAGTGGTGAAATCCAGCGCCATTTTGGCCACCAACACCTCGTCCATTTCCATCACCCGCTTGGCAGCATCCACCGATAGGCCAGAGAAGTTCATCGGCATCCACTTCATGAACCCGGTGCCTTTGATGGAGCTGGTGGAAGTGGTGCGCGGAATTGCCACTGATGATGAGACCTATGAAGCCTCGCGCAAATTTGTGGCCGACATCGGCAAACAGATCACGGTCGCCGAAGACTTCCCGGCGTTCATCGTCAATCGCATCCTGCTGCCGATGATCAACGAAGCCATCTACACGCTCTATGAGGGTGTCGGCTCGGTGGAAAGCATCGACACCGCCATGAAGCTTGGGGCCAACCACCCGATGGGACCACTGCAACTGGCCGACTTCATTGGTCTGGACACCTGTTTGTCGGTGATGCAGGTGCTCTACGACGGCCTGGCCGACACCAAATACCGCCCCTGCCCCCTGCTGGTGAAATATGTTGAAGCCGGATGGGTTGGCCGCAAAGCTGGCCGTGGCTTCTATGACTATCGCGGTGAGACACCGGTTCCAACGCGGTAGACTGTTGTTTGCCGATCAGCGCTGGGTGCTTGATCCAACCGTCATCTGTTTGGTGACGGGTGAAACATGTCATGGCCTGGCCGGACGGATGACAAATCCATCCAACCTTCCGCATTCCATCAACTGATCGGAAAGCATTTGCCCCTAAGCTTGACGCCAAGCTTAGGAGTTTACCCACGTGGAACCTGTCGCAATCGCATCCTCAGCGATGGCCAACAACCAGGCGCAAATCGGCGCCGCTGCTGCGCAAAAGGTCATGAAAATGAACCAGGAAGCCGCGCAGCAATTGGTTGCCATGATCGATCAGGCAGCGGCCAACTCGGCAGCTTTGGCGGATGCGCAAGCGGTTGGCTCGGCCACCGCAGCCGGTGTCGGCACACGCGTCGACCGCCAAGCCTAGGGCGCGCGCATGGGCGGCATCATCCTGGTTGGGATTCTATCCGGCATGGTCTTTGGCGCGCTCGCCACGATGATGCGCCAATACGCGAGCGCTATCATCCTTGCACCCATCATTCTGGCGCCTATCGGCTACCTCTTCGTTTGGCGTGACGCATTGATTGGCCCATGCTTTTTCGCCAGCAACTTCGCCACTGATGCCTGCACACCAATGCGTGGATTGATCGCCACCACCTTGGAACATGCCGGTGACACGGTGATTGTGGTGGTCGCGCACATAGTGGTCGCGTTTGTCATGGTCGCTGTGCTTTCAGTCTCGCGAACCGCCATTGCCAAAGCAAATATGAAGTCACCCCATCAAAGAGAGATGGAACGCTTGGCCTACGAGCAAAGACTGGCCGCTCAACTGGAAACCAAGCGGCGCATGGAAGAAGAGATGGAAGCCGCCACCAAGGCAATCCACGCTTCGCGCGCTGCGCGTGCCAAAGCCCGAGAAAGGGCCAGAGAACGCGCCCGTGAGGCCCAACTGGAAGCGCCGTCTTAGGGCACGCGCGCCGCATCCACCAGCGCCACCGCATCACGGCTGTCCCAATGGGCCGCGCCGGCGAGAAAGCCCTGCAAACAACCATCGCTGTCGATCAGCAAGGTCGTCGGCATGCCAAACGCCAAACCTTCAGCGCGTAGATCCTGAAAAAGATCGGCTGAGCTATCCTGGTAGAAGGCCAACGCCCCCACCTCGATTTCATCCAAAAACCCCTGCGGGTCAGCGCTTTCGCGCGTGTCGATGTTAACGGCGACCACTTCAAAATCATCGCCACCCAGATTGGCCTGAAGCCGATCAAGCGCGGGCATCTCTTCGCGGCATGGCGCGCACCATGTGGCCCACAGATTGAAGAGCACTGTCTGTCCGCGCCAATCCTCCATGGTGCGCGAAGCGCCTTCACCATCAAGGAAGTTCATCATCGGCGCAGGGCGGGCGTCATCAACCACGGCAAACGCTGCCACCTCGCCTTGCGCTGCGGCATCCAAAGCGGCGCGTCGCTCCTCACTGATGGTGCATGCTGCTGCCGTTTCATCATTTGCAGGGAGGTCATTGTTGAGATAGACCGCAAGCCCACCGGACGCGACGCCAAGTATGGCGGCGACCAACAGCAACACCGTCAGCCTTATCTTGCCACCATCCCGCTTGGGAGATTGGCTGTCTGGGCTTTGCGGTGACGACATAACAACGTTCCTTTGAAGACTTGGGCGAACAACAAGGGCAATACGGCCAGATGAGTGATACAAGCAAAGACACTGGCAAAAACAGCATGTGGGGCGGGCGCTTTGCCGCAGGGCCTGCCGCCATCATGGAGGACATCAACGCCTCCATCGGCTTTGACCAAAAGCTCTACCGCCAAGACATTCAAGGCTCCAAAGCGCACGCCACCATGCTGGCAGAGGTCGGCATTCTGACCGCTGAGGATCGTGACACGATCATCAAGGGTTTGACGCAGATTGGCGAAGAGATCGAACACGGTCACTTCACATTTTCGCGTGCCCTTGAAGACATTCACATGAACGTCGAAGCGCGACTGCGCGAGCTGATCGGCGATGCCGCTGGACGTTTGCACACCGCCCGTTCGCGCAACGATCAGATAGCGACCGACACCAAGCTCTATGTCCGTGCCGCCATTGACGGCATCGACGCGGCCCTGGCCGACCTCCAGAAAGCCTTGGCTAAAAAAGCACTGGAGTATGCCGGTACGGTTATGCCCGGCTTCACCCACCTTCAGTCCGCTCAACCGGTAACCTTCGGTCATCATCTGCTCGCCTATGTGGAGATGGTGAACCGCGACCGGGGCCGTTTCCAAGATGCTCGCAAGCGGCTGAATGAATCCCCGCTTGGTGCCGCTGCACTGGCTGGTACCAGCTTTCCCATTGACCGGAAGATGACGGCAGAGGCGCTGGACTTTGATCGACCAACAGCCAACTCGCTGGATTCAGTTTCCGACCGCGACTATGCCCTCGAAACGCTGGCCGCCGCTTCGATCCTTTCCATGCATCTCTCGCGTTTTGCTGAGGAGATCGTCATCTGGTCGTCGGCTCAATTCCAGTTCATCCAGCTGTCGGATGCGCTGACCACTGGCTCATCCATTATGCCGCAGAAGAAAAACCCAGATGCAGCCGAATTGGTGCGCGCCAAGATCGGTCGCGTCATGGGCGCCTTCACGGCGCTGATGACCGTCATGAAGGGCCTGCCCATGGCCTATGCCAAGGACATGCAGGAAGACAAAGAGCCGATTTTTGATGCGCTGGAAACGCTGGAACTCTCTATTGCGGCCACGACAGGCATGGTTCGCGACATGGTGCCCAACGCCAAAGCGCTGAAGAAGGCCGCCGGATCAGGCTATGCCACCGCCACAGACCTTGCCGATTGGCTGGTGCGGGTGCTGAACATGCCATTCCGCGATGCCCATCATGTCACCGGCACACTGGTCGGCATGGCAGCTGAGCGCAAAGTAGACCTGCACAAACTATCACTGGATGAGATGCAAAGCGTCGAACCGCGGATTACCGAGGATGTCTATTCCGTGCTTTCGGTCGACAAATCGGTCCGCTCACGCCTCAGCTATGGCGGCACGGCCCCGCAGAACGTACGCAAACAAGCACGCAAATGGTTGCGTCAACTTAGTTGACGCAGAACAGATGGACGTGTGGGTTGCGTCAGTTGAGCTGATGCAGAACAACAGGAATGTTGGTTGAAAAAGCTGACCAAAACCGCCTAGGGATAGTCAGCACAGTTTTTCGTGAAAGAGACGCGCCATGCGCCTTCGCACATTGATCCTAACAACTTTGCTCGCCCTGACCCTGGCGGGTTGCGGCGTGAAGGGCCCGCTTGAGCCACCGTCGGCCCGCAACGCGCCTGAGCAGGCGGGTGATGGGGCTGAAGCACCCGTTGCAGCACCGCAAGAGGATCGCCCGTTTATCCTTGATGGGCTCCTTCTCTAGCAAAGCGCCGTCATGCATCATTTCCAATATCGCGATGGCCGCCTCTTTGCCGAGGACGTGCCGGTTGAAGCGCTTGCCCGCGAGGTGGGCACGCCGTTCTATGTCTACTCAACCGCGACACTTGAACGGCATTATCAAGTGTTCACCGACGCGTTCGGCGACCTGCCAGTGCTGGTTTGTTACGCGCTGAAAGCCAACTCCAACCAGGCGGTGATGGAAACGCTTGCCCGCCTTGGTTCTGGCGCTGATGTCGTCTCAGGCGGCGAACTGCAGCGTGCGCTACGCGCCGGTGTGCCAGCCAAAAAAATCATGTTTTCGGGCGTTGGCAAAACCCGTAACGAGATGGAAGACGCGCTCACGGCTGGTATTCTATGCTTCAACGTGGAAAGCGAACCGGAGCTTGAGCGCCTATCTGCTGTTGCCACCGCAATGGGCAAGGACGCGCCGGTCAGCTTGCGCATCAACCCCGACGTGGACGCCAAGACACACGCAAAAATCACCACAGGACTGTCGGAAAACAAGTTCGGCATACCTTGGGTACGCGCCCGCGATGCTTATGCCCGCGCGGCGAGCCTGCCTGGCATTCAGGTGATCGGCATCGACATGCATATCGGCTCGCAGATCACCCAGCTGGAACCGTTCGATCAGGCGTTCGGCAAATTGGGTGGCTTCATCGAAGCGCTGCGCAGCGATGGCCACACGATCCATCATGTCGATCTGGGCGGCGGCCTTGGTATTCCCTACACCGACGACAATGATCCGCCACCGCACCCCGATGACTACGCGACGGTGGTGAAAAAGCATGTCGATCAACTCGACTGCGAGATCATTTTCGAGCCTGGAAGGCTGATTGCCGGTAATGCCGGTATCCTGGTGACCAAGGTGGAGTATGTGAAGCCCGCCGACGGCAAGACGTTCGTGATCATCGATGCGGCGATGAACGATCTCATCCGCCCAACGCTCTACGATGCGCACCACACCATCCGCCCGGTGGTCGAGCCGACCTCACCGGAATTGTGGCCCGTTGTCGATCTGGTAGGCCCGGTCTGCGAAACCGGCGATTACATCGCCAAGGACCGCTCCTTTCCGCCGGTGAAAGAAGATGATCTCATCGCGGTTTTCTCCGCCGGGGCTTATGGCGCGGTGCAAGCTGGCACGTACAACTCCCGCCTTTTGGTGCCCGAAGTGATGGTGAACGGCGACCAGTTCCATGTTGTGCGCCCGCGCACCACGATGAATGAGCTGATCGGCCTCGACTCCCGTCCAAGTTGGTTTGAGTAGCTGCGACCCTTCAGCCCTGTCATCTTGGGGGTTGATCCAAGAACGTCACAAATGTGACCTCCGCAGATCCCGGACAGCACGGTCGTCAGAGCAACAATCGGCACACCGTCAAGCATCAAAGCCTTGTCTTGGCCACACCTGCGCGCCAAACTCCCAGTATGAGCCGTGCGCACCTGCCAGAATCAGGGCTTGAAACCCAGCTTTCCAAACGCATCGCCCGGGCCACTGGCCGGGCGAAGCTTTTTGCATTCGTTGAACGACTGTGGCCGCGCCTGGTCTTAGTCGGCTCAATCCTTGGGCTGTTCCTTGCGCTTTCCTGGCTGGGTATTTGGCCATTGCTACCAGACCTTGCCCGGTTTGCGCTTGTTGGCCTGCTGGGCCTTGCTTTCTTGGCGTCCATACTTTGGGCTTTGCGGACTCCACGGGCATCTCATCAGGAGGGTATGAAACGGGTTGAAGCAGCCTCGCATCTAGAAGGCAGGCCTCTGGCCGCACTCAACGATGCGCCGTTTGACACAAGCAGCCCGCAAGGCATGGCGCTCTGGCAGGCGCATCAGGACCGCATGGCCGACAAGGTTAAACGCTTGACCGCCGGGTTCCCAGCACCGCGGACCGAACTGTTGGATCGCTGGGCCCTTCGCGCGCCCGTTTTGCTTATCCTGGTGGTCGCATTCTTCGTCGCCGGTCCGCAACGCGTTGAGCGGATTGCCCAGGCGTTCGCTCCTATTCAGTCGGCACCCACGGTGCCGGTGCGAATTGATGTCTGGGCAACGCCACCGGCCTACACAAGCTTGCCGCCGCGCACTCTGCTTGCGGGCGCCACAATGGATGGCACAACCGAGCCACCCATTGGCGCCATGCTGCCCACGGGCAGTCGGCTGACGATCCTTTTGAGCGATCCGGACGCCGTTACCGCCAGCCTCACACCGATGAATGGCACAGAGACACTGACTCTTACGTCAGAGGAAGAACAGGCCGGAAGCCTGGAAACGGTGCTAGCCGCCGATGTGACGCTTGATCTTTCATCGCAGGCAGACACGCTATCCCTTCCGCTTCTCATCACACCTGACACGCCACCAACGATCCACTTTGCCGGCGAACCTGAGGGTACGGCGGTCGGGGCGATTGAAATTCTCTACACCGCTGAAGATGACTACGCGGTGGAAAGCGCACACGCCGATGTTGAGCCTGCCGACGAGCGCTACGCCGACGCCACGCCGCTCATACCAGCGCCGCGCATCGATCTCGTCCTGCCACAAACCCCGACCGGTGGCACCGTGGAAACCACGCGCGACCTTTCCGCCCATCCCTGGGCTGGACTTGAGGTCGACATGACCTTGGTGGCCACTGATGGCGCGGGCCAAGAGGCGACCAGTGAAACCCTGACCGTTCTCCTTCCACAGCGTCCTTTCCGCGAACCGCTGGCCCGAGCTTTGGTTGAGCAGCGCCGATTGCTCGCCATCGACAGCCGCACCCAGCCCCGCGTTCTGACCACACTGGAAGGCCTGGCGCTGGCGCCAGAAACCTTCATGGAGGATGAGTTTTCCACGTTCCTTGCCCTTACCGTCACCACACAGCGCCTTCGCTTTGCCCGCGAGGACCAAGAGCGCTTAGAGGTGATCGATATGCTCTGGCAGTTGGCGCTGCAGGTTGAGGACGGTGATCTGTCGCTCGCTGCGGAGCGTTTGCGCGAGGCTGAAGAAAACCTTGCCGAGGCGCTGGAAAACGGGGCAAGCGATGAAGAGATTTCAGCGCTGATGGATGAGCTTCGCCAGGCTTTCCAAGAGTATATGCAAGCGCTGGCCGAACGGCTGCAGAACCAAGATATGGCGCAGATGCCGCAAGACATGCCTATGGCCAACCTCAATCCGTTGGCCATGCAGGATATGATGGATCAGATCCAAGATTTGGCCGAGCTTGGCGCCTCCGAAGCAGCCCGTGAACTTCTTGACCAATTGCGCGAACAGCTTGATCAGCTGCGTGGCGCCCAGGCCATGGAGCGGCGCGAACCAAGCCCGCAAGAGCAGCAACTGCGCGAGTCGATGCAAGAGCTACAAGCGATCACCCGCGAGCAACAACGCTTGCTGGATGAAACCTTCCCCTTCTCATCTGATGCCCAGCGCCAACAGGTGCGGCCACCACGGCAATTCTCTCCGCCAGGCGGTGAAAATGATCAAGCCGAACGCCCCGATGGCAACCAAAACACGGCGCCACAGTCCGACCCGCTGAACGAGCTTGCTGAGCAACAGCGCACGCTTGAGGAGCAACTGAGAGACCTGATGGATGCGTTGCGCGATCTCGGTCTCAACCCAGATCAGTTCGGTGAAGCAGGCGATGCCATGGAAGGCGCTGGCGAGATGCTGCAGCAAGGCGACCCCACCACGGCGCTTGGTGAACAAGGACGGGCTCTGGAAGCCCTACGTCAAGGCGCGCAGGACATGATGGAGCAGCTTGCCCAAGGCGAAGGCCAGGGCGGTGAAGGCCAAGCCCAAGGGCCAGGTCAAAGCCCAGGACCAGGCCAAGGCATGCCACGGATCACCTTCGGCCCGGGCGGTGACGGTCAACGCGGCACTGATCCACTAGGCCGCCCACAACGCGAAGCTGGCGGCCAGAATGCTGATGGAACCGTTCGCGTACCCGAGGAAACCGACATCCAGCGGGCCCGCGATATCTTGAACGAGATCCAGCGCCGACTCGGCGAACAAATCCGCCCGCAGGTGGAGCGGGATTATCTCGATCGGTTGATCGACCGGTTTTAGCTAACCATCCCAACAGGTGTCATCCTCGGACTTGATCCGAGGATCCATCTCTCTGCACTGCAAACCGCACCAATGCGCCGGTGGATTGCAAAGAAGCTGGGTGGCCGGGTCAAGCCCGGCCATGACGTTGGGTGGAAGGTAGTTAAGCCGCGTGCTTCTCCAGCACGCCGCCAACAGCATTGCGGATATCGGCCAAGGAGAACGGCTTCATGATCACGTCCTCGACCAGTGATTCAAGCCCATGGGCCCGTTCGCGCTGATTGGCATAACCGGTCATCAGCAAAATCGGCAGGCCCGGATAATCACGCACAGTGGAAAGTGCCAACGCGATACCGTCCATGACGGGCATCTGAATATCGGTCAAAAGCAGATCGAAAGCGCCGCTTTCTTCAGCCAACACTTCCAGTGCCATAGCGCCGTCCTCGGCGGTGCGCACCTCATGACCGTCCAGCTCAAACGCTTTTTCTAGAAAGGCCCGAACGGCCTCGTCATCCTCTGCAACCAACAGCCGTGCCATCGCGATGCCGTCCTATGTTTCTTTGGCAGACGCAAAAGGTGATTCTGTTCAGTTTAACACGGCGTGAACATCGGGCCAGATAGGCCGATTGGCCACAGTTTGCTGTCAGTTGATCGCGCCCGGAAGGCGCTCGTCTTCTTGCAGAAAGCGGACAGAAACGCTGGCAACGGTTTCAGGCGGTGCAGTCAGTTCGCTAAAAACGGGCACGCTTTGCTCTGGCAGCAGCTCGGTGGCAGCCGGGTCCACCCGCCAAACAAAAAGCTCCGCGCCAGTTTCTGCAAGCAATGCCATGCGCAGCGGCGCAACGGCGCGTGTGCTGTCATCGGCATTCACCATGCTGCCTTCAATGCGCAACACTGTCAGCCCGGCAACCAAAGCGCGCTCAGCGGTGAAAGGCGAGAACTCGATGCCACGCACGTTCACATCCAAACCAACCATTTGATAAAGCCGCGCCAAATCCGGCACTGCGCGTACAACGGCATCACGCGCCGGGATCGCCAACACAAGACCAATCAAGCCAAGGGCAACACCGGCAGGCGCAGCGACAGTGGCAGCTCGACGCAGAATCTGTTCAAATTTGGATGGACCAGAGCGTTGGCCTTTCAGGCGAACCCGGCGATGCTTACGTGGAACCGGTGCTTCAACCCCGGCATCAACCGGACCCGATGCTAATGCATCTTGCGTGGCGTCGGTCGCAACCTGGCTCTCGTCCCAACTGGCAAAGTCACCATCACCCTCGCCGACACCGTCCTCAGCCACAGCGGCAAAGCCATCCATTGCATCGCCACCACCAGCCATCGCCTCCTCGTTCTGGACATCACCAGCCTCGAAAAGAGCATCGATGTCAGCAGTCGACGCTATCTCTTCTTCTGGCACAGCGTGCCAGATCTTTTGGCATGAGGCGCATTTCACCTTGCGCCCGTTGGGGCCAAGCATATCGTCAGCGACGTCATAGTCAGACGAACAATGGGGGCAGACAATTTTCACAGGCGGGCCATTTTGTCACCAAAGACCTCAGAAAGGTCGATCCACAACTGGTAACGCGCGAGCGTTAAAGGGCTGTTAACCATGAAGGGTGCGAGTGGTATGCAACGAACGATTGCCGCGCGGGCCCGGGCGCATGACGGGTTGGGCAGGAGCATGCAGCTGTGCTGACGATGGAAAATGTAGGCCTACGCTACGATGGAGGGCCGGAGGTACTCTCCGACCTTTCCTTCGATATTGAGCCACGCAGCTTCCAATATCTCACCGGTCCTTCCGGGGCGGGCAAAACGTCGATGCTGAAATTGATGTCGCTGGCCATGCGCCCAACGCGCGGCGGCGTGACCGCCTTTGGTAAGAACACAGCACGCGCCAGCGCCCGCGAAATTCCCGCTCTTCGCCAACGCATAGGTGTCGTGTTCCAAGACTTCCGCCTGCTGGACCATCTGACCACCTTTGAGAATGTGGCACTGCCCTTGCGGGTTCAGGGCAAGGATGAATCCACCTATGGAGCCGATGTCCGCGAACTTCTTGGCTGGGTGGGTCTGGGCGAGCGTATGTACGCTATGCCCCCTGTGCTTTCAGGCGGTGAGAAACAACGCGCAGCCATCGCGCGTGCTGTGATCGGTCAGCCCGATCTGCTGCTCGCCGACGAGCCAACAGGCAATGTCGATCCGCAATTGGGCCGCCGCCTGTTGAGGCTTTTTGTTGAGCTGAACAAGCTTGGAACCTCCATAGTCATCGCCACCCATGATGTTCTGCTCATGCAACAGCATCAAGCGCGCCGGTTGGTTCTGCATGACGGTCAGGTGCAGATCTATGACTAGAGCGTCCTCAGCAGAAGTGAGCACCAGTTTTGCGTCCAGAAACGCAACAAGCCAAAAATTCGGTCCAACATCATGTTGAGACCTGAACGCGCCAGCACCAAAATGCAGGAGCGTGGCCCCGCCCATGCGGCCGAGAAACCTGTGCGCGACACCTCCAAGCCCGAACCCATTGTGCCGGAGCGATCCATTGCAGGCACCGCGCTGATGCTGGTGATCGCGATCATGGGGTGCTTGGCTTGTCTGTCAGTGGGTGCCGTCACCCTCGTTGATCGCGCCGCCAGCAATTGGAGTGCAGACATCGGGCGGGAACTAACCATTGAGGTCTCCGCCGTCGATCCGGCAACCATGGACCAGCGACTAGACCGCGCTGCCGACCTTGCCCGCGTATCACCAGGCATTGGATCGGTCTCTATCGTCAGCGAACAGGAAACGCGCGCCCTTCTTGAACCATGGCTTGGCATCTTGGGGTCCGAAGCAGCGCTGGCTGAACTGCCAATTCCTCGCCTAGTGGCGATGACCGTAACAGACACCAGCTTGCTCAACCTCACCACCTTGCAGGCCGCTCTTGATCAAGAGGTACCAGGCGCCACCGTTGATGATCACCGGGTCTGGACAGATCAGCTGGCCCGCATGGCGGGAGCCATGGTGCTTGGGGGTCTCGGTGTCCTGATCTTGGTGCTGTCAGCGACCATTCTGTGCGTGATCTTCGCCACCCGCGCAGCGATGGCCGGCAACAAGGATGTGGTGGAGGTGCTGCACTTTGTTGGCGCCAGCCACACTTTCATTGCGGGGCAATTTCAGCGGCACTTCTTGATGCTTGGCATGCGCGGTGGATTGATCGGTGGGGTCAGCGCGATCCTCATCTTTCTTATCTTCCAGCTCTGGGTCATGGCACGGCGCGGTGCCGCCGATGCGGCCCAAGTTGAAGCGCTGATCGGCTCACCAGCACTTGGGCTTTATGGCTATGCAGGTTGCGCGCTGGTGGTTTTCTTGATCGCCTTCCTGACAGCCGCTACCTCGCGCATCACGGTCAGCCGGTTCCTACGTGGGCGCTGACACATCTACTGCCAGTACCTGCATGCCAAAAACACGCCATTCACCCACCACAGTTTCACCCAATCGGCAGGTTAATTGATTTGCCGCATTTGACGCACTGACATCGCAAGGCGAAACTGAAGTGTATCGTGAACTCTGATTCCGCAACCATGTCCACGCAGGCCACAGAACCGACCAACAGTGCCGCAAACCCGCCTCGGCGGCGCAAGCGGACCGTTGCTGCACGCCTAGCAATGACCGCCACACTTGGCGGCTTGGCGGCGCTGTCGCTGGTTGCCTTTGCCGATTTTGTTCGCGATGTGAATGCGCTGGCAGCGCCCAGCCCGGTGGAAGCTGACGGTATCGTTGTGGTCACCGGTGGCCAGGCCCGCATTGAGGTGGCCCTGCAATTGCTTGAAGATGGTGCTGCGCAACGCCTGCTGATCTCTGGCGTCCACGATACCACCAGTGCCACCTCGCTTGTTGCCCGCACCCATGCCGACCCATCTTTGTTTGATTGCTGCGTCGATCTTGACCGCGCCGCGATGGACACCGCAGGCAACGCTCGCGAGACGGCTGCCTGGGCACAAGAGCACGAGTTTTCCTCACTTCTGGTTGTCACCAGCGCCTATCACATTCCGCGCACCACCCGCGAAATCGCCCGCCTTCTTCCTGGCGTAGAACTGATCCCGTTTCCCATCGATCCGGCAGCCGACGATCAACGCGCCATTGCACAGGAAAGCAGCTCTTGGCCGGTCAGCCTGTTGGCGCGTGAGTTTATGAAACTGCAATTGGCGCGCTTGCGCCATCTTGTCGGGGCAGCCGGTTAGGCCGATAAGGCTGCGATCCGTTCCGCATCCTCTCCTGGCTCCGTCTATCAAACCCTATGCCGAGATTACGCTCCATTGCTGCCAATGCGGCCTTCTACATCAACGTCATCCTCTGGATGGTGGTGTGTTCGCCCATCCTGCTCGGCCCAAGACACTGGTCGATCACAGCCATGAAGGGTTGGGCAAAGTCCACCATGTGGCTCACCCGATTAACGGCAGGCATCGCTTGGGAAATCCGCGGCCTTGAGAACATTCCGCGCAATCCCGATGGCACGATGGCTGGCTGCATCATTGCCTGCAAACATCAATCGACGTGGGAAACCTTCGGCCTGCTGCCCTATCTGGACGACCCGGCCTATATTCTCAAGCAGGAGTTGATGCGCATTCCACTGTTCGGTTGGTTTTGCGCCAAAGCCGACATGATCTCAGTGGAGCGCGCAAAAAACGCGCAAGCCCTCCGCAAGATGACAAAAGCTGCCAAAAAGGCCGTGGACGCAAACCGTCAGCTCATCATCTTCCCCGAAGGCACACGCAAGGCTGTGGGTGCGCAACCAGACTACAAGTCAGGCACTGCCCATATGTACAAGCAATTGGCTGTCCCCATGGTGCCTGCAGGCTTGAACTCCGGGCTTTTCTGGCCGCGTCGGCAGGGCAAACGCTACCCCGGCACACTGGTGATCTCACTGCTACCAGCGATCCCCGCTGGGCAAGACACCAAACAGGTTCGCGCTGAGCTTGAAACCCTTGTCGAAGCCGAAACAGACAAGCTGGTTGCAGAGGCGCGAGAGGCTAATACTCAGCTGCCCGCCTGAAGCCGGGTGGATAGCCAATGCAGGGTGGCATCATGCACCCCGAGCTTCTCCAGCGCCTGCGATGTCTGAACGACGTATTCCGGGTTCTCACCCGACTGGCCGACCGCACCGCGCACGATTTCCAACTGCGCCTCACGCGATAGAGCACCGGCATACTGCTGATGGAGCCGATCCACGCAGTAGGTCACCGCGCGAACATTATGCGGCAAGCCTTCAGCACGATCCAAAAGATGCACCGGCTGCACACGCTCTTGGTACACCATGGTCGCCTGCTCGCGTTCGCGCAGATAGCGCATCACCTCAGCCGCATGCTCGCCATCCACATGGAACGCCACACCCTGGCACGACCCGCCGCGATCAAGCCCCATGACGAGGCCTGGCCGTTCAGGCGTACCGCGATGGACATGACTGTAAACGCACAACGAGCGATGGAAGCCAAACAAACGCGCCGGATAGGCTGCGCGATGCGCAAAGCCAGGTCGCCAGATCAACGATCCATATCCAAACACCCAAAGATCATTCACCGTGCGGCTCTCCTTCACTTGGCCATCAGGCGCTTGTAACCAAGCGCCGAGCATGGTGGAAGAAGCCACATGGCCAAAACGCCAAAACACAGACGTCAAGGATTGCTCCATGAGCGCAACACCAGCCGCAAGCGCCAGTCCCTTTGGTCGCAAAATCAAGTTCATGGCGATCTTCATCGCCGTGCTGGTGGTCTTGGTTATCGCCGGATGGTTCATCGGCGCGCAGATTTACCGCTCAGCGATTGATGAAGGGCGCGCCGCGCTAGCAAGCGAGGGCGTCACACTCACCTGCAATGATGAAAGCCTGGGCGGGTTCCCAGCCCGCTTTGAGTGGCGCTGCTCAAGCTTATCGCTTTCCATGGCGGGTGGCGCAGAGGTGTCAGGTGGTGCCTTCAACACGGTCTCGCCGGTTTGGAACCCGCTTTTCACCATCGCCGAGTGGACAGGCCCCTTCCGCAGCCTATCTGCCGATGGCTTTGACGCAGACATTGCCGCCGAGCTTCTGCGTGCAAGCATCCGCATCAACACATCATTGCAGCTGGAGCGCCTGTCCGCTGTGCTCGACCCTTTTTCGGTAACCCTTCAAGGTGCACCGCAAGCCATCGCATCCGGCAACCAGGCCGAACTGCATGTCCGCCAGCCAGTTGGCACCGTTGAAGGAAGCGCCACAACCCAACCATCAAGCGAGAACGACTTGGAGGTGGCACTTGTTCTGTTTGGTCTGGAAAGCCTGTTTCTCGGCGGCGTTGATCAGATCGACATGTCGATCACAGCCCTGATGGAAGACTTGGCAACTGTTCGCGCCCGTTCTTTGCAACAGGGCTTGCGCTCATGGGTGGAGCAGTCCGGCAGGATCACGCCCTTGGCAACTCGGTTGCGACTGGATGATCATGCCATCAATCTGGATGGCGATGCGGTGATCGGTACCGATGGCCGGATCGGGTTTGACGGTGCCATTGCCACCAATGATGTGGCCGCTTTGGTCGACCTTATGGGCATTGATGCCTCCAACAATGCCAGCGCCATCACGGCAGGCGCTACACTCTTTGGTCGTCAAACCACGATTGGTGAGGATCGCGCGGTCGAGCTACCACTGCGCATCTCACAAGGCACAGTCAGCATCGGTCCAGTACCCCTAGGGGTGTTGCCGCCACTACGGTTTTAGTCATCACCATAAGGCTTGGGCACGGGTGCAGCGGACCGGCGGCCAAAATCAACCTCATCGGTGTCCTGCCCAAGCTCCACAATACCTTGGCGAACAGCGCGGGTGCGCGCAAACCAGTCTTCCAGCTTGTCGCCATCTTCCCAGCGAATGGCACGCTGAAGGGCGGACAAATCCTCTGAAAACCGGCCAAGAACCTCAAGCACCGCCTGCTTGTTGTTGAGAAAAACATCCCGCCACATAACGGGGTCAGACGCGGCGATACGGGTGAAATCGCGAAAACCACCCGCCGAGTATTTCATCACTTCCTGCTTGGTCACGCTTTCCAAATCGTCCGCGGTGCCAACAATGGTGTAAGCGATCAGGTGTGGCAGATGCGACGTGATCGCGAGCACCAGATCATGATGCTCAGCTTCCATCACCTCAACCATCGCGCCCAGACGGCGCCAGAAACGCGTGAGATCTTGCAGCGCTTCGATGTTAAAGTCTTCGCCGGGCGTCAGGATCACATAGCGGTTCTCAAACATCTCAGCGAACCCCGCCCGTGGACCCGATTGCTCGCTGCCGGCAACCGGATGGCCAGCGATCACATGCACATCAGGCCCAAAGGCATCGCGCATCGCTCCCATGACAGAGCGCTTGACCGAACCGACATCGCTGACGGTGGCACCAGGTTTCACGTGCTTAGCGATCTGTCCACTCACCACGCCAACCGCGCCCACCGGCACGCACAGCATGACAAGGTCAGCATCACGAACAGCTTGAGCAGGATCGGTGGTGGCCAAACTGTCGGGAAAAAGCTCGCCGAGCACCTCAACAGCTTGTGGATCAGTATCAGCAAATTGCAGCAAGCATTCAGGGTCGCGCACCCGCACCGCATGGGCCAGCGACGTCCCAATGAGGCCTGACCCTATGATCGCAACGCGCTCGTAGGGCAGCCCTGTTGGCGAGGTCACGGTCATCACGACGGAACCGGTGCTTGAGCCATAAACTCGGTCAGTGTCTCGATCAGCAGTTCGTTCGCTTCGTCCGAACCGATGGTGATCCGCAGTGCGTTGGGCAGTTTGTAAGCGCCCACTTTGCGGGTCACAAGACCACGCTCCACAAGATAGGCGTCGGCATCATCTGCGGTCTTGCCTTGTGTTCCAGGGAAATGGACCAACAGAAAATTGCCAACACTTGGCGTCACACCAAGGCCAATGCCTTCAAACGCCTCGGTCAGCTTTGGCAACCAGCGATCATTGTGCGCCACGGCCTGCTCGATAAAGCCAACATCGCTCATCGCAGCGGCACCGGCAGCAATGGCCGGACCGGTCATATTGAACGGTCCACGCACCCGGTTCACCGCATCAATCACGTGCGCAGGGCCGTACATCCAGCCAATGCGCAGTTTGGCCAGACCATAGATCTTTGAAAAAGTGCGAGTCATGACAACATTGGGTGCGGTGGCCGCCAGCTCCATGCCGCTTTCATAATCGTTGCGCCGCACATACTCAGCATAGGCTGCATCGAGCACCAGCAGCACGTGGTTCGGCAAACCGGCATGCAGCCGCCGCACCTCAGAAAAGGGCATATAGGTGCCGGTCGGGTTATTGGGGTTGGCCAAGAACACGATTTTCGTGCGTTCGGTAACAGCGGCCAAAAACGCATCCACATCAGCGGTCAGATCAGTGTCTTTCACCTCAACCGGGCTCGCGCCAGCAGCCTTGGTTGCAATTGGATAAACCAAAAACCCGTGTTCAGAGAAAACTGTCTCATCACCAGCGGAGAGATAGGTTTGCGCCAGCAAGGCGAGCAGTTCGTCTGACCCATTGCCACAAACAATCCGGTCCGCTGCGATGCCATGACGTTTGGCGATCGCTTCGCGCAACTCAAGTGCCGAGCCGTCAGGATAGCCGGCCAAATCATCGGCGACGCTGTGAAAGGCTTCAATCGCCTTTGGGCTTGGGCCTAGTGGCGTCTCGTTGGAAGACAGTTTGTGCAATTTAACGCCTGGCACAGCTTTGCTGCGGCCAGGCACGTAGGCAGCAATATCAAGAACGCCCTTGCGGGGCTTTGGGTGGGGTGGAGTTGTACGCATCATCATTCAAACTTTTGGATCGATAAGCTTGAGCTTGTGCAGGGTTCTCAAGGCTTTTGCAATCAGCGTCTAAGGGCGAAACACCGGTGCATGGCTACCAACAATGACAGCCGTAGGGGAAACCGCCTGCATCGCCGCCAACGCCTCGTCCGTGTCAGCGCTAACCAAAACGCGCATATCGTCTCGTGCCAAGATATTCACGCCGTCAGGCAAGTTATCACCGTCTCGCAGTTCGACAGAAAGCACCGTCGCCGCCATCACTTCCCGATCAATCGGCGCATTGGCAACCAGCAGGCAAGGCATGCCGGCGGGATGGTCAGACCGCTCCACAAAGGGCAAACGTGCAATAACATTGGGGGCATCACTGGCCTCCAACGCGCGCCACCAGGCACCATGGCTTGAAAGCGGGATCACGCCCAGAGCATCACCACGGGTGCCGACACGCTCCAAAACCTCACCAGGCTCATCCACCGCTACAATGGGCACCGTATAGCCGAAGTGAAACCGGGCAACATCACGCATGGAAAGCCCGTCGCCGCCACGGGCATAGATCACATCATAGGGCGCCTGAACGTAGGTGAAGGTGGAGATGATCACCCGCCAGATGCTTTCTACAGTATCAAGCGGCAAGAGCCCCGTATGACGTTCGACCATCTCGCGCATCATTGACGCTTCACGGGCGGGGCGAAAGGCCGATGTACGCCGTGCCGGATCATCACCAGCCTGCACTGGCTGAACTTTCTTGATGGCAATGAGGTCAGAAATCACCGCGCTCCGTTCAATCAGCAGCGCATGCATCGCCGCATCGATCCGGTCGATTTCCTCGCGAACCTCAGCCAAGGTCGTTGGCCGTGCGGCTTCGTGCGTATGTGGGGCGCGGTCTTGCATCGCCCACCCTTTACTGCGCTCAGCGTCAAACGCCAACCATGTTGCGTGCCTGGCACCTCTTTCCTGTGTCCAGTAAAGGGTTTAGGGAACATCGCTCGACCCATGTTCGATCCCTTTAAGAGCTTATGACCGCCCCAACGACTGATCCCAATACCACCACGGCATCCGGCACCCTGTTTGAGGTGACCGAACCCTTCGTGCTGGCCTCTGGTGAAACGTTGGATCGGTGTCAGATCGCCTACACGACCTACGGCACGCTAAACGCGGACAAGTCGAACGCGATTCTTGTCTGCCACGCGTTGACCGGTGATCAACATATGATCGGGACGCACCCCGTAACCGGCAAAGGCGGCTGGTGGGAGACATTGGCTGGACCTGGAAAGCCGCTCGATACCAACCGCTATTTTCTCATTTGCGCCAACGTGCTTGGCGGCTGTATGGGCTCCACCGGGCCAAGCTCACCGGACCCCAAAACGGGTGAGATTTACGGGCTGTCCTTTCCGCTCGTCACCATCGCAGACATGGTGGATGCGCAGGCCAAACTGATCGACCATCTTGGAATCGACACGCTTCTTTCTGTCGTCGGTGGCTCCATGGGTGGCATGCAGGTGCTGCAGTGGGCAGCGCGCTATCCGCAGCGCGTGACAAGCGCCATTCCCATCGCAACCGCCGCCAAGCACTCCAGCCAGAACATCGCTTTCCACGAGGTTGGGCGCCAGGCGGTGATGGCCGATCCAGACTGGCATGGCGGCAAATATGCCCAACAGGGCACGCGCCCGACCAAAGGGTTGGCAGTTGCGCGCATGGGTGCACACATCACCTACATGTCCGATGAAGCCTTGCAGGGTAAATTCGGCCGCAGCCTGCAGGATCGCTCAAACATTTCCTTTGGGTTTGATGCTGATTTTCAAATTGAAAGCTATTTGCGCCACCAGGGCATGACGTTCGTCGATCGTTTTGACGCGAACTCATATCTCTATGTCACGCGTGCAATGGACTATTTCGATCTCGCCGCCGACCATGATGGTGTGCTCGCCAACGCTTTTTCAGGCGCAACGACGCGCTTTTGCGTGATCTCCTTCACGTCTGATTGGCTGTTTCCAACCTCCGAAAGCCGCGCCATCGTACACGCGCTCAACGCAACCACGGCGAAAGTCTCGTTCGTCGAAATTGAGTCAAGCCGCGGCCATGATGCATTTCTGCTTGATGAACCGGAGCTTTTCGCCACCGTGCACGCGTTTCTGTCCAGTGTTGCCGATCGTGAAGGCATTCCATCATGACGGTGCCAGATAGCCGCGTTGACTATGCCATCATTGAAAGGTTCGTGCCCGAAGGCGCACGCGTGCTTGATGTAGGCTGTGGTGATGGCACACTGTTAGCGCTGCTTGAGGCCAAAAAGAACATCGATGGTCGCGGCCTGGAACTCTCCCAAGACGGCGTGAACGAGGCCGTGGCACGGGGGCTCTCGGTTGTGCAGGGCGATGCCGACACCGACCTTGCCACCTATCCCGATGGCTCGTTCGATGTGGTGATCTTGTCGCAAACCTTGCAGGCCACACAAGCGCCCAAGAAAGTGCTGCAAGAGCTGCTGCGCATTGGCAAGCGCGTGATCGTGACAATACCCAATTTCGGCAATTGGCGTGCTCGGCTGCACCTTTTGATCCAAGGTCGCATGCCTGTCACAAAATCACTGCCTTACTCGTGGTATGACACGCCCAACATCCACTTCTGCACGCTGCGTGATTTTCTCAATCTCGCAGAAGAAGTGAATGCCACCGTCGAGGACTCCGCAGCTCTCAATGCACAGGGTCAGCGCCTGGCGCTCAGTGCCCCCTGGGCCATTTGGAACTTGATCGGAGCGCAAGGCATCTTCGTGCTGACATCCGATCAAAACGTGACCTAGGTTGACCAACCTGCCACCCCCCTCATCCGCGCAACCCGATCAGTCCGGCGACAACATCAAAGCCATCATCTTGATGGCGCTTTCCATGGTGCTGTTTGCCTTCGACGATGCAGCCATCAAAGCAGCAGGGAATTTGGGTGAGAGCTCTGCCTCTCCAGGAGAAATTCTCATCATCAAGGGTGTACTCGGCACGGTGGTTTATGGCGCCTTGATGTGGCGCGAAGGCAATCGAATGACGCCTGCCTTCGTTCTTGCAATGCTGAAGGACAAGGCCATTGCCTGGCGCACCTTTGGCGATCTGCTCGCTGCTGGCGCCATCGTCACGGCGCTTACACTGATGCCTCTCTCCAATGTTGCCGCAATCTTACAAGTGCTGCCGCTGGTGGTGACGCTGGGCGCAGCACTGATCCTGCGTGAGGCTGTCGGCTGGCGGCGTTGGAGTGCGATCTTGGTTGGTTTTTTCGGCGTGATGATCATCATTCGGCCGGGCACAAGCGGGTACGACATCAACACCATATGGGCGCTGCTTGCCGTGCTTGGCCTGGCGATCCGTGATATCGCCGCGCGCCGGATGCAGGCACGCTTTTCCACCTTTTCCATCGTCACCATGGTGGCCGCACTGTTGATCCCTACCGGGCTTGGCATGCATTGGGTGATGGAAAGCGAACCGCTGCTAACTGGCATTTCACCGCTGGCCTGGTCCTACATTGTCGGCGGCGGATTTTTTGGCATGGCAGCCTACTACGCCATCACACTCTCAACCCGTATGGGCGAACTATCCGTGGTCGCGCCGTACCGCTACACACGCCTCGTTGCCGCGCTGATCCTGGCCTATCTCTTCTTTGGCGAAGTGCCGGATATCTGGATGATCATCGGCGCCACACTGGTCATCGGCGCAGGTCTCTTCACGCTCTATCGGGAGCAGAAGCTGCGCGTGGTGAAGAGCGTTTAGCCGAGCGCGCCGCGTAGTTGTCTAAGCCCGTCTTGAAATGATATCTCGCAGAGCTTCCTGGAAGCCAGGTGCGATGTCAGGTCGCGACAGAGCGAACGCGACGTTGGCAGCCAAAAAGCCCGACTTGGCGCCACAGTCATACGTTGACCCAGTGAACGGCATGGCAAAGAAGGGGCTCTTTTCATGCAGCGTGAGCATCGCATCGGTGAGCTGAATCTCTCCTCCAGCTCCAGCCGCCTGGTTTTCCAGAATGCTCATCACCTCAGGCTGCAAAATATAGCGTCCAGAGATGTAGAAATTGGAAGGAGCTGTGCCAGGCGCTGGTTTCTCCACCATGGCCGTCACCTCAAAGCCGTTGGGCACGTCATCACCTTTGCCGACGATGCCGTATTTTGAGGTTTCCTCCGGCGCACACTCTTCCACCGAGACGATGTTGCCTCCGGTCTTGGCGTAGACATCCATCATCTGGGAAAGGCAGCCCTTCGGTGCCTGCATGATCATATCCGGCAAAAGCACCGCAAAGGGTTCATCGCCCACCATTTCACGGGCGCACCAGATCGCGTGACCAAGGCCGAGCGGCTCCTGTTGGCGGGTATAGCTGACACTGCCAGCTTCCGGCATCTGGCCATCCAGAGCCTCCAACTCAGCAAACTTGCCGCGCTTGGCAAGCGTGTCACGCAACTCCACCTGCACGTCGAAATGATCCTCGATGACGGACTTGTTGCGCCCCGTGACAAAGATGAAATGCTCGATCCCAGCCTCACGGGCTTCCTCAAACACATATTGAATGACCGGGCGATCAACGACGGTCAGCATCTCCTTAGGCATTGCCTTGGTGGCAGGAAGGAAGCGGGTGCCGAGTCCAGCAACCGGAAAAACAGCCTTACGAATGCGCCGCGTCATGCTTCATTTACCTTATGTCTTCATGAATCGTTGAGCGAAGTCCTAGGGCATGAAGCCCGACTTTGGAAACCTTGTGAGGCCGGTAAGGTTCCACAAGGGAATGAACCAAGTGTGAGCGATTCAATGAGTGTGCTGTCATGACTGTTCTTGTAACCGGTGGGGCCGGGTATATCGGCTCGCATATGGTGCACGCTCTGGCCGATCGCAGCGAGCCACTGGTGGTTGTCGACAACATGACAACCGGCTACCGCCCGAACTTGCCAGATGATGTGAGGCTGGTGATCGGTGACATCGGTGATCAGATCTTGATTGAGCGCGTCATGCGCGATCATGATGTCAACGCTGTGGTGCACTTTGCAGGTTCCATTGTGGTGCCGGACTCTGTGGCCGATCCACTGGGCTACTATGCCAACAACACGGTGAAATCACGGTCACTGATGGCCGCTGCGGTCAATTGCGGTGTGAAGCACTTCATCTTCTCTTCCACCGCCGCGGTTTACGGCATGCCAGATCAAGCCATGATCGCCGAAGAGGCAGCAACCGTACCGATTTCGCCATACGGGTCATCGAAACTGATGACAGAAATGATGCTGGCCGACTCCGCACACGCTCATGATTTTGCCTATACGGCGCTACGCTACTTCAATGTCGCTGGCGCTGATCCTGACGGGCGCACCGGCCAAAGCTCGCCGCGCGCCACCCACCTCATCAAAGTGGCAAGTCAGGCCGCGCTGGGCCAGCGCAGCCATATGGAAATCTATGGCACTGACTATGACACCGACGATGGCACGGGCGTGCGTGACTACATTCACGTCAGTGATCTTATTGCCGCCCATGTTCTTGCGCTTGATCGGCTGCGCGCCGGTGGTGACAGCCAGGTGATGAACTGCGGCTATGGACGTGGCTATTCGGTGCGCCAAGTTGTGGATGCGGTAAGGCGTGTGTCTGGCGTTGATTTTGAGGCTCGCGAAACCGGTCGCCGTGCTGGCGATCCAGCCACACTGGTGGCGATTGCTGACCGCGCGCGTGCTGAGTTGGGCTGGGTGCCAGCCTATGATGATTTGGATGTCATTGTTGGCCATGCCTATGCCTGGGAAACCAGAATGGCCGGTCGCAACACTGCTGGGGCATAATCTGTTTCGCGCGGCGTGAGGGACGCGCGATTGAATGAGGAATCGACCATGATCCGCTTTGTTTTTGCTGGTTTTTTGGCCGTGTGCGCCAGCCTTATGGTAGCGCCAACCACCGTGCGGGCTGACGCTGCTTTCCAGAACTGGCTTGCACAATTTCAAGCTGAGGCTCGCCGTGCTGGCATTTCAGATGCTGTGCTTGCCCAAGCCTTCTCCGGTGTGACCTCACCGGATGACAGCGTGCTGCAATCGGCGCGCTACCAGCCGGAATTTGTTCGTCCCATTTGGGAGTATTTGGACAGCGCGGTGTCGTCCAGGCGCGTTTCGACCGGCCAAGACGTGCTGCGCGAGCACGCCGTTGCGCTCGACCGTATTGAGCAAGCAACGGGTGTCTCCAAATTCGTGGTGGTGGCCATATGGGGCATGGAGTTGTCCTACGGGGCGGTCCTGCAAAACCAGAACATCGTGAAACCGGTCATCCGTTCGCTGGCAACACTGGCCTATGCGGACGACGACCGTCGCCGGTTCGGCCATGAGCAGCTCTTGGCGGCGCTGCAAATTCTCCAGCGCGGCGATACCACGGCCGGCAACATGTATGGCAGCTGGGCTGGCGCGATGGGCCACACACAGTTCATTCCCACCACCTATCTCGCCCATTCAGCGGACTATGACGGCGATGGTCGCTCAGACATCTGGCAAAACGTCCCTGATGCGCTCTACTCCACAGCCAACTATCTTCGTGCATCCGGCTGGGTCCCCGGCCATACCTGGGGCTATGAGGTACGCATCCCACAAGGGTTCGACTGGCGCTATGCCGACGAATCCACGCAGCGCTCCTTAGCGCAGTGGCAGCAGATGGGAATCGTGCGCACTGGGGATCGGCAGTTTCCACGCCCGAATGACCAGGCCAGGCTCGTCGCACCGGCCGGGTCCGGCGGGCCAGCCTTTCTGATGCTGCACAACTTCGAAGTCATCAAGCGTTACAACAATGCCGACAGCTACGCGCTAGCGGTTGGTCATCTTGCCGACCGCTTGAAAGGACTCGGTGGCTTCCAGTCTGCTTGGCCGCGTGACTCGCAGCCGCTCACACGCGCTCAGGTGGAGCAGATGCAGCGTCTTTTGACCCAGCGAGGGTTCTCAACCGGCGGCGTGGATGGGCGCGTTGGCCCAATGACACGTGGTGCCGTTCGCGGGTTCCAGGCCTCTATTGGCCTGACGCCTGACGGCTATGCTTCAACCGCCTTGCTCGGGCGCCTGGGAGGATAGTCTCAGCGCCTGGTGGAGACCTGACAAGAGCGCCTTTTTTTCACTGATAAGCCTGTGCTAAAGGGGATCCATGAGAGTGGTTCCCCTTTTGCGTTGCGACACGCCCATAAAAGCCCTGGCAGTCGCTGCGGTGTTGGCCATTGGCGCACCGCTGATGGCCGCCGACAGCGCTAAAGCGCAGACATGGAGGCAAGATGATCCCAGCGCCATCGTATTGCCCAGTCAGCCGGATGGCTCTGGTGCCAGATCAGGTGGCAATCGTGGCGGCCTCTTCCGCATTTTCCGCTTTGAACCGCAGCGCCAGACGCGCCTTCTCCCGCAGCCGGAACTGGAAGTGGCGCCGATCATCGACTTACCGCCACCCAAAGACCCAGATGCGATCACGGTCGTGACGCTAGGCGATGAATTCGCTGATCAGTTACGCGAAGGACTGGTGGATCGCTTTGATGGTGACCGGTTGATCGCTGCCGAAGGCGCCTCGATCCCAGGCAGCGGGATGACCAACCTGGAAGAGTTCAACTGGAACACCGAAGCGCTTCGTCGCCTGGACGATTACACCCAAATCGGTGCGATCGCGGTTGCCATTGGCTACAGCGACCGCCGCTCTTTGATTGATGGCGAGCGCATCTATGCATTTGGAACGACCGCGTGGCGTGATGTCTATCGCAACCGTGTCTCAAGCTTCGCCCTCACATTGGTCACCGAGGGCTACCCTGTGATCTTCGTCGGCCTGCCGCCTATGGGCGATCCAGCGCTGGATGAGGACATTCGGCTGATCAACCAAGTGGTGGAAGAGGCCGTGGCGCCAACGCGCGCGCGCTTCGTCAGCGTTTACGCCGGATTTGCAGACCTTGCTGGCAACTACACACGCGCTGGCCCCAACATGGCGGGCCAAGTCGAGAACCTGCGTCGGGCCGACGGCATCTTCTTCAACCGTGCAGGCCGCGAAAAATTCGCCCATTTTGTCGAACGGTTCGTGCCGCGCGATGGTCAAGTCGGCCCAGAACCAGAAGTCTCGTCTGTGGTGTTCGAGGGCAGCAACCTCTCCGCCGATGGGATTGGCCCGACCATCCTCATGACGTCAGGCTTTGCCGACCCAACGGCAACACTCGTTCGTGATCCAAGCGAGGTTCTGCCTGAAGAGCCCGAAACACGTGCACGCCTGTTGCAAGGCGCTGCGGCGGCGCCGCCGCCAGGACGGGCCGACTCCTTTGCCTGGCCCGAGGGCTCCGGCAGCTAGAGCGCTTCCAGCATCTCCAAGTCACATAAAAAGCCGCCATGCTCATTCCAGCATGGCGGCTTTTTGTTTGGCTGATAGGCCTAATGCAACGCGCCGTTAGCGCGGCAGTGTCGTCTCGCCCATTAGATCCAGATCGATGGCGCGGGCGGCTTGGCGGCCTTCACGGATCGCCCAAACCACCAGGGACTGTCCACGGCGGATATCACCGGCAACATAAAGCCCATCTATCGATGTCTTGTAGTCATCATCATTGGCAAGAATATTGTCGCGGCGGTCACGGGCAAGCTCAGCACCAAAAGCATCAGCAATGCCATTTTTCTTCGGGCCAGAAAAACCAATGGCGATAAGAACAAGATCAGCACGCAGCACAAATTCTGTGCCATCAATCGGCACACGCTTCTCATCCACGCGGGCGCATTCCACACCAACCACTTTGCCGTCTTCATCGCCCTTAATGCCAAGGGTCGCAGCGGAAAACTCGCGCTCTGCACCTTCAGCCTGCGAAGAGGATGTGCGGAACTTGGTTGGCCAATAGGGCCAGATGTTCAGCTTGTCTTCCAGCACAGGAGGAATGGGACGAATATCAAGCTGCGTCACAGACAGACACCCTTGGCGGATTGACGTGCCGATACAATCGGACGCCGTATCACCGCCACCAATCACCACCACATGCTTGCCTTGGGCGTGGATGGGTGGCTCCGGGATTGTCTTTTCTTTGTTCACGCGACGGTTCTGCTGCACCAGATAGGGCATCGCATAGTGGCAGCCGGTGAGGTCCATACCTGGCAGCTCAGGGTCGCGCGGGTGCTCCGCACCGGCGGCAATCAAAACCGCATCATGCTTTTCCATCAGGTCGGTTGGTGCGATGCCCTTACCACGCGAGTCATCGCCGATGGCGGCATTGTAGTGAAAGGTCACACCCTCAGCTTCCATCTGCTCAACGCGGCGCTGAATGTGGTGCTTTTCCATCTTAAAGTCCGGGATGCCATAGCGCATCAGACCACCTGCATCTGGCTCACGCTCATAGACATGAACATCGTGGCCAACGCGCGCCAGCTGCTGAGCGGCCGCCATGCCAGCCGGTCCAGAGCCGATAACGGCGACCGATTTTCCAGTTTTGGTCGATGGTATTTGCGGCGCGACCCAGCCGTTTTCCCAGGCCTTGTCCGCAATCGCCTGTTCAACTGTTTTGATGGCAACCGGCGTGTTTTCAAGGTTTAGCGTGCACGCTTCCTCGCACGGTGCGGGGCAGATACGGCCAGTGAACTCAGGGAAATTGTTGGTGCTGTGAAGATCGGCAATCGCGCCTTCCCAGTCGCCTGAATAAACAAGATCGTTCCAGTCGGGGATCTGGTTGTGGATCGGGCAGCCGGTCGGGCCGTGGCAATAGGGAATGCCACAGTCCATGCACCGCGCGGCCTGTTTTTTCACATCGGCTTCCGACATGGGGAGCGTGAACTCCTTGAAGTGCCGGATGCGGTCGCCTGCCGGTTGGTATTTGAGATCCTGGCGGTCAATTTCCAGAAAGCCGGTGACTTTACCCATACTCTTGTTCTCCTTGGTCCGGCTTATTCCGCCGCCACGCCTTGCAGCTGCATGGCTTCCATCTCTTCCAGCGCGCGGCGGTACTCCACAGGCATCACCTTCACGAACATCGGGCGGTAAGTGTCCCAATCATCCAGGATCATCTTGGCACGCTCTGAGCCTGTGTAGCGGGCATGGTTAGTGACCAACTGGAACAGACGCTCCTCATCAAAACGGGTCATGTCGGAGGAAAGGTCCACACGACCTTTGCTCTCCAGGTCACCGCCATGGTGATGGAGCTTTTCCATCAGATCATCTTCTTCAGGTACCGGTTCCAGCTCGACCATCGCCAGATTGCAACGTGCTGCGAACAGCTTGTGCTCATCAAGCACATAGGCAATGCCACCGGACATGCCGGCGGCAAAGTTGCGACCGGTTTCGCCCAGCACAACGATCACACCGCCTGTCATGTATTCGCAGCCATGATCGCCACAGCCTTCCACGACGGCAACGGCACCGGAGTTGCGCACGCCAAAGCGCTCGCCTGCGATGCCCTGGAAGTAGCACTCGCCCTTCACCGCACCATAAAGGGCCGTGTTGCCGATGATGATCGACTTCTCCGGCGTGATGCGGGTGTTTTCAGGTGGACGCACGACCAAGCGACCCCCACAAAGACCCTTGCCGACATAGTCGTTGCCGTCACCCACCAGATCGATGGTCACACCGCTGGCGACAAAGGCACCAAAGCTTTGACCGGCCGTACCTGAGAGCTTGATGGCGATGGTGTCATCGCGCAGGCCTTTGTACCCGTAGCGCTTGGCCACTTCGCCCGAGAGCATCGCACCAACAGAACGGTCGACATTCTTCACCGGCAGATCAATCTGCACCGGCGTTTTGTCATCCAGTGCAGGCTGGGCCAACTCGATAAGCTTGCGATCAAGAACATCGTCAATTGGATGTTTTTGAAGCTGCGTCCAGCGGATATCCTCTGGCTCAGCATCCGGCTTCCAGAACAGCCGAGTGAAATCGAGGCCTTGTGCCTTCCAATGATCGATCGCGGCATCTTTATCGAGCCAGTCGGAACGACCCACCAGATCATCAAACTTCTTGATGCCAAGTTCGGCCATCATGGCCCGCACTTCTTCGGCCACAAAGAAGAAGAAGTTGATCACATGCTCCGGCGTGCCCTTGAAGCGTTTGCGCAGCACGGGGTCTTGCGTCGCGATACCGACGGGGCAAGTGTTGAGATGACACTTGCGCATCATGATGCATCCGGCAGCAATCAACGGCGCGGTGGAGAAACCAAACTCATCCGCGCCAAGAAGCGCGCCGATGACGACATCGCGTCCTGTGCGCAATCCACCATCCACCTGCAAAGCGATACGCGAGCGCAGACCGTTGGTGATCAGCGTCTGCTGCGTCTCGGCCAAGCCAAGCTCCCATGGCGCACCGGCGTGCTTGATAGAGGTGAGCGGAGAGGCACCGGTCCCACCTTCAAAACCGGAGACGGTGATGTGGTCCGCGCGTGCCTTGGCAACGCCGGCAGCCACTGTGCCGACGCCGACTTCCGACACCAGCTTCACCGAGATATCAGCGGCAGGGTTGGTGTTCTTCAGATCGAAAATCAGCTGCGCCAAATCTTCAATCGAATAGATGTCATGGTGTGGCGGCGGGGAAATCAGACCTACGCCCTGCGTTGAGTGACGCACCTTGGCGATCACCGCATCCACTTTATGGCCTGGCAACTGCCCACCTTCACCAGGCTTGGCGCCCTGAGCGACCTTAATTTGGATCATGTCAGCGTTGACCAGATATTCGGTCGTCACACCAAACCGGCCCGACGCGACTTGTTTGATCGCCGAGCGTTTCGAGCGACCGTCGGGCATCGGCGTGAAGCGTTCCACTTCCTCGCCACCTTCACCGGTGTTGGATTTGCCGCCAATCGCGTTCATCGCAATCGCCAGCGTTTCATGGGCCTCACGACTGATCGATCCGAACGACATCGCACCGGTGGAGAAACGCTTTACGATCTCTTCAGCTGACTCCACTTCATCCAGCGCGATGGGTGTCGTGCCGATCTCATCAGCGTTCTTGATGCGGAACTGACCACGCATCGTGAAGCGGCCATTCTCCGCATTCACGGCTTTGGCGTACTCGTCCCACTTCTCAGGCACGTTACCGCGCACGGCGTGCTGCATGTTCGCCACGATGTCGGGCGTCCACATGTGATCCTCGCCGCGCTGGCGGAACATGTACTCCCCACCAACAGCCAGGTTGTGCGCGAGCGTTGGATCATCGGAGAACGCATCGAAATGACGTTCCACACTTTCACGCGCCACTTCATCCAAACCAACGCCGCCCACCATGGACGCGGTGCCAAAGAAGAACTCATCGATGAAGGCTTGGCCGAGGCCCACAGCATCAAAGATCTGCGCGCCGCAATAGGACTGATAGGTTGAGATGCCCATTTTGGACATCACCTTCAACAAGCCTTTGCCGATGGATTTGATGTAGCGCTCGACCACTTCGTATTTGTCGACAACGTCAGGGAAGAGTTCCTTGGCATGCATGTCGGCCAGCGTTTCAAACGCCAGATATGGGTTGATGGCTTCCGCACCATAACCTGCAAGACAGGCAAAGTGATGCACTTCGCGTGCTTCACCGGTTTCGACCACCAGGCCGACGGAGGTGCGGAGACCCTTGCGAATGAGATGATTGTGAACGGCTGCTGTCGCCAAAAGCGCCGGCATCGGAATGCGGTCAGGGCCAACCATCCGGTCGGATAGAATGATGATGTTGTAGCTGCCGCGCACAGCAGCTTCAGCCCGCTCGCACAGCATTGTCAGCGCTTCGCGCATGCCAGCCGCACCACGGGCTGACTCATACGTCATGTTGAGCGTCTTCGTCTCGAAACGGTCCTCGTACAGCGAGATGGAGCGGATTTTCTCCAAATCCTCATTGGTGAGGATCGGTTGGCGCACTTCCAGCCGCTTGCGACGCGACAGACCTTCCAGATCGAACAGGTTCGGTCGTGGGCCAATGAACGAGACCAGGCTCATCACCAGCTCCTCGCGGATCGGATCAATCGGCGGGTTGGTGACCTGCGCGAAGTTCTGCTTGAAATAGGTGTAGAGCAACTTCGACTTATCCGAGAGCGCCGACAGTGGCGTGTCGGTTCCCATAGAACCCAGCGCTTCCTGGCCGGTGATTGCCATCGGCGCGAGCAGGATTTTCAGGTCTTCCTGCGTGTAACCAAAGGCCTGCTGACGGTCGAGCAAAGACACATCAGCGCGTGAGGGACGCGCTTCAACAGGCTTGAGATCTTCCAGCACGATCTGGGTTTTCTTCACCCAGTCGGCATAAGGGTTGGCCGTGGCAAGCTCATGCTTGATATCTTCATCAGAAATGATGCGCTGACCCTCAAGATCGACCAACAGCATTTTGCCAGGCTGCAAGCGCCATTTCTCAACGATCTTTTCTTCAGGCACCTCAAGCGTTCCAGCTTCGGACGCCATCAGGATATCGCCGTCATCGGTGACGAGATAACGCGCCGGGCGCAGACCATTGCGATCCAGCGTCGCGCCGATCATCCGGCCATCGGTGAAGGCAACCGCCGCCGGTCCATCCCATGGCTCCATCAGGGCCGCATGGTACTCGTAAAAGGCCTTGCGCTCGTCATCCATAACCTGGTTGCCAGACCACGCTTCGGGCACCAGCATCATCACGGCGTGATGCATGGGGTAGCCACCCATGAAGAGAAACTCCAGCGCATTGTCGAAACAAGCGGTGTCGGACTGACCTTCATAGGAAATCGGCCAGAGCTTGGAGATGTCGTTACCGAAAAGCTCAGAGTCCACGGAAGCTTGGCGGGCCGCCATCCAGTTGACGTTGCCGCGCAGCGTGTTGATTTCACCATTGTGCGCCACCATCCGGTAGGGGTGGGCAAGCTTCCAAGATGGGAATGTGTTGGTCGAAAAGCGCTGGTGCACCAGGGCAAGCGAGGATGTGAAGCGCTCGTCCGAAAGGTCCTTGAAATAGGCGCCCAACTGATAGGCAAGGAACATGCCCTTGTAGACGATGGTGCGCGAAGACAGTGAGACAATGTAGAACTGCTCGCCTGAGGCAATGCCGCCATAAATGGTGTTGGAGATAACCTTGCGCAGAATGAACAAGCGACGCTCAAAATCATCACCGCCGGGCGTGGTGTCGCCACGACCGATGAAAACCTGGCGATGCACAGGCTCGGAGGCCCGAATATCTGGCGCTTGCGACAGACATGAATTGTCCACCGGCACATCACGCCAGCCAAGAAGCACCTGACCCTCAGCCGCGATGACGGACTCCACAACCTCTTCACAACGCGCGCGCAGCGCATCGTCCTGCGGCATAAACAGGAAGCCGACCGCATAGTCTTCGGTGGCTGGTAGCTCCACACTTTGTTTGCCCATTTCCTCTCGGAAAAACGCATCTGGCTTTTGCAGAAGCATGCCGGCGCCATCACCCATCAACGGGTCAGCCCCCACGGCACCGCGATGGGTGAGGTTTTCCAGAATTTGAAGGCCATCACGCACGATACGGTGCGAGGTCTCACCCTTCATGTTGGCGATGAAACCAACACCGCAGGCATCACGTTCATGGGTTGGGCGATAAAGCCCTTGGCTGGCTGCTTCAGCCCGCAAATCGGTGTGCGTACGGGTTGGAACGGCAGACTTATCCTTCGCCAGCGTATCAATCAGCGTCACGCTGTTACCGCTCTGGCCTGGCGCCTGAAGGTTGCTCATGGTCCTCATCCTTCCCGTTTTCCGCTCCCTTTTGTCGCGCGTCTGGCTCAGTGTGAGCAAAACGACGAGGAGCGTAGGGCGCAGGCCGGGTCGCACCTTGGTGCGGCTCGTTGGTCTGCGCCAACCGTGTGTTTGTTGTGCCAAGCCCGCCCGACCCATGATGGCCAGTGGCGGAAGGCTTTAGTCCGATGGGCGGGGTAAGCGCCCTCTGCCGGATAAGGGGGCACACCCCCTTTGACCGTGTTCGCCGTGACATGACCCGCAGCGGCGGGAAGCGTCAAGCGTTCAGATCACCAGACCCCTTGTTCGTGGGCAAACCGGTGATTGGATCAGTGTACGACCAAAATTAGGACAATATCACTGACCTTTCACGAGGGTCTTTGCCAGAAACTCCGGCACCGCTCAACCCGCAAATTGGCGCATTCGCATCAAAAGGCGAGGTTGAAGGGGGCAAATTGAAATTATCATGCTCTTCAACGACCAATTATTTCAATAACGGCGACCACACGCTCGCGTGAACGACGATCACGCGCACGCACCGACGCGTGAGGTTTGGGTGCGTGAAACTTCCTGTCTTTGTCATTTCCTCTTTATTAGCACCTCCGTCATCTTCTGGGTCGAGAGGCGATCACGCTTCTTCCCCTATTGAACGCCGGTGCACAGCCTGGTCTGGCACCGACCCTCCAATGTCTTGAAAGGACATATCCAATGAGCATCTCTCGTCGTGCTGTGAACACCGCCGTTATCGCCGCTGCTGTTGCCGGTGTTGCTGCTTCTGTTACCGCTGTTGTGCCTGCCCACGCCCAAGGCCAAGAAAAATGCTACGGCATCTCGCTGGCTGGCGCCAATGATTGTGCCGCTGGCCCAGGCACCACATGTGCTGGTACATCGACTGTTGACTATCAGGGTAACGCTTGGACCTTCGTCGACGCTGGCACTTGCGAACAGTATGGTTCGGCTTCCATGATGGACGACGACCTTTATCTGCCAGACGGCCGCACGGGTTCGCTGGAAGAACTGGACCGCGATCTGCCAGCATAAGCTGAAGCCGTTCGCTTACCGGATGGTCGGAGTGTCGATGCACAGGATCACGCTCTGACCATCTGGACCAACCTTTTTACGATCTTAGGCCCATCATGTCTGTTTCCAGTCTTCAAACACCTGCTGCACCCATGATCACCGACGCTCTGGCGGGCGTTGGCTTCAAGCATGAGCACGCGCAGGACGTGTTTGAAAGCGAGCACAGCGTGGCCTGGTTTGAGGTCCACCCTGAGAATTACATGGGCGAAGGCGGCATGCCGCACCGCCTGCTGACAGATTTGCGCGAGCGCTTCGGCCTTTCACTGCATGGTGTGGGCCTTTCCATTGGCGGTGAAAAGCCATTGAACAAAAGCCATCTGGCGCAGCTCGCTGAACTGAACGAGCGGTATGAGCCCGATCTGTTTTCCGAACATTTGGCCTGGTCAAGCCATGATGAGGGCTATCTCAACGACCTTCTGCCCTTGCCTTACACCCAAGCCACGCTGGACCTTGTGAGCGATCACATCGACGAGGTTCAGGAAGCCCTAGGTCGCACCATTCTGCTTGAGAACCCCTCCACCTATGTGGTGTTTGAGGGCTCGCAGATGAGTGAGACCGATTTTCTCAAAGCCATCGCCAAGCGCACTGGTTGCGGGCTGCTGCTGGACGTCAACAATGTGTTTGTGTCCGCCACCAACCACCAAACCTCTGCTGGGGATTATCTCGCTGATTTTCCTGTCGGTCATGTCGGTGAAATCCACTTGGCAGGCCACGCCTCAGTTACACTCAGCGATGGCGCAGAGCTTTTGATCGATGCGCATGACCGCGCGGTCTCCGACCCGGTATGGGCGCTTTACGAACAGCTGATCAAACGCATTGGACCACGCCCAACGCTGGTCGAGTGGGACAATGATGTGCCCGCCTTCCAAGTGCTTGCCCATGAGGCCGAGCAGGCGCAGGCGATCCTCTGCAAGAACGACCCGATCCTTGGCTGCCGTCATGTTGCCTGAGATGACCAAGAGCGAACATCATCATGGTGATTTTGCTGCAGCGGTCCTCAACCCTGACAAACCTGTCCCCGATGGAATCGCCCGCGCCAATGGCGGCGATCCGCTCGAAGCGTTCAACGTCTATCGCAACAATGTTGTGGCGAGCCTGGCAGATGCGCTGAAGGGCGCGTTTCCGGTGACCTCTCTGTTGCTTGGCGAAGGATTGCAACGCGCCTTGATGGCCGACTTCGTGCGCGCTCACCCACCAAAGAACGCCGTGCTTTCCACCTATGGCGGCGACTTTCCTGGTTACCTTGCCCAACATGAGGCAACAAAGGCACGCCCTTTTCTGGGTGACGTCGCTCTGTTGGAGCACCGCCGGATCGAGGCCTATCACGCCGTCGATGCACCGGTTTTTGATGGTTCGACGCTCGGTGGCATTGATCCTGAAATTCTGTCCGCTGGCACATTGATGGTGCATCCAGCGGTCCGGCTGATTTCCTCGCGCTTTCCGATTGCGACCGTCTACGCCATTGAGAAGGCAACACTTGACGGTGTCGAACCACCCGTTGACCGCTCCACCGTCAATATGCGCAAGGGCGAAGCGGTTTTGGTCGCGCGCCCTTTTTATGACGTGACATCTCAGCCGATCGGCCAAGGTGATTTTGCCTTCATCAAAGCCTGCGCCCGTGGCGTACCGTTTGGCGCAGCGGCGGATGCAGGTTTTCAGGCTGATCCAGATTTTGATTTCCAGGCAAGTCTTGGGCTTTGCCTTACCGCCGGCGTGTTCACCGCCTTCCAATCCACACCCAATTTCCCTAAGACGCTGGAGTGATTCCCAATGGCCTCTTTAGATCAGTCTGACACGATGATGAGCATTTCACCTGATCCTGCCGACTCTCCAACGCTGATTGGAAGCATTCGTTCGATTTGGAAAGAGATCACCGACTCTATTGAGTGGCTCACAGCAGCTTGGCTGCCGGGGCTTGCGGCGCGCTTCGTCTTTTTGGCCACACTGTTCGGCTACTATTGGAACGCAGCGCTGACCAAAATCGATGGCAGTATTTTTGAACTCTCCACGGGCGCCTATGCGCAGATCATCCCGCCCATTATCGAAGCGGCAGGCTATGACAAAAGCGCCGTCGCCCTGCCTTGGACGGCACTTGTCTATGCCGGCACCTACGCCGAATTTGTCCTACCGGTTCTCCTGGTCATCGGCCTGTTCGGGCGCCTTGCTGCGCTTGGCATGATCGGTTTCGTGATCGTTCAATCCTATGTTGACCTCACCTTCCATGGTGTCGATGCAGAAACAGCTGGCGCCTGGTTTGACCGATTCCCTGACTCGATCATTTACGATCAGCGCCTGCTTTGGCTCTTCCCACTGATCTATTTGGTGCTGAAAGGCCCAGGGCTCCTGTCGGTCGACGGTCTTCTTGGACGGATGTTCAAAAAAGCTTGATCCGGCTTGGTTCAGATTGGTCTCGGTGATAGAGCCGACGCCAACTGAACCACGGAGCCGCCATGTTTTTTGGAAGTGACAATTGGGCTGGGGTCTCACCACAAGTGGCTGAGGCCCTTTCTGCTTGTACGGACGGTTTTGCCAGCGCCTATGGATCGGACGACCTAACAACCCAGGCCCGCGATGCGCTGGGCACGTTCTTTGACCGCGATGTGGATGTGTTTTTCACCGCCACAGGCTCTGCCGCCAACATGCTCTCTTTGAGTGCGGTGGCCCGCCCTGGCGGCGTAGTGTTTGCCCATCGCGACGCGCATATTTTGGTCGATGAGGCCGCTGGCCCAGAGTCTTTGGTCGGCATGAAACTGCATGCGCTTATAGGTTGCCAAGGCCGTATCAATGCCAAGGAGCTCACCGAAGCCCTTGCCACCTACCCGCGCGAGCACGTGCACCGTGGGCGCGGCATTGCTGTTTCGATGACGCAAGGCACGGAGCTTGGCACCACCTACTGCGTGATGGATGTGGCCGCCATTGGAGCCATAGCACGCCGCAACAATCTCGTTTTGCATATGGATGGTGCGCGTTTTTCCAACGCGCTGGTGGCGCAGAACGTAACCCCAGCCGCCATAACCCACGAGTCCGGTGTCGATCTGCTCTCACTAGGCTTTACCAAGAACGGCGCCTGGGCATCTGAGATGGTGGTGAGTTTCCGCGAAGATTTGCGCGATGATCTCACCTATCGCCAGAAGGCGATGGGCCAAGTGTTTTCAAAAAACCGTTTCGCTGCGGCCCAAGCGCTTGCCATGCTGAAGGACGACCATTGGAAGGTTCTGGCAAGCCATGCCAACGGGATGGCCAAGAAACTCTCAGACGGCATCACCAACTTGGATGGATGTCGGCTGGCGGCACCAACAGAGATCAACGAAGTTTTTGCAATTATCCCACAGGCGATGGCGCAGCAACTTGAAGATTCCGGCGCCATCTTTGCCGACTGGCCCGAAGACTCCGCCGAGGCCGACATAGCTCCGGGCGAGGGTGAGATGATGATCCGTCTGGTGGCGAGCTTTGCCACGACGGATGATCATGTGGATCAGTTCTTAGACGCTGCACAACGAGCCGAGGCGGCCTAGCACCGTCTCAGCAGACCGGGTCCTAAGCCATGGTGCTTAAATCGTGGCTTCGATGAGAAACGGCCCTTGTGTGGTTGCTGCTTTGGCCAGCGCCGCTTCAAAGGCTTCTTCGGTCTCCACCTTTTCACCTGGAACACCATGACCTGCTGCCAGCGCCACCCAGTCAAGCAACGGGTCTTCGATATCAAACATGGCGCGAGCATTGCGACCGGGCTTCGGTGCGCCTTGGGCCTCAAGCTCATGATGCAAGATCTGATAGCCTCGGTTGGCAATAATCACGAAGGTGATGTCCATGCGCTCGCGGGCGGCTGTCCAAAGACACTGCAGCTGATACATGGCCGACCCATCACCTGAGACGGCGAAAACCGGACGATTGGGGCAAGCCACCGATGCGCCAATGGCGTTCGGTAAGCACTCACCAATCGAACCGCCGGTGTTGTTGATCCGGTCATGAGGCGCTGCCTTGTTGACCGGTGGCCAGATATCAAAGCCGGCGGTAACCGCCTCATTGACCATGATCGCGCCCTCAGGAATAGCGCGGGCGAGACCACGACCGATGCCTTCAGCTGTCAGGGTCCCGGTGTGGGCGGAAGGAACAGCGTGCTCGATACGAGCGATGGTTTCGCTGCCATCAACGCCCACGGCATCGGCCAAAGCTTGTAGGGTCCACGCAACATCCCAATCGGGGAAGCAGAGCTTGTGGATCGCGCATCCCGGTGGTTCAGGCGTGGAGGGTTTGCCGGGATACGCAAAGAAGTTCACCGGAGGATCGGCACCAAGAAGAACGATGCCGGTCACATCTTGCAGCATCTCGGCGGTTGCATCGGCGGGATAGGGCAAGATCTCAAACGCCACCGCTCCACCACCAAGGGCAATACGCGGCGCAAAGAAGGGCGCAAGCAACCGGCAACCGGTCCGCGCTGCGATCTGTCCTACCAAATCGGCCTTGGGCCCGAACAAGGCCGGGCCGTTGGCCAAAAGCGCAGCACCTGGTTCGCGCAGCGCCTTGGCAGCTGCAGCGATACGCGCCTCATCGGGTCGGTGCTTTTGTGCTGGTGGCTTGGCCTTCTTTGGCCCCGAAACGCTGTCACCCCAGGCCGCATCCGCCTGCAGAATGACGGTTGCGATCTGGCCATTACGGGCAACGCGAATGGCGTCAGCGCCAAGCTCCGCCACCATCGATCCATCTGTGGCACGCCGCACCCAATGGGACACAGAGTTCGCCACACCGTCCAGATCGGAGGTCAAAGGCGCGTCATGCTTCAAATGATAGCCCGCATGATCTCCAACAATGTTGACGATTCCAGAATGGCCTTTGCGCGCATTGTGCAAATTGGCCCAGCTGTTGCCAAAGCCTGGGCCAAGATGAAGCAGGGTTCCAGCCACATTGCCGCTCATCCGCGCATAGCCGTCCGCGGCGCCGGTCACGCCCCCTTCGAAAAGGCAGAGAATGCAGTGCATGTCCGGGTGCGTGTCCAAGGCCGCCACGAAGTGCATTTCTGATGTGCCAGGATTGGCAAAACAGACCGTGACGTTTGAGGCCAACAACGTCTCGACCAAAGCTTCTGCACCATTCATGACGACCCCCTTTTTGGTTGGCCGCACTGTTCACCAGATGGTGCCGAAGGTCCATGTGGAAATTCTGCACTTTTCTGGCAATCCTTCGCACATTGCCATGTCAACGAACGCGCGTTGATCAGTTAGGTCGCGGCAAACCGAACGCTTTCTTGTGGCAGCGAGCCCGGAGCCTCAGCCAATCAAGCAGCCTGTTTCAAGGTGTCGTGATGCATCTCAACGATGGGGCGGAAGGCATCAACCAGATGGGGGTCCAGCTTGCCCTTCATTGATGCCAACACTTGATACGCTTCATAGGGCACCATGGCTTGCTTGTAAGGTCGGGTATCAACCAAGGCACTGTAGATATCTATGATCGTGGAACATCGAACAGGGTCACTGATCTCATCCCCGCTTATCCCATTGGGATAGCCTGAGCCGTCCAGAAGCTCGTGGTGAGAAAACGTAATGTCCTTGGCCAGCTGACTCACCTTTGGATTTTTCTCCAGTATTTTTAAGCCCTCAGCAGGATGGATCTCAATAACAGATCGCTCCCCGGGGGTCAGTCGAGAGGGCTTGTCGAGAATCTCCAACGGTATGACCACCTTGCCAACATCATGCAGCAAAGCGGCTTCGGTAAAGCGAGGCCTATCAGCCTTCGAAAAGCCCAATGTCGCGCCCCATTGTGAGGCAAAGCCCGCCACGCTCATACAATGGCGTGCTGTGTAGGAATGATGTTCAGCAACCGCCATCATCCAAGCATCAAATCCCAATTCGGTAACAGCGCCATCGACTGTTACCGTCGACTCCAAAATCGTCTCAACGCAGTGCTCTTGCGCGTCCTCGTCGTTGGCCAGGAACGTGCTAAATGTGTTGGACAAAGTCTGCGTCGCTTTGGTCGCCAAAACCACGGATTTCGATTGCAGTTTGAAGGTTGGATCAGCTTTCTTGATTGCGTGGAACAATCGATCCCGATCGGTGGGAAGCGACACCACTTCGGCCGAAAAAAGCTTCAGACGGCTTGCATAATGCGCTTTGTCGTTGATCGACACACAAAGCACCAACCGATTGCGCAATCCCTTGAAACGTGTCTCGAGCAAACTCGCCAAAGCGTTCAAAATTCGCTCGCTGCATTTTGACAGTGCAACCACAACCAAAGATGGTGGTTTTGACGGCATTTGCGACATGCGTGAGATAAGCTGCACATCGACTTGCGCATAACCATCGAGCAGACTGATAGCCTGACTCGTTTCCTTCGTTCCATCTGTGATGGCAAGAATATTCATAGTGCGTGTCCCCCGACCGGAGGATTTGATACGTTAAACTGGTTGCTTAAGACTAAACGCGCCCGATGCCTTGCAGGCGACGATGGAGATCCCGGGTGCCCAATCGCGACAAAACCTGGCGCAAATTCCACGAGACATCACGTTAAATTTAGCACTGGCTAATGCACGTTTTGGTGGCGCAGCCACAGTGTGTTGCAGATGCGTATCGCCCTCGCTCATCTTCAACAAGCCAATAGGGGCGTAAGGTCACTTTGGGATGTGAAGGGGCTAGTTTGGCACCGCTCCGACCGGAACGAGCACGGGTTTGGCGCGCACTTTTGCCCCCTCAGTCACGGGTAAGCCACGGAACATGTGCTTGGTCGCTTCCAAGATGATCACACCGCCCAAAGGCGACACAACACTTTTTCCCATACGTTCAAAAAAACTGGCAGTGCGAAGCGCCATTCGGTTTTGAAACGGGAAAAAATGTAAGGCTTCCGACCACGCCGTCGGCGAGAACTGCGTATCGCGGCATAGGCGGATCATCTGCCCTTTGGAGAAGGGGCGCCCATGGCCGAAGGGCGTGGAATCCACCCGCGCCAGCAATCCACGACGATTGGGCACCACCGCAATCATCCGCCCACCCGGGGCAAGCACACGCCACACCTCTTCCATCAGCTCGCGTGGATGAGGTGAGAACTCCAACGCGTGAATCAACAGCACCCGGTCGAGCGTAGCGTTGGCCAACGGCAGAGCATCTTCATCCACCAGCACCGAGGCATTTGGCCCGCGCGATGGCCAGTTCACACAGCCTTGCACGGCCGGCATGAAGCTCATCAGCCGCTCAGCTTCCTCGTGAAACTGACCAAGATAAGGATTGGCAAACCCAATGCCCGCCACGTCCATGCCCTTTGCATCGGGCAAGTGCCTGCGCAGCGCCGAGCGTAGATAGCCACGCGTTCGCAAACCCAACGGGCTGGTGTAAAAATCGCGCAGATCGATAATATCAACTTGCATATCAACCGTTCTACCGTGAACCTGCCCAAACGACCATAAAGGCACATCCTAAAATGCCAGCAAGCTGTCATCTCTATCCCTGCCGATCTGACAATTATGGTGTGCTGGTGCGCGATGAAGCCACTGGCAAAGTGGCGTTGATCGATGTCCCCGAAGAGATGGCCACGCGTGAGGCGATAGAAGAAACTGGTTGGGCGCCGACCCACATCTTCATCACCCACCACCACGCCGACCATATCGACGGCGTGGGTGGCATCCGCTCCAGCTATGATGTGGAGGTTGTTGGCAACGCGGCAGACGCGCACCGCCTGCCCCGCCTTACCCATGCGGTGAACCCTGGCGACACGGTGATGCTGGGCGAAACGGCGTTTGAGATTATCGACACGCCCGGCCATACCGTTGGCCACATCGCCTATGTTGCGCGTGAGGAAAAGCTGGCCTTTGTCGCCGACACGCTGTTCGCCATGGGTTGCGGGCGGATGTTTGAAGGCACACCAGAGCAGTTCCATGCCAGCCTGCAAAAACTGGCCACGCTTGATCCAGAAACCGACATCTATTGCGGCCATGAATACACCGCGGCCAACGCCCGCTTTGCGGTCGCCATGGACCCTGACAGCTCGACCCTTGCCGATCATGCCCGCCAGATCGAGGGACTACGCGCCGCTGGCATGCCCACAGTCCCCACCAAGCTCAAGACTGAACTTGCCTTCAACCCCTTTTTACGCGCCAAAGACGTGGCAGATTTCGCCCGGCTGCGCGCCGCCAAAGACAACTTTTAAGGACCAGCATCTTGAGCACCGAGTTTTTGATCACATCCCTCATCGTCGTGCTGCTGCCTGGCACCGGCGTTCTTTACACGCTCGCCATCGGTCTTGGCCGCGGTTTCCGCGCCAGCATCGCCGCAGCGGTTGGCTGCACGCTTGGCATCGTCCCGGCCATGATTGCCAGCATTGTCGGTTTGGCAGCGCTGTTCCACACCTCTGCACTTGCCTTCCAACTGATCAAATACGCCGGCGTCGCTTATCTTTTCTACATGGCCTGGAACATTTTGCGTGAAGGTGGCGCCTTGGACGTGTCGGAGGATCGTCGACCCTTGAGCGCATTTCAAACAGCGCGCGACGGCGTATTTCTCAATGTGCTGAACCCGAAACTCTCACTGTTCTTCCTGGCATTTCTACCGCAGTTCGTACCGGCAACGGCAACCAACACAACGCTGACCATGGTGATGCTGGGTCTTACCTTCATGGCGCTCACCTTCATCGTGTTCATCGGTTATGGCGCCTGTGCGTCCTTGGCGCGGGACTATGTGGTCTCCAAACCATCGGTCATGGTGTGGCTGCGCTGCTCGTTCGCCGCGACTTTCGGGCTGCTCGGCCTGCGTTTGGCACTGGCTGAGCGATGAATTTTCAGGAGGTCATCACCGCGCTTGATCTTCAGCCGCACCCGGAAGGCGGCTACTATCGCGAGACCTTTCGCGACCTGCAGGAAAAAGATGGCCGCTCTGTCGGCACGGCGATCTACTACGCTTTAGGTGTTGGCGATTGCTCAGCCTGGCACAAGGTCGACGCCGCCGAGATCTGGCACTGGTATGCTGGGAGCCCTTTGGCGCTCACACTCTCATCCAACGGCCATGACGCAGAAAGCCATCGCCTCGGCCCCAACCTCACCCAAGGCGAGCGTCCACAAGTGGTGGTACCCGCGGATTGGTGGCAAACAGCAGAAAGTCTTGGCGAATGGACGCTTGTCGGCTGCACGGTGGCGCCGGGCTTTACCTTTGACGGATTTGAGATGGCACCGCCCGACTGGCGTCCAACACCACGATCATCGTCGTCCTAAGAGCATCTCTTTAGCAGCAATCACAGCACCCAACGTGACCAACAGGCACGCAGCGACAACCGGCCATGTGAAAGCACCAAAGCCGAACGCGATGAGCAACAGCGTGGAGAGGATCGGCGTGGCGTAGGCCGCCGCGCCCAGCACCTGAATATCCCCGCGCTTCATCCCGATGTCCCAGACGAAAAACGCTGCTCCTACAGGAAAGAGCCCGAGTGCAACCACACCCACCCAACCGGTAAGCGTTGCTGGCCAGACCGTTGTCTCAAACAGAAGGTGACAACCCAGCGACAGAACGGACGTGATAAGACACGCGCCCGTCACAGCGCCGGTCGGCACATCGGGAAAAAGGCGCGAGAGCACCGAATAGCTGGACCAGAAAAGCGCCGCACCCAATGCTGCGGCATAGCCAAGGGCAAAACCACCTTCGAAAGACGCGCCCTGCGCGACAATCAAAATCCCAGCACCGGCAAAACCCAGCGCTGCGCCGAGCCCATGAAACCAGCGCAATCGCTCGCCTGGCAAAAGACCGGAAAACACCACGATCAAAAGCGGCCAAAGATAGTTGATCAAATTGGCCTCCACCGCAGGCGCGTTACGCAGCGCGGTGAAGTAAAGTGCGTGATAGCCAAAAAGACCGGCCACCGTTAACGCCAAAGCTTTGGGGGTGGTCGCGATCACATCACGCAACCGACCTTGACCGGCCAGAATAATCAGCGCGAGCGCGCCTGCCAGACCAAAGCACAGCGTATTGAGCTGAAAGGGCGGCACCGATTGCCCAGCAGATCCCCCGCCAGATGGGGCATCTGCGCCAGTCATCGCAGTAAAAAGGCCAAGTGTTGACCACATGCCAACCGCCGCAAGACCAACCAAAGTTGCGCGGCGACGTGCCTTCACCTTTTCAAAATCACCTAAGGTCAAGTTTAACCAATCTCATTTTTGCCGTCTTCTACGCCCCTCCTAGAACTTGATGGTGGGGCAACGCCATCGAAAATCTGCATTAACCGCATGGTGGGGTGGCGCTTGTCGCCGCAAAGGCCCTGCCATACGACCGCATTTCCAACGCGTTTGAAGCAACATCAAAGAGGGCCAACCACCATGATGACCAGCGTATTGCTTGTCGATGTCCAAGGGTTCGAAGCGCTGGCCAAAGGTCAAGCCAATCCCGTAGCACTTATCAGTGAGCTTTCTCACACCATGCATGGGATGACCCGGCAGATCGCAGTGATGCGTGCCTATTGCTCCAATCGCGTGTCAAGCTACCGCCGCACGGCCTATCGCGAAGCAGGCTTTGAGATCATCGAAACCGCTGGTCCTGACGAAACACTGATCCGCATCAGCGTCGATCTGCACAAGTTCGCCACCAGCACCGCCACGTATGAAGAAGCGATTATGCTCGGCGGCACCACCGATTACACCGGTCTGGCGCGCATCGCCCGCGAGCATCTGATGATGGTATCTGTGGTGGATCATCCAACCATTTCTTCTGCTCTGGAAGCACTGGCCGACGGGCTGGTTGACCTGGAAGATCTGGACATTGACCGCAGTGCGAGCATCGCCCCCGCGCCGAGCTTCAAGTCACGTGATCGTGCGCCCATCGAGCCATTAACGCCGCGCACGCCCCTCAGCAGCCGGTCGGGCAAAGCTGACAACAAAGCAGCCGAAGACAAGCCAGAACTGGATCACCCCGAAGATCATAAGCTCGACACAGAGGGATCCGACGGTGATGCTTGGCCTGATCCAAAAAGCGGGTCGATTTTGGTGGCGGGCGCAGCCGCCGGTGCTGGCGCTGCCGCGTTGATGAGCAGCACAGCCAATGGCGCGGAGACCGAAGACGTTTCAGTCACTGACGACGCTGAATCAGATGCAAGCGCCAAAGACGCAGGCGAGGCAAAGGCCGACAGTGTTGAAGCCGCCGCTGATGTCGAAACTGACACGGATACAAAGGCCGAGGCCAAAACGGAAACTGCGACAACAGAGGCGGACATTGAAGCAGAGCTGGAAGATGCCCTCACCGCGTCACTGAGCGATGACCTGGCTAACAGCCTGGACGAGGATCTTAGCAAGAGTCTGGCTGAAGAGAATGCCAGCGACGATAAAGCCAAAGAGGATAAAGGCAGCGATTTTGGCGACGATCTTGATGCCGAGTTGGAAGCTGAACTGACCGCTGAGCTTGTGCCAGATTTGGCCGCTGGTGCTGACGACGGCGCGGCCGAGAAAACCAATGCCAATGGCGCACACGACACCTCCGATGTTTCGGTCGACGATGACAGCACCATTGATGCGCTGTTTGCCGACATTGCCGGTGGCGATGACAAGCTTGGGTCAGCCCAAGCAGACACCACGGCCGTTGACCCCGCGGTTACCGCGGCGCCCGTCGACATTCCCATGATGGCAGATGCAAAGGCTGACGCTGATGTCGATCAGCTGCTCTCACGCTTGATGTCAGATGATCTGGCAGGCGACGCCGAGCCGAAAAAAGCTGAACTGGATGTGGTCCCAGAGCGTTAAGCGGTTGTTCTGAAAGAACAGAGCGACCGTGTTTGGTCCGTCCGCGATCAAAGCCTAAGCGCTAAGCGGCGATGGACTCGCTAGATCTAACGCCCATCAAGATCGAAGGTGGACAGCAAACCACGATGGTTGGACCCAATTGGGTCGTCTATCAGCTGCACATCCACTGGCGTGATGTCACCACGCACCAGCACATGGTCGATGGCAAAGCCCGCCAAGGATAGCGGCAAAGATGACAGCGCAGGCCATGTGGGCTGCAGGCGCGAGGCCAGTTGCATACCGGCCTCGTCGATCAGATGGGTACGAAATGCGTGCACAAAGGCTTGGCTGTTGAAGTCTCCAGCCAGCACCACCGGCCCATTGATCTCGGCCAGAACCTTCACCAGCTGATCCATTTGAAGGTCATGCCAACCGCCCCAATAGGGCTTGGTCAAATGCGCGGCCAGCAACGTAACGTCCTGCCCATTGATACGCATCTGCGCACGGATCAAGCGACCATCAACTGTGAAGAACGGGATGATATCCACATCGCCAAACGGGTGTTTGGAATAGATCGCCATATCACAGCGTGAGCTGGGCCAGCACCCAGCCCGATGGGGAAAAGCCGCATTGATGACGTCCAAGTCTCCGGCAAGCGCAGGTGCTTCGAGGACAAATGCCACGTCTGGGTCCTCTTCCACCAGATAGGCAGCGATCTCGCTGCCGCGTGGATTGATGCCAAGCACGTTGAATGAGATCAGTGTGAAATCGGCCTGTCGATCATTGGCCATAGGTGCCAAGCTGCCCAGCGCAAAGAGCGCGATGCTTGCCAGCATCACAGCCCCGACCACAGCGCTTACAAAGGCGCGCACCGGTGCCCGCAACACAAACAAAACCAAGGCGCAGGCAATGAAAGCAATGCCAGCGTGCAGCCGGCCTTGATCAAGATGCACAAACGGCGTGGACGGTAAGAGATGCGGCAACGCCGCCACCATAGCCAGCCCCGCAAAGCCGACCATCACCACACCAACAGCCTCATCACGCCAGCGCCAGCGTTTGGCGGGAGCAAACAAAGCCGTAAGGCTGCTTGTGGATGCTTCAGAAGACGAAAGGTCGGCCAAACTGGCCCTCGCGCGCGGTGATCGGTTCGCGCTTGACCTACCAGCCACGCGTTAAAAGGATGACACCAGAGACGCTGAAAGCCGGTTAACGCTCGTCAACCAAAGGGCGGGCCGCTCACCGCGACCCACCCTTCATCATAGTCTGTGTCTCTGACTTAAACGAAGAACTGCGCGCCGTTGGCTGAAATGGTCGAGCCAGAAATGAAACCCGCATCGTCCGACGCCAGGAAGGTCACGCAGCGTGCGATCTCTTCGGGTTCACCCAAACGTCCCACCGGAATCTGCGGTATAATCTTTTCGTTCAGCACATTTTCCGGAATCGCCCGCACCATTTCGGTGCCGATGTAACCCGGGCAAACGGCGTTGGCGGTGATGCCAGCGCGTGCGCCCTCTTGCGCCAGTGACTTGATGATACCGAGATCACCAGCTTTGGTGGCGGCGTAGTTCACCTGACCGAACTGACCCTTCTGACCGTTGATCGAGGAAATCACGATCACGCGGCCAAACTTGCGCTCGCGCATGCCCGGCCAAACCGGATGAATGGTGTTGAAAACGCCGGTGAGGTTGGTGCCAATCACCTCATTCCACTGATCCGGTGTCATCCGGTGGAAAGGTGCATCGCGGGTGATGCCAGCATTGGCAACCACGATGTCGATGGGACCATTTTCTTCTTCCACCTTGGCGATGCCAGCGGCTGAGGCGTCATAGTCGGCAACGTTCCATTTGTACGTCTTGATGCCGGTTTCAGCGGTAAAGGCGGCTGCCTTTTCATCATTACCGGCATAGGTGGCGGCAACTGTGCAGCCCTCTGCCTTCAAAGCTTTTGAAATCGCTTCGCCGATACCGCGCGAACCGCCTGTTACAAGTGCCACTCTGGCCATGGATGTTTCCTCGATTGTTTTAAATTGATCTGTGTTTCCCGTCGGTGCTGATCTTGGCGTCAGTTTCCATCGGGGTCGTGTTGTTAGTCGGGTCTGGTTTGGATTCTGTGCGTTCGGGCCTTTCCTCATCTCCCAATTCTTGAAGGGAGATTTCACCCCAAAAAATGCGTTTCAAGCCCCTCACGATCGCGAACATGGTCGCGATCACACAGGCAACTGCAAACAACGCCATAAGTCCAGGTCGATCTACCAGACCAACGAGAACGTCCAGCCCATTCAAGAGACGCGTCCGCCTACCTTAGCGTTCCACGCAGAGCGCCACGCCCATGCCGCCGCCGATGCAAAGCGTCGCAAGACCTTTCTTGGCGTCACGCTTTTGCATTTCAAAGAGCAGCGTGTTGAGCACGCGCGCGCCGGACGCCCCCACTGGGTGACCGATGGCAATCGCGCCGCCATTGACGTTCACGATGTCGGGGTTCCAGCCCATGTCCTTGTTCACGGCGCAGGCCTGGGCGGCAAAGGCTTCATTGGCTTCAACCAGATCAAGGTCTTCCACTTTCCAGCCGGCTTTCTCGAGCGCCTTGCGCGAGGCTGGGATCGGGCCTGTGCCCATGATCGCTGGATCAACGCCTGCGGTCGCCCAGGAAACGATGCGTGCCATCGGCGTAATGCCGCGTTTGCTCGCCTCCTCTTCGCTCATCAAAACAGTGGCAGCACCGCCATCATTGATGCCCGATGCGTTGGCGGCCGTCACCGTGCCTTCCTTGTCGAAAGCCGGACGCAGCTTGGAAATGCCTTCCACCGTCACGCCGTGCTTGATGTACTCATCTTCCTCAACCACCGTATCGCCCTTGCGACCCTTGATGGTGTGGGCAACGATTTCGTCTTTGAACTTGCCAGCCTTCTGCGCGGCCTCAGCTTTGTTCTGCGAGTTGACTGCAAACGCGTCTTGCTCATCACGTGTGAGCTGCCACTGCTTGGCAACGTTCTCTGCCGTGGTGCCCATCAGGTACTTGTGAAAAGCATCCGTCAGCGCATCGTACATCATGGTATCGACCATCTTTGCGTCGCCCATCTTCACACCGCCGCGCAAGTGCATGGTGTGGGGTGCCATCGACATCAACTCTTGACCGCCAGCCACGATCACATTGGCATCACCTGACGTGATCTGTTGCATGCCAAGGGCCACAGCGCGCAGACCCGAGCCGCAAAGCTGGTTCAGGCCCCAGGCCGTCGCTTCCTGTGGAATACCAGCAGCCATCGCTGCCTGACGAGCCGGGTTTTGGCCTTCACCGGCAGAAAGGATCTGACCCATGATCACTTCATCCACATCAGCCGGATCAACGCCCGCGCGCTGCAAAGCACCGGCAATCGCGGTGGCGCCAAGCTGATGCGCTGGCACGGTGCCAAAGGAACCATTGAACGATCCAACGGCGGTGCGCGCCGCCGATGCAATAACCACTGACGTCATGAAATATCTCCCGGTCGGCCCGCGATGAAGGGCCATGATGGTGAAGGCAAACCGTCGAAACGGTCAGAACGATAATACCACTCAAACACACAGCGGCCTGTCGGTTCAATTGATCAAAAGACCCTGATGATCCTTGATCGTCATCAAGGTATCACTAGAGATAGGCTGCAGTTGTGCTTTGCAGCAGAGTGCGTCATAGCTAATGCCACTGTGCGTTGCACAAGGCCGGAACTGAAATGACCGGTGGCGTGACGCGGCGCCAGCAATAGGAGAGTGATCGATGGCCATGCCTTCGGATACGGATGCCGGTTCACCGGCCACCATCATCAAAAAATACGCCAACCGTCGCCTCTACAACACCGGCACGTCGACCTATGTGACGCTGGATGACTTGGCCGAGATGGTCAAAGGCGGTGAAGACTTTTTGGTGCAAGACGCCAAGTCGGGCGAGGATCTCACACGCTCTGTGCTCACGCAGATCATCTTCGAGCAGGAAAACAAGGGCACCAACCTTCTGCCGATCACGGTTCTGCGCCAGCTCATCCGCTTTTACGATGACAGCATGCAGGCCGTGGTGCCGAGCTATCTGGAGCACTCCATCAACGCCTTCGTGGCTGATCAGGATGCGATCCGCGAAAAGATGGCCAACAATTTCGGCGCTGGCCCGTTGGGCGCTGTCGGTGCCATGAGCGGCGCGATGCAAGAACAGACACGTCGCAACATGGAGCTGTTCCAGAACGCCATGTCGACAGCGATGACCATGTTTGTGCCGTTCTCCGGCGCAAGCACCGCAAGCGAGCAAGAGCCGGAAAAGCAGAACGACAGCTCCCTGGAAGAGTTGCGCGCCCAGCTTTCGGCCATGCAATCGAAGCTCGATTCCATCAGCGACAAATAGCTGATCAGCGTTTACCACGCTGCTTCACCATGCCGGTTTACCCCGCCACTTTACCTTGGCGGGCGATTGCACTTTTGCGCGCGCGCACCATCTGATAGTTTAACGAAACGTTAACAGCCGCTTTCGCGCCAGTTTCACCCTGAAACAGGCTCTGCTAGCGGCGATCAGAGGCAGAGCGTTGATCACTCCACCCATCAGACAGATCGGTTCACACGGTGCGTACAGCAAAAAAGCTGCCCGCGGCGCTCAGACCAATGCTGATGCGTTTCGTGTGGAGCCTGTTCGTGCTGTCAATCCACGCCTTGAACGACGCTCGACCGAAACCACGGCCAACGCTGCCGCGTTGCGCATGGGCATTGCCGCCCAGATGTTGAGTTCGCGCGAAGCCATTGACGAGGATGTCTTGGTGCTACCATCGCATCCGGCCATGCGCTCGGCAGCCCGTTACGCCTCCACAGCCGAAGGTCTTGCACCGGTCGATACGCTGGGCTTTTCACGCACCATCTAGTCGATCTAGATACCGGCTGCGCACCCATCCTTGCGCGGATCAGACCCGCCGGTCAGCGCGCCTGTATCCGGGTCACGCCAGATCGCCTGACCGCCGCCAATAGCGCGCGTGGCATAGGCTGTTTCGCGGTGTCCCCGAGCGTTCAACGCCCCGATCATGCCGTCCCCAAACGGACTTTCAATGATCGGGTTCTTGGTCTCAACGTTCCAAAACACCCGTGGCGCATCCAGGGCTGCCTGAACATCCATGCCGTAATCGATCATGTTGGAAATCACATGGGCATGACCAAGCGGCTGATAGGCCCCGCCCATCACGCCGAACGCCATGACCGGCACACCGTCCTTCAATGCCATCGCCGGAATGATCGTGTGCATCGGGCGCTTGCCACCAGCAAGCTCATTGGGGTGCCCCTCTTCCAGACTGAAACAGGCGCCGCGATTTTGCAGCACAATGCCGGTTGCCTCGGTCGCGGTGAGCGCACCGAAATCATCGTAGATGGAGTAGATGAGCGAGACCATCCGGCCTTCCTCATCGGCAACGCTTAGATAAACGGTGTCAGAGTTTGGAATCTCCGGCAGAGCAATCTCATCAGCACGGCGATCAAGAGTGATCTGCGCCGCCAACCGATCGATCACTGCCTCATCGATAAGATGCTCTGGATCAACACTGGTCTCAGGGTCACCCACATACACATCGCGCAGGCTGTAGGCTGCGCGCGCAGCCTCAAGCTCCAGATGCGAGCGGTCAACACCATTGGCGTCCATCGCTTTGACATCAAAGCGTTCCAAGATTTTCAGCGTGATCAGCGCCGTCACGCCCTGCCCATTGGGTGGCAGTTCGGCGATTGTCAGGCCGCGATAGTCAGCCATGATCGGCGTCACCGCATCCGCCCGGCAGTTGGCCAGATCTGATACGGTCATCACACCGCCGCGCTCGCGGATATGACCGACAATGTCGCGGGCAATCTCGCCAGTGTAGAACGCATCCACACCATCGCGTTGGATCATCTCCAGAAGTCTTGGCAAGCTGCGGCCAAACCAACCGATCACCAGCAACCGGCACACGTCCTTGCGGGCGAAACACCCGAGTGAGAACGGGATCCTGATCCACATCGCGCGGATCTTTGGGGTGCGCCATATCGTGGGCAACGCGGTCGGTGAGAATCCAGCCATCGCGAGCCAGTCTGATCGCTGGTTCCACCAACTCACGGAACCGTTTGGTGCCAAAATGGCTGGCCATATACTCAAAACCGCGCAGCGCGCCCGGTACGGTGATCGCGTGCGCACTGGTTGGCGGCACCTGTGTGTGCCCCTCGGCTCGCAGCATATCAGCCGAAAGCATCGCCGGGGCTCGACCTGATCCGTTGACGCCGTGAATGGACCCATCTGGCTGCGCGATGATGGCGAAGCAGTCTCCACCTAGCCCGGTCATCTGCGGCTCAACCACGGAAAGAACGGCAGCTGCGGCCAGCGCCCCATCAACGGCATTGCCACCCTTGCTCATCTCGTTCAGCGCAGCCGTCGTTGCGGCGGTGTGAGAAGTTGCCGCCATCATGCGCACGCCACGGGCTGGCGAGCGCCCTGGAACCTGAAAATCGCGCGATATCTGGGACATAGATGATCCTCATAGGTCGAGAATTGGTAGGTCGCGCAACCAAACGCCTTGGGCTTGCGCACGTGGGAACCACGCGGTACGCGCCTAGCATACATAGCTCACCGGAAAACCCCTCAAGAGAGAAACAACCAATGCCATTAACGCTCGATCACGCCAACACACTCATCGCTGCCGCCATCAAAGAGGGTGAAACCAGAGGCTTTGCCCCGCTTGCTGTTTGTGTTCTGGATGCTGGCGGCCATGTTCAAGCGTTTCAACGCGCTGATGGTGCCTCCATGATGCGCTTTGAGATCGCCAAGGGCAAAGCCTATGGCGCCCTAGCAGTCGGCAAAGGATCGCGCTGGCTAAACGCCCAAGCCGAAGGCCGCCCCCATTTCTTGGAAGGCCTGTCGAATGTCTCCGGCGGCAAGATCGTTCCCGTGCCCGGCGGTGTGCTGATCAAGGAAGAGGACGGCACACTTCTTGGTGCTGTCGGCATCACAGGCGACACATCCGACAATGACGAGATCGCTGCGCTTGCCGGTATCGCCGCCATCGGCAAGGTTGCCGTCACCGACTGAGCGGTTGTGCAGATCCCCAAAGCGAGGACACACCCACACCATCATCATCGATAAACCTAACCCTAAGCGGGTGCGGGCACTTGCCACGAGCTCATTGATCTCTTCAATTGGCGGTGCAAACGAGGCATGGTGCTGAGCATAGTGCTAACCACGCGCTTGCGCTGGAGAGAACGGACATGATCGACCAAGCCACACTCATTTTGTTTTTGGCCACCGTAGGCGTGTTCATTATAACGCCGGGGCCAAACATGATTTTTTGCGTGGCACGCGCCATTGCTGGCGGCCCGACCGCAGGGATCTACAGCGCCATCGGTGTCTGTGTGGGCCTTACGGTGCATGCAACAGCGGCGGGACTTGGTCTCTCGCAGCTCTTCAAATACTTTCCCTTGGCCTATGACATGCTCAAAATCGGCGGAGCAATTTATCTTCTCTGGCTTGCGTGGCTGTCCTACAAAGCCTCTCAAAGCGCAACAGCTGAGGCTCTGGAACTGAACCAGAAGGTGGTGAGTGGTCGCAAAACTGCGTTCAGCCTTGCGACACAAGGGGCATTGAACGCCATTCTCAGTCCCAAAGCGGTGTTCTTTTATCTCATCTTGTTTCCGCAGTTCCTGGACCCCGCCCAAGGCAACTTGCTTGGCCAAAGCTTGCTCTTAATCGGCATCATCAACGCGATTAACTTCACGGTGATTGCAGGTTTGTGCCTTGCTGCTGGACGCTCATCGCAGTGGCTTGCGGGAAACCCTCGTTTTCTCGCCTGGCAACAGAAAATCGTCTCGATGGTGTTTGTTGGACTGGCTGCGCGCGTGGCCTTGTCCAAAGCCCCAGGTTGACGGCAACTCTCTGGGCTTGAGCGGCCAGAACGTATTGGACGGCACAGGCCCTAAAACGAACCACCAGGCGAGATCGCAACATCTCGGCGGGCAACATTAAGGCTGATCCAAAGCCCGGCCAGAACATCCACTAGGGCGATCAGCATCAGCAGTGCAAACAGAGATGTCGACGCTGGCTCCCAAACGATGAACACCACCACATAGACCATCACGATCAGCACCGAGAGAACATGGTCAAGCACCGGTGCAAAACCGATGCGCGTGGCTTTGACCACCTCCAGAAACAAGATCACCACGCCAAAGGCCAGCAATCCATCGCCCTGAGTCAGGGAAACAGTACCGCCAGAAATCATTGCCTGGCTGAACAGCTCGCGGTCGAAGGCGAACACACCGCTCGCCCCCGTCGCTAGCACAACGTAAAGGGCCAACGGGATTATGGTCAGCGGCAGAGCGAACAAATAGCGCATGGAAAACTCATCGGGTTAAAGTCAGCAAGGCCGGGCGAACAACCCAACGAAAAAGGCCGATCCAACGACCGGCCTTATCAAAACACATAAGCTGCATGTCAAAAAGACGACGGTTTGTCCGTCCTGTTGACCGAGTTTTCACGAGCACACAAATCTGCCACCCCAGTTCAAGTTTAGGGCCTAACTTGTGCTGAAAACGCTCTACTCGTCTTTTGGCTCCAGCACCTGCTTGCCGCGATACATGCCTGATTTCAGGTCAATGTGATGCGGGCGGCGCAGCTCGCCGGAATCCTTATCTTCAACATAGGTCGGTGCAGCCAGGCCATCAGCCGAGCGGCGGAAACCGCGCTTCATGCGGCTAACTTTTCTCTTTGGAACGGCCATTGTCGTAACTCCAAAATGGCAAGCGTGTCGGGTGACGGGTGCGAGCCTCTGCAGCGCGCCAGAGGGGCTCAAGAGCGCGCGTGCCTCATCGTCCGTCAAATTCGGAAGGCTGCTCTATACAGAGCATCGACCGGTCTGCAAAGCCCCAGCGGGCGAAATTGTACTGATTTCAGGGCGGTTTTACGCTTCCGGCAGTGCCAAACACTCAATATAACCGCCCATACGCTGGGCCCGCGAAGAAATCACATCCGCCAACGACAATTGACGGCTGGTTGGATTGGCCGGGTCGCGCTGCGATGGCAGGGGCAATGTTGCCACCAAAAGCGCTGCCTGACGACGCGAAACATCCCTGGTCGAGCTTCCAAATGCGCGCTGCGCGGCCGCTTCAAACCCATAGAGCTGTGGCCCAAGCTCAGCCACATTGATGTAAACCTCCATCATCCGCCGCTTTGACCAGACCGTATCGATCAGCACCGCGAGGGGCACTTCCAGCCCTTTGCGAAACGCCGAGCGACCCTGCCAAAGGAAGAGGTTGCGGGCCACCTGCATGGAAAGGGTCGAAGCACCGCGCGCCTCTTCACCAGCCCGCCAGCGGTCGAATTGATCGCGCAGATCACGCCACGCTACACCATTATGCGAACAAAAGGTCTGGTCTTCCGAGGCGATGATGGAATTCTCCAGCACCGCGGCAACATCGTCCAACGTGACCCAATCGCGATCATAGCCGCGCAGCAGAACGAGGTCGCGCAGCATCAACGTGGAAACCGGGGGGATCACCGTGTAAGCCAGGGTGAGAAAAACCGGGAGCCCGACAAAAAGCGCCGCAAACAGAATGATGGCGCGTTTTGCAAAGCCCCGAAGCGATGGCAGACGCCAGCGTCGTTTTGCGGCGGCCTTGGCCCTTTTGGCACGTCCGGTAGCCCTTGTTTCTGACGGCCCCATTGGCTACGCCCAACCTTGTTTTTCGTCAGCGAAAGAAAGCGGCTCGCACCATGCCAGACCCCAAAGCGTCTGATCCAAAAACGCATCTGGTGGATCTGGCCACCAGCATCACGCGCGATATGGACCAGCTTCTGGCCGATCTCAAGGCTCCTGAACGTCTGGTTGGTGCCATGCGCCATGCTGTGCTGGCCGGCGGCAAGCGCTTGCGACCGGTCTTAGTGCTTGAAACCACACACCTTTTGGCCTCCGGCACACACGCCAAGACCCAGCTTCCCCCTGGCACACCGCAAGTCGCGATGGCGCTGGAGTGCATCCACACCTATTCGCTTATCCACGATGATTTGCCCTCCATGGATGATGATGATCTGCGGCGCGGCCAGCCCACCGTGCATAAGGCCTTTGATGAGGCAACGGCCATTTTGGCCGGTGATGCCTTGCAAGCCCTGGCTTTTGAGCTGGTGGCCACCAGCGGTCATCCCAAAACACCGATGATGATCCGCGATCTGGCCCGTGCCTGCGGCGCCGATGGCATGGTCGGGGGGCAGATGCTGGACTTGGCCGCTGAAGGGCGTTTTGGCCAAGCGACGGAAATCAAGGACACATTTGCGCTCGCCGCCATGCAAGCCATGAAGACCGGCGCACTGATCGAGGTGGCCTGCAGCCTGGGAGCGCACCTGGCCTTGGCGCCGGAAGAAGAGCGGCAAAGGATGTCCCAATTCGGCCAGTCCCTCGGGCTGGCCTTCCAGATTTCTGATGATCTACTCGACATCACCGCGACAGCTGATGAAGCGGGCAAGCGTACCGGCAAAGATGAAGATGCTGGCAAGACCACCTGGCCGGGCCTCCTTGGCAAAGAGAAGGCCGAAGCGACACTCGACGCCACCATCAATGATGCGTTGGCCACTTTGGCGCCCTACGGTGAACGGGCGAGCAATCTAAGCTATCTGGCGACAAGCCTACGCGACCGAACTCGCTGATCGCCTTTAACCAGACGACAGTTGAAGTTTGGGCGGACGAACGGCAGACCGTCTGCTCCATCCGGCGGACCGTCCTCCTTTTTTGAGCGGACCGTCTGCTTGTCGTCCGCTCACATTCTAAGAAAACGCGATGGCAGCGTTGCCGCGCAACCGATCGATCAATGTGCGGTACAAATCGGCTTTGAACGCCACCGCTTTGCCCGGCATTTCTTCGATCGGCACCCAAGCCCATTCATCGAACTCAGGCTTTTCGCCTTCAGGCGGATGGACGACATCAATCTCGCCATCTGACCCCTCAAAACGCAGCACGAACCAGCGCTGTTTCTGGCCGCGAAACTTGCCTTTCAAAGCCACGCCGATCAGATGGTCGGGCAGATCGTAGGTGAGCCAACCATCAATAGCTGTGACCAACGAAACCGAGCGGATAGACGTTTCTTCGTAAAGCTCACGCAAGGCCGCTTTTTCAGCGTCTTCACCCTCATCAATCCCGCCTTGGGGGAACTGCCAAAGTCGCGCGTCGCCGGTGTATTCCTCGTTCGGCAACCGACGCCCGGCCCACACCAAACCTTGGCTGTTGACGACAATCACCCCCACACACGGACGATAGGGCAACGCCGCCTTTTGCTCAGGCGACAAGTCAGGGCGTTTTTTGCTCATGGAAGGTCCTAAAAACGAACGATGCTCGATACCGGTACAAGCGCAATGCCCTTTGCGGCAAGGCTCGCAGTCCACTCTTCCAGCGAGGTAATGGTCAAAGGCAACGCTGTTGCGACACCCACCGCCGACCCGCGTTCACGGGCAATGCTCTCCAGCTGTGCCAATCGATTGTTGATCGACTGTTGGTCAGCCCGCGCATCGATCACCACATCGGCCCGTAAGACCGGCGCATCAGGAGACGCCACATGGCTCATTCGGCTACGAGCGGAGCGACCATCATCGACGACCATCAAACCGCGACCAACAGCATCGGCAATGATCGGTGCAAGATCGCCTTCTTCAGAGGCAAAACGTCCGCCCATATAGTTCATGAACCCGATCGGCGTGGGCAAGCGTGAGAGCGCCCAGTGCAGCCGTTCAAGATTGGCCTGCTCCGTCAAACCCACCTGCAAGGTGTGCGGGCCTGGATCATTGTTGGGGTAATCGAACGGCTCCATGGGAACCTCGATCAGATACTCGTGCCCATCCTGCCGGGCACGGCTCGCCCAGCGCGATAAAGAACTGCCATAAGGCGCAAACGACAAGGTGGTCGCCGCAGGCAGGCTGTTGAGCACCTCATGGGTGGATGTCTGTGACAGCCCAAGGCCACCAACAATCAACGCGATGCGCGGCTGACCGGGCACAATAGTGCCCGCTTCCAGCGGCCGAGCATAGGCGTCCAGCGCCCGCTCACCGTGATTGCCAAGGATTGGCATAAAGCTGTGATCGTCAAAACGTTCCACCAGGCCAGGATTGGCCACAGAGGGCAAACCGCCACGGCCATCAAACCGAGGGGCGCTGGCTGATGAATTGCCCGCAGACGGCGCGGCACCACCAGGCGTGCTGGGATCAGCGCCATCGGGCGATGGCACACGCAGCACGCGCGGTTCACCAGGGGCAAGCTCTGGTGGAGGCGGCAGCGGCTGGGCCAGATTGTCGTTACCGCTGGATATGATCAAACTGGGGTTACCGGCAGCATTGCCGGGCGCATTGGGGCTGCCTGCGGTCTCTACCGCACTTTGCGTGCGCGGCTCACCGCCCAGTGGATCATCGATGAAGAAAATCCAACCGGCCAGCAACAGCACCACCAGACCAAGCAAACCGCCACCGACACGGGTGAACCAATGCAAGGCGATAGCCAGCTTGGGCTGCCACGCGCGCCATACATCGCCGAGGCGCGTAGGCGGCATCAACGGTTTGTGCAGATCACCTTCAACATCGGTCGCCATCGATACGCGCACCCAAACCCAACGGTAGTTACCAATGCTCGTTCTATGTGCGCGTTGCCAGAGCAAAGCACCCAACAGAACAGAGCCAACAAAAAACCCTCGCACCATGTCTAGTGCGAGGGCTTTAAGGTTCAGTTAACCAAGAGCTTAAAGCCCTTGATAAGGTCTTTGGCGCGCCTTAGTTCGGCAGCGGCGCATCCGGGTCTGGTGGGAAGGCCGCATGGACTTCCTCACCGCGCAGCAAGCTCAGCGCATACTGAAGCTGCGTATCCAGCTCTGCATCTTGCGGCACATAGACCGAAGACCCAGACCGCTCCACCTCATCTTCGTTCGACAGATGACCGTCCAGCGAAGCTTCGCCGCCTGGCATATCAAGACCTTGAAGTTCTTCAGGAAGGTTCTCCTGCAGCACCTCAATATCGGGGTCGATACCACGTGCTTGGATCGAGCGACCGGCCGGCGTGTAGTAGCGGGCGGTCGTCAAACGCACTGCGCTGGTTGCCGACATTGGGATCACGGTTTGCACCGAGCCTTTGCCGAAAGACAGCGAGCCCACCAGCGTTGCCCGGCGATGATCCTGCAGGGCACCGGCCACGATCTCAGAGGCCGAGGCCGAACCGCCATTGATCAGAACCACAACCGGCAGACCACCAATCAGATCGCCAGAGCGCGCATTGTAGCGACGGGTGTCGGCTTCGGTGCGTCCACGGATGGAAACGATCTCTCCGCGATCCAAGAAAGCATCGGAAATTTCCAACGCCTGGTTGACCAGACCGCCGGGGTTGTTGCGCAGATCAAGCACATAGCCTGAAATCTCAACACCAGCCTCTTCAGCCTCTTCATTGACCGCCAAGATTTCGCGCTCCAAGCCATCGCCAGTTTGGCCGGAGAACTGGGTGACACGCAAATAACCAATATCGCCTTCCAGACGGCTGCGCACCGAGGCAATGCGAATGGTGTCGCGCTGCAAGGTGACGTCAAAGTCTTCGGCGCCTTCACGGCGGATCGTGATCGTGATGGGTGTCCCAACCACACCGCGCATGCGCTCCACAGCTTGGCTGAGATCCAAGTCCTGCACGTCTTCACCATCCAGGCTGATAATCAAGTCATTGGCCAAGATGCCAGCGCGCGCGGCAGGCGTGTCGTCAATGGGAGAGACAACCTTCACAAAGCCCTCTTCCATCGTCACCTGAATACCAAGACCACCAAACTCGCCAGTGGTTTGCTCTTGGATCTCTTCAAACGCATCCGGCCCCAGATAGGCAGAGTGCGGATCAAGCGAGGTGAGCATGCCGTTGAGAGCATTCTCGATCAGCTCAGATTCATCCTGCGGCTCAACATAGTCGTTGAGCACGCGCTCAAAGACATCGCCAAACAGTTTGAGTTGGTTGAACGTTTCGGCTCCGGCCTGTGCCTGCGCACCAATCGGCCCAAGCCGATAGTGGGTTACCCCGAAGGTCACAGCGACCCCCAGTGCCAAGCCCAGCACGAAAACCGGTATCTTCTTCATCATCCGTCAGTCCTTTGACTGTCCCGTTGCGTTGCCCCATCGCTATCCGCCCACCATGACGAAGAATTGATAGAACGTCCATCCTCGCGCAACTCAACAAACAACACAGGTTGCGGCGTTTGAGTTGACCCATCGGCCAACACGACAGAGCCGCGTTCACCCATGGTTGCGATCGGTTCTCCCATCAAGACAAACTGTCCCAATGCGACATTAATGCGGCTCATACCCGCCAAAATCATGCGGAAGCCATCGCCCATATCCAGGATAACCACCTGGCCATAGGCACGAAACGGCCCGGCATAGAGCACCCAACCGTCGGCCGGTGCGATAACGCGAGCATCCGCTCGCGTTGCTATATGGAGCCCTTGGCTGGTTTCGCCAAATCGATCTTGGTCACCAAAGCCTAGGATTTCTTGCCCGCGAACAGGGGAACGGATCATGCCCTGAGCGCTACCAAAGGCAAAAGCTGGCGTCATGCGGCCTGTGTCACGCAGGCTGGCCAACGCCTCACGATCATCTGCCTCAGGCGGGCCTTCTTCCTGCGCCCGCTGGGCATCCGCCATGGCTTGGCGCACGCTGTCGAGCTCACTTTCCAGATCGTTGAGCAGGGCTTCTAAGCTTGTTGCCTCGCCTGCCAGCAGCGCCGCGCGCTCGCGTTCGCGCTCCAAAACGCTCTGATTCTCCTCACGCAGACGTGATCGCTCAAAGAGCACCAGCTCGATGCGTTCTTCTTCTTGCGCCAGTGCTTCGGCATCAGCGAGCAGCAAATCAAGTGCTTCATCAAGCTGCGTGCGGGCATCATCAAGCGCTGCCAGATCATCAGCGAGCACCCGTGATTCGGCGGCAAGTTCCGGGAATGCAACGCCAAGAAGAATGGCAGAGCGTACCGAACGCAGCGCATCATTGGGCGAAACGAACAGCGCCGGTGGTGGCGCGCGGCCAACCCGCACCATGGCAGACAGCAGCACAGCGATGCGCTCGCGCTGCGCTTGCAAAGACACTTCGAGCGCTTGGGCGTTTTCATCCAACACGCCAATGCGCTGGCGCTGCACATCGATGCGCGCGGTGATCGTTTCGGCCTGATCGGTGGTGCGGATCAAAAGCTGGGTCAGCTCCTCCACATCGGCGTCAATATCGGCAAGTTCCTCTGCCAGCATCTCCTGGCGGGCCTCGGCGGCATTAAGATCAGCGCGTAACCGCTCCAGCGCATCAGCGGCCACATCACGCTCTTGCTCCAGCTCTTGCTGGGCAAGATCCTCGCCGCCCGCCTCAACAGGCTGCTCCAAGCCACGCAGCACAAAGCGATCTAGACCGTCGGTGTCCGGCTCTCCTGGTTGCAGCCGATCTTGCGCACTCGCCCAAAAGGGCGCTGCGATCACAAGCAGGCTGGCAAGAAGGAGGCGAGATGCGAGCATAGAGGTTCAGATAGCGTTGTCAGATGGCAACCGTAAGCCCGCGCCGCTAAACCTTTCGTTAACCACGTCTTTCAACGCTTAGACGCGATGATAGGGATGCCCGCTGAGCACCGTCATGGCGCGGTAAAGCTGTTCAGCAGCGAGCACACGCACCAATTGGTGGGGCATGGTCATAGCACCGAAGCTGATCACAAGATCGGCGCGCTGGCGCACACTGCCATCCAGCCCATCTGGTCCACCGATGATCAAGGCCACCGGCTTGCCGGTATCTTTGAAACTTTCAAGCTTTGAGGAAAACTGCTGCGTGGTGATCGGCTTGCCGCGCTCATCCAGAGCGATCAGCGCAGCACCATCGGGCAGCTTGGCGAGCAACTGCGCGGCCTCATCAGCCTTACGCGCATCGGCAGAGCTCTGCTGACTCTCGCGCAGCTCAACCACGTCTCGCGCACCGAACCCAAGCTGCTTGGCCATCGGTGTGGCGCGCGTCCAATAGCGCTCAAACAGCTCCCGCTCTGGACCCGCCTTCATGCGGCCCACAGCCAGCAAACGCACCATCGTGAACCCTAACGCCGCTTAAGCGTTGGGCGTGTCGGACCCTAAGGTCTCGGCGAAGCTGTCGTCCCACAGCTTCTCCATATTGTAGAAGCTGCGCACTTCAGGACGGAAAAGATGCAAGATTACATCGCCGGTGTCGATCAGCACCCAATCGGCATGGGGCAGACCTTCAACGCGCGGTGATCCATGACCAGCCTCTTTGAGTGCCCGCTGCACATGGTCGGCAACGGCCGAGACATGGCGGTGCGAACGCCCGGACGCGATGATCATCGTGTCGGCAAGCGCGGATTTTCCGTCAAGATCGATGGTGATGATGTCCTCGGCCTTGGAGTCTTCCAAGACAGACTGGACAGTAGAGAGGATGCTCGCGCCCGATGCGTTCGCACGGGTGGCAAGCGACGCCGTCGCTTGGGGATCAACGGCAGTGTTTTGCGGAGTCAAACCGGCAAAAGTCCTTTCACAATGGCTCTGGGAGAAGGAACCACAGGTCAGCCGGTCAGAACAGGCCGAACCTGCATACCTTGTGCGGGCGAACCGAACACCGCACGACTCACAATGTGGAGGGGATTTCTAAACGTTTCAAGACGGTGAGGGTTTTTGCATCCCATTGGCCGCCCGGATAGCACTGGAAGAAAGCGGCGAAAGTGGGCCGCGAATGAATGTCCAAACCGGTGGAGCAAGGTGGGAGAGCTGCGCGGCATCCTCACCATCGAGCCGCCTCCCTGCCATCGCCCGTGCTGCTGGCGCCGACAGCGAGGCATGGCGCGACCCCGGCCTGTCGATCACCGCAATGGGCACACGATCAGCAATTGAGCGCCATTGGTTCCAGCGATGAAACCCCGCCAGATTGTCCGCGCCCATCAGCCAAACAAACCGTACATCGGGACGCATGGTTGTCAGCATCGCCACGGTGTCGGCGGTAAAACGGACATCCAGCTGCTCTTCGATGCCAAGCACTTTGCGTCGCGGGTGACGTGCTTCGCCGCGCACTGCCGCCATGCGCGCCTGCAATGAATGGGCAGGATCATGGGTCTTCAGCGGGTTGCCAGGCGTCACCAGCCACCACACCCAGTCGAGCTTAAGCACCTTCAGCGCCCGCTCCGCGACCAGCACATGCCCATCATGGATCGGATCGAACGAGCCACCATAGAGCCCAACCGACTGGCCGGGCGCGACATGGGGCAGCCGCACCCGCTGAGGTGGAAACATGGGATTCACGTTAGATCAGTCGCATCATTTCGGGCGCACTTGCCCTGTGCCGCGCACCACATAGTGAAAGCTTGTCAGCTGCTCCAAACCCACTGGTCCGCGCGCATGCATGCGGCCCGTAGCGATACCAATCTCTGCACCCATGCCGAACTCACCGCCATCAGCAAACTGCGTCGATGCGTTGTGCATGACGATGGCTGAATCGCACTCGGTCAAGAATTTGGTCGCAACCGCCTCATCCTCGGTGAGGATGCTTTCGGTGTGCGAGGAGCCGTAAGTTGCAATGTGATCGAGCGCGCCATCGACGCCATCGACGACGCCAACCGTGATGATCGCATCGCCATACTCGGTTGACCAATCCTCCTCTGAGGCTGGCTTCACACCCTCGGCAAGACCGCGAACAACCTCATCGCCGCGCACTTCGCAGCCTGCGTCCTGCAACGCTTGAACCAAGGGTGTGGTGAACTGTTCCGCCGCCGCACGATCAATCAGCAGCGTCTCAGCAGCCCCACAGATGGAGGTGCGGCGCATTTTGGCGTTCACCGTGACATCCAATGCCATCTGCATATCGGCAGCCTTGTCGACATAGATGTGGCAAATGCCTTCCAAATGCGAGAACACAGGCACACGCGCCTCAGCCTGCACCCGGCCCACCAGCGACTTGCCACCGCGCGGCACGATCACATCCACCGTGCCATTGAGCCCCGTCAGCAACGCTCCAACGGCAGCACGATCCGTGATCGGTACCAGCTGCACGACATCGGCGGGCAGACCCACACTCTCCAAACCTTCGGCAATCGCACCGTAAAGCGCCTGGTTGGTTTCAATCGTATCCGACCCACCACGCAGAATAGAGGCGTTGCCCGACTTCATCGCCAGCGCCGCGGCATCCACCGTCACATTGGGGCGCGATTCAAAGATGATGCCAATGACACCCAGCGGCGTGCGCACCCGCGAAATTTTGAGGCCGTTGGGCCGCTCCCACGCCGCCATTTCATCACCAACAGGGTCCGGCAGAGCGGCAATGGCTTCAACAGCCTGGGCAATCGCTTCGACACGGGTCTCGTTCAACGTCGCACGCTCTTGATAGGCCACTGTCACATCGCGCTGGCGCATCCCGGCCAAATCCCGCGCATTGGCGGCCAGCACTTCATCAGTGCGAGCACGAATACCAGCAGCAATGGCTGCCAGGGCGGCGTTCTTGGTCTCGGTTGAGGCAAGCGCAATCGCCCGTGCGGCAGCACGCGCCCGGTCACCCATGTCTTGCATCAAGTCGGCGACATCGACCGTCGCATCGCTATCCAGTAGTGCCATAACTCAAACTTTCTCTTCGTCCGTTGTCGCTCCGGTCTTCGCTGACGCGTAACCGACCGCTCCAGCGGTGTTTCGCCCTGTCAGGGCGAGATCATCCCTATGCACCATAGCGTTGCGCCCGGCATAGCCCAAAATCGCTTCGATATCAGCGCTCTTACGTCCCGCGATCTTTTGCGCATCAGCGCTATCATAGGCGACCAGGCCACGCGCAACCTCAGAGCCCTCAAGCGTCACGATGCGTACTGCGTCCCCGCGCTCGAATGCGCCCGACACCGAGCGAATGCCCGCTGGCAGCAGCGACTTGCCCTGCGCCAAAGCCCGAGCCGCCCCCTCATCGATCATCAGATCGCCATGCGGGTCGAGCGATCCAGCGATCCATCGCTTGCGGGCCGTTGCGGGGTTTCCATCGGGGGCGAACCAGGTGCACCGGACACGCGTGTCGTTCGCACTGTCATCAATAGCCTTCAGCGGGTTCATCACCTTGCCTGAGGCAATCACCATCGCAGCCCCGGCGCCAACAGCCATCTTGGCGGCATCCACCTTGGTCTTCATGCCGCCGCGCGAGAGGTTAGAACCCTCACCGCCAGCCATAGCCTCGATCTGCGGCGTCAGTGCCTCCACCAAAGGAATGTGCTGCGCATCCGGGTTCGTGTTCGGCGGCGCGGTGTAGAGCCCGTCAATATCGCTGAGCAGCACCAACACGTCCGCGCCAATCATGGACGCCACGCGCGCCGCCAGCCGATCATTGTCGCCATAGCGAATTTCTGTGGTCGCCACCGTGTCATTCTCGTTGACCACCGGAATGGCACGACGCGCAAGGAGCGTGTTGATGGTCGCGCGGGCGTTCAGATAGCGCCGCCTTGCTTCGGTATCCCCCAGCGTCAGCAGCACCTGCCCTGCCACCAGGTCGCGCTGCCCAAGCGCCTCTGCATACGCCCGGCCGAGCGCAATTTGACCGACGGCAGCGGAGGCTTGCGCATCTTCAAGTCTTTCCGGGCGCGCCTGCATGCCAAGCATCACGCGGCCCATAGCGATGGACCCGGACGAGACGAGCACAATCTCCGCGCCTCGTCGCGCAAGCGCTGCCAAATCATCGGCCAAGGAGGCAAGCCATGCCTCTTTCAAAACACCCGTTTCAGCATCCACCAGCAGCGAGGAGCCAATCTTGATGACGATGCGCTTGTGCCGCGAAAGTGGAAGAAAGCGCGCGGTTCCGTTTAAGGTCTCCACGGCGCATCCTCCTGGGTGGGATAGTCAGGCTCCCCTGCCTGATCGCCATCGATCATCCGCATCACTGCCCGCAGCACCTGTGGCACGCCTTCGCGGCTTGCCGCTGAGACCAACATGGGCCGTTGACCGCATGCTTTACCAAGAGCGGCCAGCTTCTCCGCTCGCTCCTCTTCGGTGATCGCATCAGCTTTCGACAGCGCCACCAGTTCCGGCTTGTCCTCCAGGCCGTGGCCATAGGCGTCCAGCTCACCACGGATCACCGTGTAGGCCTCAGCCACATCCTCTTGCGTGCCATCGACCAGATGTAAAAGCACCTTGCAGCGCTCCACATGGGAGAGAAAACGATCCCCCAACCCAATGCCTTCCGATGCCCCTTCTATGAGCCCTGGAATATCAGCCAGCACAAACTCGCGCTCATCCACGCCCGCCACGCCAAGATTGGGGTGCAGTGTCGTGAAAGGATAGTCGGCGATTTTTGGCTTGGCGGCGCTGGTGGCCGCCAGAAAGGTTGACTTACCCGCATTGGGCTGACCGATCAGCCCGGCATCGGCGATCAGTTTCAACTTCAGCCAGAGCCAAGCCTCTTCACCCTCTAAGCCCGGGTTGGCATTGCGCGGCGCCTGATTGGTGGACGACTTGAAATGCGCGTTGCCAAAGCCTCCATTGCCACCCTTGAAGAGCAAGACACGCTCGCCAATTTCGGTCATGTCAGCCAGCGCTTCATCGGTTTCAGCATGGATGATCTGCGTACCCGCGGGAACGCGTAGCACCACATCATCGCCCTTGGCACCGTTACGATCACGGCCCATGCCGTGCATGCCCTTTTTGGCTTTGAAATGCTGCTGATAGCGATAGTCAATCAGCGTGTTGAGACCGGCAACGCATTCGGCCCACACATCACCGCCGCGCCCACCATCACCGCCATTGGGGCCGCCATACTCAATGTACTTCTCACGGCGAAACGACACGCAGCCCGCCCCGCCGTCACCGGCTTTGACATAGATTTTGGCTTGATCAAGAAACTTCATATCGAAACAGTGCCCGTGAATGTCAGATTTGTGCCGAAAAGGGCGGAGCGCGAGAACCGGCGCGGAGCATACATCAAGGTATGTGAGCACCGGCAAGCGCAGCAATCAGCCCTTTGCAGGCCAAAGATGAGTTTCAGGGGCATTGTTTAGCGCTCGAGAACATAGCGTTTGGACGGCTTCTTGGCCGTATCGCGCGCAGGGGTGATGCATTCGCCGTCACCAACGTAAACGAAACCGTTCTTGATCAGCACGCGCTGGGACGCCTCATTGCCGGCCACTGTTTGCGCATTGATGGAACCGGTCACCCCCAGATCATCAAGCAACGCGACAAACGCGCCAACGGCGGCGCTCGCAATGCCCTTGCCCCAATGGGGTTTGCCAACCCAATAGCCAATCTCTTCCGCTCCGCCAGGGCGCGGGCCAAGCCCAACGCCGCCGACAAGCACGTCATCCAGCGTAATGGCACGGCTGACTTTGCGGCCAGATTCATTGCGCACATCGGACAGAAAGGCTTCAGCGTCCGAGCGCGCATAGGGGAAGGGAACCGACGACGTCATCGCGGTCACATCCGGGTCGTTCAAAAGCAAGGCCAGCCGATCAGCATCATCCAGCTGATAGCGCCGCAGTTGAACATCAGGGTTGGAGCGAGCAGACATGGTGAAGACCTATAACGGAAGATCACGTGTTTGGCGCGCTTCGCTCTAAGCGGTTATCGCTTGCGACGGAGACTGAGCGCAAAGAAAAAGGGAGGCTTGCGCCTCCCTTTGAACCTGCTTGCGGCATCCTCAAGGGGAGGCCGCACCCGTTTCGAGGCAGCCTATTCGGCAGCTTCAGCCAACGGGAGCACGGAAACATAGGTGTTGCCGTCACGCTTCTTGGCGAACGACACCGTGCCATCGGTCAATGCAAACAAGGTATGGTCCTTGCCCATACCCATGTTTTCACCTGGATGCCATTTGGTACCGCGCTGACGGATGACGATGTTGCCAGCAACAACAACTTCGCCACCGAACTTTTTCACGCCAAGACGGCGACCAGCTGTATCGCGACCGTTGCGGGATGAACCGCCTGCTTTCTTATGTGCCATGGATCAAATCTCCTCTTATTCGCCTTTGGCGAATTCAGCGGCCTGTTCCAGCCAATTATCACGTTCAATGCGGCCTTTGAAGGACAGCGCATCATCAACCTTGGCGATGTCTTCCGGTGTGAAAGCTGCAACCTGCGCAAAGGTGGTGATGCCCAGCGCGTTCAGTTTTTTCTCAAGCACGGGACCAACGCCGGAGATCTTTTTCAGATCATCCGCTGGACCTTCAGGAGCGGCGAACAGCGCACCCTCTGGCAAATCACCGGTCGAAGCGGCAGGTGCTTCTTTCTTCGGTGCAGCTTTTTTCGCGGCAGGCTTCTTCTCAGCAGCCGGTTTGGTCTCTGCTGCCTTGGTAGGCGCCTCATCAGCTTTTTTGGCTTCAGCCTTTTTCGGCGCCGCTTTTTTGGCCGCCTTCGGCTTCGCGCCACCGGTCAGAATGTCGGTGATCTTCACCACCGAATACTCTTGGCGATGGCCGTTTTTGCGGCGGGAGTTCTGGCGGCGGCGTTTCTTGAAGATGATGATCTTCTTACCGCGCTTGTTCTCTACCAACTCACCAACGACGCTTGCGCCCTCAACCAGCGGCGCACCGACGGTCACATCGGCATCATTGCCGACCATCAGCACCTTGTTGAAAACCACTTGGCTATCAGCATCCTGGCCAAGTTTCTCAATTTGAATAACGTCATCAGCGGCAACTTTGTACTGTTTGCCGCCCGTTTTGATGACTGCGAACATCGTCTTTTCCTTCGTGTTCAGTGCTGTTGAGTCCCGTTCGCAAAGTCATGCGAACCAGCCCAAAGCTTCTTGTCAGTCTTGGGTGGAATCTTAAGACCAGCCAAATGGGGGGAGGCCTGTCTCAAGACGAAAAAAGGCGCGGGAACTGGCCCACGCTTTGATTTCGAGGGCTATAAGCGCAAATCGGAGCGCATTGTCAAGCATATCAGGCTATTGCGTGCTTGCCTTTTGCGCTGGCTTTTGTCTATGGGTAGCGCCGCTTTGGCGAGACCACCCGTCAGAGCAATGCGGAGAGATGCCGGAGTGGTCGAACGGGGCGGTCTCGAAAACCGTTGTGCGCTTTGCGTACCCAGGGTTCGAATCCCTGTCTCTCCGCCATAGCCAATCGCTTGGTGAAACCGCGAAACAAGCACCAGGCCCCTTGCTCAATCACAAGAAAAATGCCCTGACAGCTCTTTGGGTTGGCACGGGTTGCGGCGTTCAGCACAAAATGACCTACCGACGTTCCCGGCACACACTTTCAAAAACGACCCATGCCAAAACCCAAGACAATCGCCATCGCCGGATTTGGTTTGGTTGGTCGCCGTCATGCCGAAGCGATCAACCAAAGCAGCGACGGCACCCTTTCTGCCATCATTGACCCCAATCCAGCATCCCGAGCGGACGCCGCCGCACTCGGTGTTCCTGTCTATTGCGATCTGGCTACGCTCTTTGATGAAGGCGCCGCAGATGGTGTTATTTTGGCAACGCCCAACAATCTGCATGTCGAGCAAGGCCTTCTTTGCCTGGAGAAAGGCGTACCGGTCCTTGTCGAAAAACCGATCGCAGCCCGTGCGATAGATGCGATACAATTGGTCCAGCGTTCTGAGCAAACAGGTGTGCCAGTGTTGGTGGGCCACCATCGGCGGCACAACCCGTTGATCCACGCTGCTAAGGCGACGCTCGGCGCAGGGCATATCGGAACAGTACGCGCGGTTCATGCGCAGTGCTGGCTCTACAAACCTGACAGCTACTTCGATGAGGCGGAATGGCGAAAGAAGCCCGGTGCTGGTCCGATAGCCGTCAATCTGGTCCACGATATCGACCTGCTGCGCTACTTATGCGGAGAGATTCGCACAGTCCGTGCGGTCGCAAGCCCAGCGCTGCGCGGCTACGAGAACGAAGACCTTGCCAGCGCTCTTCTCGAATTCGAGAACGGTGCCATCGGCACGCTGTCGGTGTCTGATAGCATCGTCGCTCCCTGGAGCTGGGAGCTTACGGCGAAGGAAAACCCCGCCTACCCGGTGACGTCCCAGAGTTGCTACACCATTGGCGGGTCGCACGGATCGCTATCGCTACCCGATCTGCGGGTGTGGACAAATGGCAAAGCAGAGCGACACTGGTGGTCGCCGATGGAAGTCCAGCAGCTGTCGCACGCGCCAACCGATCCGCTGGTCAATCAAATCGATCATTTTGCCAGCGTCATAGCCGGTGAGGCTGCACCTCTCGTCTCCGCTCGCGAGGGCCTGCGAAGCCTGCAGGTGGTCGAGGCTATTCAGATGGCGGTTTCGACCAAGGACGTCGTAGAGCTTGAGAGCATCTGAAAAGACAACAGAAATTTGTCTGATCCTTGCCCAAGCCTGTTGCGTCAAAGCGAAAGTCGCGCAAAGTTCGACAGGTAAACAAACAAAAAATACCTCTGGGAGGAAAATATGAGCTTCATGATCACACGCCGCGCGGCTTTGTCCGTCGCGGTGGCAGCATCTGTTGTGGCCGGTGGCGCGGTTTCGGCCTTCGCCCAAGATCGCATGACTTTCACATTGGCAACGGCCGGTTCTGAGACAGATCAACGCTCTGTCGCCATGGCGGAGGTCTTTGCTCCCATGGTAGCCGAGTTCGCCGACTATCAGCCCGGTTACAACGCGACCCTCTTCGCTCAAGGCACTGAGCTTGAAGCCATCAGCCGTGGCAATCTGACAATGTCTATCGCCTCGGCCCAAGAGCTGGCCCAGTTCTTCCCCGAGTTCTCCATTTTCGCCACTGGCTATGTGCACCAAGATGCTGCGCACCAAGTCCGGGTGTTCAACGACGCTCTGATGGACCCGTTCAAGCAAACCGTCGAGGAAGAGCTCGGCGTCAAGCTCCTGTCGGTTATGTATCTGGGTCGCCGTCACGTGAACCTGCGTCAAACGCGTGATGAACTGGATGTGCAAACACCGGCTGATCTGGCCGGTGTGAACTTGCGCATGCCTGGTACGGATGCGTGGCAATTCCTCGGCTCGGCCCTTGGGGCATCACCAACGCCAATGGCCTTCACCGAAGTTTACACCGCTCTCTCGACCGGTGCCGTGGACGGCCAGGACAACCCGTTGCCAACGGTTGTCGACGCAAAGTTCTATGAAGTAACCAACCAGATCGCGCTGACATCACACTTGGTGGACCTCAACTACATCGCATTCTCGCTGGAGACGTGGAACAGCCTCACACCCGAACAGCAGATCACCGTCCAGCGCGCCGCAGATGCCGCAGCCTCTGTCGGTCGTTTGCGTCAGCTTGATCTTGAAAACAGCTTGGCTGATCGCATTCGCAGTGAAGGCGTAGAGATTTACACCCCAGACCTGGAAGCGTTCCGCACGCACGTGCAGGCGCAGTATGTCGGTAGCGAGTTCGCCGAGAGCTGGCCCGAAGGCGTTCTGGAGCGCATCAACGCACTGGGCAACTAGAGCTTCTCCAGGGCCAGTTTGCCCATGTTGAAGCGGGCCTCACGCTGGGCCATTCATGTCACAGAGTTCATCGCCGCCGGTCTTCTGGCGGCGATGTTTGTCACATTCCTATTGCAGATCTTTTCTCGTTACGTTTTGCAAACCCCGTTCGGCTGGACCCTTGAGTTTTGCCTGATCCTATGGGTTTGGATCGTTTTCTTTGGCTGTGCCTTTTTGGTTCGGGAAAAAGATCACGTCACCTTTGATATCTTCTACCTGGCTGCCCCGGCACGTGTCCGTCAGGTGCTCGCCTTGGTGGCGGCAGCCTCAATCACAGTGGGCATGCTGTGGGCGTTCCTGCCGACGTGGGACTACATCGATTTCCTGAAAATTCGGCGCACATCAACGGTCCGCGAGCCGTTCTCGGGCGACAAGATCCCGCTGCGCACCATCTTCTCCATCTACGCGGTCTTCATGCTTGTCGTTGCCGCGCGCTACGCATGGCGTTTCATTGATGTCCTGCGCAACGGACCACCTGAACGATGACGTCGACCTGTGTTTGCCTTCTGCCCGCAAAGGCTGAAGCGCAATGAGCCTTGAACTTGCTCTTTGCCTGATCGTGTTGTTTGGCCTGGCTGGTATCGGCACGCCGATCGGTTACGCGATCATGCTTGCCTCGCTGGTCTATTTGGCAAGTGGTGGCATGGACCTGGCGTTGACGGGCGAGAAGATCCTGCAAGGCCTTTATGGCAGCTTCGTCTTGCTTGCCGTGCCGCTGTTCATCGTCGCGGCGAACATCATGAACGCCGGCACGATCTCAGAACGCTTGCTCAATTTTTGTATCGCCATTGTTGGACGGTTTCGCGGCGGGCTTGGGCACGTCAATGTGGTTGCGTCCCTGATCTTCTCCGGCATGTCCGGCTCGGCCGTCGCCGATGCAGCGGGCATTGGCAAGATCATCATCCAGATGATGACCAAGGAGGGCCGCTATTCCGGCGGATACGCTGCCGCCATCACGGCCGCGTCGGCCACCATAGGGCCGATCATTCCGCCATCCATTCCGATGGTTCTTTATGCTTTGGTGTCCAACGCATCCATCGGCTCCCTGTTCCTTGCAGGCATTGTGCCCGGGTTCCTAATGGGCGGGCTTTTGATGATGATGAATGCGATCATAGCGCGCCGACGCAATTTCGCGCTCGAAGAGCCTGTTCCCGTGCGCGAGCTTCCTGCGATAACCGGCAAAGCGTTTCCGGCGCTGCTGATGCCCGTCATTTTGCTCTACGGTATCTATGGGGGCGTCACGACACCCACAGAGGCAGCCGCGGTTGCAGCTCTTTATGCGCTGATCCTGGCTGGCTTCTTTTACCGCGCTTTGAGCGTGAAGAGCCTCTACCAAATCTTTGTCGAAAGCGCCCGCTCGTCCGCTGCTGTCGGTGTGGTGATCGGTGGGGCCCTCATCCTCAACTTCATCGTGGTTTCAGAGAACATCCCCGGCATGATGTCGGACTTTCTGACCGGCATCGACATGCATCCCCTGCTGTTTCTTTTGCTGGTCAACATCCTGGTCCTGCTGCTCGGCTGCGTCTTGGATGCGACAACGATCATCCTGGTGATCGTTCCGCTTTTTATTCCGGCCTGCAATGCGCTGGGCATCGACCTTGTCCATTTCGGCGTTCTCGTGGTGGTCAACTCCATGATCGGGCTGATCACACCACCTTATGGAATCCTCCTTTTCGTCATCAACGCGGTAACTGGAATCCCATTGCGCGATATCATCCGCGAGGTTTGGCTGTTCCTCGGCGTACTGCTCATTGGCCTCTTGGTGATGATACTCTTCCCAGACCTGGTCCTATTCCTGCCACGTGTTTTTGGATACGGCGGGTAAGCACCCACAATTACGCGCAGATTGATAGGTTTTTGCAGCCCGTTATCCGGCGTCGAATTCGCTACGCAGGCCAGCCACTGCATTTGCCAAGAGGACAAGGTCAACGCCTACCGCTGTGAAGAGCGAACCCATGGTCATGTAGCTCTTTGCCGTGGCTGGCTCCAAGGCCATGACCCCGCCAGGCTTTCCGACAGCCGCCAACCGAGCAAAGCCCGCTTTGATGGTCTCAACCACCTCTGGATGGTCGAACTGCCCCGGGTTGCCCATGCTTGCGCTCAAATCCGCTGGCCCAAAGAAGACCGCATCGACGCCATCGACAGCAGCAATCTCCTCAAGGGCCTCAAACCCGGCAACTGACTCCACCTGCACAATCAGACAGAGTTCTTCTTCAGCCTTGGTGAAATAGTCGTCTACCCTACCGTAACGCGTCGCGCGGGTCATACCGGCCATACCGCGAACGCCACGGGGGCCGTAACGCATAGCATGAACCGCCGCTTCCGCTTCAGCGGCGGACTCCACAAAGGGTAGCATGAGCGTTTGCGCACCCATATCGAGCAAACGCTTGATAAGAACAGAATCATGTCCAGCAGCTCTCACCGCAGCAGAAACCCCTGGCGTCCCAGCAATCGCTTGAAGACAGGTTTGCACCTCCACTGTTTCGATGGCTGAGTGTTCGCAGTCCACAAGCACCCAATCAAAGCCGGCGCCACCCAAGAGTTCAGAAACGGTGTTGCCGCCGACTGTGTTCCAGATACCAAGTTGGTGCTGACCTGCGCTGATCGCGGACTTAAACAGGTTCTTTGGATTCTTCATGCGCGGGTCATTCCCTAAGTTCAGAATTGGATTCAATCGCAGGACCATGACCTTTTTCAGTGGTCTTGGCCACTGATGGTCACCACCGCATTGAAGACGCTGGACAAGATCCAACGGTCAGCATCTAAGTCGGAGCAATGAAACAGATCGATATCCTTGCAATCGGCGAGCCATTGATCGAGATGATCCGCCGCGATGGTGTCACTCACGGTCCCGCAACCTATACCAGTGATGTGGGTGGTGATGTGCTCAACGCTCTCGTTGCGGCTGCGCGGCAAGGAGCCAGCACCGGGCTGATCTCAGCGGTCGGTGACGACCCCTTTGGCCAACACATCAAGGCGTTCTGCGCAACCGAAGGCATTGATACATCGATGCTGAGAGTGTCACCGGAACACAGCACTGGCTTGTGTTTCATCGATCCCGATCCATCGGATAGAAACTTCACCTATGTGCGCCGGGGATCGGCCGCCAGCAGCTACGGCGCTGACGCTTTGCAACACGACATGATTGCCAAGGCTCAAGCCCTGCATGTCACAGGGGTCAGCCAAGCCATTGGTTGCACAATGCGGCGCGCCGTTCGCGTCGCAGCAGAGATAGCGAAGGCCAATGGAACGCTCGTGTCCTACGACCTGAATCTGAGGCTAAAGCTTTGGCCTCTTGAAGAAGCCCGAGGGTGCATTGACGATTTTCTGCCGTTTGCCGATATCGTCCTGCCATCCGAAGACGAGGCCAAGCTCCTCCTCGGCAGCGACACTATTGATGCGATCCTCGATTATTTTGCGCAGCACGACGCGGAGATCATCGTGCTCAAACGCGCTGAACGAGGCGTGATCGTGAGGACGGCGAGCAAACAGGTCTCAATAGAAGCGCCGACGGTCAAAGCTGTCGACAGTTCAGGGGCGGGCGACAGCTTTGCCGGTGCGTTTCTGGCTTATCTGCTTGAAACCAATGACCCCATCGAAGCCGCCCGACGAGCTGTCCGCGTCGCTGCCATCACTGTGACAGGACACGGCGCCACCCCCGCCATTCCGAGGCGTGAGAGCATTGTGAGTGCTTAGGTCTCCCTGAAGGCGCGTTGCATGGAGTCGGTAATCGGTTTGAACAGATACTCTAGCAAAGTGCGGCTCTCGACCGGGATGACAACTTCGGTGGGCATGCCGGGATAGATCCGGCTGACATCAATTTCGGAAGGCAGCGCACCTGCAATGGCCATACGGGCAGCAAAATACTCCTGCCCGGTGACATCGTCACGCAATCGATCAGCAGAAACATAGTCAATCCGAGCTGTGATGTGCGGCGTTGCGCGCATATTGAGTGCGACCAGCCGCAATTGCGCCTCCTGTCCTTCGCGGACAACGTCGATATCGCCCGGATTCAGCCGCGTCTCGACTACAAGGTCTGATCCCGTCGGCAGCAGCTCGGCCACGATGGCTTCGGCACCGATGACATTCCCTTCCATGGCGTGAGGAAGATGCAAAACAACACCATCGACCGGCGCGGTGACAATCAAACGCTCGATCCGATGTTGCTCGGCGATGATATGCTCTTCCAGACGCGCTTGCTCGATGCTCAGATCGCTAAGTTCGGCTGTAACCTGGGTCAGGCGATCTATTTCCGGACGGACAAGTTCTTCTTGCGCCTCGACAATGCCCAGGCGGGCTCGTTCGATCGACGCGTTGAGCGAGCCGATCTCCCCCACCAACTCAGCCAATGTGCGCATCAGTGCCGTGTATTCACCGCGAGTCGCCAGACCCTGGGTTAATAGGCCATGCTTACGTTCTGCCTCGTCGGCAATCAGGTCTCTTTGAGCCGATAGCGCCTCCAACTGGCTTTCATAGCCAACCAAGCTTTGTTGGATAGCAGCAACCCGTTGCTCCAAAATGGCCCTGTCGGTTTCATGGATTGACAGTTCAGCGTCAAACTCGTCGCGCTGCTCCTCCAACAGATGGACCAAACCATGGTTTTCCGCCTGGGTTTGAAGCTCATCATCAAAGACAACATCGCTGCGGCGATCACGGTGTGCCATCAGGCGCGCCCGACGGGCCAAAAGCCCAACCCACTGATTGATATGGGAGTTCAGTCTTGCACGAGCGGCAGTACCGTCCAGCGTCAGCAGCGGCGTTCCAGCAAGAACAGCATCTCCCTCGGCCACATGCATGACGTCAATAAGACCGCCTTCAAGATGCTGGATCTCAACGTTGCTGCCTGCGGCCTGCACCACGCCAGGCGCGATGACGGCACTTGCAAGAGGCACAGTCACGGACCAGACGCCAAACCCGCCAAGAAACAGGGCGATCATGCCATAACCAAGCAGAGAGATCGTGCGCGTTCCGGTGTGCAGTCCCTCACTCCAAGGGTGCGATTGTGGAGAAGTTTTCTTGCTCATCAGATCTTGCCCGGTGCTGCCACCGCTCCTCTTGTTGTGGCTGTCTGCGTTGTCACGCCGCTTTTCGAGGCGCGCAGATCTTGCCGTACTGATCTTTGATGTGAGCGTTCTCCGGGCTTGATTTGCCGTAGTGGAACAGCAACGCCATCGGGCAAAGATCGTTGCGCCTGGCGACTGAGGACTTGGTCGCGTGGCCCAAAGTCGTCAATGCATCCATCTTTGAGCACAAGCAGGTGCTCAACCTGTCGGACGATCGACTTGCGTTGTGTCACGATAAGAACAGTCGTTCCTGAACGGCGAGCCTCATCCAGTGCGCGAGCCAACGCCTCATCGCCGGAATCATCCAGATGCGCATTCGGTTCGTCGAGAACCAACAGGCATGGATTGCCAAAGAAGGCACGAGCCAGTCCGATACGTTGACGGTGCCCCCCAGACAGCAGACGCGAACCCGGTCCGATCACCGTGTTGTATCCATCCGGCAAGTTCTGAATCAGAGCGTGAACCTGCGCCCGCTGAGCTGCCTCTACGATGGAAGCATCTGAGGCATCCGGGCAGAAGCGGGCTATGTTTTGGGCAACTGTCCCAGGCAGCAACTCCAAGTCTTGGGGAAGATAGCCCAAGTGACGCCCCAGCGTGTCCGAAGGCCAGTGAGCTAGGTCGGCTCCGTCAAGGCGAACGCTGCCCATGGTGGGCGCCATCGCTCCAACAATCAATCGAGCCAAAGTCGACTTGCCCGCTCCGCTTGCTCCAATGACCGCAACGCTTCCGCCTTCGGCAACATCGAATGTGATCCGCTTGAGAACAGCAGCGGCAGCCCCTTTGGTGGGGTCTGGTGCATAGCTGACATTCTCAAGGCGCAAACATCCGCTTGGTTCAGGCAGCTCGACCATGTGTTGCGATGTCGGGATTTTGGAGCTCGCTTGACGGAACCTTCGCCATGCGTTGTAGGCGTCGGCATATTGGCGCCAGCCACCAATCAATTGATCGACCGGTTGCAGTGCGCGCGCTGAGATGATCGACGAGGCAAAGATCATTCCCGCAGTCATTTCACCGCGCAACACAAGGTGTGCACCCAAACCGAGGATCGCAATCTGAAGCGAGACACGAAGGAACCGTGACACGCCTGAGAACATCGCGTTCAACTGTGAAACGCGATCGGCGTGAGCCAGGGACACAACATGTTTCTGACCGAAGGCCTCCATCGCATTCTTGATCATGCCCATCGAGCGCACGGTCTCAGCGTTGCGAACAAAAGACTGTACGGCCGCCAGGGCAGTAAGATCCCCTTCCGTGCTGCGCTGAATTCGCTTGGCCGCAACAAGTTGGTTGGTGAGCGCTAGGCCGGCGAGCAACAACGCGCCAGTGGCCGTGAGCGCAAAAAGCACCGGGTGAACAAACCACAGTAGAAGGATGAACAAGGGCACGTAAGGCAGATCAAACAGCGCAAATGCGGCCCGAGAACTTAGAAAACCGCGCACGGCAGAAAGGTCACGCAGTGCTTGGATATCCCCCAGTGGCGCTCGGGGCGATGCTATAACGGATTGAAAAGCAGTGTGCGTGTTGGAGATGTCGAGCCGATTTGCAAATCGAACAGCATAGATGCTTCGCACGACATCAAGACAGGCCATCAAGGCAAGACCAGTGATTGCCATGACAGACAGAAAAATCAGAGTCTCACGGCTGGAAGACGGCAGAACACGGTCATAGACCTGCAGCATGTAGATCGGCAGGACCAACATCAGAGCGTTGATAAACAGAGAAAAGAAGCCGATCTCGCAGATGGCGGGCAAGAGCCTGCCAGACCCGTCAGCCGACGCTAACACGGAGTTTGCGGAACCGTTGTCGGTTTTCTCCGGCAAACGTGATGAGCGTGTTGAACCAAATGAAGCTGCCATTTCAATACCTCCGACCAGCCTTTCACTGTCTGGTACACGTCTCATCTCGTGTTTTGGGGAGTGCATCGGGATGGCCGACTACGCCATAGGTTACCGGCCCTGCGGAATGATCAGACGCCCACAACCGAGCGAGGCTCGGAACAACCAAATGCTAGTCGTTTGAATAGAGGTTCAAAGAGTGGAAACGCCCAGTTTGTCGGACTGCACATTTCATTCACCTGGGCCCGACTATACTTTCAGGTAGTCAGCTATTCCAATGCGTTCACACCGCCAACCCTTTAGCCGGTATGCGCAATTTGGACGATGATGGAGGTGGTGTTGAAGGTTTGGGTGAAGAGCGCAAAATCCGCAGAAGACCTAGCTGGAGTGTTGGAGCCCGGCTCCTACGATTTTGCTTCCGTTCACAACAACTGTTTGGTTGATCCAGCTGCCCTTCAAGACCTGAACCATCTTTCCACACTGCATGGATCCACCTCATGCCTTGGTGCCATGACGCAGGATGGCATGACCTCGGGCATTTCTGTCTTTGCGATATCGGACCCAGCAGGGGCCTATGGAACGGCACTGGCACATTTTGACACTGATCCGCGGACAGCGGCCAAGGAGGCAACCAATCAGGCCCTTGTGAATGCGAGCCGGATTGGGGAACGCCCCGAGCTTGTCTGGGTATCAGCAACGCCAGGTGCGGAAGAGGACGTTCTCCAAGGTATTGAAGATGTCACTGGATCGGATGTTCCCATTATCGGTGGAAGCGCTGCCGATAACAGTGTGAATGGGGATTGGTACGTTTTCGATCAAACGCTCAGAAGCAACCAAGGTGTGGTGGTTTCTGTTCTTTTTCCGTCCAGCCCAATCTCCTTTGCCTACCAGAATGGCTATTCGCCTTCGCCCCATTTTGGCGTTGTCACCAGCGCGACTGGCCGTACCATCCATAAAATCGACGGCAAGCCTGCGCTGACAGTCTACAGTGGCTGGACAGGCGGTGAAGTTGCCCTTGATGAAGCAGCCGATGATGGACAAACCATTCTTTCAGCCAGCACACTTTGGCCACTCGGTCGTGAACTCAGTTGGTCAGGTCAGGTGCCGTCGTACCTTCTTGCACATCCCGCTTACGCTCATAAAAATGGTGACATTGAACTGTTTGCGAAAGTGAATGAGGGCGAACAGGTGACACTGATGAACGGGACTGTTCCAAGTTTGGTGGACCGTGCAGGACGCGTTGCCAAACTTGCCCGAGCGAGCGGACAGGCCACAGATCGAGCCATACAGGGAGCCCTTATGATCTATTGCGGTGGGTGCATGTTGAGCGTTCAAGATCACATGCCCCAAGTCGTTTCCGGAGTGAATGAGGCACTCGATGGCGCTCCGTATCTCGGCGCCTTCACCTTTGGTGAACAAGGAAGCTTGCTGCAGGCCGGCAACCGACATGGCAACCTGATGATTTCTTGCATAGTTTTCGGATAGCGAGGGCAAGTCCAGGCTATGGGAGAAGACGAACGACTACGTGAAGCGCTTCTCGAGCTGCAAATCCTGGGTGATCGAGAAGCGCGTGCACTCGAAGAAACCCAGACACTGTTGGCATGTTTGGAGGCCTACACAAGCGCGACCAGTCCCTCAGCAGCGCTAGCATCCATTTTTGTCTCTCTGGAAAACGCCATCGATGCGTCAGTTTCCATGGTGGTTCGCGCAACGCCTGAAGGCCAGCTGACGATACAAGCCAGCAACGATCCAGAGTTGGTTGGCGGTGAACTTCAGGCACCGATCGATATCTTCTCACGTTCTCGCAATATCATGGACCTCAACCTGGTTGGCAGCTGGGCCGGTCGGTTGCGATGCAATGCCTATTCTGGCCTTCTGGTGGCACCAGCCGCAGACCAAACAGCTCTCCTATGCTTTCGCAAAGCGCCAAAGGGTTTTGGCAAGGAAAGTCTCAAACTGGTCACCCGGTTGAGCGGGCTGGCAAGCCAAGCCCTGCGCAACAGCGAAATTGCGTCCGAAAACAACCTTTTGGCCGCAACGATTGCCGGATCATCCTCCGGCTTCGCGATCGCAGACGCAACGAATGACGATCTACCGCTCATTTATGTGAACGCGGCTTTTGAGCAGCTATCGGGCTACAAGGCGGAGGATGTGCTTGGACAGAACTGCCGATTTTTGACGGCTGAGGCACCAGATGCACCGGAACGCACGCGACTACGCGAAGCGGTCAACCGCCGGGCTGGTGGTACCTTTCTATTGCGCAACAGGCGACGGACCGGCGAGCTGTTTTGGAATGAGCTCACGCTCTTTCCCGTGTACGGCAGCGATGGTGATGTGTGCCATCTGGTCGCCACTCAAACCGATGTCAGCGAACGCGTGGACGCTGCAAATGAGAGGGATCAAGCACGGGCGCGCATGGAGCGGGCCTTAGCTGCGACCGACGATGCTTTTCTTGTCGTCGAGCCCGACGGACAGATATCGTTCGCCAATGACGCGATCAATGACTTGCTGTCAGCACCAGGAGTGAGCTGGACAAAAGGATCGCGGTTTTCGGACAATTGGGCTGCATACTTGGAAAGCGTTCCGTTTCCACCGTTTCATATGTCCGGTGATCTGGACGAAGCCTATTTTTCCGAGCTTGCCGCCCTCCAACAACCGCAAGAAGTTGAGCTTCCAAACGGTCGCAACATTTTGCTGCGTGTGGCAGGCCTCGACGATGGGGGGCTGGTCATATCGGCCACCGACATTACGCCGATGAAATCGGCGCAACGATTGCTCGCGCAGCGTTTGGCGGCCATTGAGGCCGCCTCCGATGGCATTGCCATTACCAATGACGATGGGCGCTTGACCTATCTGAACTCCGCAGCCAGTCGATTGCTTGGTTTTGGACGTCCAGAAGATGGATTGGGTCGCCGTTGGTATCGGCAATACACAGAGGCGACCCCCGTCCCAAGTGACAAGCCCTTTGAGACAACCCTCCTAAGAACCGAAGAGTCCCAGACCGTTACCCATGAGATCACAGGATCGCCGCTCGAGAATGGCGGTTCAGTGATCGTGGTGCGAGACATCACAGAAAGTCTAGAGACCGAGGCCCGCGAAGAGGAGTTGATGCAGGACCTTATTCGGCTCCAGAGACAAGAGGCTATCGCTCAGTTGACAGCCGGTGTTGCCCACGACTTCAACAACCTACTCTCAGCGATCAATGGATCTGCAGCCCTGATAGGTATGTTGGAGGATTTGCCCGATGCAGTTCAGCCCCATCTTGATCGTATAACATCGGCAGGTTCCCAGTCCGCCAAGCTTCTCAACCGCCTTTTGGACATTGGCTCCGGTTCTGAAGTTGACGGCGCATTCGATCTCTCATCGATATTGGCAGACCTAAGCCAGATCATGCAGCCCAGCCTACCAACAGGCATCACGTTCGATGTCATTGCCCCCAAGTCGGGAGTTGCGTTGCGCGGCAATGCCGGTGCGCTGAGTCAGGTTCTCATCAATTTGTGCATGAACGCGCGTGACGCGATCCAAACGGATCACGGAGAAATCAAACTGAGCGTTTCTTTGGTCAAAGGAGCTGACGTTCTTTCCACGACCGTGGGTCATCTCAACGAAGCCGGGCGATACACTTCACTGACAGTTAGCGATACCGGTGCGGGTATGGATGCTGAAACGTCCGCCAGCATGTTTCAGCCCTATTTTTCGACCAAAGGGCGAATGGGAACAGGCCTTGGATTGGCGATTGTCGCCATGCACACGAAAAGTGTCGGCGGAGCCATCAAGGTGGCCTCTAAGCCTGGAGAGGGGACAGAGGTTTCGATCTACTGGCCCATGGCCTCCCTTGGAACCAATTCTGACGGTGTGCTGGAAGCCAAAACATCTGACCTATCGGACATGACGGTCATTGTGGTCGACGACGATCCCAATGTTGGCCATGTGATTTCCAAATATCTCGAAGCTGTCGGTGCCGAAGTCGCGACATGTGAGGACCCACGTGATGCATTGGATGCCATTGCTGACGATCCTGAAAGCTGGTCGGCATTAATCACTGATTACGACATGCCACATATGAATGGTGGTGAGTTATCGGCGCGCGCGCGTCAGATCGCACCTGATTTGCCAGTTATTGTCGTTACGGCACTTGCCAGACGACTAACGGATCCACGCCTTACAGACGGGCAAGTTGCTGCGATCTTGTCCAAGCCAGTCGACTTAGATCAATTGTGTTCTACACTAGAGCAACACCGGAAGTGACCGACCATCGAGGCGACTATGCGACTGTTGTTAGCTGACGATCATGCGCTCGTTCTTGAAACGCTGAGTGCTTTTCTAACCGTCCAGGGCGAGTTTGAAGTTGAAACCTGTGAAACACTTGATGCTGCTTTGGACAAAATGGCCAATGACATCGTCTACGACTTGGTCCTGCTCGACTACTCAATGCCGGGTATGAATGGGCTGAACGGCTTGGCCAGAGCGTTGGAAACGTCTTTCGGTCGGCCTGTCGCTATCATGTCAGGAACAGCAAACAAGTCGATCGCTCAGGAAGCCATCGATGCTGGGGCGATTGGCTTCTTGCCCAAGACCATGGCGGCGAAGTCCCTGGTGAACGCCGTCAGGTTTATGGCGATGGGCGAAACATATGTGCCACTTGAGTTCCTGAATGCAGAAGATGCTGGACCATCTGCACCGCTCGCAAAGCAGCTTTCTGAGCGCGAGATGCAGGTGCTCAAAGGGCTGTGTCGTGGGCTTTCAAACAAAGAGATCGCCCGCGAACTCGATCTGCAGGAAGTCACGATCAAGCTGCACGTCAAAACGCTCAGCCGCAAACTGGAAGCTAAGAACCGCACGCATGCAGCCATGATAGCCAAAGAGGCCGCAATCGTTTGATTGCAACCTCCTTTGCCTGGTTGACCCAAGTATCCCTGCTTGGCGGCAATCACCAACCGATGCCGCGATACTCTTGAAAGTCTGGCAGGTCTTCAAACAGCCGGACCACATCAATAACCGGCTTCTGGCCATGTTCCATCGCCCAACTGGCGAGTGTCGCATAAAGCGGATTGCGTTGTGTGACGATGATGGCTTCGGCCTGTTCGGCCACATCACCAGCATTCTCAACCAACAAACGCGGTAACTCCTCGGCGAGTGTTGCACTGGTATGTTTCAGATAGGCCAGCTGCCCCTCAAGGCATGTGTCAGCCGTAATGGCAGGGTCATGTGCGATGATCTCAATGCCATCCGCCCGCAGTGCAGCCATGACCTCTAGGATCGGGCTCTCGCGTATATCGTCGGTTCCAGGTTTGAATGCCACGCCAAGAACGCCAACACGTTTGGCACCAGTGGCGCGCACCATCTGAATGGCTTCCTCAATCTGCGTTCTGTTGGACACACCAAGGCTGTCAATCATAGGGATATCAACGCCAGCCATCTTCGCAATATGTGTGACAGCGCGCACCTCCTTAGGAAGGCAAGAACCGCCATACGCGAAGCCCGGTTTGAGATAGTATGGGGACGAGATTCAGTTTGTGATCCTGGCAGAAGACATCCATCACATCATGACTGTCGATGCCCAATGATTTGGCCAGTCGGCCTACCTCGTTGGCAAAGCAGACCTTGGTCGCGTGCCAGACATTGTCAACATATTTGACCATCTCTGCCGTTTCGATTGACGTTACAAAAGGCGTCTCATCAATGGGCGCGTAGATTTGCTTCAGCACATAAGCGGTCCGATCACACGTTGCGCCGATCACGGTTTTTGGTGGTGCGTAGAAGTCATCGACAGCAACACCCTCACGCAAGAATTCCGGGTTGAAGGCAACACCAAAGTCCTCGCCAAGCTTCCGACCGGAGACAGCTTCAATAATCGGAGTCATGACGCTCATGGTCGTGCCGGGGGGAATCGAGCAGCGCATGACAAAGTAATGAAAACTGGACTTGCGCGCCAAACCTTCCGCCATAGCCTGGGCAGCGGCCTGGATGTAGCGATAGTCACAGCTTCCATCTGATGCTGTTGGCGTTCCAACGGAAACGAAGGTCACATCGGTGTCTTCGACCGCTGCGGCTAGATCATCTGTTGTGGTGATAAGCCCACCTTCGACACCTTTGGAAAGAAGGCGCTCCAAGCCTGCCTCATGAATGGGTGATCGGCCAGCAGCAATATCGGCAGTCTTCAAAGGGTCGACATCAACACCGACAACATGATGACCAAGGCTGGACAGGCAAGCCGTAGAGACAGCGCCGACATAACCCAAGCCAACCACTGAGATTGCAGGCTTGGCGATAACACTGTGCAGAGGAATCGGCAGGGCATTGGCAGTTGAGATGGGGGCAAGGTGGGTCATAGTGTGTCCTTCAGAGCAAGTTCCCGTCGTGGACAGATGTCTAACACCCTGAAAATCATAATATTTTTTCTGAACGGCTATGACGGAGGAGCAAATGGCGTCCTCGCCTGATCAAAAGGATAGGCTGTGATCCGAACGCGTGGATCTGGAAACGAAAGTGCCCGCGCAAAGGCTAGCCTTTGCGCGGGCGGCGTATGTGCTCACAGGCAGCGGCGGGCTGGTTGATCCCGGTTGCCTACTCAGACAACCAGATCATGCGGCGATCTGCGGCACACGCGCATAGTCATCTTCGTATCGAACAATATCGTCCTCACCGAGATAGGAACCGGACTGCACTTCGATCAGCGTCAGCGGCACATCCTCCTTGTTTTCAAGGCGGTGAACTGCACCGAGTGGAATGTAGGTCGATTGGTTCTCGACCAGCGTCATGACGGTATCATCCCGGGTTACGGTCGCGATGCCCTCAACAACCACCCAGTGCTCTGCACGATATTTGTGGCTCTGCAGGCTTAGTCGACCGCCTGGTTTGACGGTGATCCGCTTGACTTGGAAACGAGACCCGAGCGTGAGTTGCTCGTAATGGCCCCATGGCCGCTGACATTTGCGGAACTCCTCAGCTTGTGGCGCCTTTTGCAGCTTAAGCTCGCCGACGGCCTCTTTAACCCGCTCACTGTCGTCCATGTTGGCAATCAAGATACCGTCATCGGTGGCAATGGCAGCGATATTCTCCAAACCCACTCCAACGATCTTTGTGTCCGGGTTTTCCGAGCGCAACAGACTGTTTGAACAGTCGATCTGCATGGCAGCGCCCCACATGGCGTTGCCTTTGCCATCTTGGAAACAGTTCTCGTGAACAGACCGCCAAGACCCCAGGTCTGACCAACCACAGTTAACTGGCACAACATGAAGGTCATCTGCGGCCTCCATGATCGCATAATCCACTGAGATGTTTTCGCACCGTGAATAGGCGGCGGCATTCAGGCTCATAAAGCCCGTTTCGTAGCTGGCCGTCTTAACAGCCGCCCGAGTCGCCATGGCAAGATGCGGCACCAACTGCTCAAACAGTTTGATGATGGTGTCGACACGGAACATGAAGATGCCCGCATTCCACAAATATCGTCCATCGGCGATCATCGCCTCAGCCATCTCAAGCTCTGGTTTCTCAACGAAACGGCGGAGCGATTGTGATTGGCCGATGACAGGTGGTTCCGTCAGCTCCAGATACCCATACCCGGTCTCAGGCCCTGATGGTGAAATACCAAACGTGACGATTTTACCCGCAGTTGCTGCGGCTGCCCCGGTGTCAATGGCTTCAGCAAACGCATGTTGGTCCAAAATCTTGTGATCGGATGGGGTGACCAGCAAGATCGCGTCAGGCTTTGCCTCATGACGCAAGGCAGCGGCCAAGATCGCTGGCGCTGTGTTGCGCGCCTCTGGTTCAAGAAGGACATCGTGCGTCTCCGCACTGATGGCCTCCAACTGCTCAGCGACAACAAAGCGGAAGTCAGTTCCCGTTACAATTGAGGGTGCGGAGAACCGAGGACCGGTAAGCCGCATAACGCTCTCTTGAAACAAGCTCAGATTGCTGGACAGTTTCGTGAATTGCTTAGGGTAGCTCTTGCGTGAAACCGGCCATAGGCGCGTACCTGAACCACCAGCCAAGATAACAGGTATAATCATCGAAAGTACTCCATTTGATAGACAGGAATACTTTCTACCGTTCGCAGGCTCCGACTTCTTCTACCTGACAGAGGGAGAAAAGCGCGCTTCCGGATGGACATCTATCCCAACGGATAGGTGTTGCATGATCCTCAGAAGGGGCTCGGCAACAGGCCGATATAGATCGCAAGGATTGTCACAAAACCAGATACCGACACGACCAATTGTGTCTTGGCCATCGCATTCTGCAAAGTGGCGACCCAACCCTGATCATTGCCAGCAGTTTGGTTGCCGCGGTTGGACCATTTCTGCTTGGACAGATGGAACACCATGAAAATCTTCACCGACGCGTTGATGACCTGATTGAGATACAAAATAAAGGGCCACGACAGATCGACCTGGCGACTGTAACGGAAAAGAAAAAGACAAAGAACCAGACGGCTGAAGGCCACCCAGATTAGACAAGACCAAAGGTAAGCGGGCTCTTGAAATGTCGCCAGGAGAGCCAGCGTGGGGGACACCATCATGGTCCACATGGCGATGCGTTGATCAACCAAGCACCACCAAATGAAAGGCTTCACAGTTTTCGGGCCAAGGGCAATGGCGCGACTGCCGTTGCGGAGCATGTTGCCGGACCATCGCCGGAAGTTTTGAACCATACGTCCAAGGCCATTTTCCTTAATAACCTCAATCGTATAGACGGTAGCATCAGGTACATAGGTCATTTTGGCGCCGCGGGTGAGCAGGTGGTACCAGGATGACTTGTCATCGCCGGACAGAAACCGGAAGCGGCCCCATAACCAATGATCCAGATGGTCGGCCTCGATGGTTCGAATGAACCGCTCTGCAAGAATGTGGTTGGCGCGGAAAACCGACATACGGCCCGTCAAGGTCAAGACCTTGTCTGAGAGTGCATGGCTTTGCATTGCAAGGCGACGCTGCGCAAACCGCATCGAAAGCCAGGCGCTGATCCACTCAGGCCCGTAGCATATGACTTCCTCGTCAGTCGTCAGTGCTTGCAGTTCAGGGTCGGCACCAAACATCGACAATGTCTTTTCCAAGACATTGGTCCCAAACAATGCGTCGCCATCCATGAAAATGATCAGATCATTAGGATCAACATCGCTTCGGCTGATCGACCGAAGGATCATGCCGATCGCCATCCGCTTGCCTGGTTGATTTTGACGAAGAAACACAAGCTCCGCCAAGTCGCTGGGGATGTCCTGAGCGTGTTTCTCGACAAAAGAACGAATGATCATCTCATCATAGGCCGAGCCGGTGCCTATATAGAGCGTTGTTGGAATGCGCTCCCGACGGATCTGGCCAAGTATGGAGCCTATGACACGCTCGGTGATGGATGGCTCTTCAAAGTATGTGGTCATCTGAATGTGCAAACGGCGCGGTCGCCAACCGCTGTTCCACACTTGGTCAGCACGTTGGCGCATGTCTGGCCAATGAACGCGTCGATAGATCTCCGCCCGAACAGCATGGGTGAACCACCACCCAAATCGCCAAAGCCCCAACACCCCAAGAATGATCGTGATTTGCAGCGTATCAGGCTGAAAGAAGCGGTTGTGTGTGTTCACCAGAAGCCAGCCAATCGCTGTGACCAGCAAAAGGAAAACCGCCAACTGAAGAGGCCGCCATTTTGCCAGGCCACGCTTTGCGGGCGTCGTGAGATGATGCAATCGTGCCGTTAGGCTCTTGCGAAAGGCATAGTCCGATTCAGGCAGGGACATCGTACCAGTCCTCTACCCATAGTCTGACTCGAACTTGGTAGTGCCGTACACGCTGAGCCCATGGGCGTGATGCCTCAATATGGACAGGCATAAGATGTGGTAGCTCCGTCCGTGACTGCTCCGGTGTTAGGTCGGTGAACACCACGGAAATCAGCATACCGAAGTCTGGCGACAGATCGGGGTCGATACCAGCTTCAAGCTCGACAATTTCCCCGGAAAGGTGCTGCAAACCAAGTTGAGTGTTGGCCGTCACCGTGATCGCCATGCCGGTATAAAGCGCAGCACTCATTGACTGGTCCACCCACCCGCGGGCCACGCGAGATGACACATTCTCCATCAGCAGCACGGCACCGCCGCGCGCAACAAACTGACCGTCAAGCACGTGGATATCCGTTACCGTACCATCGTGCGGTGCCATGACATGGAGCGCATCAGCTGCGCTGCGCAATCGACCGCGCTCGCGCCGTAGCCTGCGAAGCTCGTCGTCGGTGTCCTCTATCTCTTTTTCAACGTTGGTCAGAACATCGAAAAGCGCTTGATGGTCGGCAGCATAACGCCCGTCAAACGCGTTGAGGGCCATAAGGTTCGCCGCCCGGTCTTGCGGTCTACTGGTGTTTAGAGCGTCGACCAGTGACAATCGAACGGCGGCAAGCGTGTTCGCATAACCCTCTGCGCGTTGTCGCAGGCGTTCGATCCGGTCTTCTAGCAATGAAATACGACTGCGAACCTCTGCCAGATTCGCTTCACCTTCGGGCGTTTCGACACGCACCAAAACCTGACCCGCACGCACGTCATCGCCAGGTTCAACAAGGATTTCATCGACATAGCCGCCTTGCGCCGCCAGCAGTGGAGTAAGGGGCGCTTCGATACGCGCGTTTTCAACCGAGATGGTGGCAACGCGCGCATATATACCCTTTCCAAGGGTAGAAAACACGATCACTGCAACGACAAAGTAGATCAGTGACATCGCTAGAATGCGCGCTGGACGTGGGACAGTGTTGGCCGTCGCCGCTGCCTTTTCTTCCTCGGTTTCTTCCATCGGGACGAGGTCGACCGGCGTGTCCAGACTGGTGATCACATCGTTGGTAGACGCCATCCGGCCTGACAATATGGAATGGTAAAAAACCGCAAGCGTCTCTCGCTGCCGACCGGACAAGCCGTCAAAACATAAGAAGCGAGAGCCTTTTTCGGCAACAAGACGCACAGGAAAACGGATATCCACGCCCTGAAATGGGATAGATAGGATGGCCTCTTTCGGCATGATGTCGCTGTCGCCAGGAAACTCGAACCCGCGTAACGACCAGTTTTTGATATCGATCCTTTCACCCCGGGCCAGTTCAAGACCCAAAGGGGCGCAGACTTGAAACGACAAGTCGGACAAAGGCCGTTCGTGACGTATCTTCAAAACTCGCTCTCCTCTCGGTTCCCATAGTCTTTAGGCCCAAGCGGGACGGAAAGGGTGGGAGGATAGGAGTAGCAGTTGTCGCAAACGTATAGTCACACCCCCAGAAGGCAGGTTTGGACTTGGGCGCCGGGTTCTATTCCAAAAGGTACGAGCCTGTACTTTTGAGGCTCTCGCTAGCCGGATGTGATCCTAGTGCCGCGGAGAGCGCCGTATCATGAATACGAGCAACCGGGCTGTGAACCCGACCAGATGAGCAACCCGGCCTAGCTGGGGTGGGGCGTTCGCCTCTGAAGCTTGTACCCATGCACTCTGTTAGCGGGAGAACCGACAATGGCCCACCAACCACGCTTCTTTCTTATAGTTCTGGCGGCCTTAGCAATTTGCTCTGTGGGTGCACCGTCCGTTCGCAGTGCGAACGCCGACAGCGCCTTGGTCCCCGTGGTTGAAGAAAACACCTGCACCCCTCAGGCGGCCGAAAACACAACGGACTCACCAAATGCCTCTCCTCAGCAAGCCGACATTGGCGCGCTTGTCGAACAAGCCGAGGCCGGCGATGTCCGTTCTCAAGTCCGGATAGCGCGTCTCTACGAAAAAGGCATTGGTATCGAGAGTGATATGACCTTGGCCGTCCGCTATTGGAGAATGGCTGAAAGCGCAGGTCACGCAGGGGCTCGTTACAAACTGGCGCGTGCGCTTTTGAGCGGCACGGGTATCGCCTCCGACCCAGTGGAAGCGCGGCGCCTGCTTCGCTTGGGTGTGGATCAAGGTCACACATCCTCAATAGCAACTCTGGCACGAGCGCTGGAAAGCGATGCCGTCAGTCCTGCTGATTTTGCAGAAGTCATGGACTTGTATGAGACTGCAGTGGAGGCCGGACATGCTTATGCGCGGTATCGGCTTGCCCTACTGCTGGCGGATCCAGAAAGCGTAGCGCCTGATATTGTCCGAGCAGTTGCTCTTTTGCGTCAGTCCGAGGCAGAGGGACACACCAGCGCACGATATAGGCTTGCAAGAATGCTGCTGGACGGGACGGTCGTTGACGCTGATCCAGCCGAAGCTCTTCAGCTTCTTTGCCTTGGCGTTGAATCCGGTCACATCTCATCGGCAATAGCTCTAGCGCGGGCTATCGACACCGGTCGGATTGTGTCCGCTGATACGGGGGTCACCTTGGAGCTTCTTGAGTTTGCGGCGGCATCAGGCCATCAGTCAGCGCGCTATCGCCTGGCTCGATTGCTGGCCGACAGCGATAGTGTTGCCCCTAACCGACCGCGCGCTCGCCTGTTGTTGGAAGACCTTATTCAGGAAGGCTACAGCCGGGCTTCATTCACCCTGGCAGACCATCTGATGGCCGTTCGTCCATCCCCGCAGGATCGGGCTCAAGCCCTTACAATTTGGACGTCTGAAGCAGAACAAGGGAACGGCCGCGCCTTGGCTCGTCTGGCTCGTCACTTCCCCAATGATTATGTGCGCTTGCTTCAATCCGAGTTGGCTCATCGCGGCTATTATCGTCAAAGGCAGTCCGGATACCTTACTCTGGCAACGATAGAGGCGATAACAGCCTTTTGTCTGGACACAGACATTTCAGACACATGTCGTCTCGGCCCTATGCGGTCTGCGACGGCCAGGGCTTTGGCTGGCGCAATGGGGCCTCTTGGTATCTAAAGCCGCCGCGGGCATGAACGTAACAATGCCCGCATCAGTGCGATCGAGGCCGTCTCCCAGACGCGGAACTGTTTGCTCAATGATGATCAAGCAGTCGGTTTAAACCAGTACCCAGTGCAAGGGGCTAATGTTCAATCACAGGTCCTTGCCGGTGCGAGACGGCAAATCTGGCTGCGATACACCTACCCTCCCCATTGAAAGCGGGCGTTCCGCGCCACTGCCTATCTGTCAAACCAACAGGATCAGCAGCACCGGACTCTCTTGGTAGGGGGTCCGGTGACTCGTGTCGGGTCACCATGGCAAAGGAAGTAGTTACAAGGCCCACCACAGTTGTGCGCCTTGGCCGCGAACAGCGGCAAACCGACATCAGCATCACATGCATGGATGACATCATCTCGGGGTCATCAGGATCAGGCAATCTTGCAGGCAGGCATGCGAGGTTCGCCCGTTGCTCGCTCCTGGTTCAGGGCTAAGCTGCAGACCCGCTGTGGCAAAGCATCGCTTTGACCAACGGGTCTGTTGCACCTTCGGTCAAGGCAAGGAAGCCACTGCCACATCAGCGCGCTGTTCCTTGCTCGAGCTTAGATCCTCTTTGAGCCTGCTCTGCCAGAGAAACAGCGTGAGGTTTTAGAGATGGAGCGTGACGCAGGAGATCTACTGAGCACGCAAAGAGCTTCAGCCCGCCAAGCCGATACGCAAGATCTGCTGATCGGACGGTCAGCAAAAGCAAAGCAAGAAAAAGGGCACCCGGAAACCCCGGGTGCCCTTAACAATTGGCGTTGAAAGGCCGCGGTTTCCAAGAACCACGGCCTTATTGATGGGGAACCTTAGATCAGAAGACCATCAAGAATCTCGTCCCGGAAATCATCTTGATAACCAGAGCTTCCCTGGTGGGCAGCAAACCGAATGGACGTGCCATCATCGAGATTGAGCACAATGTCACCATTGTCTTCATTGGAAAGCTGTTGCGCAATCCAATCGAAGGCATCGTCGTGACTGTCTTGCAGCTTCAAATCGCGCAAGTCCAATTGATCAGACTCCTGGGCGTTTCGGGCAAAGTCTGAAATCCGGTTCTCAGAGCCATCCATGTCATTGGTTTTCAGGATGAAGGTATCGTTGCCCGAACCACCGAAGGCAGTATCTGTGCCCTTGCCGAAGAGAATCTTGTCGTTCCCTTGGCCGCCATAGAGCACGTCGTTGCCATTGTACCCGTGAAGGTAGTCATGATCGTCGTCGCCGTACAAAACATCGTTGTCCGACCCGCCGTTCAGCTTGTCCTTACCGGCACCACCATGGAGCACATCGTCACCATGGCCACCCTTGAGATGATCGCGACCGTCGTCACCTTTGAGGGTATCAGCTCCTGATCCACCAGAAAGGAGGTCGTTGTCACTTCCGCCTGAAAGCGTGTCATCACCAGAGCCACCGGTCAGCGTGTCGGCACCTGCATCGCCAAACAGCATGTCGTCCTGCGACCCACCGTTCAATGAATCAGCGCCCTTGCCTCCATGGAGGTGATCTTCGCCCGAACCACCCAAAAGGGTGTCTGCGCCCGAGTCGCCCCGCAGAGTGTCCGCGCCAGAACCGCCTTCCAGTCGGTCGTCACCGTCACCGCCGGACAGGATATCATTCTCTCGGCCGCCGTTGAGCTGGTCATTGCCTTCATCGCCGAACAGAGTGTCATGCCCAGTTCCGCCTTGAAGGGTGTCATCTCCCAGGCCTCCACGGAGGGTGTCGTGCCCCGCAGAACCGTCTAGAAGATCGTTGCCGACGCCACCGAAAAGCACGTCATCATCTTCCGGCAGAAGATTGCCGAACTGATCGTAGCGAAGCCCTTGGTCGTCATAGAAGGAGATCAGGCTGGTTTCGTAGCCTGGCCCTGCGCCGCCATACAGCTCATCGTCGCCCACGTCACCGTGAAGTTCGTCGCCCAATGAACTGCCGACAACCTTATCATCACCATAGCCGCCGTAGGTCAGATCCTTGTCGGCTCCAGCATGAATGTCATCGTTATAGCTTTCAGATGGATCCTCTGCCTCATAGAGCTCCGGGCCACGGATCAGCACGACCGCTGAGGGATCAAACTCAGTGAAGGGGTCCATTGATCGCGGATCAACAGCACCGTCATTGCTGTAGGCGCGTGGCGCGTCGCTGACGAGTTCAAGATAGGCGTTTCCATCGTCCGTCTTGTTGATGCGATAGATCCCGCCACTGATGCCAGTGCTGTCGTTCATGTCATGATCGCCACCATTGCCACCGGCATAGAGGTTACCATCGCCGTCAATGATAAACGCACCGAACGTGATATCAGGGACGCCATCAAGCATCTCGCCATCAACCTTGGTGCTGACCACGGGGATGCTCGTCATTGCAGGCTGGCCGCCCGCTTCAACATCTGAGATATCGATCTGAATCAGTTTGGTCGCCTTGCCCTCAGCAGAGGGGCGTACAAGGCCGAAGAAGCTTTTTGCTTCGGCATCATAGGCAACATCCCAGAGCTTGTCCGTCACCAGATCGCTGGGGAACTTAAAGGTCGTCGAGACAGGATTGCCGTCCGCGTCCTTCTGGTCCACGTCAATCATCGTGATACGATCAAGATCAGACTCGAAGGCCCAAAGATTGCCGTTCTCATCGAAATCGCCCGTCCAAGAGCGATAAGGCGTTTCACCCACGCGGTAGGCATGACCCTCGGCATCGTACATCACCAGGTCAGTTTGCGACACGGCGTTGCCGAGCGCGTCAGTCCCGTTTCTCACAGCGATGCCATAGATCAGATCATCTTGCTGATTGAAGCCAATAGCATTGACAACGACCGTCGCCGCAGCGCCAGCAGGTGTGTAGGTCGCTGTCTCAGGGTTAAAGATGTTCAGCTCACCATCGAGAACCTGGTATATGTTGGTCTGCCCTTCGGCAAAGGCTTTAACCTCGACCTGCTGGCCCTGAACGTCGACGCTTTTTTCGTACCAGAAAACCGGACCGTCGGTGTTGACCTCAGGACCACCGGTTTCATCACTGGGGAGGGCGCGGAAGGTCAATTCACCTTCTCCACCTGTGCCAGTGAAATTCAAAACAGCATCGGCGAATACGCCGCTTGAAGTGTCAAACGTTCCAACAACATCGTTGTTCCACAGCACTTCGACGCGGCCCGAAACCATCCCGGCCGCGTGGTTGGCGGCAACCTCAAAAGCGATTTCATATTCAGCGCCTTCGATGGTTGTCACCGTTTGTGACATCTGCGCGTTGCCAGCTTCGTCCTGACTGAGTGCCCATTGGCCGCTCGCGCCATACTGGTCAAAGCTGATGGCGTTATCGGTCGCCTGCAGCAGGTTCTCGCCGATGAAATCGCCATAGATGGTATCGGCGCCTTTTCCGGCTTCTACAGTATCATCACCAGCGAGCCCGATGATCAGATCAGGCTGGTTGGAGCCATCAATGATGTCGTTTTGGCCAGTGCCGGCCAACGGGGCCGGATCGTTGTTGTTAGACATGGTGTTTCCTTTTCAAAGTCTGAAAAAGTGCATTGGCCAATCGGTTGAGGCCTGCACCAAGGTCGGACGCTGCACGTCTGTGAGGTGCTGAGCGATGGCGACCGTCGGCATGTATTACGTCAAACCTTGAGGGGCGCGGCGGCGGATGGGGATAGGTGCTGTCTCGAAAGGATAGTTGCTTCGATTTCAGTCTTTTACGGCAGGACAGCTCGACCTTAGAGGCGTCGCCTATACCCCTGCATAGCGCCGCTGTGCCATTGCCGTGCCCACGCCGTCGATCCGCTGGTTTAGATCCTTCGCAAACCGAAAGGATCACCCGATGACGCGGACATGCGGCCTACTTTTATGTGCAATGCTTGTTGCTTTTGTCTCGCCTGCACGGGCGGAGATTGAAGATGGGCTCTATGGCGCAGCCGTACCCAACGACGCATTGTTTGTGCGCCGGATCGGGATTGTTGATGCCTCTGTAGACCTCTTTGGGCGGTCCTTCTCAGCCGGTGAACTGCCTGAGGAGACCTATGTGGCAATCTCTGCCGCACAGCTGGATGGCGCACAAGCAGGTGGTCACTACACGATTTTGAGTGATGGTGCTGACCCCTTCATTCTTCAGGAGCCCGTCCGAACTGAACCATCCAAAGTCCACCTCTTCCTTCTAAATGCAGACTCCGCCTCAGCACGTCTGGTGGTGGCAGATGGTGGTCCGGTCGTGATTGACACCACGACAGATGGCCAAATCTCTCAAAGAGCAGTGAACCCCGTCTCAGTCACGTTGACCGTTGAAGCAAACGGGCTGTCTGAGAACTTCGATCTGGTTTTGCGTCGGGGCGTCAACCTGACTTTCCTCGTAGCCGACGGCGATGTGCGCCTGATCGAGAACCGCTATGGCCCAGTGATCGAGGCCCGTTAAGCCATGATCTTTGCGTCCCACATCTTCATCTTTGGGTTTCTGCCGCTGTTTCTGGCAGCCTATTACCTGGTGCCCGCGCGTTTTCGCTCGCTGCTCATTCTGCTGGCGAGCTACGCCTTCTACGGCTGGTGGCGGGTGGACTATTTGGCACTCGTTATCGCTATCTCGCTGATCAGCTACGTAAGCGCCACTATTGCAGCCACGGCCGTTGACCAAAAGCGCAAGGCGCTTGCTGTGAGGAGCGGAATAACGCTCATCCTCTGTGCTCTGGGCTACTTCAAGTATGCGCACTTCATTGTTGGGATGACCAACGGCCTCACTGAAAGCTTCGGTGCCGCGGCTTTCACGATGAACACCATCATTCTGCCCATTGGCATTTCATTTCTCAGCTTCCAGTCGATCAGCTACATCATTGACGTTGCTCGTAAGGATGCGCCACCTGCGAGGAGTCTTGTCGACTTCCTTGCCTTTGTGGCGCTCTTCCCGCAGCTCATCGCCGGTCCCGTCCTGCGCTACAAGGATCTTGCAGCTCAGTTCCTTGAACGTACCCATAGCGTTGAGAAGTTCACTTTTGGGGTCCAGCGCTTTGTCACAGGGCTCGCGATGAAGCTTCTGGTCGCAGATACCGTTGCCCCTTTGTCAGATCGTGTTTTTGCCCTGGCTGAACCGTCATTGGCCGAGGCGTGGCTCGGGGCAACTGCTTATGCTGTCCAACTCTTTTTCGATTTTGCCGGCTACTCAGCGATGGCGATCGGACTGGGACTTATGATTGGGTTCAAGTTCGTTGAGAACTTTGACCAGCCTTACGCGAGCCAATCGGTCACCGAGTTTTGGAGGCGTTGGCATATCAGTCTCTCGAACTGGTTGCGAGACTATCTCTATGTACCCTTGGGCGGCAATCGCAACGGCACACTCAAGACCTATCGCAACCTTATTCTGACGATGGTTCTTGGTGGGCTATGGCACGGTGCAAACTGGACCTTCATCCTATGGGGCGGTTGGCACGGGACTGCACTTGCACTGGAGCGCCTTGCGGGGATGAAGCCGGGAGGCCGCCAACTGCCCTTTCGCCTTGGCTGGCCCGTCACAATGATGATCGTGCTGATTGGTTGGGTGATGTTTCGCGCACCGAACGTCGGTCAGGCCTTCGACATCTACGGCGGAATGATCGGCCTCAATGGCTGGGCCCTGTCCTCGCAGTTTCAATACGCAACACAGTCTGTCGAACTTCTCGCGCTCTGCGTTGGTGGATGTCTTTCGACGCTCGACCTAAAGAACCGAGTTCTTTTTGACCGACTGACACCGCCGCGATCAGCGACAACGGTGGCCCTCTTTCTGGTGTCGAGCCTCGCGCTGAGTGCTCGGACACACACTCCATTTCTCTATTTTCAGTTCTGAGGGTTGAACGATGCCGACCAACAAACGTTCGTTTCCTGTTGCCATGATGTTTCTGCTGGGGGTCAGTCTGCCCGGCGCCATTGGCCTGTCGACGACAGAATCACCAAGGCTTGATAGCGGTGTTCTTTCAGGCAGTTATCAGCGCATTTATGAGTCCGAGTTCACGCAGAATATGCCGCTGCGAAACTGGGCCGGAGCAACTTACAGGGCGTTGACATTCGCACTCTTCAACGAAGCCGGTCCTGAGATTGTGATCGGCGATAGTGACTGGCTTTTTACAATCGAAGAGTTTGGGAACCCAGCTGAAGAAGTCGCTTTTGCCTCATTGGTTACAGCGGTTCGCAATGAGCTTGATAGCCATGGCATCACGCTGATCCCGGTCGTCCTCCCAGACAAAACACGCATCTATGCTGATCGCCTACCGCGGCCACGAAGTGTGGCCATCGAAACGCGCTATGCAGATGTCCTGAACACTCTGCGGGCTTTAGGGTTCCAAGCAGCCGACCTGAGCGATGCGCTGGCAATTGAGCAAGCCGGTGGCGACACATTCATGCGCACCGATACGCATTGGAGTCCGCTTGGTGCCCGACTAGCGGCAGAAGCCATCGCTGACGAGGCGGGCATTGCAGGCACCGGATTTGTTCAGTTTGAGACAACATATGACACAGAGACCACCTTCAATGGTGACCTGTTGCCATTTGTTGAAACTGGTCTTTGGAGCGACTGGGTTGGTGTTGACCGCGAGACGCTATCGCGACCGGTCACCGTCACAAACTCTTCCGACTCCGACCTGTTTGGCGATCAAGAGATTGGGATTGCACTTGTTGGAACAAGTTTCTCTGCCCGATCGGAATTCAACTTTGCTGGCTACCTACAAGAGGCGACCGGCCTTGATCTGATCAACCTTGCCGTCGAGGGGCGCGGCCCATTCGCACCCATGCAAGAAGCGCTCGAGAACGGTGCAATCAATCAAATCGCCCCCCGTTTTGTCATCTGGGAAATCCCAGAACGATACATCCACACAAGGAATCTCCCATGAGCATCGTACCTCTTATCACCGGGATCATTGCTGTCTCAGCCGTGGCAACATCAGCGCTGGCAGAGCCTTACTGTCCCGAAATGCTGAACCGAGACGAACTTGAGCCCCGGTATCAACGCCTTGCGCCGATTTACAACTCTGCAGAAACCGGCTGGATATTTGGAAGTGACCAACTGGACTATCGCTATGTGTTGACGAACACGGAGCAAACTTTGCTGGCCGATCTCGTCTCTGAGCTCGCATCGCGCGGCACTCAGCTTTCTATGTTGATTGCTCCTCCCCGCCCAGTCGTCGCCGGACAAGAGGTTGTTGATGAAACAACCGGCCAGCCAGGCAGTTATGACATGGCGGCTCAAGCCAATGCGTTTCATCACATGATCGGCCAGTTGAAGGAGGCCGGAGCCGTAGCACCGGATCTTTTGGCACTGGCGCAATCGCAACCATCTTTGGCCAACACCTACTATTTTCAACGCGACACGCATTGGACCAACTTGAGCGCAGCCTACAGCGCACTGGCATTGGCCAGCGAGTTGTCAGGTGACCCTGAGCCAGCGTTCGACCCTTCGTCACTAGCGCAAATTGAATTGGTGGAAGAACCGGGGTCTCTCAGCGAGATCGTATCAGTCGTATGCGATACAACGCCAGGCTCAGAATTCAGCGCACTCTTGGACTATTCTCCGCATTTGCCTCAGGCGGGGGGTCTCCTTGAAACTCCCACGGACGCTGGCGATGCGGCCATTCTGTTGGGCACCAGTTTTTCTGACCGGAACAGACGAGACCAGTACCAAACCGCCGACGCGCTAGCCGCTGCCCTGCAACGCCCCATCCAGAACCGCTCGGTTTCTGGTGGTGGGTTGGTTGGTCCATTCGAGACCTACATTCTGACCGGTGGTTTCGCTGAGGATCGACCTGATCTTGTCATTTGGGAGTTTCCATACACCTACGAGCTTCGTGAAAGAGAGTTGCGCCGTTTGCTCGGCGCGCTGCGGGCTGACGAGGGCGTTGCGCACACCCAGTCCTTTGCCATTGGGGGAGATACCACTCAGATCGACATGCCGAACAATGCGGTCAGTAGAACACTTCTTGGACTGCGCATGACCGATGGCTCTGCCCGCGACATGATATTGCACCTGCATTTCGATGATGGCAGCGATGCGCAATTTCGGTTGCGCCGTAAGACAAGGATGGACGAGGTCGCCATCCTCGATACGTGGTGGATTGATCTTCATGATTTTCCCGCACCACTTGCATCCATAACCCTAGAATTGCGTGGCAACTCTGACCTGAGGGAGCTCCAGCTGCTAACGGCTGATGCCTCCAGTTAGGTACCAATGCGACACGCAAAGGGCTGCGATCTCCGCCACCGCGCACTGATCCATTCTTCCATCTGTTCTTGAGATTTGACCCGTTCAGCGAGGCCTTCCCCATGAAAACCCTATATCGTTCTGAAAAGCCTGCGTTGTTGGCGCTGACTGGGCTAACTGGCCTTAATGAGGTTTCTCAAGAGGCCGTTGAGGCAGCAAATCCTTCAACAACCTGGCGCTGTTTCTCCAGCTTCCAAGACGCTGAAAAGACATGGCGTTCCTTGGAGCAGGATGCCACCGGATCGGTCTATCAGCGCTACGATTGGTGTAAGTGCTGGTTTGATGTGTTCTCGACATATCGCGCCATCAAACCATTGATTGTTGTTGCCAGTGTGGGGACGAAAGTCAGCTTGCTTTTGCCTCTCTACATCCAGTCTGGTGGTGCGGGTGTGAAAGTCGCTAGATTCATGGGCGATGATCACGCAAACCTGCGTGTGCCGCTTCTAACCAATCGTGGCTTGGAACGCTCGTACATCCTGCGTTTGGCCAAACAGCGCGAACTTTTCACGGCATTAAGCCAGGTTCTGCGGAACCAAAGAGACGTGGATTTCGTGGATCTTTCTTCGATGCCCGCCCAGTTGGATGGCAACGTCAATCCACTCGCGCATATTTCAGCAAAATCCAGTGAGATCCTGTTCTTCAGCGGAAGACTTGATCCTGACTTTGAACGCCTCAAAGCAGCTCGTCGCCCCACAAAATCGCAACGCAAAACACGCAGAAACATCAAACAGTTGGAACGTCATGGAGCACTCTCCTTTGAACAGGTCCATGATCCTTCTGCTCTGAATGCCATACTCGATCTCTTCTTTGAGCAGAAAAGTGGTCGACTAACCAAGGCAGGGGTACGCAGCGCGTTTGAATTAGAAGCAAACCAGACCTTCCTGCGGCAGTTGGCCAGTGCGTCTCTTGTCCAAGACAATCAAACCTTGGAACTCTACGTGCTTAAAGTTGGCGACCAACCCGTGGCTATTGCTGGAGGCGGTAGGTTCAACGATCGTTTTTCGATGGGGATCAACTCAATGACAGCCAACCGAGCCTACGCGATGCATGGACCAGGCCGCATCTCGGTAGACACAGCGGTGGAATGGTTTTGCAGGCAGGGCGTGGCCTCGTTCGATCTCGGCTTGGGAGAAAACGAATACAAGCATGTTTGGTGCGACCCGGTTCCGTTGGTCGATGTTGTTTTCCATGTGACGGGCAGAGGGTTGGTGTATCGGTGCCTTGCTGCAACGAAGCGTGCCGCGATCAGGACCGTCAGGAAATCTCCGCCGTTGCTTCAACTGGCTCAACGTGTCCGGCTAGAGTTGCAACGCGTTCGTGCCTAGCGGTCGCGATGCGCACGATCACGGATGACCGCTGTATGCGCATCGCATCTGTTTGGTTTTTGGATGGGGGCTAGCGCGCCAAATAGGCATTGGTGAACCAGCTGGAAACATCAGGCATCGTTTCCAAGGGCTGGCCGTCCTGCCCACGCAAAATGCCCGCTTCAAACAAGAACCCAGTGATGTTGGCGATCATCTCCTCGTCGATCAGCCCGACAGGTTCGCCATCATCCTGCAAATAGCCGCCCTCGACCAAGGCCTGCATGGAGGCACGCACCAGCTCCGGATTGGTCAACATGCCGGCGGTTTCTTCGATCAAAATATCGGCGGCCTCTTCAGGATTTTGCGCAGCAAACGCATAGCCACGCTGGGCGGCTTGAACAAAGGCTTCCGCTAGGTCCGGATTGTCCATCAGCCAGGTGCCATTGCCACCCAGAAACGTTGTGTGCTGATCGGGCACGCCATAATCGGCGTAGCGGAAGGCGCGCTGTGGACGGTTGAGCAGCACCGAGTTCACACCTTCCCATGTGCTCACTTCCAGCGTGAAATCCACGCTGCCATTGGCCAGCGCTTCATAGGCTGAGGTACCAAGCGTGACGGTATCGAACGTTCCCTCACCGCCATCATTGGCGATGATGGTGGAAATCAGCGCCTCCTCCCACGCGCTGCCGAAACCGGCATAGGTCATGCCATCAAGGTCCGCGGGGCGCTGAATGTCGTCACGCTCGCCATTGAAAACCAAACGTCCAGTTTCATGCTGAACAATGGCCATGACGACCGTCATATCCGCACCAGTAGCCCGCTGGCTGTGGAACCCGACCGCGCTCAAGATGCCAAACTCTGCCACCCCGGAAGCAACCAAAGTGCCAGAGGATGTATCGGTGTAAGGCAGGATATCGACGTCTAACCCCACCTCCTCAAACCAGCCTTTGGCCTGTGCCACGTAAAGGCCGACATGGTTCGTGTTGGGCGTCCAGTCGAGGGCAACACTCACCTGATCCTGCGCTGATGCGGGAAGTGCCGTGCAGAGAAAAGCGGCGGCCAAAAGATGCTTGGTGAACGTCATGAGATGTCTCCAGTTTGGTTGATCAAAATGTCGGTGAGCTCTGCCTCCAACGCATGGGCGTCTGGCGTTGTTGGGCTGCCGAGGCGAGGACGGGACGCTGGCACGACAAGCTCGGCAATCACGCGCGCGGGACGAGCGGAAAAAACGTAAATCCGGTCGGACAAAGCGACCGCTTCGCGCACATCATGGGTGACAAGCAGCGTCGTCCAACGCGCCTTGCGCCAACGCGTCTCAAACCAACTTTGCATCTGGGTGCGGGTAAGCGCGTCCAGCGCGCCAAAGGGTTCATCCAGCAACTGAATGGATCGCCCTTGCGCCACGGTGCGCAGAAGCGCCGCTCGCTGGCGCATGCCACCCGACAGCTGTCCGGGGTAATGGCGTTCAAAACCCGCAAGACCGAAATCATCGAGCAGTGGCATCACCTGCTCGCGGGCTTGGCGGCGTGCTGCACCCTGCACCTCAAGGCCCAGCGTCAGATTGTCGATGATACGTCGCCAGGGCATGAGCGCATCACACTGCGGCATGAAAGCAAAACCGTGCTGGTGCACATCAAGTGGATGACCATCCACGGCAATCGTTCCACTTTGGAGCCGGACAGCCCCAGTCAGCAGACGGAAGAGCGTCGATTTGCCAGACCCCGAGGGTCCTAAGATCGAAACAAACTCGCCAGGCTCCACATGGAGAGAGATGTCATCAAGCACGTGCGTATCGCCCAACGTGACACTGACTCGGTCCACCGCCAACGCGCGCATCTGTTGTTGAGGCGCTAGGTCGCTCAAGGCCCACCTCCATAGGTGCGCCAGCGCAGAACCACGCGTTGAACCAGCGCCATGATGGCAAACAACACCAGCGTGAGCAGGGAGCTAATCACCACGGCGGCCAACACCAGATCGGGTCGAAAGCTGTTTTTGGCATTCAAAATCACAATGCCGAGGCCAGCGCGCGCGCCGACATATTCGGCAAAGATCGCCGCGACCACCGCATAGGTGATCGAGATGCGTAGGCCCGCAAAAAAGTAGGGCATTGCCGATGGGAGCCGCGCGGCCAGGAACACCCGGCGGCGGGTGGCACCCATAGAGCCCAGCAAATCCTCGATTTCTGGATCGGTGGCTTCATAGCCATCGACCAACGCGACAAGCATCGGGAAGAAGGTGACGAGCGCGACGATGAGCACTTTGGGTGTCAGCTCAAAACCGAACCAGAGCACCACCAAAGGGGCGATGGCCACCAGCGGTAGGGTCTGGCTGACCACAAAGATAGGGAACAGCGCGCGCCGCACCCTGGGCATGAAATCAAGAACGACCGAAAGCAGAAAAGCCACGCTCACTGACAGAGCAAAGCCCATCAACGTGGCGCGGATGGTGGGCAGCGTGTTGGCCCACAACAGCTCGCGATTCAATGCCATCTGTTCCAGCACGCGCGAGGGTGCAGGCAACATGAGCGGGGAGATACCCGACAGATGCACGTAAAGTTCCCAGAGGGCGAAGGCGCTGATCAGACTAAGGGCAGCGGGCAACCCACCGATCAACCCTCCGCCCTTGGGGTTCAACCCAGGGCGAGGGAGCGAACGCATCGGATCAGCGCTTGGACGGGCTGTTGGCCGAAACGGTCAGGTCGATGGTGACGTGCCCATTGGGCGGCCCAAACCGGCAAAACGCTTCTTGTAAGGTCGCAAAGACCGGCCCGGCATCGCCTGTCAGGCGGGTGCAGAAGTTTTTCGAGCGATCAAAGGTCCCGCTGCTTCTCAAAAAGTCGATGCAGCCCGTTATCTCGGCCATGTGGTCACCTGCGCCCATCACATAGAGCGAGAACTGCGCATCGGCGATCTGGCCGGTGTCGGGCGCTGATTTCAGCGCATCCAACGCCGCCTGCTGACGCGAGGCCAAGGGCTCAAACGGATTGGCAAGGGCCGACGTCTGGCAAATGGGGTCATCCGGCTCGCCAGGGCAACCGCGCGAAAGCGTTGCCCGCAACACCACGTGGTGACCCTTAGAGGCGGCCGACGCATAGAGATCGCGCAGCGCCGGGAACAGCACCTCCGGCGGACCAACCACCAGTGTAGAGATGTCATCGGTCTCAATGCGCAACCGATCACGCCATGGATCAAGGGCATCGAGAGAGGAAAGAATGACGTCCACGAATGTGTCGGTCATCGGATAGAGGGATAGTTGTGCGCCTGCGAACATCGCTGTCCTCCTTGCTACGCTGGCATTACCCAGATCAGCTTCGAGGGTCCTGGGCTTGGCGCCCAAATCTCAGCCGCGGCTCTACGCGGCACCCCTGTGGTGAGGGTGTGATGGCAGGTCTATGAGGTGATGGCAAGAGACCTAGGGTTGAGACCCTAGGTGAACGAACGCAAATGATTGTCCCAGCTCAGATCAGCCCGCGCCTCGCCGGTTCCAATGACGTAGCCCTGGCCGGTTGAGAACGCAAAATCGGGGCCTTGAGGCGCAACACCGCATACATCACCAAGTGTGTGAACACGAAGAACAGCTTGGCTTTGCGCACCCAACAGAATGGCAAGCCCGCCGCGCGGACTGGTCAGCGCAATCTGTTCACCGTCAGCGCTTGCTTTGATGGAGCCCACATAGTGTCGCAGCGCCGCGCGCTCAGCCTCTGGCAGCGTGACAAGGCCAATCTCCCGGCCTCGCTGATGGCGACCGACAAGCGCCACCGCGTCGGTCGGAGCACCTTCATACTGTCCACCAAACCACACTGATCCATCACCTGCTTGGGTCATGTGACGGATCGAAAGCTGGTGCAGGCTCGCAGGCAAAGCGACCTGTTCAAGCAGATCGCCAGTTGAACGGTCCAAATAGCTGATCGATGGTGCCATAGATGCAAGGTTGAGCTTCTGGCGGGGAAAATCCGGGTGAGTGAGGATGCCGCCATTGGCAACGGCGATTGTCGAGCCATCATCAAGCAGCAGCGCTTCGTGAGGCCCCATACCATGGGTCTGGAATGCACCGATACGACGGTACCCATCAGTGGTGTCGTAGATACCAAGGAGGCCGCGTTCGCCATCATAGTCATTCTCGGTGGCGTAGAGCAGTTGCCCATCGGGCGAGAAAAACCCGTGACCATAAAAGTGGCGGCCCGGCGCGGCTTCAAAGGCAAAAGCTGGCGCCCGCCGAAGCAAATCCATCACCAACGCGAAACGCCCTGGCCTGCGCGCAAAGGTGACCGCCCAACGTTGGTCAGGCGAAACCACCGTGTCGTGGCCCCTGGCGGGTAAGGCCTCGGTGAAGAGAACAGCGCCAGCTTCATCAAGCGCAGCGACACCAAAGGTTCCAGCAGGGTCGCGATAGGCTGACAAGAAAGCCGGTGCGCCGGAAGCGCTGGTGAGCAGTGAAAGTGGTGTGACCCCAAGCCCAGCGCAGACAGCAACGAAGTGACGACGCGTGAGGTCCAAGCTAGTCGCCGTCCAGGGAGTTGAACCCCATCGTCAAGCCCAACTCAGCCGGATAGACCTCGCCCACCACCCGCATGGCCCCTGCCAAAGGCAGCGCCACACTGGCAATCCTGCCATGCGTATCTTCGCTGGTGACGAGCGTTTCCAAGCTATCACCGCTTTCGATAAGAGCATCCAATCGGCTTACAATTTGGCCAAGCTCAAACCGCACGGTGCCCGCATAGCGCTGCGCCTGCTCCGGCAAGAGATCGGCAAACCGACCAGCCTCGTTCAGGCTTAGCATCGCCTCAGCATTGACCAGGATCGAGGGCAAGGTTTGACCTGATCGCCAGAAAGGCGCGCGGCGATAGCGCGCCTCACTCGGTGAGGTTCCAACCACACGCACAAGCTTGGCATCGTGGATGATCTGCAACTGTTCAGCCATGGCGCGCAGCAGCTCCTGCAACGCTTCACCTTCGGTTCTGTAGACCGCATTGTCTGGCCCAGGCGAGAGCATCAAAGCGCCATAGCCCTCATGACCGCTCCATCCTTCAAAGAGGTCAGATGATGTGTCGGCGATGGCGCCTGCAATAGCCTGCGCGTAAGCGCAGCGATGCATATCGCCCTCTGCCAGAGCCTCAAAACCTGTACCAAAGAGCGCGTAATCCAGTGCCAGAAGCCCTTGCAGTGCAACGCTTTTTCCCTGCAGGCTTTCCACGCTGGTAACGCTCTCATCTTGCGTTGCAAGCACGCCTTGCACCTGGTTGAGGCCACGACCGTTGCGGTCTGGCCAGAAGAACAAGCGCTCAAGGGCATTGTCGTCACGGGCCGGTCCAAAGCGGATGAACTCCACAGCAGACCACGCCTCCACCAGATCAGCAAACCCAGCTTGCGCGGCCTCCAAAGCCTCCGTTGACGGCGCGGCACACATCTGCTCGGTGATGACAACTTGCTGATCGGCCACGCCCATCAATGTCGCGTGGGCGGGCAGAATATGCCCCTCGATCATGCCACGTGTGATGGCCCCAAGATCGCTTTGCGCGGATGCGGGCAACGCCATCAAGGTCAAGCAAGTCGCAGCAATAAGGTGACGCATCTAAAGACTCTCCAAAAAGGCGATCAGCGCACCGCGATCTTGGGTGCCAAGTTCAACAACGGAATCGCGCGCATCTTCAGCTTCGCCGCCGTGCCAAAGAATAGCCTCCAGCAGTGAGCGCGCACGCCCATCGTGCAAAAACTGGGTGTGTCCATTCACCGTTTCGGTCAACCCAATGCCCCAAAGGGGCGGGGTTTTCCATTCGCTGCCCGATGCGTCGCCCACAGGGCGATTGTCGGCCAGGCCCTCGCCCATGTCATGCAACAGAAAATCAGAGTACGGCCAGATGAGCTGGAATTGATGCGCATCGGTCGCAGCATCGCGGCTGGTCACATAATTGGGTTGGTGACAGGAAGGACAGCCCAGATCGTGGAAAAGCGCTTTGCCGCGCAAAACCTCAGGATCATCGACATTGCGGCGCATCGGAACCGCAAGATTGGCGGCGTAAAACGTTACAAAATCGAGCACGGGATCAGGCGCTTCGGTGTCGCCGAGGCGCGCTTGAACACCAGTTGGCATCGCCAAGCAATCGGGTTGATTCTCGGTGCAATCGCCATGCGCCGCGGGAACGCTTGGGGTTGAAATACCTATATCGCCTGAGAAGGCACCCGCTGATTGTTGGCGCACGGTGGGATTGGAAGCTTTCCAACCGAAAAGACCCAGCGCCAGCTCGCCTGATTGCTCCTCCAGCACCCAGCTAGGGCGACCGGATATCCCATCGCCATCTTCATCATCAGGGTCGGCAAGCGCTAAAATATCATCAGGATGGATCGCCTCGATCAGCCCCAAGCCAATCATGGGTGGGGCGACGCGCGGGGAAAGCATGACCTCTGGATCCATCTCACCATAGCCAAGATCAGCCACGGAATAGGTGGGACGGCGCAGGTTCACCACCTCGCCATCGGCCAACACAACTTCTTCCTCGTCATAGGTGATCACCATGCGGCCTTCGGCCTGCAAACCAGGCACAGCAAGATCCTGGAACTGCCCGCCATAGGTTGGCTCGGGAATGCGCAACAAAGCCCGGCTCTCCAGCGCGGCGAATTCCTCGGGCGTCCGTGGTGGAACCGAGAGGCGCAGAAACATGGAGATCGCGCTGTCATTGGCATCGACCGGCGGATGGCCACGTCCATCCTTCAAATGGCAGCTCTGGCAAGAGCGCGCATTGAACAGCGGACCCAGCCCATCAGAGGCTTGCGTGGATGAAGGCGACGACACCCAAAGCTTGGTGAACAGCGAGTCGCCGATGTTGAAATCAGCCTCCTGCTCGAAGGATAGGTTCTGCGAAAAACGCGAAAACGCGTTGCCATCAGGCGTGCCGGTAAAAGTGGCCGCACCGCCAGACATGGCCTCAAAAGGCTGCGCCGTCTCAAAGCTTTCAGGCCTGGCAAGAACAGATGCCACGCGCACCCGGTCAGCAGCGCTTAGATCGGTTCGGTGGGGCAGCGGATCATCGCTGCTCGCCCAAAGGCCGCTGGCATCGGCCAGCAGCAAACCAAAAGCGACGAGGCAGGTGGTTGCACCACCCGCCCCGATCCATTTTGCATTGAAGGAAAGTGCCATGCACCGCCCTACTGGAAAACAGCCGTTGGGTTGTCCAGGCTGTCGGAGCCTTCAAACTCAATGGCATCCAAATCAAGCAGAGCCACAACACGCTCCACGGAACGGGTCTGATCGATCAAACCATCAATAGCAGCTTGCACGGTGGCATTGCCCTCTTCATTGCCCTCACCAATCATCTGGTCGTAGGCCTCGATGCTTTCAGCACGCGCACGCATGATGGCCATCGCCGTCACAGTGGCATCGAGCTTGCCACGCACTTCAGCGTCCAGCGCCGGGTCAGTGGCAGCCACCAGATCCGAGACGGACGGCCCGGAAACCACGGATCCATCGATCCGGCGATAGGTGCCGGTATAGGCATTGCGGATGCCGATCTGATCGAAATAGTGCGAGTTGTGCGTGTTGTCGGCAAAGCAATCATGCTCTTCCTCAGGGTCGTTGAGCAGCAGGCCAAGCTTCATGCGCTCGCCAGCCATCTCGCCGTAGGACAATGACCCAATACCGGTGAGGATCGCGGTGATCCCGGCATCTTCGTCCTCCATCAAAGTGGTGCGCGCTGCACCATCTTCGGTCCAGTTGCCCACCATCTCTTCAAGATCGGCGACCAGAAGGTCAGAGGCGGCAACAAGAAACTCAATGCGACGCTCGCACGATCCGCCTGTGCAATTGCTGACATCAAAGTCGGTGTAAGGGCGGTTGCCAGCGCCTGGGCCGGTACCGTTCAAATCCTGACCCCACAGCATGAATTCAATGGCGTGGTAGCCAGTCGCCACGTTGGCTTCCACTTCACCGGCCTCGTGCAGCGTGTTCTGCAAAAAGTCAGGTGTGATCGAGGCGGCAACAACTTCCGCACCATTGATCATCAGCGTTTCGTTGGCGATGATGTTGGCGGTGAAAAGATCGTTCTCGTCGCTTTCCACACCATAATAACCAGCGTCGACATAGTCGATCAGGCCTTCATCGAGTGGCCAGGCGTTCACACGGCCTTCCCAATCATCCACAATCGCATTGCCAAAGCGGTAAACCTCCGTCTGCTGGTACGGCACGCGCGCTGCAATCCAGGCAGCTTTGGCAGCGTTCAGCGTTGCTTCGCTTGGATCGGCAACCAATGCATCAATGGCAGCATCAAGCGCCACAGCGGTGGTGTGCGAGTCGGTGTAAGCGGCCAGCGCGATGTCGGCATAGGTGTCCAGCACAGCCGATGGCGTGGCATCCATAGTCAAGGCAGGCGAGGCCATAACGGCCAGCGCGCTTGTTGCCAGCAACAGGCGGCGTGTTGATGTTTTCAGTGACGTAGATGATGACATGGGTGTTTCCCTTGCGTTGTGGGGGCACACCTTGCGGTTCAGCAACCCCATCGAGATTTCGTGCAAAGGATCAGGCGGTTTTTGAGTTTTAAATTAGAACAACTCTAAAACTGCAATCCATTTGCAACTTATGTTGCAGGGAGCAAGCCGAAGCGCAATTGCGCATAAGTGCGTAGAGACCTAAGGCCGACGCGACCACCAGATTCGGCAGAGATCATCACGTGCGGGCGGCCTCAAAACGCGCCCAAGCCTCTTCCAGTCGATGGATATCAAAGCCAGGCTCGCGCGCCGGGCCAAGCACAATAGCTTCATTGGCGATCACGGTGTTGATGGCCTCTTCAAGACCGTCAAGAACATCGGGCGGAACAACCAAAGCACCATGCCGGTCTGCATGCACAAGGTCACCCTGGTGCACCGTCAGATCGAAAATGGTCACAGGCTCGCCAATGCTGCGCACGTGCACGAACCCATGGCTTACCCCTACTGAACCGGCCAGCACCGGAAAGCCCTCATCGAGAACATCAAGATCGCGCATCACACCATTGGTGAGCGCGCCGACCATGTCCAGGCCCTTGTGCACGGCCACATTCACCTCGCCCCACCATCCAGCGATGCAATGGGGGAAGTCTGTGTCTTCGATAACCGCCACAGAAGGGTTCGGTCCGGCCGCCATGGACCGGAAATAGTCCATCCGACGCGCCTTGATCATGTCAGCCGGTTCACTTGGTGGTTCCAGCCCTGCAATCGTGGCGGTCCGAGCAAAGCCGACCATCGGTGGATCCCCCGGCTTGGAATGGACCATTGTGCCCTTCGTAAACCGGTCAAAACCCCGCTTGCCCTGCGCCACCTCAATGGCATTGCAAACCGTTGGCGTATCGACAGAGCGCAACAGCACAAGCAAGCTTTCGGGGATCATTCTGTCAGCCATTTGCGCAACATCTCATTGGTAGCGGCGGGTTGTTCAAGCGTTGGCAGATGGCCAGCGCCTTTGATGACGCTGAGCGTGGAACCAGGCACAAGCTCATGCATCAGTGTGTGGCGCTCAAGCGGACACAAGCGATCATCTTCGCCACACAGGATCAATGTTGGCACCGTCACACCGCGCAAGGTCTCGCACTGGTCTGGCCGGGCTTTAAGAGCCAAGGATTGATCGGCAAACACCTGGGGCCCGAGGGTTTCCGCCATCGCCATGCAAAGATCGAGGATCGCTTGTCGATCAGGCCCGTCGGCCAGATAGTTGGGCTTCATTTCATCGCGCATCACCATTCGAAGCTCACCTGCAAGCGCGCGGCGCACCTGGTCATCACGCACCGGCGCCAAGTGAGGCGCATCCGGCAAAGCGTTGGTATCGAGCAACGCAAGCCGTGTCACACGCTGAGGGGCTTGCCTGACAATCTCCATCGCACAGATGCCGCCCATGGAAAGGCCCGCCAGAGCAAAGCTAGGTGGCGCATTGGCCAGAATGAGATCGGCCAAACCTTCGATTGTGTTGACACCGGTCAGCGCGCCAACCGTCACCATCCGTTCATCAGAGAATGCATGGAGCTGCGGGGTAAAAAGCCGCCCATCACACATCATGCCGGGAAGCAGCAGCAGGGGCTCTTCCATTACCTCTCCACATCCTACGTTCTGTCAGCGCCTCTTCTCATAACGACAAAGACGATGCCGCCAAAAACAAAAAGCACCCGCCATCTCAGCGGGTGCATCTAGCACGATCGCGATTAGGCGTAAGGCGTACCGTCCTTGTGGGTGAACACCCAAACGCCATCCACCAGCACGGCCTTCAAATCGTCTTCGGGGTAAGATCCTTCATCACCCGGCGTGCGGTCGCCAATCTCCAGATACACCACCGGTGCACCAGTGCGATTGACCAGCTGATGGGCCACACCACCGGCACGAAACCCGGCGCACATGCCAGGGGTCAGAACCTCCTCGCCTGTATCGGTGCGCAATGTCGGATAGCCCCGTAGAATGTAGATCATCTCATCCTGCTTACTGTGATTATGGAGCAGAGCCAACTCGCCACCGGGCGGCAGTTCTGTGAGGTTCACACCGAAATTGGATAGCCCAAAGACATCGCCCAGCTGCCGCTTGACGCGACCAGAAACCCTGGAGGCAAAAGGTTCAGGATAGTTGGATGGCTTGGTGCGCGGTGCAACCTCATTGGCCATCACGGCCAAGGCAGATGTTGAACGTGTCATGGGCTTCCTCCGTCTTCCTCAAATAGGTCAGTATTACTGACATAGTAGAGGAAGAGATCGGAAAAGGCCCTTACCCATCCGTCTTAGGCGACCATGTCGCCCCACGCGGGCCTCTAGCAGTAGGAAAGTCGTAGGTCGGCACGCAAAAGATCAAGCGGTCGGTTCAACGCCTTGGACTCCATACGACCCACGATTTTTCGAACATCACGATCCAATGGCACGGTCATAAGCGCCATGATCAGCCAGCCGAACAGGTGAGATCGCGGCGTGACAGACCACCAAATGTCCACAAGGGCGCCATCGGCAGCAGGAAGCACAGTCCATCCGCCAACCATCGTATCGAACGGAAAAGGAAAGTCAGGTTCTTCGGTGCGAAACCGCAAGACCAGTGCGCGCGCCTCGGGTCGCCACGCGGTGACCTCTTCTTGCCAGCTTTGGCCTTGATGATCCGTGCAGCGGCGCACCGACCCGTTCGTGACCTCATCACCCGTTAGAATATCCGAGGCCGAAAGCCCTGCACTGTAGTGACGGATCGCACCGAGGTCAGCCACCACGCGCCACATGGCATCGGCACTGGCTGTAACCGGAACCCGCACGCAGTGGCGATAGTGCCCGGGTCCGCCGGCCCGATCCTTCAAAGCATGGCGGATACCGAACAGCTGAGCGAGCGCCAAAAGCCCGACACAAGCGGCAACAACCAGCGTTGCGCCTTCACCCCAAGGCGTCAGCAACCCAGACACCCAAACCAGGGGCACCGTTCCGATAACCCAACCAAGATCGAGCACACTGATCAGCAGCGCCCAACCGATCCGAAGCCGTGCCAGGGCATAGGCGATGAGACCGACAAACCCCAAAAGCCCAACGCCAAGGGCCTGAAGCAGCCAGACGGGAATGGTGCCAAGCCGCACGCTAAGCACCTCCGCCCCCACCAGAAAAACTGCCGCAGAGGCCAAAGAGAACAACAGATTGGCGGTAAACGCAGTTCGTAAAACCGAGAATGCACCTGCTGGCGGCACATGATCATACGGCGTGTGATCGTGAGGCATTTGATCTCCGGGCATGTCAGGCTCCATCGCTGATTATCTAGGTTTTAATTTTGAACTCAGCTAGATCTGACCTATCTGAGTTCATATGTCAAACTCAGATAACAACCCTCCTGTCAGACACCGTGCACCGGTGCCCATCGATCAGTGCCCTATGGCCGCTGCGGTTGAGCTTCTTGGAGATCGCTGGTCGCTGCTGATTTTGCGCGAGGCGTTTTACGGCGTGGTGCGCCATGCTGATTTTCGCGACGATCTCAACGTGCCACGTTCGGTGCTAACCGATCGCCTGGGCAAGCTGGTACGCGACGGGTTGCTGGAAAAAACCGAGTATCGCGAACAAGGCGCCCGCGCGCGCCATGCCTATGGCCTTACAAAGAAGGGGCGCGACCTTGCCATCACTTTGATTGCCATGACCGAATGGGGCGTTGAGCACTGTTTGGATGGGCACTCGCCTGTCGACATCGTGGACCGCAAGTCCGGGCAGTCGCTTCGCGTGGCGCTGGTTGACGAGGAGGGCAAGGAGCAGCCGCTCACGCGCGTCGCCCTCAAAGTTAAGGGTCAATACTAGCGTTCGCCCTCATCAACCACCAAAAGCTCACGGACCAGCGGGTTGGGGAAAGTGCGCTCCATGGTGACCGCGTAAAACGTCTCAGCCAGATCCGGCAGAGGCGTGGCTTCCACCAACATGCCAGCTGCCAACTCATCCTGCACCGCGATCAGCGGCAGCACGGCCAGTCCCACACCTTCACGGGCGAGCAGACGCATCATCGCCATATCATCCACTTCGGCCGCGATCTGCGGACGCAGATCAAGCCGTTCCATCCAAGCATCAAACCCGGTGCGCACGCTGCTTTCAGCGGTCGGAAGAACAACCGGATGAGTCGCAAGCAACACCTCAACAGTTTCACCGGCAATCCGCTCTGGCGTGCCCACAAGGCTGACGACCTGCTCATCGAGCCGATGCGCCACAAAGGTGGAGAGGGCATCGCGTGGCGGTGGTTGGTTCATCAACACCACGTCAAGGTTGAGTGTTTCCAAGCCACGCAAAAGGTCCTCAGCGCCACCAGAGCGCAGGATGAGATCGACGTCAGCCCGACCCAACAACGGCTTCAAAAAACTCAGCTGAAAGTTCCGCGACAGCGTCGCCAGCGACCCCACCCGCACTGCCCGCCGCGCCTGCCCCTCTTGGCGCAAGGTCGAAAGCAGCTCATCACCGGTCGCAAAAATCGTATCGGCATGGTCCAGCGTTAGACGCCCAGCTTCAGTAAGGTGCAGCGCTCGCCCACGCCTCTCAAAGAGCTGATGACCAAGCTGTTCTTCCAAACGCTTGATCTGCACGGACAAAGCCGACTGTGACACGTTGAGCTGTTCGGCCGTGCGCGTCAGGTTGCCGGTGTGCGCAACGGCGCGGAAATAGCGCAAATGATTGTAATTGAGCGGAGCCATTCGTTCGTTTTAAGTGAACATTATGCGCTAAACAATGTATTTTTATTGAGAGTACGTACGGGGTAATCCCCACCAGCTTTGAACATCGGCTGGAGACCTTCCCGTGTATGCCCTTCTTGCCTTCCTCGCGCCGCTCGCGCTGATTGCCGCCTCCATCTTTGCCTTTCGTGGCCCGTCCTTTCGCCCCACCGCAACAGTGAAGCTGGCCGAGACCGCAGCGCTTGCTGCCTTTGCAGTCTCCGCATTGGTCGGCGTGCTGTTGCTGGTGAACGGCGCCGCGACCTCGCCAACACTGGGCATTTCCAGCTTCGGCCTGGGCACCCGCGTCGATGCCCTGTCGGTCATCATGATGCTGCTGGTGTCATTCGTCGGCTGGGTGGTGCTGCGCTTTTCAGGCACCTATCTCGATGGCGAAGCCAAGCAGGGCCCGTTCACCGGCTGGATGCTGCTGACCTTGGCGTCGGTCCTGCTGCTCGTGCAGTCGGGCACGCTGGTGCAGCTTGTGATTGCCTGGATCGGCACCAGCCTCTTCCTGCACCAACTTCTTCTCTTCTATCCAGAGCGGGTGGAAGCCCAGCGGGCGGCGAAGAAAAAATGGATCGTCTCGCGCGCCGGTGACGTCGCGCTGCTCGCCGCTGCGCTCATCCTGATGGTGAGCTATGGCACGGGCGACATCGCCTCCATTCTGGCCGAGGCATCCGATGGCCAAGCGACAGCCAGCACCCTTTGGGTTGCAGGTCTGCTGGCACTGGCGGCCCTGCTCAAATCCGCGCAGTTCCCCACCCATGGCTGGCTCACCGAGGTGATGGAAACCCCAACTCCGGTTTCCGCGCTGCTGCACGCCGGTGTGATCAATGCCGGTGGCTTCCTGCTCATCCGCTTCGCCGACGTTATGCTGCTCGCCCCTGGGGTTCTGGCCGTTCTGGTGATGATCGGCGGCTTCACCGCCCTGTTCGGCGGTCTGGTGATGCTCACCCAGTCAGCGGTGAAAACCTCGCTCGCCTGGTCCACGGTCGCGCAGATGGGCTTCATGATCTTGCAATGCGGTCTGGCGCTTTTCCCGCTGGCATTGCTGCACATCGTCGCTCACTCGCTCTACAAGGCGCACGCCTTCTTGGCCTCCGGTGGCACGGTCGATCTGGTGGCCTCTATCCGCCGCCCCGGCCCCGTGGCGGTGCCAAGCCCCAGCGCGGTCGGCAAAGCCTTTTTGATCGCGCTCGCCATCTATGCTGTGGTTGCGACGCTGTTTGCCTTCATCGTCGGCTTTGACAGCAAATCACCGCAGGCACTCGCGCTCGGCGCGATCCTGATATTCGGCGTCGCCTATCTGCTCGCCCAAGGTCTTGCCGACAAAGCGCCCTGGGTGCTCACCTTGCGTACCTCGCAATATGCACTTGCCACCGCGCTTGCTTATTTCGCCCTGCAAACCGGCGCCGACTGGATCATGGCCGGCACACTACCTGCCACCCCGGCACCTGGACCGTTGGAATGGGCACTGATTGTGCTCTCCATTGTCAGCTTCGGTGTGGTCGCCGTGGCGCAGGCGCTCTTCCCGCTCTGGGCCTACCACCCAGCGGCGGCGGGCCTGCGGGTTCACCTCGCCAACGGTCTCTACGCCAACGCCGTCTTTGATCGCCTGATCAAAGGTCACACGCTGAAATCTTCATCCTAAGGTTCGGGAGCACCTCCAATGACCACGTCTCATCTCAAAGCTGCCGACCAAGCCGTTCGGGCCATTCCACCCGTCTGGCCTCTGGCGTCCTCTGTCGCCGTGAACCCCTATCTCGGCCAGTCCCACATGTCGCTGGCCGAAACCGGCGCGCTGCTCGCCCGGGTCTCCGGTGTGGTCATGACCATGCCGCGCGAATGGTATGGCGAGAAAATCGCCAAGGGCGAAATCACCGACGCTGATATCACAGCCGCCATCGCCAATGCGCCTGAAGCTCTGCGCCCGGCTGATGCGCAGGCCGTGCACGATGCACTCGCCAAGCCTCAACAGATCACCGAAGCCGAGGCCCAACGCCTGCCGACTGTGGCGAGCCTTGCCGCCAACGTCACGGGCATCGACTGGCCGAGCATCATTTCCTATCGGATTGGGGTCTGGGCTGCTGGCTATTTCGACCAAGGACAAGCGCTGTGGGCTGCACCAAAGGGCCGCAACGCCTATGCCGCTTGGCGGGAAACCGCGACCCACGACCTGACACCGGAAATTGCTGGTCTGAAAGGCTTTGCGCAGCATGTGGTGGACGCGCCGGACAATGCGCCGGACGCGATCCTGCGGGCTGTTGAAACGCTAAACCTGCCCGAAGCGGCGTGGCCAACCTTTTTCCACGGTCAGCTCACCTCTCTGGGAGGCTGGAGCCAGGTCGCCCGCTACAAGCTGTGGCAGGCCGAACTTGCTGGTGAAACCGACACGACCGGCATCGAGTTCCTCGCGATCCGCCTGGTTTGGGCCGAGGCGCTCTATCTGCACGCCAAAGATACGATTGAAGAAAGCTGGCGCGAAGCGGCTGCCAAATATGCCGAGCCGGTTGAGCCAACCGCAGATCTGGTCCTTGACCAGGTGCTGCAGGAAGCCGCCGAACGGGCCGCCCAGCGGGACTTGGCCGACATGTTCGCCAAGCCTGCGCCGCAAGCATCTGAGAAGCGCAAGACATTGCAAGCCGCCTTCTGCATCGATGTGCGCTCAGAAGTCTTCCGGCGTTCGCTGGAAGCGGTCGATCCAGCCATCGAAACCCTTGGCTTTGCTGGTTTCTTCGGCATCACCGCCTCACACAAGGGCTTTGCCTCGGATGTCGCCGAACACCGGCTGCCGGTGCTTCTCAACGCCGGCTTGCACTCGGTGTCGGGTGATGCGGACGACGAGAAGAAGGATCAGGCAACGCGGTTCTCCAAGCGGGCCAGCCGCGCCTGGGGCCGGTTCAAGCTCGCCGCCGTGTCGTCCTTTGCCTTCGTGGAGGCAACCGGCCCGGTCTATGTCGGTAAACTCGTCCGCGATGCGCTGGGCAAGACCAAGACAGAAGCGCCGAATGAGCCCGCACCTCGGCTCGACCCATCGCTTTCATTGGACGACCAGATCGAAGCGTCGAACACGGTGCTGCGAGCCATGTCATTGATCGACGACTTCGCCAAAATTGTTCTGCTCGCCGGTCACGGCGCCAGCGTCACCAACAACCCCCACAAAAGCGCGCTGCATTGCGGTGCCTGCGGTGGATATTCCGGCGAAGTGAACGCACGGCTTCTCGCCGCTGTGCTCAACAGCGCAGACGTTCGCAAGGGCTTGGTAAAAAAAGGTATCAACATCCCCGAGGACACGCTGTTCCTTGCCGGGCTGCACGACACAACCACCGATGCGATCACGCTCTACGAGGGCGACCAACCGGTGACCAGCCATACGGCGGAGCTGAAAACCATCAAGACCTGGTTTGAGGCTGCCGGCAAAGTGACACGGGCCGAACGCGCGCTGCGCTTGCCACGGGCCGAGGGTGAAAACCACATCGCACCCCGCAGCCAGGATTGGGCGGAGACCCGGCCTGAATGGGCGCTCGCCGGCTGCAAGGCCTTCATCGCCGCCCCGCGGTCGCGCACTTCTGGCAAGTCACTAGAGGGCCGCGCGTTCCTGCATACCTATGACTGGCGAAAAGACGCTGAAAACGGCTTTGGCGTGCTGGAACTCATCATGACCGCACCGGTGGTCGTCGCCAGCTGGATATCGCTGCAATATTACGGCTCATCCGTCGCACCGCAGGCGTTCGGCGGCGGCAACAAGCTCATCCACAATGTGGTCGGCGGCATCGGCGTGGTGGAAGGCAATGGCGGCAGCCTCTGCCCTGGGCTGCCCTGGCAGTCAGTGCATGATGGAGAAAAGCTTGCCCACGATCCGCTGCGGCTTTCGGTCTGCATCGAAGCGCCGACCGATGCAATGAGCGAGATCCTCTCCCGACATGAGGGCGTGCGCGATCTGTTCGACAACAACTGGCTGCACCTCTTTGCCCTCGACGCAGAAGGGAAAATGGCCATGCGCTATGTCGGCGACCTGAAATGGGAAGCTGTTTCAACGCCTGTTAAATCAGCAGCCGCAGCCTAAATCTCGACAGCCTGGCCGGTACGGGCCAACTCCTGCGCTGCCATGCCCATCTGCACCGCCATAGCGCCGTCGGCCAGTGACACTGCTGGCTGGCGGCCCTGGCGGATCGCCTCTAGAAATAGTTGGTGCTGGTAGAAGGTCGCACCATTGTGGTCGCCCGCTTCCAGCAGATCCTCGTCCACCGGAATGTCCAGCTCCATCGGCCCTTTTGGATCGCGTGGTGAGACGATCACCTTGGCCACCGGCGGCACGCCAAGCTGAGCCGGCCAAAAGCGGGTTGGTCCTGGCACGAACGCTTCGATCTTACCTTTAGACCCAACGGCGCAAATCTCTTCCTGATAACGGCTGCCATCGGCGAACATGCACAGCTCCAACATGCCACGTGCCCCGTTCTCAAAGTCCACAATCACATAGCCATGGTCCCAAATGTCAGGGACTTCGCCATCATAGGCCTCATCCAGATGGTTCACTGCCTGCCCGGCTGAGGCCATCACCCGCACCGGCTCGCTCTGCATGGCAAGGCGCATCAAGTCGAAGAAATGGCAGCATTTCTCAACCATGGTCCCACCGGTGTTGCGCGCAAACCGGTTCCAATCGCCCACCTTTCCCAGAAACGGAAAACGGTGCTCTTTGATAGACAACATCCTGATGCCCCCAGTCTCTTCATGCACGCGGCTCAGAAACGAGGCGATGGGTGGCATATAGCGATACTCCATCGCCACCCAGACCAGCGCCGGATAGCGCGCAGCGAACTCCGCCAGTTGAGCCGTGTGCAATGGATCGGTATAAACAGGTTTCTCCACGAGCAGGGGAAGCGCACGACGACCGGCGATCTCCAGCATCTGGCCAACGTGCAAATGGTTGGGGGAAGCGATCACCAGCGCGTCGATCCCGTCCAAGTGCAAAAGCGCATCCAAACTGTCCACGGCGGTGGCATCTGGCGCTAGAAAGCTCGCTTCTTTGCGCATGCCCTCATCAGGTTCGGCCAGCGCCACAACCTCAGCATTGTCCAAGAACGCGATGTTGCGGATGTGCTCCTGACCCATCATGCCCGTGCCAATGATGCCATAGCGCGTGGGCGGCTCATCGCTGAGGTTGGGGTGAAAGGCGTGATCGCTAAAGGGTTCTTGTGTCATGTGATCCATGATTCTTTGTTCTCATTTCATGCGGGTGACATAGCGCGCTTTGTCGGCGTCGAACCAGTTGCGCGAAAACTCAGCAACCGTTCCATCTTTGGAAAAGCTTAGGCGTTCCACCAGTCCAGTGGGCGCACCAACAGGCTGGCCAAAAGCCGAGGGCGCCCAGTTGGGTACAGAGCCAACACCCACTCGGTCTTCCACGCGGGTGATCCAAAGGTTCAGCGCCTGGCGGTAATATAGGTAGAGCGATTCTGAGATCGCATCGCGGTTCAGATGCCCCACATAGCTTCCATCAAGCCAGATCTCTTCCACCGCCGCGGGCTGACCACCCAAGGAACGCAGACGGCGAATGCGGTGACCTTCCGGTGATGCACCAAAGGCGGGCAGATCATCGGGCTTAGGCAACCGTTCAATATCGAGCACGTCGGCTGTCGGCAGACCGCCACCTTCCATCAGTTCCAGGCGAAAGAAAGCGTACACACCGCTCGGGTTGCCGCTGGCGCGCACATAGTTGCCCGAGCCGTGCACGCGCTCCAAAAGGCTCTGCTTTTCCAACTCACCAAGGGATTTGCGCAGTGTGCCCACGGAAATCGAGAGCGAGGCCGCCATCTCCCGCTCAGGCGGCAGGCGCTCTCCGTCGCGCAGACGGCCAGACCCGATGTCACGGATCAGCATTTCGCTGATCTGCAAATAGACGGGCAAAGATCCGGAGGTGTTGGTGCGCGGCAAAAGAAGCTCAAAAACAAAATTGATACAGCATTGATCTACATCAACTGCAATGCTATGCAAGAGAAAAATGAGGTGCGTTCAAACCGCACACCACTGGAAATGGAAATGCCTCCTCAATGACGATTGTCCCAGTTACCTCCGCTGATCTCGATGCCGCCGAAGTCTCCTGGTTCTCCGCGCTGTGCTCGGACGACTATGAGTTTTTGGGCGTGCCGGATGGGGCTTTGCGCTCCAGCTGGGAGCACTGCTCGGACATTTTGAAAGAAGCCGAGGCCCAGGGCTTCCGCAACATTCTCTGCCCCTCCTCCTATCAGGTCGGCCAGGACACGCTGAGCTTCGTGGCGGGCGGCGCGCCGATCACGAAAGACATCAACTTTCTGGCCGCCATTCGCTGCGGTGAGATGCAGCCGATCATGCTGGCACGCACCGTCGCGACGCTGGACCATATGCTGCGCGGCCGCCTGACGCTGAACGTGATTTCCTCCGATTTCCCTGGCCAGCGCGAGGACAGCGCCTATCGCTATCAGCGCAGCCACGAGGTGGTGGAGATCCTGAAGCAAGCCTGGACGCAGGACGAGATCACCTATGACGGTGAGATCTACCAGTTCGACAAGGTGCCCACCGGCCCGGCCAAACCCTATCAGACCGGCGGCCCGCTGCTCTATTTCGGCGGCTACTCGCCCCCCGCGCTGGAGCTATGCGGCAAGCATTGCGACGTCTATCTCATGTGGCCCGAACCCAAGGACCAGCTTGCTGAACGCATGAAAGCGGTGAATGCCGTGGCCGAGCAGCACAATCGCACGCTGGACTATGGCCTCCGCGTTCACGTGATCGTCCGCGACACCGAACAAGAGGCACGCGAATACGCTGATCATCTCGTCTCCAAGTTGGACGATGAATACGGGAAGCTGATCCGCGACCGCGCCCACAATTCTATCTCGCTCGGCGTTGCCCATCAGGCCAAAGCGCGGGAGCTGGCCGACAAATACGGCTATGTCGAACCGCATCTTTGGACTGGTGTTGGCCGAGCACGTTCCGGCTGCGGCGCGGCGCTAGTTGGCTCCGCCGATCAGGTGCTCTCAGAGCTTGAGAGCTATCAGAAGATGGGCATGCGTGCCTTCATCCTGTCGGGCTACCCGCATATCGATGAGTGCAAGAGCTTTGGCCAGCGCGTTCTGCCGCAGATGAAAACCGTCTCCCTGCCGCACGCGTATGGCCGAGTCCCGGCCGAGCTTCCCGCGACGCCGCTAGCAGCGGGCGCTCGAGTCTGATGAAACGCGTATCTCTAAACCCTGATCTTGAGCTCTCGCGCATCGTCTACGGCATGTGGCGGATCGGCGATGACACCGACACCTCGCCATCCCATGTTCAGGCCAAGATCGAAGCCTGCTTGGCCCAAGGCATCACCACCATGGACCAAGCCGACATTTATGGCGGCTACACGGCCGAAGCCATTCTGGGTGCGGCGTTCCAGGCCTCACCAGGTCTGCGCGATAAGGTTGAGCTGGTCACAAAATGCGACATCGTTGCCCCGATGGGCCGCTACCAATCGGCCCGTGTGAAACACTACAACACCTCGCGCACCCACATTCTGGCCTCGGTCGAGCACTCGCTTCAGGATATGAAGACCGACCGGATCGACCTTTTGCTCATCCACCGGCCTGACCCCTTCATGGACCATCACGAAACCGGTAAGGCGCTCGATGAACTGGTGGCCTCTGGCAAGGTGCGCGCGGTGGGGGTGTCCAACTTCAAGCTGAACGACTGGACACTTCTGCAAAGCGCCATGTCCACCAAGCTTTGCACCAACCAGGTGGAGCTGTCGGTGCTCAACCACGCGCCCTTTATCGAAGGCGAGGTTCAGTGGATGCAGGAACGCGGCATCCACCCGATGGCCTGGTCACCGCTTGGCGGCGGCGGCTTGTTTGGCACTGGGGGCGAGGCTGTCCGCAGCGTGCTGAAACGCATGGCATCCGACCAGGGTGTCGATGTTGCGGCTGTGGCCGTTGCCTGGCTGCTCGCCCATCCCGCCAAGATCCTCCCCGTGATGGGCACCAACACGCTCGATCGCATTCAAACCTTTGACCAGGCCACAGGCGTCAAAATGGACCGCCAGGACTGGTTTGAGATTCTAACCGCTGCACAAGGCCACGAAGTACCTTAAAGGTACGAAGAGAGGTTCCATGAACATGCATGCCCCGATTTCCAGTTTCGTGCCGGCAGCGAACAACTCAAAGGAGTTGCGCAGCGCCTTCTCCCGCTTTGCCACAGGCGTCACCGTGGTCACAGCTATGACCGAAGCCGGCCCCATAGGCATGACCGTAAACAGCTTTTCTTCCGTGTCTCTGGAACCGCCGCTGACGCTTTGGTCCATCGACCGCAAATCAAGCCGCTATGAAGCATTTGCAAACGCCTGGGACACCGCCATCCACGTGCTCTCGCACGATCAGGAAGCGCTGTGCCTAGCGTTCGCGAAAAAGCCCGATGCGTTCGACCAGACGGTTTGGAACGAAGGGCCGAACGGCGTGCCGCTCATCGATGGTTGCCTGGCCCGCTTCGAATGCCGCCGCTTCGGCAAGCATGATGCGGGTGATCACACCATTCTGGTGGATCAAGTGATGCATGCCACCATGCAGACCGGCGAGAAAACAGGCGATCCTCTGGTTTTCTTCCAAGGACAGTTCAGCGGATTGGGTGACTGATACGCCATCATGATGTCCCGTAAGACCCGCCAAGAGGTCATTCAGGAACTTGAAGATCTCCTCGGGAGCAGCCTCACAGAGGCAGCGTTTGCCGCTCCACGCCTGGTGGATCGGCAGAGCCATGAGGGCTGGAACCTCGATACGCTACATTTTAAAGGCGCTGAGGATGAAACAGTCCCAGCGCTTTTTCTGCATCCCGCCGATCCCGATATGCCGGTGCCAGCCGTGCTTTGCTGCCACGCCCATGGCAATCGCTTTGAGGCTGGTATGGCCGAGTTGATGGAAGGGCGCGGCAGCCTGCAGGGGGCCTACGGTCCAGCGCTGCAAGCCTTGGGCATCGCAAGCCTCTGCCTAGAAATGCCTGCCTTCGGCGCCCGGCAAAGTCGCACGGAAAGCGAACGCGCCAAAAAACATCTCTGGAACGGCACCACCCTGTTCGGCCAAATGCTCGAAGAGTTGGCCGCCGGAATCAGTTTTCTAGCAGACCATGCCGATGTGGATGAAACCCACATCGGGGCACTGGGTTTCTCCATGGGCTCAACCCACGCCTGGTGGATGGCCGCGCTGGATGAACGGGTGAAAGCATCGGTCGCGCTTTGCTCCTTCGCAGATCTGGATTGCCTTACCAAAACCCCAGCGCACGATGGCCATGGCATCTACATGAATGTGCCGGGCCTTTTGAAAACCTTCTCCACCGGTCAGATAGCGGGCCTCGCCGCCCCGCGCGCGCTGATGATCGGCGTTGGTCTGCAAGACTGGTCAACGCCAGAACCCTGCTTTGAAAAGGCACGCAAAGAACTTGACGCTGCGTATTCCGATGCGCCGGAGGCCTTGCACTTTCACATTGAACCAGACATGGGCCATGTCGAAACGCCTGCCATGCGGCAGGTCTCACTCGACTTTCTGGAGGCTCATCTGTGTCAGTAACTCAGGCAAAAAACTGCGCTCTCATCGGAACCGGCATGGTGGCCGGAACCCATGTCGCCGCGATCAAAGCATCGGACAAGGTTGTCCTGAAAGGGGTCACCGCTCGTCGCCCGGAAAGCGCGCAATCCTTTGCCAACGAACATGGCGTGGATGCTTACCCCGATGTTGCAGCCATCGCCGCTGATCCTGCCATCGACTTCGCGATCATCGTCACGCCACCGAATGCACGAACCGAGCTGATCGAACCGCTAGCCAATGCCGGCAAGCCGATCCTTTTGGAGAAGCCCGTCGCCCGCGATTACAAAGAAGCCGAGCAAGTGGTCAGGCTCTGCGAGGACGCCAGCGTGAAGCTTGGCATCGTCTTCCAGCACCGCATGCGTGAAGCCTCAAAGAAAGCCACTGAGCTCGTTGCTTCCGGCAAACTTGGCGCGTTGGGCGTCGCAGACATCAATGTGCCCTGGTGGCGCGAGCAAGCCTATTATGATGAGCCGGGGCGCGGCACCTATACCCGTGATGGTGGCGGCGTGCTGATCAGCCAAGCGATCCATACCCTCGATTTGGCGCTTTCTCTCACCGGCCCAGTGGCAAGCGTGCAAGCGATGACGGCCACCAGCCGCTTCCACACGATGGAAGCCGAAGACTTCGCGACGGCGGGTCTGCGCTTTACGAACGGCGCCATCGGTTCACTGGTCGCCTCATCAGCAAGCTTTCCAGGTGGGGCAGAAACCATCACCCTGCATTTCGCCAAAGCCAGCCTGCATCTGGGTTCAGGCGTGCTCACCGTGTCGTGGCGCAACGGCGAAACGGAAACGTTCGGCGCCTCAGCCACCACCGGCGGCGGCGCGGACCCTATGGCCTTCACCCATGAATGGCACCAGGGCATCATCGAAGACTTCTGTGATGCCATCACCGAAGGTCGCGATCCTGTTGTCACAGGGCGTAAAGCGCTTGCAGCCCACCTGTTGATTGACGCGATCGAGCACTCCTCCAAAATCTGCCAGATGGTGGCTATCGCGCAATGACATTGACCTTTGCAGCCCTCGGCATCGATCACCGCCACATTTTTGGCATGGCGGGTAACATGCAGGATGTTGGGGCCACGTTCAAAAGCTGGTGGACGGAAGGGACGCCTGGCACCGAGGACGGGTTCGTCAAACGCTTTCCAGACGTGCCCAAGGCCAGCAGAGACGATATTCTGGTCGACCCAGAGATAGACCTCATCCTCATCTCCGCCATTCCCCGTGACCGAGCAGCGCTCGCCATCGCGGCCATGGAAGCCGGCAAGGACGTGATGGTCGATAAGCCCGGCTGCACGACGCTGGAACAGCTGGATGCCATCAAGGACTGCCAGACACGGACCGGTCGTATCTGGTCAGTGGATTTTTCCGAGCGCTTCGAGGTGCCCTCGGTCACCAAGGCCACCGAACTGGTTCAAGCCGGTGCCATCGGCAAAGTGGTGCAAACTCTCGGCCAAGGCCCACATCGCCTCAACCGCGGCACCCGGCCGGATTGGTTCTTTGAACGCGACGCCTATGGCGGCATTCTGGTGGATATTGCCAGCCACCAGATCGATCAGTTCCTGTTTTTCACCGGCTCGACGGACGCTGAGATCACGCTGGCGCAGGTCGGCAACTTCGCCAATCCTGATGACAAAGGCCTGCAGGATTTTGGCGAAATCGCCCTGAAAAGCGATCAGGGCCACGGCTACATCCGCGTGGATTGGTACACGCCCGATGCACTGCCCAATTGGGGCGATGGCCGCCTGACGATCCTCGGGACTGAGGGCTATATTGAGCTGCGCAAATATGTCGATGTCGGTGGGCCTGAGGGCACCGACTTCCTGGTGCTGGTCAATGGCGACAAATGCGAGAAAATCCACTGCGCCGATGCAGGCCTGCCCTACTTCCAAAACCTGGCGAACGACATTGCAAACCGCACCGAAACAGCGATGCCGCAAGCCCACGCCTTCAAGGTGATGGAGCTTGGGATCAAGGCCCAGATGATGGCAGAAGGGCAGTCGTAGCATGCGCAATGTGGCCATCATCGGCGCTGGCATCGGAGAGCAGCATCTGGCGGGCTACCGGCAACTGCCCGACCAATTTGCCGTGAAAGCCATTTGCGACCTCAACCAAGATCGCGCGCGGGTGATCACGGGCGGTGACAACAGCATCGCTATTCATACCGACAGCCATGCAGTTCTAAACGATGATGCCATCGACATCGTCGATATCTGCCTGCCACCGCACCTGCATTTCGACATGACGCTGGCTGGCCTCAAAGCTGGCAAGCATGTGATCTGCGAAAAGCCGCTGGTGCGCTCCGTGCGCGAAGTGGACGCGCTCATCGAGGCTGCAACCGAGGCGAAATGCAAGGTCTTCCCGGTTTTCCAATATCGCTATGGCCACGGCTTGCATCAGCTCCAAGCGCTCATCCATGCAGGGCTTGCTGGCAAGCCTTATGCGGCGAGCCTTGAAACCCATTGGAACCGCGATTCAGAGTATTACGCTGTTGCCTGGCGCGGCACATGGACCGGCGAGTCGGGCGGCGCGGTGCTCGGCCATGCGATCCACAATCACGATTTGCTCACCTATGTGATGGGTCCGATCCGCTCGCTCTCAGCGATCACCACAACGCGGGTGAATCCGATTGAGGTCGAAGACTGCGCAGCGATCAGCTTTGAGATGGAATCCGGCGCGCTTGCCACCTCTTCCATTTCGCTGGGCGCCGGTGATGATACCAGCCGTTTGCGGTTCCTTTTTGAAGGTCTGACCGCAACCTCAGGCACCGAACCCTATGCGCCGGGCGAAGGCACCTGGACCTTCACTGCTCGCAACCCCACCAAACAAGCACAAATCGATGCCGTTTTGGCCAATTTGACCCCCGTCCCTCAAGGATATGCCGGATTCTTCCAGGCAATCGCATATTCACTTGACGGGCACCCCGGTCGTGACGTCACATTGGCTGATGGACGCCGGTCAATCGAACTTGTCACGGCGGTCTATCAGGCTGCACGGACAGGAAAGCGCGTGGCCCTACCGCTCGGAAAGGAGAACGCGCTCTACGCCGGATGGCAGCCTGAAAGGCCTCATCCACCTCAGCCCCAGACGCATTAAGAAAAACCAGTTTGGGCAGGCTATTTTAGACCTCTTGGGAGAGAAACAAATGAAAAAGACCCTCCTTACCACGTCCGCGCTGGCGGCAATGATGGCAGGCACCGCTTTGGTTCCGGCTACGGCTTCAGCGCAGGAAATCCGCTTCATGTGCTATTCCGATGGCAATGAATGCGAAGTCTATGATGATGTGATCGACCGCTTCGAAGAGGCCAACCCTGGCGTCACCGTCGCTGTCGATGTGGTGCCTTACCAGGCCATCCTTGAGAACCTGCCTGTCCAGCTGGCTGCTGGCGAAGGCCCCGACCTTGCCAAAGTCACCGACCTTGGCGGCCTCAACGAGTACTATCTCGACCTGGAACCCTATGTGGACGCAGGCTACTGGGATGAAAGCTTTGGCGGCACGCTCGACTGGTACCGTGGCGGCGAAGACCGTCAGGGCATCTACGGCATGCACTCACAGCTGACCGTGACAGGCGCGTTCGTCAACGCAACGCTCTTCGAGCAGGCTGGCGTTGACCTTCCTGGCGAAGGTGCAACTTGGGAAGACTGGGCTGACGCCTCACGCCAGGTCGCTGAAGCAACCGGCGCACCATTCCCAATGGCGATTGACCGGTCCGGCCACCGCGTCGCAGGTCCAGCGATCTCTTACGGCGCGGCTCTGTTCGATGAGAATGGCGATGCCATCCTGGTCGACGATGGTTTCACGGCCTTCGTTCAGCAGTTCGTGGATTGGCACGAAGACGGCACCATCGCCCGCGATGTGTGGGCTGGCCAGGGCGGTCAGACCTATCAGGATGCCGCGCAGGAGTTCATCAATGGTGACCTCGTCTTCTACTATTCCGGCAGCTGGCAGGTTGGCCGCATGGACGAGCAGGTTGGCGACTTCTTCGATTGGCAAGTTGTCGGTTCGCCATGTGGTCCAGCTGGCGCATGCTCTGGTATGCCAGGTGGCGCAGGCATCGTCGGTTTCGCTGAAACCGAGCACCCAGAAGAGGTGGCCGCTTTGATCGACTTCCTGGCACAGGAAGATGTGTATGGCGAAGTGGCCGCCCGCACCCGCAACATCCCGGCCCACCTTGGCGTGGCCGCAGCTGGTGTTGAGTTCCAGGACGCTTCGGATGGCGCCAAAGCAGCGCTGAACGGCTTTGCCGGTTCGCTGCCCGACATCCACCCAGCTGCCTTCGCCTATCAAGGCTATGCGGGCAACCGCGCCATGTTCGGCATCACGGTTGAACGCGTCAGCCAAGCCATTGTTGGCGAGCTGACAGTTGAGGAAGCCATGGAGCGCGCGGCCTCTGACCTCGCCGAAGCCATGGCTGAGACCAACTAGGCCGGGCCTGACCGATGGTCACCAACACGGAGGTGGGCGATAACACATCGCCCGCCTCACCCGAACCTTCCCCACAGCGGCCATCGCGGGCTGCACCGGTGAAGGGAGATGGGATCGCCCTTACCCTTCTCTCACCGCTTATGCGGGTGATCGAGATACCCTTCTTGGCGCTGCAAAGGCTTCTAGGCGTCAACCGGCTTGCTTGGGTTTTCCTTCTGCCCAACCTGCTTCTGTTCGGCCTGTTTGCCTTTTTGCCGATCATCTTGAACGTCTTTTACGCCATGACCGGCGGTGACAATGTTCTGCTGGAAAACCGCCCCTATGTCGGCGGTCAGAACTTCGCCACGCTGTCGGACTGCTCAAACTTTCTTGATCCCAATTCCTGCCTTCAGGACAAATTCTGGCGCGCGGTGTGGAACACCACTTGGTTCGTCACCTTGCAGGTCGGCATCATGGTCGGCTTTTCGTTGCTGACCGCCATCATCTTGAACCGTGACATCCGCGCCCGCGGCTTCTTCCGCTCCGTTTTCTTCTTCCCCGTGCTTCTGTCGCCGGTTGTTGTCGCGCTGATCTGGAAATGGATCTTGCAGCGCGAGGGCCTGCTGAACGCCTTCCTCGACTGGACAGGCATTGGCGGCACAAACTGGCTGATTGATGCGCAATGGGCCTTCACCTGGACCGTCTTCCTATCTGTCTGGGCGCATATGGGCTTCTACACGCTCATCCTGCTGGCCGGATTACAAGCGATCCCACGCGACGTCTATGAAGCCGCCACCATGGACCGCGCCTCACCCTGGCGTACGTTCACCAAAATAACGCTGCCACTGCTCTCACCCACCATGCTTGTGGTGCTCGTGTTGGCACTGATCAAGGGCGTGCAAACCTTTGATGAAGTCTTCGCCTTCACCGGCGGTGGACCGGGCACAGCCACCACCTTCATCATCCAGTACATCTATGAAGAAGGCTTTGCCGGGGCACCGCGTCTGTTTGGCCTCGCCGCCGCGGCCTCGCTGATGGTGGCGGGCGTTTTGGTGTTGTTGACGCTGGTGCAGCTGTGGATCAACCGGAGGAATGTCGATGGCTAACTCCGTTAGTGGGAAGATGACCCTCTGGCAGATGCTCACTGCCACCCGTGGCAAGAACGGCAAGCTGCATTGGACGGATTGGGTATCCTACGGCTACCTGATCCTCGGCGTCTTCTTGATGTTTTTCCCGGTGGTCTGGCTGCTCATGTCGAGCTTCAAAACCGAGGCTGATCTGCAACGCTACCCACCCACCTTTTTGCCCTATCAGCAGACCACGGTGGAGTTGCCCGGGATGGACGGGCAATTCCCGCTGTTTGAGATCACCGGCGGCGACCATGAAGGTCGCACGTTAGCGCAGTTGCGCCGCGTGGGCCTGGTGGCGCAGATGGTTGATCCAGCAAACCCGGACGAGCGGTTGCGCGTCGATATCTCAGACCGGCAACCGGTTCAGGAGGTGCGGCTGGCGGTGGAAAACTACACCGGCCTGTTTGAGCGCTTCAATTTCATGCGCTTCTTCTTCAACTCCACCTTCATCACGGTGACGGCGACACTGATCATGCTGCTGGTCAACGCCATGGCGGCCTTCGCGCTCTCAAAATACCAGTTCCGAGGGCGAACGGCGGTGCTCTTACTGGTCATCGGAACGTTGATGATCCCGCAAACGGTGGTGCTGGTGCCGCTGTTCCTGATCGTCACCGAGATGGGCATGTTAAACTCGCTCTGGGGCGTGATCATACCTGGCGCGGCCACGCCCACCGGGGTGTTTCTCTTACGCCAATACATGATCACCATACCCGACGAGATTTTGGACGCTGCGCGCATGGACAAGGCGTCGGAGTGGAAGATTTTCTGGCGGATCATCATCCCGCTCTCGGCACCCGCGATTGCGGTGCTGGCGATCCTTGCGATCATGTGGCGCTGGAACGACTTCCTTTGGCCGCTGATCGTACTGACGGAAAGCCAGAACTTCACGCTGCAATTGGCGCTGAACTCTTTCCAGGGTGAGCTTCAAACCGAATGGTCGAGCCTGCTCGCCATGACGGTGTTGACGCTGCTGCCCATCGCGCTGGTGTTCATGTTCCTGCAGAAGTACATCGCCACGGGGATTGCCTCGACCGGGGGTAAATAAAGCGACGCGGTTGTTCCGAAGGAACAGAGCGAAGCGCATTGGAAACAAACGGCGTGATTGGGTCAAAGGCTCGCGCCGAGGAGAGAAGAATGATCGGCAAACCGATCACGGGGGAACACAATGGCCAGCGTTGAGCTGAAAAACCTGAAAAAAGCCTATGGCGAGACCGAGGTAATCCGCGGCATCGACATGCAGATCGAGTATGGCGAGTTCTGCGTGTTTGTTGGTCCGTCCGGCTGCGGAAAATCCACACTCCTGCGGATGATTTCCGGTCTTGAGCCGATCACCTCCGGCGATATTGAGATCGAAGGCTCGGTGGTCAACACAATCCCGGCAGCCGACCGCGGGCTGGCCATGGTCTTCCAGTCCTACGCGCTTTATCCGCACATGACGGTGCGGCAAAACCTTTCTTTCGGCCTTGAAAACATCAATACGCCGAAGGCTGAGATCGCCGAAAAAATCCAATCGGTCGCTGCCATGCTGCAGATCGACATGCTGCTGGATCGACGCCCGAAAGATCTATCGGGCGGACAACGCCAGCGCGTCGCCATCGGCCGTGCCGTTGTCCGCGAACCGAAGGTGTTTCTGTTCGATGAACCGCTATCGAACCTGGATGCCGAACTGCGCGTTGATATGCGCGGCGAGATTTCCGCGCTCCACAAGCGCCTTGGGAACACCATGATCTATGTGACCCACGATCAGGTGGAGGCCATGACGATGGCCGATAAAATCGCTGTGCTGCGCCTTGGCGTTCTGGAGCAATTCGGCCGTCCGCTCGATCTCTACAATTCGCCGGCCAACCTGTTCGTGGCGGGCTTTATCGGCTCGCCGAAGATGAACTTTCTAACCGGCGAAATCGACACCTCTGACCGGACGTTGCTTACCCTTGATACGGGGGAGAAAATCCATCTGCCGTCGAACGGGTTCCGCCACCAAGTCGGCCAAAAAGTTACACTAGGCGTGCGCCCCAATGAGCTGCGTCCCGACCCCATCGGCGTGATGGATATGCAAGTCGCCGCGGTGGAACAACTCGGCAGCGACAGCTATCTTTACGGCGCCCTGAAGGATGGCACCAAGCTGACGGTCCACAACCCAGGTCAAACCAAGGTGGAGGCAGGCGAGACGGTCAGCCTTGGTGCAGAACCCTCCACATTTCACCTGTTTGACACAGCCTCGACACTCTCCTTGCGCGAGGCCTGATCCACCCGTATGCGATCACCATGCTAAGACAGACTTGGCGCTGGTTCGGTCCAGCGGACACCATCTCAATTCCTGAAATCCGCCAAACAGGTGCCGAAGGCATCGTGTCAGCACTGCACCACATCGCTCCTGGCGATGTGTGGACACCTGAGGAAATCGCCGAGCGCAAAGAGCAAATCGAGCAAGCGGTCGTGCCGCAGGCACGGAGCGGCGAGACAAGAACACCTTCCGGCCTCACCTGGGATGTGGTCGAAAGCGTGCCGGTGTCGGAGGCCATCAAGACCCAAACCGGACCGGTAACGGACCATTACGAAGCCTACCGGCAATCCCTGCGCAACCTTGCCGATCAGGGCCTTCAGACAGTCTGCTACAACTTCATGCCGATCCTTGATTGGACGCGCACCGATTTGGCCGCTCAGATGCCCGACGGCGCGACGGCCATGCGCTTCGACATGCTGGAGTTTTGCATTTTTGATGCGCTCTTGTTGGATCGTCCTGGCGCTGAACACGACTATCCTGGCGAGATGTTAGAGAACGCGCGCGCGCGCCATGTGAGCATGAGCGATACCGACAAGCAGGGCTTGGTGAACAACATCGTGGCCGGACTGCCCGGCGCCAATGACAGTTGGACGCTGGATGATGTCCGCGAACAGCTCGCCACCTACGCCGACATCAACGCGGATAGGCTGCGCCAGAACCTGATCGACTTTTTGGGCGAAGTGGTGCCAATAGCAGAAGAGGTCGGCATTCGGCTTTGCTGCCATCCGGACGATCCGCCCTTTTCCCTGCTCGGCCTACCGCGCGTCATGTCGACAACGGACGACTACGCGGCGGTGCTTGATACCGTCGACAGTCCGGCCAATGGCGCAACGCTCTGCACGGGGTCGCTAGGCGTGCGCGAGGATTTCGATCCGGTGGAATTTGTGGACCGACTTGGCCCAAAGATCCATTTCATCCATCTGCGCAACACTCAACGGACGGAACCTTCAGCGGGCCTGAAATCCAGCTTCTATGAGAGCGAGCATCTAGGCGGCGACACCGATATGGTCGCCACCATCGGCGCACTGCTCGCCGAACAAAAACGCCGGAAAGCCGAAGGCCGCGCCGATTGGCAAATCCCCATGCGCCCCGATCATGGCCAGGCGATGCTGGATGATCTTTCCAGCAACTCCATGCCCGGCTACCCGCTGATTGGGCGGATGCGAGGGCTGGCCGAACTGCGCGGGATCATGCAGGCGTTGGGGTAAGCGGCAAGAACCATCATCCATTTGCTGTTGCGATGGCACCCAACTTGGCACTGAGCACGTTTCATTCTTGAGAACATAAAACGTGTTTTAGCCGAGTACATCGATGCCTGACTTGGACTAATTTCGAGGTTTTGTTCGAAGAGAGGGATCAATCATCCAATCATTGATCCGATCACCTTTTGGCTCCAAACCCACATCGGCACGCAGGCGATCTGTCAGTTCCTCCAACTGCCTTTTTGCGCGTTTATCAGTTCGTTCCGAGTTGAGTTTCCTAAGCATCTTTCGCATCGCTAGCTCCTTCACATTCATTTGCTGATGCGATGGATATGCTTCGTGCGGTGACATGTCGCTTGAAGGCTGCATGATGACTATCTGATAAATCGCAGAAGTGTTTTTGGCCACCATGCGATGTGCTACGTTTCAGCATGACCTTTCGTTTCAACGAGTTTGAACTCGACCCCGATCGCATTGAACTGCGTCAGCAAGGGGTCGTTGTTCCCATGGAACCAAAGAATTTTGAGCTGCTGGAGTACCTAATCCGAAACAGAGACAGGGTGCAGTCGAAAGACGAAATCTTCGACCAAATCTGGCCTGGTGTGTTTGTGACCGAAGCCTCACTGTCAGGCGCTATCAAGAACATCAGGAAGGCACTTGGAGATGACGGGGTAACGCAGAAGTTTGTCAAAACAGTAAGGGGGCACGGATTTAGGTTCATTGCGGACTTGGATTCAGTGGCACCTGCGGAGCCAACTGAAAACACTGCCGTGACAGAAGAGCACCATCGTCAGGGTCCCCCAGTTATTGCAGTTCTACCATTCTCAAGCCATGGGATTGATCGTCAACACTCAGCAATCGCTGAAGGTATTCCAGCTGAGTTGATTGCAGCTTTGTCCAGAGTTGGGTCGATGCGTGTTTTAGCACGGGGTTCGACTTTTCAGCTTAAGACAGGTGTGCACGATTTCCATGACATAAGACTCCGTTTACGTGCTCAGTATGTCTTGTCTGGGTCTGTGTCCCAATCAGGTCGGCAAATATCGGTTGTTGTGGAGCTGGTCGATACAGCGACGGAACACGTCATTTGGTCTGAAGATTTTCGCAACGAGGCGGACGATCTTCATTCGATCAAGCAATCTATCGTGGGCTCTGTGGTCAACGCGCTCGAGCACCGTATTCCTCACAATGAAGCGAGCTCGCTACTGCCCATATCATCCGAGAACTTGGATGCGTGGGGAAACTACCATCTTGGGGTTCGTCACTTGTACCGCTTCAATGCGCCTGACAACGCCATTGCCGCGAACTACTTTGAGAAAGCCATCAGCCAAGAACCCAACTTTGCCCGCGCGGTTGCCGGACTCTCTTACACAGAACTTGAAAATTACAATCTTGGATACGGGTCGGAAAAAGCGAACCATCTTCGTAAGACCAAAGACTTTGCGGAGCTGGCCGTAGATCTCGACCCATTCGACCCGTTCTGCAATCTGGTGCTGGCGCGTGCCCACTGGGCATACTCCGACCTCGATGGAGCGATCAGCTGGGCAAACCGTGCGGTGGAGCTCAACCCAAACTACGCCTTCGCGCTTTACAATCTTGGCAAATTCAATGCCATCGATTGCGCCTCTGACGACGCACACAACAGTCTACAAAATGCCATGTCGCTGAGCCCACTGGATCCTCACATGCAATCCATGTTGAGCGCGCGTGCCTTAGCAGCCTTCGCAAACGATGACGCGGCAAGCGCGACGCACTTTACAGGCCTTTCGTTGCGGGCGCCCAATCCACACCTCTATGTTTGCCTTTTTGCTGCTGCAATATCGGCAGTCTACCAGGATGGGCGAAACCTTGATCGTGCGATCAGTCAGATAGTTGCTTTGGGTGGAGTGTTCGACAGAGATCATTTCGTGTCCCTGTTCACTCTGTCTGAGGAACCGCGCGCACGCGACCTGATGTCGGCCATCGACGCTCTGGCCCTTTAGGGCTCAGAACGCCCCCTACCTTTCCAACTCACTCACCCTGAGCGTCACTTGCGGGAAATCCCCCAAGGCATCAGGGCTCTCATAGGTCCCCACCCAGATGTCGTACTGGCCACCAAGCGGGTTGGAGAAATAGATTTCCGGGTTGAGGTCGCCCTCCACCCGGTCATCATTGCAAAGCCAGGATCCATCAGGCTGATTGATCAGAAGCGTGGTGTCGGCGGAGCCTTCCACAAACACCCGTAGCGGATACTGGTCGCCCGCCTCATAGGTGATGCGCACGTCCGGCGCCTCAGCAACAAAGCCGACACAGCTGCTGTCCACATCACCAGCCCAAAGATAGCCACCTGCCTGAAGCGGATAGTCGATCGGGTCCGGCGTGAAGCCCGTTACGATCTGCTCATCAAAAAACGTCGCAGCCAGCGAGAAATCGGGGTAGACGCGCAAATCCGCGACTTCGGTTTCGCCCGCCATGGTCGCGCGGATCCAGTCTTCATAGGCTGAGACCCGCGTGTAGGTGGAAAAGCGCTCGCCCTCATCCACGCACAGCGTGCCGCCTGATACCAAGCCAACCTGCACATAGCCATCACGCGTGGACACCATCAGCGGACCACCGCTATCACCAGCGCAGGCATCAATGGGTGTGTTGCGAAAGCCAGCGCAGATCGCTTCGGGATCGCCGCGCTCATCGCAGCGAGCATTGTCCACCACCGGCACTTCAGCACCAAGCAAAAGTGGTGAGGTCTCAAACACGTCGAAGGTTTGCACAACCGTCTCACCGCCTTTGCCGCCCACCGTTCCGGAAAGATCACGTTGGCCAGGGGTGTTGCCCCACCCAATCACGATGGCATCGGAGCCGATGCGCTCAATATCACGCGCCTCCACATCCATAGAAAGCGTGACCGGCGGAACCGAGATGGGGTTGCGCAACTCAAGCAGCGCAATGTCATCAGACCCCACACCACGATAGTCTGGATGGGCATAGATGGTCTGCACATCGGCGATCTGACCGCCCTCCTCCAAACTCGTGGAGCCGAAAAACACCGCCATCGGGCTCGGGTCGGTGGGCAGAAAATCTTCAATACAGTGCGCAGCGGTCAGCACCCAGCGGTCAGCAATCACCGAACCGCCGCAAAAATGGCTGCCAAGCTGAGAGCCACCGCCGGTACGAAACAGCGAAACCTGCCAGGGAAACTCATCAATGCTCGTCACGCATCCGCCCATCACCCGGCCGTCATCGCAAAAGGCCTCAGCAGGGGTCGTCATCGCACCCAAACCCAGCCAAAGACCCGCGGAGAAGAGACTGGTGGTCAGCGCGCTGGACATCAAAACGCGCGAAGAAAGTGCTGTCATGCTCAAAACATCCCAATGCAAATCAAATCAGTGAAACGTAAACGTCTGGCATCACCATGGCACAGCGACCAGATCGGCAAAAGTGCGCTATCGCGCGACCAGGTGCACAGGGCCAACATCACCATAGCTGCGCACCATCCACGGCGTTTGCGCACCATCACTTTGAGCGTGCAGATGACTGGCGACGCGCCGAAAAAGCACCTCTAGAGGTTCCTGTGGTGTTTCCAGCGCATGCAAAAGGGCTGCGGTGAACGGGCTGTTGGCACCCTCACCGTCAGCGGCGATCTGACCAGGCGCGGCGGCATAGATAAGGCTCGTGGAGCCAGTTGAACTGGTGACCAGATCGCCTGTACCGCCTGCGCCAGGACCATCACCACGCAGACCATTGGCACGGCACGCATCCACCAGCACAACGCTATGAACGCCTGGCCGCGCAGCCAAGCGTGCGGTAAGCGAGCGCAGCGCCACAGCATGGTCGGTGAGATCAGCGCGGGTCTGCAGGGCCGCGTCGTCAGATGGAACGAGATAGGTGTCACCGCCCTCCGAGAGCCCGTGCCCAGCCAGAAAAACCACCGCCGTTGCACCCTCCGGCACATCAGCCGCAAAAGCGCGCATCAAAGCCAGCATCCCAATGCGATCAGGGTTCAGATGCGCCGACCCGCCATGGAGCACATACCCCAAAGTTTGCAAGCGTTCAGCCAAAGCCTCAGCATCATGCGCCGGGTTGCGCAGGTCGCGGGCACGCTCAAACTGATCCACCGCGATCACCAACGCGTGGCGCTCGCCTGCATGGACGGCCGCCACAAACGGAGCATGAAGGGCATAGACCAAAAGGATAAGTCCTAAAGTCCGTAAACCGTGCGACAGTTTATAACTTGCCATTGAATTCCAACAATGATGATATGGCTGAGCTAGGTCAAAGCCATCGGGGATCGATATAGGTTTTGATCCTAGCTGCAAATTAATGTCACTTGCATGCGATACATGCACACGACATGTCGTTTGAGAGACTTTCGGGGCCCGCATGATCGTTTGCCATTGCAACGTTCTGACCAAAGACATGATCTCCGAGGCCATCAACGACCTCGTGGATGACGACCCGTATCGTCTGATCACGCCAGGTGTGGTCTATCGCGAGCTTGGCAAACGCGGCAAATGCTGCGGATGCTTCCCACAGGTCGTACAATTGATCGTCCAGCGGTTGGAAGAACTGCAAACCATCTACCCCACCTGTATCTTGGAGCAGAGCTTCAACGGCGCCGCCACAGCATCCTTGCGCGCTGGTGGTGCGGGCGGTGCGCGCTTGGCCCTCCAACGCGATTGATCACCATCGATAAAGAGGGTGAAAGCTTGGTGATTTCAGGCACAAACTCCCACTAGAATCAAAAAAATAGCTTTAAATCAATGTGATAAGGCGCTGATCATGGTCAGCGCCTGCTTTTGTACGCCTATTGACTTTTGCGTACAAACATTAGAAATGTTCCAAACTAGCGATCCAAGACACACCTCTGCTCGTAGAGATGCGGTGTTGGAAAGCACAGTCAAACGCCCGGACAAGCGGCACTCCCGCCACATATTGCGACCACGCCAGCTCGGTTATGCGAGACAGCGAAAAATCAAAGGAAAGCTCCCATGAAGGGCTCAGAAAAAGTCATCGAACGCCTCAACGAAGCTCTGTTTTTGGAGCTTGGCGCCATCAACCAATACTGGCTACACTACCGCCTGCTCGATGACTGGGGCTATGCGAAACTGGCCGCCAAAGAGCGTGCTGAGTCCATTGAAGAGATGGAGCATGCCGACAAGCTGGTGGAGCGCATCCTTTTCCTTGAAGGTCACCCCAACATGCAAACCGTTGCGCCATTGCGCATTGGTCAGACCATCAAAGAAGTGCTCGAAGCCGACCTGGCCGGTGAGTATGACGCCCGCGCGGCCTACTCCAAATCGTACGATATCTGCGATGAAGAGGGCGATTATGTTTCCAAGAAGCTGTTTGAGGACCTTTTGAACGACGAAGAAGGTCATATCGACTTCCTGGAAACGCAGCTTCAACTTCTCGAAACCATCGGCGAAGAACGCTATGGCCAGCTGAACGCTGTGCCTGCAGATTCTGAGTAGCATCCCGCGCTTAAGTGTTTGTTCCAAAAGAACAAAACGCCTTGAGATAAGCACCTAAGCGACCGTCACGTGCGACGGAGTGCGGTGCGCAAAACACTTACTCGGCAGCTATGGCTGCCGGGTTTTTTTGTGTCTTTGTGTCACCAGATGCGAGCCACATGTCCAAGAACGTATCCAACCAGGCATCGACAGCAGCATCGTAGCGCAGGCGCCCCTCAATATGCGCTTTGCGTGGCTGCGCACCGGGTGCGGCCATGCGATGGGCACCCTTAACGGTCCAACGATAGGTCATGGCGAAGGTCAGTTCAGGATGAAACTGGAGGCCAAATGCTGCAGGTCCCACCTGAAACGCTTGCTCAGGAAAGGGCCCATCTGCACCCGCCAACCGGATGGCACCTGGTGGCAGTGCAAACCCATCCTGATGCCATTGGTAGACCATCTGTGGCCAATGGATCAGCGCCTCGCCTTCAGGGGTCGCAGAGATAGGGTAATAGCCCACCTCCACCTGACCATCAGGGTCTGGCTTCACCTCTGCGCCCAGATGCTTGGCCATCAGCTGCGCGCCCAGGCAAAGTCCAAGAAACGGCTTTTCCTCGCGCAGTGGCACACCGATCCAATCGGTTTCCGTTTTCAAAAACGGCTCGTCATCATAGGCCGACATGGGTCCGCCAAACATGATTGCCCCTGCATGATGCTCCAGCGTTTCGGGCAAAGCGCATCCAAGCGGCGGTCGCCTGATATCAAGTGTGTAACCACGCTCACGCAGCTTCATGCCCACACGGCCAGGCGTGGAATGCTCCTGGTGCAAAACAATGAGAATGGGACGATCAGCGGACATGAAGCGTTTTCAGCAAGAAAAACCGGTTGGCGCGGCACAAGACCACGAGCGATGATGCTCCACACCAAACCTGCGCTGCTCCCCAATGTCCAGCGACGGCATGTGCAAATCCGGGCGTAAAATGCCACAAAATCGTGAAGTGTCGGGCAATAGGGCTTGGTGTTGGGGCTAAGAGGCCGCTTCGCCCGCCACGCGCTTGCGCAAGATCATGCGATCACGGCTTGAAACACCCAGAAGCTCGGCAGTCCGCCAAACCATATTGTCTTCCAACTCATTGACGACGCCATCGGCAAACACAGCTCGCCAGAGAAGTTCAATCACCTCAATACGCTCTTCTTCGGACAGCTTGACCTTCAAGGTTGAGGTGAAGCTGTAGAGATCAACCGCCTCATCATCACGCCGCTGCGCCTCCGCCATCACCTCGTCCAGATCATCGCCGGAAAGGCCGAATTGGGTGTCGAGTGCGGTGCGAATGGTGGCGGTTTCATCCTCCGTCACCACCCCGTCAATGCGGATCATATGCACCAGGAGCGCAGCGACAGCGACCCGCGCATCGTCCGGCGCAAAGGCGGCAGAGGTATCACCGCTGGGTTCTGGGTCGGCAAATAGGGCTTTAAGGCGGTCGAGCATGGAGACGGCTTTCGCTTCAACAAGGTGGTTGGAGAATAGGGTGTGTGCGCCGCGAAGCAAGAAAGATGTCTAAAGTGTAACCTGATGCTCGCGCTGGCCTGTTGCCTGGACAGGTGCGCCAAACGTTTGTCCTGCCTGGGCAAAGCCAGGGTCGGAGGCATCCAGATGCTCCTGCGCGGTGGTGATAAACAGCCTCTGCAGGTCTTCACCGCCAAAAGCAGGGCATGATGTGTGCGGCGTCGGCGCGGTGACCCCGCAAAGCACCGATCCATCTGGCGCGTAGCACGCCACACGTGATGATCCCCACTCGGCCAGCCAGAGCCGGCCATCGGCATCGAAGACAGCGCCATCAGGGTTACGCCCCTCAGACGTTAAATCAAGAAACACCTCCGGTTGGCCAACGGGCGCACCGGTGGTGGCATCCAGCGCAACGCGCATCACCTGGCCGGTCACGGTGTCAGCAAAACTGGCAAAGCTATTGTCCGGCGCAAACGCGATCGCATTGGGAATGGTGATTGAGGGGAACAGCGTCGTCACTTGACCGCGATAGAAGCGGTGGATACCGCCAGCGCCCTTCTCCGCACCCTTGCCCATCGTGCCGATCCAAAACCCACCCCACGGATCGACGCGACCATCATTGGAGCGGGTGGTGGGATTGTCCGCATCCAAGGGCAGGTGTTTCACGTGTGTGCCGGTTTCGATATCAAACCGCCAAAACGCCGTTTCACCCCCGATCAACAAGGTGTCGCGATCAACCCAACCCGCGGCGGAGACAATCTCCGGAAACAGCCATTGGCGAAACACGGTCTGCGAGCGCATGAAGAGCTTCTGGCCAAGAACATCAAACCAGAACAAAGCTTTGCGCTCTGGGTGCCAAAGTGGGCCCTCGCCCAACTCGCAGCGGGTGGCGTCAAACAGCTTAGCTTCCACTGACGTAAAGGTCATGAAGCACCTGCATCAAAGGCAGCAACAATCGCTTTTGCCTTCTCCGCAACATCCTGCGCGCTATCGCCAGGCTTATAAAGCGACGATCCAAGACCAAATCCATGGGCGCCAGCAGCCAACCAATCGGGCACATTCGCAGCGCTCACACCGCCCACGGCATACGTCGTCGCGGTTGTTGGCAACACGGCTTTGAGTGCCTTCAGCCCGACCGGACCGATCAAATCGCCAGGAAAGAACTTCAGCCCATCTGCCCCGGCATCGAGTGCCGCAAAACACTCGGTGGCCGTGAAAACACCCGGCAACGAAATCATGCCCTTGGCTTTGGTAAGGCGGATCACATCCTGGTTCATATTGGGCGACACGATCAGCCGTGCGCCCGTCGCAGCGACCTCTTCGACCTGCTGCTGGGTAAGCACTGTACCAGCGCCGATAACCGCGCGATCCCCAAGCTTGGCAACCAAGCGGATGATCGATTGCAATGGGTCGGGTGAGTTCAGCGGCACCTCAATCCAGGTGATCCCAGCCTGGAACAACGCCTCACCAATGTCGCCCACCTCGTTGGGCGTCACACCACGCAAAATGGCCACCAAGGGCCGTGCTCCCACACTCACATGTCACCTCGTTTGGTTGCTCCCCGCCTGACGGCAAGGATCACGCTGAAATCGCTCGCCGTTCGACCAGTTGCGCATGGATATCGCTCAAACCGCGCAAAACCATGGCTTCACCATCAAGCAGCGCCGCATCCAGTCCCAGTGCGGCCAGAGCCTCACTGTAGGCGACGCATAGCTTTGGTGCGCCAATCAAGGTCACCGGTTCACCGGGTTCAAGCTTTGCGCCAGCAAGCTCAGCGCCCACCAACAAGCCAGAAACCCGGCCGCGCGCTCGCACTCCATCTTCTCCAGCAAGCAAGCCCTCTGCACGCACGGAGAACAGCGCTTCGGTCAAGCACGCTGGATCATGATAGGCGGCCAGTACGGAATCACGAAACGCTTCGGAATCCAGTGCATCATCGCTCACCGAATGCGCCAAAATGGAGTGCTCGGTTATGAGATCAAAAAGCTCTCCGGTCATCGCGGTGGAAAAATGGATCACCGCACCGCTTTCAACCCGCGCCCATTTGGCATGGGTGCCTGGCAAGCACACCCGACCGGATACGGTGCTGTTCGCACCGGACGCCTGTGAAACATAGCCCGCCAATTGCGTCTCTTCACCGCGCATCACGTCATACGGATCGGTCTGGCTGATGCCAGGGACAATGAAGGGCGTGAGCCGTTGATCCTTTGCTGGCACCTCCGCCAGCGCCTCGCAAAGGTTAAAAAGGCTTTGTGGAACAGGAAGATAGCCCGCTTCACACCACCCTTGGCGCGAGCCCACCATCCCGCACATTATCAGGGCAACAGGCCGATCAGAGAGCCAGGGCTCCACAGCACCTAACAGGGCTGCTTCAAAATTTGCTTGTCGTGACGCACCCGCGTCTCCGGCGGACAAGGCACCCATGCCAAGGCCATGACCACGTGCCAACACCCCGCCTTGGCCGTCCATGGCATAGGCGCGCAAATGGGTTGTTCCCCAATCCACGGCAATCCAGTGCGGGCGTACGGCCTCATCCATCAAGCGGGAACCACCACACCGCCATCAATCACCATGCATTGACCGGTCATCATGCGACTTGCATTGGAGGCGAGAAACAAGGTGCCGCCAACAATGTCTTCCGGCACCAACTCCTCTTGCAAGCACTGTCGATCGAGATGCTCGGCCAGATTCTCAGGCGTCACCCACAGATCACGCTGTTTCTGAGTCATCACCCAGCCGGGAGCGAGAGCGTTCACACGGATATTGTCAGGCCCAAACTCACGCGCCATCGTGTGGGACATGGAGGTGATGCCAGCATTGGAGCTGGTGTAGATCGGCATACCAGCAGCGCCGATCATGTAGCTGATGGAGGAGAAATTGACGATGGCCCCACCACCAGCCTGTCGCAGCAGAGGCACCGCCGCCTTGCAAGCAAAGAAATAGGCTTTGAGATTGATCGCCACCGCCCAATCGAAAAAGTCTTCGTCAACCTCCAGCGTGTTGTGACGCTTGTCGTTGGCGGCATTGTTGACCAGAACATTGAGCCCGCCATGGCGCTCGGCACCCTCATCAATGCACGCTTTCAGGCGATCAAGATCGGTGATGTCGCATTGCATGTAGTGCGGGCGGTTGCCGTGTTTCTCCGCCATTTCGTCAGCAAAGGCTGACGCATCAGACCGTTGGACGAACGCAACCTTCGCCCCCTGCATCAAAAAGCCCTCGGTCAGCGATGCGCCAATGCCCGAGCCGCCGCCGGTGATGAAGACGCTGGCGTCCTTGAGATCAGAATAGTTGGCAATGAGGTCCATCATCGGACTCCCGTTGTTGAAAAGTGGGTCGGACATGCCGACAAAAATCTTAAGCGCATCTCTGCGGCTCGACAGTGCGCAACAACAAACCTCATGACAGCTTGCGCCCCTCAATCACCCACATGGTTTCCGGATAGGACCAGGGCAGTGTCAGACCATGATGCAAAAGATAACTGCCCGATACCACGATTGGCCCATCTTTCAACGCCGGCATTCCACGCGAGAGCACGGGGGCTGTGTGGCGGTTGATAAGAGTGACCTCGTAGCGGGCCTCTGGATCAAGGCGTGTGAGCCGCAACGGACGCGGTGCGATTTGCGCACTGGTGGTCGCTTTACCAACGAAAGCAACGAACCGACTGCCATCTTCGGCCAATTGCTGCTCAGCGAGCACTGTAGGGTCCGGGCTGTCTAGGCGCAAGATATCCGCGCGCGTCATCCAAGCCCGATTCTGCTTCCACCATGTGGTGACCTCTCGAAGGACCTTCACCTCCTCGTCGGTCAGCTCACGTGGGTCCATCTCAAACCCCATGTGCCGCTGCGCCGCCACCCAAGCGCGGAACGCAATATCGAGAACACGGCCGGAGGTGTGACAGTGCCGCGGACCAACATGCGATCCGGTCACAGCAAGCGGCAGGAACAGCGCCGCATTGTGCTGCATCTTCAGTCGCTCCAGCGCGTCGTTGCTGTCAGAGAGCCAAACACGCTGGGTACGGCTCAAGATCCCAAAATCGATGCGGCCACCACCTGAGGCGCAGCTCTCAATCTCGACATCGGGAAAAGCAGCCCGCAACCGGTCGATCAGCGCATAGGAGCCTCGCGTTTGCGCAGCGTCAGGCATGGGCAACACGCGGTTGTGGTCCCATTTGATGTAGTCGATGGGATATTTGGAAAGGATCGCCGCCATGCGCTCGTAGATAAAATCGCGCACTTCCCCAAGCGCCATGTTGAGCGCCTTTTGCTGGCGTCCCAACGTTTGATCCTCTGATCCGAGCGCCCATTCTGGATGCGCCCGGTGCAGATCACTCTCGGGGTTGATCATCTCCGGCTCAAACCAGATGCCAAACGACATATCGAGCCCATGAACATGGTCGATCAGGGGACCAAGTCCGTCGGGATATTTGCGCGGATCCACCTCCCAATCCGACAGGGACGTGGTGTCATCATCGCGCTGGCCAAACCAGCCATCATCCAGAACAAAGCGCTCCGCCCCCAACGCGGCAGCCCGGTCGGCAATCTCTTTGAGAACCGGCAGTTTGTGATTGAAGTAGACCGCTTCCCAGCAATTGTAGTGAACAGGCCGCGGGCGATCGGGCATGCCCTCTTTTTTGGGCCACGTCACGATCTCATCGCGCAGGTGTCGCTGAAACGCCACCGCGCAGCCATTCAGGCCGTCGCGTGAATAGGTTATGTAGAGCGGCGCCGTCTCAAAAGCGGTGTCAGCATCATGTTCCATGCGTGCGGCATGACCGAACTGAATTTGCCGCCGTCCGTCGGGCAATTCTTCAGCAACCATCCGGTGCCCACCTGACCAGCCATAGTGAAAAGCATAGGCATGGCCCTGCGTGTTGGTGGCCCCACGCTCGGGCAGAATGAGGCCCGGAAAATGCTCATGGCCTGTGCGTCCGGTACGGTTTTCACGGTAGCGCATGCCTGGCGACCAAGCGGTCGTGTTCATCTGGAACTCGCCACACCAACGCCCAGCAAAATCAATCATCTCATCGCTTTGCTGCGATCCCGGTAAAACCGGCGCGGCTAACCAATGCAAATGAACCGGTTTGGCTGCTTCAAGACGGGCTGACGTGGTGATGATATGGGTGCGCGGATTGATGGTGAACCGCGCAATGTAGGTCAGCAGGCTGGTGGTATCTTCATAAACCAGCGCCAGCGCATCATCGCATTGCTCAGCATGTTTGAAGCAAAATTTCGGTAGCAATGGTGTCCCATCGCCATCACGCAGAATCATCCCCGGCTGACCGGGAAAACTGCGCGTCGCTTCGGGGCAAATGGAAAGATCAGGGTTGGCATCCAGCATGCCCCCCGTAACATCCAATCCATTGGCAGCGTGCAAAAGGTCCAGTTCCTCATCCGCAGGCAGAGGTGCGCCCCAATAGACGACCTCTGGCAACCGATCACGGTCGGCTGCAAGGACAAGAGACTGGCGACCGTCATCCAGACGCCAGCTTCGTATCAACTCATCACTCCGATTACTTAGTGGCACCAATCATTTTACGGCACCCAGTGTCAGGCCTGCGATGAAGTGCTTCTGCATGAGGAAAAACATCAGGACTGGTGGCAGAGCAGCGACAATCGAACCGGCACTCATCAGATGATAGGCGGCACGGAACTGTGAGTTGAAGCTGGTGATACCCGCCGTAACCGGCTGTGCATCCGGTCCCTGGGTCAACACGACCGCCCAGAAATAATCATTCCAGATGAAGGTGAAGATCAACACCGCCAAGGCGGCCAAGGCTGGCTTCATGAGGGGCAGAACGACGTACCAGAAAATGCGCCATTCGGCGACACCTTCAACCCTCGCAGCCTCCACCAACTCAAAGGGCAGCTGGCGAATAAAGTTGCGCATAAACAATGTGCAGAACCCAGTCTGGAACGCGATGTGAAAAAGGATCAACCCGGTCTTGGTGTCGTAAAGGTTCATCGACACGGTGAGATCGCGCACTGGCACCATCAGGATCTGGAACGGCACGAAATTGCCGGCAATGAACATGAAGAAGATCAAAAGGTTGCCATTGAACTTGTAAACGCCCAGCGCAAACCCTGTCAGCGAAGACAATGCGATGGCACCAATCACTGTTGGAACAGTGATCAGGAACGAGTTCAGCATGTAGCGCGGCATGTCAGATTCAAAGAACACGCGGCCATAGTTGGTGAAGAATTCGAAGCTGGAGGGCAGCCCCCAATAGTTGCCGTTGGTGAAATCAGCATCCGGCTTCACCGAGAACACAGCCACTGCGATCAGCGGCAACAGCCAAAGGATGAGCACCAGAGGCAAGAAGGCCTGGTAGCCGATCTGCGTCGCGCGGGAGGATTTTTCTATCGGTTTGGGAAACATTACCGCGCCCCCTTCTCGTCGCGCCACATGGAATAGAGGAAGTAGACGATGAAGAAGAGCATCAGGAAGAACAGCACCACGGCAATGGCTGCGCCATAGCCCATGCGGAAGCCGAACTCTGAGAGCGATTCTTCAAACATGTAGAAGCTCAGAACGCGGGTGGAACCGAATGGCCCGCCATTCGTCATCACCGAGATAAGATCGAAGGAACGCAGTGCGCCAATAATCGTCACCACGAAGGCGATAAAGGTGGCTGGCTTCAGCTGAGGCAACACGACGTACCAGAGCATCTTAAGTCCCTTCGCGCCATCCAACCGACCGGCCTCGATCTGCTCGGGGTTCACCGCATTAAGGCCTGTCAGATAGAGGATCATGCAATAAGCCGTTTGCGGCCAAAGCCCAGCGGCGATGATGCCATAGGTGGCCAGCGCAGGATCGCCCAAAATGTTCACCGGCTCCATGCCGAAGAAGGTCAAAATGGCGTTCAACAGGCCTTCGCGCGGCAGGTAGAACCAGGAAAACACCAGGCCCACAACCACCTGACTGATGACGAAGGGAAAGAAGAACATCGACTTATAGAGCCGAATACCCCGCACCGTTTGGTTCAAGAACAAGGCGATGAACAGGCCCGCCGGAATGGCCAGCAAATACAGGAACAACCAGCGCACATTGTTCCAGAAGGACACGTCAAACTTGCGATCATCGGTCAGCAGCCGCTCATAGTTCGCCGTGCCGACCCAGGTCATTTCACCCAGACCGTCCCACTCATGAAAGCTGATCCACACCGACTGGAAGATCGGAATGATCACATAAACGGAAAAGAACAGAATGCCCGGGATGAGAAACAGCCACGGCGTCGCAGCAATCTCATTGCGCTTGTACCAGCTGCGCTGTGGCCGAGCGGTCGGCGCGGCGGCGCTTGCAGTTGCCATTGGTCGTCCCCCTTGCGGAAATCACCTCATGCCAAAACCGACCGTACCCAGCGAAGGCCCATCAGTTTGAGAATGAGAGCGTGTGGCAAAAACCCCGCCCTGATTGCTCAGGGCGGGGCGAAGCTTTTGGATTATTCGTAGATGCGCCCGCGCGCATCCTCTAGGCGCTCAAGGATGTCGTCCAGATTGTCTGGAAACACCATGAACTCCTGCAAGCCTTCCATGCCGACCGAGGCCATCTCAGCGGGGAAGTCGCGGTCGAAGAACTGTGCGACGCCGCCTTGGGCATTGCCCGACAGCATCTCAAAGCCCTGCTCCAGGAACTCATCAGCATCAACGCTGGAATTGGCGTTCACAGGCAGCTGGCCAAGATTTTCGCCATTGTTGATGCGTGTCTGCACATCAGCGGAGGTCACGAACTGAAGAAACGCACGCGCTGCTTCTTTGTTCTCTGCGCCTGAGGGAATGTGGAAGGTGTCCGTTGGAGCATCTTCACCCTGAGCCAAACCTTCGGTGATGATCGGGAACTGGTAGAAGTCGATCTGATCATCGCCAAGACCGGCATCACGCATTGGCGCAACAGCGAAGTTGCCCATCAGATAGGCTGTCGCTTCACCATCGGTGAAGAAGGTCAGCGCTTCCTGCCAGCTGTAGGACTGGTGGTCATCGATAAACGCGCCCATGTCGATCAGACGACGCCAATTGGCGAAGGTTTCACGCACACCTTCATCTTCAGTCCAGGACAGTTCACCACGCGCAAGCTGCATGTGATGGTCAAAGCCGTTGGTGCGCATGTTCAGATAATCGAACCAGCCGCCTGCGGTCCAAAGGAACTTGGTGCCGATGGCGTAGCATTTGCGCCCTGAATCCAGGATCACTTGGCAGTTGGCGATCTCTTCTTCAAACGTTGCCGGCTCTGAGAGGCCAAGCTCGTTGAAGATGTCTTCGCGGTAGTAAACACCCCACTGATAGTAGGTGTAGGGCACGCCCCACTGGCGATCATTGAGCGTCATCGCGCCACGAACGGCATCGAGCCCTGGCAGCGAACCATCATCCCACATATCGGTGATGTCTTCGAACAGACCAGCATCGACATACGGCGCCATGCGATTGGCAGCGTACCAGTTGATCACGTCGGGTGGATTGGCCGAAAGCGCGTTACGAATCTGGGTTTTCCAGGCTTCGCGATCAACGATTTCCAACTCAATGTTGAGGTCTGGGTGCATCTCGCCGAACTCAGCGGCAAGGCTTTCCATCACCGCGCGCGGCGCGGGGTTGGACATATCGGAAATGATGCGCAGGTCGCCGGACAGTTCGGCAAGCGCAGTCGATGTCAGCAGGCCAAGGCCAGCCAACCCAAGCACGGATGCTTTGAGGGTGCGGTTCATTCTAGTCCTCCCATGCGGACCGTTGGTGGGTGCAACCACCAAAAGGGCGTGTCCGCTGTGTTTCTCCCATACGTTCACGCCTTTTGCGGCTTGTCGCCTGACCTTTGAAAGATCGGGCGCGAACGCGATTGGTTGCACCGTCACAAACCCATTTTTTGAACTCAGATGAGTCTCATTCAATGGAACTTTGTTTTGGTGGTTGAAATGTTACGCATCTTTGCCTACCGTCTGTCAAGGCGCCAAACCGCAAACATGCGTGACCCGATCAATGAGGTCAGGGTGCCAAAGGCTGGTCTTCCAGCCTGATAGGGGAGCGAAACACGATGCCACGCCTGGAGCCTTCCAGCGCGGTGCCCAATGCGGCACCCAGTGGACCGTCAGCAGGGACGGTAGAGCCGACCAACGCGCCGATAGACGATGCGCGCGCGGCCCTTGCACGCGCCTCCAATCCCGCCGCCTCGTCCGCTTCTGGCAGCGATCCCGTCCGCACACCTGGCGATGGGCCGGTGACCAAGTCTTTGATGCTGCTTGATGCGTTTGCAGAGGCCGAGCAGCCCTTACGCTTCTCCGAACTCAAAGAACGCCTACCCTTTCCCAAGGCCACGCTTCACCGGATGCTGAAGAGCTTGGTGGACGAGCGCATGCTCACCCACAATGAGAGCAATGGCAGCTACCAGCTTGGCCCACGGTTGATCCGCCTCGCTCACGCCGCATGGGCTCATGGTTCGCTCTCGGATGCCGCGCGTCCTGTACTCGACAGTCTACACGCGGAGCTTGGCAAGACCATTCACCTGGCGCAGCTGGACAATGGCCAGGTGCTCTATCTCGACAAACGCATCGGCAATCGTGGGCTGGCGATGTTTTCACGGCCCGGCAAGGTGGGACCGGCCTATTGCACCGGCGTTGGCAAGGCGATGATGGCCTATTTGCCGGACGATGCACTGGAAGACTGTCTGCACCGCCAAACACTGGCTCGCTTCACGCCAACCACGCTCACAAGCCGTCAAGCTTTGCTGGATGAACTGGAAGCCATCCGCCAGCGTGGCCATGCCTATGACCGAGAAGAGCATGAACCCGGCATCGTCTGCATTGCCGTGCCCATTCTTTCCACCGATGGCGCTTTGTTTGGCGGCTTGTCTGCCACCAACCCTGGCTCCGTCAACGACATTAAGACCCTAGAAGACCTGGCCCCAACGCTGAAGGAGGCCGCGCGCATCATCGCCGCGGACGCCACCATGCGCATGGCCCCGACTCTAACGTAAGGACGACACAAATGGCTGGACTAACCCTTCGCGACGTCAAGAAAAGCTACGGTCCGGTGGACGTGATCCATGGCGTGGATCTGGACATTGAGGATGGCGAGTTCGTTGTTTTCGTTGGCCCATCCGGCTGCGGTAAGTCCACACTTTTGCGAATGATCGCCGGTCTTGAAGAGATCACCGGCGGCGATGTCTCCATCGGCGATCGCCAAGTTAACGATGTGGACCCAGCCGAACGCGGCGTGGCGATGGTGTTCCAGACCTACGCGCTCTATCCGCACATGACGGTGGAGGAGAACATGTCATTCGGCTTGCGCATGAATGGCCATCCGAAAGCGGAGATCGACAAGGCGGTGAAGAATGCGGCCGACATTCTTCAGCTTGATGCGCTGCTGAAGCGCAAGCCTGCCGCCCTTTCCGGTGGTCAGCGCCAGCGTGTTGCAATCGGGCGTGCCATCGTTCGCAACCCTGATGTGTTTCTGTTCGATGAGCCGCTTTCCAACCTGGATGCTGAGCTTCGCGTGGCGATGCGGGTCGAGATTTCCCGCCTGCACAACGAGCTTTCAGGCTCCACCATGATTTATGTGACGCACGATCAAACGGAAGCCATGACCCTGGCCGACAAGATCGTTGTGCTGCGCGGCGGCAATATTGAGCAGGTTGGCGCGCCACTACACCTTTACGATGATCCCGACAACGCTTTTGTGGCCGGCTTTATCGGCTCACCGCGTATGAATTTTCTGGATGCTGAAGTGACCGGCAAAGACGGCGGCGTGACGGTGAAGCTCACTAAGCAAAACGATACCACCATTACACTGCCAGTCGCGGGTGACAGCCTTTCAGTCGGCGATGCCTGCCAGCTCGGTATTCGCCCTGAACATATGTCGGTGAGCGATGGCGCCATGCTGACGCTGAAAGTGGATGTCGCCGAGCATTTGGGGTCCGACAGCTACATCTATGCTGGCTCAACCCAAGGTAAGTCGCTGACCATCGAAACCAATGAAGGCCGCAATGCCCGTCATGGCACTGAATTTCAGATTGGCATTCCGCCCGAAAAAGCGTTTCTGTTCTCCGCAGATGGTTTGCGCGCGCGCTGACCTCCCTGCAGAACGAAAGGCGAGCCCATGATCGATCAAACAACGTTGATTACTTACATTCTGATCGTTTTGGGTTTTGTGTTTATTCCAGGTCCAGCCACCGTGCTCACGGTTGCCCGGGCGACCACATCGGGCACTCGTGTCGGCGTGGCGACCGGGCTTGGGATCGCGGTTGGCGACATCATTCACACAGCATTGGCCGTGATCGGCCTATCGGCGATCATCTTGGCTTCAGCCTTTCTGTTCAGCCTGATCAAATATCTGGGCGCGGCCTATCTGGTCTATCTCGGTCTGCGGGCTCTTTTTGCCAAAGCCCCTGATCCAACCAGCCAAACCACTGTGCCCTTGTCGCCGTCTGCGGCCTTTCGTCAGGCCATTCTGGCAGAGGTCCTGAACCCGAAGACCGCGCTCTTCTTCCTGGCGTTCCTGCCGCAGTTCGTAAAACCGGAAAACGGCTTTGTGCTCGGCCAGCTTGCAATCCTGGGCGTGATCATGGTGGCGCTGGGATTGTTCAGCACACTGATTTTCGCCCTCGCCGCTGGTAAGATCAGCAACTTCCTACGCACCAACAGGACAGTGCTGCGCTGGCAAGGCAAAGTGGTGGGCAGCATTTACTGCGCACTCGGCCTGAGGCTGGCGCTTCAAGAGCGATAAACACATTTAGGATCACCTTCATGACGTCCCCCCCTGCGTCTTGCACCTCTCGCGCGCTGCTCAACACCGGGTGGATTTTTCGCGAAGGGTTTGATCCCGCCTGGATCACGTTGCCCTTACCTGGAGGCACCGTGCGCCTGCCGCACAATGCGGTGGACCTGCCTTGGAACTATGGTGATGAAACCGCCCACCAGAAGCCCTTCACCTACCAACGGATTTTCCACTGGGAGGACCGCTTCGCAGGCCAGGAGGTTGCGCTTTGCTTTGAAGGGGCAATGGCGGCCACAAAGATCTGGGTCAACGGCCATCTTGTTGCCGATCACCCTGATGGCTACACGCCGTTTGAAGCGCGCTTAACCGACCATCTGATCGAGGGCGAAAACCTCATCACCATCGCCATTGATGGCGCCGAAAACAGCGATATCCCACCCTTTGGTGGGCGCATCGATTATCTCACCTATGCCGGTATTTATCGCGATGTCTGGCTGGATGTGCGCCCCGCGATCACCATCGAGAATGTGAAGATCGAGATCCTCGATCCAATGGCCGACACCATCACCGCGAAGGTGAAGGTCTGGCTTTCCAACCCGCAGGGCAAACCGGTGGCGGGTGCCATTCTTTTGGACCGGCTCGACAAGCATGGTGATCCCATAGGTGATCCGGTGGGTTTCCCGCTGATCAGCGATGAAGGCGAAGCCGAACTGGTGCTCGGTGCTGGATTTCAGCGCTGGTCACCCAACAATCCGGTGCTGCACACGTACCAGGTGACCTACAAAGCCGAAGACGGTGAGGACAGCCTGACACTACGCCTTGGCATTCGTAAAGCCGAGTTCCGCCCCGACGGTTTTTTCTTGAACGAACAGCCGCTCAAAATCATGGGGCTGAACCGCCACCAAAGCTTCCCTCATGTTGGCTACGCGCTTGGGCCGGAAGCGCAAGCGCAGGACGCAGACGTCCTGAAGTTCGAGCTCGGCTGCAATCTGGTGCGCACCTCGCACTATCCCCAGTCGAAAGCGTTTCTGGATCGCTGCGATGAGATTGGCCTCCTGGTCTTTGAGGAGATACCCGGCTGGCAACACATTGGCGGCGAGGCGTTCAAAGATCAGAGCGTGAAAAATGTCGAGGCGATGATCCGCCGCGACTGGAACCATCCCTCGATAGTGCTTTGGGGCGTGCGCATTAACGAGTCACCCGATGACAACGCCTTCTACGAACGAACCAACGCGATGGCGCGCGCGCTCGACCCAACCCGGCAAACCGGCGGCGTGCGCTGCATCACCGACTCCCAGCTCTTAGAAGACGTCTACACGATGAACGATTTCGTGCTCGGCGAAGAGCATCTGCCGGAATTTCTGCAATCGCGCATCAACCGCCCACGGACACCCTTGCGCGACCAACGCGAGGTAACCGGCCTCACCGAGATCGTTCCCTACCTCGTCACCGAGTACAATGGGCACATGTACCCGACCAAGATCTTTGATGGCGAGGAACGCCAGGAAGAGCATGTGCTACGCCATCTGGAAGTGCTCGATGCCGCCCACGCTGACCCGCATATCGCAGGCTCCATCGGCTGGTGCATGGTGGACTACAACACCCATGCCGACTTCGGCTCCGGCGACCGCATCTGCTACCACGGCGTGATGACAATGGGTCGTGCACCCAAGTTCGCCGCCATGGCCTATGCCAGCCAGGGGTTCTCGGCCAGTGAGCGCCCGATTTTGGAGCCCGCCACGCACTGGTCCTTCGGTGACCGCAAGGTTGGCGGCGTGTTTCCGCTGGTGATCCTCACCAACTGCGATGCGGTCACCTTCCACTATGGTCACGACGAGCCTCTGACCTTCTTGCCGGCCTTCAGCCGTTTCCCGCATCTGCCGCATCCGCCGGTGATCATCGAGGCGACCGACATCCCTGAGGACAAACGCATTGTCTGGGGTCAGAGCTGGCGCGATGGGTTGTTCACCGGGTTGGTAAGTGGGCAGACGGTGATTGAGCGGCGCTTCGTGGCGGATCCCGTACCCACAGCGCTGGAAATCGATGTCGCGCCGCTGATCCGCACCCAAGACGCCTATCAAGATCGGATGATCCGCCTGACCGCCCGTGACCAAGCGGGCAACCGCCTTCCCTTCTTGATGGATCAAATCGCCATCACCGTGGACGGCCCAGCCATCCTGCAAGGCCCTTCAACGATCCCCATGATTGGCGGTGTTGCGGCCTTTTGGGTGCGCGTGCTGGGTGATGAAGCGGTGACGGTGGACATGCAAACGGCCTCAGGCGTTTTTACACCCCAAAAAGTCTCCTTGAATGGCTGAATCTCTTAAAGAGCTGATCAACACCATCGCCAAACACGGGCGCGTGGAGTGGATCGGCTTGCGACCAGCCCGCCGTGAGGCAATGCAGGAGGTGGAAACGGTCGAGGTCAGCGAAGACGGTCTCGTCGGCGATCATGGCCGCCCCGGCAAACGCGCCATCACGCTGATTCAGCACGAACATCTGGCGGTGATCGGTGCGCTCCTGGAATTGCCACCTGTCGATCCGGCCCTGCTTCGGCGCAACCTGGTTGTCTCCGGCATCAACCTTTTGGCGCTCAAAGGCCGAACCATCCAAATCGGCACGGCCACCTTGGCAGTCACCGGCCCCTGCGCACCGTGCAGCCGTATGGAAGAGGCTTTTGGTACCGGTGGATATTCTGCTGTTCGAGGCCATGGCGGTGTCACCGCCAGCGTGGTAGCGCCGGGTGTGATACAGCGCACAGATCGTGTTGAGCCTATCAACTAGGGCCAACCGTCGCCTCGCACGTTGCTGCTAAAGGGTTTCTATGGATTCCGTTGTTATTCTCGGCATTGGCCTTGTTGTTGGTGTCATCCTTGGTGCCCTACTGGGTTTCATCGCCTTTTTCGGTCTGCGCACACTGCGCCGAAATCACGAACGCCTGCAGCAAGATGTTGCCGTCCTCCAGCTTGATGTGAAGAACCTGACTGCGCGGCTGGCCGATACGCCAAGCGTCGCAACGCCTTCAATCGAGACCGAAGCTGACAAGGAACAGGTGACGCCTGAACCCACCGAGGCAGAAGAGGTTACGGAGACATCCGCAGCACCTCCGCCTTTGCCGCCACAATTGCCTGAAGAGGCAGAAGACGCCTCGCAACGGGCCTACGCAGCACAGACGGTGCAAGAGGCGCCAGAGCAGAAACAGTCGCTGGATGCGGAAAGCACCATTGGCGGGAAAATCACCATCTGGGTGGGTGGTTTGGCCCTCGCCTTTGGAGGGCTTTTTCTGGTGCGCTACGCCATCGAAAACGCCGTTCTCAGCCCGGCCGCTCGTGTCACGCTTGGCTTTGCGTTCGGTGCACTGGTCGCAGCGCTTGGCGAATGGATCCGTCGTCGCCCCAACCAATACGCATTGCCAGGCTTTGAGCGCGCCAACATCCCGGCCATCCTCACCAGCGTCGGCATCTTCATCATGTTTGCTGCCGTCTACGCCGCACACGGTCTTTATGAGCTGATCGGCCCAATGGTCGCCTTCGTGGCACTGGCGGTGCTGGCACTGGGCGTCATGGCGCTATCCCTCGTGCACGGTCCCTCCCTTGGCGGGTTGGGACTGATCGTCTCTTACGCCGTGCCCTTCCTGATCTCGACAGAAACCGACAGCATTTTGGGTCTGGCCATCTATGTGCTGGCCGTCTCAGCAGCAGCGCTCGCCGTGGCTCGCATTCGTGGCTGGTTATGGCTGGCTCTCAGCGCCATCGGAGCGATGTTCGCCTTCGCCGTTCTGTTCCAAGTCGCAGTGCCCTTCAGCGAACCGGTCATCGTCAGTCTCTTTTTGGCAGCCGCCTTTGCTTTGGCGTTCTCAACCTTTGTGCTCTCAATCCATGACCGATCTGTGGATCCTGAGGGCGGCATTGATTGGCTAGCAACCGCGGTCCTTTCACTGCTCACTCTGCCCATCGTGCTCCACTTCCATGAAAGCCAGGACTTGCCGATCCAAGTGATCGAAATGGCGGTGCTTTTCGCGGTGCCGATGGCAATTGCCTACCTCTACCCAGCGATGCGCTATGTGGTCTTTGTTCCAGCACTGATGGCCTGCACGCGCTATCTCACCATGAGTGTTCCAGCGACTGAGGCATCCGCTGAACAGTTGCTCAGCCCAAGCCTGCTCACCATCGAAATACTGGCCAGCGTGCCGACCTATGCGAGCATCGGCGCCATCGCGTCGGCCGGTCTGCTTGCCTGGTCAAGCTGGGCGGCACTGCGCTCACCGGCCCGTGCGCCCATGGTGGCCACAGCTGCGGCAAGCGCTTTGCTCTTGCTGTTCATTGCCTATGGCCGGATCACGCAGTTCCTCAGCACAGCCGAGTTCACCGGTGCAGCGCTGGTGCTCTTCGTGCTGTTCCACATCCAGGCGAGCCTCTTGAACGCCCGCATTGCAAACGGTGCCCCGGGCCGTGACCAATCGATCGCCAGCGCGCTGATCGGCTCACTCGTCGCGATCGCCTTTGCCGCCGCGGTCGCATTGGAGGGAGCCGGGCTCACCATCGCGCTTGGCCTGATCGCCGGCGCAACAGTGATCACTTATCTCCGCTACCCGTTGGTGGAGCTGCGCGCCTTCGCCGTTTTGGCCGTGCTGCCCTATGCCGCGCGGCTGATGTGGGAACCTTTCATCGACCCCACCGCGCTCATCTCGGCTCCGCCGGTCTTCAACATCCTTCTCTGGGGCTACGGCATTCCGACCGCTGGCTTCATCGCCTCGGCGGTTGTGCTGACCCGCACCAAAAACGATCTCTGGGCGCAGCTGATGCAAGCGGCGGCCATTGTCGCATCGGTGATAACCGTTGCCCTGCTCGCCTTGCATGCCATCGATCCGTTCTTCCGCTTCTTCGGTCGCACCGATGCGCTGGCAGCGGCCGCAACACTGGTGATGGTGGGTGGGGCCTTCTCGCTGGGTCTGACGCGACTTGATACGCTCAGCAAATCGCCGGTTCTTTCGCGCGGCGCCGATATCTTAAGCGGCCTCGGTATTCTGGGAGGGGCCGTGTCGCTGTTCCTGCTTTTCAACCCTCTGCTTGGGCCTGTCGGCCTACGCTACGGCAGCATCCGCGTTGGGGAGAGTCTGCTCTTCAACCTTATCGGCTACGCTTACGCGCTTCCGGCGCTTCTGTTTGCGCTGGTCGTGCGTCAAGGTTGGGAGAAGAAGCACAGGGCCTACATCAATCTGGCGCTTGGTTTTACAGCGCTTCTCGCCTTTGCCTGGATCAATCTCACCATCCGCCAGGTTTTCAGCCCCAACAACCTGACCCTTGAACCCGTGCTGGAAGCGGAGCTCTACACCTATTCGGTGGTCTGGCTGCTGATCGGCATCGCGATGCTGGCGGCGGGGATCTATTGGCGCAATCTCAAACTGCGGGCCGCCTCCGGTTTGGTGTTGGTTGTGGTGGTTCTAAAAGTCTTCCTTCTCGACCTCAGCAACCTTGATGGCATCTTGCGCGCGATCTCGTTTATTGGGCTGGGCGCGGTGCTTCTCGGCATCGGTGTGGTCTATCAGCGCGCCTTGCGGAAAATGGCGGCGCCAACGCCGGAATCTGATCCGGTGGGCTGAACAAAAAACCTGTCATCATCCACAGACCTGACACAATGGCCTTGCGGTGCGCCCCAAGCGGTGATCATTTAGCAGCGCCGACAAAAGCGCTTGAGAACAAGCCAGTAGAGGCACCACCCGTTTGTCACATAAGTGTCATGCAGCGTGGATACCGCTTTGCGGGAACGTAACCAGGGAGAACACAATGAAAACCCTCACCATTACCACTGCACTCGCTGCCCTTATGCTGGTGGCGCCCGCACACGCCGAATTCATGCTTGGCGATCGCTATGTCGACAATGATGGCGACCTGATCGCAGACATCCCAACCGACCCATCAGAGCTGATCGATCCAGGCACACTGATCTTCGCTTACACCCCAGTTGAAGACCCAGCCGTCTATGCTGAAGTTTGGCAGGGCTTCTTGGATCACGTGGCAGAAGCAACCGGCAAAAACGTTCAGTTCTTCCCCGTTCAGTCAAACGCTGCCCAGATCGAAGCGATGCGCGCTGGCCGCCTCCATATCGCTGGCTTCAACACCGGTTCCAATCCGCTGGCCGTGGCCTGCGCTGGCTATCGCCCCTTCGCTATGATGGCAGGCAATGACGGTTCGTTTGGCTATGAAATGGAGATCCTGACCTACCCGGACTCAGGTATCAGCGAAATTGAAGACATTCGCGGTGGCGAGCTGGCCTTCACCTCCGAAACCTCCAACTCAGGCTTCAAAGCCCCATCGGCCATCCTGCAATCAGAGTTTGGCATGGCAGCTGGTGATGACTTCACGCCCGTCTTTTCCGGCGCTCACGACAGCTCCATTTTGGGTGTCGCCAACCAGGACTATCCAGCTGCAGCCATCGCCAACTCGGTGCTGGCGCGCATGATTGACCGTGACGTGGTCAGCGAAGACCAGTTGGTCTCGATCTACCAGTCGCAAACCTTCCCAACCACAAGCTATGGCGTTGCCCACAATCTAACGCCAGAACTGCAGGAAACCATCCAGGAAGCCTTCTTCAGCTACGATTGGGAAGGCTCTCCACTCGCCGAAGAGTTTAACCGCAACGGCGAAGAGCAGTTCATTCCGATCACCTTCCAAAACGAGTGGTCAGTCATCCGCGCCATAGATGAAGCCAACGGCGTCACCTACGACTGCAACTGATTTCGTTAGAATACTACCAAAAATGGGCGGCGCAATGCCGCCCATTTCAGCGTTTGTGAGGGGCGTTGCATGCTGCATCTTGAAGGTCTGTCGAAGACGTACAAAACCGGCGACGCCGCGCTTAGCGATGCCACACTTGATGTGCCCAAGGGCCAGATCATCGGATTGATCGGCCCATCTGGCGCTGGCAAATCAACGCTCATTCGCTGCATCAACCGCTTGGTTGAACCCACCGCCGGCAAGATCATGCTCGGCGATGTTGATCTGGTGAAACTCGGCAAAACCGAGCTGCGTCATCAGAGACGCCGCATCGGCATGATCTTTCAAGAGTATGCGCTGGTGGAACGCCTGACGGTGATGGAGAACGTGCTCTCCGGTCGTTTGGGCTACGTGCCTTTCTGGCGCAGCTTTTTGCGCAAATACCCACCCCAAGACATTCAAAACGCCTACCGCTTGCTTGATCGGGTGGGCCTTATGCATCAGGCCGATAAGCGTGCTGACGCCCTGTCAGGTGGCCAGCGTCAACGCGTCGGCATTGCACGCGCGCTCGCCCAGGAGCCGGAACTGCTGCTGGTTGATGAGCCAACCGCAAGCCTTGACCCAAAAACCTCTCGCCAGATCATGCGCCTTCTCACCGAAATCTGTGAGGAGCGCGGTCTGCCAGCCATCGTCAACATTCACGATGTGCCGCTCGCCCAGCAGTTCATGCAACGCATCATTGGCCTCAATTCCGGGCGCATCGTTTTCGATGGGTCGCCGGAAGAGCTCAGCGATGATGTGCTCACCACCATTTACGGTGCGGAAGACTGGCACGCCATGCGCAAGGGTGATGAGGAGCAGACGCAGGCTGAAGCTGACGCCCGTGACCGCATGGCGGCGCTTGCCCGATGACCGCGACGTCTCAGACAACCTATCCGTCCACATGGCGACGCCCGCCGCAGATCGTCAAAGATCGGCGCTGGCGCCTCATCCTTCAGATCGGCATTCTGGCCTATCTCGTTGTGGCCATGGGCTCAGTGGAAGTGGATTGGGCGCGCGTTTCCATCGGGCTTGAACGTGGCCAGCGCTTCATCATGGGGTTCTTGCAACCCGATTTCACCAGTCGCTGGAACGACATCTATCGCGGGCTGATTGAAAGCCTCACCATGACGCTGACCTCAACGGTCGTCGGCGTTCTCATCTCGGTCCCCATCGGCATTGGCGCAGCCCGAAACCTCGCGCCAGCATGGATCTACTACATCTGCCGATCAATCATTGCGGTCAGCCGCGCGCTGCAAGAGATCATCATCGCGATTTTTCTCGTGGCGATGTTTGGGTTCGGCCCTTTCGCAGGCTTCCTCACGCTGTCCTTCGCCACCATTGGCTTCATCGCGAAGCTGTTGGCCGATGATATTGAAGAGATTGATGAAACCCAGGCCGAGGCTGTTCGTGCCACCGGCGCCTCCTGGTCGCAGCTGGTCAATTACGCCGTACAGCCGCAAGTGATGCCGCGCCTCATTGGCCTGTCACTTTATCGACTGGATATCAATTTCCGTGAGAGCGCGGTGATTGGCATTGTGGGCGCAGGCGGTATCGGCGCAACGCTGAACACCGCCATCGATCGCTACGAGTATGACAGCGCAGGCGCGATCCTGCTCGTCATCATCGCCATTGTCATGGTGGCCGAATACGGCTCCAGCTACCTGCGAAAGTTCCTGCAATGAGCGAGATCACGCATTACAGCCAAGTCTGGCGCCACCGCACACCGCGCGGACGCTTGGCCCTGTGGTTCGGCTGGTTGGCCCTTGTTGCCCTGTTTGTCTGGTGCTGGGGCATCATGACAGAAAACACGATCTGGGCCTTCGTCGCTGACGCGCCGCGCCAAGCTGCTGATATCGGCGCGCGCATGATGCCACCGCGCCTGTCTTATGTCCCTGAATTGCTGGTGCCCTTGTGGGACACACTCACCATCGCAACACTGGGCACGATCGGCGGTGTGATTCTTGCCGTACCTGTCGCGTTTTTGGCCGCCCGCAACACATCACCGTCGACGAAAATCCTGCGACCCATCGCGCTTTTCATCATTGTTGCCTCGCGCTCCATCAACTCGCTGATCTGGGCGCTGTTGTTGGTGGCGATCATCGGTCCAGGAATTCTGGCCGGTATCGTCGCGATTGCCCTTCGTTCCATCGGCTTCATCGGCAAGCTTCTCTATGAAGCCATCGAAGAGACCGACGCCAAACAGATCGAAGCGGTCCAGGCCACAGGCGCAACTTCAGCCCAAACGCTCAACTACGCAATTGTTCCGCAAATCATGCCCGCCTTCTGGGGCATTTCAGTGTTCCGCTGGGACATCAACATCCGCGAGAGCACCATTCTCGGTTTGGTCGGCGCCGGCGGGATCGGCCTGAAACTGCAAGCCTCGCTTAATGTGCTCGCCTGGCCGCAGGTGACGATGATCTTGATTTTGATCCTGGCCACCGTGGTCCTTAGCGAATGGGTCTCCGCCAAAGTGCGTCACGCGATTATTTAGGCGAATGCGGTCGTTCGGAAGGAACGGAGGCAATCAAGAATGGTGGGCAGTGTGCGCTCTCGGCATTTGCTTCGCAAACGCCTGCCAGGCGCGGTTGTTTTCATAGAAAACAACTGTGGTGCCGCTTACGTGACTCGAACACGTGACCCCATCATTACGAATGATGTGCTCTACCAACTGAGCTAAAGCGGCGTTGCGGCAGGGCTGTTCAAGCCCTTGCGCGAATGGAGCGGACCGGTAGCCCAATCACCTCTGTTTGGCAAGACGCGTTGCATAAGAGCGCACACGCCTTTGCCCATCAAAACAAGCGGAACCGTCGCCGTTCGCTTGGTGTCTCATCCTCGCTCTCATCCGGCGTGCCTGGATCATCAGGCGCATGGCCACCCGGCAGGCCGCTGAACTCAGCTTTCTCTTCAGCTTCTGGATCATCAGCAGCAACCGGCAACGGTGTCACGGTCGAGCTTTCATCCGCAGAGTCGGCGTCCACAGCTGCCTCATCGACCTTCGGAGATGGCTCGCTGTCCTGCGCCTCCGCGCTCTCGGACTCAGTCACGGGAGGGCCGTCATCATTGGCGATGATCGGGGTATCATCAGCCTTGGTCTCTGGCTCGGATGTTGCAGTGATATCGTCCGGTTCGCTGGGAGACACCTCAACGACCGCCGTGTCCTTTGTCTCAGCAGGCGCAGTCTCATCCGACTCTGGCTCGTCTTCGGGGGACGCATCGACAATCAGCTCAGCATCCTCAGCCTCTTCTTTGGCCTGATCGTCCAAAGCCTCAGCCACCCCACCCGCGCCGACTGCGGCAGCAACACCTGGCAGGCGCGCAGGCAGCATCACCTGGCCATCATTGTTCATCGCATCATCGGGGATCGCCACCGGCTCATGGGCTGAGAAACGTTCCACCGGCACCTTCCACTCAAAAGCATCGACACGGCCAGAGAGCGGTGAAACCGGCTCCCAGGTTGAGGAGATGTAACCATCAGCTACCCAGGCCGGATCCCGCTTGGCACGCAAAGCTCGGGCCATCCAGCCACGCACAGCTGCTGTGTCGCCACCCTGCTTTTCCTCGATTTCGGCCATCAGCAAGCACACGCGCTGCGTCGCCTCAGGACCAGTGTGCGGGTCAAGCGTTTGGCGCGCCTCATCAAGCTTGCCAGCCTCCATCAGCGCGCGCGCCAGCGCCAACTCGCCTTCCAGCTCGTGAGCACACAGTTGCACCAACTTGCGCGCACGTTTCACACGGTCGGCCACCGCATCACCGGGGCGCACATAGAGATAAACCTCGGCAAGCTCGGGGTGCTGAGATTTGCGCCATGTGGCTTCGATCACCTTGCTTGCCTGGGTCATTTTGCCAGCGCGGATCAGCAAACGCCCAGCAACGGCAGCAGCCGGCACCAGGTCGGGCGCCAGCTTGTGCGCTTCTTGCGCCAGGGGCCGCGCGGACTCCGGCTCGCCTTCTTCTCGATCAATGGCCTCAGCCGTCAAAAGCACCGCGCGCAGCCGGTTGCGCTCGGTTTTGGTGACAATGCGCGACTGCAAGTTGCGCTCCAAAGCGGCGCGGGCAGCGGGCCAATCACCACGCTGCACTTGATCCTCGAACTGCGCTTGACCAGCCCAAGGCAAAGATGGGGCCAACGCGGCAGCTTGACTGGCGTAGTGGCGGGCGGCCTCTTCATCCTCGGCACCAACAGCATCAACATAGAGGCCACGCAGGCCCAGAAGTTGCGTTTTCGGATCATCCAGCATTTGCCGATAGGCAAGACGCTTGGCGTCAGCGTCGCCAGAAAGGTCAGCGCTCGACGCGCTCAAAACACGGGTCAGGGGCGCATCCGGAGCCAGCTTCTTGGCTTGGCCTGCATAGCGCTCGGCCGCACGGCTGTCGCCGGAACCAGCAGCAATAAGACCGCTCGACAGGGCTTCGTAGCCCTTGTCACGGCGACGAGCGGAGAAATAGCCGCCCATGATCTGCGGTGAACGAAGGATCACCTTCAGCACCCACCAGACCGCCATAATCACGATGATCAGCACCAACAGACCAACCATCGCGAGCATCGCTGAGAGTTCGATCTGATAGCCCATCCAGTCGATGGCCACCGTGCCGGGGCGATCGGCCAGCCAGGCAAAACCGAACGCAAAAGCCAGAACCAGAGCTAGAAAGAGGATAACGCGTAGCACGGGGTATATCTCCTAACTTACTGGCTGTTGGTGCCGGACGAGTCGGTCGGTGTTGCACTGGTTTGAGGAGCAGCCTCTGGCGCTTGCAAAGCACGCACCAACGCTTGGCGGGTGTTCGCAATCGCCTCATCAAGCGCGACTCGGGCGTGCAACGTGCCAATCAGGTCACCACTTGCCTGTTGCACTGCCGCAGGCAGGCGCGTGGCAAGCGTGACAGCATCTCCAAAGCGTTGATCGGCAACCAGCTGCCCAAGCGCATCCAGCTGATCCAAGGGGTTATTACCGCTGCTTAAAACAGCTGACCCTTCGGGCGCGCGGATGGTCACCATCTGACGCGCACGATCTTCCAAAGCGCCTAGCAGACCGCCACCTTCGCTCTCTGGGGCCGCCGCGCGCATGGCGTCATAGGCGCTCTCATAAGCACCAAGCAATGAGCCACCATCCAGCGCACCCGACACCTGACCGCCCGAAACCGGGGCCAGCGCATCACTCAGTGCATCATCCACGGACGCAGCGGCGTGCGCAGCCGCCAACGGGGCGGCCACATCTAGCCCGCTGTCGCGGGCGGCGACCAACGCATTCAGCGCAACGCCAAGCCGAGCCAGATGATCTGGCGTTTGAGCCACCGGCGCCTCGGCCAACGCTGTAATGTCGGATGCCAGGGCACCGAGACGCACATCGACTGTATCACGCACCGTCTGAACATCTGCAGACAGCGCTGCAAACTCGTCGCCAAGGGCGGAAAGCTGCGCGCCCACATTGGCGATCAAGCCGTCCAACGCGTCAAGTCGAGCGCCCGTTTCTGGCGCAACCGTCGTCTGCTCAGATGCCATCGCGGCCAATTGGTCCTGCGTGCCCTCAAGGTCACCGCGAACCGCATCAAGTGCCGAACTTAGCGCATCAACCGATGCGGCCAGAGCCGGATCAGCCGTCACGATAGCAGGCGATCCACTGTCCTCGGCGGTCGAAAGGGCTGCAATGGTTGATTGCAACTGATCTTCGACAGTGCTCAGGCGACCATCCAGTGGTGCCAAAGCCTCGCCCAGGGCTCCATCAAAATCGATCGGTGTCTCCCCATCGCTGACAGGCGCCTGCAGAACAGCATCAAGTTGGGAGCGAAGGGTAGCTAGGTCGCTCTCCAAAGGTTCCAGAACAGCGGGGTCAAAGGCTTCTGCAGCGACGTCCTGCGAAGCAGCTTGTGTTTCAACGGCGCGTACGCGTGTTTCCAGCGCAGCTAAGGCGGCCGCCTGATCGTCCACGCGACCGTCTGACAGGCTGAAGAGACCAACAACCGAGGCCAGGAACATCAGCACCATCGCCAACAGAGCGCCGATCAAGCCAGCGGCAAAAAGAAAAAACGGGCTCGGTTCACGGCCGCCAGATGGAGCGTTGGATGGCGCTTTGACGGCATCATCATCGGATGCCGACCCATCTGATGAGTTGGCGGGATTTTCGGCGGCAGGCGTGGTCGTTTTACCCTCAGATGGTGTTGAAGGGTCGGCGGACAGTCCGGCGGCCTGCGCGGTTGCCTCATCCAGTCCGCTTGAAGCTGTTTGGGTCGTGTCCGATGAAGCCGTTTCAGCCGATGAGGTTTTGGCCGCTTTGTCCGCCTCCACGTCAATGATCAATGGCTTAGATGTCGTGCGCTTGCGTGCACCCGATCCACCAGACCGCCCACTGGATGATGCGCGTTTGCGTGTTGACCCCGATTTTGCCCCTGAACCTGTTGCCACTCTTCGCTCCGCGATTTTCCAACACCGGTCTCGGCAACGCCATAGCGCGTGCTGACAGTGCATGCCTTGATCTTATACGCCCTGCCCGCGCCCGTCTCACTTTTTGCCATAGCCAATGGACGCAGGGAGCCACTGGATAGAACCTAGTCATCCAGCGGGATGAACAGGGTGTTAAAAATCTGCGCCGTCCACATGTTGCAAATATGACGGACGCCAATTTGAGAACGCTTAGTCTCTATGTGTTTGTGTCAGCGTGCGCAGAAGCGCGTCTTGCGTTGGCGTGTCTGCAAGATGCACGGTGGCATAGGGCGGCGCTTGGCCGGCCACATCCTCTGATAGGCAAAGCCAGCGCATGTGTTTCATGTCGGCCTGTAAAGCGGCATCTTCAATGGCTTGCGACAGCAACAGCGCTCCCCGGCCTGAGTAAACCAATGCAAAGGCTGGTGGTTCCACTGATAGTTGACGACGCGCCTCAGCTGAGAAGCCACCAAGCGCCCTGGCTTCGTAAACTGGGATCGCACGCATGGCAGGAAAGGCCACCTCAAGTGTTGGTTTGCGATCAAGGCCCGCAACATAGGTGAGAGGTTCGTGAGAGCCCTTTAGACCGTCGATCAAGCTGGCCACATCGTGAGCTGGTGGCAACGCCAGCGTTGCGCCCAACCCCATCAACTGATCAGCAGCCCGATTGCCGACAACAGCCCAACGCTGCTTGCCAGCCCAAACACCAAGCCCGGCAGCTGTGAGCACGTCGACGGCACGAGCGCTTGTGGCCACGATGATGCCGTCGACACAATCGCCAAGCGCGCCAAGCGCTTGTACGTCGTCGTCCAGGGCTACCGTTTGCGTAAGAGGAAAGATAAGAGGGTCAAAGCCCAGCGCCACAACGCGTTCAGCAGTAGCATCAGCTTGCGGCTGCGCCCGTGTGATGAGCACCCGCGCCATCTTGGGAACCTAGACCCAGTGGGGCAGAAAGCCCGGGCCAGCCTTGGCCTTCAATGCGGCGCCAGCCTCCGCACCCAATCTCACACCGTCACCACGACTTCCCTTAACGTTAGTGGAATGATGTTGGGTACCGTCTTCTGTCAGCACCAAACCAGAGAGCATGATATCATCGCCATGCACCGTCGCATGGCCAGCGATGGGTGTTTTGCAGGATCCGTCCAGCGCTTTCAAAAACGCGCGCTCGCACGCCACAGCATCTCCGGTGTCGACGTGATGAATGGGTGCAAGCAGATCAAGCACACGTGTGTCATCGCTGCGGGTTTCAATACCAATAGCTCCCTGCGCCAAGGCCGGCGGAAAGTCAGCAGGCGGCAAAATGCTCATATGGTCTGGCTCAAGCTTCAGCCGTGAAAGCCCTGCCAATGCCAGAAGCGTGGCATCCACCACCCCATCGGCAAGCTTTTGCAGCCGGGTTTGCACATTGCCGCGAATCGACTCGGTTTGAAGGTCAGGGCGTAGGCGCTTCATCAGCGCTGCCCGCCGTAAACTGGCGGTCCCGACCACGCTACCGGGCGGTAGCGTTTCCAGCGTTGCGCCATCGCGCGAAATGAAAACATCACGAGCATCTTCGCGCGGCAAAAACACGTCCAGCGCCAAGCCTTCGGGCAGATCGGTCGGCATGTCTTTGGACGAATGCACCGCGATATCGATGCGACCATCAGAAAGCGCCGCTTCAATCTCTTCGGTGAAAAGGCCCTTGCCACCAATCTCCGCCAGAGGTTGATCCAGGATTTCATCGCCCTTGGTTGAAAACACTTGCACCACAATGTCATCCGGTGCGCACCCATGCGCCTCAACCAGCCGCGTGCGGGTTTCATAGGCTTGAGCCAGTGCCAACGCGCTGCCGCGGGTTCCGATGGTAAGTAGAGACAAAGAACGGGCTCCAAACAGAGAGGCTGTCAAACGATGCGTGCGATGCTATGGGCTGGCGCACGTCACACCATACTGGCCCACACCAGGCCAATAACCGAACCGGCCATCGTTCGCCAGACCGATCAACTGCCTATGCCAACCTCCACAAAGACCCTTTATGCGCGCTCTCGGTATTGAAACCAGCTGTGATGAAACCGCCGTGGCGATTGTCCGCCGCGATGCCAACGGTCACGCGGTGATTGAGGCGGAGACTGTTCTCAGCCAGATCGACGATCACGCACCCTTTGGCGGCGTGGTACCAGAAATCGCTGCCCGTGCTCATGTGGATCATCTCGATCACTTGATCACCGCAACATTGAACGAGGCGAAACTTTCACCGCAGGACCTTGATTGCATCGCCGCCACCGCCGGACCGGGGCTGATCGGCGGAGTGTTGGTGGGCCTGGTCACCGGTCGTGCGATGGCAAGCGCCATTGGGGTTCCGTTCATCCCCGTGAACCATTTGGAGGGTCATGCGCTTTCCCCTCGCCTCAGTGAGCATGTCCCGTTTCCCTATCTGCTGTTTCTGGTATCCGGCGGTCATACGCAAATCCTCTGTGTCGAAGGCGTCGGGCAATATGAGCGCTGGGGAACAACGCTGGATGATGCCTTGGGCGAGGCATTTGATAAGACGGCAAAGTTATTAGAGTTGGGTTTCCCTGGCGGACCAGCGGTCGAACGCATGGCCGAGTCTGGTGATGCTGACCGCTTCCAACTGCCGCTGCCGCTGAAAGGCAAACAAGGGTGTGACTTCTCGTTTGCCGGATTGAAAACAGCGCTTCGCCTGACAGCTGAGAAGCACGCGCCGTTGAGTGATCAAACCGTTGCCGATCTGTGCGCAAGTTTTCAGCGTTCCGTAGGCGAAACAATCAAAGATCGCATGGCATCGGCACTCACGCGCTTTTCCGATCGCTATACAAGCCCACCTGTGCTTGTGGCGGCCGGTGGCGTGGCGGCCAACAAAGCCATTCGCGCGGTTTTGGATGATCTGATTAGCGCCCGCCAGGGACGTTTGGTGATACCCCCCGCTCACCACTGCACCGACAATGCTGCAATGATCGCCTGGGCTGCACTGGAACGTGAAGCGGCCCATTTGCCGCGCTTTGAACCCAGTGCGCGACCACGTTGGCCCTTGGATGCACAGGCAACACCAAAGCTTGGATCTGGCAAGAAAGGTGCCCGTGCATGACGGCTGAGAACACCCCTGAACCGGTGAACTATACGGTTGTTGGTGCCGGTGCTTGGGGCACAGCGCTTGCAGTCATGCTGTCAAGGATGGGTCGTGACGTAGCTCTGATTGCACGATCAGAGAAGAAAGCACAGTCATTACAAAGTCTTAGGGAGAACAAAGAGGTTCTTCCATCTATCCGCTTTCCAGAGAGTCTTCAAACGCATTCCTTAGAGCGGGACTCTGGTTGGCGCGACTCCGTTCAACAGGCACCCCACGCCGTCATCATTCTGGCCACGCCTACTCAAGCGACCCGGCAAGCGGTCCGTAACCTCCAGCAGCAGCTCCATAAGGGCCACGATCTGGTGATTACGGCCAAAGGCCTGGAACGTGAGACCCAAAAACGTCTGACCGATGTCGTGCGAGAGGAAGCATCGGAGCCAAACCTTGCCGTTTTGTCTGGCCCGTCCTTTGCGCATGATGTGGCCCATGGTCTTCCAACAGCCGTTACCCTTGCCGCACCGACGTTGGATGCGGCTGACCGGCTGTGCACCTTGATCCAAGGGCAACATTTCCGGCCCTATGCCAGCGACGACCTGACTGGCGTGCAACTGGGTGGTGCCCTGAAAAATGTTCTGGCGATCGCTGCAGGCGTGGTCGAAGGCAAAGGGTTGGGGGAGAGTGCCAAAGCAGCGCTCATCACCCGCGGCTTCGCAGAGCTTAGCCGACTAGCTATTTCACAGGGCGCCCGATCAGAAACACTGGCTGGCCTGTCGGGTTTGGGCGACTTGGTGCTCACCTGCTCGACGGCCGGATCAAGAAACTTTCGTTTCGGATACGAATTGGGCAAAGGAAAGAAGACGGCTCATCTTTTAGCCTCTGGCCAACCTCTGGCCGAAGGCGCCAAAACCGCCGCTGCCGCTTTGGCATTGGGCAAAGCCAATGGCATTGACATGCCCATCACCGAAACGGTTGCCCAAGTGGTGGAGCATGATATGTCGATCGACGATGCAATTGACGCCCTCATGACCCGCCCGTTGACGCGAGAATGACCATCTTTTTCTGGCAAATCAAGCAGACTGGCAGCGGACGAGAAGCGGACGGTCTGCAGACGAGGCCTCATTTGAGCGGACTAGGAGCGGAATTCCGGCGGAATTCATGCAGACCGTCCGCCGCCCAAGCAGACCAACACCAGACCAAATCACCATTGAAGGACCGCGCCTATGCTCTTCGCCATCATTTGCACTGACAAGCCAGACCATCTTCAGGTGCGTATGGATAACCGTCCGGCGCATGTTGAGTATCTCAAAAGCTTGGGCGCCGATCTGAAGGGCGCTGGACCATTTCTTGATGCCGATAAGAAACCCAACGGCTCGCTCGTCATCATCAACGCTGCGGACATGGCAGCAGCCAAGGCCTTTGCCGATGACGACCCTTATGCCAAGGCTGGGCTGTTCCAGACCGTCGAGATCCGCCCCTGGTCCTGGCTGCTCAACAACCCTGAAACCGCCGCTTAAGGAGCGATATGATGCGCTATTGGCTGTTCAAATCTGAACCCTTCAAATGGTCCTGGGAGCAACAAAAAGCCAAAGGCGACGCTGGAGAAGAATGGGACGGTATCCGCAACTATCAGGCTCGCAATTTTATGCGCGAGATGAAGCTGGGCGACCGGGCTTTTTTCTACCACTCCAATGAAGGCCTTGAAATTGTTGGCATTGCCGAGGTCAGCGCTGAAATCCATTCGGACTCCACCACGGATGATGAACGCTGGGAATGCGTTGATATCCGCGCTCTGGCCGATATGCCCAACCCGGTAAGCCTGAAGCAGGTGAAAGCCACCAAAAGCTTGGCCGACATGAGCCTGGTCACCTCCATGCGGCTCTCCGTACAGCCGGTGAAGGATGAGGAATGGAAGATCGTTTGCGCGATGGGCAGTATCGATCCCGATACGCTGAAGCCCGCTTAAAGCCACCGGGTTCCCCTCTTCTAGAGCCCAGGTGCAAAGCCATGCAGCAGGCGAGACGGGCCTCTCACGCTGGTGATCCCTCCAGTTCAACCATGAGTTGAGTTGGAAGATTTATACCTGTTTTGGTTGGTAAAACTATCCGTACTATCGAGAACATAACCGTTCACTTAAGCAACCACCGCGCGATATCCTCCACGTTACTACCTAGCGTTAACGTCCAGTTATGCGTTTGCCCCTACTTTTACGGTCTTAATTTTAAGAACGTTGAGCAATTGGCATTTTTTGCCGCATACGGGGGGTGCCTTCGATGAAGTTTTTCAATTTTATTCCCAGCCTTTCTTTGACAGCCAAAATAACCGCAACAACCATTTGCATGGTGGCGCTAACCGGCGCTTTGGTGCTGGCCATCACAGGCTATCAGCTGTCGGTTTTCAGTACTGAGGATGCACAGTCCAAACAGCATGTGAGCCTGAACGCGGCAGCCGCCGTGTTTGCCCGTGATATGCCGGGTTTCTCCGTTAACTGGTCATCCGATGGCGGTGTGCAGCGTTTGACCATGAGCGAGCCCATCCCTGAAAGCTTCAACTCTCACGCCATGATCGACACCGTTGGTGCAATCACCGGCGAGACGGCAACACTCTTCGCGTTTGACGAAGAAAGCGGCGACTTCTGGCGTCGCACCACCAACATCATCAAACCGGATGGTGAGCGGGCGGTCGGAACGCCCCTCGGAATCAACGGCGCCGTTTTCCCGGTGCTTCGTGGCGGCGACACCTTTGTCGGTGAAGCGCTCATCTTGGGCAAAGACTACTTCACCATCTACGAGCCCGTTTTTGATAGCGGCGGTTCTGTGATTGGCATCCTTTATGTGGGTGTTGAAAAGGCCGCCATTGTTGGCCGCCGCAACGACGCTCTCACACAGCTCGGTATGGCAAGCCTTCTGGCGCTCCTCATCGCAGGCTTGGTGAGCACCCTTGTGGTCCGCCGACTGACCAAACCGATCCCAACGATCACGCAAAAAGTCGATGCCATCGCCAATGGTGATTTGGAGGGCCGTGTCGCCTTCTCAGAACGCAGTGATGAGCTGGGCACATTGGCCAAAGCGGTCGAGGTTCTGCGCGACCAATCCATGGAACGGCTTCGCCTGGAAGATGAAACACGCAGCACACGAGAGGCTGCTCTTGATCGCCAAACAACCCTCGACGGAATGATTGGCGATTTCCGTGAGACGGCCACAGACGTGCTCAACAAGATTGGGCAAAGCGCTGTGAACATGAGCGACGTTGCGCAAAGGCTCACCACGGTTTCTGGTGACACCGAAGCTGGCGTTTCCTCGGCCAGCACGTCCTCGCAAGAAGCCTCCAACAACGTGCAAACTGTTGCGGCGGCCGCAGAAGAGCTGTCTGCGTCCATTGGCGAAATCTCCCGCCAAGTGGCCGAAACCAACGACATTGTCGAAGGCGCTACGCAAAGCGTTCGTGATGCCAATGGCAAGGTTGAAAGCCTATCGAGCGCCGCCCAGAAAATTGGTGATGTGGTCAAGCTGATCTCTGAGATCGCCGAACAAACCAACCTGCTGGCGCTCAATGCGACCATTGAGGCCGCCCGTGCTGGCGAAGCCGGCAAAGGCTTCGCGGTGGTGGCCAGCGAGGTGAAAACACTCGCCTCGCAAACCGCCAAGGCAACAGAGGAAATTGGCGCGCAGATCAAGTCCATTCAGGGCTCGACGGACGAAGCTGTGGAGGCCATCCGCACCATCGGAAGCACCATGGAAGACGTGAACCGAACAACCTCGGCCATCGCCGCATCGGTGGAACAGCAGGGCTCTGCCACCGAAGAGATCTCACGCAATGTTAGTGAGGCCGCGCACGGCACGAGCACAGTCGTGCAAAACGTGCTGCAGGTGCAGGAATCAGCGGCAGAAACCAACCAGTCCGCCGAGGCCGTCCAGGGCGCGGTTGCTGACCTTCGTGCCAGCTCCGATGATCTGCGCCAAGAAATCGACGGGTTCTTGAACCGTGTGAAAGCGGCCTAACGCCTTTATTCCCTCCCCCCGCCTAAACGCCGCGTCTTACAAAAGGCGCGGCGTTTTTTGTGGGCACATGGGTCATGGCTCGCCAGATACAGTGATCGATGACCCTCTGCCGACCAAGGCGAAAAGACGCGCCTGGTCGCTCAACAGTTGACGGCCCGACCACCGCATCGCTAGGCCTTGGAAGACAAAGGCTCTTGAAGCCAACGCGATTCGACAAAGGAAACTCCGCCATGAACTTTCGCATGGACGCTGGCAAAGACGACGACAAAGAGAAGCAATCCGGCCTCGGACGTCGCATGGAAGACGCGTTTAGTGACGCTCGCTTCGTGCTGATCACCGGCGAGATCAACGACAAGGTCGCGCGCGATGCCACAAGCCGCCTGCTGGCGCTGGCGCAAATGAGCGATGACCCGATCAATGTGATGATCTCCTCGCCCGGCGGCCATGTGGAATCCGGCGACATGATCCATGACGTCATCCGTTTCATTCGGCCCAAAGTGAACGCCATCGGCTCAGGTTGGGTTGCCTCTGCGGGCGCACTCATTTTCGTCGCCGTGCCCAAAGAGCGGCGGTTCTGCCTGCCTAAAACCCGGTTTTTGCTCCACGAACCGCGCGGCGGCGTCGGCGGCCAGGCTTCTGATATCGAGATTCAGGCTAACGAAATCCGCAAAATGCGCGAGCGCTTCTATGAGATTTTCTCCGAAGCCACAGGCCAATCGATTGAGCGATTGCAGCAGGATATGGACCGCGATTTCTGGCTGAACACCGATGAGGCCATCGATTATGGCCTACTCGGCAAAGTCATCACGTCGGTCAATGAGCTGAACTAGCAGGCGCCACGAAGTACTGCTGGTCATCCTCGATAGCGACAGACGGACAAGGCCGCCTGTCGTCGGTGCCACTGGCCTAGACGTTCAGATCAATTTCGTTGTCACCAAGAGGACGATCCCGCCGACAAGGGCAAAACCTATCGGAAGTGCTGTCCGCGTCGCGGTGTCGGACGTGTAGTCGTCTTCGCGCACTTTGCGCCGAAGGCGCCCTGTGATCATGCCGTGTAAGCCTGATAAGACGAGAACCAGCAAGATTTTGCCCGCAAGCCAAAAGCCGCTTCCAGAAAACCATCCGCCCTGCACGCCGAGATAAAGGCCGAATGCCCATGTGAGCAACATGGCCGGCGTGGTTACCCGTCGGTCAAAGGTCTGGATCGCAGGCAGCGTGTCTGCGCTCGGGTTGCGTAAGAACAGCGCAACAACCGCCATACCGGAGATGAACACGATCACCGAGATGATGTGTGCGACTTTGGTGAGTTCGTAGAGCATTAGCCCACCTCTTGAGGAAGCTGTCGGCGCAGCCACCTTTCATTGATAAAACCGCCAAAGGGGATCATGGCCCCGACCAGCAAGCGCCCGACGCCAAGACCATTGATGAGGCCTTCAGCCCAGGATCGGATCACGATCCACACGAAGAACAGAAACATCGCACCGTGGATGGGTCCCAGGATTGCGGTTGCAGCGGGAAGGTCGGCGAGGCGTTTGAGCGGCATGGCAAAGCACACCAAAACGGCCAACGTCACCGCTTCAACAAAGGCTGCGTAGCGAAGCTCCTGCTCGCTCGTCACTCGACTTCCTTAAGCAGGGCTTCCATATGTGCGACGCGCTTTTCTAACGCGACGATTTTCTGATCGGTTTCGGTGCTTTTCGCAGCCTGTGAGCGATCGCGGACATATTGGGCTCCATACTTCATGGCGAAAATCGCCAGGATGAAGAGCAAAATGATGATCGTCATCGAGACGGGGACAATGGGGTTCACGCTAGGTATCCTTTGTTCCTTTTTTGCCGTTTGCCAGCGATAGGGGCTCGGGGTTTGTGGCGGCGATCATGTCGGGGCTGAGGGGTAAGTCGAACGCGGTGACCTGAAAGAAATGCGCTGACTTTCCATTGTCTGCGGTCCCGACTTCGCACGACACGAGCTCAGCATCTTCAAGTCTGCGCAGGTGCATTTTGAGAAGGGGGCGGCTGATGCCCGCTGAACGCGCCAGTTCGCTGACATATTGCGGGCCTTTGCGATGCAGCTCGCAGATGATCCAAAGCCGAACGGGGTTCGCCAGGGCTTGAAGTTGGAAGTTAAGCGTTTCTGCGGGGTTCATACTGGCTCACATATTGCGTATAAAAATTCTTACATGAAAGAAAAATCTTACGCAATAGACTGTATCGCGTTCTTTGACGCGGATTGTGATGGGTGCCCATCAAACGTCTGCTGACATCAAGACCGTCGATCTCTATGGTTCACCTCAACAAGTGGCGGCGGGCGGCGTCGGCCGTTCCAAAGCGATCATCGTCGTTTTCCGGTAGGTGTTGCTGCCCGCACCTTGACCTTTCGGACCGAAAGGCCGAGGGGCAGCGGGCCATGACCGACATCGTACCGCCCAGTGAAACCAACACTTCTCCGTCTGCCGGTGGCAGTCGGCGTGCGCTGGCATTTATCCTGATCACGGTCGGCATCGACGTGGTGGGCTTGGGCATCATCATTCCTGTGCTGCCTGAGCTGATCCGAGAAATCTCCGAATCCAATGGCGTTGGCCTGATTACCTTGGGCGATGCCGCGCTGGTCGGCGGCTGGCTGCTGTTCGTCTATGCGTTCATGCAGTTCTTTTCAGCTCCAGTCCTTGGCGGACTGTCAGATCGATTTGGTCGCCGCCCAGTTCTGCTGCTTAGCCTGTTCGCACTGGCCATCGACTATGTGATCATGGCGTTGGCCCCAACATTGCTCTGGCTGTTTGTGGGCCGCATTCTTTCTGGCATGGCAGGTGCGAGCTACGTCACAGCCTATGCCTACATCGCCGACATCTCGCCCAAGGAGAAACGTGCTGCCAATTTCGGCCTTGTTGGTATGGCCTTTGGTGTCGGGTTGGTTATAGGGCCCGCCATTGGCGGCTTGCTCGGCACGCTGGATCCGCGCCTACCATTTTGGGCAGCAGCAGCGTTCTGCCTGCTTGGCGTTGTCTTTGGCATGTTTGTCTTGCCTGAAAGTCTGGCACCGGAAAAACGCCGCCGTTTTGAAATCAAACGGGCGAACCCAATCGGCACTCTGCGACACTTCTGGGGGCTAAAACCCGTTCTTATGCTCATTGTCGCTGGCGCGATCTTGGAATTGGCCATGCAGGTCTACCCGTCTGTCTGGCCCTATTACACACCAGTGCAATTTGGCTGGTCGACAGCACAAGTGGGCATTTCATTGGCTGTCTTTGGCATCGTGATCGCCATTGGCGAGGGCCTGATTTTACGCGTCGTTCTTGCGCGCTACGGCGAGCACCGCGTGATCATCGGCTCTACTTTGCTATCGATTGCCTGCTTCGCAGCCTTCGCCATCGCACCCAACGGAACGGTTGGCTACATGATCATGGTGCTGACAGCTGTCTCGGGATTCGGCAATTCCGGGCTTCAGGGACTGGCGTCAAACGCGGTCGGGGAAAGCGAACAAGGCGAGCTCAACGGCGCCGTTATGAGCGCCACCGCCATCGTTGCGTTTATCGCGCCACCTGTGATGACTGGGCTGTTCGCCTGGTTCACGCGTGATGATGCACCTCTCTATCTGCCCGGCGCACCGTTTGTTCTGGCAGCGATCATCTGTGCGCTGACATTTTGGCCCTATGCCCGCGCTCGGCAGCTTGGGATTAGGGACGCCGCAGGCCTTGGAGACTAACGATCAATCGATCTCTTTGGCCCGAGCTTCCGACCAGCCCGTCCTGAGCACCTCTTGCCAGGCGGCCTTGTCAGCCTCTCTCAGCTTGTCGAGAGCGAACTTGGCATCGGAGCGCAACCGGTCTCGATGATCGGCCTTCACCGTCTCGACTCCCTCGTAGATCTCGTCGATCGCAGGCAGCGGTCGCCCAGTCTCGTCAGAAAGCTCTCGCAGGGCTTCAACAATCTTCCCAAGTTGTTTGCCGAAGCTTGCCACCTCGGACTCAATCTTGAATTCAATCTCACGGTTGCCCTTAATCTCAGGCGAAAACACACGCGGTGCGATTTCTTGGGTCACATCACCGGAAAACGGTGCGCGGAAGATAGGGGCCCAAACGTCAAGTGGGTTAATCAAGACAAATCCTTCCTATACTGAAGTCAGGCAAGGATTCACGACACAGCCAAAAAGTTTCAATACGCAAGACTACTTCAAAAGCGTCAACAACATGCTGTATTATTGGGCAACGGGTAACCGCTGGGTGTCAGCTGGCGCCGGAGAGATCTTGGGCCAACATCAGGGCGTTGCCATCCAGATCATAGAAGGTGGCCGTGCTGACCATGCCTTCAATGGTCTCGGTTTCGCCGTCAAACCGCACACCATCGGCTTCCAAGGCACCGCGAGCCACGGCGATATCCGCCACACCAAAAACAGGAACCGAGTTGCCGGGCGCAGGTTCTGCCTGCTCGCCCAGTCCCAGCGTCACACCCTCCGTCTTGGTCCTCAACTCGCTCCAGCCGGCATTATCCATGTGATAGAGCAGCTCAAATCCAAGCTTATCCTTGTACCACGCAGCGCTGGCGTGCCGATCCCGAACGGAGATCGCAAGCGTGATGGTGTTGTCCAAAGAGACCAGCGGCATCGGGCTTTCCCATAATCTAAAAGTAGAGTAACTATACTTTATGGACATAAAAATGCTTGTCAAGCTCACGTCTCGAGCCTGGTCGCTGAACATCCTGGCTCTGCTGGATGCCGGAGTGCCTGGTCGACAGGCGCCTCTTCTTGCAGAAACGCAGGCCAGCCGGACGTCCTTTGCTGCTAGCCTCGAGCACCTTGTTGACCTCGACCTGCTGGAGCGGAACCCTGGCCACGGTCATCCGCTACGTCCGGAGTTCCGGCTAACCTCAGATGGCGTGGTCCTTGCTAAAACCGCCAGTCGAGTTGTGAAAGCCGTTCCTGACGACAATGAATTCGCGCTGCTACGCAAAAGCTGGACGGTGCCTATACTGGCGCTGACCGACGAGCCTCAGCGCTTTTCGGCCATCAAGTCGAACTTAACAACCATCACCGACCGGGCGCTCTCGACATCTCTGCATCGGTTGGAGGGCCGCGCCTGGCTGAAGCGTGACATTGATGTATCACAGCGAGTGCCGTTCCCAACCTATCGAGCCGTCAGCAAAGGCCTTGCGATCAACCAAGCCGTTGATCTGACCGCGTAAGCGAACGCGACCGCTAAACCCCATTCAGCATCCAGCCAATCACCACTACCTGTGGCACGGTAAGAAGGGGCAGAAGCAGCGCGGCTTTCAGGCGCCCGGTCACCTCTTTGAGCACCAGGATCTCGGTGTAGTCGGTCGCCGCACCGGCCATCAAAAACGTGAACGCGTTACCCGGTGCAGCGGCACGGGTCATCAGGTCTGCGGCGATGGGCACGGAGCCTTCTGAGCACACTTCAATGATGGTGGCCGCCAGAAGCGTGGTCAAAAGCCCGAGGAAAGTTGCGCCGAACCAGGTGGCGAAAATCTCCGTCGGAACGGTCACCTGAATGAGCGCGGCAAGCACCACTCCAAAGAACAGCCAACGCAGCACCATCTTGCTGGCTGTCACCGATCGGCGGGCGACATCCTTCACAAAAGCCCAATCGTAGCGCGTGGCTCTGATCCCGAGCTTCGCCTCATACCAGAGATGGAAATCCTCAGGCAGATCAATACGGTTGGCATTGGGTTTCACCTTGCCGGCCCGCTCCAACGCTTCAACGATCAACCCGGTGACAAAGGCGATCACAAGGGACGCCAGGATAAACATCACCATCCAGCCCCAGCCCATCATCAGACCGATAATGATCGTCAGCGACAGTGAGTTCCAGGGCGAAGCGATGAGAAATGCAAATACCTGACCCAGGCTAGCGCCACGCTCATAGAGCTTCGCGCCAACCATCAGAACACCGTGATTGCAGAGATCGAGAAAGAACCCAGCAAGTACGGCACGGCCAAGGCTCTTGGCGCCCTGATCACGTCCGATGATGCCAATGACAAATTCGCGCGGCACCCGGTCGATCAGGCCGACAGCCACCATGCCAATCAAGATACCCCACCACATGAGATTCATCATGTCCCGAATGGAGTGCGTGAAGTGGCCGAGACCCCAAAGATCACCATGGTCAAGGAAGAAGGAGGCGAAGTAGGCGATAAGAATCGTGACACCCGAACCCCAAAGCAACCAATCGCGCTTGCGTTTGGCTGCTTTTGCCTCGCTAGCGGTTTCAGCACTCTTACAGCAGCTCGGCGTAGTTTTCGCGGCCGGGGACGGCTCACACAAGATGGGGTCGTTCTGCACCAACACGCCCTGACTACCGCAGCAGGAGCCAGCCTTTTCAAATGCAGATGATGGGTGGTCAGATCGTTCCATGGCCCAGACATAGGGCTTCCAGTGACTGGAAGGTCAAGAGTGATTGCTTTGCCTCTGAAGCAGGGCAGAGGTGGAGGAGCGACCTCTTAGACCATGGTCGTGCTTTGACTGGAATCAACGCTGAAAAACCGCATATCGCGTCTTTCCACCCAACCAAAGGGCAACGTCGATCGTCTTGCTGCACTGCGGTACTTGGCAGTAGAAACAAACCATCGAGATCGGAGAAGCCTCCACAAAGAGAGGCAGATTGAACCAAAGAGACCATCATCAGCGGGTCGGCCGAACCAAGGCACATGACCTGTCTGAGGGGAACGCACAAAGGGACCACAAGTTATGAGTGAAGTTTATCCAGTGCCAGATGCTGTTGCGTCGGCAGCCCTGATCGACAACGCCAGATATTTGGAAATGTACGAAGCTTCGGTCAACGATCCAGAGGCTTTCTGGGGTGAGCACGGCAAGCGGCTCGATTGGATCAAACCCTACAGCAAGGTGAAGAACACCAGCTACGATCCCCACAATGTGGACATCAAATGGTTCGAAGACGGCACGCTGAATGTTGCCGCCAACTGTGTGGACCGGCATATCGCCACACGCGGCGACCAGGTGGCCATCATCTGGGAAGGTGACGACCCCTCAGAGCACCTTGAAATCACGTATAAAGAACTCGGCCAGCACGTGAACACCATGGCCGGTGTTCTGCGCAATGCCGGTGTGAAAAAGGGCGATCGCGTCACCCTCTACCTGCCGATGATCCCAGAGGCAGCCTACGCGATGCTCGCCTGCGCGCGGTTGGGCGCGGTGCATTCCATTGTCTTTGGTGGCTTCTCACCAAACTCGCTCGCCCAACGTATTTCCGGCTGTGACTCGAAAGTTGTCATCACCGCCGATGAAGGTTTGCGCGGCGGGCGCAAGGTGCCGCTGAAAGCCAATGTCGACAAAGCTGTCGAGACGGCGCCTGTTGATGCGGTTGTCGTGGTCAAACGCACCGGCGGCGACATCGCCATGCAGGATGGCCGTGATATTTGGTACCATGAAGCGGCTGCCAACGCGCCGGACTTCATCGAGCCCGAAGAGATGAACGCAGAAGATCCGCTGTTCATTCTCTACACCTCTGGTTCCACCGGCCAGCCAAAGGGCGTGCTGCACACCACGGGCGGCTACCTCACCTATGCCTCGATGACGCACCAATATGTGTTCGATTATCAGGATGGCGATGTCTACTGGTGTACCGCCGATGTGGGCTGGGTGACCGGCCACAGCTACATCGTTTACGGGCCGCTGGCGAACGGCGCGACCACGCTGATGTTTGAAGGCGTGCCGACCTATCCGTCCCCATCCCGGTTCTGGGATGTGGTCGACAAGCACAAGGTCTCGATCTTCTACACAGCACCCACCGCCATCCGCTCATTGATGGGTGCTGGCGAGGAGCATGTGAAAAAGACCAGCCGCTCCACACTGCGTATTCTCGGGTCAGTGGGTGAGCCGATCAACCCAGAAGCCTGGAACTGGTACTACAATGTGGTCGGCGAAGGACGCTGCCCCATCGTCGACACTTGGTGGCAGACCGAAACCGGTGGCATTCTCATCACCCCGCTGCCTGGCGCCACGGCTCTGAAACCTGGCTCAGCGACACGCCCCTTCTTCGGTGTGCAACCGGCTCTGGTTGATGCTGAAGGGCAGATCTTGGACGGTGCAACCGAGGGCAACCTCGTGATCCTCAACTCCTGGCCTGGCCAGATGCGCACGGTTTATGGCGACCATGAGCGCTTCGTGCAGACCTATTTCTCCACCTACAAAGGCATGTACTTCACCGGCGATGGCTGTCGCCGCGATGAGGACGGCTATTACTGGATCACCGGTCGCGTGGACGACGTCATCAACGTGTCCGGTCACCGTATGGGCACCGCCGAAGTGGAGTCGGCGCTGGTGGCACACCCGAAAGTCTCTGAGGCCGCTGTTGTTGGCTATCCACACGACCTCAAAGGCCAGGGCATCTATGTCTATGTGACACTGATGGAGGGCGAAGACCCATCTGATGATCTGCGCAAGGAGCTGGTCAAATGGGTGCGTCAGGAGATCGGTCCAATTGCCTCGCCAGACCTCATCCAGTTCGCCCCAGGCCTACCTAAGACCCGCTCAGGCAAGATCATGCGCCGTATTTTGCGCAAGATCGCCGAGGACTCGTTCGACAATCTTGGTGATACCTCAACACTGGCCGACCCAAGCGTGGTTACCGACCTGATCGACAACCGGCAGAACAAGAGCTAGCGGTCGTTCCGCAGGAACGGAGCCGAACAGGAAATCCTGTCAAGGCACGATAGCGAAAGGCGGCCCATGGGTCGCCTTTTCTGTTTGGGGGGACGAAGCGAAAGGCGGCTAGGCAGCTTGGTTCGTGCGGCTCCAAACGGGGAACGGATCGGGTAGGTCAAGAAACGCGTCTGGTCCCGGCGCCACATCCTGAGGCACTAAGCAAGCATCAAGGCGCGCGCGCAGATGCGGCCAATCAATACCCGCCCCGATGAAGACAATCTCTTGGCGTCGATCACCCCATGGTTCAACCCATCGTTCGGCGAGGTAGGAGCGCGCACTTTCATGGTCCGGCCAGCGCTCCTTGGGCACCGATGCCCACCAGGTGCCCAAGGGTTTGACCGAAGAAAGGGCACCAGCGAGAGAGAACTCCGCCACCACATCGGGTTGGGTTGCGATCCAAAAATGTCCTTTGGCGCGGATGACGCCAGGCATAGAGCTGTTGAGAAGCGCATGAATGGCTGACGGATCAAATGGGCTTCGCGCCCGATAAACATAGGACGCAACGCCATACTCTTCGGTTTCTGGCACATGGTCTGCAAACCCGTAGAGCTCTTTGGCCCACATCGGGTGCTCATGCGCGGCCTGGAAATCAAAGAGCCCCGTATCAAGGATCGCATCGCTGGAGACATCGGAATGGTTGGTTTCGATGATCTTCGCATCGGCATTCAGACTGCGAATGATCTTGCGCGCAGCATCCGTGCGGTCTGGTCCGGCATCCTTGGTTTTGTTGAGCACAACGACATCAGCAAACTCGATCTGATCGGTAAGCAGATGGACGAGCGTCCGCTCATCCTCTTCACCCAGCGTTTCGCCGCGGTCGCTCAGAAAATCATGACTTGAATAGTCATTGAGCAGGTTCACCGCATCGACAACGGTGACCATCGTATCCAGGCGCGCAACATCCGCCAGGCTCTCACCATCCTCGTCACGGAAGTCGAACGTTGCAGCAACAGGCAGCGGCTCGGAAACACCCGTGCTTTCTATCAGCAGGTAGTCAAACCGCCCTTCAGCTGCGAGCCTGCGAACCTCTGCCAGAAGATCGTCTCGCAATGTGCAGCAGATACACCCGTTGGACATCTCCACCATGGTTTCTTCGGTCCGCGACAATTCAGTGTCAGCGCGCACCAGATCAGCATCAATGTTCACCTCGGACATGTCGTTGACGATCACCGCCACACGCCGCCCTTCGCGGTTGTTCAAAACGCGATTGAGAAGCGTGGTCTTGCCGGCACCCAAAAAGCCAGAAAGCACCGTTACGGGGAGGCGAGTATCGGTCATGCGCTAAGCCTGCAATGTTATAAAGTAACATCAACATTAAACCGAAGGTGTTAACGACCGCAAGGGTGATAGGTGTTTTGCAGTGTGGGTTGGCCCACTTACCCTGGCTTAACGACCATCAGCCACGTCGCCGCAACCAGCGGCACCGTACTGATCAGTCCCCAGACCAACCAGCGCCGCGACAAAGCGCGATAGTCAGCTTGAACGCCGTGCTCGGGGAAGGTTTTGGCAAGCCGCGCTTGCCGGATCTGGATCGGTAAAATCGCCAGCAGCCACATCATTCCAGACGTCACAAAGAGAACTTGGCTCCACAACAGCCAGCCCTCCAGAAGGTTGTATCCCGCTGAAAACGCCATGAAGTAGCCACTGCTCATGATGAGCACCACACCCCAAACGGTCATCGACCAGTCGGTGTAGGTGACAAGCTTCTGCGCGAATCCGAGCACCTCTGGTCGACCATCACCATCGGCAAAAAACTTCCAGATGGCTGTGACCGTGATGTTGCCCATCAACATGGCAACGCCGGTGACATGGAGAAATTTGGCAATATCATAGAGCATGCCTGCTCTATAGCATCGCTGTGGAACCAGCGAAGAAGGTCAAAACACTAACACAGGCGTGGTAGCTCAAACATGGCAGGGACCAGACCATGAAACCGACCGCACATGGCTATTCCGGCAAGCCACTTTTTCAGAAGTTGGGATTAAAGCCGGGTATGCGCTGCTTGGCGCTTAATGCTCCCGATCACTATGATGATCTGATCGCCGGAGCAGAGGGCGTGACGTTCTTGGCGGAAGCTGAAGAAGCTGACCTGGTTCATCTGTTTTGCGCTGAGCGTTCGGTGCTTCTCAGCCAGCACGAACAAGCGTTCAGACGTGTCGCTCCAGGCGGAATGGTCTGGGTATCCTGGCCGAAAAAATCATCCAAGCTCTATGTAGACTTAACCGAAGACACGCTGCGGGAGGTTTTGCTGCCAACAGGTTGGGTTGATGTGAAGGTTTGCGCTGTCGACCAAGACTGGTCAGGTCTCAAATTCATGCGTCGCAAAACTTAGCGCCCGAATCTCAGCCTCACCTCACACTTTTCCGAACCCATGTTGCATAGCCGTTGCTGGCAGCAACTGCGGGTATGACGAGAAACTCCGGCTCATCGTACGGGTGATTGGCGTGGATGTAGTCTTCCAGATCACGAGCGCGCTGCATCGTGGTTTTGATGGTGAGCAGATGTTCCGCCTCTTCTTCCACCGCGCCTTCCCAGACGTAGGTCGATGAAATGCGCACTTGCTGCACGCAGGCGCCAAGTCGCTTCTCAACAATCTCTTTGGCAACCTGGCGGGCCTGTTTGGCATCAGCATAGGTCACCTGCACACAAACCAAGCGCTCGGGTGACTCATCTTGCATCAGTTTCATCGCATTTTCTCCCTTGCCAAGGCGTTGATTCGGCACCACTCTCATCATGTTTTCAACAACCGAAAGGAGGTGACTGATGTCGAGCGATTTTTATGGCCAGGTGAAAACTGGTGGTGAAGCGAGCGGGTCAGAGCAGCCTCTGAGCGCGCGCTAATCCATTACCTTGGCGGCGCGCCCGGTTGGGTTTGCCGTCATGACAGGTTCGATCCTGGATAAAAAACGCGGGGGTTGGCTCTATCTGGCCAACCCCTTTTTTTGTGGCCATGCCAAAGCCGTCATCCCTACCTTAGGCCGGGACCCATGCCCCAGCGCTGTAAGGTGACGACAGCAGGAAAACGGGCCTATCTCTTTTCTTTCAAAAGAGCCTTACGCGCTGCTTCGCGATGCTCATCGGTGATGTGCGCACGCATCAAGGCCAGAACACCCATGATAACCGCAGCATCATCGGTAAATCCGAGCCCAAGAATGAAGTCAGGAATACCGTCGAGCGGCAGCACAAAATAGGCCAGGGCGCCCAGCAGCGTACCGCGCACCCGCATCGGCGTTTCTCGGTCCAACGCGCAGTAATACGCCGCCACAAGCTCGTCCATAAAGGGAATGCTGCCCGCGGCTTTGCGCGCCGTCACCCAGAAATCACGGCGTACACGCGCCTCGTCCTGATCGAACTGGGTCCGTTCATCATCGCCAAGCACATCGCCATCAAGGCCGGACGAAGCTTGGCCAGGTTGTTCATCAACAGTATCGGAGACGGTCTCAGCGCTCATCGAATGTTTCCTGGTCGTTCCATGATGGGTGGCATGTGGGGATCAGAGCCGCCCAGAACAACGCCTTACGCGCACGCATCGAACGCTTTGGCCAAGGCAATATCCTTTTCGGTCAACCCGCCAGCATCGTGTGTGGTAAGCGCAACATCGACAGTTTTGTAAACGTTCGACCATTCAGGATGATGGTCGGCCTTTTCCGCTTCTAGGGCACATTTGGTCATGAAACCAAAGGCTTGCACGAAATTGGCAAACACGTAACGCTTGGCGATAGCCTTCTCGTCATTGACCAATACCCATCCCTCCAGCGTGGCAAGGGCGGAATCACGGTCAACATCAGACAGCAGTGGCATGAAGAGGCTCCTTTAGGCGACCAGGGGGTAATCTTCCTCCACCACATAGGGTCCGCCGCCGACAGAGTCCCGTGAAGAGTACAAAACAAAGCGTTCAGCCTCGAACGAAAGATCCATGATACCGCCACGCAGTGACAGCCAATGCGCCACCGCGCCAGGCTGCAGACCGCGGCAACGCGCCAGTGTGATGTGAGGAACAAACGTGCGCCGCTCGGCTTTAAGACCGAGGCGCTGAGCAACACGCTCCTGCTCGCTTTGTAAATCAATCAGCTCTTGCGTTGGAGCGATGCGCGCAAAAACCGAATGCGGCTTGTTTCCGCCAAACGACCCCAGCCCATCCAACGTCAGAGTCAAAGGGCCGTGACGCACCCTGTCCAGCGCGCTGACAACCTCACGGGCAACCCCATGATCAACATCGCCGATAAACCGCAAGGTGATATGGAAATTGTCTCTGTCGATCCAACGAGCCCCATGAAGCCCGCCCTGTAGCAAAGACAATTGGTCTGCAACGTTTCGCGGCAGCTCCAACCCGGTGAACAAGCGCGGCATTGTCCCTCTCTCCATCGGACGCGCGATCAGACAAATCAGCGCGTGCCATCAACCTGCAATCTGTTTGTTAATCTGACACGACAGTGACGGTATCGAGTTGGGGATACCCGCGGGCACGCGCAAGATGTGCTGACAAAGCTTTGGCAAGATTCAAGATTTTTTCCATACGCCCGTTGACTCAATCAGTAAGCTGAGTCGCACAGCAAGAAGAACAAAGGCGGACCATTTACTTGCCGTAACGTCAAGAAACAAACCACAAACGTTAATGTATCGAGGCCCCGGACCGAGCCAAGCTTAGCTGGCAAAGCGGTACACACGACCAGACATCAGATCCGAAACGCCAACATCCAAACCAAGGCATCTCGGTCAGGCGGCTGTCCCATTTTGGAACGGAAAACGATGTTGAGCAGCTCAGCGGTCATAACGGCGCTGTAACAACGCCTGGAACCAATGCCCTTCGTCAACTGGTTGGTTAAGAAGATCATACGCCTGTGCAGGCGCAGGGTTTACGCGTTGGTAAGGCGGCTACTGAGCGGGAACAAATTGAGGAATTATTCCGTCAAACAGAATGAATGTGAGTCCAAGAGGAGTCCAAGTATGAATCAAAATGCGAACAAAGCCGCAACGGCTGCAAGAATCGCGATTCGTTCCAGACACTGATTCTGCCAGGCGTCAGCGGTGATTCTCACGCAGATCGTTTGATTCTCGTCGGCCACCTCTCCATCTGAAACAAGCATTGCCCCCCGCACCGTCAGGCCGATTGCACTTGGTGCAGGTCCCCGATAGGAACGGGCCGTCTTTCGCTTTTGATCACCAGATACAGACAGCTGCGTGCCACCAACCCTCAAAGCCCTCTACCGTCGCGTCTTCCCATCCCGTCTTCAGGAACGCACGGCGTATTTTGAGCCACCCTTGATCGGTTGGCAGAGGCGCTGGCACGCCTGGTTCGATATGTTGGCGATGGATCACGGCTTCATCCGCTATTTTTACACCAACTTCCATAAGGTGGACGATCAGCTCTACCGCTCGTCACAGCCATTGCCGCATCAGGTCCGCAAGTGGCAGCGGATGGGTGTCAAGACGATCATCAATTTGCGCGGTGGAATGCAGTATGGCTCCTACCCGCTGGAGGTGGAGGCCGCTGAACAAGCCGGTATTGCCTTTGAAGGTCTTCAGCTTCGTTCTCGCGCTTTGCCCGATGTGGCACAACTGGAGAAGCTGGAAGCGTTGCTGAAATCCATCACCTATCCGGCGGTCATTCACTGCAAAGCCGGCGCAGACCGGGCAAGCCTTGGCAGCGCACTCTATTTCCTCATCCTGCACAATGATCACGAACGCGCACTGAGCCAGATGACGTTGAAATACGGCCACATCAAAGGCTCCAAAACCGGCGTGCTGGACGCAATGGTGGAAACCTATGTGCGGGACGGCGTGCCAAAGGGCCAATCATTTATGCAGTGGGTGCGTGATGGGTACGACCCCGATGCGATTGCCGCAGCCTTCAAGCCGAAGTTTCTAAGTTCGTTCTTTGGCGACACGGTTCTGCACCGCGAGTAGGCCAACAAAAAAGGCACGGGGGATATCCCGTGCCTTATGCATCTTGTCGAAAAGATCAGTTCTAGCAGTAAGGTGCGCCGCGCCCATATCCTGCTGAATCGGTGATATTGCCATTATCGGAATCGGTAAGATTGGTGTAGGCGCCACCATTGCCGCGAGGGCAGCTGCCCGAATCTGTCCAACTGCCATTGTCGATATCAGCCGCAGCCGCCTGCGTCGGCATCAAAGCCGCACCGACAGATCCTGCCGCCATGATGCCCAGAAAGGCCCGGCGACCCAAGCGGCGCTTGGTGGTGATATCAGTCTCACTAAGTGTTTTGGTGGGCTGCTTGGTCATCTTTGTCATAGGAAATCCTTATGGCGCCCGAAAGGGCAAGGGGCGGCAGATAGCAAAACCACGCAGCCGCATAAGAAAGGTCGCAGCTGAAAACTGCGCTGCGACCGCTGAAAATGAGAAAAGTCTGTTATGAACTGCTTAAGCAGATCGCTTAGCAGTAGGGCGCGCCGCGACCTCGGCCACCAATGTCGGTGATGTTGCCATTGTCCTGATCGGTGTAGCCCGTGTAGGTGCCGCGACCCGCTGGATCGGCACTCGCGCCGCCATCAGCATCCGTCAAGCCGCCTGCACGACGCCGTGGGCAGCTGCCAGAATCGGTCCAAGTACCGTTGTCCACATCGGAGGCTGCGACCTGTGTTGGGGCCAACGTGGCACCGACTGAACCAGCCGCCATGATTCCCATAAACATCCGCCGACCAACACCGCGCTTGGTGGTAATATCTGATTCCACCAGCGTTTTGACGCTGGATTTTGTCGTGTCAGCCATAGGCGTGACTCCCCCGATATGTTCATTTGGCTTGTCCGAGCCGGTGGCGATCCTAATCCCGTCAACCTCCAAGCGTCAATGCAAGCCTTTACATCGTGGCGTTGCATGACGGCTTCCAAGGGGCTACGGCTGCAGGCCGGACAACCAAAACAAAAAATCGGGGAATGCGATGCAGCACGCAACGCTGGACTTCGACTGGTCAATCGCACCGGTCTCTCGTGAGGCTTTTTTCTCAGACAGTTTTGAAAAGAAGCATCTGGTCGTGCATCGCAACGACCCAGCCTATTACAGCCAACTCGTTTCGGTGGACGATATTGATCGTGTGGTCACCACGATGGGCCTCAGCGTACCTGAGGTAAACGTTGTCCAAGCCAACGCCTCCATCACGCCCGAAGACTTTGCCTATGAGTCAGGGTTTGTGGACGCTGTGCGGGTGAATCAACTGTTCGCCGACGGCGCGACAATCATTATGTCCAACTTGCAGGAACGGTTGCCGACATTGGCGCGCTTCTGCCGCGCTTTGGAGAACGTTTTTTCCTCGCGCATTCAGACCAACATTTACCTGACACCTGCCCACTCCCAAGGTTTCCGAGCCCACTACGATAATCACGATGTGCTGGTGCTTCAGGTCGAGGGCACCAAGGAGTGGCGGATCTATGATCATCCAGTGGAGCTGCCACTGAACACGCAAGCCTTCGATCCGCACGCCGTGCCCATTGGCGAGCAAACCGATAGCTTCATCTTGGAACCCGGGGACATGTGTTACGTGCCACGCGGTCTCACCCATGATGCCGTGGCGACGGACCAAACCTCATTGCACATTACCACTGGCCTTATGACCCGCACATGGGCCGATCTTGTCACCGAAGCCGTGGTTGCCGCCGCTCACAAGGACCCTGCCTTCCGGGCATCCTTGCCACCCGGTCACGCTGGTGGCGATTTTGATGCAGCTGGCGGATTGGCAAAGATGGAAGAAACCTTTGCCGACCTGCTCAAACGCCTGCAGGACCAAGCCAGTCTGCCGGAACTGGTCGAGGACATTCGATCCGAGTTTATCGGCAACCGCGTCCCACGCGTGCCCGGTCAAATGCGCCAGCTTGCTCGCTTGGCGGAATTGACAGCAAGTTCAGACGTCGGTGCGCAGCCTCAGCTTATCTTCCAGCTGGCCGATCGCACCGATGCAGACGGCAACCCTGTTGTGCAGGTGAGCTGTCAAGGCGCCGAGATTTTCTTGCCGGCCCACACCAAGCCAGCACTAGAAGTCTGCTTGGCAAAGCCCCGCTTTACCGTGCGCGATCTACCAGGCGATCTGGACGAAGATGGCAAGTTGGTTCTCGTGAAGCGCCTCATCCGCGAAGGCTTGATGATCAGCCACGCCTAGATCAGAGCGACAACGCGGGCATGCGCTTTCGGCGACACCGTTAGGGCAGTCGAATGCGGTGACTGCAAAGCGTCGCAGGGTCGATCACCAACCTATTGTACTGAAACAGAACGAAAAGCCTATATTTTATAGATGCTTAGAGAAAATTCATTAGAGTTTGATCATTTAACGTCATCGTAACCTTAGCGCCCGAATAACTACGTACCGATAGGTTTACGTTTGGGGCAGGAGCCGATGATGGTGAGACGAACAGCAAGTGCATGGGCGATCGCCCTGGGGTTTTTGAGTGTAACGCAAGCATCGGGCGTGGCGATGGCCAACGATGCCAGTACACCGCCCAACCCACAGCGATTGATCAATGCGGCCTTTATCGCCGAAACGCGCGAATGGCTCGCCAATCCCATTGTCCCCATGATGGTCAGCGCGCAGTCTGAGCGGCACGAAGCGCTCACCCAAGCGGACATTGACGCGCTGGATCAGCAGTGGCGAGCGGAACGCGAAGTCGCCAATCAGCCACTCATCTCAGCGACGCTCTCAACACCGCTCTCCAGCTATCTTACCCGCATTCAGGCCGGCGCACTTGGCCTCTACACCGAGATGTTCATCGTTGATGCCAAGGGGCTGAACGTGGGTCAAAGCGCCATCACCGGCGACTATTGGCAAGGGGATGAAGCCAAATACGAAAACACGTTCCTCGTCGGCCCAGATGCTGTGTTCATTGATGAGGCCGAGTGGGATGAGGACTGGCAGATCTGGCGCGCCCAGCTCAATCTCAGCATTCCCAATGAAGATGGTACGCAGGCCATTGGCGCGGCGACAATCGAAGTCAACCTTACCGAACTGGCACGTCGCCAGGGCGCCCAAAGCTAAGCGCGACAGAAAGGATAAATGTGATGTTGAACAGTCTTTCTGTTTCGAAAAAAGGTGCCGTCGCTTTCCTTGGCTTGGCTGTTATCAGCATGCTGTGTGGCCTGGTGGTCTTCAACAGCGTGTCACAAGGCAGCCAGACCTCAAGCGCTTTGGCACAGTCCAATGCCTACGAAAAAGAGGTTGAGAGCGTACGAATTGACATTCTCGATCAGGTCCTCGCCGCACGGTCGTTCGCACTCACCGGCAATCCAGAAATGGTGCAAATCAGCAATAACTTCACGCCTGTCATCGAAGAAAAGCTGAACCAGCTTGAAGCGCAAGCAGCTTCCATTGAGCCTTCTTTTGCCGCACACGTCGGTGAAATCAGAGATGGCTGGCACAGCTGGCTTAGCCAACACACGCACGTTCAGTTTCGCCTTATGCGCAGCCCGCTAACCTTTGATCAGGCCCGCGCGATGGAGGTTACCGGCCAAGGCGATGCACTTCTGCAAGATGTTTTCACCGCCTTTGACAATTTCAAAGCCGAAGCCGCCGGACGCACAGCACAGCTCTTGGAATCCAAAAACGCGACGCTGTCGCGCGCTGAGTTTGTTGCGATTGGCGGCGCAGCTCTGGTCACACTGTTGGCTGTGCTGTTCGGATTCTTGAACCACACGCTCATCTCGGCACCGCTCAACCGCTTGGCGATCACCACCAACGAGCTTGCCGCTGGTGATACCGAGCAAGCGATCGACATGGGCAAGCGCAGCGATGAAATTGGCGCTCTAGCAAAAGCACTCGATGTTTTCCGCGTGAACATTCAGCGGACCCGTTCGCTGGAGGCAGAAACCGCTTCAGCCCGCGAACAGGCCGAGCAAGAGCGCCAAAACGCGATGGCTGACATGGCAGAGCGCTTTAAATCAACAGTGCTTTCTGTAACCGAAGCGATGATCTCTGAGTTCGATCAACTCAATGAATCAGCCACGGAGATGTCGAGCCTTGCCGAAGCGACCGCAGAGCGTTCGCAAAGCGTCGCCGACGCATCGGCGCATGCAACCGGCAACGTCAACACGGTGGCGAGTGCCACGGAGGAGCTGACAGCCTCCATTGCTGAACTCAATCAGCAGGTGCATGGCGTATCGACCGCCGCTGGCGATGCAGCAGGCGGGGTGGACCGCTCCAACCAGTCGGTGGCTCGCCTGCAAGATGTTGTGGCCCGTATTGGTGACGTCACCAAGTTGATCACCGATATTGCCGAACAAACAAACCTCCTGGCCCTTAATGCCACCATTGAGGCGGCACGCGCAGGTGAGGCTGGCAAAGGCTTTGCCGTTGTTGCAACCGAGGTAAAGGCGTTGGCAGAGCAAACGAGCAAAGCCACCGAGGAAATCGACGCTCAAATCTCTGAAATGCGGTTGGCCGCCGACGATTCCATCGAGGCAACCGCATCGGTCGCCGACATGGTCAAAGACATCGCCGAGCGCACCTCAGCCATGGCAGCGGCCACCGAGGAGCAAAATGCGGCAACGGCAGAGATTGCCCGCAATGTCACCGAGGCCGCCGATGGCACCTCAACGGTGACCAATGCCATGGGTGAAATGAGCGAGGCAGCGGCCAACACGGGCCAAATGAGCACAACGATGAGCACCTCGATCCAAGATCTGCATGAACGCTCACGCACCATGCGTGAAGCAATGGGCGAGTTTCTCTCAAAGGTGCGCACAGCTGCTTAGGAAGAACCGAAAAGTCTAACAGGGCAGTTGCGACGCTCTGGCGCTGGTAGAACCGATGGTCGGCCAGCTTCGGGGCGTCGTGCTTTTTTCAGCACCCGTACAACAGGCACAATATCAAAAACCAGCTTGGGAAAAATGGAGCGGGCGATGGGATTTGAACCCACGACCCCAACCTTGGCAAGGTTGTGCTCTACCCCTGAGCTACACCCGCTCATGAGACGACCAAGGGGTATCCCTCAACGAGGGCATTGCCGTCTGCGAGGCGCTTCTATGCAACAACCAAATGGCTTTTGCAACCATGTTTGTGGGGCGTTGATGCATTCAACGGATCGATAACACCACCCTAGGTTTGAACCCTGCGACCACCGCCAGCAAAACCGCCTTGTGGCGCCTGGTTTCAGCGTTTACCACCAAACAGATTTCTCGTCCCACCTCTGCTTTTGTGACCGTTTGCCATGTCTGCTGCCCACCACACCCGCGCCACACTGCTTGCTCAGTTGGAGGCGTGGAACATTGTGAGCAAGACGGTCGATCACGAACCGCTCTTCACCGTTGAGCAGTCGACCAAGGTCCATCGCGAAGTAGAGGGCGCTCATACCAAGAACCTCTTCTTGAAAGATAAGAAGGGCCGATTTTTCCTTGTCACCGCCGAGCACGCGACACAGGTGAATCTGAAGAACCTCCACAAGAAGCTTGGATGCGGACGTTTGTCATTTGCCAATGCCGACCTGATGCAGGAACACCTGGGTGTCACGCCCGGTTCGGTCACAGCATTGGCTGTCATCAACGATGTGGATCACACAGTAACGTTCGTGCTCGATCAAAACCTGAAGCAGGCCGACATCATCAACGCTCACCCGCTGGAGAACACGGCAACCACATCCCTTGCCCGCGATGACCTGCTGCGTTTCGTTGAAAAAACCGGTCATGACGTAAAGATCGTCGACCTTGAGAGCGATCTGGTCGACAGCACTCAAACTGCCTTGTAGAACGCGGGCGAAAGCCCATCTGAGATGGCAATGCCCATTATCGAGGCACGAAGATCGCAACGCGTAAGGACATCCCATGCTGATCGGAACCGGCTCGACGCCTCAATCTTCCCCGAGCTCTGCTGCCGGGGGCGGCGACATCATTGATGTTACGACCGCTGATTTCATGGCGCAGGTGATCGAAGAATCCAAAACGCGCCCAGTGCTGGTGGATTTCTGGGCCCCGTGGTGTGGCCCTTGCAAGCAGCTGACGCCAGCATTGGAAAGTGCTGTTACAAAGGCTGGTGGCAAGGTCCGTCTTGCCAAGATGAACATTGATGAGCATCCCGAAGTGGCTGGTCAAATGGGTGTACAGTCTATTCCAGCCGTTTTTGCGTTCGTTGATGGCCGCCCAGCCGACGGTTTCCAAGGTGCTCAGCCAGAAGCCCAAGTGCAGGCTTTCATCGAAAAACTCATTGGCCCACAAGGCCCGAGCCAAGCCGATGAGATGCTGACAGCAGCCGATGAAGCTCTCAGTGCAGGCGATCTGCAGGGCGCGGCCAACATGTACGCGCAGATTCTACAGATTGAGCCAGAAAACGCTGGCGCGATGGCTGGCATGCTCAAAGTCTATGTTGCCGCAGGAGAGCTGGAAACCGCACGCCAAGCGCTTGCCAGCTTGACCGATGAGATGAAGGCTAATCCCGCCATCCAAGCTGCGGAAGCAGCGCTTCATTTGGCCGAAAAAGCGGCAAGTCTTGGCGATGCCGAAGAGCTGACCGCACGCTTAGAAGCCAACCCCGATGATCATCAGGCGCGCTTCGATCTGGCGCTTGTTCACAATGCGAAAAACCATCGCGAAGCAGCCGCGGCAGCCCTTGTCGAGATCGTCAAGCGCGATAGGTCATGGGAGGATGATGGCGCCCGCAAAGAACTGCTGCGCTTGTTCGAAGCTTGGGGGCCGACCGATCCGGCCAGCATAGAGGGCCGCAAGAAACTGTCCCGGGTCCTGTTTTCTTAAAAAGCGCCGAGCCCGCGCCTGAACGGACAATGTATCAAAGGTTCTTATGGCACCCTCGCACAGCTCATTAGCGCAACGCATTCCGGCGATCATCCCAGTGTTTCCGCTCTCCTCGGCACTGCTGTTGCCACGTGGACAGATGCCACTGAACATTTTTGAGCCGCGCTATCTGGCCATGGTCGACTATGCCCTGGGTCATGAACGGCTGATCGGCATGGTGCAGCCAAAGTTTGAGCGTGATGGCTCGCCTGTGATGGGGCTTGACCCTGACACACCGCCGCTCTGCGATATCGGATGTCTGGGGCGCATCTCTGCCTTCCAAGAAACCGACGATGGCCGCTATTTGATGACGCTAACTGGTGTCTGCCGCTTCAAGATTGAGGAAGAGGAAACCGCCATCACCCCGTTTCGCATGTGCCGTGTGATGACCGAGCAGTACCACCAAGACTTTGAGCAAGGCGCAGGCGAGAAGCTCGTTGACCGCGACACGCTGCTCACCACCTTCAAAGCCTATCTAGAAGCCAACGATCTGGAAGCTGATTGGTCAGGCGTAGAGAAAGCCTCCAATGAGGCTTTGGTGAACGCGCTTTGCATGATGAGCCCCTATGGTCCACCGGAAAAGCAGGCTCTGCTTGAAGCTGATGATCTGCGCGCACGTGCTGATACACTGATTGCCATCACGGAGCTGTCACTGGCCCGGGACAATGATGGCGACCGCACAAGCTTGCAGTAGCACGAGGACGTTCACCGATGGCTGAAATCACCAAACGCCTGACGATTGATCGCAAGCTGCTCGACATCTTGGTCTGCCCGGTGACCAAGTCGGTGCTGCACTATGATCACGACAAGCAGGAGCTTGTCTCCTACGCAGCTAAGGTCGCCTACCCGATCCGCGACTCCATCCCGATCATGTTGATCGAGGAAGCCCGCGAGTTGGACGATGCGGAGCTAGCAAAGATCAAAGGCAGTTGACCCCGAAGCCGCACTTCCAAACCCCTCGTGGCCAAAGGTGACGGTCGGCGCCCAAAGCTAAATCGCCTCGCCTGACATCAACCTTGGACGGTCCTTGGCGATGCCCGCTGCCTCGTTGATGAAATAGCTTTTCAGCTTCGGCAGCCGATCCACGACGCCCAGACCAAAAGAGCGCGCCATACGCACAGGCGTCAAATCGTTGGAAAACAGACGGTTCAAAACATCGGTCACCACGCCCATCTGAGCGGTGTCGAACCGCCGCCAGCGCTGGTAGCGCTCCAAAACATCCACCGATCCAATATCAAGCCCAAGCCGCGCAGCATCGACCACTGCCTCGGCAAGCGCGGCCGTATCGCGGAAACCCATATTAAGGCCCTGCCCCGCAATCGGGTGCATACCGTGCGCTGAATCTCCAGCCAGCGCCAACCGCGGCGCGATGAACGAACGGGCAAGCTTCAGGCCCAGCGGATAGGCCACGCGGCGGCTTTCCAGTTTGAGCTCGCCAAACTGGGCCCCGAACCGACGTTCCAGCTCGAGCATGAACGTGAACTCATCGCCGTTGACCAAGGCATCGGCCGTTGCGGTTTTCTCCGTCCACACGATGGATGATCGCTTGCCAGGCAAGGGAAGCGTTGCGAACGGCCCTGCGGGCAAGAAATGTTCATACGCAATGCCCTCATGATCGCGTTCATGGCTCACCGTGCACACAATGCCCGACTGACCATACATCCAGCCAACCGTCTCGATGCCAGCCAGATCGCGCAAGCGAGACCGCACGCCATCGCAAGCCACGAGAAGACGAGACGACACCTGCCGCCCATCGCCCAGTACGATGTTCACATGTCCAGAGTGGGCCTGAAAATCTTCCACCGTCTGCGGCGCCTCGATAAAAACACCTTCTTCTTGGCATCGCGCGCGCATGCTTTTCGTCATCGCGCCATTAGGCACCATATGCGCAAACGGCTCGCCGTGTTTGGTTTCGCCATCAAAGGTCAAAAACACCGGGCGCACCGGATCACGCGTCTCTGAATCGGTAATAATCATCTTGTTGATCGGCTGGGCTTGATCCTCCAAACCCTGCCAGGCGCCAAGCGTCGTCATCATGGTGCGCGCGGCACTGGCAATCGCTGATGCACGGCCATCCTTGTCGGCAACGTCAGGCTCGCGCAAATCGACCACGGCAACGCTCAGATCGCTTGCCCCAACCTTGATCGCCAAAGCCAGCGACAAGCCGACATACCCGCCACCTGCGATCAGCACATCAACGGTTTGAGGAACTTGGGAAAGATGCGCGCGCGCCATTTGGGAAACCATAAGCTTGTTGTGATGGCGCTAGCATGATCCAACGGCAACAAAACACAAGCACGCACACTGTCTCACCCGGCCAGTGGCCGGGAGCAGAGAAAGGTTTTGACGATGACATCAGAGAAGGGCCATGCCTCCATGCAGGCGCTGATGCGCGTGCTTGATCTGGAAGTTCTCGAACAGAACCTCTTTCGCGGCATCTCGCCAGATGCTGGCTGGCAACGCGTTTTCGGCGGCCAAGTCATTGGCCAAGCCTTGATGGCCGCCTGCAAGACCGTGGACGTCGACCGCCACCCGCATTCGCTTCACGGCTATTTCATGAGGCCCGGCGATCCGTCTATCCCGATCATCTACGAGGTGGATCGTATTCGCGATGGGCGCTCCTTTACCACCAGACGCATTGTGGCGATCCAGCATGGCAAGGCGATTTTCTCCATGTCATGCTCGTTTCACGTCACCGAAGAGGATGTGTTTGAGCACCACAGCGCCATGCCAGACGTGCCGCCACCGGAGGATCTGGCCGATGAGTCCGATATGAAAGCGACATTCATGCAAGTCGCGCCGGAACCCATCCGCAAATACTGGGAGCGTGAGCGCCCCCTGGAATTACGCCCAACCAGCTTTGACCACTACACGTCCGATCAACCCCAACCGGCGGAGCAACATGTCTGGCTGCGCTCCACCGCTCCGGTACCAGAGCCGTTCGCCGATGATCCACGCGTCCACGCAGCCATTTTGGCCTATGCGTCAGATATGACGCTGCTGGACACCGCCCTCTTTCCCCATGGCCTGTCGATCTTCTCACGCGCCATCCAAGCAGCAAGCCTTGATCATTCCATGTGGTTCCACAGGCCGTTTCGCATCGAGGACTGGCTTCTCTACGCCCAAGACGCGCCATCGTCCCATGCTGCACGTGGGTTTGCGCGCGGCGCGATCTACAACCGTGCCGGAGATTTGGTCGCTTCCACGGCGCAAGAGGGGCTGATCCGTCCAAACAAGCCCAAGCCTTAAGCAAAGTCGGCCGTGAGATAAGCTGTCAGATTGGTATGCCTATTTCTTAGGCATTATGTTGCACTGCAACCTGCACAAAAAGCAGGCATGTCTTACCGATTTTTAAGACTCTGCTGTGTGCCTGTTCATAGCAGCTTACTAGCGAATCATTTTTTTTATATATTTCAATATTTTACACGAAAAATCTGAATCTGGCACGAAACTTGGATGAATTGTGGCGTTCGCAAGGCAGCGGCGTGCCAGCCCAGCCCTTGCGGCCCGGATCGTCTCCCCCTGGTGTCATCCGGTTTTAGCTTGCGGGCGGCGGGTGCTCATCACAGCAGCGCACATCGTTCGTGCAAGGCCAACGTGTAGAAGAATAGGACGACACGCGTATGAAAATCGTCATGGCCATTATCAAGCCGTTCAAGCTCGACGAAGTTCGTGATGCCCTGACCGCCATTGGCGTGCAGGGCCTGACTGTCACGGAAGTCAAAGGCTATGGCCGGCAAAAAGGCCACACAGAAATCTATCGCGGCACAGAATATGCCGTTTCCTTCCTGCCCAAACTGAAGATTGAAGTCGCCGTTTCGGCAGACCTCATCGACAAGGTGGTGGAAGCCATCTCCTCGGCAGCCAAAACCGGCCAGATCGGTGATGGCAAGATCTTCGTTTACGGCCTCGATCAAGCCATCCGCATCCGCACCGGCGAATCCGACGCGGCAGCGCTGTAAATCTCTCCCCAAGCAAAGGGTAATTTCATGTCCAAGCGTTATCTTCAGGTCGGGATGGCAGCCTCAGCTGCGCTTCTCGCCCTTTCAGCGCCGGCGCTGGCGCAAGACGCCACCGAAGCGATGGCCTCCTCGGAAGTGCCTGAATATTCGGTCTTCGTCTTCAACACGACCTTGTTCCTCATCGGCGGTTTCCTCGTCATGTGGATGGCCGCTGGCTTCTCCATGCTCGAAGCTGGCCTGGTGCGTTCCAAGAACGTGTCCATGCAGTGTACCAAGAACATCGGCCTCTTCTCCATCGCCGCTGTTGCTTACTATCTGATCGGCTACAACCTGATGTATCCGCTGGGTTCCTGGTCCATTGGCACCGACGAAACCGGCGGTTACCTCGGCGCGTTCGCCTTGGCGGCGCTTGAAGCTGTTGGCGTCTCCGCTGATGCCGCTGATGACATCGGTTATGCCTCCACTGGCTCCGACTTCTTCTTCCAGCTGATGTTCTGCGCCACCACGGCATCGATCGTGTCCGGTACACTGGCTGAGCGCATCAAGCTCTGGCCGTTCCTGATCTTCGTGCTCATCCTGACCGCGCTCATCTACCCAATCCAGGCATCCTGGAAATGGGGCGGTGGTTTCTTGGACAGCCAGTTCGGCTTCCTGGATTTTGCTGGTTCAACAGTTGTGCACTCGGTTGGTGGCTGGGCCGCTCTTACCGGCGCGATCATCCTGGGTGCCCGCAAAGGCAAGTTCGGTGCTGGTGGCGAAATCCACCCAATGCCTGGCTCGTCCATGCCGCTGGCAACGCTTGGCACATTCATCCTGTGGCTCGGCTGGTTCGGCTTTAACGGTGGTTCCCAGCTTGCTCTGGGTTCTGTTGGTGATGCCGCTGATGTCTCACGCATCTTCTCCAACACCAACACAGCCGCTGCCGGTGGTGCGATTGCCGCCCTGATCCTCACCCAGATCCTCTACAAGAAGGTCGATCTGACGATGGTTCTGAACGGCGCGCTGGCTGGCCTGGTTTCGATCACAGCTGAACCGCTGACTCCAGGTCTTGGCGCAGCAACTCTGATCGGTGCCGTTGGTGGTGTGATCGTGGTGATCACTGTGCCACTGCTCGACAAGCTGAAAATCGACGACGTTGTCGGTGCCATCCCAGTTCACCTCTTTGCAGGTATCTGGGGCACGCTGGCTGTGTTGCTCACCAACTCCGATGCGACGCTGGTCGGCCAAGTTGTGCCAATCATCATCGTCGGCGCCTTCGTGGTCGTCACCTCGGCAGTTGTCTGGTTCATCCTCAAAGCCACCATGGGCATCCGGGTGTCTGAGGAAGATGAGATGCTGGGTCTCGACAAAGCCGAGATCGGCGTCGAAGCCTATCCCGAGTTCGGTGCCGGCAAAGCCTAAACCGAGCATTTGTCTCCCAAAGCGGCTGTTTTCCCGCCGCATGAACTGGGCCCGGAGATCACTCTCCGGGCCCTTTTTCGTGGGCCGATTGTGAAGGCGAACCCCCACCAAACGTCCCATGCGGATACCCTCTTGTGACACTCCCCTTAAGCCAGATTTAACCATCCGGTGCGACGGTGAGCGCACATGTTTTGCGTTCCATCATCCGCCGAACGCTGGGGGTCTGCATCGTGATTGCGCATGCTGACATCCGGCGGTTTGTTTATGAGACAGGCTCACCGTTCAAACGGCTTGAAGCCCTGCTGGCACCCGTGCGTCCCAACCCTGATCTTGAACCGATCACCATGACGGTTGGCGAACCGCGCCATGCACCGCCCAAGGGCATGCTTCAAGCACTAAGTGCTGCCCAAGCCGGCTTTGCCAAATACCCAGCCAGCACAGGCATACCGGAGCATCGCCAATCCATCGGCGAATGGCTGATCCGTCGCTATAACCTGCCACGCGACCGACTTGATATCGACGCACAGATTTTGCCGCTCAATGGCTCACGTGAGGGGCTGGTTTTGGCCGCACGCACCGCACGCGACATGCGCCATGATGTCGAACGGCCCGTGATTGTAATGCAGAACCCGTTCTATCAGGCCTACGCGGCGGGCGCCTTGATGGCCGAGTGCGATGTGGTTCTGCTGGATGAAACCGACACGCGCGGACAGGGCATTCCAGAGGCTGTTTGGCGGCGTACCGTAGCCGCTTACATTGCCTCGCCAACCAACCCGCAAGGTCAAATACTCTTACACAGCGACTGGCATGCCTGGATTGAGCTTGCACGCCTGCATGGCTTCTACCTTTTCGCCGACGAGTGCTATTCCGAGATCTACCGCCACGATGCACCGCCGGGTGTGCTGGAAGTGGCTGCGCGTAGCGCTGGCGGGTTCCGCCATGTTGTGAGCTTCAACTCACTGTCCAAACGCTCCAATCTGCCAGGGCTTCGCACCGGATTCGCCGCAGGGGATGAGGCCTTTATGGCGACGTTCCTGAAGCTGCGAACCATGGGTGGGCCCCAGGTTCCTATCCCCTTGCAAGCCGCTGCAACTGAGGCCTGGAAAGACGAGGCTCACGTCATGGCGAGTCGCACGCTTTACGTCAAGAAATGGACTTTGGTCGAAGACACCCTTGGTGCCCATCTCAGCGAGGCCACACCGGGCGCAGGTTTCTTTCTTTGGCTGAAACTGCCTTCAGGACTCACGGATGTGGATGCAGCCCTACAGCTCTGGGAGAACCAGGCCCTGCGCACGATTCCTGGCTCTTATCTCGCCTATCCAACAACACCAACCACATGCCAAGACCGATTAAGGCTGGCCCTGGTTGACGACGAACCCACCACGGCCGAGGCGCTCTCCCGTCTTGCCACCTTGTTTGCGTAAGAACGGAAACCATCATGCGGACCAAAAACATCCGGACCATGCGCACTTTTGATACGCCCTTGCTCGACACGAGCTTGATCAAAGCGATGATGCGGCGCCAAGCGGCAACACTATCGGGCTTGGCACTGATTGCCTGTGCTGCTTTGGCGGTGCTTGCGCTTGCCACGTGGTCGGTGGCGGACCCAAGCCTCAGCCACGCCACCGCAGCGCCTGTGACCAACATGTTGGGCAGCCCAGGCGCGGTTTTTGCCGATCTTGTCATGCAGATTTTGGGTCTTGGTGCGGTCTTCTTTTTGGTTCCGGTGGTCATCTGGGGCTGGCACCTCATGACCTATGGTGGTTTGGAAGCCAAACCGCGCCGCATTGCCTACGCACTCGGCTTTACGGCGGCGTGCTGCGCTCTGTTGGCCTTGTTACCTTTGTCAGGCGCTTGGCCCCTGCCCATCGGCCTTGGCGGTTTGGTTGGCGATGGACTGATCGCCTTGCCACACGGCTTGATCCCCGTGCCCTTTATCCCGGGCCTTATCGTCGCCACCCTTGCGATCCCAGCGGCCATCATCACGTTCCGCCAAACAGCTGCAACGCCCGTTCTGCCAACCCCGCCTTCACCTGCCGACATGCGCATTGAACCACGCCGCGTGCACCGCGCCGACGGCGTGGAGGAAGAGTATTGGGAAGACGAGGACGAGGATTTTCAGGACGAAGATCGCCCTGGTCGCATGCAATTGGCCATGGGACATGCAACCCATCTGGGCTACTCGAGCCTCGCAGCGGTGAAACGCCTGCTGCCAGGCAGTCGCCGGGCCTATCCGCCGGTTCGCCCCGACCTTGGCACGCTCAACGCACGTCTGCGCGCCTCCGAAGAACCCGAGTTCGCGCAGGATGAGCCGGGCTATGCTGAGCAAACACCGCAAGCAGCTTGGGACCAACCGCAACTTCAGCCTATCGCGGCCGAACCTCAGATGGCGCATATGCAACAGGTTGCTCCCCACTCTGCACCGATGCCGGCGCAACAGCCCGCACCCATGGCTGAAGACGATTGGTCACAATTTGAACCAGCACCGCCTTACGAGGCAGCCATACCGGCCAACATGCCGCCGCTCGACAGTGAAAATCCCGCCGCATGGGTGGATCAACCGCGCCAAGCAGAGCCTGCATATGCACCACAGCCAGCACCAACGCGCGGCCCGGCTTCGCGATCCAACGCGCGTGTGGCTGAAGTTGCAAAGCCGAAACCTGGCAAGCGCGCTGCGCGCGAAGCGCAAGCCTCGCTGATCAAAGATGGCGAAGACTTTGAGCTGCCGCCGCTCCATCTTCTCTCTGAAGCCCCTTCAACCGGCCAGAAGGCACTCTCGCCACAAGCTCTGGAGCGTAACGCCGGGCTTTTGGAAGGCGTGTTGGAAGATTTCAGGGTAACGGGCGAAGTCATCAATGTGTGCCCAGGTCCTGTGGTCACGCTTTATGAGTTTGAGCCTGCACCAGGCGTGAAATCGGCCCGCGTCATCGGTCTCGCCGACGACATTGCCCGCTCCATGAGCGCGATCTCTGCCCGTGTGGCTGTGATCCCAGGGCGCAACGCCATCGGCATCGAACTGCCGAACAACACCCGCGAGACGGTCTATCTTTCAGAGATCCTGGCCTCGCAAAACTTTGAAAAAGCCAAAGGCAATCTCCCTCTGGCCATGGGCAAGACCATCGGCGGCGAACCGGTCATTGCTGACCTCGCACGCATGCCACACTTGCTGGTGGCTGGTACCACCGGTTCGGGTAAATCGGTGGCGATCAACACTATGATCCTGTCGATCCTCTATCGCTGGACACCCGAAGAATGCCGTTTGATCTTGATTGATCCAAAAATGCTGGAACTCTCGGTCTATGATGGCATTCCTCATCTCCTGACGCCGGTCGTGACCGATCCCGGCAAGGCTGTGGTCGCACTGAAATGGGCGGTCAAGGAGATGGAAGACCGCTACCGCAAAATGTCCAAGCTCGGTGTGCGCAACATCGATGGCTTCAACGCTCGCGTCAAAGAGGCTGAAAAGAAAGGCGAAATCATCAGTCGCACGGTTCAGACCGGCTTCGATGAGAACACTGGAGAGGCGGTCTACGAGCGCGAGGAACTGTCTTACGAGCCGATGCCTATGCTGGTCATCGTGGTCGATGAAATGGCCGACCTGATGATGGTTGCAGGCAAAGAGATCGAAGGCGCTATCCAACGTTTGGCGCAGATGGCGCGCGCTGCTGGTATCCATATCGTTATGGCCACGCAGCGCCCATCAGTCGATGTCATCACCGGGACGATCAAAGCCAACTTCCCAACACGCTGTTCTTTCCAAGTGACCTCGAAGATCGATTCACGCACCATTCTGGGCGAACAGGGCGGTGAGCAGCTGCTTGGCCAAGGCGATATGCTGTTTATGGCAGGTGGCGGGCGCATCCAGCGCGTGCATGGACCTTTCGTGTCAGACGAAGAAGTCGAACTGGTTGTCGATCACCTCAAAGCTCAAGGCGTACCGGAATATCTGCACACCATCACCGAAGAGAGCGATGATGACGAGGATCCGAACGCTGACCCAACGGAGAAATCGATCTCGCGGCTAGAAAAGTCTGATGACCCGTACGAACAGGCCATTGCTGTTGTCATGCGCGACAAGAAAGCATCCACCAGCTACATTCAGCGCCGTCTTGGCATCGGCTACAACCGGGCCGCCTCGCTCATCGAACGCATGGAAAAGGAAGGGCTGATCGGTCCCGCCAATCATGCTGGCAAACGCGAGGTTCTCATGCAGTTGGGTGAAGACGATGATCGGTTCGCCGATTAACGGACCGCTCAGCTGGCGTTAAGGTTGGGTTTGCCACACTCCGGTCGCAGTGATTCGCTTGTTCTGCGCCAACATCACTGATGGACCACCTTTAAGGATATGCCCGTGCCCGCCTTTTCATCCCGCCTCACATCAGGCCTTGCCGTTCTTGCCACATCAGCCGCGCTGACATTGGGTCTGTTCGCAGCGGTGCCTGCCAGCGCTGTGAACACTTTCCCAGGGGCTTTAACCGAGGAAGACATTGGCGAAGTGGAACGCCTTTCCGGTCACATCAATTCCCTTGAGACCATGCAGGGCCGGTTCATTCAAGTTGGCCCAACCGGTGAGCGCACCGAAGGCTATTTTGTTCTTCATCGCCCTGGGCGTCTGCTGTTCCGCTACCTGCCGCCATCACGGTTGGAAATCGTTTCCGATGGGACAGGCCTCGTGGTCCGCGATGCATCGGTGGGAACCCACGACCTCTACCCGATTTCCCAGACACCTCTGCGCTTCCTGCTGGAAGAACGGGTTGATCTGGTCGGTGATGGCAATGTTCTGGATGTCTCAACCTCAGAAGACACAGTTACCGTCATGATGCAGGACGAAACGCCGATCGGGCGTGGACGTATTGCGATCACGGCTACGCAGGAACCTCTGGAAATTCAGCAATGGACAGTGACGGACCCACAGGGGTTTGAAACCACGGTTGCATTGTTCGAGGTGGAGTATGGCCGCCCAACCGATCCAAACTGGTTTTACATCGACCACCTCAATCGCGGCGAGTAGAGCCAATAACAAGGGGATGGGTCGACGTCATTGCTTGCTCGACCCTCTCCACGAGCTTAAGCCTGCATGATGACCAAAGCTCACTCTGCTGCCTTCCGCCTAGCAACCTGGAACATCAACTCAGTGCGCCTGCGCATTGAGCAAGTGACACGTTTTCTCGACGAGCATCAGCCTGATGTGCTGTGCTTGCAGGAAACCAAATGTCGCGAGGAAGAGTTTCCGGCCAAAGCAATCCGCGCAGCGGGCTACGAGCACATGGCCATTCATGGCCAGAAAGCCTATCACGGCTCAGCTATCGTTTCGCGCTTGCCGCTCAGCGACATCGATCGGGTCGACTTTTGCGCGATGGGCGATGCACGCCACGTGGCAGCAACAGTGGCTTTGCCAAAAGCGCTGAGCAATGCCGACGCTGTTCGGGTTCATTCACTCTATGTACCCGCTGGTGGCGACGAGCCGGACGTTGTCACCAATCCGAAATTCGATCACAAGCTGCGTTTCGTCGCCGAGATGGGTGACAAACTTCAAGCCGATGCGTCTTTGCCCACCCTGATCGCCGGGGATCTCAACATCGCGCCTTATGAAGAGGATGTTTGGTCGCACAAACAGCTCTTGAAAGTGGTGTCACACACGCCTGTTGAGACAGAGCTGTTTGAGGCAACGCGCGAAGCGCTGGGATACACCGACACCATGCGTCGGCACGTCGCGATGGAAGAGAAGCTCTACACCTGGTGGAGCTACCGCGCCAAAGACTGGGCCGCCTCCAACCGTGGCCGCCGCCTAGACCATGTGTGGACGTGCCAAAAGTGGTCTGAGCGCTCAACGGGCATATCGGTGTACACCGACGCACGAAGTTGGACGAAAGCCTCTGACCACGCCCCAGTTATCGTCGACTACGCGTAAGGTTGGCCTGTCAAAGTGGCCGACGGCCGCTCACAACCACAGAAGCGCGCCCCGTAAGGGTGCGTAGCTCATCAGACATATCCGCATAAAGCTGAGCTGCCAGATCGGGAAACTCTGAGAGCATCCGCACAAAGAGCGACCGGCGGATCAACAGCACTTCCACGCGGGAAACAGCAATCGCGGAATGGCGACGCTTCGTGGGTGCAAGAAGCGCACGCTGCCCAAGCAAAGTACCAACCTTAAACCTCTCACCCTCGTCATCAGGGCTACCATCCGTCAGGCGAATCTGGCCGGAAAGGAGGACATAACCGCCTTCGGTTGGATCACCGACACGAAAAAGCGTCGCGTCGGCGTCGTGATGCTGGTTCTCGCCGCCAAAGGCGAGCAGGCGCAAATGCTCATCGCCAAACCGTTCAAAGAACGGGACGCGCCGCAAAACGGCAATGTCGGAGGCGAGGCTCATATGGCATCCCAAACAATCGCAGAGGTCCAGCTAGCATGGATCAAGAGACCAGCTTGTAACCACCCGCTTCGGTCACCAGGAGATCAGCACGGCTGGGATCGCTCTCGATCTTCTGCCGCAGGCGGTAGATATGGGTTTCCAGCGTGTGCGTTGTCACCGCAGCGTTGTAACCCCAAACTTCAGAGAGCAGCACATCGCGCGCCACCGGTTTGCCGCCAGCACGATGAAGAAACTTCAAGATCGAAGTCTCTTTCTCCGTCAGGCGTACTTTCTTGCCCTCACCATCCTGCAAGAGCTTGGCTGCTGGCTTGAACGTGTAGCGCCCCATCTGAAACACAGCATCTTCGCTCTGTTCGAACTGACGAAGCTGCGCGCGAATGCGCGCCAGAAGAACGGCAAAGCGAAATGGCTTGGTGACGTAATCATTGGCGCCAGCTTCCAAACCCAAAATCGTATCGGAATCGGTGTCATGCCCGGTGAGCATAATCACCGGCGCCTTGAAATCATTCTTGCGCAACAAGCGCACCGCCTCGCGACCATCAAGGTCAGGCAAGCCGACATCCATAATCACAAGATCGATATCATTGGCGCGAGCATACGCAATGCCCGCTTGTGCGCTGTCACAATGATGCGTGGCAAATTCATCATAGAGCGCAAACTGCTCCTGAAGAGCGCCTGCAAGCTCGGTATCATCGTCCACGATGAGCAACATACGTCGGCTCATAACCCTACCTTCAGTTTGGCTGACATCCAAAAGATGTGCGTCAGACCCCCACACGTGCTTTACGGCAAGGCCGCGCTTGCGCGCAAGCGCGCCAGACCGCACACTCGCGCGTATGCTAAACAGGCCAAGGTATAGAAAAGGTTGGGCAAAGCGACATTTTCATGCCGCAGCACCACGACCGAAGCGCTTCGCCATTGTGGTGCGTGCACCGCAAAGCCCGGCCACGCGGCACCTTGGTCGGTTTTTGCTGGATCGCAAAGCCTATGCCTGCGCCTTGGGAAAAGCGGGGATCACAGGCAACAAACGCGAAGGCGACAGCGCCACACCTCGCGGTCCATTGCCTATTGTAAGTGGGCGATTCCGGGGTGACAGGGCGCACAAACCTTTCGGCTACGAATCGTTCTGGCAGCGAATCAAACCGGAAGACGGTTGGTGCGATGCTGCTTTCACACCAACCTATAACACCCCAGTTTCGTTGCCCCACCCACACGCGCACGAGGTTTTGACGCGCGAGGATCATCTTTATGATCGTCTGATCATTCTTGATTGGAACATCTCGCGGCGCGCGCATAGGCGCGGTTCAGCCATTTTTCTGCACCAGGCCCGCATCGAGGACCATCAAATGCGCGAGACCGAGGGCTGTGTTGCTTTGGAAGCCAGAGTGTTTGCAAAACTGGCACCACGCTTGGCGCAGCTTACCGCTGTTCACGTGGTGTGATCGGCTTAAGCCACCGGCGCACGCGCCCCAAAGATAGCGCTACCCACCCGAACGTGGGTGGCACCGCAGCCAATAGCGACCCTGTAGTCTCCACTCATTCCCATCGACCGGACTGGTAGGTGGCTTTCATTAGCGAGCTTACCAAGCAAATCAAAATGGTTGGCAGGGTCTTGATCCACCGGAGGAATACACATCAAGCCTTCAATGGTGAGACCGTGAACCTCGCGGCAACGCGTCACGAAAGCGGTTGTGTCCTGAGGGGCGATACCGGCTTTTTGGGGTTCGAGGCCCGTGTTCACTTGGATGAGGCAGGGCAGGGCACGTCCTTGCTTGGCCATCTCGTTGGCCAAAGCTCCAGCGATCTTGTCCCGGTCTATGCTCTCGATGACATCGAAAGTGGCAACCGCCTCTTTGGCTTTGTTAGACTGTAGCGGTCCAATGAGATGAAGGACCAAAGGGTCGTCAGACTGATGTGCCCAGCGCTCGCGCAAGGCCGGCCATTTGCCCATCGCCTCTTTAACACGATTTTCGCCAAAAACGCGCTGTCCGGCGTCGATCACGGGCCAGATAGCATCACCGTCATAAGTTTTGGACACGGCAACAAGGGTCACATCCCCACTTGGCCGTCCGGCCATGCGCTCGGCCTCTTGGATTGTTGAGCAGACCGCCGTCCACCGTGTTACTGCTTCACTCACCCTACGCTCCTAGCTTTTCAGGCACGGTTGACCACATCCGCGCTTTCTGGTGAAGGTCCACCACCCAAGTTCTAAGCAAATCGTGGACGCACGACGTCCCTACCACCCCCCAAGTTTCCAGAGCGACGATTGCCTTCATGACCGGTCCTTCACGCCAAAACGCGCCTGAGCGCTACAACCCGCAAGCTGTAGAGCCGCACTGGCAGGCCAAATGGAACGAAGCGGCAGTGTTTGAGACGCAAAACGACGATCCGCGTCCCAAATATTATGTACTGGAGATGTTTCCCTACCCCTCTGGGCGCATCCATATCGGCCATGTACGCAACTACACGATGGGCGACGTGGTGGCGCGCTACAAACGCGCACGCGGTTTCAATGTGCTGCACCCAATGGGGTGGGATGCTTTTGGCATGCCAGCGGAAAACGCTGCGATGCAACACAAGGTGCACCCGCGCGACTGGACCTATCAGAACATCGACGCGATGCGCAGCCAGCTCAAAGTCATGGGCTTATCCCTGGATTGGACACGCGAGTTCGCAACCTGCGATGTTGAGTACTACCATCGCCAGCAGATGCTGTTCACCGATTTCTTGAAAGCTGGTTTGGTGACTCGCAAAACCAGTCGAGTGAATTGGGATCCGGTGGATCACACCGTGCTTGCCAATGAGCAGGTGATCGATGGGCGTGGCTGGCGCTCGGGCGCATTGGTCGAACAGCGCGAACTTGCGCAATGGGTGTTTAAAATCACCGATTACGCGCAGGACTTGCTCGATGGCCTCGATGAGCTCGACAATTGGCCGGACAAAGTCCGGACGATGCAGCGCAACTGGATCGGTAAGTCCCGCGGGCTTCACATGGGCTTCACGCTGACCGAAGCAACCCATGGCTTTGAAAGCATTGATGTTTTCACCACTCGGCCCGACACGCTGGCGGGCGCGAGCTTCATTGCTATTGCACCAGAACATCCGCTGGCCCAAGCATTGGCGGAAGACAACAAAGAACTGGCAGCCTTCAACACAGATGTGCGCCGTGCCGGGACATCGGAAGAGGCTTTGGAAAAGGCCGAAAAGCGCGGCTTTGATACGGGCCTGACCGTCCAGCATCCGGTTTACTCTGATCAAACACTTCCGGTTTGGGTCGCCAATTTCATTTTGATGGATTACGGCACCGGCGCAGTGTTTGGATGTCCAGCGCACGACCAACGCGACCTTGATTTTGCGCGCAAATACGATCTGTCCGTCACTGACACTTATTACGCATTGGACGACGATACGCCGGTGGCCAATGAGGCGTTCGTACCGCCAAAATCACAGAAAGTACGGTATGTGAACCAACCTGCTGGGATTGAGATAGCCACAGGCGACGAAGGCGTGGATGAGACCATTGCTTGGGCCGAAGAGCAAGGGTTCGGCAAGGGCCAGGAGCAGTTCCGTTTGCGGGATTGGGGCGTTTCACGCCAACGGTATTGGGGCTGTCCAATCCCGGTGATTTACTGCGAAGACTGCGGCGCGGTACCTGTTCCCGCTGGTGATTTGCCGGTTAAGCTTCCTGACGATGTGTCGTTTGATAAACCAGGCAACCCGTTGGATCACCACCCGACGTGGAAGCACACAAACTGCCCAAACTGTGGCAAAAAAGCCGTGCGCGAAACGGACACGATGGATACGTTCGTGGACTTATCCTGGTACTTCGCAAGGTTTACCGACAGCTCCGCGGAAAGCCCGACCATTCCAGGCACCGCTGAAGCCTGGCTGCCTGTTGATCAATACATTGGTGGCATCGAGCACGCGATCTTGCACCTGCTCTACTCTCGCTTTTTTGCTCGTGCGATGAAGGCCACCGGCCACATGGATGTGCGCGAGCCGTTCAAGGGTCTCTTCACCCAAGGCATGGTGGTGCACGAAACCTACAAAGGAGCCGATGGTTGGATCGAGCCAGCCAAGGTTCTCATTGAGGGCGAAGACTCAGCTCGTATCGCCAAACATATCGACACCGGCGAAGTGCTTGAAATCGGCTCCATCGAAAAGATGTCGAAGTCGAAGAAAAACGTCGTCGACACCGATGAGATCATTGCCAGCTACGGCGCCGATACAGCGCGCTGGTTCATGCTGTCAGATTCCCCGCCCGAGCGCGATGTAATATGGTCCGATGCAGGTGTAGAGGGGGCACACCGCCATATCCAGCGCGTCTGGCGTTTGGTGAACGATGTGGTAGCCGCAACACCGGATGGTTTCAGCGACGCCAAACCCAATGTGTTTTCCCAAGACGCGCTTGGCTTACGCAAAGTGATGCATCGTATGCTGGCCGCCGTTGCCGACGATGTGGAAAAGTTGGCCTTCAACCGCTCCGTTGCCCGCATCTATGACGCAACCAATGCGATCAGCAAGGCGCTTTCCAAGAAGAGCAACGACGCAGACATGATCTGGACGCTCCGCGAAGCCGTGTCTCTGCTGGTCGAAGCCATGCAGCCCATGACCCCGCATTTGTGCGAGGCGTGCTGGGCAGAACTGGGCAACGAACAGATGCTGGCAACCAAACCGTGGAGCGAGGTTGACAGAACCCTGCTTGACGATGACACAGTGGTGCTGCCCATTCAGGTGAACGGCAAAAAACGCGGCGACATCAGTGTTGCCAAGGATGCCGACAAATCTGAGGTCGAAGCCGCGGTTCTGACTGACACCACGGTGCAAAAGCTTTTGGATGGCCAGTCACCGAAAAGGGTGATCGTTGTCCCACAAAGGATTGTGAACATCGTTGTCTGATACAGCTTCCCCGTTGCGACATATGATTTCCCGCCGAGCTCTGCTTGGGGCGTTCGGAGTCGGGGCGCTTGCCCTTACCGGATGCCAGGTCAGCCCGCTTTATGGTGACCAATCGCCAGCCACCGGAGGTCGTTCGGCCACCGCATCCGCGCTAAGCGCGATTGCTATTGATGCACCGTCTGATCGCACAACCCAGCTTGTTCGCAACGAACTGTTTTTCGGTCTTGGGAGTGGTTCGACCACACCGCAATACCGTTTGGCTCTACGCGCTTCCAGCGGCGCGCAAACACTGGGTGTCGGTGGGACAGGGGCCGCCTTTGCACGCACTGTGCGCGTAACGGCAAGCTATCAGCTTTTTGTTATAGGGGCCGAAAGGCCAATCGCAGAAAACACAGTAATTTCAACAGCTTCCTATGATTCAGTCGATCAGCGGTTTGCCAACCAGAGAGCTTTGATTGACGCTGAAGCGCGCGCGGCGCGCGATGTTGCGCGGGTAATTGAAGCACAGCTTGCAGCGGCTTTTGCTGCTGGCCGTTGATGGCTGAAGTAAAGGGCCAAGCCATCGAACGCTTCCTTGAGCAGCCTCCAGCAGACCAACCCATCATTTTGATCCACGGCCCGGACCGCGGACGGGTTTCTATGCGGGCAAAGCAGCTTGTTGCCTCTTTGACCGGTCCCAATCCCGACCCGATGACGCTTGTCGACCTCGACGCCTCATTGCTGAACGAAGACCCGGCAAGGTTGGCCGAGGAAGCGGACAGCGTGGCGATGTTTGGTGGACAAAAAACAGTGGTAGCCCGACTTGATGATCCCAAAGGCCTGATGAAGCCAGTTGAGGCTCTTTTGGCGACACCACCGGCCGACGCGACCGTGGTTATTGTCGCAGGAGACCTGAAAAAGACGCACCCGTTGCGGAGCCGAATCGAAAAATCTGGCTCTGGCGCTGCGATCGCTTGCTATGCGGCCGACCGTCGCGACGTTGCCGCTCTACTGGTTAAAATGGTGAACGACCATGGGCTGAGTATCGATCGGGAAGCCCAAGATGATGTGCTTGCAATGCTCGGCGCTGACCATGCCATGTCACAGTCTGAAATCGAGAAGCTCTGCCTTTTCGCTCGTCATGATGGCACGATCACAACCGAACACGTACACGCTATTCTCGTCGATGGATCGGCGCACGCCATGAGTGATGTCAGCGATGCAGCCTTTGCAGGCCGCCGCAGCAGTGCGCTTGAAGCACTTGCGCGAGCCCTGGCCGAAGGCCTTGAACCGTCCGTCATCACGCAGATACTGCTACGCCATGGCCAAACACTGGAAAGGTTGAAAAGCGAGATTGAGCGAGGGGCATCACCAGACCGGGCACTGTCATCGGCGCGCCCACCGATCTTTTTCAAAAGGCGCGCAGCTATGGAACAAGCGCTTTGCCGATGGACCGCGCCTGGGTTGCGACGATGTGTTTCTTACTTGGATGAAGAACTGGTCGCTACGCGTCTCGATCAAACGCTCAAAGCCACGCGTTTGGAGCGCCAAGTTCTGCGTGTTGCCTCTGAAGCGTCGCGCGGCGCTCGCTGATCCCTAGGTTCAAGCGTTAAACAGCACCAATACGGCGCAGCAAATCATCAAGTTGCTCAAGGCTTTTGTAGGAAACGCTCAATGTTCCTGATCCATTGGCCTTGGCCTTCAAACGAACATCCAGCCCGAGATGTTCGGAAAGTTTTGCTTCAATCGCCCGCGTATCTGCATCGGCCAAACCGGTACGATCATCAGGCGCGCTGGCATGAGGCAGCATTCCATCCGAGAGCGGCTTGTCTTGAACCAGACGCTCCACATCGCGAACCGAAAGACCATCGTCGATAATCTTACGCGCAAGCTCCGCTGCATCATCGCGCCCAACAAGTTGCCTTGCATGCCCAGCGGAAAGGGCTCCCGAAGACACGAAAAGCTGCACGCCTTCGGGCAAGCGAAGCAAACGCAGCGTGTTGGCAATGTGACTGCGACTTTTGCCGATCACCGAGGCTAAATCTTGCTGAGTGTAGTCAAAACTATCGATAAGACTTTGATATCCTTGAGCTTCTTCCAAAGGATTGAGATCTGAGCGCTGCACGTTCTCAATGATAGCAAGCTCAAGCGACTCCTTGTCATCCACCTCGCGAACGACCACAGGCACCATATCAAGCCCTGCTCTCTGCGCGGCACGCCAACGCCGTTCACCAGCGATAAGCTCGAAGGCGCCCTCGCTCATCGGGCGAACCAAAAGCGGCTGAACAACACCTTTTTCACGGATAGACTTTGTCAGATCGTCCAGCGCGTCTTCGGCAAACGTCCCACGTGGATTGCGCGGATTGGGCGCTATTTGCTCAATTGGCAACCGTCGCGTGTTGCGGGATTGATCAACAGCAACACTTTCTGGAACCGCATCGCCCATCAGGGCGGCAAGTCCTCTGCCCAACCGGCGCTTGGATGCATCGTCCGCCATATCGATGTTCCTCACACTACGCGGCAACGGCGCGCAGCGCCCGCTCGCGCTCGATAATTTCCTGGGCGAGCTTGATATATGCTTGACTTCCAGCACATTTGAAATCGTACAAAATTGCTGGACGTCCATAGCTCGGCGCCTCTGACAGGCGGACATTGCGCGGGATCATGGTCGAATAGACTTTGTCACCCATGACCTCGCGCACATCTTCGACAACCTGGCTGGACAGATTGTTGCGCGCATCAAACATAGTCAGTGCGATGCCATGAATGATCAACTCTGGATTCAATGCGCCACGAACCTGATCCACTGTCCGCAGCAGTTGTGAGAGACCTTCCAGCGCGAAAAACTCGCATTGAAGCGGCACCAACACCGCATGCGACGCCGCCATGGCGTTGACCGTCAACAGACTAAGTGATGGCGGACAATCAATCAGAATGTAGGAAAGCCGTTTTGCATTCGGCAGTTCCATCTGCTTGGACTGGTAAGTGTGCAACGCAGACCGCAACCGCATCGCGCGCTGGGGATCCGACGCGATCTCCATTTCCAAGCTCGAAAGATCAACCGTTGACGGCACGATGGAAAGGTTTGGAACCGCCGTCGGCAAAACCGCCTCTGCAAGACCGGCCTCACCGGCCATCACTTCATAACTTGTGATGGTGCGATCTTGAGGACCAATCCCCAAACCGGTTGAGGCATTGCCCTGCGAATCGAGGTCCAAAATCGCAACTTGCTCGCCGATAGCAGCAAGAGCTGTGCCCAAATTGATGGCCGTCGTCGTCTTGCCAACACCACCCTTTTGATTGGCCACAGTGATAACCCGCGGGCGAGGATGGATGGGCGGTATGGGGGGCGTATGCATCATGGTGCTAGCCTTGGTCTCTGCGCATCCTTTTCGTGATCTGAAGGATGCGACTGTTTGGATCAACGACACTGACATGCTCTACCACGTCAAAAGCATCAGCGTCAGTCCATTCCTCGAGCTCCCGGGCATACTCCCCACCTTTATGAAAAAAAGCGGTTGCGTTCACGTCCAACCAGGGTTTGGCAAGCTCGATCAGTTTGGAAAGGGGTGCCAACGCGCGCGCGGTAACAAAGTCGGCAGGGATCGGAGCATCGCTATGAAGGGCTTCAATACGGTGGTTCAGGACGGCTACTGGGACCTCTGTTTCACGTGAAACCGTGCGCAAAAACGAAGCTTTCCGACCGTTCGCTTCAACCAACGTCATGTGCAGAGGACCTGGGGGTTGATGTTTGCGGTACAGTCCTTCTTCGCCGACCTTTGTTGCGCCTTGTCCGAGTGCCACAATCATGCCCGGCAAACCCGCGCCTGACCCGAGATCAACGCCATGCAAATCTTGATGGTCGCGCTCGGGACACCAGGCACCGATCAATGGTAGCAACTGCAACCCATCGGCGACGTGGCGGGTCCACACGTCATTCAGGGTATCTTTTGAAACAAGGTTTTTGGCGTTTTGCCAATTCCGCAGAAGTTCAACATACCGTACCAACTGACGCCGAGCGACATCTGGCACATGAACACCCGCCAGCTCTTCAGCTGTTTCGAGTCCGAATCGATCATCCATAGAACTAGTCTTGTACCTGAAGCGCCTTGCCGCGACCTAATAGAGTAGCGAAGCAGCTAAGCTGCGCGCTTGCGGACATGAACCAAAAGCAAAGCAAGAGCACTCGGGGTCATACCTTCAAGCCTGCGTGCTTCAGCCAACGTAGCAGGACGTGCAGCTTTCAGTCTCTGTTTCAACTCATTCGACAAACCAGGCAGACCATCGAAATCAATGTCTGCTGGGATAGCCACCGAACTTTCTTTGTTCAACGCCACAACCTCAGCATCCTGCCGATCCACGTAAACTGCATAGTGCGCATCAACGGCAACCTGCTGAAGAGTCTTCGTCCCGTGTTGTGTTAGCGATGGCCAAACACGCAGCACATCGTCCAATGATGTTGTTGGGAACCCCAAGACCTCAAACGCCGACCGCACACGCCCGTCTTGCTTAACGCTCAAGCCATGCCGGGCCAGCTCATGAGGCGAAGCTTTCACAGTCTCAAAGTCTGCGCGCGCATCGGTAAGCAAATTGATCTTGGTTTCATAGGCCTGGCGACGACCCTCGCCGACCAACCCAAGATCAATACCGATCTGTGTCAATCGCTGATCAGCATTATCGGCACGAAGCCGCAATCGATACTCGGCACGGGACGTGAACATGCGATAGGGCTCAGTGACCCCGCGCGAGGTCAAGTCATCGATCATCACGCCCAGGTAGCTCGTTTCACGTCCGAATCGAACCAAATCACTGTCATCGGTTCTTCGTGCAGCGTTCAGTCCAGCCAGAAGACCTTGAGCCGCAGCCTCTTCATAACCTGTCGTTCCGTTGATCTGGCCAGCCATGAACAAACCTGGCAAAGCGCGACACTCCAGCGTCGCATCCAGCGCCTGGGGATCGATATGATCATATTCGATCGCGTAACCTGGCTGTTCGATGATTGCCTCTTCCAGACCTGGAATTGAAGCCAACAACTCCCGCTGCACATCTTCCGGGAGGCTGGTTGAGATACCGTTGGGGTAAACGGTATCAACGTCTAGGCCTTCCGGCTCCAAGAAAATTTGATGGCTGTCGCGGTCCTTAAAACGAACGACCTTGTCTTCGATGGATGGGCAATAGCGAGGCCCACGGCTATCAATCCGACCGGAATACATCGCCGAACGGTGAATGTTGCGCCCAATGATCGTGTGCGTGTCAGCCGTTGTCCGCGTGATGTAACACGACACTTGGGGAGTGGTAATGGCTTCTGTCAGTGCAGAAAAAGGTACTGGGACCTCATCACCAGGCTGCTCTTCCAACCGATCCCAGGCAATAGTACGGCCATCAAGACGCGGCGGTGTGCCCGTCTTCAAACGCGCCATGGGAAGCTCCATAGCGCGTAGACGTTCTGCCAGTTTTTGCGCCGGCTCTTCGCCATGGCGTCCCGCTGGCCAACTCCTGTCTCCAAGATGGATAAGGCCGCCCAGGAAAGTTCCCGTCGTCAAAACCACTGCGCCAGCGGCCAAAGATCGTCCATTGGCCAGCATCACGCCAGACACTGCGCCACTACCAGCCAAGCACAGATCTGCAACCTCACCTTCCAAAAGATGAAGGTTCTCTATGCTTCGAAGAGCATTCTGGATCGCCGCCCTGTAAAGCTTGCGATCCGCCTGTGCCCTAGGACCTTGAACCGCGGGGCCTTTACGGCGATTGAGAAGGCGAAACTGAATCCCAGCTGCGTCAGCTGCACGGCCCATCAGCCCATCAAGCGCATCCACTTCTCGAACAAGATGACCTTTGCCCAGACCACCAATGGCTGGGTTGCAACTCATAACGCCAATGGATTCCACCTTAAGTGTCACCAAAGCCGTTTGCGCACCAAGACGTGCCGCTGCTGCTGCCGCCTCACAGCCTGCATGGCCACCGCCAACGACGATGACGTCAAACTGAGTGGTTTGATTGTCCAGTGATAACGCCATAGCGCGTTGACCCGTTTCAGTACGCGTGATTTTCCAAAGTGCTTGGTGACTCAGTTTGACCGACGGTTCAAGTCGCAGACATGAGCAAAACCAGAGGTGATCTGAAACGACGAAGGTGATGATGGGGTTTTGATTGAGTCACGTTTCACGTGAAACGCATGACAACGGAATGATCGACGTTACTTTCCAATACAGAACCGAGAGAAAACACGGTCCAACAACTGCTCGGCATCCACATCGCCCGTTATTGATCCCAAGGCACGCTGAGCCAAACGCAGTTCCTCAGCTGAATGATCAAGGGACCACGCACCATGTTCCAATCGGGCCAGGCCAGCCTCAAGGTGTCCGCGCGCAGATTGCAAAGCAACGCGTCGGCGCGCATCTAGCGCAAGACGGCCAACGCCAGCTTTCGTCATCTCGGTTAGCCCGTACTCCGTACGAAGAGCATCCGCGATAGCGCTTTTTAAGACACTGAGACCCTCGCCAGTCTTCCCAGATACCACCACATCTGCGTCGCCTTTTTCGATATTCATCTCAGGCAATAGATCTAATTTGGATCGGACCCGAATCGTTTTTGAGTCCGAACCGCCCTTGTTCAGCACCGAATTACTGTCGCCCCCCAAAAGCCAGACGACACAATCAGCCCGCTCAACCGCATGTTGCGCCCGTTCGATACCCATAGACTCGATATGATCGTCCGTCTCTTCATGAGCACGAAGTCCAGCCGTATCTGTCAGAATGACAGGTAGTCCCTCCAGATCTATGGACACATCAATCTGATCACGCGTGGTGCCCGCGATTGGAGACACCAGGGCGGCCTCTCGTTCCAGAAGAGCGTTTAAGAGCGTTGACTTACCGCTGTTCGGTGCACCGGCCAAAACGACACGAAAACCGTCTCGCAATCTTTCTGCAATGAAGGACGACAGTTCATTGTCCATCTCCACCAGTATCGCCTTTAGCTGTTCCGGTAGTGAATCGATCACTGATCCAGGAACGTCATCTTCATCGGAGAAATCAAGGTCGGCTTCGATCATCGCTCGCGCATCAGCGATTGCATCTTTCCAACCCATCAACTTACGACCGGCCCCACCACCCAGCTGATCTAAGGCTTGATCCAACTGGAGCGCCGTCGAAGCATGGATGAGGTCACCAATCGCTTCAACTTGTGTGAGATCCAGTTTCCCGCTGGCAAACGCCTGACGCGTAAAGTCTCCTGCCTCCGCGGGCCGAATACCGTCAAGCGACCACAAAGCCTGCAACAGAGCGCCAACAACTGCGCGACCGCCATGACAGTGGAATTCAGCAACATCCTCTCCGGTAAAGCTGTTCGGCTTTGGGAAAAAGAGGACCAAACCTTTGTCGAGAACGCGCCCTGTATCTGGATCCCGGAAAGGTCGAAGCGTTGCCAACCGCGCGTCGCTAACACCACCAGCGATCCTTTCGAGGGCGAATCGAACTTGAGGGCCAGATACGCGGATAACGGCAACGCCGCTTGGCACCAGTCCAGAGGAGAGCGCCGCAACCGTATCAGCCATCGTTTCTTATCCGAATCGATTCACGTGAAACATTCGGCCAAGACGTGCGCCTAGGTGTTCATCGTATCGAAGAAATCAGAGTTGGTTTTGGTTGCCTTCAGCTTATCAAGCAAGAACTCAACCGCATCCACGGTTCCCATTGAGGACAGAATTCGACGCAATACGAACATCTTGGCGAGATCACCTTTCGGAACCAGCAGCTCTTCCTTACGCGTGCCTGATTTCAAGATATCAATCGCTGGGAAGACGCGCTTATCAGAAACCTTGCGATCAAGAACAATCTCGCAGTTGCCGGTTCCTTTGAACTCTTCAAAGATAACCTCGTCCATGCGGCTACCGGTGTCGACAAGCGCCGTGGAGATAATGGTCAGCGACCCGCCTTCTTCGATATTACGGGCAGCACCAAAAAAGCGCTTCGGTCTTTGCAACGCGTTTGCATCCACACCACCGGTCAAAACTTTACCGGACGACGGCACCACGGTGTTATAGGCGCGGCCAAGACGAGTGATGTTATCAAGCAGGATAACGACATCGCGGCCGTGCTCGACCAACCGCTTAGCCTTCTCAATCACCATCTCAGCGACTTGAACGTGACGTTGCGCAGGCTCATCGAATGTTGAGGAGACCACCTCGCCGCGAACAGATCGCTGCATATCGGTAACCTCTTCTGGTCGTTCATCGATCAGAAGAACAAGCAAAAAACATTCAGGATGATTTGTCGTGATCGAGTGCGCGATGTTTTGCATCAACGTCGTTTTACCGGTACGCGGCGGCGCGACAATCAACGCACGCTGTCCTTTACCGATCGGCGCAACCAGGTCGATCACGCGCGCTGAACGATCTTTGAGCGTCGGATCATCCACTTCCATCTTGAAGCGCTCATCCGGGTAAAGCGGCGTCAGATTGTCAAAGTGAACTTTGTGGCGCGCTTTCTCTGGCTCTTCAAAATTGATGGTGATCAGTTTCACCAACGCGAAGTAGCGCTCACCCTCTTTCGGGCTTCGGATAATACCTTCAACCGTATCACCGGTGCGCAGAGAAAATTTTCTGATCTGCGTGGGCGAGACATAGATGTCATCGGGCCCCGGCAGATAGTTCGCCTCGGGTGAGCGCAAAAAGCCAAAACCATCTTGCAGAACTTCAAGAACACCTTCGCCGACGATCTCAACATCGCGTTCGGCATAACGCTTGAGGATCGCAAACATGAGCTCTTGCGTTCGCAGAGCGCTGGCGCCTTCCACCTCCAACTCTTCGGCCAAAACCAAAAGATCGGTTGGGGATTTTGCTTTAAGGGCCTGAAGCCGGATTTCTTCCATGAAAATACTATTTAGCCTGTGGAGGTCTGCTGGTCTGGTTCAAGCAGAAAGACGGAAAAAAGATCAGAAGTGATCGAGAAGGGGTAGGGAACGCCAGAACGCGAGGTGGTGAGAAACCTGCTTGAGCGCTGCCACGTATCACAATGATTCGCCACACCAGATTTGAGTAGATCACTCATGGTGCGCTGCAGCGCCCGCCTACCCTGCCGCATGTAAGACAGGTTTGTGGCTTTGACAAGACACCACAAGCCAACCGACGCACCAAGACAGCAAAAACCGGCTCTAGAACGGCTGCACGATCACAAGAACAACGATGCCAATCATGGCAAGTGTGGGCACTTCGTTCATGAACCGCCAGTAGCGACTGGATCTCTGATTGTTATCGCCGGCAAATCGGCGCACCGACGCCGCCAAATGCCCGTGCATGGCAAAAAGCACGACAATCAGCACCAATTTGGCGTGCAGCCATCCGCCCTGAAACCCATGCACAGCGATGGCAATCCAAAACCCGGTGATTGTGGATACAATCATCGCCGGTGTCATGATCGCTTTCATGAGCCGACGCTCCATGACTTTGAACGTCTCCGACTGAACCGAACCAGTCTCGGCATCCACGTGATAGACAAAGAGGCGCGGCAGGTAGAGCAGTCCGGCCATCCAAGCGATCACCGCGATCACATGCAAAGCTTTCATCCAGAGATATGCGCCAGTCGGCAACACATAGACCAGTCCGGCAACGACAAGCGCTAAAATCGCCAGGGCCAGCGCATGTCCACCATACTGTTTCAAAGCAGAAGGTTCAGCCAACGATGCCATTAGCCGTTCCCAGAGCGTACACGCTCAATGAAACGATGCACCTGGTCAATCTGCCCATCAGGCGTGATCCCGTGACCAAGATTAGCAACATGCGGCACACCAACAGCGCCCTCCACCATGCGATCCACAGCCTGTTCGAGCGCCATCGGCCCAGCCGTCATCAGCAGAGGATCAATATTGCCTTGCGTCACCATTGTTTCAGGCACCTGCTGACGCGCCGCGTCGACATCAATCGTCCAATCAAGACCAACAGCATCGATGCCCGTCGCTTCGCTGAACCTACCAAGAGCGTGCATCGCGCCTTTAGCAAAGCCTATAACTGGCGTCTCGGGATGTAAGGGGCGCAGCCCGTCTACGATCTGAGCGATCGGTGTCACGCTGTACCGAGAAAACCCAGCCGGGCTCAGTGATCCGGCCCAACTGTCAAAAACCTGGACCGCATCAGCGCCGGCTGTGATCTGTCGCGAGAGATAACGCACTGAAGCCCTAGCAAGACAGGACAGCAAGCGATCAAAAACCTCGGGCTCTTTCAACGCAAACTTCCGAGCGGCTGCCTGGTCTGGGCTGCCACGTCCGCCCACCATGTAGGTTGCAACGGTCCAAGGTGCTCCGCAGAAGCCAAGCAGAGTCACCTCTTCAGGTAATCTGGACCGCAACAGCCTGACGGTCTCAATCACCGGATCAAGATGCGCATCAAACTGCTCTGACTCTGATTCAAATCGATCGATCAACGCATTGATCTCAGAGCTATCAAGGGGTGGCAGAACTGGCCCCACACCTTCTTCAAACCGCACATCTTGGCCCAGCGCATGCGGCACAACCAATATGTCAGAAAACAAGATCGACCCGTCAAAGCCAAAACGGCGAATGGGCTGCAGTGTCACCTCGCACGCCAATTCTGGGTTGTAACAAAGGTCGAGAAACGATCCCGCTTCCGCGCGCGTGGCCCGATATTCAGGCAGATATCGACCAGCTTGGCGCATCATCCAAATCGGCATCTGTGGGCCCACTTTGCCCTTCAATACATCCAACAACAGCCGATTGCTCACGCTACATCATCCTTTGTACAGCCCTCAGGGCCTTAAATCGCTGATCATCGCCAGCGGGAAAACATGAGAAGGAAAAAGGAATCTCTTAGAGATTTTTTCTCTTCTTTTTTTTGCGCGTGGAAAAGACTCATAAGCCTCTGCCCGCCAGCACTGCATAACCCTATCCAAGGTCATTGCCATCAGGAACGCCACGCAGACCTCAAAGAGATCTTCCGCTCCCGTCTTCACCATTTGTAAACCTTAACAAACCGTTAACACTTCAAACGAGACGAAGGCAGCTCCATCATCAGCTCATACAACCCACCGACCATCCTTTTTTTTTCACACCTCATCAACAAGCTGTTCCCAATGGCCACCCCTTGGACAGTTTCGGCAAAACCGACCATAAGGCCTGACACATCATGCTTCCCGCGCGCATCACACCCACTTTGTCCACATAAGCGCGCACCAAAGGACACAGCCCGTTGACAACCGCTGCCTCGCGCTTCTTCCACCTACATCTTGTGTCTGACTCAACCGGCGAGACCTTATCGACCGTCGCTCGAGCGGTTGCTTCTCGCTATCCAAGTGCACGGGCTATCGAGCACAGCTATGTCATGGTGCGTGACCAAGCGCAGATAGAGCGGATCGCTGCCGCCATCGAACAAGCGCCAGGCATCGTGCTTTACACCATCGTTGATCCTGATTTAGCGGCCCGCTTGGCTGAGCGGTGCCGGGACCATGGCGTGCCGGCCATCTCAGTTCTTGATCCGGTGATCAACGTTTTCCAATCCTACCTCGGTGACTCCGCTGCTCTCACCATTGGTGCACAGCACGTGCTTGATGCTGACTATTTCCAGCGTATTGAAGCGCTCAACTTCACCCTCGCCCATGATGATGGCATGTTGCCGCCAAACCTTGATCAGGCCGACATTGTGATCATTGGCGTCTCTCGGACGTCCAAGACCCCAACCAGCATTTACCTTGCCCATCGCGGCTATCGCACGGCGAACTATCCTTTGGTGCCGGGCGCACCGATCCCCAAAATTCTAACCAAACCCACCAAAGCCTTTGTTGTGGGTCTGATCGCCAGCACCGATAGGATTGTGCAGATCAGGCTCAACCGCGTGTTGAGCGACTACAATGAGAACGCCGACACCGACTACACCGACAAGGCCCTTGTTGCCGCTGAGATCGCTGAATCCCGTCGGCTTTGCACCCGTCAAGGTTGGCCCACCATTGATGTCACGCGCCGGTCCATCGAAGAAACAGCAGCGGCGATCCTTTCACTTTATCGGCAACATCGCGAGGCGCAGGCCTCATGAGTAACCCAATGAACCCCGCTAAGCTTGTTCTGGCTTCTGGCTCGTCTGTCCGGCAATGGATGCTCAAAGGAGCAGGGCTCAACTTTCAAGTTCTAACCGCCGACATTGATGAGCGGGCCTTAGAGGCAGAGCGTGGTGGTCTGTCTCCCGAGGTCCTTGCTCAAGAGTTGGCAATTGCCAAAGCGCAAGCGGTCAGCGCTGTTGTTTCGCAAACGAATCCAAACGTTCTGGTCATTGGTGCCGACCAGGTTCTCGAGCATGACGGCGTGTTGCTTCACAAAGCGGCGAACAGCCAAGAGGCTGAGGAAAAGCTCAAACGACTTCAGGCAAGCACCCACCATCTGATCGCAGCTACGGCCCTGGTTCGCGATGGACAAACGCTTTGGAGCGGATCTGACCGAGCTAGCCTCACTATGCGCGCTCTCTCCGACAAAGAGCGCGCCGCCTATCTTGATCGAGCTGGTGATGCCGCAACGCAAAGCGTCGGTGCCTATAGGCTGGAAGAGCTTGGATCGGCCCTTTTTGAGCGTATCGAAGGTGACTATTTCACCATCCTTGGCCTCCCGCTTTTACCGCTGCTTTCGGCGTTACGCGCGCAAGGCATCGATCCACTGTTGGATACATCATCATGACCACGCATGCTGCCGTTCTTGGCTGGCCAATCAGCCACTCCCGCTCGCCTCTGATCCACGGCACATGGATTGCTGAACATGGATTGGACGCGACCTACACCGCCATCGCTGTTGACCCTGACGGGGCATCCCTTTGGTTTGAAACCTTTGCTGAGCATGGTCTTGTTGGCGCCAATGTCACCATCCCGCACAAAGAGACTGCGTTGTCAGCGTGTGATCACGTGGCCGACCACGCAGCTCGCCTCGGTGCGGTGAATACACTTTGGCTTGAAGAGGGAAAGCTACACGGGACGAGCACGGACGGCGAAGGGTTTATGGCCAATCTCGCCGATCAAGCACCGGATTGGGCCAAGCACGCTAAGGCAGGCACCGCTTTGGTGCTGGGCGCAGGTGGGGCCGCGCGCGCGATCGTTGATGCGTTGCTCATGGCAGGCGTTGATCGCGTCATCCTCCTCAATCGTTCTGTGGATCGCGCGGAGGCGCTCGCATCACACTTTCAGCGTCACTTTGGCAGCAGTCGGATCGTCCCTGGGCCGCTCTCACGCTTTGCTGATCATGCTGGCGAGGCAGGGCTTCTCATCAACACCACAGCGCTTGGCATGGAAGGCCAACCTCCGCTCGATGTTCCTCTCCAGAGTTTGGCGGGGGGCGCAACTGTTGCCGATATCGTCTACACGCCCCTCCAAACTCCACTGCTTCTTGCGGCGAAAGAACGTGAGCACCCAATTGTCGATGGGCTTGGCATGCTGCTTCATCAGGCGGTGCCTGGCTTTGAACGCTGGTTCGGCGTACGCCCGAAGGTGACCGACGATCTGAGGCAAAGTGTTCTTGCTGATATTCAAGAAAAATCAATATCTTAGATGATAAAACTCGGTCTCACCGGATCCATTGCCACTGGCAAATCGACCACTGCGAAACTCTTCGCTGAGGAGGGCATTCCGGTTCATGACGCCGATGAGGCTGTGCACCTTATCTATCAGAATGAGGGAATCGCTCTCGTCGGCGACCTTATTCCTTCTGCCATCCAGGACGGGATTGTGGACCGCAAAGCCTTGAAAGCAGCGCTCGCCTCTGACGCATCCCTTTTCCCCAGGCTTGAAGCCATTGTGCACCCGCTCGTTCACGCCCGCGAGGACGCAGCTTTCCAGAAGGCAAACGCTGCCGGCCATGCTGTCATGGTGTTCGACATCCCCTTGCTCTTTGAGACCGGTGGTGACGCACGTATGGATAAAGTCGTTGTCGTCCATTGCGAACCGGAAACCCAGCTGACCCGGTTGCTCGCTCGCTCAGACATGGATGAAGCGACGGCGCGCATGCTGATGGACCGACAAATGGCCCAAGAGGAAAAAAAGGCACGCGCTGATTTTTTGATCTCCACCGATCATGGCGTTGAAACGGCTCGCGTCGAGATCCAGCGCATCCTCCGGGAAATACGTGCATAAGACGCACAGCGCCGATTCCATCCGTCGCGCAACTGGTGCATGATTCCTCAGAACAAAGGGATCAAGCAGAAGGGGCCAAGTATGCGTGAAATCATCTTCGATGTTGAAACCACCGGCCTGCGCGCCAAAGACGGCGACCGCATATGTGAGATCGCGGGCGTGGAAATGGTGGACTATGTGCCAACTGGCGTTGAGTTCCACGAATATGTGAACCCAACCATTCCAATGCCGGCCAAAGCTGAAGAAATTCACGGGCTTTCCGATGCGTTCCTTGCCGACAAGCCGCTTTTCGATGCTGTGGCTCAGAAATGGGTCGATTTCATCGGTGATGCGCGCCTTGTTGCCCATAATGCGATGTTTGACTTCGGTTTCGTCAATGCCGAGTTGGAACGCTGCAATCTCGCAACCATGTCGTTTGAGCGCATGATCGACACGGTGGCCATCGCGCGTCGCAAGTTTCCAGGATCGGACAATTCTCTTGACGCGCTCTGCAAGCGTTTCGGGATCGATCTGTCGGCTCGCGAAAAACATAACGCCTTGCTTGATACGCAGCTTCTCGCAGATGTGTATGTCGAACTGATTGGAGCCCGCCAAAAAGCTATGAGTTTTGGCGACACCAGCCGCCAGCGGCGTACGCAGACAACGATTATCGAGCCGCGACCGTCTCCGCTTGGCAGCCGATTAAGCGAAGAAGAAAAGGCAGCGCATGCAACCTTTGTGGCGACTCTGGGTGAGGACGCGGTTTGGTCGCGCTATTCACACCTGGTGCGCAACACGACCGATGAAACGTAAAAAGCCGCGCTCTCTTCAGAGCGCGGCTTTCTAATTATCTTAGTGTTGGAAGCGCTTAGCTGGCGGCAGCTTGAGCGGCTTGTGCCTGGGCTGCACGCTGACGGTAAAGCGCCAGGAAATCCACTGGATCAAGCATAAGTGGCGGGAAGCCAGCCTGACGCGTGGCATTGGCGAGAATTTCGCGCGCAAACGGGAAGAGAAGGCGAGGGCCTTCAATCATAAGCGCGACCTGCATTTGCTCTTGCGTCATGTTCTCCGCGCGGAAAAGGCCAGCATAGGCCAGTTCCACGGCAAACATCATGTCTTTGCCCGAGCCTGCTTTGGCATCCAGCTTCAGCACAACCTCGTTGGTGCCTTCTGGTTTCGCGTTCACGCCAACCGAAACATTGATGTCGATCTTCGGCTGCTTGCCCGCACGCATCGACTCTGGGGAGTTTGGATTCTCAACCGACAAGTCTTTGATGTACTGACCAAGAGCTTGGAAGCGCGGCGCGGCACCGGCTGGTTTGGCAGCAGCCGCTGCGGCTGCCGCAGCAGCTGCGCCGCCGCCATTGGTTGCGGTGGTATCAGCTTTGGTCTCTGCGGCAGCGTCGTCAGCTTTTGTTTCCTCAGCTGCCGTCGTCTCAGATGCCTTCTTGCTTGCCATGGGGCTCATTATTCCTTGAGTTTGGGGATGTCTTCAGTGGCGTGCATGGGCTCATGCGCGCAAAACGTGGGCGGTGGCTACCATTTTGGTTGCTGGGCGGCAAGCGATGCACCCACAATAGGGCTTGCGAAACGACTCTTAGCCTTAAGAGCCCCAGGGATTGCGTTCTTTCTGCGAGCGATTGGGAGAACCATCATTGGGCTCAGCCTCCGCATCGATCACCACCGTGTCGTCCATGGACCGATGGTCCTGATTGGGCGATTGCCAGTGTCCGCCTCGGCCTACATTGGGCATGCGACCGGCCATCTGGCGACCATAGCGTGGCCAAACCAGCATCTGAATGGGCTTGATCAAAAAAGCAATGCCGATGAGGTCAGTAAGAAACCCCGGGACGATCAGCAAAACACCGCCCAAGAAGCCCAGAACCAGACCACCGAGCTCCTGGCCGACGGTCTCACCGTCTTGAGCGCGCTGTTGCATGCGCTGCACGCTGGCAAGGCCAATGGTGCGAATAATGAAGGCACCGGCAACGATGCCCAGCACAATAAGCGCAAAAACCCCCAAAAGGCCGACCGCTTCGGCCATTGCGACGAAGCCGGCAACTTCCAGGAAAATGAACAACAAAAAGATCAAAGCAAAAGGCATGATGGCCAACATGGGGCCATGATAGGGTGGTTACAAGCGCCAATCGGGGCAACTATGGCGACAGATGCGACGATGGGAGCGTTGCAGAACACGCTATCGTGCTTGCGCAGACCCCTGGATGCTGCTTGAAACGCACCTACATATGAGTACCAATTGAACCAACCCAACAAGAAGGTTCGGCCCGCGCGACATACTGTGCTTTTCCCAAGGGCTGAAACGTGGAAACCGGTGGATATTTATACCCTCTTCTTTCTGGCCATTGCGGTGGTCATCTTTTTCCGTCTGCGCTCGGTCCTAGGCAAGCGCACCGGCGAAGAGCGTCCGCCGTTTGATCCTTACACAGCCCGCGAGGAGGCTGAGACTGGCGGCGACAAGGTCGTCACATTACCAACAGCGCGCGCTCGCCAGGCAGCTGATCCCGATGATCAAATTGGCGGTGTGGTCAAACCTGGGTCTGCTGTTGAGGGAGCTCTGAAAACGCTGCTGTCTGCCGACCCCAGCTTCCATGCGCGTGAATTCGTCGATGGTGCCCGCCTTGCCTATGAGATGATAGTGACGGCCTTCGCCTCCGGCGACAAAGCGACGTTGCAGCCCCTGCTTGATGAAGAAGTTTATCAGGGCTTTGTTCAGGCTATTGATGAGCGCAATGCCGCTGGTGAAACCGTTGATTTCACGTTCATCGGTTTGGACAAGTCTGACATCATGGAAGCCGAGCTGGCGAACCAGATCGCGCAGATCACCATGCGCTTTAAAAGCCAGCTGATCTCGGTGACCAAAGACTCCGATGGCCGCGTCATCGATGGCGATCCGACCGAAGTGACGGAAATGACCGATATCTGGACCTTTGCCCGCGATGTCAGCTCCGGCGATCCCAACTGGAAGTTGGTCGCGACTGAAGCGACCTAAGCACCGGTTATCGATGCGATGGGCTGGCCTACACCATGCCGACAGACTGGCTTTGTTGGTGGTGGGCCTTTCCCTGGTCCTCGCCAATGCATGGATATCCCCGCAGGCGATGGCAGATAGTTTTCCCGCACATCTCACCCCCCTTGCCTTCGACGATCTGGAGGGCTGGGCCGATGATGATCATGCCGCTGCACTGATCGCTTTCCGACGCACCTGCGTGCAAAGTGCCGAGCGCGCGCCGCGCACGCGATCCAGCGGTGTTGACGGACAAGCGCTTGCGGCTGTCTGTGCGTCACTCCAAGACAATGCCACAGTCGATGCGCGCGTGTTTTTTGAAACGCATTTCACGCCTCATCGTGTTGAAGCCCAAGGATTGCTGACGGGCTACTTCGAGCCGCAAGTGCGCGCCTCGTTTGAGCGAACCGGAGCATTCCAGCACCCACTCTACGCGCGGCCGGTTGATCTGGTGGAGCTGAGCAGTTCCCCAGAGAGCCTTGGAATCGACGACGATGTCACCTGGGGCAGATCGACCGACAGCGGGTTTGAAGCTTTCCCTGACCGTGCCGCCATCATGAACGGCGCGCTGGATGGACAAAATTTGGAACTGGTCTATCTGCAAGACCCCATCGACGCGTTTTTTATCCACATTCAAGGGTCCGCCAGATTGGCTATGACCGATGGGTCGGTGCAACGCATCAACTTTGCCGGCAAATCAGGTCATCATTACACACCCATTGGGCGGACGCTGGTAGACTGGGGTGAACTGGCGCTGGAAGATGTTACGATGGACAGTTTGCGTAGCTGGCTGGCAGCCGCAAGCCCAGACGATCGCGATGCCGTTCTGGCAACGAATTGATCTTTCATCTTCTTTGCCATGGCCGAAGACTTTGATCCGTCAGCTGGTCCTGTTGCGGCTGCGAACGTCCCTTTGACACCCGGCCGAAGTCTAGCGGTGGATCGGCATTTGCACACGTTTGGCACACCGGTCTTTGTCCAGTCCTATGAGCGGTTGCCTGGTGACGAAGAAAAATTAAGCCGACTTATGATCGCTCAAGACACCGGTTCTGCCATTGTCGGCCCAGCACGTGGCGATATTTTCATTGGATCTGGGAACGAAGCCGGACGCATAGCTGGTGCGGTCAATCAACCTGTGAGCTTCACGATTCTTATGCCCAATGGCGCTGATGACTCATGAGCAAAAAGAAGGCCAAACCCGACGCCAACCAAGGAAGCGGTGAACCTGGCCTTTGGGATCGGGTGAAGCGTACTGTTGACCCGCTGGATGCCAAGCAGCGCGCACTCTACTCGCAAGCGTTAGCTGAGTATTTGGAAAGCGGTCATATCAACACGGGATCTGCCAGTCCTCAACCGGTGCATCCAAGCAGGGGCGCGATGAAGCACCACGCGCCAGGCCACCCCCAGGCCAGGAAAATGAATGCAACGCCTGTGCCTCAAACCCGGTCAAAGCCATCAGGTGCGGGCCAGCCTCCAATGGTGGACTTGGATCGCAAAACGCGCAGCCGGATTGCGCGGGGCCGCACGCCTATTGATGCGCGCCTGGACTTGCACGGTCTTCGTCAACACGAGGCTCATGACGTGCTGCGGTCTTTCATTTGGCGATCGCATGCCAACGGACATCGCACTGTGCTGGTCATCACCGGAAAGGGGACGCGGGTTCGCGATCCGCATCCCGATGCGCCCCCTTGGGCAGTGGGATCAGGCATTCTGCGCAAAGCCGTTCCAGGCTGGCTCTCTGCGCCGGATTTGCGCGCCGCCGTCCTCGGCATTGAGCCAGCCCATGCAAGCCATGGTGGTGAAGGTGCGCTTTATGTTCGCTTGCGCGCCAAGAAGACCAAGCTCTAGGATTGCGCGATGAAGGCGACGACCTTAACACCGCTGGGCGAAAAGCTCCGTCAGTTGCGCGATGCACGTGGCGTGACCCAGGCAGAGATGGCCGAAGCGCTTAGCGTATCCAGTGCCTACCTGTCGGCTTTGGAACACGGAAAGCGCGGCCTGCCCAATTGGGCTTTTGTCCAGCGTATCGTCGGCTATTTCAATCTGATCTGGGATGATGCGGATGAGCTGGAAACACTGGCGTTTTTGTCTCATCCCCGTGTTATCGTCGACACCGTTGATCTCAGTCCCAATGCCACACGTCTGGCCAACCTGTTCGCTCAGCGAATTGGTGACCTGTCGGCGGACGATTGTATCTACTTAGAAAACATCATCGCAATGCTGATTGAGGGCACTGCGCCAGCGCTCCAGCCTGCCACGCGCAACAGCGCGGGGCAGGTCGATGAATCCGAATCCAGCTAACTAAAGAATAAACTTCGACAAGTCGGTGTTTTTGGCCAGCTCGCCAATGTTCTCCTGAACGTGATCAGCGTCGATAACGATCTCTTCGCCAGCACGATCCGGCGCGGTGAAGGAAATCTCATCCAAAATCCGCTCCATCACGGTTTGCAGGCGACGCGCTCCGATGTTTTCCACCGAGCCATTTAAATCGACGGCCACATCAGCAATCGCGTCAATGGCATCATCGGTGAAGGTGATCGTCACATCCTCTGTGCCCATCAGCGCTATATACTGTTTGATGAGGCTCGCCTCTGTGTCGCGCAAAATTTGACGGAAATCCTCACGCGTTAGCGCTTTCAACTCCACTCGAATAGGCAGACGACCCTGAAGTTCCGGCAACAGGTCAGATGGTTTGGCCACGTGAAACGCGCCCGAAGCAATAAAGAGGATATGGTCGCTCTTCACCGGCCCATACTTGGTTGAAACCGTTGTGCCTTCCACCAGCGGCAACAGATCGCGCTGCACACCTTCGCGAGACACATCACCGCCACGCCCAGCGCTGGAGGCGATCTTGTCGATCTCATCAAGGAAGACGATGCCGTGGTTTTCGGTCAGGGCGATCGCTTCCTGCGTGATTTCCTCGTCATCCAGCAGTTTGTCTGACTCTTCGGCGAGCAGCAGATCATGGCTATCGGCAACCGTGACGCGGCGTTTCTTCGTCTTTTGCTGGCCAAAGGCTTTGCCAAGCATGTCGGACATGTTGATCATGCCCATATTGGCGCCCGGCATGCCGGGAATTTCGAACATCGGTGCGCCACCGGCATCACGAATATCGATCTCGATCTCCTTGTCGTTGAGATCACCCTCGCGCAGCTTTTTGCGGAAACTATCACGGGTCGCGGGAGACGCGTTTTCGCCCACCAAAGCATCGAGCACACGATCTTCAGCAGCGATATGTGCCTTGGCTTCTATCTTTTTACGGCGTGTTTCGCGCACCAAACCAATGGCCGCCTCCACCAGATCGCGCACGATCTGCTCCACATCGCGACCGACATAGCCGACCTCTGTAAATTTGGTCGCTTCGATCTTGATAAAAGGCGCATTGGCAAGCTTTGCCAGGCGACGAGAGATTTCGGTTTTACCGACACCGGTCGGACCGATCATCAATATGTTTTTCGGCATCACCTCTTCACGCAAGGCATCGTCCAGCTGTTGGCGTCGCCAACGGTTGCGCAAAGCGATGGCCACAGCGCGCTTAGCGTCATGTTGGCCAATGATGAAACGATCGAGTTCAGAGACGATCTCGCGGGGCGAGAAGGTTGCAGCAAGGTTGCTCATAAAAAGGGTGTGTCCAAAAAAGGTTAGGGTTGCGGCGGAAACATCTCCATCAGCAGCGTGATGGAGCCATCCGCGTTGGTGTATTGGTCGAAACGGGAGAAGCCCGCCTTTTCGTAGGCGCGCACGGCGCGTAAGTTTTTGGCATCGGGATCGATGATGAGGCGTGGCGCTCCTTCGGCGAAGAGCTTCTGGCAGAACTGCCGCACCACTTCGGTCCCAAGTCCTTTCCCAAGCAGATCGGGTCGACCGATGGTGATATCAACCCCTAAAGTTCCGACAGACTGTTTGGCGACCCAGGGTTCGTCTTTGATGGCCTCGGCTGGCTGCTTCTCGCATGGCCAAGATTGAATGTAGCCGAATGGTCCATCGTCACCGTGAACTATGTAGCCGCTCGATTCGCCGGTTTTTTCACCGTCAAAGATCAACCCGATCTCATGGTCAGGATCACCCCACCATTCGCGTGAACTTGGCGTGCTCAGCCAGTTGCGCAGCATGGGTGTATCGTCAGCTGTTACGGAAACGAATCGAAACTTCATGACCTAGCCGCCCAAGGTATCCGGACCAGCGGGATTGGGCAGGCGCGACGACAAACCGTTGGGCAACATGGCCAAAAAGGCCCTGCGAAGAGGTTGCCATCCAAGGGCAAGGCCAACCACAAAGAGGCCCAGCAAAAGAGCTGTCACGGCAAACTGAACGTTGGCAGGCATCCCTGATTGGCTGATTGTGTAGGCAATGGCTCCGGCCAGATAAAGCAGCGCAGCGACAATAAACGCCCGGCGGTCGATCATCAGTGCCACCAAGCCAAGAAAGAATACGATGGCAAACATCCAAACCGCAGAAGATGTCGACTGGATGGCCGCCTCATTCAGCCCGCCCGTCAATGCGAACACGATTAAGGGCGCTGCGATCAGATGGAGCCAAAATGCGTTTTCTGCCAGTCGAGTTGACCGCGTGGGATCCTTCAACTCGTAGATAAGGGCTGCGCAAAAAATCACGAAGCCGCTCGCGCCAGCAAAAATCTGCAAGGCCAGCGCGTTTGGTGCACCCAGCATAGCGCTGCTGATGATCTGGAAGACGTTGAGCGTTAGTCCCGCGGCCACAAGAAACAGAGCTGCGGGCAAGCGAAACCGAGCGTAAAACAACAATCCGCCAAGGGCAAACAACGCCGGTGCTAGCGTATCCAATGCAACAACCGATGTCGGGATCACTTGGCTGCGCTCTATGGCGGCAGCGAGCATCGCCATGAACGCCCCACTGAACGCGACGGCCAAAATCAGACTGGCCAACGGCATGCGGAGCCTTCGGGTTACCCACTCAGCGACCGCCCATGCGATGAGAGCCAAAACGGCCGCCATCGCCACATCGTCCCAACCAATGCGCAAATCAAACCGAAGGCCAAAAACTTCGCCGGCCACTCCGCCCAATCCGATGGCGAGCACGATGAGACCAAGTGCGAGAAAAACGTCGCGGAAGCCACGAAACAGCGCGAAGGGCTCATCGCGGGTTGAAACCGTGGAGAAGCGTTCCGGCCCCGAATCCAAAGGAAGCTGCCGCAATGCCAGCGCTTGGTCAGGGGTAATGATGCCCGCATCCACACCAGCGCTGATACGGTCATGCGTTTGTGGCATGGGGGGTGGCATAGCCATGGCCGTCATCCTAGGCTTCGTCGATGCACTCCAGCACCACATTGTGGTTGGTGTAAACGCAAATATCACCTGCGATCTTAAGTGCCCGCCGTGCCACTTCTTCGGCGTCATGATCGCTGTCAGCCAGCGCGCGTGCCGCCGCCAAAGCGTAGTTGCCGCCTGATCCGATGGACATGATGCCATCTTCTGGCTCCAGCACGTCGCCTGTGCCGGTTAAAATCAGGCTCTCATCCTTGTCAGCAACGATCATCATGGCCTCAAGGCGGCGCAGATAGCGATCTGTGCGCCAGTCTTTAGCAAGCTCAACCGAAGCACGTTTCAGCTGGCCGGGATACTGTTCAAGCTTGGCTTCAAGCCGCTCGAACAGAGTGAAGGCATCGGCGGTGGCACCGGCGAAACCGCCGATAACATCACCGCTGGCCAGACGGCGGACTTTGCGGGCATTGCCCTTGATCACGGTTTGGCCAAGGGAAACCTGCCCATCACCTGCAACCACAACTTTGCCGCCCTTACGGACAGTAACGATGGTGGTTGCGTGCATTGAAGGCAGAGCATTATCGGATGAATGCATGAGAATATCTTCGCTTTCAAAAGTTGTCTTTTTGCGCATGTAAGCGTCCGCGTGCCGATTGCAAAGCAATGGCTGGGTCTTTGGTGTTCACCAGGCGACAGTTCGGCGCTTGGATCGTAGCGCCCAGCCTGTTAGAGGGAAGCATCTTCCAGTGATGAGATAAGATTGACCATGCCTCGCACAGCCACGCTTGAGCGCACCACCAATGAGACGTCTGTCAAAGCGACGGTGAACCTTGATGGGACCGGCGCATCGCAGATCACGCTCAATGGGGCCGGGTTCTTCACACATATGCTTGATCAATTGGCCAAGCATTCGCTGATCGATATCACCGTCGAAGCGACCGGTGACATCCACATCGATGACCACCACTTGGTGGAAGATGTTGGCATCACGCTTGGCCAGGCATTGAACGATGCGCTGGGCGACAAGCGTGGCATCCGCCGCTACGCCTCTGCAGATCTGCCAATGGATGAAACGCTGTCACGTGCCGCCATTGATGTGTCCGGCCGACCCTTCCTGGTCTGGCGAGTTGAGTTCACAGCAGAGAAAATCGGTACGTTCGACACCGAACTGGTTCGAGAGTTCTTCCAAGCTTTCGCCATGAACGCTGGCATCACTTTGCACGTTGAAAGCGTCTATGGCGCCAACAGCCATCATATCGCCGAAAGCATTTTCAAAGCTGTCGCTCGGGCGTTGCGCGATGCGCTGGCTGTTGATCCGCGCGTTGCAGGTGATTTGCCGACGACAAAGGGAGCGCTCTAGATGCGAACCTATTCTGTCTTTGCGCCGCCTAGGATGGCCGGCACCCTGGAAGAAGATGCCCAAAGCCTGGTGTTCGTGCGCCATGGCTGGTCGTTGGCTGCATTGTTCGTGCCGCTTATTTGGATGATTGTTCGCCGCCTTTGGTGGGTACTGCTTGCCTACGTGATCGTGGTTGTCGCCATCCAACTGCTCAGCTTGGCCGTACCGGAATTGGTCACGACAGGACTGTCGGTTGCAGTTGCGATCATCGTGATGGTTGAAGCAGGACAATTGCGGCTGGAAAGCATGGCAGCCAAGGGCTTTCGAGAGATTGCTGTGCTTGAAGCGCGCAACCGCAATGAAGCAGAGCATATGTTTTTCGCTCAATGGCTGGCTGATCGCGATGCAATCGAGCCTGTTGATCGCCCGCGACCTTCACGCGGACCACTGCATCGGCCTTCCAGCGCTGCACCCCCTGCTCTTCCAGGTTTCTCTAGCTAACGAACTGTTTCATGAGCGAATCGATTGCCATCATCGACTATGGCTCGGGCAATTTGCGCTCGGCCAGCAAAGCCTTTGAGCGTGTTATCCGCGAACAAGGTCTGTCGGCAGACGTACATGTGACCGCTGATCCTGACCTTGTGCGCGCCGCTGACCGTGTCGTTTTGCCAGGCGTCGGCGCGTTTGCTGATTGTGCAGCGGGCCTTTCGGCTGTCGCCGGCATGCGCGATGCTCTGTTTCACGCGGTTACGCAGCGCGGCGTTCCGTTTCTCGGGATCTGCGTCGGCATGCAGCTCATGGCGACGCGCGGATTGGAGCACGGCACAACGCAGGGGTTTGATTGGATCTCTGGGGATGTCGTTGCCATCGAGCCGAAAGACCCGACGCTGAAAATCCCGCACATGGGCTGGAATGTGCTGGAAACCCTCAGCGATCATCCGATTTTGGATGGCATCGCCACGGGAGAGAATGGCCTGCACGCTTACTTCGTGCACTCCTACCATCTACAAACGGCCAATGAGAGCGATGTTATCGCGCGAGCCGACTATGGTGGGCCCGTCACGGCCATTGTCGGTCGCGACAACCTAGTTGGCACACAGTTCCACCCCGAGAAGAGCCAGACGCTCGGCCTGGCCCTTATTGGCAATTTCTTGCGGTGGAAACCGTGAAGGGCGCGCAATGATCCTTTTTCCCGCCATTGACTTGAAAGACGGTGTCTGCGTTCGCCTCAAAAAAGGCGAGATGGATCAGGCCACCATCTACAACACCGATCCGGGTGCACAGGCCGCTGACTTCGAAGCGATGGGGTTTTCCCATCTGCACGTTGTAGACCTCAATGGTGCCTTTGCCGGATCCAGCCAAAACAGCGCTGCGGTCGATACCATTCTTGCCAATGTCACCATGCCGGTGCAGCTGGGCGGAGGCATTCGCGATCATGCCGCCATAGACGCTTGGCTCGACAAAGGCATTGCCCGCGTGATCCTTGGCACCATCGCTGTGCGTGATCCAGAGCTGGTACGCGAGGCTGCAAAGCGCCATCCCGGTAAAATCGTTGTTGGCATTGATGCTCGTGGTGGAAAGGTGGCCGTTGAAGGCTGGGCAGAGACCTCCGATATGTTGGCGGTGGACCTTGCCAAAGCCTTTGAGGACGCCGGTGTCGCCGCTATCGTTTATACCGATATTGATCGTGATGGCGTGCTCACGGGTATCAATTGGGGCTCCACGATTGATTTGGCCAAAGCTGTTTCTATTCCAGTGATTGCCTCCGGTGGTTTAGCATCGTTGGATGACATCACCCGGATGATCCAGCCTGATGCTGCGATCCTAGAAGGTGCTATTTCCGGACGCGCGCTCTATGATGGGCGTATTGATCCGGCCGAGGCGCTGGCAATCCTGAAGGGCAAGTGATGGGTTTTCGAAGGGGCTCCAAAGAGCGGCTAAGCGAGGCTGAAGCAAAACGCTGGGCCTGGCGCTGGTCGATTGGCCTGGTGCTGGTGATAGGCCTTTTTCCGCTCGTTGGCGCTCTTGTCGGCGAGCTGATTGCTATCCTGCTTGGCTGCACCGTTGATATGCCCAATTTGAGCGACTGCACGCGGCCCAACGCGTTTCTTGAAAGCTTTTCGGCTTCGCTGATGAGCATGATCAACTGGGCCATCCTGACGGTGCCCTTAGCGATCGCCACGCTGGTTGGGCTTGCGATCACTTACACGATTATGAAAAAGCGCGGCGCTTAGCCCAACGCAACCTGCATCTGCAGAGGATATCTCGATGAAAACGTGGAATGTTTACCTGTCTGGCGAAATTCACACCGAATGGCGCGAAGATATTGAACGCGCAACGACAGCCGCTGGTTTGCCCGTGCAGTTTTCAGCTCCGGTCACAAACCACGAGGCCAGCGATGATTGCGGTGTTGCGATTCTTGGGGCCGAAGCGGACAAGTATTGGCACGACCATAAAGGTGCTATGATGAATGGCATCCGCACCCGCACGCTGATCGGTGACGCGGACATCGTGGTGGTGCGGTTTGGCGAGAAGTACCGTCAATGGAACGCGGCGTTTGACGCGGGTGTTGCATCCGCGCTGGGCAAGCCGATGATTGTTCTGCAACGCCCAGAGCATGACCATGCGCTGAAAGAAGTTGATGCCGCTGCCTTGGCTGTCGCCCGTGAACCGCGCCAAGTGGCTGAGATTTTGGCCTATGTGATCAATGGATCATTGCCAGGCGCGACCGCTGCTCAAGCAGCTGAGTAACGTCTGATGTCGCTGAAACCCCGTGTGATCCCTTGCTTGGACGTGAAAGACGGTCGTGTCGTCAAGGGCGTGAACTTTGTCGATCTGGTGGATGCTGGCGATCCGGTGGAAGCTGCACAAGCCTATGATGCCGCCGGTGCGGACGAGCTGTGCTTTCTCGATATCACCGCAAGCCACGAGGATCGCGGTATTCTGCTGGATGTTGTGCGGCAAACCGCTGAACACTGCTTCATGCCGGTGACCGTTGGCGGTGGCGTGCGGACGCTAGAAGATATCCGCGCCTTGCTGAAAGCTGGTGCTGACAAGGTCTCGATCATGACGGCGGCGGTGCATGATCGTGATTTCGTGCGCCGCGCCGCTGAAAAGTTTGGCTCGCAGTGCATCGTCGTGGCGGTTGATGCCAAGCAGTCGACGCGAGAAGACGGGTCAACCTGGTTTGAAGTGTTCACCCATGGAGGGCGCAAGCCGACGGGCATAGATGCGGTGGAATACGCCAAAGAGGTGGTGGAACTGGGCGCAGGCGAAATTCTGCTCACAAGCATGGATCGTGACGGCACCAAGATCGGTTTCGATTTACCGCTTACCCATGCCATCGCCGATGCTGTTTCGGTTCCTGTTGTTGCGTCAGGCGGCGTTGGCGCGTTGGATCACTTTGTAGAAGGCGTGCGCGATGGTCACGCAACCGCCGTCCTGGCCGCGTCTGTGTTCCACTTCGGTACCTACTCGATCGGTGAGGTCAAAGACCACATGATGCAGGCTGGCATTCCGATGAGACCAGCATGAGCGATTTCTCTCTTTCTGATCTGGAAGCCATTTTGGCTGAGCGTGCCAAGGCACCAAGTAGCCAAAGCTACACCGCCTCATTGGTTGAAGCCGGTATGCCCAAAGCCGCCCGCAAACTGGGCGAAGAAGCAGTTGAATCGATTGTCGCCGCTTTGGAAGGCGACAAAGACGAGCTGACCAAAGAAGCGGCCGATGTACTCTATCACCTGTTGGTCGTCTTGCGAATTGCAGAGATTCCGCTCGATAATGTGTTGGCTGAGCTTGCACAGCGTACGGGACAGTCCGGTCTGGCCGAAAAGGCCTCACGCGGCGCATAGTCGCCCGCAAATGGCGCAAAGAAGCATGAGAAGGCGGTCGCCATGGATCAGATGAACCGTTCCAATCTTTCTCCCTATCGCAGTTTTACCCGAGATGAGTGGGCAGCCCTGCGTGAAGGTGAGCCGATGGTCCTGGGTGTCGATGAGATTGATCGCCTGCGCTCGCTCAACGACCGGCTTTCCATGGAAGAGGTTGAGGCGATCTACCTGCCGCTCTCGCGTCTGCTTGCCATGTATGTTGCGGCCACGCAGCAGCTGTTCAAAGCCACCCGACGATTTTTGGGCTCCAACGGCAGCAAAGTACCCTTCGTTATCGGCGTGGCCGGCTCGGTCGCGGTTGGCAAGTCCACCACGAGCCGCGTGCTTCAAGCTCTTCTCAGCCGCTGGCCCAACACGCCGAAGGTGGATCTGATCACCACCGACGGGTTTCTCCTTCCCAATGCTGTGCTGGAATCTGAAGGTCTTATGAACCGCAAGGGCTTTCCGGAAAGCTATGATGTGAAAGCGCTTTTGACGTTCCTCTCAGATGTCAAAGCTGGCCATGAGCATGTTGAAGCACCGATCTATTCACACCTTACCTATGACGTGAAATCTGGCGAAACGGTCTCGGTTGATCGGCCTGATATTTTGATCGTCGAAGGCCTCAATGTTCTGCAAGCGCGCCAGCCATCTCCTTCTGAGGCAGACCGAGCCGTCCCCTTTGTCTCTGATTTCTTTGACTTTTCAGTCTATATCGATGCCGCTGAAGATACGCTGCGTACGTGGTACATTCGTCGTTTCATGCGTCTGCGTGAAACGGCCTTTACCGACCCACAAAGCTACTTTCACCGCTATTCAAAGCTGAAAGACGATGAGGCCATCGCTACCGCGACGCATATCTGGAATGGCATCAACCTGCCAAACCTACGCACCAACGTGCGCCCCACCCGCGCTCGCGCCGATTTGGTCCTCACCAAGGGTGAAGATCATATGATCGAGCGTGTGGACTTGCGGAAGGTTTAACCGAGCTGAAGCGGTCGGGCCGTAGGCTCGGAGCGAAACGTGAAAGAATCAGATACTGAAGCGGTCGGGTCGCGGGCTCGGAGCGAAGTGAATCCAGAGAATTTTGATTTCTCAGGAACCAGCCGCGCCTCAACCAAAAAGGGCGCTCAAGCAATATGCTGAGCGCCCTTCCTATTGGTTTAAAGAGTCAACGACTTAGTCGTCGTCACCCTCGGTGATTTCTTCACCGGTTTCCTGGTCGACCATCTTCATGCCGAGGCGGACTTTACCGCGATCATCAAAGCCAAGAAGCTTGACCCACACCTTGTCGCCTTCTTTGACGATGTCGGTGGTCTGCTTCACGCGCTCCGGTGCCAGCTGAGAGATGTGCACCAGGCCGTCTTTCGGACCAAAGAAATTGACGAAAGCACCAAAGTCGACGGTTTTAACAACCGTGCCTTGATAGATCGCGCCTTCTTCCGGATCATCGGTGATCGATTTGATCCACTTGATAGCAGCTTCGATCGATTTGCCGTCGGAAGACGCCACCTTCACGGTGCCATCATCTTCGATGTTGATCTTAGCGCCGGTTTTTTCAACGATCTCACGGATCACCTTACCGCCGGAACCGATCACATCACGGATCTTGTCGGTTGGGATGGAAAGCTGCTCGATGCGTGGAGCGAACTCGCCAAGCTCAGCGCGGGCTTCACCCAGCGCTTTGGCCATTTCACCAAGAATGTGCATGCGGCCGCCTTTGGCCTGATCAAGCGCGATCTGCATGATTTCTTCGGTGATGCCATCGATCTTGATGTCCATCTGAAGCGAGGTGATGCCGTTGGCCGTACCGGCCACTTTGAAGTCCATATCGCCAAGATGATCTTCATCACCCAGGATATCGGACAAAACAGCAAACTCATCGCCTTCCTTGATGAGACCCATGGCAATACCGGCAACCGGTGCTTTCAGCGGAACGCCCGCATCCATCAGTGCCAGCGATGTGCCGCAAACGGTTGCCATCGAGGAGGAACCGTTGGATTCGGTGATCTCCGACACCACGCGCAGCGTGTACGGGAACTCCGTTTTCGCTGGCAGCATCGGATTGATCGCACGCCAGGCAAGCTTGCCGTGGCCGATCTCGCGACGACCCGGCGAACCGATGCGGCCAGCTTCACCAACCGAGAATGGTGGGAAGTTGTAGTGCAGCATGAAGTTGCCATAGTGCAGGCCATCCAGCCCGTCGATCATCTGCTCATCATCGCCGGTGCCGAGTGTAGCGACAACGATCGCCTGTGTTTCGCCACGGGTGAACAGCGCAGACCCGTGTGTGCGAGGCAGAACGCCTACTTCACTTTCGATCTGACGCACCGTGACGAGGTCACGGCCATCAATGCGGCTCTTGGTTTTGAGGATGTTGCCGCGAACGGTTGCCGCTTCAACCTTTTTGAACACGGTTTTGACCTGCGTTTCGGTCCAAACCGGTGCGTCTGCCCCTTCTGGGAAGAACGTGGCCATCACCTTATCGCGTGCTGCGCCAACGGCAGCCTGACGCTCCACCTTGGTGGTGATCGCATAAGCAGCGGCCAGATCGTCAGAAACCATGCCGCTAACAGCGTCATAGAGTTCTGAGAGATCTTCCGGCTGGAAGTCGCGTGGTTCTTTGGCGCACTTTTCGGCCAGCTGGATGATCGCGTCGATCACCGGCTGGAAGCCTTTGTGACCAAACATCACAGCTTCAAGCATGGTGGCTTCGTCCAGCTCTTTGGCTTCGGATTCCACCATCAGAACGGCATCGGATGTACCGGCGACGACCAGATCAAGCTCGGTGTCTTCCATCTGATCGATGGTTGGGTTGAGCACGAACTCACCGTTGAGGCGGCCAACACGTGTGCCACCGATTGGCCCCATGAACGGCACGCCGGACAGCGTGAGCGCAGCAGAAGCTGCCACCATGGCCAGCATGTCTGGATCGTTTTCCATGTCGTAGGACATGCAGGTACAGATCACTTGGGTTTCGTGCTTGTAACCGTCCACAAATAGCGGACGGATCGGACGGTCGATCAGGCGGGAGACGAGCGTCTCTTTTTCAGTCGGACGACCTTCGCGCTTGAAGAAACCGCCAGGAATGCGGCCGGCAGCGTAATATTTTTCCTGATAGTTCACCGTCAGCGGGAAGAAATCGAGGCCCGGCTTGGGTGCGTGCGCCGAGACAACGGTCGCGATCACAGTGGTTTCGCCATAGGTGGCGATAACAGCGCCGTCTGCCTGGCGGGCGACCTTGCCCGATTCCAGCGTTAGTTCACGGCCGCCCCAATCGAGGCTGATTTTATGATGATTGAACATTCATCGTTCCTTGTGTCGGACGCCAATCCCTTTGGACGGACGTCCCGGTCAAATGGCCTGTTCCCCCATGGAGCAGACCCGGTAGAAGCCGTAAACAAGAAAGCGAAGGCCGCACGGTCGCCGATGATGGCGAACGAACTTGACCGCAAAGCGTACCAAGCTCCGTGAGATTACCGTCTGTGCCAATCTGGTGGCTCTTATGCCATCAGCAAGACGACGGACCATTGGGATGTTCCCACAAAGGGACCAATGCTCGGCAATCCTGCCAGTGACCAACGCGAAACCAAAAGTTGGCGTTTGGGTGGCCTTCGCCGCTTACCTACCGGCGAAAGAATAAAAGCGCGCCGAGAAGCTCTGGGCGCGCTTTATGTGGACTTAGCGACGGATACCCAGGCGCTCGATCAGCGAGCGGTAGCGGGCGTCATCACCACTTTTGACATAGTCCAGCAGCTTGCGGCGCTGGCTAACCATTTTCAGAAGACCGCGGCGGGAGTGATTGTCCTTACCGTGGGTTTTGAAGTGACCAGTCAGATTGTTGATCCGTTCGGTCAAGATGGCGACCTGGACTTCGGGCGAACCTGTGTCGCCGTCTTTGGTGCCATACTCTTTGATAAGCTCAGCTTTGCGCTCAAGCGTAATCGACATCGGGTTACTCCTTTTACGAGACTGGAGAAAACGGCCTGCCCGGGATGTCGTCCAGTGCAGGTCAGAAAAAGCGGTTGTGCCCCAGGCGGTTGTTCCAAAGGAAATGCAGGACAGAACCACGTCATTGCTCATCGATCTAACAACCAATGATGCCGGGGCTATAGAGGGTTTTGGAATGAATGGGAAGGGGTTCGACTGGTGTTACAAAAACACACCGGTCTCAGTGTTGTCGCTATCCCTTGCACCGACGAGGCGGGCGGCTCGTCAATCCGCCGACACAATCACGCGTTTAGGCAAAAACTTGCCATAGTCCATCACGCCGATGGCGATCAGTTCATCGCCATCCATCGCATAGGCTTCTTCGCCATTGGCCGGCGCGGTTGGCCCTCTAACGAGCAAGCTCATGCCCCGGCGAAGCTTGGCTGCATCGCCCGATACCACCTGAATTTCGTGCAGCTCGCCCAGAGCATCGGCCATGGGTGTGAGCAATGCATCACAATCCTCGGGGCTCTCCATGGCTTCCAATTGATCCAATGTCACGGTGCCGTGTTCATCGAACGGGCCAACCTGCGTGCGGCGCAGGCTGGTCACATGCCCACGTGTGCCCAATGCTCGGCCGAGGTCGCGGGCAAGAGCGCGCACATACGTGCCTTTGCCGCAATGCGCTTCAAACAGGGCGCGATCTTCATCCGGCGAGCCAAGATAGGCCAAATCATGGATTGTGATTTGGCTCGGTTCCAGCTGCACCACTTCGCCATCGCGCGCCAGATCGTAGGCCCTCTCGCCATCCACTTTCTTGGCGGAAAAGGCAGGCGGAACCTGATCAATGGTCCCTACAAAACGCGGCAGGATCGAAAGAATAGCCTCCTCATCGGGGCGCATATCGCTTGTTGCGACCGGCTCACCTTCGGTGTCATCCGTGGAGGTTTCAATGCCCCAGCGCACGGTAAAAAGATACCGCTTCTCGCCATCCATCACATAGGGAACGGTTTTGGTGGCTTCCCCTAACGCCAGCGGAAGAACGCCAGATGCCAACGGATCAAGCGTGCCAGCGTGACCTGCTTTCTGCGCGTCAAACAACCGACGCACGCGGCCCACGGCATGCGTTGAGGTCACGCCAACTGGCTTATCCAGGATGATCCAGCCGGATACTTTCCGGCCCTTTTTCCGTCTGCCCACTTAAGTCTCGTCCTCATCCTTCCCCCGGTGGGGGTCGGTGTCGCGGGCAACGTCAGGCGAACGCAGAATTTCATCGATGCGGCCGTAACTGTCGAACGACGTGTCGGGTTTGAAGCGCAATGTCGGCGTAAACCGAAGATTGAGCTGGCGACCAATCTGCATGCGCATATCACGCGCGCCCGCAGCAAGTTTCTTGGTCAGCTCTTTGGGATCTCCGGGCCCGATGGGCGTCACAAAGCACGTCGCGATTTTGAGATCGGGTGACATGCGCACCTCTGATACAGAAACAAGCGTGCCACCCAAATCGAGCCCGTGCACATCGCCGCGTGTCAGCACGTCCGACAGCGCGTGCCGGACCAGCTCACCAACCCGCAATTGCCGTTGAGAGGGAGGGTTCATGAAAAAACCTTCGTGAAAACGTGCCGATCAGAGCGGCGCGCTGCAGGTTGGAGCCTACAGTTTGCGCGCCACCTCTTCCACGCGGAAGCACTCGATCACATCGCCCTTGCGAATGTCTTCGTAGTTCTCAAACGCCATACCGCACTCTTGGCCAGTGGTGACTTCGGCCACCTCGTCCTTGAAGCGCTTGAGCGTTTTCAACTTGCCTTCGTGGATCACGACGCTGTCACGGATCAAACGCACGCCTGAGCCGCGCTCCACCTTGCCGTCGGTGATCGTACAGCCAGCCACCTTACCGACCTTGGTGATGTTGAACACCTCCAAGATTTCGGCGTTGCCAAGCATTGTTTCGCGACGTTCGGGGGAGAGAAGGCCTTCCATGGCCGCTTTGATGTCATCCACCAGATCGTAGATGATGTTGTAATAGCGGATTTCGATGCCTTCGGCCTGAGCCGTGTCACGCGCCTGCTTGTTGGCACGCACGTTGAACGCGATGATTGGCGCCTCAGATGCTGCGGCGAGCGCAATATCACTCTCCGTGACACCGCCAGGCGCTGCGTGAATAACGCGGGCTGCAACCTCTTCATTACCAATCTTTTCAACGGCTTGCACGATGGCTTCAACAGAGCCTTGCACGTCGCCTTTGACCAAAATCGGGAACTCGCGCAGGTTGGATTCCTGCAAACGTGTCATCATCTGTTCCAGCGAACCACGAGCTGTGCCGAGACGCGCAGCTGTTGTCTCGCGCAGCTGACGCTGACGATACTCGGTGATCTCGCGAGCGCGCGCTTCCGTTTCGACCACAGCAAACGGATCGCCTGCCGATGGCGTGTCTTGGAAGCCAAGCACCTCAACCGGTGCTGATGGACCAGCTTCATTCACCTGCTTGCCATGATCATCGATCAGCGCGCGAACACGTGCCCAAGCGCCGCCAGCAACAAGAATGTCGCCTTTTTTCAGCGTGCCGCGTTGCACCAGAACGGTGGCTACAGGGCCGCGGCCCTTATCAAGCTGGGCTTCAATCACAACACCTTCAGCCGCCCGATCTGGGTTGGCTTTGAGTTCCATGATCTCAGCTTGCAGCAGGATGGCATCGAGCAGATTATCCAGGCCCTGTCCGGTCGTGGCAGAGACTTCGACATCCTGCACTTCACCGCCCATGCCTTCCACTTGCACTTCATAGCGAAGCAAGTCGGTGCGCACGCGGTTCGGGTCAGCTTCTGGCTTGTCCATCTTATTGATCGCGACGATCATCGGCACTTCGCCTGCGCGTGTGTGATTGATCGCTTCAACGGTCGTTGGCATCACACTGTCGTCAGCCGCAACCACAAGGATCACAATATCTGTGGCCTTGGCACCACGGGCACGCATGGCCGTGAACGCTTCATGGCCCGGCGTATCGATGAACGAGATCTGCTGACCGTTCTTTTCAACCTGATAAGCGCCGATATGCTGAGTGATGCCACCGGCCTCGCCCTGCACAACATTGGCATTGCGGATGGCATCAAGCAGTGACGTCTTACCGTGATCGACATGACCCATGATCGTGACAACTGGTGGACGAGGCGCACCTGCTTCATCATCATCGGCGCTGTCAGTGGAGAAGAGACCCTCTTCCACATCGGCTTCAGACACGCGTTTGACCGTGTGGCCAAGTTCTTCGGCAATCAATTGAGCCGTATCGGCATCAATGATGTCGTTCACCGTCAGCATCTGGCCTTGCGTCATCAACACCTTGATCACATCCACAGCGCGCTCGGCCATACGGTTGGCGAGCTCTTGAATGGTGATCGCGTCCGGAATTGTAACCTCACGCAGAACCTTCTCGCGTGGACCACTTTGCTGTTGACCGCGACGGGCTTTTTCCTGGCGGCGACGCATTGCGGCCATAGAACGACCACGCTGGTTTCCATCATCATTGAGGGCACGATTGATGGTTAGCTTGGAACGGCGCCGCTCATCGGTACGTGGTGTGGGTTTGGCAGGCGACGGCGTTTCAGCGCGTTTGCGCGAATCGCCACCGCGTCCGCCGCGTGCTGGCGCGGCATCGTCGCTTGCACCGCGTTTGGGTGCAGCAGCGGCCACCGGCTCGTCTTCAACGACCGGTTTTTCTTTGACCTTTGGCTTGCGTGCTTCTTCCTCAGCGGCCCGCTTGGCTTCCTCAGCCAGACGTGCGGCCTCTTCTTCGGCTTCTTTCTTCAGGCGCGCTTCTTCTTCGGCCCGCCGCTTGGCTTCCTCAGCTGCAGCTTTGGCTTCTTCCACCTCGCGTTGCTGTGCCAGCTTCAACGCGTTCAAACGCGCTTCCTGTTCAGCGTTGGTAGCGCTGCGGGCGGTTTCTGTTTTCGCAGAACTTGCCCCCGCTCCCGCACCTGGTTTGATCACCCGGCGTTTGGTCTGGGTGACGACCTTTGGCGTTGGCTTGGGAGCCTCAGCACTTGTTTCCGCCGGCGCAGGTGTATCACCAGGCATGACAATACGGCGCTTGCGCTTCTCCACCACGACCGAATTGGATCGGCCATGGGAAAAGCTCTGCCGCACCGTCCCTGCGGATGGCTTCAACGACAGGGTGCGTTTTCCGCTTGCGCCTTCGCTTGCGCCTTTTTCGTCGGTTGTGTCTTGATCACTCATACTGTCGTCTTGTCTCCTAACACCGAGCCTTCCGCTCGCTGCGTTGATCCTTCAATGCTGTCACCTGACGTATCGTCGCCATAGCAATAGGCTTCAAGCCGCCGAAAGGGGGCGAGAAACCGCGCAGCACCCGGACCGTCTAGAAGGGCCGCATGTATCACATGTTCCAGCCCCAATGCCAAACCCATTTCGCCGTGTGGTAAAACGCGTAAAACCGGCACACCCACATGGCCTGCGAGCCGGTTCAGTTTCTTTACACCGTCAGCGCCAGCATCGGTGGCATGCAGAAGCGCCAGCACCTTGCCGTTTTTCAGTGCGCTTTCCACTTTTGAAAAGCCGTTTGTAATCAGCCCCGCCTTACGCGCCAGTGCTAAGGCACCGCGCGCTTGATGGCGCAGAACATGTTCTGTTCGCTCGATAATATCATCAAGTCCACCCGGCGCCATATCGGTTTTAAGCGCGCGACCAAAAGCTTTGCGCTTCACTGCCTCAGCAAGCACATCGCGACGCGCTGAAACCCAAGCCCCACGGCCTGGTAGCACGGCTTTTACGTCGGGAACTAGGACCCCATTAGGGTCCAGCACATAACGGATCAGATCAGTGTCATCGGCGCGTCGACGCGTGACGATGCACATGCGCTCGCGCGCAGCCTCGCCTGTCTTGGTCGCCTTGGCATTTGCCATTCTGTGATCTGAACCTTTGTGCTCATCACCGAAAGAGGCCCGCTTACGCGGGCGCTCCTTCTTCTTGGGTCTCTTCGCCCACATCCTCATCGTCGGCGTTCTGCGCCATCAACTCTTCGGCGGTGATCCAACCGGCAGCGACGCGCGCCTGCATGATCATGGCCTCAGCATCAGTTTTCGACACATCAAAGTCCGACAGTGCGCCGGGGAAGCGAACCACTTCACCATCCTTGCGCTCACTCCAACCCACCAGGTCATCGGTGGCACAGCCGGCAAAGTCTTCGATGGTCTTCACCTCATCTTTGCCCAGCGCAACCAACATGGGCGTCGTTAGCCCATCGATCTGGCGTAGCGTATCTTCAACACCAAGTTCACGGCGTTCAGAGTCAGCCTTGGCTTCCAGCTCTTCCAGATACTCGCGGGCACGTGCTTGAAGTTCGTCAGCCGTTTCATCATCAAAGCCTTCAATGGTCGCGATCTCATCGCGTTCCACATAGGCGATTTCTTCCATCGTCGCGAAACCTTCGGACGCCAGAAGTTGACCGACCACTTCATCGACGTTGAGAGCGCCAACAAACAGCTCAGAGCGTTCAGCAAATTCTTTTTGGCGACGACCGGACTCTTCGTCCTCCGTCATAATGTCGATATCCCAGCCCGTCAGCTGCGAAGCAAGACGCACATTCTGTCCACGCCGTCCAATCGCGAGTGACAGTTGGTCTTCCGGCACCACAACTTCGATGCGCTGCGCATCTTCATCAAGAACCACCTTGGCAACTTCAGCAGGCTGAAGCGCGTTCACAAGGAAGGTTGCCTCGTCTGGCGACCAGGGAATGATGTCGATGCGTTCACCTTGAAGCTCCTGCACCACGGCCTGCACGCGGCTGCCGCGCATACCGACGCAGGCGCCGACTGGATCGATAGAAGAATCGTTCGAAATCACACCAATCTTTGCGCGTGAACCAGGATCGCGGGCGACGCGTTTGATCTCAATGACGCCATCATAAATCTCTGGCACCTCCATCGTGAACAGCTTCACCATGAACATTGGGTGGGTACGTGAGAGGAAAATCTGCGGGCCGCGCTGTTCGCGACGCACATCGAGCACATAAGCCCGCACCCGGTCGCCATACTTAAAGATCTCGCGTGGGATCAGCTCATCACGGCGCAGCATCGCCTCGCCACGACCCAGGTCGACAATGACGTTGCCGTATTCAACGCGCTTGACTGTGCCGTTGACGATTTCGCCAATACGATCTTTGAATTCTTCAAACTGGCGATCACGTTCGGCTTCGCGCACCTTTTGCACGATCACTTGTTTGGCGGATTGTGCAGCAATACGGCCGAAATCAAGTGGTGGAAGAACCTCAGAAATCACGGACCCAACTTCAGCGTCCGGCAAAGTGTGCTTGGCATCCTCAACGGTCATTTGTGCGTCGGGGTTCTCCACCTCTTCAACCACATGAATGAGACGCTGCAGTTTCAGCTCACCAGTCTTCGGATTGATCGTGGCGCGGATATCGGTCTCTGACCCATAACGGGCGCGGGCCGCTTTCGCCATCGCCTCTTCCATGGCAGAAATCACGATCTCACGGTCAATCGACTTTTCCCGCGCAACCGCATCGGCGATTTGCAACAGTTCCAGTCGGTTAGCACTGACGGCCATGGGCCTTCTCCTTAGATCACCGGTGCGCCAGCTTTAGGCGCCATCTCCAGCGTTGCTGTCATTGTCATTTGTGTCGGCTGTTGCCGCGTCTTGGGCTTTTTGCGCCGCTTCAATCAAAGCGTCGGTCATAACCAATCGCGCATCTTCTATCGCATCATAGGGTAGAGCCACGGTAAGCGCTCCGCCCGTTGCATCGATGGTCAGCTCCACTGTCTCATCAAGCGCTGCATGGATGATACCACGATACCGCCTACGCCCTTCTCCGGTTCCAGTGTCAATGGGCCGTGACAGTTCAATTTTGGCCTCGTGGCCAACTGCTCGAACGAAATCAATGGGCCGTACAAGGGGGCGGTCGATGCCAGGCGAGGATACCTCAAGATGATAAGCCGTTTTCACCGGATCATCGACATCAAGAACGGGCGAGATGTCTTTGCTAACGAGTTCACAGTCTTCAATGGTGAACGTGCCATCGGCGCGCTCAGCCATAATCTGCACCGTGCAACCGTTCTGTCCAGAAATCTTCACTCGAACCAGGCGATAGCCCAAGCCTTCAATGGCCGGTTCGACAACGGCCGCAACACGGGCTGCAAGGCCCGTTTCACGCACCACACGGGCGGTGTGCGCATCGCTGGTTGTGTCGATATCAGTGGCTGTCATCACGATCCGATTGAGAATGCTTGCGCCAAACGAAAAGGGCGGGTCCGCAAAGGACCCACCCTAATCAGATGTCTGACGATGAAGGTGTTGTCGATAAGATAGGTCAAAAGGGCGCTTGGCGCAAGAGCTTTGTGTTATTGGGGCAACACTTTGGCAAAAAATGAGAAGTAGGCCGGTGTGCGGTCTTCGCGGATCGCTTTGGCTTCATACCGCGTTCGGGCCCAATCTTCCCATGGAACAGAGGTCTTACGATCGCTGGGTTCAAAGCCAGGGTGCTCGCGCGTAGCCTTCAGTGTGGTGGCTTTGTAAACATCGATATCGCTTGCGACCCGCAATTCGGCACCAAGCTTCATCTTGGGATGCAGCAAGTCCAACGTATCAGGCCCCATGAACCGTCGCTTTTCGTGCTTCAGTTTTGGCCAGGGGTCCGGATAGAGCAGGTAGACCATGTCCAAACAGCCTATGGGCAACCACGCAATGACCTCTCGCGCATCGCCTTCGTAAACCCGCAGGCGGCCTTGACCTTCATGCTCCTTGGCATCGTCCAGCAGCCGCGCCATTCCGTTCACGAATGGCTCGCAGCCTAAGAACCCTGTGTCGGGTTGACGGTCCAGTTGGTGCAGCAGGTGTTCACCACCGCCAAACCCGATTTCAAGTGCAAGCTTGCGCACCGGCACATCAAACAATGCGTACGGGTCGCCGCATGGCTCCGAAAGATCTAAGGCGTGACGTGCAAGGCCTGCCTCATAGGCTCTCGCACGAGCATCACGCAGTGTTTTGCCCTTGCGCCGACCATAAAGCAGGCCACGTGTGCGATCTTTGGGGGTGTTGGTGTTAGCCTGCAACGGCCGCCTTCAACTCATCAACCAGATCAAGTTTCTCCCAGGAGAAACCACCATCATTGTCGGTGTTGCGCCCAAAATGGCCATAGGCTGCGGTCCGCGCATAGATGGGTTTGTTGAGATCAAGATGAGCGCGAATCCCGCGGGGCGAGAGGTCCATAACCTGACCAAGAGCTTCTTCGAGCTTGGCTTCATCCACATTGGCAGTACCACCGGTGTCAATGTAGATCGACAAGGGTTGCGCAACGCCGATGGCATAGGAGAGCTGGATTTGCGCCCACTCAGCCAGTTCAGCGGCGACAACATTTTTGGCCAAGTAGCGCGCCGCATAAGCAGCCGAGCGGTCCACTTTTGTTGGGTCTTTGCCAGAGAAAGCGCCACCGCCATGGGCTGCCGCACCGCCATAGGTATCCACGATGATCTTGCGCCCCGTAAGGCCGCAATCGCCGTCGGGGCCGCCAATCACGAACGCGCCTGTTGGGTTCACGTGCCAAACCGTTTCGTCGGTAATCCAGCTATCTGGCAGAACCTCCCGGACATAGGGCTCAACAACCGCTTGCACGTCAGCAGACGTCATCGACGCATCCAAATGCTGCGTCGAAACGACGATGGAGGTCGCCCGAACGGGCATCCCGTTTTCATAGGCCAGCGTTACCTGGCTTTTCGAGTCGGGACCAAGCACAGCCGCTTCACCGGATTTGCGCGCCTTTGCCAGACGCTCCAGGATCTTGTGGGCGTAATATATCGGTGCTGGCATCAGGTCAGGCGTTTCGCGGCATGCATAGCCAAACATGATACCTTGGTCGCCCGCACCCTCGTCTTTGTTGCCGGACGCATCAACGCCCTGCGCAATATGAGCCGATTGGCCGTGCAGCAAGACTTCTACATTGGCCATGTTCCAATGGAACCCGTCTTGCTCGTAGCCAATGTCTTTGATCGCTGCCCGCGCTACGTCTTCAACCAGTTCTCGGCCAATCGATGCTGGGCCACGCGTTTCACCGGCAATGACCACTCGATTGGTGGTGGTAAGCGTTTCCGCAGCAACCCGCACTTGCCAGGGATCCATGCCCTCAGCGAGAGCGGTGCGAAAGAAAAGATCCACAATCTCATCGGAGATGCGGTCGCAGACTTTGTCTGGGTGGCCTTCAGAGACCGATTCACTGGTGAAGAGATAAGAGGAGCGCGCCATACACAAGACATCCCACGACAAGAGGAAGGGAAAGGGCGCAGCAAAATTCTGCGCCTGTGTTTTGCTAGAAAGCGTTCGATAAAACAAACGCTCGTTCGTCAAAACGGATCGGCGGTGTCATGCCATTCGGGCCGCTTGAAATCAAGAGATGAAGCCGTCGCGTAGGGCGCAGAAATCGTCAGATCAGTATCATCCGCCGTTAGACGCAGGTTTTTGGGCCACAATGCCGTCGCCATCCTGTCCAGCAATGGATTTTACCAAGTCGACGATCCGACGGCGCACCGAAGGGTCTTTTACCCTTAAAAAGGCGCGGGTTAGCTCCACTCCGTCCGATGATGTGAGCAGTTCTGAAACATAACTCATACCGGTTTCGGCGAAGCCCAAAGAAGGCTCTTCTCCGGGCAAATCATCGTAGAAGTAGGGAATGGGAACCTTCAGCTCATTGGCAATATCGCGCAAACGTCCAGCGCCGATTCGGTTCGTGCCTTTCTCGTATTTCTGGATTTGCTGAAAGGACACGCCAAGAGCTTCACCAAGTTTTTCTTGGCTAATCGAAAGCATCATACGACGCATACGCAAACGCGTGCCAACGTGCACATCAACCGGGTTAGGCGCTCGTTTATTTGCCATAGGGAGGATTTTAACCTTACACCTGCACGCCCTAACGGAAAGTGCCGGGCCTTTCTTTACAGATTCGCATCAATCACAACTGATTTGCGTGACACTATAAATGTATAAAGCAAGTCGCTTTGACTCAAGCCAAAACCGGTTTTTGCTTTCTTTGGTAGTAGAAACAAAGGCTTAAAACCAAAACGAGTATGCACAAAAAAGGTGCATCGCCAAAATGAACATAATATGACGGTGATTGTGCTTGTGGCAGAGGTGCATCCACGATGCCTTGTTGGTCAATGCCAAGCTCAGCAATAACCCGACCGTAAGGGTCAATTACAGCGCTAATGCCTGTATTGGCCGCACGTACCAAAGGCAGTCCTGTTTCTACTGCGCGAAGACGCGCTTGAAAGAAATGCTGGCGAGGGCCTGCGCTTGTCCCAAACCAGGCGTCATTGGTGAGATTGAGCAAGTAATCCGGCTCATGCTCGCGAACGCCAGCGCGCACAAAGCCGGGAAAAATCGCCTCATAGCACACCAATGCCAGGCCAACCGGTCCGCCGGACCCTTGCAATACGCCAGGGCCTGAGCCGGGCTCAAAGCCGGCTGGTGCTGAGACCAGTGGTCGAAGCCCAAGCCGATCAATTATGCCGTCAAATGGCAGCATCTCGCCAAAAGGCACCAGTCGGACCTTGTCGTATGCGTCGGTGATTTCACCACGATCATTGAGAGCATAGATCGCGTTGTAAAAGGCGCGATCTTGAGGCCCGCGTGGTTCAGCGCGAACAGCACCGGCAAGCATTTGAGCGCCAAGTGGCAAAGCAGAACCGATTGCAGCCAAAACGTCTGGGCGTTGCGTGAGCAAGAAAGGGAAGGCTGATTCGGGCCACACCACATGGCTGACGCCCAAAACGCCCAGTTGGTCTGCGCCGGCTTGCCGCGTTGTGAGATCGAGCAACGTTGCGACATGGTCTTCGCGCAACGCTGGGTCCCATTTGTCAGCCTGCGCGATATTGGGTTGAACAATACGGATGGCAACGCCGTCGACCATGGTCACGTCGGCGCCACCAAGGCGAAGAATGCCGAAGCCAGTCCAAAGCCCAAAAACCAAGAGAGAGACAAGCGCTGCAACCCGCGACCCGCGACCGGCCATTGCGCGAGGCCAAAGTGCTGCCGGTATCATAGCGACCAACAGCACCATAAAGCTGGCGGCCAGCGGACCAAACAACGACAAGCCTTGCAAAAACGTATCGTGAATTCCAAGCGCGCTGTGGAACCCGTTCCATGGAAACCCAGTGAAGAGCACGCCGCGAAGGGCTTCAGAACCGACAAGAAGGCCTGCAAGCAGGCCGACGCGACCAAATCCAGTGCTCCAGAAGCGCGCCGCAAGAGCGCAAGGAAGCGCGATAAACAGCGCCAAGCCGCCTGGTATCAGGATCAGAGCAAACGGAATCAGCCGAGCATGGGCGCTTGCATTGACGAGCAACGCCTCCACGATCCAATAGAGTCCAGCCAGAAAATAGCCAAAGCCAAACCACCAGCCAACTGCAAAGGAAGGCCCTAGGAACGCAAACACGTGTCGTCGTTTTCTTGCCGGTCTGGGGTCGGCATCAGCGCCGTCAAGCAGCAGCACAAGCACGGGCAGTGTAACTAAAAGAACCGGCGCAAGAAAAACCGGCGGCATTGCCAAAACGCTGGCCGCACCTGCAAAGAAGGCAACGCTCCATCGACGCCAGCCATGCAACAAAACAAGACTATCAGCCAGGGCGTGCAATCGACCTGTCATAGCCTGTTTCTAGGTTCCGGTGGCTTGGTTTAGCGGCTCATTCTGAGCGTCAGCTGAAGGTTTCTCATCCTCGTTGGCTGCGCCTGGTCGAATGGGGCGGCGTGGGGTTCGCGGATCACGCCGTCGTAGGCCAGCCGGATAGACCTTCACACGCTTGATGCGACGCGGATCAGCGTCAGTCACCTCGATATCAAGCCCGTCAACGGCATCAATTAGCTCGCCGCGGACTGGAATCCGGCCAAGTGCGGTAAACACCAGCCCGCCCATCGTGTCGATCTCTTCAGCATCTTCCTTGTCGATCTCAAACAGATGGCCGAACACTTCCTGAACATCCTCAATCGGCACACGCGCATCGGCGATGTAGCCCCCATCACCAATGGCATCAAAATGCGGCGCAACCTCATCATCATGCTCATCCTCGATGTCGCCAACGACCGTCTCGATAAGATCTTCCAGGCTGATCAGCCCATCGGTCCCGCCATACTCATCGATCACAAGGGCCATTTGCACGCGATTGGCTTGCATCTGCGCCATTAGGTCCGTGGCCGACATGGATGCCGGCACAAACAATAAGCGGCGCATGATGTCAGCGTTTTGCAAGCTCGTATCGAGATCGATTTTATGCAGATCGATACCGGCCGCCTCTGCGGTTTCGGCCGCGCGTCCGCTGCCCTTTTCCACCGCAGCTTTGCGCGCCTTCGCGCGTTTGCGCGGGGAGGTGTCTTCATAGCGAGCGCGATCAATCAGGTGAGACACCACATCTTTGATGTGCACCATTCCGACGGGGTGATCGAGCGAGCCGTCAAAAACCGGCATACGTGAGTGGCCGGAGCTGCGCAGCTTTTCCAGCACCAAGCCAAGCGGTGTTGTTTGGTCAATCGCAACAATATCGGCTCGCGGCACCATCACATCCTCGGTGCGCGTCTCACGAAGGCGTAAGATGTTGCGCAGCATGGCACGCTCTTCAGGTGAGAAGTCGTGTCCTGGACCTTGCTCTTCAGCCAGAGCGTCTTCCAAATCGGTGCGCAGATCATTGCCGTTTGTCGATGGTTTCAGCCAACCAAACACGCGATTCACCCATGTGGCGTCCGAGGGCGTCACACCGCTGGTGTCAGATTTGGGAGTGGAAGAGGCCGTCATCTGACGGCCCGTACTAGAGGGCTCTAAGCTCGAAGCGTCGTCGTTCATCAGCGTGCAGCTGATTTTGCCAGCTGCGATCCTTGTTACACGTTCGTTTGCGCACCGTTCCGATAAGGATCGGCGATACCAAGCGATGCTAGAATGCGCGTTTCCAGCGCTTCCATAGCCTCTGCCTGCAAATCTTGGTCATGATCATAGCCCAGAAGATGCAAAAAACCATGAACAATCAGGTGGCTCATATGGTGGTGAAGGCTGATTTGGCCAGCCTCGGCCTCCCTCTTCACCGTTTGCAGGGCGAAAACAAGGTCGCCGAGCAAAAATGGGCGCTTACCATCCAGCCCAGCAAGCATCGATGATTCAAGCGCTGGAAACGAAAGCACGTTGGTTGGCTTGTCTTGGCCGCGATGCTCTTTGTTGATCGCTTGCATGGCCGCATCATCGGTCAGAACGACACTGATTTCGCCGTGACGCAGGTTGAAGTCGGTGGTCAATGCGGCGCCTTGAATGGCCACCTCAAACCAACTGGTCAGCAGGGCCTCGTCAGGCCAATCGCCAGCCTCAATCACCAAATCAATGGATGGGTTCACTGGTCTCCGCCTAGAAGAGGAGCTTGTCGTTCGGCGGCTGCGCGTACGCGCCGCCGTGCCGCGTCATCATAGGCGGTGACAATCTTGGTGACCAAGGGATGACGCACAACGTCTTCCGCTCGAAACTTCAAGTGCACGATGTCATCGATATCACGGAGCATCCGATAGGCTTCGGCCAAACCGGACACTTGGCCAGGGGGCAAATCGACCTGACTAGGGTCTCCGGTTACGATCATCTTCGATCCTTCACCAAGCCGCGTTAGAAACATTTTCATTTGCATGCTGGTCGTGTTTTGCGCCTCGTCTAGAATCACCACCGCATTGGAAAGTGTACGTCCGCGCATGAAGGCCAGGGGTGCAATCTCAATGATTTGATTTTGCAGCCCTTTTTCCACTTTGTCAGCAGGCATCATATCGTAGAGCGCATCGTAAAGTGGGCGCAGATAAGGATCGATTTTTTCTTTCATATCACCCGGCAGAAACCCAAGACGCTCACCGGCTTCAACCGCGGGGCGCGACAGGATCATTCGTTCAACATCGCCGCGCTCGAGCAGGGCAGCGGCATAAGCCACCGCCAGATAGGTTTTACCGGTACCGGCTGGGCCAGTCCCAAACACAAGCTGCGCCCGATCCAGCGCGCGGATGTATGCGTCCTGTGCGGGATTGCGGGCGGTGATGGTTTTCTTGCGTGTGCCGATGGTTGCCAAGGCCAGCTTGCCACCGCGAGGTTCGATATCAGGCAAGTTCAACTGCGCTGAGGCTGTTTCTGCCATACGCACCGCGCCATCCACATCGCCTGGATGCAGCGTGTGCCCTTGCTGCAAACGTTGATACAGACTGTCCAACACCTGGCGAGCAAGTGCGCAGGCATCAGGCGTGCCTTTGATGGAAACCTTGTTGCCACGTGCAGCAGCATCAACACCGAGCTTGTGCTCAATGATTGCGAGATTTTGGTCAAACTGACCGTAAAGATCACCGACCAGCCGGTTGTCATCGAACTCCACCACGATGTGCGCCAAATCAGACGCGTGACCTTCCACGGGGGGTTGGGTCTCGGTGATATCGTTCAAGAGGCGGCCTCCAAGAGCGGTTCAACAGTGGAAGTTTGACCCGATTCGGTCAGGTCTGCGAACAAACTATTTGTGCCAGTGTGCGTAATTGTGACCGTTTGCATTGTCCGCAACATGGAGTCTGGCGCCTGCACATTGACCGGTTGTAGCCAAGGCGAGCGCCCAACCAACTGACCTGGATTGCGTCCCTTCTTCTCAAAAAGAACTGGGAAGCTGAGGCCGACGCGGCTTTGTTGAAACGCCTGCTGTTGAGAGGTGATAAGGGCCTGAAGTGCATGCAGGCGCTGCGTCATGACATCCTCCGGCACATGATCGTCCATCAACGCTCCAGGTGTGCCAGGGCGCGGTGAGTATTTGAACGAAAACGCGGCCGCATACTCGACATCGCGGATCAGCTGCATCGTGTCTTCAAAGTCTTGATCGGTTTCACCAGGGAACCCAACGATGAAATCGCCTGACAATGCCAAATCAGGTTGTGCTTGGCGGATACGGTCGATCAGGCGGCGGTATTCATCGCCCGTGTGACGTCGGTTCATCGCTTTCAAGATCCGATCTGAACCTGACTGCACTGGCAGATGAAGGTAAGGCATCACCTGCGGCAGATCGCGATGAGCATTGATGAGATCATCATCCATGTCGCGCGGATGACTTGTGGTGTAGCGCAGTCTCCAGAGACCATCGATCTCGGCGAGTGCGTGAAGCAACTTCGCCAAAGACCAAGGCTCACCGTCTGGCCCCAAACCATGATAGGCATTCACATTCTGGCCAAGCAGGGTGATTTCATGCACCCCAGCTTCCGCCATGGCGCGAGCTTCGCCCAAGATTTTTGCCACATCGCGTGAAACCTCAGCGCCACGTGTGTAAGGCACCACGCAGAAGGTGCAGAACTTATCGCACCCTTCCTGCACGGTCAGAAAGGCAGTCGGTCCGCGGCTGGCAAGCACCTTTTTTGGCGTCATGCCAATGGCATCAAACTTGTCCTCGTCAGGAAACTCCGTGACGACCACGCGCTCGCCTTGGCTGGCGCGAGCGACCATGTCAGGCAGGGCCTGATAGCTTTGAGGGCCAACAACCAGGTTCACAACGTCGGCGCGCCGGGCAATTTCTTCGCCCTCAGCCTGCGCCACACAGCCAGCAACACCAATCATCGTCTCCTTGCCCAGAGCTGCGCGCTCGCCCTTCACTTTGCGAAGACGGCCAAGCTCTGAATAGACCTTCTCCGCAGCTTTTTCGCGGATATGGCAGGTGTTGAGCAGGATGAGATCAGCATCGTTCTGATCCTGGGTCGCCGCATAGCCAGCCGGTGCCAGCGCATCGGCCATGCGATCAGAATCGTAAACGTTCATCTGGCACCCATAGGTCTTGATGAAGACCTTTTTGGTGGCGAGGGGTTTGTTCGAGCTCATGCGGGTGCGGTGACCTAAAAAGGGATTGGATCGGCGGTCTTTAGCGAAAAAACGCTGCTCCGCCTAGGGTTCGAACCATCACAGGTTGGCTCTAACTATCGCGCCCGCGCAACTTGACGGCCAGCGTTTGCCGCACTGTCTCTTCCATGGCCCTGGCTGCGCGCTTACGCCCACCAATTTCGGCAACGTTCATCGGCTTACCGAGCACCATCACCACATCCAGCGGACCACCGTGAATGATATCGAGCAGGCTCGGCAACAGATCAAGATCACCATACCAGCCCAAGGTTGCCCGTTGGCCACGCGATATTGGCAGACCATCGCGCCGCAGGTAAGCAATCGTGAAGGGCTGAACCATCACATCTTTGGCCTCATCGACCAGTGCGCCAAACAGGGCAGGACGAAACGGCAGCACCTGTCCGCCATCGCTGGTCGTGCCCTCAGCAAACAGCACCAGCCGATCGCCGTTGGCAAGCGCCTCACGCATGGTGTCGGTCATCTTGCCGGTGTCGGTCTTGCGCGTGCGGCTCACGAAAAGCGTGTTTTGCAGCCGGGCAAGCGTTCCAAACACAGGCCAGTCAGCCACATCATCTTTGGAGATGAAGCGAAACCGTCCACGCGCTCCGATCATCACAATATCAAGCCAGGACACATGGTTGCCAGCCAGCACCACCGGCCCCTTGGCCAAGGGTTCGCCTTCAAAGCGCACCCGAACGCCCATGCACCAAAGCGCGATGGCGTGGAACGCGATGGGCAAACGAGAAGAAACAGCTTTCAACCGCAACAGATTGGCCAGCCATTGCAAGGGCGCCAGCACGATGAGCGCGATGATCAGTGGGATCATCTTGATCGTTGCGCGAACGATGTCCCAGGTGCGTGGCCGCTCACCTGGGTGCAGATCGGCCATCATGATTGTTCTCGTTTTAAAGGCCGTCCGAACAATTCCAGCCGATGATCGACAAGCTTAAACCCCAGCCGTTCGGCGATCTTCTCCTGCAAAGCTTCAATTTCGGGATCTGAGAACTCGATCACTTTGCCGGTTGTCACATCGATGAGATGATCATGATGTTCATCCGGTGTCTGTTCGTACCGTGCACGGCCATCACCGAAATCAAGCCGGGCGACAATGCCGGATTCTTCAAACAGCTTCACTGTGCGATAGACCGTCGACATGGAAATGTTCGCGTCAATGGCCGACGCGCGCGCATAAAGCTCTTCCACATCAGGGTGATCATCGGCTGCATCAATCACCCGCGCAATCACACGGCGTTGATCGGTCATGCGCATGCCCCGCTGGGCGCACAAATCTTCCAGCGGCACGTCAGGATGGCGAGCGTTTTGCGGCATCAGAACTCCATCAAACCGGTGCCCGGCTGGCTACCCGTATTCGCGGCGCATGACAAGCGCGCGGCCCTTCGATCCATCGGCCAAGGTGGCGTAGGCGGGCCGTTCGCCAACTTGCGCAAATCCGCGTCGCCTGTAGAGCGTGATAGCGCTCTCATTGCCATCAGCAACCTCCAAGAACACTGCGCGCACCCCTTTTTGGCGCAGCGCCATCAGAGCGTCATCCAGCAGTCTGGTCCCATAGCCACGACCTTGGCAGTGTTGCGCAACAGCAAATGTCAGCACTTCGCCCTCGTCGCTGGCTTGGCGCACCATCACAAAACCCTCCACTGGACCGCGGCCAAACCAACTGAGCGGTCGGATCATACGTGTTGTGACAGCAGGATCGTCGATGAGGCTTGAAAGGTCTTGAGCATTCCAGCCGATGGGAAAGGCCGCATCATGCAGGTCTGCCAGAGCTTCTGCGTCTTCTGCGCTTGCATCCTCGACGATCCGCAATCGGCTAACGCTGGCGCGTAGCGGATCAACGGCCCAGTGGTACCAATCATCAAACGTGGAAGACTGCGACATGCGTTGAAGGTTACACCGCGCTGGTGTCCAGTCCAATACGTAACCCGGCGGGTTTGGCGGCTATGGCGTCGGCCGGTTTGAGATAAAGCGGTTTGGGTTTCTCGGTTACGTCACCGATGGCGGCCAGCTCAGCCAATGCCGCAGCGCTCGGTACCTGCGCTGTGTCACCAAGGGTAATGCGCTTGCCTGCTGAACGGGCCAAGGCGGCAATGATCGAGGTTGCCGGGCCAACCAGGCGGGCACCGTTGGTCACAGATGCGGCAAAAACCAAATCGGCCATCACATTGGCGGGCTCAAGCGCCACACCGTCAGCGCTAAAACGCTGGCCGTAGACCAACCCATTGCGGGCATCGATGGCAACGCATCGGACCGCATTGATACCACTCTCACGTTGATCAGACCGCGCCATGGCTTCAAGCGTGCCAATCCCAACCACGGGAATATTGAGCGTCGCTGAGTATCCGCGGGCTGCGGCCAATCCAACCCGCATGCCGGTGAAGGATCCTGGTCCGACCGTGACGCCAATGCGATCCAGGTCGTCATAGGTGATCGAAGCGTCGGTCAGCACCTGCTCAATCATCGGGACCAGTGCCTCCCCATGACCACGCAGCATCGCAACGGACTGTGCACTGATGACACCAGGCCCATCAGAAACCACCGCCTGGCAGGCTGGGCCAGCGGTATCAAGGGTCAAAATCAGGTGGGACGTTTCGGAAGGCATGGGAGGTTCAGTCGACATGCCTTCTACCTAGGCGGGCAAAGGCCGATACGGGCAGTCGGGGAAACCTCTAATCACGCGTCGATGGTGCAAAGTCTTTCGCACCATCTGTTCCGGCAGGGAAACAATAGCAAGGTCGAGACGTTGGTCTGTCTGCGTTAACTTGCGCGTACTTCTTCAACGCCAGGCACAAAGTGCCGCAGAAGATTCTCAATGCCGTTCTTCAGCGTCGCGGTGGACGATGGGCATCCTGCGCAAGCGCCGCGCATATTCAGATAGACCACGCCGTCTTGAAAACCTTTGAAGGTGATATCACCACCGTCCTGCGCAACAGCAGGGCGAACGCGAGTTTCAAGCAGTTCTTTGATCGTATCAACCATGGCACGGTCGTCCTCAGCAAAGAACTCAGAGCCATCATTCTCATCGGCTTCTTCGGCATCCTCAACGAGGATGGGCATCCCGGTGACGAAATGCTCCATGATCCCACCCAAGATTGCAGGTTTGATGTGAGACCAGTCTTCCACATCGGCCGTGACGGTGATGAAATCCTGACCGAAGAAAACACCGGTTACGCCGGGAATCGCGAACAGGCGCTGCGCCAGTGGTGATTTTTCGGAGCCCGTAGACGAGCGGAAATCAAGCGTGCCTTCTTCCAGCACAGTTTTGCCGGGCAGGAATTTCAACGTCGCAGGGTTTGGCGTCGACTCAATCTGAATGAACATGAAAACCTCCAAACGGGATGGCGCTAACCCTCATATGGGGGCGATCCACCACAAAGTCACGCCCCGCTCGACCGCTTTCTCAAAACGTTTTCGTTCGGGGCGTTCTTTGAGACCTGTTATGGCGCAAAAGCACTAGTTTGGAAAGGTTCTAAGTTGAGTTTTGGGGCAAAGTCCCACGCGCTGATGGCTTGATCACCAGTCTCAAGGCAACGAACAGGCTCAAGCCAAAGGAAGAGCGGAATGTCTAGGCGTCCACCACCAGTTCACCGGTGCGGAGCTGTTCTTCCTCAATGCTCTCAAACAGTGCACGGAAGTTGCCTTCGCCAAACCCTTCATCACCTTTGCGCTGAATGAACTCAAAGAAGATCGGGCCGATGACTGTTTTTGAGAAGATCTGCAACAAGATCTTGGTCATCCGGTCGCCATCGGCATCATCAAACACGCCTTCGCCATCGATGAGGATGCCATGCTTTTTCATCCGCTCAATCGGCTCACCGTGACCGTTCACCCGTGCTTGTGACATCTCGTAGTAGGTGTCTGGTGGGCCTGGCATGAAACGTAGGCCATTCTCGGCCAGGCTGTCGGTGCCGTCATAAATGTTTTCGGTGCCGACAGCGATGTGCTGAATGCCTTCGCCCTTATATTTGTGCAGATAGGTTTCGATCTGGCTTTTGTCGTCGGTGGATTCATTGAGCGGAATGCGAATCTTGCCACAGGCCGACGTGATGGCGCGGCTGACAAGCCCGGTCATCTTGCCCTCAATGTCGAAGAAATGGATCTGAGTGAAGCCGAACAACTCGCGGTAGAAGTCCCACCAGGTGTCCATGTTGCCGCGATAAACATTATGGGTGAGGTGATCGAGATAGTAGAAGCCGAGACCTTCGGGTTTCGGGTCGCGTTTGCCGAGCCACTCGAACTCAGCATCATAGGCTGAGCCCTTTTCGCCATACTGGTCGACGAAATAGAGGATCGAGCCGCCAATGCCGACAATGGCAGGCACATCCAGTGTGCGATCATCTTCCAGGTAAGGTGTAGCGCCTTTGGCAACGGCGTGATCGAAGGCGTGCTGCGCATCGACAACCCGCCAGGCCATTGATGGCGCGCAGGGCCCATGCTTATCCACAAAACGCATGGCATGGCTGCCAGGCTCCGCATTCACCACATAGTTGATGTCGCCTTGCCGCCAGATCGTGATGGCTTTGGTTTTGTGGCGCGCGACGGGCGTGTAGCCCATCTGCGTGAACAGAACGTCGAGCTTCTCCGGCTCGGCATGCGCAAATTCGACAAACTCAAACCCATCGGTGCCGGCAGGGTTGGTCGGTGTGATCTGTGCGGCAGGCGCATCGTGTGGAAACGGACCCAAAGCAGTTCTCCCGTATCATTTTTTTGAAGGCCAACGATATCACGGGAGCGATGCAAGGTTCTTGCAAATCATTCACAGATTCAAGAATCTATGCAGATTACTTGCATCAAGAAACAATAAAGCGCATGGAAATGAGAAATGAACGATAGTGATCGAAGAATTCTTGCAGCGCTGCAACGCGATGCCAGACTCACCAACAATGACCTTGCTGAAACCGTTGGGCTCTCACCCTCACAGTGTTCGCGTCGGCGTGCACAGCTGGAGGAGGAGGGATTGATCACCGGCTATCACGCGAAGTTGGATCGCGAAAAAACAGGCTTTGGATTGACCAGCATTATCTCCGTCACGCTGGCCACGCACAGTGAGGACAATTCCAAGCGCATCCGTGACCTGTTTGCGGCCCTGCCTGAAGTGATGGAAGCCCACGCCATGACCGGTGACATGGATTATTACGTCAAAATCGTCACCAAGGACCTGAAGTCACTGTCAGAGTTCATCAACGACAAGCTTCTTGCTCATCCCGCGGTTCAGCAGGTGAGAACAGCTGTTTCTCTTCAAACGTTGAAAGAGACGAACAGTCTTCCGGTGTAAGGCGCAGATGTGTTGATGGCGGACCACGACTCTCGTCAGAGCCAGCCGCTTTCCAGCCCCTTTGCCCAGCTCTCTCGGTTGTAGCCGCGCGCTTGGGCGGCAGCGCCATCGTGATCATAGGGAACTGAGCGAAAGGTAACGTCCCAAACACCGTTTGTTTTTTGCAGAATGGCGTAGCTGGCGTTGGGCGTTCCTGTCTGCATGACATGAGGTACGGGCACGACATCATCATAAGCAGGACAACCCACCGAGCCCGGATTAACCAGAAGAGCGCCGCTGGACAGTCGAACCAAACGCGGAATGTGTGTGTGCCCGCAAAGAAGAAGACGTGCTTCTGAAGAAAAGCCATCCAACTCAGCATGCAGTTCCGCCAAGGTCGCCTGCCGGATCATGCCGTCAGGTTCAACCCGCTCCATCCAATAGCGCTCGTCGGTCAGTGGTGTCGCGTGGCAGGCAAACACGCCTTCAAAAGGCACCAAACTGAATGGTAGCGTACGCAACCAATCGAAATGAGCAGGCGCTAGGGCTTTGTGGGTTACGGCGTCGGTTGGCCCCATCTGTGACGGGTTTTGCTCAAGAAGGTAGCGATCATGATTGCCACGCACCGTTGGCCAACCGAGCGGGATCAGTCGCTCGGCGACAGTGTGCGGGTCGAGGGGACCAGAAAGCACGTCGCCCAAATTGACAACGTCGGTGATGGCCTGCCGTTCAAGATCAGCAAGAACAGCTTCAAGTGCCAACGCGTTGCCATGAATGTCGGCAAGAGCGGCAAAGCGCATCACGTACCCTCATCAAGGGAAAATTCGATGTCGAGATCATCAAGCTTGTCAGAGAGAAAAGCCCGCGCATCCTGGATACCGGCATTGTAGAGTGAAGGTCCCAGCTCTTTCAGCATGAAGGTGAGCAGTTCCTCAGCGCGAAAGGCGCTCAAGGGTTCATCAAACTCATCGGAAAAATAGGCCTGGAGCCTTACGACCAGCTCGGCACGTCTTTCTGGCGAAAGATCAAGTTTGGTCATGCAATCGCTTCGATTGTTGCATCGTCCATATCGCCTGGAACGATCGTCACTGGGACTGGAAACCCGCCGCCGCGTGCGGCAATGGCGCTGACCAGGGGCCCCGGCCCCTCTTTGCCAAGCCCTGCTCCGAGCACCAGGATCGCGATGTCCTCATCATCATGAATGAGCTGGGTGATCTCTTCCAACGCTGTGCCTTCTCGCACCAGGCGTTCCGGCGTCAGCGACAGCCCGCGCGCGCGCAGTAGGCCAACATAGCGATCGACGGTTGCATCGGCCTCTGCCTGTGCTTCGGCGCGCATGATCTCTTCCACGCCCAGCCAGTGCTGAAACTCAGACGGCGGTACGACATAGAGCATTGAAAGCCCACCGCCGGTTCGCTCTGCCCGGCGTGCTGCATAGACAACCGCACGCTCGCACTCAGGTGTATCATCCAGAATGACCAGAAACTTGCGCTGGTGGCCTTCATCAAAGGCGCGGCGGGCCTTCAGCATGGGAGTCTCCTGCCATCGTACAAGCGGTCGGGCTCTGACCTGAAGCGCGTGTGCACGAACCAACAACGTACAAATGGCCAACAACAGGTCGGAGCGCGTACGCCGGGATCAAGATGTCAATCACGTTGGCTCAGCGCAAGGTCTGTTGTTAGCGGACCAGTCCAAGAACATCGTAGACCTCATCAAGCACCGGTGCAGCCACGGCCTGCGCTCGCTGTGCGCCCTTATGAAGGATCGAATCAATCTCCGCTGGGTCAGACAGAAGACGTTCCATTTCGTCGCGTAACGGTCCAAGCTTTCCAACCGCAACCTCCGCCAAAGCTGGCTTGAACGTTCCGAAACCTTTGCCGCCGAACTGAAGGATTACATCCTCTTTCGAGATGTCGGCCAATGCAGCAAAAATATCGACCAGGTTCTGCGCTTCGGGTCGGCCTTCCAGCCCTTCAACGGTTTCTGGCAACGGTTCGGGATCAGTCTTCGCTTTTTTGAATTTCTTGGCAATGGTATCGCGGTCATCGGTGAGATTGATGCGTGAAAGGTCCGACGGATCAGACTTTGACATCTTCTTCGTCCCGTCACGCAGGCTCATAACACGCGTGGCATCGCCCAAAATCAGTGGCTCGGTTATCGGGAAGACCTCCTTGCCCCAGTCGTGGTTGAACTTCTGCGCGATATCGCGGGTCAGTTCCAAATGCTGCTTCTGGTCTTCACCAACCGGCACGGCGGTCGCTTTGTAAAGGAGGATATCGGCTGCCATAAGCGTCGGGTAAGCATAGAGACCGACGCTTGCGTTTTCTTGATCCTTCCCAGCCTTCTCTTTGAATTGAGTCATCCGGTTGAGCCAACCGACACGCGCAACGCAGTTAAACACCCAGCCAAGCTGGGCATGTTGAGGAACCAACGACTGGTTGAACAAAAGGGACTTGTCCGGATCTACCCCGGCTGCCATGAACGCCGCCGCTACCTGGCGTGTTGCGTGTGCCAACTCTGTCGGGTCTTGCCATTGCGTGATCGCGTGCAAATCCACCATGCAGTAGATGCAGTCATGTGTGTCTTGAAGCGGCACGAAATTGCGTATCGCACCAAGATAGTTGCCCAGCGTCAGCTGACCAGAAGGCTGAACACCAGAAAAGACGCGTGGTTCGAAGGTCGTGCCAGCTGGGGTCCCAGATGGTTCACTCATGACGGTATGTCCTGCTTGATTGAGAAGCGGCCCGCCTTATCGCGGGTCTTCAGCCCCTAATCAAGATGGCCATCGTTGGCGACAGGTTTGCGCGTCAACAACCGTTTCATTTCGCTAAGCTTCGCCGCACCCGTTACGTGTGCAAGTCCGAAGAAAGTAATGATACCGGCAAACACTAGTGCGCCTAGCGCAATGACACGCACCCAAAGCGGGGCGGTAACCACGAGTTGCGGCTCCAAAACACCTGCCAGACTGATCAAAAGCGCACCCATCGCGATGGCGCACGCGAAAAGGATTGCAACTTTCAACAGAAGTGCGCGCTCCAAATGCCAATAGCCCCGTTTGGCAATGAGGTAGTAAAGAACCAATGCGTTAACCCAGCCTGCGATGCTCGTGGCCAGAGCTATCCCGACATGGCCGATAAGCGGGAACAGCGCCAACGAACAGGCAATGTTAACCGCGACCGAGAGACCACCAATGAGCATCGGCGTTTTGGTATCTTCGCGGGCAAAGAAGGCCGGTGAGAACACTTTGATCAAAACAAAGCTCGGTAGACCGATTGCGAAAGCTTGCAAGGCCGCTGCGGTTCCAAGGCGTGCTTCCTCTCCGAAAGCACCGCGTTCAAAAAGCACCGAAACCAAAGGAATTGGTATCGCAGCCAGCGCCACTGCAGCTGGCAGGGTGAGCAGCATGGCAAACTCTAGCGATCGCTCGCTTGCATCCTTCACACCATCGTCATCACCCGCTTTCAAACGTCGTGACAATTCCGGCAGCAACACCACACCAATCGCGATACCGACCACACCGAGCGGCAATTGGTAGAGCCGGTCGGCGTAGTAGAGCAAGGACACCGCGCCCGCCTGAAGCGAGGCAATCATGGTCCCAACCACGATGTTGATTTGCGTGATACCACCAGCGATCACCCCAGGCACACCGAGGGAAACCAGTCGTTTCATGCGATCCGACCAGCGCGGGCGCACAAGCTTTAACAAGAAGCCCGCGCGGTGCAGATCACCGATCACCATCGCGAGCTGCGCAAACCCGCCTATCACAACGCCGATGGCGAGCCAGATACCGGCTTCAGCTTCACCGGCCAAACCAGCGGCAAGCAGTACCCATAACACACCAATCAGGACAACATTCAGAAGTGTCGGCGCAAAAGCCGCCGCTGCAAAGCGTCCGAGCCCATTCAAAACGCCAGAAATCAAAGCCAAAATGGAGACAAGCGTCAGATAGGGAAAGGTGATCCGCGTGAGGAAAACCGTCAGATCGAACTTGTTTGAATCGCTGATGAAACCTGGCGCAAGTACCAGCATGAGGATCGGCATCGCAATCATGGCGACAGCGGTCACCAAAGCTAGAACGGTCAGCAATCCGGCCATTGCCTCTTGGGCAAATGCTTTAGCGCTCTCCTTGCCGTCGCCTTCCAACGTGCGCGCAAAGAGCGGCACAAAGGCAGAGTTAAAGGCCCCTTCGGCAAACAAACGGCGGAAAAGATTGGGAAAGCGGAACGCAACCACAAAGGCGTCAGCTACTGGCCCGGTGCCAAGAGCCGCCGCCATGAGAATATCGCGAACGAACCCAAGCACCCTGCTGGTCAGCGTTGCACCGCCAACAGTTGCAAAATTGCGCAGCAAACTCATCGGCTACGTGCGGGCTTTGGATTTGGAACGCCGAGCAGGACGCGGCGCGGGTGTGGATGGTGCATGTTCTGAGGATTCCGGCACAGCCGTGTTGCCGCGACCACGACGCGCTAAGGCAGCTGGCCGCGGTTTGGCTGGCGTCCCACCCAAGACCTCTTCCAGTCTCTGCTTAATGGTGTTCAGCTTGGCGCGACTGGTGACTTTTTGACCCATCAGATCGGTCACGTAAAAGACGTCGACCGCCCGTTCGCCAAAGGTTGCCACATGGGCTGAATGCGTGTCGAGGGAAAGATCCGATAGTGCGCTTGCCAAATCGTGCAACAGGCCGGGGCGGTCGCGTCCAGCCGCTTCGATCACTGTGAAACGCTCCGACCCCTGATTGTCGATCATCACTTCGGCAGGCACCTTGAAGGCGCGGACGCGTCCCTTTGCCTTTCCTTTTTCGGCCATCATCGGTGGCAGATGAACATCACCCGTCATGGCGCTTTCCAGCGTGGCGGCAATACGATCGGCCCGCCGCCGCTCATCAGCTTCTTGCTCGAACTCCTGCCGTATGAGGATGGTATCAAGCGCCTTACCAGTTGACGTTGTGTGGATTTGCGCACCGACAATATCAGCTTTGGCAGCCACGCACGCCGCTGCAATGGTGGAAAGAAGACGTGGGTGATCGGGTGTATAAAGCACGATCTCTGTCACACCCTCAAAACTGTGCACTGCCGACAGTGAGGCAAAGGCTTTTCCTGCTTCGTCAGCATCTTTGATCAGATGCGCATGAGCAATTTTGCGATCCAGATCAGTTCGCAGCCAGTAGGGAGCGTAATGCATGGCGGCATACGTCTTGCGTTCATCCTCGCTCCAATCCGGCAGAGCTTCGAACAGCATGGACTGCGCCCCTGCAACCCGCTGTTCACGTGCGCCTTCAGAGTGACCGCCGGTCAGGATGATCTCTGTTTCATAGTAGAGCGTGCGCAGAAGCTGACCTTTCCAACCGTTCCAAACGCCTGGACCGACCGCGCGAATATCGCAGACGGTAAGAATGAGCAGCAGCTTCAGCCGTTCCAACGTTTGGACACGGGCGGCAAAGGTCTCGATGGTGGTTGGATCGGAGAGATCACGCGACTGCGCGGTCATCGACATGACCAGATGGTCTTCGATCAGCCAAGCCACCAAAGCCGTTTCACTAGGGGATAGGCCAAAACGCGGGCAGAGGCGGCGGGCTATCTTCGCGCCTTCGGTTGAGTGATCCTGTGGGCGGCCTTTGGCGATATCGTGCAGAAACAGAGCCACATAGAGGGCCCGCCGGTTCTGGATGGTTGGCAACAGAACAACAGAAAGCGGGTGCTCTTCCTTCAGATGACCGGTTTCGATTTGCGCAAGGACGCCAACGGTGCGCAGCAGATGCTCATCCACCGTATAGTGGTGGTACATGTTGAACTGCATCATCGCTACGACCTTGCCGAAATCAGGCACAAACCGACCAAGAAAGCCGGTTTCATTCATGCGGCGCAGCGTTGCTTCAGGTCTATTTTTTGAGCAGATAATCTCCAGGAAAATCGCGTTGGCATCCGGATCGGTTTTCAAGGCCGGTGTGACCAGCTTCAGCGACAGGGTAACCAGTCGCGTGGCATCGGGGTGCAGCGCCAGCCCGTATTTGTCGGCCAGCTGAAAGAAACGCAGAAGGTTGACCGGATCTTCTGAAAACACCGTCTCGCGCGCGACATTCAGGCGCGATGTGTCCACCACAAAGTCACTGTTGGCCGGCAGCTTTTTCACATTGCGGCGACGCAGCGGTCCTAGCATCCGATCAAGGATCGGTGTCTGCTTGGCTTCATTTTCCTCAAGGCGTGCACACAGGATACGCGTCAGGTCACCAACATCTTTGGCCACCAAGAAATAGTGCTTCATGAAGCGTTCCACCGGCTGCATGCCTGGATGGTCGGTGTAGCCTAGGCGCTGCGCGATATCGCCCTGGAGATCAAACGACAGACGATCATCAGGACGGCGCATCAAGAAATGGATGTGACAGCGGGTAGCCCAGAGAAAGTCGCTGCCTTTGACAAAGGCGTTGTATTCGCGCCGCGTGAAAACACCTTTGGTGACCAATTCGGCTTCGGTGTCGACTTGGTAGACATATTTGCCGATCCAAAACAGCGTGTTGAGATCACGTAACCCGCCTTTGGACTCTTTCACGTTGGGCTCGACGACGTAGCGCGATGACCCTTGTTTTTTGTGACGCCCATCGCGCTCACCGAGTTTGGCGGACACGAACTCGGCAGCTGAACCTTTCACCACCTGGTCTTGAAAGGCGGTTTGAAAGGTTTCGAACAGCGGCTGATCGCCAAGAATGAAGCGCGTTTCAAGCAAGGCAGTACGGATGGTCATGTCCGTTTTGGCAAGCTTCACGCATTCATCCACAGTGCGGGTGGCGTGACCAACTTTGAAACCACAATCCCAAAGGAAATAGAGCAAGCTTTCGACCACCTGCTCGCCCCAAGGTGTCTGCTTGGCGGGCCGCAAAAAGAGCAGATCGATATCCGATTGGGGCCCAAGCGTGCCACGGCCATAGCCACCGACCGCACAGACCGTAATGCGTTCGCCTTGCGAGGGGTTCACTAGGGGATAGCGGTATTCAGTCACCACACGATAGAGCGTCTTGATGAGCGTGTCTTCGGCCAGAGAAAGACGTTGCGCGCACGCAAGGCCACCGCGATCCTCTAAAAGCAGTGCTTCGGCCGTCTGCAGGATGTGCACGACAGCGGCTTTTACGATGGGGATCAGCCGGGCGTGCGCATCATCGTAGGAGCCAGCCTCTTCGATCGTGTCGCGCATCTCCACATAGAGCGTTTCACTGTCCAAAAGCGGCGGAGCATCATCGCGGCGTACCAATTTGGGCATTGTGCGGGGGCGTCTGGCAGGCATGATCAGGCGGAATCTTTCAGCTGTTTGGCAAGATCATAGACGAAATCGAGCGCTTGGCGTGGGGTCATTTGGTCCGGGTCATGCCCTTCAAAAAGCGCCGAAAGCTTGGCATGAGCCGCTGCCTCTATCTGCTCTGGCGTTGGTTCTGTGCTGGCAGCGACCGGTTTTGCAGCGGAAAAGAGCGGAAGACCCTCAAACAAGCCGTCATCGCTGGAGGCTCTTTCGCCACTGTCTTGGCGTGTCTCCAGGTGATCAAGAACCGCACGGGCCCGTGCGATCACCGGTGATGGCAGACCGGCAAGCTTGGCCACTTGGAGCCCGTAGGAACGATCTGCCGCACCTGGCACCACCTCGTGCAGAAAGATCACATCGCCTTCCCACTCTTTGACCTTCAGGGTGCGATTGTCGACCCGGTCCAAACGTTCAGCTAGCACAGTTAGTTCATGATAGTGCGTGGCGAAGAGTGCGCGACATTGGCTTTGATCATGCAAATGCTCCACACACGCCCAAGCAATTGAAAGCCCATCATAGGTGGCCGTGCCGCGACCTATTTCATCAAGAATCACCAGGGAGCGCGGGCTGGCTTGGTGCAAGATGGCTGCCGTCTCCACCATCTCGACCATGAAGGTGGAGCGCCCACGCGCCAGATCATCGGCAGCTCCGACACGGCTGAACAACGCATCGACAATGCCGATGGTGGCCGAGGTCGCAGGCACAAAAGCGCCCGCCTGCGCCAAGACTGCAATCAAGGCGTTCTGCCGCAAAAAGGTGGATTTGCCGCCCATATTGGGGCCGGTAACCAGGTGAACGGCGCCATCATCCAAGGCGCAATCATTGGCAACAAAGCGTTCTTTGCCGTCTTGCTTCATCACCTTTTCAACCACCGGATGGCGACCCGCCTCAATCGCGAAGCTTTGATCATCGCGCATCTGCGGGCGAACATGGTTTTCGCGCACCGCTGTTTCCGCCAGTCCGGCAGCGACATCAAGTGTTGAGAGTGCATCAGCCACGCCTTGGATAGCGAGCCGGTTGTCTTTCACCGCCTCGCACAGTGCCTCAAAGCGTGCCACTTCGAGCGCTACCGCTCGCGCGCCTGCACTGGCGATCTTCGCTTCGAGCTCTGCAAGTTCCTTGGTGGAGAACCGCATGGCATTGGCCATGGTTTGGCGGTGAAAAAAGGTTTCCGCCTGATCCTGCAAAGGGCCAGCTTGTAGCGTGGGCACTTCGATGAAATAGCCAAGCACGCCGTTGTGCTTGATTTTCAGCGACTTGGCCTGCGTTTGGGCACTGTAGGTAGATTGCAGCCCGGCAATCACTTTGCGTGCATCATCGCGAAGAGATCGCGCCGCATCGAGATCTGGATCAATGCCCTCAGCGACAAAACCGCCATCACGGGCGAGCAAGGGCGGGCTATCGGACAGCTCGTCAACCAAACGCCCAGCAAGCGCGTTAGGGCGTTCAGCAAGTGCTTTTCTGGCCTCTGCGGCAAGAGACGGCAGTTCCTCACCAAGCAGGTCATGAACCATACCCGCCTGATCGAGCGCTGCACCCATCGCGACCAAATCGCGTGGCCCGGCCCGACCAAGCATGACCCGTGACAGCGCGCGTGAGATATCTGGTGCGCCCCTGAGGCTTGTGCGGATATCGGCGCGAATGGCCGGGTCGTCCGCCAACCATGCGATGGCATCGTGACGGTCGCTGATGATGCCCAAGTCTGTCAAAGGCGCAGACAGTTGGTCTGCCAGCCGACGCGTTCCAGCAGACGTTACGCAGGCATCAATGGCACTCAGCAATGTCGTGGCATTTTCACCAGAGCGTGAACGCACCAAATCAAGGCTGGCGCGTGTGGCTTCATCAATGGCCATGGTGCCGCCCGAACGCTCGCGTTGCGGCGCCTGTAGACTGGCAAAAGCCTGCTTTTGTGTGCGCTCCACATAGCCGATCAGGGCTGATGCTGCGCGCAGCTCACATCGTGAGAGTTCACCGAACGCGTCAGCTGATGCGACACCAAAGGCACGGGCGACTTTCTCGCCGGCCTGTCCACCGTGAAACACAGCGCCAGGTTGCGGCGACAGTGCGCCACCCAATCGGTGAAGCGCGTCTTGAAGAGGTCCGTCGGGATCAATTGTGTCGGGATAGAGTGTCTCCGCTGGTGCCAAGCGAGCAAGTTCTGCCTCGATGCGATCAGTTTCCATAGCGCTCAAACGGAACGTGCCGGTGGAAAGATCAAGCCAAGCCATACCTATGGTTTGACCACCCGCATCTGGAGCCAGCGACACCAACCAATTGGAGGCGCGTGGTGGTAAAAGCGTGTCTTCGGTTAAGGTTCCAGGCGTGACCAGCCGCACGACGTCGCGTTTGACCACCGCTTTCGAGCCACGCTTTTTGGCCTCTGCCGGGTCCTCGATTTGTTCGCAAACGGCAACTTTGTTTCCCGCAGCGATCAACCTTTGCAGATAATCGTCGGCGGCGTGCACGGGAACACCGGCCATCGGAATGTCTTGGCCTTGATGCTTGCCGCGCTTGGTAAGGGCGATGCCAAGCACCTGCGCAGCAATGGCCGCATCATCAAAGAACAGCTCGTAAAAGTCCCCCATACGGAAGAAAAGCAGGCTGTCCGCGTTCGCCGCTTTGATCTCCAGATATTGCGCCATAACGGGTGTTGCACCGGCCGTATCGGGCATGGTGGCAGTGTTCGCGTCTGCGCTGGAAGGAGGTGTGGCGGCGTCCATGGGTCTTTTCTAGCAAATGGGCGGTCAAACACCACAACCCGCCGTACCGAAAGCCGTGTATAGCCTTTGGGCGAAAGCTTCCGGTTTTTTGCTGCACTGCACTTCCTCTTCGCGCCAACCACTCCTAAGGTCCGTGCCCACCAACAACAAGAAACAAGACTTTCAAGGTAGGAACGCGCGCCAATGGCGAAAGAACCGATCAAAGATCCGCACAAATCTCGCAGTACATTTGGCAGCAAACGCCCAGCGATCACCGATCAAGATGCGCTTGATTTTCACGCCCAAGGCCGCCCTGGAAAACTGGAAGTTGTCCCCACAAAACCCATGGCCACGCAGCGGGATTTGTCGTTGGCGTATTCGCCAGGCGTAGCGGTGCCAGTGGAGGCTATTGCCGCCAACCCAGATGTTGCTTTTGACTACACCTCGCGTGGCAACATGGTTGCAGTCATTTCGAATGGCACGGCGATCTTGGGTCTTGGCAATCTTGGCGCGCTCGCTTCCAAACCTGTGATGGAAGGCAAGGCGGTGCTCTTTAAGCGCTTTGCTGATGTCGATTCCATCGATTTGGAAGTCGACACCGACGATGTGGAAGAGTTCATCAATGCGGTGAAGCATCTCGGCCCGTCGTTTGGCGGCATCAATCTGGAAGACATCAAAGCCCCGGACTGTTTCATCATTGAAAGCCGTCTGCGCGAAGAGATGGATATACCGGTCTTTCATGACGATCAGCATGGCACAGCCATCATCGCGATGGCGGGCCTCATCAATGCGTTGGACCTCACCAACCGTGACATCAAAGACACCAAACTTGTCTGCAATGGTGCAGGTTCTGCAGCCATCGCCTGCATTGAGCTGATCAAAGCCTACGGTATGCCAGCAGAAAACATCACGCTCTGCGACACCAAGGGCGTGATCTATCAGGGCCGCGAAGCCGGGATGAATCAGTGGAAAGCAGCCCATGCGGTGGCCACCAAAGACCGGACATTGGAAGAAGCTGTGAAGGGCGCCGATGTGTTCTTCGGCCTCTCAGTCAAAGGCGCGCTGACGCAGGACATGGTGATGACCATGGCCGACAATCCGATCATCTTTGCGATGGCCAACCCCGATCCAGAAATCACACCAGAGCAAGTGGCCGAAGTACGTGATGATGCCATCGTTGCAACAGGTCGATCGGACTACCCCAATCAGGTCAACAACGTTCTTGGCTTTCCTTACATCTTCCGTGGTGCGTTGGATGTGCGAGCGACAACGATCAACGATGACATGAAAATCGCGGCAGCCAACGCGCTTGCCGAGTTGGCACGCGAAGACGTACCCGATGAGGTGGCCTCAGCCTATCAGGGGGCTCGGCCGAGGTTTGGGCCGAACTACATCATCCCCGTTCCCTTTGATCCGCGCCTGATCGCAGCGATCCCAGCTGCGGTTGCCAAAGCTGCCGTTGACTCCGGTGTTGCCCGTCGCCCGGTGGTCGATGAGGGCGAATACCGCGCCCAGCTTTCCGCCCGACGTGATCCTGTGGCTGGCGTTCTCAACCGCATCTATGAGCGAGTCAAACGCCTGCAAAAGCACGTCGTTTTTGCAGAGGGCGAAGAAGAGCAGGTGATGCGCGCTGCTGTTTCGTTCACCAATCAGGGCCTCGGACAGGCGATTTTGGTTGGCCGTGAGGATGAAATCAAACGTGTCGCTGAAGAGGCTGGTATTGATCTGGCGGGCCTAACCATCGCCAATGCGCGTACCTCGCGTCGCCAGGAAGACTATGCTGAATTCTTGTATCAGCGCCTGCAGCGCAAAGGGTTCCTCTATCGCGATTGCCAGCGCATGGTGAACACAGACCGTAACTATTTCGGTGCGGCTATGGTGGCGATGGGCGAAGCCGACTCCATGATCACTGGCACCACGCGCAACTATTCGGTGGCGTTGCAAGCGGTGCGCCGTGTTGTTGATGTGAAGCCTGGTCACCGCGTCATTGGTGCTTCGCTGGCCTTGTGCCGCGGTCGGACGGTGCTGATTGCCGACACGGCCGTACACGACATGCCGACGTCAGAGGAACTGGCTGACATCGCCGAAGAGGCTGCTGGTGTTGCCCGTCGTCTTGGCTATGAGCCGCGCGTTGCGATGCTGGCCTACTCCACTTTTGGGCACCCATCAGGCGAGCGCTCGGATCGGGTGCAGGAAGCGGTGCGTATCTTGGACAAGCGCCGTGTCGATTTTGAGTATGATGGTGAGATGAACGCTGATGTGGCGCTCAATATGGATGTGATGGAGCAGTACCCGTTCTGCCGCCTTACCGCGCCTGCCAATGTGCTTGTGATGCCAGCGTTTCACTCGGCATCCATCGCCACAAAAATGCTTGAGGAACTGGGCGGATCAACGGTGATTGGCCCGCTGCTGGTTGGCCTTGATAAACCGATCCAGATTGCCCGCCTCGGCGCGCGCGATACCGAGATCGTCAACATGGCAGTGCTGTCGGCCTACAATGTGAGTGTATAAACCTGACAAGTGGTTGTGCCTGAGACACAGAGCGGGCTGGAAAGTTGATCATGGTTCACGCGCTTGTTCCGAAGGAACGAGCGCGTGCCAAAGACGGGAATGGCCCGCCCGCTAGCCATTTCCGATGGATTTGAGAACCAAGCCTCGCAGCGAGGCTGGCATAGCAAGCAAGGCCGACTTCATGGCCGGCCGCATCTTGCGCAGATAAAGAGACCGATAGAGACGACCCCAAGCGCTCGTCGGGACCATGTAGTCACAAACGCCAATGGTTGTATTGGACCACTCACGTTTGAACTGCGCCATCGGCGCTAACATGTCATAGGTGGTCCAACCCTCAGCAAATCCATGGCTAGCGGTTGATTCAACGCGAACTTTCCCGACGCTTGTTGCCTCAAGAGCTGGGTCGTAAGTGCCAATATACATCGCATTGCCAACTGGGCCGACCAGTCCAATCTCAATCGCGGCTGGTTTGCCATCGATATGCTGTACAAAGACTTGAAACGGGTTTGTTGAGGCTTCTTGGCCAACGGCAGCCTTCAGGCAATCGAGCGCACGTTTGTCCATAAAGGCGCGGCTGGACAGCTTGCGGGCATCCAGCCAAGCAAACTTCCATTCCAACGCCAAGGAGCAGAGGGACTCAGCTTTCGCGCCAGCTTTCACGACCTCAAAGGACAGATCGCCTGTTTTCTCCAGATTCTTGCGATTGCGGCGTCGATTGCTCCGCGTTTTTCGAGATTGAGACGCGAAGTAATCATCCACGGTCTCAAAGTTGGAAAAGTCGATGGCTCCGGCTTCACGCGCTTCTCCGACCATCGCGCCGCCTAAGTCCAGCACCTGCCCGATCCGGCTATCGGCCCGAATGTTTCGCAAGTGAAGCCCGTGGGTTTTCCATGACCGCAAAGCGTCTGAAAGCGCAATTTTCGTTGCCGTTTTGTCGGCAAACGGATGCATAAGAATGTCGCCGTATTGAATAAGCGGCTCGCCAACCCATTCAACGGTTTTCACCAAGCCACCGGTCTTCTGGGCAAAAGGAGCCAGGGCGACCAACACGCCTGCCTCATCGTAAAACGTGATAATCTGAGCACGATGTGTCGGTGTTTCGCAGAACACATAGGCATCGAACCACGGCATGCAGACATCAAAGGCTTGAAAAACAGCGGTTCCCTCGCAGACCTGCTCCAAACGTTGCCATTCGTCTTTGAGGGCCAAAATGGCCTCTCGCGTGCTCAAGCTGGCAGCTGAATAGCGGGGAGTTGCAACGGTGGTCTGAGAGGCGGCGTCAGATAGGTCACGCGGTGCAACGACGCTATCATCAAACGAAAGTTCTGCATTGAGACTCATTAGGGTGCCCTTGCGCGGCCAGATTGGAAACGAACTGCAACCCTAGGTCTACTTCTTTAAAATTCGAACAAACCGCAGCCTTTTCAGAAGGTTAATGCGATCGTTCAAAGCCTATCGTTTTCTCCTATCGGCAGTAAGTGCTGGACCTCAGCGCATTGTCGAAATGGATATGGTCCTGGTGGTGACCATCAGAGCCTGGTCCCAAAATGGTGTTGAATGGCCCGCAAGCCGCTTGCCGGATGGCGCGTTGAAACCGAGCTGCAGGATCATCCGAGCCCTGCGCATGCGGTTGAACCGACCATGTTTGACCATCTTCAAGGGAGATCGCTCTGATATCGATGGCACGACCAAAACCATGCTCACTCAGTCGAGCACCAGCGACATTGTTGCGCCCACGGCAGGCATAGGATGCGGCGACAAAAATCCGCTCAGCATCTGAACCAAAAGCGGATCGTGCTTCAGGCGCCATGGTTCCTGACCAAAAGCGAGAGAAGGCTAACGCTGTTGGGCACGTCAGAAGCGCACCGGGCTGCAAAGGCACACCACCAATAGCGGTGAGCTCCACCGCATCATCGATGCCGCACCGACCAGACCCTTCATGGCGACCGCGAACCTCAAACATCGCGCCGGCGGCTCGCAGATCCGCCAGACAGGCTTGGTCATTCATACCTGAAGGGATATCTGCCGCTGTTTCTCTTTCAGGCCGCACCGTTGGGTTCGGCGGCAGAACCACTGCACTCGGATCGGCTGATTCAACCGTCGGCGTGCGGACATCAACACTGGGTCGAGCTGACGGATTGGGAGGTAGGACAATGTCGCTGTTGTCTTGCGCAAAGACAGGCAACGACCAAGAGGTCAGAAGAAGCAAAGCGGAGAGAAGTCGCACAGGTCATAGCCCTTGAAGACAACGATGTGGGCCCGTGCCGCAGCTTCGTGGTCAAAAGGTGGCGCCCATGCGCCCCCTGATACCAATGGAGGCTCGTCCGCCGAAGAAGTCTTTGACCTTGGTGAAGAACCCACTCATCTCAGGGTGCCGGTGTTGCCCGCAGCGCCAGTTGGCGTGAGGACACGCGATGAAAGGCGGATCACCCCGAGGTAAACTTGTTATCCGCCGAAGAAGTCTTTGACCTTGGTGAAGAACCCACTCATCTCAGGGTGATTATGCTCGCCACCTTCGGCTTCAAATTCTTCAAGAAGCTCACGCTGGCGTTTGGTCAGTTTCTGTGGCGTTTCCACCTGAACCTGCACATACATGTCGCCGAAATCACGCTGCCTAAGGATTGGCATGCCTTTGGTTTTAAGGCGGAACTGTTTGCCGGTTTGCGTGCCCTCAGGAACTTTCACCCGCGTGCGTCCACTGTCGAGCGTTGGCACTTCAAATGAGCCGCCCAGCGCTGCTGTCACGACAGAAATAGGCGCGCGGCAGAACAGGTCCGCGCCATCACGCTGAAACAGCTCGTGCGGCTTGATTGAAACAAAGATGTAGAGATCGCCGGCTGGAGCGCCACGCATACCGGCTTCGCCTTCCCCAGCCACGCGGATGCGATTGCCATCATCAATGCCCGCTGGAATGTTGACCGATAGCGTGCGCTCTTGAGTTACGCGGCCAGCGCCTGAACAGGTGTCGCATGGATCTTTGATGACTTCGCCACGACCACCGCAGGTTGGGCAAGTGCGTTCCATGGCAAAAAAACCTTGGCTCATGCGCACTTTGCCCATACCGCCACAGGTCGAACAGGTCGACGGGCTTGTGCCGGGTTTCGCACCGGAGCCCGAGCACGTATCGCAGGCAACTGATGTGGGCAGAACCAAGTCGACGGTTTTGCCCTCAAAGGCTTCTTCGAGCGAGATCTCCAAATTGTAGCGCATGTCGGAGCCACGCTGCGCCCCACCGGAAGAGCGACGGCGACCGCCGCCCATGAACTCGCCAAAAATTTCTTCGAAAATGTCGCCCATTCCGGCGCCACCCGCCCCAGCTCCGCCAAAGCCGCCGCCGCCCATACCGCCTTGTTCAAAGGCTTGATGTCCAAAGCGATCATAAGCCGCGCGCTTTTGCTCATCACGCAGCACTTCATAGGCCTCATTAACGGCCTTGAAGCTTTGCTCGGCTTCCGCATCATCGGGATTGCGGTCTGGATGATATTGCATCGCCTTCTTGCGGAAGGCGCTTTTCAGCGTTTTCTCGTCAGCATCACGTGAAACACCGAGAAGCTCATAAAAATCGGGCTTGGCCATAAATCACGGACTTCTTTGAGATGCGAACTGCTTTGCAACGGGTGATCATTGGCGGCGCTTACCTTATCCTTGAAAAGGCAAGTGCTGCGGTGGAGTGCGTTGGCAGCTTGACCGCGGTCTGTCAACCGAACCAACGAGCCAGGGTAGAGCATCGCACCAGGTGACGATGCCAACGCATGGCAGCATGTAGGAAACGTGTGACCGCATTGCCAGGGCCTGTTCAGCTTGCCGTGGTGTTCTTTTTCAAGGTGCGCTAGAGAGCGCCGGGGCAATGGCGCGTTTGATTGTGTTTGTGAGGATTCATGCGTCTCTTATCGGGCTTGTTGAAGAAGTTTGTGCGCAAAGGCACGCTGCGCGTAACGCATGCCAACGGACAACAGGTTGTCTATGGCGGTCAGGAACCGGGCCCTGACGTTAGCCTGCGTTTCCACGATGCCACCGCCGAGCGCGCGATTTTTTTCAATCCTGAACTGGCCGCAGCAGAAGCTTACATGGATGAAAAATTGAGCTTTGAAGATGGCTCAGACATTCATCAGTTTCTGACGCTGTTTTCGGTCAACCGCGCCCCCCTCTCCCAACATCGCGTGCAGGGTCTTCTGCGCCGAACCTGGAAAGCGATGCGCCGCCGCCAGCAGGCCAATGATGTGGCAAATGCTAAAAAGCAGGCGCGCAGCCACTATGATTTGTCCACCGAGCTTTATCGTCTCTTTCTCGATGAGGGGATGAACTACTCATGTGCGCTCTACACCGATGAACATGAGAGTCTGGAACAGGCGCAGGTCAACAAGCTTATCCATATCGTTGCCAAGCTGAAGCTTAAGCCAGGTATGCGCGTGCTTGAAATTGGCGGCGGCTGGGGATCGCTGGCTATCATGTTGGCCCGAGCGGGTGCTCAGGTCACCTCGCTCAATGTTTCACCTGAGCAGGTGAAGATCGCGCGTGAGCGTGTGACCGCTGCTGAGCTGGACGACAAGGTTGAGTTTGTCATCGAAGACTATCGCGAGCATCAAGGAACCTACGACCGCATCGTCTCCGTCGGCATGATGGAACATGTCGGTGTCTTCAACTTTGATGACTATTTCAACGTCGTGCGCGACCGGTTGACAGATGACGGGTTCGCTATGATCCACTCGATCGGTCGCATGACGCAACCGGGCACAACTGGCCCGTTCTTCCGCAAGTACATTTTCCCAGGCGGTTATGTGCCGGCGTTGTCAGAAACATTCGCGTCTCTGGAGCGGTGCGGTCTTTGGGTTTGCGACACTGAGATCCTGCGCCTGCACTATGCATACACGTTGCGAGATTGGCGCGTGCGTTTCCAAGAGAACCGTGAGCAGGCCAAAGCGTTGTACGACGAGCGCTTCTGCCGCATGTGGGAGTTCTACCTTTCAGCTGCCGAACTGGGCTTTGTCGATGGCTCCAACATGGTGTTCCAGCTGTTACTCTCCAAAGAGCGCGATACTGTGCCTCTAATCCGCGACTACATCACGACCGATGGAAAGAAGCTGAAAAAGAAACTCAGCTAGAGCGCGTTGAGCAAACGTGGGCACGGGTTTTAGGTCCGAACGCGCGATAAAACTAACGCTCAAACACGGTGTCCGATCGCCCATGATGGGTGACGTGATAACCAGCGGCAATGATGAGCGCTGCAAGCTTCGCATTCGTGTCGTGTTTGGTCTCTGCCAAAATCATGCGGGGCAACAGATGAGCTGGTGCTTCACGCAAAAACGGCGCAAGCGCTGGAATCTCATGGCCTTCAATATCAATCTTGAGCAAGTCAATTCTGTTAAGGCCTACCTCGTTGACGATTGAGGACAGGGGGCGTGCTGGTACGCTAACAACTGTCTTTTGCATTTGGCCAACACGTGCATCGGTCACCTTGACCGACCCAAGATTCCATTGGCTGGTGTCCAGCATCACGCTGCCCGGCGCATTGCTCACGGCGCACGCTACCAAGTGCGAGCAATGCTCCAAGCCGCTAAAGTGCAGATTTTCCGCCAGCCGAGCTTGCGTTTTTGGATTGGCTTCAATGCAGACAAGGTTTGTGCTCTTACCAATACGACGTGCGAGATTGGCAGCAAGCACCGAGTAAGTGCCAGTGTTGGCACCCACATCGACAACAATGAATTGATGGTCTGGGCTGGAGACAGCGCAGCGCGCAATAGCGCGCTCTTCAGGCAGGTCACAGAGGGCTGCACGCGAGAAGCATTTTGTGTCTGCATGGTTTTCAAGCGGGTAAAGCCTAAGACGAAAGCCAGGGAAAGGCTCAAGATCCACTGCCCCCGGGCGACCAAGCAGCGACAAACGCCAGATCGGCCAAGTGATGATGGAACCCAAGCGCGGATAGCGTCGCGGGTAAAGCCGTGGCCCCAATGATCGACACGCCTCGCGCCAAGGGCTCAGCGTATAGTGACCAAAGGGAGCGTAACGGGCGTCAGCATCGTCGTCCCAGACGGGGTGGGTAGGCGCGTTGCGCGAATCGTGAACGGACAGATCAGCCATGGCTGACAGGCTATGCGCACTGTTCTTTGCGGTTTCATGACACCAAAGCGGTGATTTCTTGCAAAGAAAAAGCCCGACGCGAGGCGCCGGGCTTTTTACAATGCGTTGTCAAAGGAAAGGTCTAGGACGCTTTCTTCTGGTCTTCGTCATCGACATCTTCAAAGTCGGCGTCGACAACATCGTCGTCCTGAACAGGCTCTGCGCCGTCATCCATGTCCATTTCTGGCTCGCCTTCAGCTTGGCTGTCGGCGTACATAGCTTCGCCCAGCTTCATGGATGCCGTTGCGAGGGCCTGTGACTTTTCTTCGATGGCAGCTTTGTCGTCGCCTTCAAGAGCAGTCTTAAGCTCAGCGATAGCGCCTTCGATGGCAGCCTTGTCCTCATCGCCAACCTTGTCGCCATAGTCTGACAAAGCTTTCTCCGAGGAGTGGACCAGAGCTTCGCCTTGGTTTTTGGCTTCCACCACTTCGCGGCGCTTCTTGTCCTCATCAGCATGGCTTTCAGCGTCTTTGACCATCTGTTCGATGTCATCGTCGCTGAGACCACCAGAGGCCTGAATGCGGATCTGTTGCTCTTTGTTGGTGCCTTTGTCTTTCGCCGACACGTTCACAATACCGTTGGCATCGATGTCGAAGGTCACCTCAATTTGCGGCATGCCACGCGGTGCCGGTGGGATACCCACCAGATCGAACTGGCCGAGGATCTTGTTGTCCGCCGCCATTTCGCGCTCACCCTGGAAGACCCGGATGGTTACAGCTGACTGATTATCATCAGCGGTCGAGAACACCTGGCTCTTCTTGGTCGGGATCGTCGTGTTACGGTCGATAAGGCGCGTGAACACGCCGCCCAGCGTTTCGATACCTAGCGACAGCGGGGTCACGTCGAGCAGCAGAACGTCTTTAACGTCGCCCTGCAAAACACCAGCTTGAACGGCAGCGCCGATGGCCACAACCTCATCGGGGTTCACACCCTTATGCGGTTCTTTGCCAAAAAACTCTTTGACCGTTTCCTGCACCTTCGGCATGCGGGTCATACCGCCGACCAGAACAACCTCGTCAATGTCACCGGCTTTCAGGCCGGCGTCTTTGAGGGCTGCTTTCATCGGGTCAACCGTGCGCTTCACCAGATCATCGACCAGGCTTTCAAACTTGGCGCGCGTCAGCTTCATAGTCAGGTGTTTTGGACCAGACGCATCAGCGGTGATGAAGGGCAGGTTGATCTCGGTCTGCGTGGCCGAGGACAGCTCGATTTTAGCCTTTTCAGCGGCTTCCTTTAGGCGCTGAAGCGCAAGCTTGTCGCCCTTCAGGTCAACGCCCTGCTCTTTCTTGAACTCGTCAGCCAAATAGCCAACCAAGCGCATATCGAAGTCTTCACCGCCAAGGAACGTATCGCCATTGGTGGATTTCACTTCGAAGACGCCATCGCCGATCTCAAGCACCGACACGTCAAACGTACCGCCACCAAGGTCGTAGACAGCAATCGTCTTGCCGTCATTTTTCTCAAGCCCGTAGGCGAGGGCAGCAGCCGTTGGCTCGTTGATGATGCGAAGCACTTCAAGACCGGCGATCTTACCGGCATCTTTCGTTGCTTGGCGCTGCGCGTCGTTAAAGTAGGCAGGAACGGTGATCACCGCTTGTTCAACGGTTTCGCCAAGGAACGCTTCAGCGGTTTCCTTCATCTTCTGCAGAATGAAGGCCGAAATCTGCGAAGGGGAATAGTCGGTCTCTTCAACCCGAACCCAGGCGTCGCCGCTCGGCGCCTGAACAATCTCGAAGGGAACGAGCTCTTGGTCTTTCTTCACCGCTGGATCATCAAAGCGACGACCAATCAGGCGTTTGACAGCGAAAAGCGTGCCCTCTGGGTTGGTGACAGCCTGGCGCTTGGCTGGCTGGCCAACCAGGCGCTCACCATCATCGGAAAACGCAACCATCGACGGCGTCGTACGCGCGCCTTCGGCGTTCTCAATCACTTTTGGGGTTGAGCCGTCCATAACGGCTACGCAGGAATTGGTGGTTCCCAAATCAATACCAATGACTTTCGCCATGGACGATACCTCATTCAGTTATCGGCAGATCGCCCGGACCCGATTCGTATCGGCGTTCCGGCGAAGCGCGCGCTTATAGCAAATAGAAAGCCGCGCTGCGATCCCCTTAGGGGGGTTGGAGAACAAAATTCGACAGACAACCCACAGATAGGGCGTCCCGATGGCGGCTATATAAGAAGCGCATTTGCGCCCTGCAAGGCACAGCCTAAACTTGCCCAACGACAGGCAGGAGCATGAATGAGCGTAGGACGTCCCAACGGCAGCGACCAATCCTACTCGACAAAGGAGAGAATGGTCTCCAGTGGTTTCTTCATCTTCGCCGCTGCCGGTACAGTGGCACTCTCAGCCGGATGACCGACTGCGATGATCATGATGGGCTTTTCATTGTCGGGGCGGTTCAAAAGACCGTTTAGAAATTTCATCGGATTGGGCGTGTGAGTCAGGGACACCAGACCGGCATGATGCAGCGCCGTTAGCAGAAAGCCTGTCGCAATACCGGTGCTTTCAGGCACATAATAGTGTTTGAAACGCGTACCATCCTCATACTCTCCCCATCGCTGTGCGAACACGATGATCAGCCAGGGCGCATCCTCTAGATGTGGTTTGCTGGCACCTGTGCCAATGGGCTCCAATGCTTTGAGCCATTCATCACCGGCGGCGCCATCGTAGAAGCGCTGCTCTTCTTCTTCTGCGGCCTTGCGCACCTTCTTCTTGGTGGCTGGGTCAGAGATGGCCACGAAGTGCCAGGGTTGGTGATTGGCACCTGAAGGCGCCGTACCTGCTGCACGGATGCACTGCTCAATAACCTCGCGCGAAACAGGACGGGGCGCATAGTCGCGCACCGAGTGGCGGCGCTTCATTCGATTAACAAACGCCATGGCCTCGGCAAGCATCTGAGCATCGGTGAGCTCAGAACGATCTGGCAGGTCGAGCGGTTGATAGGAGACGTTTTTATGCATGAGAGGGTTTGACGCTAATTCGCGCGGCGCGAGGCGTCCTCGCCATAATAGCTGATGTAGCGTTTGGAGATTTTTTCAACGGGTAAGAGAATTAGAACATCGGTTGTGCCGAATTGATGATCCACCACCGCACCGTCGCCAATCATGCCGCCCAAGCGCAGATATCCTTTGATCAGTGGAGGCAGAGACCGCAGAGCTTGCTTCTGATTGATCTGATCCTTCGCAATCAAGTTCATGGGCGCGTAGCGTTCATCCACAGCTCGCACACTCCAGGCAGGGTCCGCGCCTGCAAAGTGATGAAGGAACGAAAGCGGCAGTGCCAGTGCTTCCGGGTCCGTTCCATCAAGGCTGGCGCAGCCGAACAGCACGTCGATCTTGCGCTGCACCACATAGCTCCAGATACCATGCCAAAGCAGCTCTACCGTGCGTTTGGTACGGTACGGCTTCAACACGCATGAGCGGCCAAGTTCCAGAAACTTTAGATCAGGTCGCGCCGATACCAGCTTGTCGATCTGATATTCGCCAGCGGTGTAAAAACCACCATTGGCCTGGGCCACATCCTGACTGAGCAACCGATAGGTACCGACGATGGCTGGACCGCCGGTGCGCGGGTCAGGGGGCGCATCATGATCGAGAACAAGCAAATGATCGCAGATCGCATCATAGCGATCAAAATCGCGCCGCAGCACTTTGTGCATCACGGTCGGTTTGGCCGACATTTCCTGGTAAAAAACAGCGTACCGCAATCGTTGGGCGCGGTGAATATCGCGTTGGTTTGATGCGAGCCGAACTTCAAGCGACCCAATAGCCCCCAATGTTGTCGACTGATCAGAGGTCGGGGCTGTGCTTTCGGGCAGATAAAGCGGGGTTCCAGGCAGAGGCGCTACGCTTACACTGCGCGTAAACGGGAAGACCTGTTCCATCACACGTCTAGCGGCACTCGGTACGGTTGCCGAACGCCCAGCCCGCTGATGATCAGCATCGGCCCAACGTTTGTCAGACATGTCATGGTCAGCCATTCAACCCTCTTCTCAGCGGCCCGTCGTGAGCGTGCCACATGTATTAGCGCCAGCTTGACCTGAGCGTCGAACACAGTTTGACGACGCTTGCATGACACCCGCTTTGACAGGCCCGCAGAGCAGCTTGGGTAGCCTATCACGCCCAGTCTCAGATGGCATGTCGCCAGACTGGCCGCAAGGGCAGTGCGGTGCGGAGGCTTAGGCAGCCGGAGGGTCGGTGACCAGCGCCTGCAGTGCGTCAGGGGCTAACGGTTTGTGGGCGAACCCGTCGAAACCGGCGGCTTTCACCTGATCGATCAGAGCAGGATCGGTGTTGCCAGAGTAGGCGATGAGACGTCCACCAAACCCGGCATCACGAAGTTGGCGCGCGGCTGCAAAACCATCAAGAACGGGCATGGCAAGATCAAGCAGTATGAGGTCGAACGGCGTCTGGGCGGTTTGAGTGTCGCCAGCCAATGCGATGGCGCGCGCGCCATCGCCAACAACGGTTACGTCATGGCCTTCTCGTTCCAAAGCGGCCTCTGCAAGGCGGGCATTCACCGGATTGTCTTCGGCGATCAGAATACGTTTGCCGGGGTTTGGCTGTTCAGCGCGCTCAGTGTCGGCCGGATCGGCCAAAAAGAGCGTATCCACATCATCATCGAAGCGATGGGTAAGCATCGCGACCAAGGATGACTGCCGCAGGGGGCGGATCAGGTAGCCAGAAAAACCAGCTTCGCGAAGATCCTCCAAGAGGCGGCGATTGTCCGGCCGAAGCAAAATCACAGGGCGCAAACCCACTTGCGGCAGACAAAGGCGCGACCAAAGCATGGCATGGTCAAAACCCGCATCAACCAAAACGTGATCGATGTTTTCAGGGGCGCCGTTGAGTTCATCAGGTGCGCTCAGAAGCCGTGTTTGTGCGCCCAGTTGGTGCAGCGTAGACGCAAGAGCGTCAGCTTCTGGCGAGTTTGCAAGCGACGCGTCGAGCACCATGAGAACACGTTGACCTGCCAGTGGCAGGTTGTCCTGATTGGAGCTTCTCTCAACCAACCCTTCAGGCAGCGGAAGCACCAGACGCATATGCGTGCCTTGATTGGGTATGGAGCTGACCAGCTCAAGCGAGCCTCCAAGCGCTTGAGCCAGACCACGGGAGAGCGGTAGGCCAAGGCCGGTGCCTTCGGTTGCAGAAACCTGCGCCGTTTTTGTTCGACCAAAAGGTTGAAACACCAAAGCATGGTCCTGTGGCGCGATGCCATGGCCGGTATCTCGAACATCAAAAACCAGCTCAGTCTTGGTCACGGGTGCGCCTGTCGGCGCGTAGGGGGCCAAACCGCTTGCTTCCACGGGAGCCCGCAAGCCAACCGATAGCTGGACGCCGCCGATATCAGTGAATTTAATGGCATTGGAGAGAAGGTTGGTCAGGACCTGCCGCACCCGTGCGGAATCTAGCTCGAGCAATGGCCGGTCCTTTTGCCAAGCGCAAAGCAACGGGTCGATCACAGCTCCGACGGCAAGGCCTTTGGCATGCGCCCGTGGGGCCGCAAGTTCGATCGATTGATTGACCAAGTGGGTAACATCTGTCGGCCCGGTGTTGGGCTCAATCGCTCCATTTTGAAGGGCGGTCAGGTCAAGAAGATCATTGACGAGCGTCAGCAAAACCTCGCCGCTGCTCGATATGCCATCAAGATAATTGCGTTGTGTGCTATCAAGCTGCGTCTCGCCCAGAAGATAGGACATGCCGATGATGCCATTGAGCGGGTTGCGCATCTCATGGCTTACGGCTCCGATAAGCTTGAAGGCCGATCCGTCCTGGTCATGAGACAAAGACCGGTCGGCAATTGAAGATGCAGCCGGGGGGAATGGGCCTGCCGTTCGTGGTGCACCCGATTCAGGTGCACCTCCAGACAACAATTCGCCAGTAACGTCTTGCACAAACTGGCCTTGGGAAAGTTTGGTGTTTTGCATGGCGCTGATCATACGCCTTGGCCGTTAACAACCACTCACCGCGTTGATCACAAAGCCTTTCAGGCAGCCATCAGTGTGGCTGCATCCATACCACGATAGGTCAACGCTTCGGCAAGATGAGCCCGTTCTACCCCGTCTGTTCCTGCAAGATCAGCAATGGTACGTGCTACGCGCAAAACTCGAAAATAACCTCGCGCTGACAAGTTGGCTGTGCCCGCCACTTGCGACAGAAGGGCGAGCGCACCTTCATCAAGCGCACCATGTTGCTCGATAGAGCTTTGATCAGCGCGGGCGTTGAGCGGAGCGTTTTGGTCTTTGCTATAGCGTCGCTGTTGACGATTGCGTGCTTCTGCAACCCGTGCGGCCACGTCGGCGCTTGTTTCCCTGGGTGATGGGTCTGACAGATCACGCGCCGTGACAGCTGGGACGTCGATCCGCAGGTCAATGCGGTCCATCAGAGGCCCGGAAACGCGTGCCTGATAATCGGCCGCGCAACGCGGGCCACGGCTGCAGACATGACCAGGCTCGCCGGCATGACCGCACCGGCAAGGGTTCATTGCGGCCACCAATTGGAAGGCAGCTGGATAGGTCACGTGATGATTGGCGCGGGCAATGTGGCACTGGCCGGTTTCCAGGGGTTGCCGTAAACTGTCGAGCACTTGGGGGAGAACTCCGGCAGTTCGTCTAAAAACAGCACGCCGTTGTGTGCCAAGGAGATTTCACCGGGTTTGGCGCGTATCCCGCCGCCGACCAACGCAGCCATTGAGGCCGAATGGTGAGGTGCGCGGAAGGAGCGTTTGTCCGACAGGGCTCCGGCCTCCAATTCGCCAGCAAGCGAGCAAACAACGGAAAGATCCAGCATTTCTCGGGGGGAGAGTGGTGGGAGCAACGATGGGAGACGGGCTGCCAGCATGCTTTTGCCCGACCCAGGCGGTCCAACCATCAGAAGATTGTGACCACCGGCTGCCGCGATTTCCAGTACTCGCTTGGCGCTTTCCTGGCCACGCACATCCACAAGATCGGGCAGACTAGGTCCGCGCGCCAGATCCACACCAGGTCGTGGTGGTGTGAGCATCTGACGACCGGCAAAATGATTGGTCAGTTCCAGCAGTGAGCCTGGCGCCAACACATTCAGCGTCTCGCCTGCCCAGGCTGCTTCGGGCCCACAGTCCTTTGGACAAATCATGCCCTCATCGCGGCTAACCGCCATCATCGCAGCAGGTAGAACGCCAGAGACGGGTGCCAATTGGCCGTCGAGCGACAGTTCACCAAGAACCACGTGACCGGCAACACTATCAGCAGAGATCGCGCCCATAGCGGCCATGACCCCAAGAGCAATGGGCAGATCAAAATGGCTGCCTTCTTTGGGCAGATCGGCGGGAGCAAGATTCACCGTGATGCGTTTGGCGGGCATCGCCATACCAGAGGCAACAAGCGCTGAACGCACACGTTCGCGACTTTCAGCAACCGCTTTGTCCGGTAACCCAACGATGGAAAACCCAACCAGACCCGGTGTGATATGCACCTGAACGTCCACAGGTCGCGCTTCCACGCCTTGAAAAGCTACCGTCGTGACCCGCGAAACCATAATGCGCCCTCTTTTCCACAAAAGAGGCAAGCATATTTTGAGTTTAAAATCTAGAACAAAAAAAGAACAATCAGTTTAGACGTCTATGTAACCACCGTCCTATGTCCAATCCCAAGAAAACGACGCCTATTCCAGCCAGTAGTAACGGAATTCCTGTAAAAACACTCAAATAAAGGATGGTGAGCCCAAAGTCGGCGATAGTTTGAAGTCCGACGCTGTCACAGGCGATACCTGGTCCGTTTGAGCGGCAAAGGTCAGATGCGGGCAGCCCGAACGCTACCAAGAACCCGCCAATGACGATGAAGAGACAAAGATAGCCAATCAGTCGCAAGGGAAGCAGAAGCCAACCAAAAATGCCGCGCCGCTTTGTTGCAACGACGGTTGGCTCTGGTGGCGATGGGTGAGGAAGGTCCGGTGGTCTGGTCATCCTCGCCTCACTATCGTGCTAGTGCAGCTTGCTTTCAATAGCATCCCACATCGCCGCTGCGGCGTTGCCTCCGCCTAGCTTTTCAAGAGCGCGAATGCCCGTCGGCGAGGTCACGTTGATCTCGGTGATGTAGGGTCCGATCACGTCAATGCCGACAAACAGGAGGCCAAGTTCCCGCAAGGTCGGTCCGATGGCTGCGCAAATCTCACGATCACGCTCTGTCAGCGCAGAAGCTTCAGCGCGGCCACCCACCACCATGTTGGAACGCACATCACCTTCGGCGGGCACACGGTTGATCAGTCCAAATGGTTCGCCCTCGACCAAAAGAATGCGCTTATCTCCCTTGGCGATATCAGGCAGGAAGGCTTGAGCAACCCAAGGCTCGGGGTAAAGGTCGCGGAAAAGACCAACCAGTGAGCCAAGATTTTGATCCTGTTCGCGCAAGCGAAACACACCTTTGCCGCCGTGGCCGTAGAGTGGCTTCAGCACAATGTCTTTGTGCGCAGCGCGGAAGGTTTCAATGGCTGATACATCCTCGCTGATCAGCGTTGGCGGCATGAGATCGGCAAACTGCATCACCAATATCTTTTCCGGCGCGTTGCGCACAGCGGCCGGATCGTTGATCACCAGCGTCTTACCACCAATGCTTTCCAGCATATGCGTGGAGGTGATGTAGCGCATGTCAAAAGGCGGATCCTGGCGCAGCAGGATGACATCGAAGCTTGCAAGATCAAGCCGCTCGGCTGAGCCTAAGTTCACGTGGTCGCCGACAACATCGCGAACCTCTGCCGATTGAACGCTGGCGGTAACCACGCCGCCCTCCAATGCCATAGACTGAGGTGTGTAAACCGACAATGCAAACCCTCGCGCCTGTGCTTCCAGCATCATGGCGAAGGTGGAGTTGCCGGCAATGTTGATGGATTGGATCGGGTCCATCTGGACGGCGACATTCAAGGTCATAGCGTGTCTCTATCAGCTAAAAGCCACCATCCTCGGCGGCAGGAAAGGCGTTGGGGATATGGAGCGGATCATGACCAGGCGCAACCACGATCACATCGCAACGCACACTCTTGGTCGCCATGCGCTGGCCATCGCGATCATGAGCTGAAAGCCAGGCGCGCAAGCCTGAACGGATGCGAGCTTGTTGCCGGACACTCACCGCTTCCACGCCATCGGTCAGGGTCGCACGCGCCTTCACTTCCACAAAAACCAGTGTTTCGGCGTCCTCAACCACCAGATCGATCTCACCACCGGGCATGCGCGCCCGTCGGTCGACTTCGTCCAGGCCAAGCGAACGCAGGAAGCGTGCGGCAAGATCTTCGGCGTCCAAGCCTAGCTGATAGGCCTGTCTGCGGTCAGCCATCCTTGGAAAGCTCCAGTGCGCGCTGGTAGAGATCGCGCCGCGAAAGTCCGTAAGCTTCAGCAACCAATCCTGCGGCATCTTTCACGCGCTCGGTTTTCAGCGCCGTGCGTAAGGCTTCATCCACATCATCTTGCGTTGTGGTTGCTTGCTCAGCCGGCCCCAGGATGATCACGATCTCTCCGCGAGGTTCTTCGGTTTCGCTATAGTGCTGGCTGAGCTTGGTCAGCGTGCCCGATTGAACAGTTTCAAAGCGTTTTGTGATTTCGCGGCAGACGCTTGCTTGGCGTTCTGGCCCCAGCCCATCGGCCAAGGCTTCCAAAGTGTTTGTGAGACGTGACGGTGCCTCATAGAGACATACGGTGCCTGGCAGCTTGGCAAGATCGGCAATGGCGTCGGCGCGTGCCTTGGACTTACTGGGCAAGAAGCCGGCAAAGGAGAAGTGGTCGGTCGGGTGCCCGGCGATGGAAAGTGCAGCCACCACCGCGCTCGGCCCAGGAATGCTGACCACGCTGTTTCCAGCCTCGCGGGCGGCAACGACCAGCTTGTAGCCAGGATCCGCGATCAGTGGCGTTCCTGCATCGGAGATAAGCGCCACTGCCTCGCCCTCAGCGAGTTTCTCTAGGATGATCGGGCGCGCCTGCGGACCATTGTGATCATGATAGGCCATTAGCTGGGTTGAGATGCCATACCGATCCATCAAGACCCGCGAGTTGCGTGTGTCTTCACAGGCAACAACGTTCGCTGCTGCAAGCGTTTGCAAGGCGCGCAGCGTGATGTCGGCCAGATTGCCGATGGGTGTGGCGACCACGTAAAGCCCTGGCACCAGGGTCGGTGCTTGAAAGCTTTGTCCATCGATTGAGTACCGCGTGTTGATCTCGCGATCTGGCAAGCTTCTGTTAATCATGTTTTTAACCCTCGCCCGTCATCATGACGGTGTAACGGTGTTTTGTCGCTGATGCCCACGCGCTGGCTGTTTTTTTCCTGCGTTTCCAGTTAAAGACCAGATGGGATGGGTGAAGACTATATGTGCGGATGCGTAAGCTGAGGAGGATCGCGATCATGAAAGCGATCACGGGGACGAAAACAACACAGGGCCAAACGCCTGCTAAAAACCAAGGTTTGGGCCGCCGCAAGGTGGTACAGGGCCTGGGCGTAAGTGGTCTACTCGGCCTCTCAGCCTGTGGCCCGCAAGGTTTTACAACCATTGGTGGACCATCGCTCTCGGTCAACACGCCGAGCATTCAGCCACAAGGTGAAACCCTCGGCACTGGCGCAGCACGTGTTGCGCTGCTTTTGCCTTTGTCGGCAACCGGCAATGCCGGTCAAGCCGGGCCGAGTTTCCGCAACGCTGCTGATTTGGCCGTGGCCGCCTTAGGCGGATCGGACATCACGGTCATCATCAAAGATACGCGCGGCACGCCAGAAGGGGCGGCGGCAGCGGCCAGTCAAGCGCTGTCTGAAGGCGCGCAGATGATTTTGGGACCTATATTTGCAGCTGAGGTGCGCTCGGTTGCTGCTGTGACTCGTCCGGTTGGTGTTCCGGTTATTGCCTTTTCTTCAGACGCGAGCGTCGGTGGCCAGGGCGTTTACCTGCTTTCCTTCCTTCCATCTTCCGATGCGCGCCGGATCATCACCTACGCAGGTCAACAAAACCGCACGACGCTTGGCGCGCTGCTGCCAAACAACGCCTATGGGCAGATCATGGAAGCGGAAATGCGCCAAGCCGCAGCCACCGCTGGCCTGCAAGTCGCGACGGTTGAGCGCTATGATCTCACCACCATCGCCATCCAGGCGGCCGCCAGCGAGCTTGCCACGCAGCGTGCGCAGTTCAACGCGCTCTTTGTGCCTGAGGCTGGTGATGTGATGGTGTCCATTGCACAAGGCTTGGCCGCTGGTGGTCTGACACCGCAGAACACGCTTTTCCTCGGCTCCGGCCAATGGGAAGATGCCCGTGTGCAGAATGCGACCGAGTTGCGTGACTCGGTTTATCCAGCGCCACCGCGGGCCCAATATCAAGACTTTGTCAGCCGCTACCGTGCCCGCTATGGCGGTGAACCGGTGCGGATTTCTTCGCTTGGTTATGATGCCGTGACCTTGGCAGCCGCGCTTGCCCGCGCAGGCTCTGGCCGCATTGACCCTCAAATGCTGGCGGCCTCGTCCGGCTTCTCCGGCATCGATGGGATCTTTCGGTTCTTGTCGAATGGCGTCTCACAGCGCGGTTTGGCGGTTTATCGCGTGACGGGCTCAGGAACAGAAGTTGCCTCAGCTGCGCCGCGGTCATTCCAGGGCATCTTTTAGGCCACCGGACTAGGCCGCCAAGTCGGCCACCACGGCGTCCAGAAGAAACGAGCCTTCGCGTGTTGCGCGCAGGCTTGACCCATCGCTATCCGTTTCGATGAAACCCTGCTCCACCATCAATGCCACCTGCTTCTCAGCGAAGGTGCGCCCCGAAAGGGCCTCATAACGCGCGCGAGAAATCCCCTCGCGCAGACGTAGGCCCATCACCAGATATTCATCGCCCATCTCTTCCAGCGTTAGCGGGTCGTCAGCGACAAGCCCGTGACCAGTGGCCTCAACGCGCTCCAACCACTTTTCTGGATAGCGCTCAGTGGATGTTGCAAAGCGCTGGGCGTAGGGGCTCGCTTGGTCGACCAAGCGCCCATGGGCACCTGGGCCAACGCCGACATACTCGCCGTAGCGCCAATAAACGAGGTTGTGCTGACACACGGCATCATGCGCGGCATGGTTGGAAATTTCGTATGCCGCCAGATCACGTCCAGTGGTCATCGCCTGCGTTGCTAGGAACATATCGGATGCGACTTCGGGGTCCGGTACTTCCAGGCGTCCGGCTTTGTGCAGAATCTCAAACTGGGTGCCTGGCTCGATGGTCAGCTGATAGAGCGAGAGATGATCGGCGGCGAAATCAAGCGCCTGGCCGAGCTCATCCTGCCACTGAGCAACGCTTTGGCCTGGTCGCGCGTAAATAAGGTCAAACGAGATGCGCTCAAATGCGTCACGGGCGATCTCCACCGCGCGCAGAGCATCAGCGACCGAATGCGTGCGCCCGAGTGCCTGCAAATCTTCATCTTTCATCGCTTGGACACCGAGTGAAACCCGGTTGATGCCTGCTTTGCGAAAACCTTTGAAGCGGTCGGCTTCAACGCTCGTTGGGTTGGCCTCCAGTGTGATTTCAGCGCCGGGCGCGATCTCCCAATGGCTGCCGATGGCATTGAGGATGGCGCCGACCGTTGCTGGTTCCATCAAGCTTGGTGTGCCACCCCCAAAGAAGATGCTGGACACAGTGCGTCCCGGCGTACGCCTCGCCATGGTCGCAAGTTCTGCCTGAAAGGCTCTCACAAAGCGTGGCTGATCAATCGGCGCCTTGCGTACATGGGAGTTGAAGTCGCAGTAGGGGCATTTGGAGGCACAAAACGGCCAGTGCACATAGATGCCGAACCCGGCCTCTCTATCAGACGTTACTGGCGCAAACGCGTGATCCAAAGTCAGGCCGGTCCTGCGGATACGATGGCGTTGAAGAATTTCTCAAACGCCCGTGCCCGATGGGAAAGACCAGTGCTTTCTCCATGTGTCCAGCCGTGTTTCTCATCCGCCACCATCTCTCCGAACGTGATGTCGTATCCGTCAGGCTGGAAGATGGGATCGTAGCCGAAGCCTTTGTCGCCGCGTGGCGGCCAGACAAGTGTGCCTTCCACTTCACCGCGGAAAGTCTCTTCTGATCCATCGGTGTGAATAAGACCAAGAACGGCGACGAATTTGGCGCGACGTGCATCAGGCGAGTTCGCGCCAGCAGCTTGGAGTTTCTCTTCTACCGTGCGCATGGCCATGGCGAAATCCCGATCTGGGCCTGCCCAGTCCGCGGTGTAAACGCCGGGGTCACCATTCAAAGCCTCAACGCATAGGCCTGAATCATCGGACAAGCTGGCCAGCTTGGTCGTCTCGTGGCCGGCGCGGGCTTTCAGAAGGGCATTGGCTTCAAAAGTTGTGCCGGTTTCCTCTGGCACATCCAGTTCAAGGTCCGCAGCCGACGTGACAGGCATGCCAACTGGCTCCAGTAGCGCGCGCAACTCATCGATTTTGCCGCGATTGTGGCTTGCGATGAGCAAGCGATCACCGAAACCTTTCAGCTGCATGCCTTATGCTCCCACCGCCTGGTTTTGCAGGTCGAGCAGTTCGCCAATGCCTTTTTTGGCAAGGCCCATCATGGAGGCGAGCTCATCCTCGCTAAAGGGCGCGCCTTCAGCCGTGCCTTGAATTTCGACCATGCCGCCAGAGCCGGTGAGCACGAAATTGGCATCGGTCTCGGCGGCGGAGTCTTCCAGATAGTCCAGATCCAGCACGGGCTTGCCCTTGTAGATACCGCAGGAGACAGCAGCGACTTTGTCTTTAAGCGCAGGACCTTTAAGCATCGACCGGCCTTCCATCCATTTCAGCGCATCGTAAAGTGCAACCCAAGCGCCGGTGATGGAGGCAGTTCGGGTGCCGCCATCAGCTTGAATAACATCACAATCGACAGTGATCATCACCTCGCCAATGGCTTTCAGGTCCACCACAGCACGCAGAGACCGGGCGATCAGACGTTGAATTTCAAGCGTGCGGCCAGACTGCTTGCCTTGGGTAACTTCGCGGCGCATACGCTCATGGGTGGAGCGGGGCAGCATGGCGTACTCAGCAGTCACCCAGCCAGAACCCTTACCGCGCATCCAGCCTGGCACGCGATCCTCCACGCTTGCTGCGCACAACACTTTGGTGTTGCCAAAGGAAACCAGACAGGAACCCTCGGCGTGGCGGGCAAAACCACGTTCAAGAGTGACGGGGCGCAGTTGATCGTTGGCGCGATTGGATGGGCGCATGAGAACAAGCTTTCTTATCACGAGAGATTTGGCTCTGGTTACGCTGGGCTTTCGCAGCATGCAAGGGATGTTCGAGCCAGAAGTCGCGCCCGCGAGCCCTCAAAAAGGATAAAGGTGGAATCCGCAGCGAAGTGATTTTAGATAGTGTCTATGAACGCGCCAACGCCTCGGCTTGATGATCTTGATGTGCGAACCCGCGACATTTTTCGTCGCGTGGTCGATCACTACCTCACGCAAGGTGAGCCGCTTGGCTCAAGGACGCTTTCGCGCGATCTAACACAGTCTAACGCCATGCCCACGCTGTCACCGGCCACGATCCGCAACGTGATGAGTGATCTGGAAGCGTTGGGTTTGGTGTTTGCCCCTCACATCTCTGCCGGTCGTCTGCCAACAGAGCTCGGCCTGCGCTTCTTTGTCGATGCTTTTATGGAAGTGGGCGCCATACCACCAGAAGCGCGAGCAGCCCTTGACGACAATCTTGATCCGGCACGCCAAAAGGGGTCGGTTGAGGACACGTTGACGGAAACATCTTCGCTCCTATCCGGGCTCACATCGGGCGCCGGACTTGTTCTTGCTTCCAAGAGTGACACGCGGCTCAAGCACATTGAATTTATCCGCTTAGAGCCAACCAAAGGGTTGGTCGTGCTTGTCGGTGAAGATGGCAATGTTGAGAACCGGTTGATTGACTTGGCAGATGGTCTGCCTGCCTCAGCGTTGACGGAAGCGGCCAACTTTCTCAATGCGCACCTACGCGGCAAAACACTTGGTGAGGCGCAAAAAGCGTTGGCCGAACGCGAGCAAGCTGTTGCCGCCGAACTCGATCGCCTAACTCGTCAAGTAGTTGATGCTGGTATCGCCAGCTGGGCGGGCGCCGAAGAGGGCAAACCAAAACAGCTGATCGTGCGTGGCCGTGCCAACCTCTTGGAAGACGTGTCAGCGCAAGAAGATCTTGAACGCATTCGCCTGCTTTTTGAGGACTTAGATTCCAAGAAAGAGCTGGCAAGGCTTCTCTCAGCCACAGAAACAGCCGAAGGTGTGCGCATCTTCATTGGGTCTGAGAATAAGCTTTTCTCACTGTCTGGGTCGTCAATGATCGTGGCCCCCTATCATGATGATGCCGGCTTGATCGTTGGCGCCGTTGGCGTCATTGGTCCAACGCGGCTCAACTATCAGCGTATTGTGCCGGTGGTGGACTACACCGCCAGCCTGGTGAGCAGGCTGGTTTCTCCGAGCAGATAGCCTTGATTTTTGGCCCAAAGGCCCTGATATGCGCATCACGAATTTGTCCCCCCACATCCTGTATGAGGTTTGACCATGTCCGGTGCTGGCAAAAGTGCTGAAGAAATGGCTGCAGAAGACGCAGCGGCCGCCATGGAACGTGAAATGCGCGCCGAGGAAGAGGCCGAAGCCGCCGAAGGCGCTGGCGAAAGCGAAGGTGACGCAGCAAGTGCTTGGGAGAACCCACCCGAAGGTGAAGGTGAGCCCAACTATGAGGCTGTGATCGGTGCTCTGCAGGACGAGTTGGAGCAGGCGCGCGATCAACGCATTCGTGCCGCTGCTGAGATGGAAAATCTGCGCCGCCGCACGGCCCGTGAAGTGGCTGATGCCAAGAAGTTCGCCGTTTCATCTTTCGCGCGTGATCTGCTGTCTGTTTCGGACAATCTCACACGCGCTTTGACCGTTGTGACAGACGATGAAAAAGCCGCCGCTGGAGAGGTCTGGAAGAATCTTCTTGAAGGCGTGGAGATGACGGAGCGCGAGCTTCTCTCCGTATTCGACAAGAACGGTGTGAAGAAGATCAACCCCCAGGGTGAGCGCTTCGATCCTAACCAGCACCAGGCGATGTTCGAAGTGCCCGACCCAAACCAACCCTCTGGTTTGGTGGTGCAGGTGGTTGCACCGGGCTTTATGATCGGTGAGCGTGTGCTGCGCCCCGCTATGGTTGGCGTCACAAAAGGTGGCCCTAAGCCAGCCAAGCAAGAGGACGCAAAACCAGAAGGTGCAAAGCCGGCAAACGATACCGTTGAAGCGGAGCCTGGCGAGAGCATCGACAAAACGGCCTAGTCTGGACTCGTAGCCGAGCCAGAGTCATCATTTCCGTCTTGAGCGTTTCGGGGGTAAACGCGCTTTTCGGGAGATAGCAAGATGACGCCACATGGCCACTTCCATTGGAATGAGTTGATGACCCGCGATGTGCCGGGTGCGCAGAAACTTTATGCTGAGTCACTCGGCTGGACGTTTGAAGAGATGCCCATGCCTGATGGGACCCTCTACCATCTCTGCAAGTCTGGTGGAGAGATGGTCGGCGGCATGTTCGACATCTCTAAAAGCCCGCAGTTTGCTGAGGTTCCGCCAAACTGGATGGCTTACATCGCTATAGACGATGTGGATGCGGCGCTTGAAAAAGCCAAAGCCAACGGTGCCATTGTGATGGGCGAGCCTTTTGACGTTCAAGGCGTTGGCCGCATCGCGATGGTGCAGCAGCCCGACGGTGCAATGGTCGGCTGGATGACGCCCTCCGACGAGCCTATGGAGAACTAGGGCTGCTGTCCTAGGGATTGACCCGGCGCAGTGTCAGATTGATCCGCCCTGGCGCGTCGAGCAGCGTCGATGTGCCGGGGTAGATGTGCGTGACACCGTGATAAGCAAGGCGTGCTTTACCGCCGAGAACCAGCACATCGCCGGATGCTAGGCGGATGGTTTGGGTCTTGCCGCCACGCTCTACACCACCCAAACGAAACAAGGCTTCATCGCCGAGCGAAACTGAAACAACCGGCGCGTCGAAGGTCTGTTCGTCACGGTCTTGGTGCAATCCCATTTTGGCGTTTGGGCCATACCAGTTGATGAGACAGGCCTCAGGCTCGCGAGCATTGGGGGCTACCAGTCTCCAAAGCTGCGTGAGAGCCTCTGGGATGGGCGGCCAAGGATTGTCTGTGACAGGATGGTTCGGCTGATAGCGATAGCCTGCTTTGTCCGCCACCCAACCCAATGGCCCGCAATTGCTCATGCGCACAGAAAGCGGTTTGCCTGTGCGCGGCATGACCGGTTGGAACAGCGGTGCTGTCGCCAGAACGCCGCGAAGGTCTGCCACCAAGTCCTGTTGAAACGCGGCATCCAATGCTTGCGGGTAGAGCACTGCCCCCTCTTGACCCAGTGGCACTGGGTTAAGGGCAAAACGATTGTTCATGCACACTCCAAGGGGCATTGATCACAAATATCGAACGATATGTTTGGCACAAAGGGGCCTCTCACCGCGCACAAACCTGCCTACTTCTTCGGTCATCATTTCCAAGCATTCATCGTTCATCCGGAGAAAACCCATGACACTCACCAAAGTCATCGCAGGTCTAGCCCTATCCACTGCCCTTATCGGTTCTGCTGCCGCTGAAGATCTTTCCATTGGGTCTGGTACCTATCAGTTGGATCCAACGCACGGGTCTTTGTTCTGGTCCGTCAACCACTTCGGTTTGTCGCAGTACACAGCGCGCATCAATACGTTCGAGGCCACCATCGAGCTTGATGCCGACGACATCAGCCAGTCCACGCTGACCGCCACCATCGATATGGCCAGCGTCGATACTGACTTTCCCAACCCAGATGCTCACGATTTCAACGCCGAACTACGTGGTGAGAACTGGCTGAACACCGATGCCTTCCCACAGGCAACCTTTGTTTCAACCGGTATCACCAAAACCGGTGATACGACCGCTGAGATCGAAGGTGATCTGACTTTCCTGGGTGTGACACTGCCCGTTACACTCGATACCACCCTGATCGGTAGCATGGGCAAACACCCGTTCGCCGACGGCGCAGCCTTCGGCATTCAAGCTGTCGGCACAATTGACCGCACTGAGTTTGGGTTCTCGACGTTTGCGCCAAACGTCGGTGCTGAAGTCACCATCGAGATCAACGCTGAGTTCATCGGCGACGCCTCGACGGCCAACCCCTCCTAAACAGCGCAAAGCGTCGGGCTGATCATCATGACGACCCTCCCTGTCGATAGCATCGATACGTCTGCAGCCCGGCGCTACACCACCGTCGCAATTGTCCTCCACTGGGTGATTGCTGCGGCGATTGCCTTTCAACTGATCGGCGGCAAGTGGATGGTGTCCGCCGGTGCAGCCGCAACGGGTTCTGTTTTCACGGTTTTTCAGATCCATAAGACCGTCGGCCTTACGATCTTAGCGCTCACTTTGGCGCGCATCATCTGGCGCGTGGCCAATCCGGCGCCCGCGCTGCCAGAGGGTATGAGCCGGTTTGAGCGTCTCGCTGCAAGTGTCACGCATCTCGGGTTTTACGCTTTCCTCATCGCTGTGCCGCTCTCAGGCTGGGCCATGGCATCGGTGTCGCCGACCGGAGTTCCGACCTTCTTTCTGCTTCTGGAAAGCCTGCCGTTCGCCCATTTGCCTTTGCTAGGCGATGCGGGCCTCACCGAACGTCATACCGCTGAGGCGTTTTTGAAAGGCGTGCATGACAATCTAGCGTTGGCGATGGGCTTGCTGATTGCACTGCACATCGCAGCCGCGCTGAAGCACCAGTTCATCGCCAAAGATAACTTGATCGCTCGCATGCTCATCTCTGCGCGAACCGCACCCAACTCCATCGCCAAGGCAAGTGTTGCTGGTTTGGCGGCTGCGGCATCGCTGATGTTTCTGATCGGTGGCATCGCATGGGGCATTAATCAAACCGTCAGCTATCAAACGGCGAGCACCGAGCCCAACGTCACTCAGAGCGATGCGCCAGCGCCAGATGGCGCTTGGGTGATCAATCACGAAGCATCGACGCTGGGTTTTACCATCACTTACACTGGCAATGCTGTTGAAGGCAGTATCGGTAGCTGGACAGGTGATGTGGTTTTCGATCCTGAGGATCTGGGCAATGCAAGCGCGGCAATCACCGTTGATATGACCAGCGTGACGCTCGGCGATGCCACTTTGCAGGCGCAATCATCGGGCGGTGACGGCTTCGATCTTGCCAATCATGCCACCGCTACCTACCAAGCCGATGGCTTTGATCGAATGGACGACGGTGGTTTCATCGCCAATGGAACGCTGACGTTACGCGGAACGACTGTGGATGTTCCTCTCACTTTCACGTTCGACGAGGCCGATGGGAGCGCGACCGTTGTCGGGCAAGGGTCTCTCAACCGCTTGGATTTCGGCATCGGCGCTGTGGGAGCTGCCAATGAGGCTTGGTTGCTCTACGATGTTTCCATTGCCTTTCAAATTTTCGCCACACGTCCCTAAAAGTCATGTCTCGTCTTTGAAACCGGTTGTCTTGCGACGGTGGCGAGAAAACACGCTATTGGCGTTGCAGCATTTGACCAATCCTGTCATCTCCCTGTCATTCTGACGCGTAGGAAATTGCGCAGTGTTTCTTGGCTCACCAAAGGATGCCCGTTTCGTGACGCCTTCCCGGTATTCCAATCATGAGCCATCAGCGCCGAGTCCGGCCCGACAGTCGTTTCTCTCCAAAGTGATGGATGAAGGTCGGTTTTTGCGTCAATGGGCTGGCAATCCGCTTGCCATCGGCGCCATAACACCTTCTGGCCCACAGCTCGCACGTGCCATGGCGAGTTACCTTGACCCAGAACGCGCTGGACCTGTGGTTGAACTTGGCCCGGGAACCGGTGTGGTGACGCAGGCCATTCTAGAGCGCGGGATCGCGCCGGAAAACCTTACATCCATTGAGTATTGCAACACCTTTGCCGGTTTGTTGCGGACCCGGTTTCCAGACATCAAGGTCGTGCAGGGTGATGCCTATGATTTGGCAACAAGTCTCGGCGATCATGAGCCTCTGGCAGGTCTTGTTTCCAGCCTTCCGTTGTTCACTAGCCCAAGTGAAAAACGACGCGCCCTGATCCTCAGTGCTTTGGATCGCTTGGTGCCCGGCGCACCCTTCATTCAGTTTTCTTATGCTCTGGTCCCGCCTGTGCGCGAGGAGGCCGGGTTGTTTTCACTCTCCAGAAGTGGCTGGATCTGGAACAATGTGCCGCCGGCGCGCGTTTGGGTTTATCGCAAAGCCTCCCCCTAAAACCCCCAAAGGCCCCATATGTCCGCTGTCAAACTTCTCATTTTTTCAGGATCGACCCGTCAAGGGTCCCACAACACCAAGCTCGCCACGGCGGTTTCAGCCCTGGCGCGCGATCTAGGAGCCGACGTTACGCATATCTCGCTCTCGGACTACTTAGCCCCTTTGTTTGATCCCGACTGGGAAAAAGAAAATGGTGTCCCGCAGACCATCATCGATTTGGGCGCGCTGATGACCGATGCTGATGCAGCCTTCATTGCCTCACCGGAATACAATTCCGGGCAGACGCCGCTGCTGAAAAACACCATTGATTGGCTGAGCCGCCTGAAACCGCACCCCTTTAAGGAAACTCTGTTTTCTTTGGGCGGTGCATCTCCTGGCGCTATGGGCGGTATCCGCGGCATGTTTTCCTTGCGGACCACTTTGGTCGGTCTCAATGCCATTGTGATGCCTGAGCAGTTAACGGTCGGTGGTGCAGCGTCCGCCTTCAATGACGATGGCAGCTTTGCCAATGAACGCTCGGCTGACTTTGCGAACGTGCAACTCGCAAGGACATTGGACGTTGCAAGAAAGCTACGCGCATGAGGGGTAATCTCAGTGCAAAGGATCGGTTGGCGGTTGCCCTAGACGTAACGGGGCGTGACGCCGCCATGCGCATGCTGGATCTGGTGAGCGATGAGGTTGGTGTCATCAAGATTGGCCACCGACTGGCCTATTCCGGTGGTTTTGGCTTGATCGAAGAGCTGGCCAAGGCAGGCAAACAAGTTTTCGCCGATCTCAAGCTGCTGGACATCGATCAGACGGTTGCAGAAGGCGCCCGCAGCGTGGCGGCCACTGGCGCGGCCTATTTGACAGTTCATGCCTATCCAAAGGCCATGCATGCTGCGGTTGAGGCGCTTGGAGCTGATCCAACCATGAGGTTGCTGGGCGTCACGGTGCTCACCTCGATGGACGATGAAGATTTGCAAGAAGCAGGATACGCCGTCCCGGCCGATCAACTGGTGATGACGCGCGCATTGCAGGCCCAACAAGCAAGCATGCCCGGGCTTATCTGCTCGGCTTTGGAAGCATCGTCTTTGCGGGCCGCACTTGGACCAAACATGCTTTTGGTCACGCCGGGCATTCGGTTTGCTGGTGGCGAGGCGGGTGACCAAAAACGTGTCGTCACACCGCAAAAGGCCATCGCCGATGGCGCGGATATTCTCGTTATGGGTCGGCCGATTACAGCAGCAGATGATCCCAGAGCCGCTGCGCGCCGTGCAGTTGAGGAGATTGAGGCAGGCCTTGCCGAGCGAGGCTAGCATTCGTGCCATCACTGCTGACGATCTTTCATCGCTTGCCGCCCTCGGGCTCGATCAAACAGTGGCTATGCGTGCCATGGCGCAGGATATGGGCTGGGTGCTTGCCGATGGCGAGACTTTTGTGGGTGCCGCAACTGCTTATCTGGCCGATGGCACCGTGTTTCTTGATAACGTTGTTGGTGATGAGCGCGCCCAACTCGCCCTGATTGATCACGCCTTAGCCTACGCACGCTGGAGTTACGCTCCGGCCCTCACTGTACTTGAAGGCTCGCACAGCGAGGCCCTTCAGGTTCTTGGTTTCGTTGGCATTGACCCTGAACGATTGCCACCAGGTCTTCGCGATGCGGCTGGCGACACCAAAGTTTTGATGCGTCGGCTTTGATAGGCCACCGACAGTTGCACGCAGGCGTTGCGCTGGGCTAGATGCGGACAACGCAGAGGAGGCGAACAAGTGGCAGACGTGCGCATCGCAGTTGTTGGAGCTTCGGGTCGGATGGGCAAGGCATTGATTGCCGCCATTCTTGACACTGATGGCGCTACACTCAGCGGTGCTATTGAGCGCGAAGGCGCAGCAGCGCTTGGCCAGGATGCTGGGAGCTTGGTTGGTCAGCCCTCTATGGGAATCGCGCTCACCGACGACCCCCTGCCTGTTTTTGCCGCAAGTGACGCTGTATTGGATTTCACGGCGCCCGAGGCAACACTCCACTATGCCGAATTGGCCGCGCAGGCCCGCATCGTGCACGTGATCGGCACTACCGGTATGAGCGAAGATGACGACCAAAAACTCAACGCCGCCGCGCGCCATGCAGCCATCATCAAATCGGGCAACATGAGCCTTGGCGTTAATTTATTAGCCGTCTTGGTAAAACAGGCCGCGAAAGCGCTAAGCGCTGATTTCGATATCGAAGTTTTGGAGATGCACCACAAAGCCAAGGTGGACGCGCCCTCCGGTACCGCCCTGTTGCTGGGGGAATCGGCTGCCGATGGCCGGGGCTTGAACCTTCAAGAAGATGGGGTGTTTACCCGCCATGGCATCACGGGGCCACGACCTGAGGGTGCCATCGGTTTTGCGACAATGCGCGGTGGTTCAGTGGTTGGCGATCATTCGGTGCTGTTTGCTGGCCCGGCTGAGAGGATCACGCTTTCGCATCACGCCGAAGATCGCAGCCTGTTTGCCCGTGGCGCTGTGAAAGCTGCATTGTGGGGTTACGGAAAAAAACCAGGTCGCTACACCATGCAAGATGTTCTTGGTCTTGCAGACTCAAACTAATTATCCGGCAAAGGAAAAACCTTATGGAACGCCTTCTCGTCCTGGTCCGTCACGGACAAAGCGAATGGAACCTGAAAAACCTTTTCACCGGTTGGAAGAACCCTGACCTAACCGAACAAGGTGTGAAAGAGGCCCGCACGGCCGGGCAAACGCTCAAAGAAATGAAGCTTGAGTTTGACGAGGCCTTCACCTCGGATCTGCTGCGCGCCCAAAAAACGCTGGACCTGATGCAGGAAGAGATGGGCACCGATCTGCCGATCACCCGCGACCAGGCGCTGAACGAGCGTGACTACGGCGATTTGACGGGCATGAACAAGGATGAGGCACGCAAACAGTTCGGTGAGGAGCAGGTGCATATCTGGCGCCGTTCATTCGACGTACCTCCACCAGGCGGTGAAAGCCTGAAAATGACAGCTGAGCGGGTGCTTCCCTACTTCGATACGGAGATTTTACCGCGTGTCTTGGCAGGCAAGCGCATCTTGGTCTCCGCACATGGCAATTCACTGCGTGCCCTGATCATGCAATTGGAGGGTTTGACCCCTGAGCAGATCTTGAAGCGTGAACTGGGCACCGGCACACCCATCATCTACCGCTTGGACGAAGAAGGTGGCATCGTCGAGAAGATCGATCTGGCGGAGTAGCGCTCCAAGTTCCCGATAAGCGCTTTGCGCGACCGGGACCTTAAAAACAGACCATGAAAAGCCCCGGATTCTGTCCGGGGCTTGGTGTTTGGTTCTACTCAAACAACTCAGTCTGTGCTTCTGGCTTAACCTTACCAATGCTTGCCGCTTCCCAGCCGAGCATTGCGCGCTTGCGGGTCAAGCCCCAATGGTACCCCGTGAGAGCGCCGGTAGACCCAACGGCCCGATGGCAGGGCACAACGAACGAAATCGGGTTCTTGCCCACAGCAGCGCCAACGGCACGTGACGCCTTGTGCCGACCTATCGAATCAGCAAGCTTTCCATAGGTCGTGATGCCTCCAAGTGGGATCGACAGAAGCGTCTCCCACACCTGTACCTCGAAGTCTGTCCCGATCAGCGTAATACGCAGCGGAGTGTCCGCTTGCCAGTGCGTCGGGTCAAAAATGCGCCGCGCGGTCAATGCTGTTTTTTCAGGCGTGCTCACATAGTGGGCATTGGGCCATCGCCCAGCCATATCTTCAAAGGTTTCAGTCTCTTGGCCGGGGTCACAAAAGGCCAAACCCACCAAACCATGCTCGGTTTCCATCACCAAGGCGGTGCCAAAAGGCGACGGATGGAACCCATAATCGATTTGCAAACCTGCACCTTTGGCGCGGTAGGCGCCCGGTGGCATGGCGTGATGGGTCACAAAAAGGTCGTGCAGACGGCCGGGCCCGGAGAGCCCAGTGTCCAATGCCGCGTCCAAAACGGGCTCGCCATGCTCCAAAAGCATCTTGGCCTTATCGAGCGTGACGGCTTGCAGAAAGGCCTTGGGTGTGAGCCCGGCAAAGGCGCGAAATTTTCGCGTTAGAATGGCTGGGTGCTCGCCAACAGCCCTAGCAATCGTATCGATGTCTGGCTGATCGAGATAGCGCTCTGAGATGTAGGCAATCGCCGCGCGCACGCCATCATAGGCATCGCATCGCTCTTCATAGGGCGCTGTCATTGCTGGTTGAAGGGGAGCGGGTGTGGTGTTTGTCTGTAGCATCATGGTGCCAGTCTTACCCAAAGCAGGAGGTGGCGACACCCGAAACCGGACCGGAACTGTGGAGTGTCAGGCTGGCGCGCCGCGTTTCAGCCGCGCCAGAACCTCGCCAAGAGCGTTGGCAAAGCTTTCCTTATCATCGGGGTTCATGAACGCCCCAACTGGCACTTGTTTGCCCTTGCTTTCCAACTTGATGGCCAGCACGCGTTCCTCTTCTTCGTCATAGGCCGTTTTCAGCCGTGTCCAGACAGGATGCAATTGATCAACCGATACCCGACCCCACGGACTGACCCGTCTGATGGTGAGCAGGTCAGGGGTAACAGTCACTTCCTCATAGGCCCGGCCTGAGCGATAGGAGAGGTGAAAGGCCAGAAAAACAATCGTGACATCAAGGATCAGGAACGCCACAATGGGCCAAGCACCGATGGCCAGGAACATGAGCCCGGTGGAGATGGTCAGGCCTCCAATTAGCAGCATCAGCAAGACGAACCCATTTCTGGGCAGCGAGCGATGTGGCGTCAAACGCGCAGCAAACAGCGGCTCTTCATCTTTCAGGTTCGTGATCGGGTTGTTGTCACTCATGGCTCTCTATAGGACTGAAACCATGGATTGGATGACCGGTTCGGGCACCAATTGAATGTGACAAAGCAACGCTGCATTTGAGGGTCATGGCTTCAAAATCTTCCAAACCTGCTCCAAAAAAACGTGTTGGCCGTACGCGCCTGAAGCGAGAAGAGATAGAGCAGCTGTTCGCCGCATTCCATGCCATCGAGCCTGAGCCTAAGGGCGAGCTTGAGCATGTGAATGCTTACACGCTTCTTGTGGCGGTCGTGCTTTCTGCCCAAGCCACCGATGCTGGCGTGAACAAAGCAACGCGCGGCCTTTTCTCCAGAGCTGACACGCCAGAGGCTATGCTGGCACTGGGCGAAGATGCCGTCCGCGAACAGGTCAAAACAATCGGTCTTTACAAAGGCAAAGCCAAAAATGTGATGGCCTTGTCCAAGCGTCTTCTTGATGAGCACCCAGAGCTTGCGCCCGGCGATGTGCCCGAAGATCGCGATTATCTGGAAAGCTTACCCGGTGTTGGACGCAAGACCGCCAATGTGGTGATGAACATGGCGTTCGGCCACCACACCAATGCTGTGGACACCCATGTGTTTCGTGTTTCCAACCGCACAGGCTTGGCGCCGGGCAAAACCGTGGATGCGGTTGAAGCTATCTTGGATCGCGTGGTGCCCGAGCAGTATGGCCTGCACGCGCATCACTGGCTCATCTTGCACGGCCGCTATCTTTGCAAAGCACGAACACCTGAGTGCTGGCGTTGCCCGGTGATCGATATCTGTAAGTTCAAGGACAAGGTGCCCAATCCAGCCGATACGCCGAAGAAAAAGGCAAGATCAGCCAAAGCGGCTTAGTGTGCTGTGCCAGGTATTGCCGTCAGCGTGGTGAGCACAGCCGTTGTTACAAAAATCAACGCAAAACCAACAGCTTCCCAACCAATAGAGCGGCGTAGTTTTGCGGCTGATCCGAAGGTTCCAGCAAGCATTGTAGGAACGATTGCGCGCCGGTTTTTCAGCGCCAGAGCAAGCAGGCCTGTGACAATCACGAGCTTGATGGCAAGCATCCAGCCATAGGGCGACGTCAGAAGCGCAGAGACTGGGTCGATGCGCAGAACCGTGAACAGCGTGCCAGCGACCAGCAATGTTGGAACCACGAGCATCGCTTGATTGCCGAACCGATGGGCGAGGTCAGCCGCATTGCCCGGTGTTGAAAGGCGTGTTGCCTGATGAAGCGGCCAAAGGGCGCCAATCCAAAAGCTGATGCCCAGTACGTGAAGCATGATAGCGGCTGACAACACCAAGCGCGGATCCGCAGTCGCGTGGCCGGAAAGGGCAAAAGAGGCGGCAACCAACAGAGCGCCAAGCAACGTACCTGGCACCTTGAGCACTGGTACAGCCAAAGCAAGACCAATCAGCACCAATCCGACAAGGCGAGCAGCTGCCGCATGACCAAGTGGTCCATCAACAACCAAGTTCAACGCGAACGGGTCAACCATACCGGCCAACCCATCATCCATCAGATATCCAGCTTGAAGCAGAACAAAGAGGGCCGTGGCCATAGCCCCGATGGCTCCGGCGATCAGTCCAGCGCGCCGCGCCTCTGCCGCAACGCTGGGTTCAGGGCGAAGGGCTACCAAAAAAAGCGCTGATCCAGCAGCTACCAAACTGCCGCCATAGATCAGCGTCTTGGCGGCAACAGCCAGAACGCCCCAAAGGTCGGCCTCCATCGCTTTGCCTAGTTGCCGGTAACCGTGAAGGAGAAGCTGCCATTCACCGCATGGCCGTCAGCGCTCATTGCGCGCCATTCTACCGTGTAGAGCCCTGGACCAAGATCGGGTGCGTCCAAATGGGTCATGTCCATCGCTTCGCCAGGAGGCATGAGGCGGGTTTCTTGCGTTTCACCCTCATTGCTGTGGACTAGTTCAACCCGGGTCAGTGTTGCTGGCTCATCAAATTGGATCATCACCTCGCTCGGCGCTGCATCGAGTGAAGCTCCATCCTCCGGCACGGTGGCTTCCTTCGTGGAGTGAGCCAACGCGCTACCGAGCCCGAGAATGCTTGCGAGCAACAAACTGCCGAGAAAACGAACCATCATCTTTCCTTTGTTGGTATCAGAAATCAGCCGACCAGGCACGCAACGTCAAGCATGAGGAGCGCGTTCTGCTTGCGAGATGCTCTTATGCAGATGCACCATCAATGCGGTTGCAAACAAAGGGGTCAACAGGTTGATGATGGGGATGGCAACAAGCCCCGCGATCACCAATCCAGCCAGGAACACTCGTCCACCATGACGGCGGCGCAGGGCTTTCACCTCTGATTTTGGGCGAAACCGCAGCGCGGCAAGTTCAAAATACTCTCGACCCAGCAAATAGCCGTTCGCAATCAAAAAGATGATGGCGTTGATACCAGGCACCAGCAACAGCATCAAAGCGCCAAGGTTCACCACGATCACCACCAATGTGAAGCCAATCGCCTCTTTCAACGCCATCAGCATCGGCAAAGGACGACCGGTTGGCTCTCCCGGATAGTGTGTGGCTTCCACCACTTCGGCGATGTCATCAAGGAAGAGGCTGGCGACCAGCGCGGTAACAGGTACCACCAGGAAAACCGCCCCGACCAATAAGGCAACGCCTGAAATGACCTGCACCAGGTCATCAAGCCATCCGCGCTCCAGCGTGACAAAGGTATCGATCAGCCATTCCAGACCAAACCACACAGCGATCAACGCAAGGATTGTCAGGCCGAGTGACTTGAACAGCACGCCGCGAAACGGGGGTGAAAGAACATCACGGGCGGCTTGGCGCACAAGAGCAAACATTGCAGGCAGGGTTTCCGGTGATTGTGGGCAATGGCTTGGCTGAGATAGGCAGTTGATGGTGCCTTCACAATGGTCCAAGAGGGTCTTCGGAGATTTTACCCTTTTCTACAGCCCGCCGTGAAAGCCATCCATGACCAACACGCCCCTTGCTTCACCACGCTATGACGTGGTTGCCATTGGCAACGCCATTTTCGACATTCTTGCGCATGTGGAAGACGATTTTCTGGTGCATGAGAAGCTCGCCAAGGGCTCCATGCGTTTGGTTGATGTTACCGAGTTGGCGCGACTCTACAATCGTATTGGACAGGCCACGCGTATGTCGGGTGGGTCAGCTGGCAACACAGCTGCTGCCATCGCATCGTATGGCGGCAAGGCCGCCTACATCGGCAAAGTCTCCGATGATGACAATGGTCGCGCCTATGCCCACGATATGCGCGGAATTGGCGTGTTTTTTGATGTCTCGCCGCTGCCGCGCACCCAGGATGTGCGCACGGCAACGTCCATTATTTTGGTCACCCCCGATGGCGAGCGCACAATGAACACCTCGCTGGCGGCCTGCCAGGAGCTGACGGTTGATGATATCGATATCGACCTCATCCGCGATTCTGCCATCACCTATATGGAAGGCTATCTTTGGGATCCGGCCAAGGCGAAGGAGGCATTTCGCCTAGCAGCCCAGATTGCCAAAGAAGCCGGGCGCAAGGTGGCGCTCACGCTGTCAGATTCATTCTGTGTTGATCGCTATCGCGGTGAATTCCTTGACCTGATGCGAACCGGCAAAGTCGACACGTTGTTTGCCAATGAGCATGAGCTGCGCTCCCTTTATGAAACCGCTGACCTGCCGACAGCTTTGGATGCTCTGGCCAAGGATGCCGAACTGGGCGTGGTGACGCTGGGCGAAAACGGGTCAATCACGGTATCAGGTGATCAACGCATCGAGGTTGGCACACCGAAGGTGGATGACATCACCGACCTGACGGGCGCTGGAGATGTGTTTGCTGGCGGCTATCTTTATGGGCTTGCCAATCAGATGCCGCTTTCCACATGCGCTGAGCTGGGCCATTTGGCAGCTGCCCATGTCATCGCACAAATGGGCCCGCGTCCGCAGACCTCGCTGAAACAATTGGCGTTTGACGCTGGGATCTTGGTGGAGGGCTGACACGTGTCCATCAAGCCCAAGCCTGGTTCTTCGATGGCGCGCGTTGTCGATGCAGCTGAAGCGATGGGCCTGCCCATCACGCTGAAAACGATGGACCAATCCACCCGTACAGCTGAAGAGGCCGCTGCCGCGTGCCGATGCACGGTTGGTCAAATCGTCAAATCATTGGTTTTTCGCGATAGGGAGCGCGATGCCCTGGTGCTGATGTTGGTCAGCGGTCAACACAATGCTGATCTCGACCACATTGCACAAACGTATGGGCCAAAACTGGAACGCGCTGATACCCGCCGGGTGCGTGATGAGACCGGCTTCGCAATCGGTGGTGTGGCACCGATTGGCCATAAGCAAACACTGCCGATTTATATGGACGAGGCACTGCTGACATATTCTGAAGTGTGGGCGGCCGCTGGCCGCCCTGACAGCGTGTTTTGCACCGATCCAAAAGCGCTTGGGGCAGCGATCAACGCCACACACATTGCAGTGCGCAAAGACTAACCCCGCTCGTCCTTTGGGCTTCCCATAACGAAGTAGCTTGTTATCGACGCCACCTGTTCCACGGTGCCCAGCACTTCGGTGTGGAAGTATTTGTAGGCCGCAAGGTCGGCGACTTCCACATGGAGAAGGTACTCAATGGTGCCTGAAACATTGTGGCACTCGCGCACCTCACGCGCTGTCTTCATGGCACGCTCAAATGCGTCCTGGTCTGCCTTAAGGTGGCGCGAGAGGCCAACAGCCACATAAACCTTCAGGCCACGACCAAGCTTGCTGCGATCGAGCACCGCACGATAGCCTTTGATGACACCGGATTCTTCAAGCGCTTGCACACGCCTCAGGCAAGCCGATTGGGATAGGCCAACCTTGTCGGCCAGAGCTGTGTTGGAAAGCCGTCCATCCAGTTCCAAAGCGCGCAAGATCGTGTGATCCATTTCATCTAACATGGTGAAATCTTGCTCATTCGTGATCCAAAACACAAGAAAAGCAAACTTCTTGCGAGGAAAAGTCAATAGCTTTGTGTGGCTATGACCGATCTGATCCTCACTCTTGCCGCTTTTGCTTTTCTGTCTGCGGGTACGCCTGGCCCGAACAATGTGATGCTGATGACCTCTGGCATGAACTATGGGTTCCGCCGTTCTCTCGGCCACATCACCGGTGTTGCCTATGGCTTTCCGTTGATGATTGTGGCGGTCGGTCTTGGCCTCTCGCAGCTTTTCGCCTTGGTCCCGTTGCTAGAGCTAGCGCTGAAATACATCTGCGCAGCTTATCTGATCTATCTGGCCTATAAGATCGCCACCGCCCGACCCAAGATTGCTCAAAGCGGCGACTTGGAAGTTTCCGGCAAGCCGCTCACATTTCTGCAGGCGGCCGCTTTTCAGTGGGTGAACCCCAAAGCCTGGGTTATGGCGACGACGGCGCTGACGGTCTACGCTTTGCCGCTCTCAAGCACGGTCAACGCCTTTGCGGTGGCGGCTGTTTTTGCCTTCGCCGGCACGTTCACCGCCACGGGTTGGACAGCGCTGGGTGACTATCTGCGCCTTTTCTTTTCCGATCCAACACGCTTGCGCGCTTTCAATGTCGTGGCCGCGATCTTACTGCTTGCCACGTTGATCCCGGTTTTCTGGCCAAACGTGCTTTAGCGCTCACGCGGGGGACCTTCAGCTGGTCTGGTAAGGACTGTCTCTATCTCTTCTATTGCGGACGCAGGCAGCGGACCGAAATCCAGGGCTCTTGCATTGTGCGTGGCTTGCTCGACGGTGCGAGCCCCTGGGATCGGAACTGTGTTGGGAGATTTGGCAAGCAGCCAACCCAAGGCCCCTTGTGTAGGGGAGCGACCCCCAACAGTTAGCAGATCGCGCACGGCCTCCAGCATCGCCACGAAGCTCGGCTCTACTTTCCCGTCTTTGAAATAGTCCATCCAGCCAAAACTGTTATGGCGGATATCATCGGGCGCCATGGATTGGCCAGCGGTGAATTTTCCGGTCAACAGGCCCATTGCGAGCGGTGATCGATTGAAACTGAGAAGACCATGTTGGCGGGTCACATCCATCATGGATGGCGCGTCAAAGAAGACGTTCATCGCGTGCTGAACAGCGACAAAACCCTCACGTTTGGCCATGGCACGGGCGCTTTGTGGAAAATCAGTCGACCAGCCATAAGCGCTTATGATGCCTCGTGTTCGCGCATCCTCAAGCGCATCGAACAAGGGGGCAGCGAGCTGTGGCGGCAGGCTGTTGAGATGCAAGAACACGAGGTCGAGCACATCGCGATCAAGCCTCTTGCGAGACGCATCGAGCGCCATCTCTACATCGGCCGCATCAGTGCGTTCACCGATCACCTGCTTGCTTGTTTCATCAAAACCAATCCCGAACTTGGTTGAAATCACGACATCGTCGCGACCTTTAAGCGCTTGACCAAGCAGGCGTTCAGAGTGCCCCGCGCCATAAACATCGGCCGTATCGAACAGCCGAATGCCTGCCTCATAGCTTGCTTCGATCGCAGCCAGTGATCGAGCATCATCAGTGTTGGCGTAACCGAGCGGACCGTCCCCGGCGAAGAACGGCCCACCAATGGCCCAGCACCCCATGCCGACACGTGATTTGGGTTCAAAACGCATGATTGTCGGCCTCTTTTGCGGCGACCAGCTGTCGGTATTGCATCTCTATTGCTTTATCCTATACCTATGCACATCGTTGCACTATCGTGACAATAGATTTGAAAAACGATAGAAAAGAATAGATTAGCCTTTTCAAATTTGAAAAGAGAAGATAATTCAATGAACTGGGATGACCTTCTCGCGTTCTTGATGGTTGCTCGTCACGGCGGCTTATCGGGGGCCGCACGGGCCTTGAAAACCAGCCCGGCCACGCTTGGCCGCCGTATGGATCGTTTGGAACAAGCTCTCGGCGCACGTCTGTTTGAACGCTCGGGAAAAGGCTACACGGTCACGGATGATGGCAAAGCGCTTGTCGTGCGAGCTGAAGCGATGGAAGAGGCCGCGCTTGGCGTTGATCGGTGGCGCGCCGGGCTGCAAGAGGCCCAAACCGTGCGACTCTCGGCAGGCAGCTGGATGAGCTTCTTTTTCGCTCACCGAATTGAGGCTTTGGTGGGTCCGCGTGACCCGTTTCGCCTTGATTTTGTCAGCGGTGAAGCTCAGCTGGATATTGCTCGCCGGGAGGCTGATATCGGCATTCGCAATGCACGTCCCGTCGAGGCCGGCCTCGCCGGAAAGGCCTTGGGTGAGTTTGCCTTTGCGGCCTATCGAGCACGGCAGAGCACAGTAAACAGGTGGATACGCAGCGCGGCCAACACACCATCGGCACGCTGGGTGGAGAGCCACCATGCCAACGAGATAGCGGTGGAAGCGAACAGCCCCCGCCTGGTGATGGATCTTTGTGAGGCAGGCGCTGGTCTTGCCGTTTTGCCGTGTTTTGTGGGCGACATGAATTCACGCTTAGAGCGGGCGTCCGGACCGATTGAAGCCCTCACCCACCGGCAATGGTTGGTGCTTCACCACGAAACCCGCCACCAGCGACACATTCGTCTGGTGGTGCGAAGGCTCGAAGCATTGCTCCAGGAAAACCGCGAGCTGTTCGGCTGGGGCCAGATCCGCACTTAAGAGAACGTTGCGACTGAACTCTTCTACCAGCGATGGTGGACGAGTGGTGCGATGCGTTCCTGATACAGTGCCCGCACACTTTGCATGGTTGTCGCGCTAAGAGGCTCAAGGCTGCTGGCAGCCGCGTTGGCCGTGGCTTGTTCGGGCCTGCGGGCACCTGGGATGACCACGGACACCGTGTCTTCCATCAAGATCCATTTCAGTGCGAACTGTGCCATCGTCGCGCCACCTGGTACCAGTGCGCGAAGTTCCTCCACGGCACCCAAGGCAACGTCAAAAGGCACACCGGCAAACGTCTCCCCGACATCAAAGGCCTCACCATGACGGTTGAATGCGCGGTGATCATCCTGCGCGAACTGTGTGTCAGCTGTAATCTTGCCAGTCAGCATACCGCTTGCCAGCGGCACCCGGACGATAACGGCGACGTTGCGCTTCTTGGCTTCAGCGAAGAACAGATCTGCCGGTCGTTGGCGAAAGATGTTGTAGATGATCTGGACCGACGCAACGCCTTCATAGTCCAGCGCTTTCAGACCTTCTTCGACCTTTTCAACTGAAACCCCATAGTGCTTCAGCTTGCCTGCACGAACCAACTCGTCCAGGCCGCCAAACATTTCAGGCTGATAATAAACATCGGTTGGCGGACAATGCAGTTGAACCAGATCCAGACAATCAACGCCCAAATTCATCAAGCTGCGATCAACAAAGGCTTCGATGTTGGCTTTGGTGTATCCTGACGCGATATGCGGATCGAGCCGCCGCCCGGCTTTGGTTGCAACGACAGGCCGTGAGCCCGATCGCTCGGCCAACACGTCACGGATCAGGCGCTCTGAGCGACCATCACCATAAACATCGGCCGTATCGAGAAACGTAACGCCAGCATCAAGGCCTGTGTGAAGTGCGGCTTTGGCTTCACTATCATCAACATCACCCCACGAGCCGCCAATAGCCCAGGCGCCGAAGCCGATCTCGGAGACTGGCCAACCGGTTTTGCCAAAGGTACGCGTGGATAGGGTCATGGAGGCATGGTCCTTGTTGGGCGAGGGGATCTTGGAAACCAGTATGGAGCTTTCATGGCCGAGTTTGACCCGGCCATGAAGGCTTAGATATCCAAGTTTCCAACAGTCAGCGCATTGTCCTGAATAAAGGCGCGGCGCGGATCGACATCATCGCCCATCAGGTCAGAGAAGATCCCATCGGCCTCATCGGCTTCTTTGATCTTCACTTGCAGAAGAGTGCGCACATTGGGGTCGAGTGTCGTTTCCCAAAGTTGATCGGGATTCATCTCGCCCAGACCTTTGTAGCGCTGAAGCGACACACCTTTGCGGCCCATCTCCATCAGCGCGGCCACCAGTGCTCGCGGTCCGCGGATATGCAATTCGGTGTCCTTGCGCCGAAGCACAGCTGCTTTCCCATAGATCTCTTGCAGATGCGTGGCAAAGCCGTCCAAACGCAAAGCATCAGCACTATCAAGCAATGCCGTATCAATGGTCACCACATCGGTGACGCCGCGCAATGTGCGGGTAAAGCGCAAATCGCCAGTGTCAAGGCGCCTGCCTTCCCAGCCCTTTTCAAACTCATCGGCCAGAATATCGATCCGCCGCGCGACATAGGCGGCAGCCTCTTCAGCCTGCTCAGCGTTGGAAAGCAGAGCAGCATTCAGCGCACCAGCGATGGCGGCTTGCTCCACCACGTCACGGTTGTAGCGGTGATGTAGCCCGTCCAGAACGGAATTGATCCGTCGCGCCTCATTGACGGTGGCTAGAAGATCTTGGCCGGAGAGAACTTCCCCTGACGCAAGCGTAAGGCTTGCGCCCTCCAAACCGCCGTCCAGCAAATAGTCCTGCAAGGCTGCTTCGTCTTTCAGATATTGCTCAGAATTGCCGCGCTTCATTTTGTAAAGCGGCGGCTGCGCAATATAGAGGTGCCCACGTTCTATCAACTCTCGCATTTGGCGGAAGAAGAAGGTGAGTAGCAGCGTGCGGATGTGCGAACCGTCCACGTCAGCATCGGTCATGATGATGATCTTGTGGTAGCGCAGCTTGTCCGGGTTGAATTCTTCAGCCCCAATGCCCGTGCCCAGCGCGGTGATCAGCGTGCCGATCTCATTGGATGACAGCATCTTGTCAAAGCGCGCTCGCTCAACATTCAGGATCTTACCGCGCAGCGGCAGCACAGCTTGAAAATCGCGCACACGGCCCTGTTTGGCTGAACCGCCAGCGGAGTCACCCTCCACGAGGAAAAGCTCAGACTTAGCCGGATCGCGTTCCTGGCAATCGGCAAGCTTGCCTGGCAGGGAAGCCACGTCGAGCGCGCCTTTGCGGCGGGTCAGTTCGCGAGCTTTGCGCGCCGCCTCGCGGGCCGCAGCGGCTTCAATAACCTTCGACACGATGCTCTTGGCGTGGGCCGGATTTTCTTCAAACCAGATGGAAAGCGACTGATTGAGCACGTTCTCAACCACGGGACGCACTTCGGAGGAAACCAGCTTGTCCTTGGTCTGCGAGGAGAACTTCGGGTCTGGCACTTTCACTGAAAGCACAGCAGTAAGGCCCTCGCGGCAATCATCACCGGTTGGGTTCACCTTCTCTTTTTTTGTGAGGCCTGACGCATCCGCATAACCTGTCACCTGACGCGTTAGCGCCGCGCGGAAGCCTGCTAGATGGGTGCCACCATCGCGTTGCGGAATGTTGTTGGTGAAGCAGAGCACATTCTCGTGGTAGCTGTCGTTCCACCACATCGCCACTTCCACTGTGATGCCGTCTTTCTCCGCCGTCACGAAGATCGGTGCTTCCAACACGGGCTTCTTCTTGCGATCCAGGAAGGCAACAAACTCCTTCAGGCCGCCTTCATATTCCAGCGTCACAACGCGATCTTCCACACCGCGCTTGTCGGACAGCAAGATCTTCACGCCGGAGTTCAAGAACGCCAACTCGCGCAGGCGGTGCTCTAAGGTGTCGAACGAAAATTCAATGTTCGTGAAAGTGTCTGGGGACGGTGTGAACGTCACTTCAGTGCCGGTCTGTCCACCGGCATTGCCAACTGTTTTCAACGGCCCATCGGACACGCCATGCGAAAACGACATCCAGTGTTCCTGGCCAGCGCGCCAAATGCGCAGTTCCAGTTTGGTGGAAAGCGCATTCACGACCGAAACACCCACGCCATGCAGGCCGCCGGAGACCTTGTAGGAGTTCTGGTCAAACTTTCCGCCCGCATGTAGCTGGGTCATGATCACTTCAGCGGCAGAAATGCCTTCTTCGGTGTGGATATCGGTCGGAATACCGCGTCCATCGTCCCGCACCGTCACCGATCCATCGGCGTTGAGCGCAACTGTGACTTCACTTGCATGGCCAGCAAGAGCCTCATCGATGGCGTTGTCGACCACCTCATAGACCATGTGATGCAGACCAGACCCATCGTCGGTGTCACCAATGTACATGCCAGGGCGCTTACGCACCGCATCCAAGCCTTTGAGAACCTTAATGGAATCGGCGCCATAGTCGGCGCCATTGGCCACTTCAGGATCATCGGATGAGGTCGGTTCACCAGCGGGCGTATCGGTCAAGGTGAAATCCTTTGGTCATGGTCGATAAGGCGTATCGGAAAAAGGGCGCTAAACCCGGAGAATCACTCTGGTTTTTATATCACCAAAGGAGCGGGAAAAGCGAACCGCTGGGCGGCATTCGTTCACAGCTTCATATGGGGATGAGGATGCAGGAATCCCAGGGCGAAACTCTGTTCTGAAGTCGCTTCAGTATAGTTGTTTTTAACGGCTGTGCTCTGTCGCAAGCGACAACCGCTTCAGCGCGTGCTCACCGGCCCATTTGCCCGTGGCAAGACATCCGGTGATCAAATAGCCGCCGGTCGGGGCTTCCCAATCCAGCATTTCTCCCGCGCAGAACACGCCTGGCTGGTTACGCAGCATAAGCCCCTCATCAACAGCATCCCACGCAACGCCGCCTGCTACAGAGATCGCTTCATCCAAGGGTCGCGGACCTTGATGAACAATCGGCAAACGCTTGATCAAGCGCGCCAACTCGTCTGGGTCATTGGGCAAAGGTCTCCCAAACTCCATCAACAACGCGCGCTTCACAGGACCAAGTTTCAGAGCTTTGCGCAAATGGTTGGCCATGCTGTTGCCGCCACGCGCCTTGGAAAGACGCAGAGCCGCCTGCTCATGCTTGGTAGCGGGTAGGAGATCAAGATGCAGTGGCGCGCCATCGCGCACAGCCCGTGAAACGGCGTAGATACCGCTGCCCTCCAAACCATGTTTGGAAACCACACACTCTCCGACAATCCGCTCCTCACCCGCAACAAAGGCAACGCTCTTCACTGGTGTGCCAAAGTGCGGCTCCATGTGTGAGGACCACTCAACCGACAAACCCATGTTGGCTGGCTTAAATGGGGTGACTACTACGCTATGATCGGCCAGGATATTGGTCCAAGCTCCATCAGAGCCGAGCCGTGACCAGCTCGCTCCGCCAAGGGCGAGAACCGTGATGTCCGCGTGCAGAGTTCTGAAGGCCTTCTGGTGTTTCGAAGTGCAGATTTTTCAGGGACTCGCAGGCTCCGTTCCCGTCGGAACGATCGCTTGGGTCCTCGACTTCTTGAAACCCTATCCATCGCCAACGGGTTCGTACCTCCACATCTTTTTCGGCCAGGCGCGCCAGCCAAGCACGCAACAGTGGAGACGCTTTCATCGCTTTGGGAAACACGCGACCGGACGACCCGGTAAAGACCTCCTGGCCGAGATCGCGTGTGAACCGCTTCACCGCACTGGGGCCCATCCCAGCCAACATAGGTGCCATCTGTGGTGCTGCTTCATAGAACCCGCGCAGAAAGGCCGCATCCGGCTCGTCTTTGGTGAGGTTGAGGCCGGACTTACCGGCCATCAAAAACTTCCGACCGACGGATGGCTTTGCGTCAACAAGTATGACCTTTACGTCCGCGTCAGCTATGACATCGGCAGCCATGAGCCCAGCCGGACCGGATCCAACTACTACCGCAACAGGTCGAGACTGGGTGTTAGGCATCATCCGGGTGTCGCATCATCGCGCTTAGGGGTGTTGTTTCAAGGCCGAGGCCAGCCTCCGCAACCCCATCGGCAGCGCGAAGACGCACATCGTCGGGTTTGTTCTGTGACAGTTTCCACGTGCCATCGATATGCGCCACATCAAGCATCACGGGCACGATTTGCCGCTGCATCTTGGTGTAGATGTCCTGGTTCATCTTGTCAGATGTCCATGGCGTCTTCGGCAGCAACTTGGTTTCCTGATGCGCTGAAAGCCGCGTCAACACGCCATGCAGATCCTCTTGCGGCAAACGCCTCAGCGTGCCGCGGACGTGGACAGCGACATAGTTCCAGGTCGGCACCTGATCATCGACAGCGTACCAATCCGGCGACACATAGGCATCACCGCCTGAGACCGCCACCACAGCAGCCAGAGGCGTTTCCAACGCGCGCACAATGGGGTTGGAGCGCACCAGATGCAGTTCGGCTTGAGAACCATCATCGCTGAGCACCAGAGGGATATGACTCATCAGTGGTCCGTCATCGGCATTGACAGCCAAGACACCGAAAGCCCGCTCACGGACAAAGGCGATGTTGCGGGCGGTGCCCGGCTTGCGAAAAGTGCGGTTGGGATGCATGGCAACAGGTCTCAGGGTGAGGCTTGATCCGAGGGGACCAGCAGGACGCGGCGTTTGTGCCTCAAAACACGCCCAAAAAATGGCCGAGACCTCGGTTTCAGGACCTTAGAGGCTTTGCACGAAGCGACGGGCCTCATCGGCGAGCTCTTCGCAAGCATCCGGCCGGTGACAGGGAACAGCAATCCATTCGCGCATTGTACGCCGCTTCTCGCCCTCCCCCATCGTCATCCGCTCACCAACACCATCGCTGACCAATTCATCAATGCGTTCTTTGGGAAGCTTCATCACAATCGTATCACCGGTTGCGAATGCAAAACCCTTGCCGGCAACGCGAAGCGCCTCAGCGTGAAGCATCTTGCCGATGTCCACTTGCGGCTTGTCGCGTTGCTGGCTGATGAGTCTGGAAAACACAGCCTTTGCGGTTTCGCTAACGCCCATGGCTGATGCCTACTGCCCTGGTGAGGCCGACGACCCAGCCAGAATGCCACCGTCGATGGTGAGCTCCGTGCCAGTCATGAAGGTGGCTTCGTCCGATGCCAAGAGAACGCACAAAGCGGCAACCTCTTCAGGTCTTCCGAAACGGTGCAAAGGTGTGCCTTGTGCAACCTTCTTCTTCTTCTCCTCAGCCTCATCGCCATGACCAATCATGGTGTCCCAAATGTCGGTCCAAACGGCGGCTGGGTGAACGGAGTTGCAGCGAATTTGCAGGCCTTCCTGAGCGCAGTGCAGGGCAACGGTCTTGGTGTGGTTGCGGATGGCAGCTTTAGACGACGCATAGGCTGCAGCGCCTGGAACCCCAACAATACCTGAGCGCGACGACATGTTGATGATCGAGCCTTTGCCATCATTTTTGCGCATCGCTTTGATGGCGTACCGACAGCCAAGAAACGTACCATCAAGGTTCACAGCATGAACACGCCGCCAATCGACCAGATGCGTACGTTCAGGGTCATGATGCTCATCCCCACGCTCATGGCCTGTGATGCCTGCATTGTTCACCAGGACGTCGATCACCGGATAGCGCTCTTCCAAAGCGCGCCAATCTTCTTCATCAGCGACATCGAGATGAAAGTAGTCAGCGCCAATCTCCTTGGCGAAGGCTTCGCCAACAGCATCATTGACATCCGTCACCACCACATTGGCGTTTTCAGCGGCGTAGGCACGGGCAATGGCCGCACCAATGCCTTTGGCGGCGCCGGTTACAATACAGGTTTTATCGATCAATCGGTTCATCAGGTCTCCGTCACATAGCGATAGGTTTGAGGAATTGGTGTTCGAAACTCGGTTTGTCCCAGTCTGCCTTTTCAGCCGCGCCGTCATAGACACTTTGAAGAAAGCTCAGAATGGCGGTTTGCGGATCGCTTTCAGCACGCATTGCCTCATAGGTGAGGACGGCCAACGCACCGTTGCGATCCACCCATTGCGCTGATGTTGGCTGAAGCGCGACCGTGTTCAATCCGGCAGGTTCCGGATAGGCGTAGGCATAAAAAGCTGCGTGAGGAAACGCATCATCGCCGGGCCAGAACCCGAAAGAGATAACCTCATGCGAATAGGCTTCCTTGTCCGATGCTGTCCCACCTTCCAACGGTGCGGCTTTGCCGGAAAAACGGGTCGTCACAAGATCGAACGAGTGCCAGTAAAGTTGCACCGGTGTCTGCTTGCCGACAAAGCGTGAGCGGAAGGTCTCAAACACGGAGGCAATGGCGCACAAAGCACGCCAAAACTGTGTGACTGCCGTCCCATCATAAGTGCGCTTCGCGTGATCGTTCGGGAAAGGCGTGGTTGACTTGTTCTCGTACGGCTTGGCGACAATCACCACGTCGATATCAAGCGTTTGAAGCGCTTCGAACAGGGCGTTGTAGAACTGCGCAACCGTCTTGGCTGTTCCATCCGGGCCCGTCACCGCAAAGGCTTTTTGCCCGCCATCATTGGTGGTGACGTGCACAACATGATCAACCATATCGTAGTCGATCTGAAAGGATCGTCCCTGATAGGGTATTCGACCCGTCGTCAGTCCGCGCGTGTCGAGATAAAGCGTGACGTGCCACCAATGGTTCAGCTTGGGATGCGCCTTCATGCGCACCTTACCAATGATCTGCAAAAACAGGTGCAGCGTGTCGCGGGTCTCGACCCAATCGCCATACGGCAGTGGCGGATAAAGGTCGTCAGCGCTCATCGGTCAGTCCTTCTGCGGTAGATCATCGGTGGTGGCGTAATAATCGCCCTTATCTGCGACAAAGATATGTTTCTCCAACCGCAGACCCGTTGGGCTGTTGAGCGATCCTAAGGAGAAGGACGTTTTGCCTTCGCCATCCAAAGCCCAAAAAAGGAAGGATCCGCAGGCCGAGCAAAAGCCGCGCTTGGCCGTCGGCGATGATCGATACCAGGAGAGGGTGTCACCAGTGATGATGAGATCGTCATCCTTGCACTGAGCCGAGGCCCATTGATGGCCTGATTGGCGTCGGCACTGGGTGCAATGGCAAACCGAAAAACTCTCCGACGGGCCTTGCATTTGGTAGTGGATCGAACCGCAAAGGCATTGGCCCTGCAATGTTTTTCCCGATGAAGGTGCGCCTTTAGAAGCCTGGCTCATCGTGTGGCGACGAGGCCTGCCGCTCCGGCCAGACCAACCGCACAGGCCTTGTTGATACGGCTCATGCCAAATGTGCCCAGCAGCGCGCCACGTGCCCGATCAAACACCAATGCATAAACCATCAACACCGCTGGCAGGCAGGTGGCAATCACCAGGCCAATCTCGATAAAGCCCAAAGTGGTGAGCGTTGCCAAATCCACCACAGTTGGCAGGATGGCGAGGAAAAACACCATGGTTTTGGGGTTGGACAGAGTCAGAGCCAACCCAGCCAGCAGCATCGACCCATTGGTATCAGCTGAGAGTTTGGGCGCTTTCGCATTTGGGTCAGCAGGCGCGGTCCAAAGCTTGTAAGCAAGATAGAGCAAATAGGCGACACCGGCATATTTGATCACCAGGAACACCCCTTGCATGGTCTGCGCGATCACCGCCAGACCCGCTGCCGCGAGCGTGAACCAAACAAGATCACCAATCGCACAGCCAGCGATGAAGCCGACAACACCTTGCTTTCCACGTGCCAACACACGCGCCGTCAGGGCCAGAACGGCAGGTCCAGGGGAGGCGACGGCAGCAATGTAGATGCCGGCGAAGAGTGCAAGTGCGGTAAGGGTCATGGTTTCAATCCTACCGAAAGTGCGCCGCCAGACAATCAAAATCGGAAGTGATACCGATCCAAGAGCTGCGCTGAACAAAACTGTCCAGCGCAGCGCAGTCTCGGCTCTCAAGGAGCCGGGCTTTAGTGCCTGTCGGCAGGCTCAAACCATCCCAGATGCCGGAGGATCAGCCAGTCGAGAAGCAAGACAAGGATCAACGAGGCACCCATCAAAGGAAAGAGGATAGCCAGAACAACGATAAGAACACCAAGACCCCAGCCCACCGAAAAACGCTCCGGTACCTGGGGCACGCCCAGCGAACCTTTGGGACGTCGCATCCACCAGGCAACAAATCCGGAGACAGCCAGCAGGACGCCAAGCGTTGCCGCAATGAGGTTTTGCACCAGGTTCAGCGTCCCGTAGAGGCGACCCTCATGGAAGGCGATGCCGCCGGAAATCAATGCGGCCAATGTCGGATAATCCTCAAAGCCAACACGGCTGAGCACGGCGCCTGTGTACTGATCAATATGCACTTCCACCCGCTCCATCGGCACGTCTTGGCGTGAGCGAATGAAGTAGACACCATCGGCTCCACGCGGTGGGCGCACCTCTATCGGCCCTTCAACGCCCTGTGTTGCCGCCATCGCCAGGGCAGCTTCAACGCCAATCGGTGTGCCTTCACCGGCCGATGATCGGATCGGAGGGCCGCCAAAGGCGCGCGAGGGCGACTCTTGGTTTGTGAGGCTTTGAACCTGAGAAAGGCCACCGCCCCAAACATCTGTCCAAGGAAGGCCGGAGATTAGGATCGGTGTAATGAGGATCGCTGCAAAGATCCCAACCGTACGGTGGATGTCACGCCAAAACGCCCGGCCTCTTTGTGAGAAATCTGGCCATAGCGCACGTGCCAGCGAGCGGTTGCCACGCGGCCACCAGAGATAGACGCCTGTGATCAGCAGGACGACGGTCCAATGAGCTGCCAGTTCGACAACTTTGGTGCCGGTCGAGCCAAGCAGAAGCTCGCCGTGAAATTTCCGCACCATGCGCATCAATGTGGAGTCGCGCTCCTCCATCGCCAGAACGGTCGGCCCATAAGGGTTCACCCAAACATAAGAGCGCACCCGATCAGCGTCCTGTACTTCAAAGACGGTGGCGCGGGTTTCATCGGTGGGCAGAAGAAAGGATCGAATGCGTCCGCCATCAAGCTCTGCCTCGACGAGCGCGCTTTGCGCTTCAAAGCTTGCCGGCTCCCCGATAGGGGTCACGTTGAGGCGATCCTCGTAGATGACCTCTTCGATCTGGCGATCAAAGAGATAGATGCCGCCGGTCAGCGAGAGCATCGCCATGAAAGGCAGGACAAACAGGGCAGCGAAAAAGTGCCATTTCCAAACGGCGCGATAAAGGCCGCTGGCGCGCGGCGAGGCAGACGCGGAGGCGCCTGAAACAGTGATATCGGTCATGAGTCACCTGACAATAGGTCCGCAGCGCACGAATATGTTTGGCAGCGCTCGGACGATAACAAAATGTTGGAAATTCAGGCTGTCAGATGAGGGGGTGCACGCTGGCCAAGACTGGTCAGGAAGGTCAGTTCGTTGGGGCGGTCGGCATGCGCGACCGGCTGAAAAGCCGTTGAGCGCTTCTCAGCCAGCCAGGCCGGCTCTGGCGCTGTCGGCCCGATGGAAAGCGCAAAGCCAACGCAGCCCGGGCAATCCCGGCTCGGTTCTGTGCCATCGCCCAATGCGTTGATGCACAGCCACATCAGCGAGCCATCGACAAAACGCACGCCGCGCAGCCACTGGCCATCCGCGTTCTGTGTGGTGGAGATTTCATTGTCCAAGGCCACACCAAAAGCACCATGCGCTGAGCTATGGACAAGCGTTGAGGCGAGCAAACCCAACGTGAAAAGCAGGCAAACGGCCAGCCGAACATCAAAAAGGCGCAGAACTTGGAACATACGTTGGGCAAACCAGGCTTGCTGAGGCGATGCAAGTCTTACGTGCATAGCCCTTTACGTAAATGACCATGGTGTCGCAGTTCCATCGCGCACCTCAAACTGGTCAGCATCATCAGGCAGGCTCTCGAACAAGGCTCTGTCGGTGCCTGTCATGAAGGTCTGCCCGCCCAGATCGGTGCAAAGAGCAAACAAGGCCGTGCGCCGACGTTCATCCAGATGGGCCGCAATCTCATCAAGCAGCAAAATGGCCGCGCGTCCGGTTTCGCGCTTTACCAGGCGCGCTTGGGCGAGAACCAGCCCGATCAACAGCGCTTTTTGTTCACCTGTAGATGCGAGCTTGGCCTCAACATCTTTCGGCCCATGGCGCACGAGAAGATCTGCCCGGTGTGGTCCCTCAAGGGTTCGTCCAGCGGCCCGATCCCGGTGGCGCCCCTCTGCCAGTCTGGCGCGATAGACTTGCTCATCACTGATATCAAACCCCGCCAGATCAAGCACCGCGTGGGGGAACGCCGAAACGGCCCCGCGTGCCTCCTCGATTGCCTGTTTGAGCAGGCTGAGCGTGGAAAGCCGGGCTGCTTGCATGGCCGCTCCAGCTTCGGCCATCTGAGCCTCAACACCCTCGAACCACACCGGATCGGTCACCCCTTCATCCATCATCTTGTTGCGCGCGCGCATGGCCGTTTCAAAACGCGTTGCTGTGCGCCCATGGGTCGGGTGTAAGGCCATGACCATGCGATCATAAAAGCGCCGCCGATCACTCGTCCCACCGGTAAAAAGGCCGTCCATCGCTGGTGTTAGCCACAGACAGATAAGATGCTCCAACAAAGCATCGGATGATTTGGCCGGCACCTTGTCGATACGCACCTCGCGGCTGCTTGTATCGGGCGCAGTGATCCCGGTTCCGATGGTGATCGGATCATCACCTTCTTCATGATCCATCGGTACCAACTCAGCCGAAACCGCAAAACCACCAGCGCCGTCCGATGAACACATGTCGGCAAGCTTCGCCCGGCGCAAACCTCGGCCAGGCGAGAGCAGGCTTATGGCCTCAAGAATATTGGTTTTGCCCGCGCCGTTAGGCCCGGTGAAGGCGACCAATGGTTCTGTGAAACGAAGATCGGTACGCGCGTGATTGCGAAAGCTGGTCAGCGTGAGCCGCGTGATCCGCGGCCCGGCCTGCATGATAGGGCCCTAAACGCGCATGGGCATCAGAACGTAAAGCGTGTCTGACCCATCAGCATCTTGGACCAGGGTCGGCGCGCCTGCATCGGCAAGCATGAAACGCGCATTGTCAGTTTCAAGCTGCCCAGCAATGTCCATCAGGTAACGCGCGTTGAAGCCGATCTCCAGCGGATCACCGGAATAATCGACCACCAGTTCTTCGGTCGCCGAACCTGAATCCGGATTGGTGACTGTCAGGGTCAGCTTGCCATCGCCCATGGCCAGTTTCACCGCACGACCACGTTCGGAGGCAACGGTCGAAACGCGATCCACCGCTGCGGAAAAGGCAGGACGATCCACGTCCAGCGCCTTGTCATTGGCCTGCGGGATCACGCGCGCATAATCGGGGAACGTCCCGTCGATAAGCTTAGAGGTCAGCACGACGGCATCGATGGTGACGCGGATTTTTGTCTCGGAAAGCTCAACGGAGGCTTCGCCGTCATGCCCTTCCAACAGCTTGAGCAACTCGCCCACTGTTTTGCGTGGCACGATAATGCCAGGCATCCCATCAGAGCCGGACGGCGCTTCGGTTTCGGTCTTGGCCAAGCGGTGACCATCGGTTGCAACGGCGCGTAGCTTCAAGCTGCCATCGACATCAATCGAGTGCAGGAAAATGCCGTTCAAATAATAGCGCGTTTCTTCGGTTGAGATCGCAAACTGCGTGCGCTCGATCAAGCGGCGCAGATCACCCGATGCGACCTGAAACACATGGGTGAACTGGCCCGCGGTCAAATCGGGGAAGTCAGACTTCGGCAGAGCCTGGAGTTCAAAGCGCGCCCTGCCCGCTTGAACCAGAAGCGTGGTTTCGCCGCGCATATCCACTTCAACCTGCGCCCCATCTGGCAGCTTGCGCACAATATCATAGAGCATGTGCGCGGGCACGGTGGTGGCACCAGCCTGCTCGACCATGGCGGGCAGGCTTTCTGAAGCTTCGAGGTCGAGGTCGGTAGCCTTTAGCCGCAGCGCGCCATCAGCGGCATCCAGCAGGACGTTGGCAAGAATGGGGATCGTGTTGCGGCGTTCCACCACACGGTGAACACGCGCCAGCGCGCGCAAAAACGGAGTGCGATCAAGAGAGAACTTCATAGCCCGGACCCATCATACCAACGAAAGCAACACACGATGTGTCTGGGCCGGAGCAACGAACGCTCAGCTCACCAGACACCAAAGCCCTCGCTGCCCGAGAGGATCCAAAGCGCATCCATCCCAAATCAAGCGAAGGGCCTTGCGCCTATATGGGAGCGCTTCAGGCCACATTGCAAGCCAAACGGGCCGTTGGGCAGGCTGGCTTGTCCACTCTTGCACAGATGCTGGCCGTACATCGGTTGGGACAAGCGCACACAGTGCACATCCGCCAGCGGATGGCGGGAGAACTGAGCTCTAGCTTTGCGATAGAATCGCACTTTTGAGCGCTTCAACCACCTTTTGCAGGCTTGCATCGGTTTGCAGTTCTTTTTCGATCTTGCGCACCGCATGCAGAACGGTCGTGTGGTCTCGCCCGCCAAACCGGCGCCCAATGTCGGGCAATGAGCGCACGGTCATCACCTTGGCAAGATACATCGCAATTTGACGCGGCCCGACGATTTGCTTGGTGCGGCGGTGGGAGAGCAGGTCGGTCTTGGTCAGACCAAATTGTAAGGCGGTGGCTCGCTGAATATCTTCGATTTTCACTCTTGGCGTTTCAGCGTTGGAAAGCAGAAAGCCAATGCAGGAGGCCACGCTTTGCTCTGTAACTGGCGCGTTGTTGAGGCCGATTTCAGCGATAATTCGATTGAAAGCTCCCTCAAGGTCGCGTCCATTGGTGGTGATGAGATCGGCAACTTTGTCCAGCACCGCATCGGCGATATCGGCCTGACCGCCCTCGGCCTGGTAAGTGGCGCGACGGCGGTCAAGCAGCGCTCGGCGCACAGCGCGGTCCATGGAGGCTATTTCAACCACAAGCCCTGAAGAAAGGCGCGACTGCATGCGCACATCAATGCTGTCGAGGGCTGCCGGCGCCCGGTCGGCAGCCACCACAAGAGTCTTGCCCGCATCGATCAGCGTGTTGATCACATGACAGAATTCACCTTGGATCACCGGACCGGAGAGAAATTGAATATCGTCCACCACCAGCACATCAATGGCCGCCAGCGCTTCTTTGTAATCGACGGCTGACCGTGATTTCAGCGAGATGACGAAATCTCGCATAAACTGCTCAGCTGTTAGATAGAGCGTGCGTTTGCCACAATCATGCAGTTCAGCGGCCACGGCCTGGCAAAGGTGTGTTTTACCAAGACCAACGCCACCGCGTACAAACAACACCTTGCAGCCAAGAACCGAACCTTCACGCGCCAATTCGCGGGCCGCCCGGAACGCAAACTGGTTGCTTTCGCCAACGGCAAACGAGGCAAACGTGTAGCGCGTGTCGAGCGGTGTGCCATTGGCGCCATGATCACCTGTCTCATTTACGCCAGCATCGCCCACAGGTCGTGTTGTTGATGTCAGTGTCGCCCGTGTCGATGTTTTGCCACCAAAGCCACCATCGCTGGCGGTGGTTTTGGTGTGCTGAGTGCCCATGTGCCCCGATGCTGTCAGCTCGGCAGACGAATTTGGGGCAGCGGAGCCACCCTGCGCAGCCTTTGTTTCAGCGGTGGAGCCAAGCTTGGCAATCCGCCGGGCGCCATTGGTGCGCACGTGAATGGTGTAGCGTTCAATCGCCTCGTCTTCGATCGTCCAAAGTTCCAGCAGGCGTTCGCCGAAATTGTGCTCAATCCAATGCTTCAAAAACCGTGTGGCGACCGACAATTCCACGTGACCGTTTTTGGCCGACTCGAACATCGCACTGGAAAACCACGACGAGTAAACATCCTCACCTAACTCAGCGCGCAAGCGCGCCTGCACACGCTGCCAGTGACGCTTGCCTCGCTCATCCTGCTCACGCGCATTAGATGAGTTCAGGCAAAACGGTCATGGATTGAATGTCCTTTTGATTGAGATGGTTTTGGGAGGCGACGCTAGCAGTCGGCGACAGCAAAGACGCATTTGATGAGGTGGAAGAGTGAGAGGATGGCAGGGTCATCGGTCGGTAAAGTCCAGCGTAATCATGGTCGTTGACGTTGAGTGCAGACGGTCTGGGCGCGCTGCACTCGCAAACAACAAGGGGGGGGGAGTATCGGAGAGGGGGGTGATCAGGTCACCGCAGGCTTTGCGCAAGCAGGCTATCGTGCCGCGAGCAAGCGGCCTGCAAGCCGTCCCTGCGGTGCTCTGCTTGCATGCGTATCATCGGGAGGCACACTGTTGATGTGGCTGGCGACGCGATGGTTGGCTGCTGCACAAGGTGATGTCGGGAAGAACGAACACGTAAGCGCCGGCGAGGCGCTAAGACAGGGTGTCGGGATAGAATTTTGAACACAGAGTTCCATGCATGCCATCGTTAAGGTCCCTCCATCGGCCGCCGCGGCCTTGTTGTTCAAGACTTGCCGCGCCGACAACCGATGGAACGTTTGAAAGCATGGTGGCCACATAACCACCTGCCTCACCTCACGCACACACCGGCCAAACGATACCGCCAAGCCAGGTCTTCAGGTTAGGACATGAACATCAGAAGGCCTTCATCAGCGAGCACCCCTCATGGTGCTTCTGCTCAGACCTTCTTACTCACGCCCCTTGTCGCAGCCGTGCCCCTACGGCCAGCGACCAACCCATCGACAGTTCTTCGCTGATTGTTTTTTTCGCCATCCGCTCACCTTAGAAAGATGCGCTTTGGTCCCTGACCGTGTTTTGGACGATGTGTTGGCCCAGTCCTCGGTCATTGCTGCGAGCATAGTTTCTAAGGCATCGTCTTGTTCACCTTCACCTAAATTGCCACTGACATTCAGTCGAATGACCAATTTGGTCGAGGTTAGAACAAAGGAATATAGCCTCAAAATTACTGCACGCAGCAGGTAAACAATCACGACAACCGCAAACATATATTTTGGCAATAAAGTATCATTCTTCGAACCGGAGTTTGAAGAGCAGCAAATCATTGCTTTGTTCTGCGGATGGTCTTCGGCGAGTGCCGTCGATAAAACTTTTCTAGACCTTGCTAGGGCTCCAGCGCAAGGCTGAAAAAATGACTCTTTTCGCTTGACTCGTCTGGCTGCTGGCGTTCCAGGCAAGCCTTTTTCAGGCCATCATTTGCAAACGCTTTGACTCTACGTCTTTTTTTCCTGGCAGGGTCTTCGAAGGAGTTTTTTCGGCGATTGGCAGAGGGCCCTTTTTTTCTCAAAAATGGTGCTGAATCAGCCTTATATTACACTTTTGTGATGAAAAACAAAAAAGGGTCTATGATTCATCATATTGAAATTAATGAAAAAAAATCTAGAGTTGGTCAAAACGTTGGAGGTTAAACGCCAACAAAAGTTAAAAAGCCGGCTTACGAAATTTTGCACTCCAAACCGGTTTTTACTGACAGGCAGCCTAGAACACAATCGACATGGCGTTGCGTCAACCAAAAGGGTCATAGAATGAAAAAAGGGGCCGCTTGTATTAAGCGACCCCTTATTCTCGTCAAAAGAGCAAAAATGCATTCAGAACAACCTAAGGATGTTGTCCTTTACGCGTCCGCCGATCCCATCGCTTTTACTTGTTTGGCGAGGCGCGAAACTTTGCGTGACGCTGCGTTTTTATGAACGATCCCGCGATTGGCAGCACGCATAATCAAAGGCTGTGCGTCCTTCAGGGCCGCTTCAGCAGCAGCCTGGTCGCCAGCGGCGATGGCTTCATCAACGCGGCGGATTTGGGTGCGCATGGCGCTTTTACGGTCACGATTGATCGCTGTTTTGCGCGCGATCTTGCGCACCGCCTTTTTGGCGGAAACGGTGTTGGCCATACTGTCCTCGTGTTTGGCACGGTGTTGCGCTGAAAATCCCGGCTGGCTCTTGCTGTCCATTGCGGGGGACGCGGCTAATAAAGCTCACATCCAGCGATCCCGAGGCGGATGTGCCAAGGGATGCGGGCACCTACGGCTTTGAGGGAGAGAAGTCAAGAGAACGGCCGTTGTTCGGCAGGAATGGAGCCAACGCGTATGGTTCAAACAAGGTTTAGCGTTGTTTGAATTGCGCGGAACGCTTTTCGATGAAGGCCTCCATACCTTCTTTCTGATCCTCAGTGGCAAAGAGGCTTTGGAAAGCGCGACGCTCAAACCGTAATCCTTCTGCCAATGGCACCTCAAAAGCGCGGTTCACGGCCTCCTTGGCCATCATCGTGGCAGCGTTCGACATCTCACCGATCTTTTCAGCCGCGTCCAACGCTGTGTCGAGCAGATCGTCGACGGGCACCACACGGGCAACCAAGCCTGCACTTTCAGCCTCCTCGGCTTCCATCATTCGCCCGGTCAGCACCAAATCCATTGCCTTGGCTTTGCCCACCGCGTGTACCAGGCGCTGCGTGCCGCCAATGCCGGGGATAATGCCGAGTGTAATCTCCGGTTGGCCGAACTTTGCGGTGTCAGCGGCAATAATGATGTCGCACATCATCGCAAGCTCACAGCCCCCGCCCAACGCATAGCCCGCAACGGCTGCGATGATGGGCTTGCGGGTCTGCGCGATGGCCTCGTAGCTGGCGGCATAGTCTTCCACGAAGCTTTGCGGGAAACTCAGCTCGGCCATTTCTTTGATGTCGGCACCAGCTGCAAAAGCGCGCTCTGAGCCAGTGACCACGCTGGCCCCGATACGCGGATCCCCATCGGCCTCAGCAAGAGCCGCTGATATCTCACCCATCATTTGTGCATTCAGCGCGTTGAGCGCCGAGGAGCGGTTGAGTGTGATCAGCAGAACATGGTCGCGCTTGTCGACGAGAATGGTCTCATAGGCCATGGATGGGTCCTTGCGTGATGGTGGAAGCAGGTTCGTTAGCGCTGGCAGGTTGGGCAATAAAAGGTTGAACGTCCTGATTGAACAATACGTTTGACTGTCCCGCGACAGGTGGGCGTTGGGCAGGCGGCATGCTCGCGGTCATAAACCGAGAAGCTGTGTTGGAAATAGCCCAAAGAACCGTCAGTTTGTTTGTGATCGCGCAAACTCGACCCTCCGGCGTCTATTGCCTCGCCAATAACATCGCGGATGACTTGGGTCAGGGTCACCAGCCTTTGGGTTGGCACGCCCTTCTTGGTGACAAGCGTTCCTGCCAGTCTTTTGGGCGACAGATGCGCGCGCGACAGCGCCTCGCAGACATAGATGTTGCCAAGCCCAGCAATGTTCTTCTGGTCAAGCAGGGCAGCTTTAAGTGGCGCGCGCTTACCAGCGAAACGGTCCGCCAGGTGCTCGGGTGTCAGCGCGTTGCCCAGCGGCTCTGGTCCAAGATCGGCCAGAAAAGGGTGTTCATGAAGCTGCGCTGTGGGCGCTGCGAGCACAAAACCAAAGCGACGTGGATCATTGTAGATCACCTCTGCTGGGCTAACGGCTCCGCCCTCGACCTCAAGCACAAGATGGTCATGTGCGCCAAGCGTTGAGCGCTCGTGATGGAAGATGCCAGGTATAAAATCCTTCTTTCGCGCGTCCGCTCCGTTCCCCATCTTTCCAATGTCTGAAGGAACGACCGCTTGACGCGCGACCACCCTATAACTCCCCGACATGCCCAGATGCGCGATCAGCGTGGTGCCACGGTCCAACTCGATTAGAAGATACTTTGCGCGTCGCGTGAGTGCGGTGATCTGCGCGCCTTCAAGGAGAGCTTTCAAGCCATCGGGAAAGGGGAACCGTAGGTCCGGCCGCCGCACGTCGGCTGATATGATCCTGGCACCTTCCAGCGCCGGAGCGAGGCCCCGGCGAACGGTTTCAACTTCGGGCAATTCAGGCATACATCACCAGGCGATCGGACAGCTGACAGAGTAAGGATTCATCATGCGGCAATTGAGCCATCTCTTGGCATAGCGCTCGCCAGCGCCCTTGGGTATGAAGTGGTGGAGTATAGTCTTTGAGCGGTCGTTCCAAGAGAACGGGGCGAAAAGACCATCGCAACAGTCAAGGAAACAGTCGTGAGCGATATAGGCTCAAGCTTCGGTCACCGCCACGTTGAGGTGGATGAAAAACAACCACTCGTCGACGAAGTCTTTCACAAGGTCGCCGGTCGCTACGACCTGATGAACGACCTGATGTCGGGCTTTCTTCACCGTGCCTGGAAAGATGCGATGGTGGCGCGCATTCGTCCACGCAAGTCCGGCCGCCCTTGGCGCAGCATCGATGTTGCTGGCGGCACAGGTGATATCGCGTTTCGCTTGGTTGAAGCCTCCCGCAAGCATGCACAGGTCGATGTCGTTGATATCAACGCCTCGATGCTGGACGTCGGGCGCGAGCGAGCACAGAAGCGTGGGCTGGCCGACAATGTGACCTTCCTTGAAGGCAATGCTGAGGAACTCGCCCAAGAGTCCAGCGCTTACGACGCGTACACAATCGCTTTTGGCATTCGCAACGTGCCACGGATCGACAAGGCCCTTGCTGAGGCCTATCGCGTGCTCAAGCCAGGTGGGAAGTTTGCGTGTCTGGAGTTCAGCAAGGTCGATGTGCCCGGTTTGGATGCGATTTACGACGCCTACTCCTTCAATGTGATCCCCAAGCTGGGCGGTCTCGTGAGCGGAGACCAGGAAAGCTATCAATATCTGGTGGAATCGATCCGCAAGTTCCCCAACAAGGTGCGCTTTGCTCGCATGATTGAGGATGCTGGGTTCGCGAAGGTCGAAGCCACGCCCTATTCCGGTGGCATCGCCGTCTTGCACACAGGTGTGAAGCTCTAGCGTATGTTTGGCACTGTTGCAGCCCTTTACCGCCTTGCCCGCGCTGGGTTCGTTATGGCGCGCGAAGGCGTTTTTTCCGGCATGGAGATCGAGCTAACGCCGCCGCCCGCGCACCTGCCATTGCGCTTGGCCAATATGATCGCGCGTCGCAATCAGGCGGCCACCCGCGCCGATCGCATCTCGACCGCTCTGGCACGTCTCGGCCCCTCTTACATCAAGCTCGGCCAGTTCTTGGCGACCCGTCCCGATTTGGTTGGGATGGCCGTCGCCCGCGATCTGGAAACCTTGCAGGATCGCCTGCCGTCCATTCCGCTCGACGAAGCCAAGGCACGCATCACCGAAGCGTTGGGCCGACCGCAAGATGAGGTTTTTGAAAGCATTGAGCCTGCGCTTGCTGCTGCTTCCATTGCGCAAGTGCACAAGGCGATGATCCGTGATCCAGATACCGGCAGCATCAAGCCCGTCGCCGTCAAAGTGCTGCGCCCAAGCGTCCAAGCCCGGTTCGCCCGCGATCTTTCCACCTTCTATGTCGCCGCAACATTGCTGGAACGCACCACGCCCGCGCTGCGCCGCCTTCGACCCGTCGCGGTGGTCGACACATTGGCTGCGTCGGTGCGGTTGGAGATGGATTTGCGTCTGGAAGCCGCGGCGCTCGCCGAAATGGCCGAGAACACCAAAGATGACGAAGGATTCCGCGTTCCTTCGGTCGATTGGGATCATTCCAGTTCGCAGGTCATGACCATTGAATGGATCGAGGGTCGCAAGCTTTCCGATGTCGATGGCATTCGTAATGATGGCCATGATTTGGAAAAACTCGGCGCATTGGTGATGCAGTCTTTCTTGCGCCACGCGATGCGCGATGGGTTTTTTCATGCCGATATGCATCCCGGCAATCTGTTCGTGGAACCCGACGGCACGCTCGTCGCGGTGGATCTTGGCATCACCGGACGCCTTGGCCAAGCAGAACGCCGGTTTTTGGCCGAGATTCTTTTTGGCTTCATCACCCGCAACTACCGTCGCACAGCCGAGGTTCATTTTGAGGCTGGCTATGTGCCTGCCCATCACGATGTCGACAGCTTTGCGCAAGCTCTCAGGGCAATTGGCGAACCGATCCATGGTCGCAATGCGTCGCAAATTTCCATGGGTCGCCTTCTGACCCAACTCTTTGAGGTCACCGATCTCTTTGACATGCGCACCCAGCCGCAACTGATCTTGCTTCAAAAAACTATGGTGGTGGTTGAAGGTGTGGCGCGATCTCTCGATCCGAACCTTGATATATGGAAAACCGCCGATCCTGTGGTTTCCGGCTGGATCCGCAGCAACCTTTCACCGGTACGCCAGGCTGAGAATGCCGCCAAAGCAGTCTCGACCTTAGCGCGCCTGGCGACCGATGCACCCGATGTGCTGCATCGGGTGGAGCGGGTGTTAAAAGCACTTGATCCAGCTGACCCAACCACAGTCGCGACCCATGCCAAAACCAAAGTCGATGCTTGGCCGATCATCGTTACGCTTGGCATCATCGCCTTCACGATCGTGGCCATCGTGGACTGAGGCTTGTCGTCATGGCCGGTGACAACACCAAACGATCTGGCTACACCTCACCTATGCTGATTGATCAAACCCTTTCTGGCCGGACCATTCTCCTTGTCATCACCGGTGGCATCGCCGCTTACAAGACACCGGACCTGCTGCGTCGGATGCACGAGCCCTGCGGTTGTTCCAAAGGAACAGAGCAAAAAGACAACCCATGCTAGTTGAACAAACCCTTTCTGGCCGGACCGTTCTCCTTGTCATCACCGGTGGCATCGCCGCCTACAAGACACCGGACCTGGTGCGTCGGATGCGCGAGCGCGGCGCTCGCGTGCGCGTGGTGATGACCAAGGGGGCCGCCAGCTTCATCACCCCTATGACACTCGGCGCCATTTCCGGCGAGCCTGTTTTCACCGAGCTTTGGGATCGCGACGCCGAGCAGGATATCGGCCATATCCGTCTGGCCCGCGAGGCTGACCTGGTGGTTGTTGCGCCCGCCACTGCTGACTTCATGGCCAAGATGGCGCATGGCTTGGCCGACGATCTGGCAAGCACCGTGCTGCTCGCAACGACCGCTGATGTGCTGATTGCCCCGGCGATGAACCCCAAAATGTGGGATCACCCCGCCACCAGGCGCAATACCCAAACGCTTCAAAGTGATGGCATCGCTTTTATCGGCCCCGAGGCCGGCGAAATGGCTGAGACCGGTGAAAGCGGTGTTGGACGCATGGCCGAGCCGATGGACATCGCCATGGCTGTTGAAGCGCACTTTGCGCCTGACCGTTCCAAAGGGCTGCTTGCTGGCAAACATGTGGTTATCACGGCTGGCCCGACCCATGAGCCGATTGACCCGGTGCGCTACATTGCCAATCGATCCTCAGGCAAACAGGGATATGCGCTCGCCAAAGCCGCCTATGAGGCCGGGGCAAAGGTGACGTTGGTCTCAGGGCCCACCAAACTTGAAGCGCCCACGGGCGTCGACCGGGTGAGTGTGCAAACGGCGCAAGAAATGCTGAAGGCCACCCAGGCCGCTCTGCCTGCTGATATCGGCATTTTCGCCGCTGCCGTCGCCGATTGGGGTGTTGCGGAACCCAGCAACGGCAAAATGAAAAAAGATGGGTCAGGCCCGCCAGCACTGAAACTTGTCGAAAATCCTGACGTTTTGAAAACCATCGCGATGGGCGCCAACCGTCCGCGTTTGGTGATGGGCTTTGCCGCCGAGACCGCCGACATGGAGACGCATGGGCGTGACAAGCTGGTGCGCAAAAACGCCAACTACATTGTCGCCAACAATGTCGCGCCACCCGAGGGCAAGGCATTGGGTGGCGTGATGGGAGGCGATGCCAACACCGTCACGCTTCTTACCCGCGATGGCTCTGAACCCTGGCCAACCATGAGCAAACACGATGTGGCGAAGAAGCTGATTGCGCGTTTGGCAGACGATTTGACAGGCATCGTTCATGCCTAACGTTCTCGTTCAGCGCTTGCCGCATGCACAAGACTTACCTCTGCCCTCCTATGAAACCTCACTGGCCGCCGGTGCTGATCTACGGGCCGCTGTTGAGGCCGAGCATGTTATCGCGCCTGGTGCACACGCCCTCATTCCAACGGGGCTGCAGATCGCTTTGCCCTCAGGGTTTGAAGCGCAGGTGCGTCCACGCTCAGGTTTGGCTGCCAAACATGCCGTCACCGTGCTCAACACGCCGGGGACTGTGGATGCCGACTATCGCGGTGAGATCCACGTTATCCTCATCAATCATGGTGCCCATCCCTTCACCGTTGAGCGGGGTATGCGTATCGCTCAGATGGTTGTTGCGCCGGTGGTGCAGGCTGTTTTTGAATCTGCGGATACGCTGACACAGACAGACCGTGGTGCTGGCGGGTTTGGGTCGACTGGCACCCAATAAAGTGCACTTGGCAGCCACAATCTCCCTATCGCGCGCAGTATCGTTTTGCGCATTAGGCGTTCGGCAGAATGATCTTCTAAGGCTGTTCTTAGCCATGCATGGCTATCCCTCGTAGCAAGGGATCAGCGACGGTATATTGCGGCCAATCGAATTCAGGATAGCTGCGAAGGAACCCGTCATGAGCGTGACCGCACTGAAAACCAACGAAACTGAAAGCCACACACCCGGTCGGGGCCGCATTTTTGGCTCCATCACCGACACCATTGGCGATACGCCGCTGGTGCGCTTGGATAAGCTTGCTAAGGACAAAGGCGTTGGCGCCAACATTTTGGCCAAGCTTGAATTCTTCAATCCCATCGCCTCGGTGAAAGATCGTATTGGCGTTGCCATGCTCGACAGCCTTGCTGAGCAGGGCAAGTTGAAAGACGATACGGTTCTGGTGGAACCAACGTCTGGCAACACCGGCATCGCACTGGCCTTTGCTGCGGCGCAGCGTGGTGTACGGCTGATCCTGGTGATGCCAGAATCCATGTCTATTGAGCGTCGCAAAATGTTGGCCCTGCTCGGCGCGGAACTGGAACTGACCGAAGCGGCCAAGGGCATGAAGGGCGCCATCGCTCGGGCTGACGAATTGGCAGCTGAAATCCCTGGGGCGCTCATTCCGCAGCAGTTTGAGAACCCGGCCAATCCGCAAATTCACCGTGAAACGACGGCTGAAGAAATCTGGAACGACACCAAGGGTGAGATCGACATCCTGGTCTCAGGTATCGGCACCGGCGGCACGATCACTGGTGTCTCCGAAGTGCTGAAACCACGCTTGCCCAACCTGCATGTCGTTGCCGTTGAACCGGAGGATTCTCCAGTGCTTTCCGGCGGCAATCCTGGCCCGCACAAGATCCAGGGCATCGGCGCTGGCTTTGTACCAGGTGTGCTCAACACCAGCGTCTATGATGAAGTCGCCACTGTTTCCAACGATGAAGCGCTTGAAACCGCGCGCCACGTTGCGCGCCTGGAAGGCCTGCCGGTCGGTATATCCTCTGGCGCTGCTCTGGCCGCCGCCATTCGCCAGGGGCAGAAGCCAGAAAACGCTGGCAAGAATATTGTGGTGATCATTCCAAGCTTTGCAGAGCGCTACCTATCGACGGCGCTCTTTGATGGCCTAGCTTAAACCCCAGCGATCATCGCGGCGGACCTGAAATCAGCCCGCGCTCTGGAAACGGAGCGCGGGTTTTCTCTTGAACATGGGCTGAACAAGTACAGCGCCGTCATTATCTGGCGGTCGCCATCTATGGGCGTGGCTGCTCCCAAAAAAGCCCCAATGTCATCGCCAAGGAGGCCAAAGATGTAAGGAGCCAAACGCGTGCAAACCGACAGCGTTGTGATCGACGGGGTAAAGCAATCAACGGCCTCTTCCCCTCTGTTTGCTTACCCCAGCATTTGGCTACATGGAGCGGGTATGTCGGCCTCCACCTTTCGATATGTTGTCAAAGGGCTTCCAAAGGCAATCGCACTTGATTTGCCTGGCCATGGATCAGCCGCCCCCGTTTATCCGCCCCGTGTTGAGAGCTACGCAGATCAGTTGGCCCCGCACATACCAAGGGGCAGTGTTTTGATCGGACATTCGCTGGGTGGGATGGTCGCGTTGGAGCTAACGGCACGCCGCGAGCTTCAAGTCGCTGCTCTGGTGATGGTCGAATCTGTGCCAACAGTGCGAGACCGGATTTCAGGTAGGCTAACCGCAATGCTTGCCAGTGGACTTATGCGTGTCTTGCCAATGTCGCTTCTAACCTCGCCTGCAGGCCAAAGCCAGAAAGCTGCCACCAAACAAGAAGTCAAAAAGCAACTGAGCCAACATAGCCGCGCGGGATTGATCGCGGCTATGCAAGCAGCCGGGCACTATGACGGGCGCCGTCATTTGAACACAGTGCTGGTGCCGACGCTGGTTGTTGTTGGTCAAGACAATCGCGCCACGCATCATGGAGCCAAGCTTGCGGCCCGCCATATTGCAGGCAGTGAGTTTGCAACGCTGCCCGGTGGACACATGTTGCATTTTGACAGCCCCGACTTGCTGCGCGAGGCGATTGATCGGTTCCTTAAACATCGACTAACCACGCCAGGCTGATAATATAAAGACATCTTTATATCTGCATTGCATCGGTAAGGGCTTGGTGCTACACGCTCGCCATGATGGCTCGTCAAGCGGGCCGTGCCGATTTCCATCACCTGCAGGATTCTCCATGACCGATTACATCGTCAAAGACATCAGCCTCGCCGATTGGGGCCGCACCGAGCTCGATATAGCTGAAACCGAGATGCCGGGTCTGATGGCCTGCCGCGAGGAGTATGCCGACGCGCAGCCGCTGAAAGGGGCGCGCATCGCAGGTTCGCTGCACATGACGATCCAGACGGCAGTTTTGATCGAAACGCTTGTGGCGCTTGGCGCTGAAGTTCGCTGGGCTTCCTGCAACATCTTCTCCACCCAGGATCATGCGGCCGCCGCCATCGCGGCGAAGGGCATTCCGGTGTTTGCGACCAAAGGTGAGACCCTGGAAGAGTATTGGGACTATGCCGATCGCATCCTCGACTGGGGCAATGGCGAAACGGCCAATATGATCCTCGATGATGGCGGCGATGCCACCATGCTGGTGCTGCTCGGCGCGAAGGCTGAGAACGACCCATCGGTGCTCGATAACCCGCAAAGTGAGGAAGAAGAGTACTTCTTTGCCCAGATCAAGAAGCGTCTTGCCAAGGAGCCTGGCTTCTACTCCAAGGTCAAAGCCAACATTCAGGGCGTGTCGGAAGAGACCACCACTGGCGTGATGCGTCTTTATCAGCTCCAGGAAAAAGGCGAGCTGCCTTTCCCGGCCATCAACGTCAATGACTCGGTCACCAAGTCAAAATTCGACAACAAGTATGGCTGTCGCGAGAGCTTGGTGGATGCCATCCGTCGCGGCACCGATGTGATGTTGGCAGGTAAAGTGGCCATCGTCTGTGGCTATGGCGACGTCGGCAAAGGCTCTGCCCAGTCACTAGCTGGCGCTGGAGCCCGTGTTCTGGTCACAGAAGTCGACCCGATCTGTGCTCTCCAGGCCGCTATGGACGGTTTTGAAGTGGTCACCATGGAAGATGCGGCCCCACGCGCTGATGTTGTGGTGACGGCCACGGGCAACAAAGATGTACTCACCGTCGATCACATGCGCGATCTCAAAGATATGGCCATCGTCTGCAACATCGGCCACTTCGACAATGAGATTCAGGTGGCGGGTCTGAAGAACTTCAAATGGAAGAACGTCAAGCCGCAGGTTGATCTCATCGAGTTCCCCGATGAGAAACGTATGATCCTGCTCTCAGAAGGCCGTCTGGTGAACCTCGGCAACGCGACGGGCCATCCAAGCTTTGTCATGTCGGCCTCGTTTGCCAACCAAACGCTCGCTCAGATCGAGCTTTGGACGCGTGGCGATCAATATGAAAACAAAGTCTATGTGCTGCCGAAGCACCTCGACGAGAAGGTGGCCAAACTCCACCTCGGCAAGCTCAACGCGGAGCTGACAAAGCTTTCTGACGAGCAAGCCGAATACATCGGCGTGAAGCCTGAAGGTCCGTTCAAAGGCGAAGCCTACCGGTACTAAAGTTCACACCTGACCTAAGCGTCAGCACGATGGAATACAAAATCCGTCGCCACTTTTGTGGCGGCGGTTTTTTTGTTTTTGCTTTGTTCACTCCCCACAGGAGTCCACCTGCTTGTACCTTGTCAGTGATTCGACGGCACATGCCGTGGGTCACGAGGGCTGAGGCGGGTCTTTAAGACAGCCAGAACGAGACAGGCCAAGACAGGACAAGCATGGCGGGTCAACACACCAGTGCAGGGATTTTGCGGTCAGCAACTCTGCGTGCAACCACGGCCATGTCCACTGTGCTCCTTGCTCCAATTGGCTCTGCTCTTGCGCAAACGCCCAATCTGGATGGTGTTCCCCATACGCATGCCTTTGACGGCCTGACGACCGCCCCGATGCTGGCCATTGGCGGTGCGGTCATCACGGGCTTATCTCTGTTCGTCGGCGTCATGCTGATCTCGGCATTCGTCAGCCTTCGCCGCGCCCGCCGCAAGGCCAATGAGAGCCAAGCCGTGGTTGCCCGTTTGCGCGCTGAGTTGGATGTTACCCAAAGTCTGGTCGATACCTCTGGCGACGGGCTCTTGATGCTCAGCGAGGCTGGTGTCCCCATCGTTCTTCACTGTCCAGCAGATCAGTCGGCCATGCCTGAGCATCCCGACGACTTGCCCAACTTCGACCGTTGGGTCGAAGAGGGTGATCTGGCAGAGCTTAACGTGGCTGTTGACCAGTTGCGCCAAACGGGCAAACGCATTGATCTGGATGTGCGTACCAAGGGCGGCACGCTGATCAATGTGCATGGACGGCCGATTGGTGCTCGGCTGGTTATCCGCCTGCGCGATCTCTCGCGCCTGCAGCGCGATTTTGCCGATGCTCTGCACCTTTGCGCCAATTTGGAAGCTGAAAGCGATCATCTGAAACAGCTTCTCAATGCGGTTGATTTTCCCGTTTGGACGGCCGATCAGGTGGGCTTGGTGTCATGGTCGAACGATGCGTTTAAGCAGCGCGGCGTGAAGTCAGCCGCTGATGGCATCGTTTCGGCGCGCAGCGTTGTGGGCAGTAAGACACAATGGAGCGCTGTCGATGACATTCATGCCAATGGCGCCCGCATCGCTGACAGTCTTCCTGCCGATGCTGGGCAAACCAGCGACGGCGACCGTTTGGTCCATTTGCGCTCAACCACGAAAGCTGGAACGATTGTAACCGCTGGCTACGCGATGCCGCTCAGCGATCAGACCCGCTTTGAGCAAGCCTTGCAAAATGTGCACGCGATCCAAGGCCGCATGCTGAACGCTCTCAACACCGCCGTGTGCGTGTTCAACGCTGAACGGCATGTGGCGTTCTACAACGCAGCGTTTGCCGAACTCTTTGGTTTTCAGCGTCGCGTCTTGGATGAGCACCCCCATGAATCCACCGTGCTCACCTACATCAAATCCACGCGCCAGATGCCCGAAAGCGGCAATCATCGCGGTTGGCGCGAGCAGTTCACCTCCGCTTACACGGCCAGCGAACCGATCACCGATGATTGGGAATTGCATGATGGCAGGTTCTTGCGTGTGATCACGGCGCCCAACGCCGATGGCGGGGCTATCTGGTTGTTTGAAAACGAAACGGAAAAGGTGGAGCTAAAGTCACGCTTCACCGCGCTTACCCAGGTTCGTGCCGCCACGCTGGATGCTTTGCGCGAAGGCGTTGCCGTGTTTGGGTCCAACGGACGGCTTCAGCTGGTAAACCCCGCCTTTGGCCAGCTTTGGCAACTCTCCCCGGACGAGGCCAAAATCGGTGCCCATGTGAAAGACATCACCGGGCCAATCCGCGACCTGGCGCGCGACCGTCGCGTGATCGATCAATTGGTGGGGCTGGTGGGATCGCTTGGTCAGCGACGTGAAGGTATCATCAGTCGCATGAGCCTTACCGATGAGCGGGTGATCGACCTGGTGGCCACGCCGTTGCCTGGCGGTGCCACAATGCTGACAGCCAACGATGTAACCGCCTCGGTCGCGATTGAAGACACGTTGCGCGAAAGCAATGCGGCGCTGGAAGAGGCTGCACGCATCAAAACCACGTTCATCAAGCATGTGTCTTACGAGCTGCGCTCTCCGCTGACATCCATCATCGGCTTTGCTCAGCTGTTGGATGACAAAGAAACCGGGCCACTGAACGAACGCCAGCGCGACTACCTGAACTTCGTGCTCTCTTCCACCCAATCGCTGGTCGCGCTGGTTGACTCCATTCTCGATCTGGCGACGGTCGATGCGGGCATCTTGGCGCTGTCGCTCGATACCATCTCGCCGATGAAGCTGGTCGAAGATGCTGAGCTGGGTCTGAAAGACCGCTTGCTGGACGCTGGCATCACCATCGATCATGCGCTTGATCCAAACGTGGCAACACTGGTGGTTGATGAGACGCGCATGCGTCAGGTGCTTTACAACTTGCTTTCCAATGCGGTGGCGTCATCGCGCCCGGGCAGCAAGGTGCGCGTCAAAACCCGCCTTGAAAGGGGTGGCGAGAATGGCCGCGTCGTCGTTTCGGTCATTGACCAGGGCAGGGGCATGAATGCCGCGCAGGCCAAAGCGGCGTTTGAGCCGTTTGAAACAGGACAAAACACGGTCGGCAGCGGCGCTGGACTTGGCCTGACACTGTCGCGTGCGTTGGTCGAACTTCATGGCGGCACCATGCAGCTTTGGTCACGCGAGGGCATCGGCACCGTGGTGCGTTGCGTGCTGCCGCTCGACCCGGAAGAAACCGCACCGCTGGACCAGGCTGCCGAGTAAGCAGCCGTGATAAGTGATCTGGCATGATTGGCCCTCTCACGCTTATCGGCGACACCGCAACCGAGCAATTGGCGCAGGACATCGCGATGGTTGCTGCGCCTGGCTGGGTGATCCGGCTTGAGGGTGATCTGGGCGCCGGTAAAACAACGTTCGCTCGCAGTTTCATCCGGACGCTGGCCAAAGATGTGAGCCTGGAAGTTCCCTCACCCACTTACACGCTTGTCCAGCGCTATGATGAGGCCGATCCAGCGGTGCTCCACGCCGATCTCTATCGTCTCACCGATCCTTCAGAGATGGTGGAGCTGGGTCTGGATGATCCCGATGATCCTGCCATCCGTTTGGTCGAGTGGCCTGGGCAAGCCGGAGAGGGTGCGTTCTCAGGCGCAATCACACTGACATTTGACATGCGAGGCGAGGCAGCCCGCCAGGCGACGCTATCCGGGCCGCAAGACATGTTGGATCGACTCAGTCGCAGCCTCGACATCCGTGCATTTCTGACGGCTGCCAACCATCAAAGCGCCGATCGCCAACGCCTGCTCGGCGATGCATCCACCAGACGCTATGAGCGATTGATCGACACGCCTCTGATTGTCATGGATGCGGCCCGCCAACCCGATGGTCCCATCGTGCAGCCAGACACCGGAGCGTTGAAGCAGGATGCTAAACCCTACAGCCAGTTGGTGCATCTGGCCGAAAGTGTCCACGCCTTTTCCGCCGTCGGCACGGCCTTGCGCCAAGCAGGCTTTGCGGCACCGGTCACGCATGCCTCTGATCTCGACTATGGCTTGCTGCTGATTGAGGATCTGGGTGGTGACACCATCCTGCATGCTGATGGCTCGCCTGATTCAGAGCGATATCAGGCGGCAGCTGAGTTGCTTGGCGCACTTCATGATGTTGATTGGCCGGAAGAACTATCGGTTCCTGGTGGTGGCACCCATCACCTTCACCGCTATGACACCGGCGTTCTTCTCACCGAGATTTCGCTGTTGCCAGACTGGTACGTTGCGCATCGCGGCGTTGAGGCCGCCGATTTTGACAGGGCAGGCTTTTTCGCCGCCTGGCAAAGGGCCTTGGCATCGCTGGAAGAGGAACCGACCACGCTTACACTGCGCGATTATCACTCACCCAACATCATCTGGCGCGATCAGGAAACGGGCTTGGCGCGTCTGGGTCTCATCGATTTTCAGGACGCGCTGCTTGGTCCACTGGCCTATGATGTTGCAGCCCTGGTGCAGGATGCCCGCGTGACCATCCCCGCCGATCTTCAGGAGCAACTGATCAAGGCCTACATCCGAGCCTCTGACGCGAACACTGACTGGCTGCGTGCGCGGGTCGCGCTGATGGGCGCCCAGCGCAACTCGAAGATTCTGGGTATCTTTGCCCGCCTCAACGCCCGCGACGGCAAGCCTGGCTATCTGAAACACTTGCCGCGGGTAGAAAACTATATGCGCCAGTGCCTTGCACACCCATCGCTGGCCGAGCTGAAGCCTTTCTACGATCAGCTTTTGCCGGAGGTGGCGTGATGTATCCGGTGATGGTGCTCGCCGCCGGCCTTGGTACGCGTATGCGCCCTATCACCGACACCTTGCCCAAGCCGCTGGTGCAGGTCGGCGGTCAAACCATGCTGGACCGCGTGCTCGACACCTTTGTCAACGCGGGCATCAGTCAAGCGGTGATCAACACGCATTACCTGCCTGAACAGATTGAAGCCCATTGCAAAGCACGCCGAGGTGCACCTGAGATCACCTTGTCACCAGAGATTGACGAGCGGCTGGAAACCGGCGGCGGCATAGCTCGCGCCTTGCCACTGCTCGGTGAGACCTTTTTCTCAACCAATGCTGACAGCTTTTGGGTTGCGGACGATAACGCCGCCAGAGCGATGCAAGCCGCGTTCGATCCCTCCGCCATGGATATGCTGCTCTTGGTGGCACCGTGCGAGAAGAGCGTTGGCATGGGCAGCCATCCTGGCGATTTCTCATGCAACGAAGCAGGTCAACTCGCTCGCCGGGGTGCGGAACCTGCGCCTTACAATTACACCGGAACGGCCATTATGAGCGCGTCTATCTTCACGGACCTGCCCGATGGCCCTTTTTCGCTGAACCTGTTGTTTGATCGTGCCATCGCCTCAGGTCGCCTTTACGGGCACGTGCTGGAGGGACTTTGGCTGACCGTAGGCACGCCGCAGGCCATCACCGAAGCTGAAACAGCGCTCAAACAGGCTGGACACATCTAACGGCCTCGCGCCACATGGCGCGCATGACGTCACGCGTGAATCTCTTCACCATCGGGTCGCATAGGCCCTTTCTGGCGCAGCTGGCACAAAGCTGGCTGGCCGGTGATTTGGGTATCGGACCCATGGATGATCCGCTGGCGCGCATCGACACCACGTTCTATCTGCCCACCCGCCGGGCGGCCCGAGCCTTCGCCAATGTGTTGACCGCCGAACTTGGCGGAACGGCGCTTCTGCCGACCATCCGTACCCTGGCCGATGCAGATGAAGATGAGTTTTTGGTTCCCGAAGGTCTGGATCCCGAGCAATTGGCCGTCCAGCCCGAGGCGCTGGAACCACCAAATCTTGCGACAATGCCCAGCCTGAAACGCCGTTTGATCCTCATCCGGCTTGTGGGTGCGGCAGGCGAGGCGATGCGCCGGGCCATGACAGCCACCGAAGTGTCACAGCAACCTGTCTTCCCGCAATCTGTGGCCGAGAGCGCCCATCTGGCCAAAGCCTTGGCCGAGCTTATCGATCAGGTCGCGACCGAGGAAAGCGATTGGCAAGCACTGTTCGAGTTGGTGCCCGATGATCACGCCGCCTATTGGCAGCTCACGCTCACTCTACTGACGCTGGTCACCCAGAACTGGCCTGCAATCCTAAACGAAGAGGGCGTTGTCGATCCGGCCACCCGCCGCCGTTTGCTGCTCGATGCCCGCACGGCACGCATTGTGGCGGGCTGGCACACTGGCCCCGTTGTCGCGGCGGGCTCGACAGGTTCGATCCCGGCCACTGCGCGGCTTCTTTCAGCCATTGCACGAGCTGACAACGGGGCTGTTGTATTGCCGGGGCTCGATGTCGCGCTGTCAGATACGGCGTTCGCAACACTTGGTGAGGATACGCCGGAAAGCGCCAGCCACCCCCAGCATGGCCTGTTCAAGCTGCTTGATGTGATGCAGGCGAGCCGCGCGGATGTCACCGATCTCAGCGGCGAAATCCCAACGCGCCAAACGCTGATCTCTGCGGCCTTTCTGCCTGCCAGCGCCACCGGCGCTTGGCCAAGCCTCCGCCCTCAAGACACCGAAGCTTTCGAGAACGTCACAGTACTTGAGGCGGGCAGCGAGGGCGAAGAAAGTTTGGCGATCGCCATGGCCATGAAAGCCTCGCTGGCGAGCGATGAGACGGTCGCGCTGATCACACCGGACCGCAATCTTGCCCGCCGGGTTCAACTTGATCTGGAGCGCTTTAATCTCACCAGCGATGACAGCGCGGGCACGCCCTTGCGCGAAACAAGCCCTGCCCGTTTGATGCTGCTCGCGGCAGATGCCTGGCAGAGTGGCTTTGCTGCCATCCCACTCTTAGCGCTGCTGAAACATCCGTTGACGGCTCTATCACTGACACCGGCGGTCACGCGCGCGGACGCGCGCCTTCTGGAACGTTTGGCCTTGCGTGGTTTGGCGTTGGCCCCTGGTTTCCAGGCGCTGCGCGAGGTCATCCATCAGCGGGCGTTAGAACGGGACGATGAAGCAATCCGGGTGCCCGCAATCCGGGCAAATCTCGACCCCAGCGATGATACACGTGCGTTGGCTTTGATCGACCGGCTGGAAACCGCCTTTGCCCCGCTCGCTGTACTTCCGCCCAAAGACACGCCTTTCACCGCTTACACCGAAGCGCTGTTTGCTGCCTGCGAGGCGCTTACCGAGGCCGGCGATCCAACCGGTCCCAATCCGCTCTACGCGGGTTCTGCCGGAGATGCCGTGGCCGCACTGCGCTTGCAATTGCGCGAGGCTGACGATGTTGGCCTCACGACACCCATGGCCGAGGCGCCAGCTCTTCTTGAAGCCTTGCTGGCTGAAGCTGTCGTGCGCCCAGATCGGCCCGCCGATCCGCGCTTGCACATTTGGGGGCCGTTGGAGGCACGCTTACAGGCGGTGGATCATGTGATCCTAGGTGGTCTCAATGAAAAAGCTTGGCCAAGCCTGCCATCGGCGAGCCCGTTCCTTTCCCGTGCGATGATGGCAGGCATGGCGCTTGAAATCCCTGAGCGCCGCATCGGTCTGTCTGCCCATGATGTGGAACAGGCGCTTGGCCAACCGAAGGTGATGCTCACCCGCGCCCAAAAGGTGGATGGTGCACCAACCGTTCCCTCGCGCTGGCTGCAAAGGCTCTCGGCTTTTTTGCCCGAAGAGACCGGCCAGCAGATGCGCCAGCGCGCAACACCGCTTTTGGCCGCTGCAAGCACATGGGAAACCCCGCCAAAGATTAGCCCGAGACGACGCCCTGAGCCCAAGCCGAAACATCCGCCCAAGCGGCTTTCGATCACAGACGTCGAAACGCTGATCCGAGATCCCTACACGGTCTATGCCCGCAGGATCTTGAAGCTGGAAGAAGCGCCGCAGCTTGGCTTGCCACCAGGCCCAGCCGAGCGCGGTACGCTGTTCCACGCTTTGTTTGAGGCAATCGCCCCAACGCTCAATGACACACCACCTGAAGAATGGCCCGCAGCGATGCAGGCTGAAGCCACCCGCCAACTGCAAGCGCTTGATCCCTTCCCGGACATTCAGGCGCTTTGGGCGCAGCGCATTGCCCGAGTTCACACCACCCTATTTGGAAGCCGAGCGGAACTGGTCAGAGGGTTTAAGCACGCGCGTTCCTGAGCGCGGTGGCTCTTTGGATATCAGCATTGCTGGCCATGAGTGCCGCCTGACGGGTCGGGCGGACCGTGTCGATCTTTATGCCGATGGCACGGCAGCGATCCTGGATTTTAAAACCGGCAATCCGCCAAGCCTTGCTCAGGTGAAGACTTTCGCGCCGCAACTTGCCTTAAGCGTGGCCATGCTGCACGCTGGGGCTTTCCAAGATGTCGACCCGCATCCAGCGCGCGCCGCGAGCTATGTCCAGACCGGCGGCAACCGCGATCCGTTTAAGATCACGGCGCTGGATGACCCCAATGAGTTGATCGAGCTGGCGAACGAGGCGCTGGCTCAGCTTCAAGCGCTTTGGGCAACGTTCTTGATGGGCGCACCGTTTACGCCGCTGCTGCGGCCTGAGCGTGCCCGCGATCAAGGCCCCTACCACCAATTGGCCCGTGTCAAAGAATGGCGCGCTGCTGATGAAGCTTCCGGTGAGAGCACATGAGTACCCAAGCACAGGTGCCAGAGGCAACGCAGCTTGCCCAAGCCAAAGCGTCCAACCCTCGGGGGTCAGCCTGGGTGGGGGCGAATGCCGGTTCCGGCAAGACGTTCGTCCTCACCCGCCGCGTGCTGCGCTTGTTGCTGGATGGTCAGGATCCAGCAAGCTTGCTTTGTCTCACATTCACCAAGGCTGCCGCCGCCGAAATGGCAAGCCGCGTCTTCAGCGAGTTGGCGCGCTGGACCCGCCTGGATGACACTGATCTCGCCGAAGTTCTTTCCGATCTTCAAGGCCGTGTAACGGCTCGTGATTTGGCCAATGCCCGCAGCCTTTTTGCCCGGGCTCTGGAAACGCCTGGCGGCCTCAAAATTCAGACCATCCATGCGTTCTGTGAGAGCTTGCTGCATCAGTTTCCTCTTGAAGCAGGCGTCGCTGCCTCGTTCACCGTGCTGGATGACCGCGATGCCGATGCGTTGATGCAGGCGGCCCGCGCCGATGTCATTGCGCGCGCCGCGCGGGGCCAAGACCCAGCGCTCACCCAAGCTTTTGAGGGTATGGCCGCCCGCTTTGCCGACAGCACGGTGAGTGATCATCTCGATGCTGTTCTGCGCGCCCGCCACGCACTTATCCGAGCTTTTGATGCGGCAGGCAAAGAAGGGTTGCAAGCGCGTCTCGCCCACCTTACCGATCTGCACGCAGCCATGCTGGGGTTGGATGATGGCGATGTCAGCACGGCCCGAGCGGTCCTTGCCGACCCGATCAAATCCTCTTTTACCTTGCCCCAAGGCCGCGTTGAGACCATCGCCCAAACCGCTCTGGATATTGGCACCGCCAAGGATGCTGAAAAAGCCGAGTTGCTGGTCCGCGCTTGGAAGGAAGCGGACTCGGACGCTGCACGGGCCCTCTGGGACGAGGCCTTTCTCACCAAGCAGGGCAAGCCACGCAAGGTGGAGGGCAGCTATTTTGCCGCCAAGGTACGCGCGGAGCTTCCTGATATTGGTCTTTGGCTAAAGGCCGAACAGGAGCGCGTGTTGGCCCTGCAAACCCATGTTGGGTTCGCTGACCTTATGCGTGTGGCGCTTGCCGTGTTGGAGCGGTTTGAAGCGTTGAAAACCCAGCGCGGCGCGCTCGACTTTGGCGATCTCATTGCCCGCACAGCCGCCCTTCTCAACCGCTCAGAAGCGCAGGCTTGGGTGCGTTACAAGATCGATCAGCGGATCGATCACATCCTGGTCGATGAGGCTCAGGACACGTCGGCTCAACAATGGGCGATTATCCGTGCGCTGGCCGATGATTTCTTCGATGGCGAAGGTCGCCGCCCGGACGGTGCCACGCCGACCTTCTTCGCCGTCGGTGACGACAAGCAGTCGATTTACTCGTTCCAAGGTGCCGACCCGCGCCAGTTTGATGGCACGCGTCGGGCGCTCGAAACCAAGGCAGTGCAAGTCGGCGGCGCTTTTGAAGGGCGGCTCTCTCTGCTGCTTTCTTTCCGCTCCACGCGCGACATCCTTTCCGCTGTCGATACGGTCTTCTCGCGCAACGAAGCGCTCCAGGGCGTTACGGGTGATGAAGGCTTGGTGCATGAACCTTATCGCGCAGATCGCGGGCAGGTGGAGCTATGGCCTGTCATCAAGGGCAAGAAGGAGCCGGAACCAGAGGACTGGACCGCGCCGATTGATGCGCTGCCCGCGCCGCATTTGCAGCTTGCCGAAGCCATTGCGAGCCGTGTTGAGGGCCTGGTGGCAGCGGGTCAGAATCCCGGCGATATTCTGATCTTGTTGCGCACACGCGGCGCTATGGCCGATGCGATCAATAAGGCACTCAAAGCCCGCGCTATCGCTGTGGCTGGTACGGACCGGCTGCTGCTCACCGAACACATTGCGGTGGAAGACATGATGGCGCTCATGCAAGTCGTGCTGTTGCCAGAAGATGATCTGTCGCTGGCCTGTCTCCTCACCTCGCCACTGGTTGGGCTGTCCGATGAGCAGCTGGAAAACCTGTGTGCTGACCGGCCTGGCTTGCTGATCGATGCGCTGAATGCCTCAACCGACGATGTGACGATCCATCAAGCCGCGCAGGATGTGCGGCATTGGCGCGCGATGGCTGATTTCGCCTCGCCCTTCACCTTTTTGTCCACCGTGCTCGGTCGTGATGGCGGCCGCAAAAAGATGCTGGCGCGTTTGGGTGAGGATGCCCGCGATCCGCTTGATGAGTTACTCCGCCTTGCCCGCGCTGAGGAAACGCGCGCCGGGTCTGGCCTTGCCAATTTGGAAGCCTTTCTCGACACGCTACGCCGCCTGAAACTCGACATCAAACGCGATATGGAAGCGCGCGCCGACAAGGTGCGGATCATGACCGTGCATGGCGCTAAGGGGCTGGAGGCAAGCACGGTGTTCTTGGTCGACACCTGCCGGGTGCCGCGCGCACCGTCTGGTATCGTTGAAACCGTGCCGGAGGAGGGGTTGTCCAACACCGCAATGCCACCACTGGTGCTGCTTGCCGGCGACACCCACGCCCCGGCCTATCAGGAGATCAAGGAGGCTGGCAAAGCCCGTCAGCTCGAAGAGTATCGCCGCCTGCTTTATGTGGCGATGACCCGCGCTCGCGATCAGCTCATCGTCACCGGTCACATGACCAGCGAGGCCGATGCGCCTGAGGGGAGTTGGTATAATCTGATCGACAAAGCGCTTGGACCAAATGCGCGCGATGTCGGCGATCTGGATGGTTTGGCCAAAGGAGAGCCGGTGCGCGTTTGGCGTGCTGACCCTTGGCCTGATGAGGGTATCGCCAAGCAGACGGAGCAAGAGAACCAGTCACCGCCTATCGACACAGCGCCCTTGAAAGCCCTGCTCGCCACGCCGACGCCCGCCCCTCAAGTCATCGCGCCGCTGCGTCCTTCCAAGGCCCATGCGGATATCGCGGTGGGTCCAGAAGCCTGGCAGCAGCAAGCGGAAGTCGAGCGCCATGCCAAAACCGTGGAGCAGTTGGAAGAGAGCGATGAAAACCGGGCGTTGCTGTTCGGCACCCTGGTCCACTGTCTTTTGGAACCAGCCCAACTGCCGAATTTTGACCAAGCCGAAGCCATCGCAAACGCGCTCGACCCCCTGATTGATCCAGCTCTCGTCAGCAAAGCCCTCGATCAAGCCAACGCCGTTCACCAGATGGATGTGGCGAACACACTTTTTGGACAAGCGTCACGCGCCGAAGTGCCGTTGCGCGGATCGATCACCGATGCCGAAGGCAACCAGCGGATTGTCAGCGGGTCGATCGATCGGCTGGTGATTTTGCCGGACGAGATCTGGGCAATCGACTTCAAAACCAACGCAACCGTTCCGGAACTTGGCAGACTACAGGCGGACGGTCTGCATTATTTGGCGCAAGTTTCGCTCTATTCCGCTCTTTTGAGCAGACTGTTTGCGGACCGTCCGCTGCGTTCTGGCCTGCTTTGGACATCCAAGCCGCGACTGGACTGGATTACATCGGGCGATCTGCGGGTCGCTGAGGAGAGCCTAGGCCTCTCGATCAGCAAAGCGTGATGGCCGCTCTGGTTGACGCACCTCGCCACCGTTCATACGTTCAATCCATGAAACCTATCTGATTCCGCGTGAGCTCAGAGAGCCTGCGGATCACAACCGGAGAAAGTGCCAATGGCCACCGTTACCGTCACCGATGCGACCTTCGAAAGCGAAGTGTTGCAGTCCGATGTTCCTGTTATTGTTGATTTTTGGGCTGAATGGTGCGGCCCGTGTAAAATGATCGCGCCACACCTGGACGCCATTTCTGAAGAGATGGCCGACAAGGTCAAAATCGTTAAAGTCGACGTCGACAACAACCAGCAGACCGCTCAAGCGCTGCGCATCATGTCGATGCCTACGCTGGTTGCCTTCAAGGATGGTCAGCCTGTCGCACAGAAAGTTGGCGCTGGTTCCAAAACTGATCTTTCCAATTGGATTTCGAGCGCGATTTAGCGCCACGGACCAGATTCAGTTCGCATAGTCACGCCGCATTGGGCCACCAATGCGGCGTTTTCTTTTGGGCTCGAACCCATAGTGAAAAAGCCTGGCCATCACATTGTCAGCAGAAAAAACAATGGGATGGGTGCGACCGCTATCAGCAATGTGGCGAAGAAGGCGGGGAAGCGAAACAGACCGCTCATGCCGGCTGCGAGAGCTAGCCCACCACCACCTCCGACCAACGAGTTGCCCGGCAGATTGAGCAGCAGCATCAGCGCCAGATAGCGATTACGCAGAAGCATCGGCACCCATCGTGGCGGCGCATTCTCCATCAGATAAGCAATGCGGCTTTCACGATTTCGCACCGCCAGCTCTTCAACCATTTGGGTTGCTTTGCTGAACCCCAGATAGCGAAAAAACTGAACGATCCATGCCGACGGAACCAGCGCTCCGACGAGATAAGAAAGCGTCAGCGCGCTCACCATCGCACCGTACACCAAGAGCGCCACCTTGCTGCCAAAGATGACCATCAGCCCGAAGCCGATCTCCGCGCCGGGAATGAAGGGTATGGCCGACGTCAGAACGAACACGATGAGAGCAACAGCGATGATTTGAAACATCATCGCCGGGTCCATCGCGCTGACTTGCGTATCCTCAAGCCGCTCCCATTGCATACTGATCCACCAGCCCAAAAGAATAAGGCCGCCATAGAGGCAAAGCACAACGAGCCGATGTCGGTGGCGCGAGCTCAAGGGCAAGGGTGCATGCTCAACAAGCGAACAAAAAAGCGGGTAAGGCGTGGCGTCATAGAAATTGCGGATCTGTCGATCCAAGCCAAGATGCGCGGTGCGAAGCATCCAGTTTGGACCCGAAGGAGAAAAGATTGCACCCTCTAGCACACCCAGCGCCGTGCGCACATGCATAGCGAGTGGTCGATGATCAAGCGGTTGATCGGCCTTTGTCGGCGGCAGGAATAAAGGGATTGCCAGCGCTGTTGAACGCCTTTGGAGGATCAGCTAAATACGATTCCGCTGCACCCGTAGCTCAGCTGGATAGAGCGCTGCCCTCCGAAGGCAGAGGTCAGAGGTTCGAATCCTCTCGGGTGCGCCATTTTGCACTCTGGAGTGCAAATATCTCCTAAAACCTTGAAGAGCAAAGTGGTTTTTGGCGTTCTATAACCGTTGTTTCGGGAATAGGCCAAAGGCTCGCAAAACACCAATCTCAGCACTGTTTTCTTCAAGGTTAGATCGCCTGAAGCCCATACTTTGCGGGGGCTTGCGAGGAAGGTCAGGCAGAGTTCCAGCATCTGCTCGGAGGTCGCCTTTGGATGGGTCTGTTTTTCCAACTTTTCGGCCAGCAAAAAGCCGCTCCTTTTCAAGCCGCTCGATCTTACGCTCATGGGCAGCAACCGTGGCCGTGCTGGTGGACTCCACGATGCGGCCGAGCAATAGATCGATTTGCTCGTCAATCTTCTTCGCGCTTTGCTTCAGCGCCTGACGCATTTCACAGGCTTGTGCAATTCGCTGGCCCCAGGCATTGCACAGTATGTCTTTGACCACGACAAAGAGGCTTTTGGTCGGCGAGAGCTGCTTGAGCATCGCGGCGAAGCCCTCTTCCAGATCATCAGGTCGTGCCCATCAAATCCGTAGCCCGTGATGGAGATGAACGCTGAATCCTGCGACACCCGCCAGATGCCGACATGCTACTTGCCATCAACCTCATAGGCACAGGTCCAAAGGCCCTTCAGAAAACGGCCGCGATGATAGAGCGCCAAGAGCGCACTGGAGCTGGTGATCACCCAGTAGACCAGAACGATGAGGATGCGGAACAGGCCAACGCTTGTCAGGAAGGTGATGAACCAGCGCATCTGGGTGGGCAGGTCGCTGAAACCGGCCAGCACTTTATCGATGGCGATGACGTAGGAAATGGTGGCCAGAAGGATGGCCATGTTGATCTTTTCCAGGGCGTTCATGGCTCGGCTCCTTTCCTTTGACGCGCGGCGCTGTGGGGGTGGAAAAGCGGCGGGGCATGTCGCCATGCCCCGCTGTCGCGTTGGTGAGTGACCGGGTTTACTGGTGCTGGCCCTGGGTCAGCCAAAGCAGGCCGAACATCAAAAGCGCGGAGGCAAGGGCGGCAGCGCCGGAGCGCACGGAGTTCCAGAACGTCCAGCGCGGCACATAGGTTTCCAGCCAGTAGGTCCGCGTAACCTCCGAGGCGAGTTCCATGTTCGCCAGCGCCTGGTTCATCGGCACGTTGAAGCCAACGGTCACGCCGAAGCAGCCGAACAGATAAACCAGCGCGCCGAGCATGATCATCGTGCCTGCCGGGCTATCAAGGTTCACCCAGGCATAGCCGGCGATCAGCAGTGACAGGGCGGCCATGCCGAGGAAGAGCGCCATGAACACCCAGCGGAAGACTTCGCGGTTGATGACCTGCATGGCCTCCACACCACCGACACCGCCGGTGAGCGCCAGCGAGCGCATGATGAAGTCGGAGAAAGCGAGGAACACGCCCGCGACAAGGGCGTAAGCGAGGATGGAAAGTTGCAGAAACAGTGAGAAGGCGATCGACATGAGAGTGGTCCTTTTGAGGTTTGAGAGAGGGGTCGCGGGAGGCGGGAGCCTCCCGGACCTTTCCGTGATGGTTGGTGTGTGAGGGGAGACGCGAGCCGTTAGGCAGCGACCGTCCAGGCGCCGGATTGGGCAGCCTTGCGGGCATACTCAGCAAAGCTGCGTGGCTGACGGCCCAGAGCGCGCTGAACGCCATTGGCGAGGTGCGCGTTGCGGCCATCCAGTGTCTCACGGGCAATGGCCGTGAAGACATCGGCAACAAAGCTGCCGCCGGACTGCGCGACGTTGGCGTGGAAGTCGTCAAACGAGATGGGCAGGTGCTGGATGGGGCGGCCTAGCTCGGCGGACAGAATGCCGGCCATATCGGCGAAGGTCAGAAGCTCTGGACCCGTCACCTCATAGACTTCGCCAAGGTGGCGGTCGTCTGTCAGTGCGGCCACCACGACATCGGCAATGTCATCGGTATCGATGATGGGCTCGACCATGTTGCCGCCCGGCATGGGCAAGACACCGCCCAGGATCGGGTCGCGCAGATAGCCTTCGGAAAAGTTCTGGGCGAACCAGGCCGCACGCACGACCGTGAAGGGGATGCCGGAGGCTTTGATGACGTCCTCGCCGCGGCCGGCATGGTACTCGCCACGGCCCGACAGAAGGACGATCTTCTTCAGGCCAACTTCTTTGGCCGTCTGGGTCAGCGCTTCCAGCTTTTCAACCGCGCCGGGGAACGCAAGATCCGGGAAGTAGGTGACATAGGCCGAGGCTACGCCTTCAAGAGCCGGCGCCCAGGTTTCTGGGTTTTCCCAGTCAAAGGGAATGTCCGCACTGCGCGAGCCGCGATGAACGGGCAGACCCAGCGCTTCAAGCTGGGCGGCAACGCGCGATCCGGTTTTGCCGTTGGCGCCGATGACGAGGATGGGTTGGGTGTCGGATATCTGGGTGATCATGGAAGTTCTCCTTGGTTTGTAAGACACCCAAGGAAGTAGCCAGCCTGCCGACGACGGTATTGACCTGTTCAGCCAGCGTTTTGACCGTTGTTGCCAACCTGATCGGCCAGAGCTGGTAGGGCCATCAGACGACAAAAAGGGCGGCGCCGGATGAACCGGCACCGCCCTTTGTTTGGGACTAGCTGTGGTTTGGGTGCTGGCCGCTCAAGCCGCTTCAAACAGCGCAAAATCCATGTCGGCAGCAGAGGACCGCATGTCCTTCAGGGCCTGATATTCGGGCGAGCGGTACCAGGTGCGGGCGGCATCGACGCTCGGGAAGCGAACCATGGCCACGCCTGGAACGGACCACTCGCCCAGCAGGGTTTCTGTGTGGTTGGCGTGCATGATGAACTCGCCGTCATAAATGTCGAGCGTGGGGCCAGCAGCGGCCGCATAGGCCTCCATCTTTTCAGCATCCCGGATGGTAATGTTAGCGATGAGATAAACGGTCATGTTGGGTCTCCTGATTGAGCTGTGCGTTTCAAGTGCAAGACCCAATTCGCATTCCCACAGCGCGGAAGCTTGACCGTCCTCGCCAGGCTTTTGACCCTCGTCGCCAAACAGCGGCGACCTCTAAAGACCGGCAGCGGTCTTGCGATAGCTCGCAGGTGTGTGGCCGACCCAGCGCTTGAACGCGCGAGTGAAGGAGCTTTGCTCCGAGAACCCTGTCAGGAAGGCGATGTCGGCCAACGAGTATTGCTGGTCGCGCAACAGACCCTCGGCCAGCTCGCGGCGGGTCTCTTCAGCCAGCATTTGAAAGGACAAGCCGTGATCGGCCAGGCGGCGGTGAAACGACCGCGCGCTGAACCCGAGCCCGCGGGCAATGTCCTCCATCTTCGGCGGACCTTCGCTGAGCGCCTTGGCGATGGCCTCTTTGGTTCGATCACCGAGGGAGGGTTCATCACGAAGGCCCTTCAGCTCGCCCTCAAGATGAGGCATCAGGAACTGCGTGATGCCTTCATCGCCCAGCTTGTTGGGCTGATCGAGCGCCTCGTTGGAAATGAGCAAGGCATCATGCTCGCAGTTAAAGTGCACTGGGCAGCCGAAATAGGCCTCATGATGCTGAAGCGTTGCTGGCGCCTTGTGCTTGAAGTAGACCGCATCGGGCTGAAACGGCACTGGCGAAACCTGGCAGCTTATAGAGACCGCACTTGCCATGTCGGCCTCGACGGACAAGCGCATGCCCAGCCGCCGTTCCCCGGCGCGATGTTCGATCCATAAGATGCCGCCATCCCGCGGCTCAATTTCATAGGCGACGATGCTGGTCCAAATGCGGGCAAACCGTTCTACCCGCATGTAGGATCCGCGAAGCGTCGGTGCGGCCTTCCAGGCCAGGCCTAGGGCACCATACTCGTCGCAGCGCATGGAATCGCCGACCCGCAGCGGCAGATCGGTGATGTCGATCTCTTCGCCCATCCTCTCAAGCAGGTCGTAATAAGCCTCGTCGCTTATCATCTGCTTGGGATCCCATTGGCCGTCGGGATCGATGCCGACAGACCTTAGATAGGCCGCCCCATCAATGCCGGGTTCCGCACCGGCGACCATTTTGCGAACGAAGAGAGATGTTACCGAGCCCATCAGGCTAGCTTATCGTCAGCTAACCCAACGTAAAGCCTCGATGGCTTCCACTTGGCGGGTACATTCACACGCAGTCGTTCGAATGGCTCTGTGAACGCAAATCTGAAAAGACAAAGGCTGGCGGCGTTGAAGACTATAACCACGTCAGACAGCCCAAGGAGTACGCGAGGAATACGCCCACTCGTACCAGACGCTTGAGCTTTGGTTTGTCAAACCAACTCCTGTGTTGGATTGGGCGTCAACGAAGCCACCGTCAGCGGTCAGCGCGTCGGCCATCCCGTGGTTGCAGTCGCGGTGGCCGGCTTCATCCTTGCGGACAACCTTAACGACATCTCGTAGTTGGGCGTCCGGTTCGAGCTTCCAGTAATCAGTGGCGATCTGTGAGGCGGGGACGTTCTCGAGCTCCTTTCGTTGATGACTGCAAGGTACTGGGTGTAGCTGACGACCGCTTCTTCCTCGAGATAGCCAACGACCCTGTGCGCAGTCTTCAGCGCGAAGAGGTAGAGCAGGAAGTGCAGGTTGAAGAGGACCCCCTGTGCGACCAAATTAAGAATGCGCTCAAACACGGAAGGCTGTGCGATGTTGACAAACGTCATCAGGTGCATGCGCTCGTTTTCTGCTTCGTCAAGCAATTCAGCCTTCATCGTCCCGGATATGCCAAATCGATTTGAGGTGCTGTAGCAGGCCACCGACCATGCGGGGACGGCTGCCACCATTTCCAACACTACGGCCCGCTGACCGTAGCGCTTACGGAAGAAGGCATCGGCAAACATCCGCATGAACTTAACGAGACAGTAGGCGAAACGATCGCCGAAGTTTTGTGGTTCACGGTGTTCCACGGCGCGATCAGGAATGTTGGCTTTGCGCGTAAACACGGCTTCGAACTCCTCTTAAAACCCGAAAAACACTCACGACCGAACATGGTTAGGAAGAGGGTCAGAGCGAAGGGGCAGGTGCGCCGTATGCCGCAGCGCGCGACGTTTTGGTCCATCCCCGCGTTAGGCAGCAGCGCCGCTTGGCTCGGCCCGTGCCGTGCTTTCGCCGATACCAGTGGAAAGCGTGCAAAAGTGATCTCCGAGGCGGTGCTTGCCGTACGCCTCGCCTACCATGTCGATCCCCAACGCGGTTAGGAAGAACTGGGCTGGTCCATGCACATGGATCGGAGTGACGTGTGGCAGCACCGCGATCGCTGCTTTGCGTATCCAGTCTGGCACATGGCAAATCTTGGCAGGCGTCCCGAGGACTTCAAAGGCTAGCTGTGCGAGCTCAGCCTGTGTGAAGGTGTCAGGGCCACCCACATCGAGCCAGGCTTCTCCGCGCTCAATCGCATCAGCGGCTGCTGTGGCGAGGTCAGCACCATGGATCGGGTTGAGGCGCTTGGACCCATAGCCGAACACCCAAGCCCGCCTCGCTTTGGCGCTGTTTAGGATCTCGGCCATATCGGAGAAGTAGCCCGACGGTGCGATGATGGTTGAAGGAATTGGCGAGCACTCAAGCTGATCGACAAAGGCTTGCTTCGCCTGCACCAACGGGACGCCCATCATTTGGCGGGCACCCAGCACATGAACATAGGCGAAGCGCTTGACCTTGGCTCGTTCGGCTTCCCGGAGCAGGTTGAGGTTCGCTTGATAGTCTACAGCGCGGTAGGTGAGCCCATCCTTCTGGCGGGTGATACCCAAGGCAGAAATCACCAGATCAGCGCCCTCCATGCACCCTTTCAGCGTATCAGGCTGTGTTGCTTCGGCGGTCACATAATCATGCGCACCCAGGCCTGATGCTGTTGCGCTCTCAGCGTTGCGGACAAGCGCCCGCGCATGCCAGCCGCGCTGGGCGTACTCTTTGACAAGATGGCGGCCGAGATAGCCGGTGGCGCCGGCGATGAAGACGGTTTGCATTTGTCTGTTCCTTTCAATGTGTGCGTTACGCGCCAAGGGTGCCCAGACGCTCCATGCGCCTGAACCAGCGGTCGAGGGTTTTGAGTTTGGGGTGGCTTGCGCCGATCAGGTGCGTGATCTTCGTCGGTGAGATGCCGACAAAGCTGAAGATCTGAGAGCGGACCTGCCGAAACAGGGCATTGCCATACAGACAATGCATGTAGAGGCCAGGCGTGTCGGACGTCAGAATGAAGCGCCCCGTGCGCCCGGCCAGCATTGGCTGAGGGAAGCCCAGCCAGGTCTTGCCGCGCGTTGAGAACGTGCGACCTGGCAGAAGGATACGATCGAACAGCCCCTTCAGCTTGGCTGGCAAGCCGCCCCACCACATTGGCGCGGCAAGCACCACATGCTCCGACCAGTGAAGGTCGTCGAGGAACTGCTCGAGCGCAGGTTCAAGCGGCTTGGTAGCTTGATAACCACCCTCGCCAAAGTCGCTGTCGAAGCGCAGGTCGGGCAGGTGCGCTATACGGACCTGGTGTCCGGCCCTCGTGGCCGCATCCGCGTAACGCTCGGTGAGGTCTTTAGAAATCGACGCCGTGCCGGGGTGACCATTGATGATGAAGATGCGCTTGGTCATCGTCTTCGCTTTCCTTCGGAGCGTCTGGGTCAGCGAGCTACTTGAGCGACGACCATCTGCGTTGCCGCGGCATAGGGCTCTTCTTGGACGGCGTGGCCCAGGACCATTTTTATGAAGAGGGCGGGGATGACCCATTCAAGGCCGGTTCCCAGCGGCAACCAGATCTGATGGACGAGGATCGCCACCATCACGAGCGCGGTGGCCGCGGCGCGGCGCAGATAGAGCGGAGCCGCAAGGGTCAGCCAGACGGCCACTTGAAGCGCCAGGTACCAAATCACTGAGTTGGACAATGATCCACCCAGCGTTGCTGCGATAATGATCGGGTGGACATGGATGCCGGTGAAAACGCGAGCGTCCTTCAAAGCGGCCAGTAGTGGGCCTTCTGTTGGCTTACGCGATGAATGGTAAAGCCGCTTGCAGGAGTTGAGCATGTTAGCAACCGCGCCACCGGCGATATCATAGGCAAAGAAGGCGAGGATGCCGATCTGCCACCATGTGGCGGCCAACGAGCTGCCACGCATCATGTCCGCGCCGACAATGATCGTCGTCAGTAAAAGCGCCGTGCCGTAACCCATGAGCCGTTCGGCGTTTGTTGCACCTGTTCCGACCAGCCCATCGGTGTGACCTTCGTAATGCCAGGTCACAGTACTCGCTCCCATCGCGTCGGCTGTGCGCGCGGTTTGTGGGCCTTGTACGAGAGTTCGAGCTTGGGATGTATCGGTGGTGAAGGTCATGGCTTGGTTCCTTTCATTAGAGCCTATTATATATGACCGAACGGTCAGTCATATATAAAGAGTATGACTGGACGTCCAGTCAAAAAAAGCCTACGACGTTAGAAAAGTAGTCAACCAGGAACGCGCATGCCCAAGATTGTCGATCGAGAAGAGATGCAAAGCGGGATACTCGATGCCGCGATGCAGGTATTCACCGCGCGCGGCTATCACGCCGCCACCATCGCCGATGTCGCTAAAACGGCCGGCCTCGGCAAAGGCACGCTCTATCTGTATTTCAAGAACAAGGAGGCGATGACAGAGGCTATGATAGAGCGGCACTTTGCTGGCCTGGAGACCGCCTTCATGGACGCTGCCATGCCCGATACTCTTGAGACGTTCACGGCTTCCCTAGACGCAACAATGAATGTGCCCGACGAGCACGCGAAATTCATCCCGGTGTTCTTTGAGGTGTTCGGCCCAAGCTTTGCCTCAGAGAGCTTCAGCCAAAAAGTCGCAGCCTTCTTCGAGCGGCTAGGCGTGCACTACTCTAAGTGCCTCAGCAATCTACAGGAACAGGGTGAAATACGCCGGGACATCGATACCAAGCTGTTTGGCCGCATGCTCGCCAGCACCATCGACGGCATGATCCTGCACCGCGGTCTTTTCGGCCTGTCAAAGGCGCGCTACGCCAAGATGCGTAAGCAGATGCTTTGTATGATTGCAGAAGGGTCAAGACTCCACAGCCAATAACCTTCCCGCTCACTCGTTGGGTTGAGGACCAGCGGCGAACCTTATTGGGTTCGGCATTTCTGTAATTGGTCGCAAAGCGTGCATATCCAGCAAGTCAGCAACTTGGCTAAAAACGGCCGTTGTTGGAGTGTCCAAAAAAGTACGTTTCTGGCGCTTCTTGCCCGTGATGGGCGGCATGTTACTAAGAGCGTGCTTTGCGAGGCCCACATTTGAGCAGCAACGCGCTCAGTCCAAAGGTGCGTATCCAGAGGTTCACGATGGACTAAAGCTGGACCAAGGCGAAGCTGTAACCGCGGCTATCCACAGATGTAAGCCCACCCTGAATACACTTAAAAACAAGGCTAGCGGGGAAGATGCAAGAGACCGGTAAGCACATTTCGGTTCGCCGGGGGCATACCGATGAAGCTACAGCACTCGCCAAACTTCATGTCGATGTTTGGAGAGCGACGTATCGCGATTATGCGCCGAAGGCGGCTTTCGAACTTCTGGATGAAAAAAAGCGACGACCTTACTGGAACGGTGCTTTGGCCATAACCGAGCCCGGGCGAGGTGTTTGGGTTTCAATGGGCGCTGAATCCATTCTCGGTGTTGTCAGCATAGGAATGTCAGATCACCCGGCCTTCGAGGGTCGGGCTGAGATTGAGCACCTCTATGTTTCACTTCGTGCGCAGGGCCACGGCATCGGAAAACGCCTTTTGCATAATGCTATTGATGAAAGCAACAAAGCTGGTGTCCGGGGTTTGGGACTCGCCGTTGTGCGACAGAACGAACGGGCACGGGAGTTCTACCGAAAAATGGGTGGTGTGGAACTAGGAAGTTTCATCGATCCGGGGCCTCTATGGCGTTCAGACAACATTTTAATGGCGTGGGATTTTGCTTAAGCCACTTCCATAAAGCTGTCGCTCATTCATGGTGCATTATCTGTAACTCTGGGCTCAGAGTTGCCATTCAAAATTCGGCCCATAGTGGCAGCACAAAACCCATTGCGCTGGCACAGTCTGGTCGATGAGATCAAACCATCGCATCTTCGCGGGAGAGCGTTATCCCAGCGGCAAGCCTCTCATTTATCGCCGTGATTGCGCTACCGCTCGATGCATACTCTTCGCTGGTGGTTTGGCCAATATGAAGGCAGCCCTGGGAGTGTCTGAGATCGTCATCTAGCCGTCGGGTGCCAGCCTGGTTCAAGACAATCGGCCCCGGCCCTTCCAGTGGGCCGGGACTAAGTTCAACAAACTCAGTTCATCGACGCCATAAACGCTGCGACTTCTTCGAGCGAGATGTAGCGCTCCTCAGATGGGCCCGCTTCCGCAAAAACCCAGGAGACGGCGGGAGCCGACACATTGCCGTTCGCGTCGAACGTCACCGCACCCGTCGCACCCTGATAGGAAACCGTACCGCCTTCGGACAGCACTTCCATGGCACGGGCAAAGCCCTCAACCGTGGCGGGGATCGCTTCGCCCTCAGGATCGGTCACGGCCGTCACTTGGGCCGCAATGTCCGCGCCTGTCGCGTCTCTTCCGGCAGCGTGATAGGCAAGCAGCGCGATCGCGGCTGCATCAAACGAGTTGGCCAGGCCCGGTCCGCTCGGCGGGCCTTCGAACTGGGCGGTGTAGGCGTCCACGAAAGCATCCGCGCTTGCCACCCGAGGGCTCGATGTATCGGTGCCGACGAACGCGGTGAGATTATCAAGCCCGACCGCAGCGCGGAAATCGTCCGACTTCAATGAATTCGCACCGATCATCGTCGAGGTGCCGCCAAGACCGATCCACTCACGCACGAACGAAATGCCTTCGGTGGGGTAAAGCGCGAGATATAGCGCTTCGGGTTGATCGCGTAGTGCCTGGGTTGCTTCGGCGCGGTAGCTCGGTTGGGCATCGTTGATAGCAATGGACTCGTGCACCGTGATGCCTACAGCCTCGAAGGCTTCAGCAGCAATGCGGCCGATATCCTGGCCCCAATCATCATTCTTGAAGAGAACCGTCACGCTTTCAATACCAGCGTCCTGCGCCAGCATCGCGGCGACGGCCGCCTGAACGTCAGCGGTGGCAAACGTGCGGAACCACAAACCATTGGCTTCGCCCGATGCTGCGATTTCGGTGAGGCGTGTCGATGATGAGCAGCATGACATCTGCATCACGCCAGCAGGAGCCGTCACCGAGGTGAGGATCGGGATAGAAATGCCCGATGACACCGTACCGATGAGGAGCTGCACGCCATCGAGATCGACCAGCGCGCGCGCCGCGTCTACGCCGACTCGGCTGTCGTTCTGGTCGTCGCGCAAGATCATGTTCACCTCGCACCCATCGACGCCGCCAGCTTCATTGATCATATCGCCTACCCACAGCGCGGTCTGGGCAATGGGTTGCCCCCAATCGACGGAGGTGGGGTACACGGTGCCAACATCGACCGTGCAATCCTGGGCCATCGCCGGTGCAACCTGGAGGCCGACAGTCAGCGCGATCGCACCAGCCAGCCCTAAAAGCGTTCGTTTCATCATCAACTCTCCTACTGTTTCGCTTCAAGCGCGGCCTTGTCGGCCGTTTTGGTTGGTTCCTGAGATATCCGCTCCGGCAGAAGCCCCTCAGGACGCCACAGAAGCATGGTAACGATCAATGTGCCAATGAGAATGTACTGGATGGAACCAGCATCGAGCTGCATCGAGTCCGGGGCGAGCCGCGTGAGGGCAAATCCAGACAGGGTCCAGACGCCCCAGATGAGCACCGCGCCCAGCACCGCCCCGCGATTGTTGCCGGCGCCGCCGACGATCAGCATAGCCCAGACCTGGAAGGTGAGCACTGGCAAAAGATCCTGCGGGCTGATGAAAGCGGTGTAGGACACATAGAGCCCTCCGCCAGCACCCATGATGGCTGAACCGATCACCAACGACCAGAGCCGCAACCTTGCAGGGTTCTTACCCAGAGCCCGTGCAGCGGTTTCGTCTTCGCGAATGGCCCGCAGAGCCCGCCCAAAAGGGGAGTGTACAAGCCGCTCGATCCCCCACCAAACAAGGGCCAACACCACCAGAACGATGGCGAGAAACACCAGACCATAGGTGAAGGTATCGCCAACCAAATCCTCAAACGGCCGGGGGAAGCCGCGCAATCCACGCGCGCCGCCGGTCAGCCACTGCGAGTTGCGCACCAAGGATTCAAGGGCCACCGCCACACCGAAGGTGGAGATGGCAAGGTAGTCATGTTTAAGCCGGAGCGTCAGGACGCCGACGACCCAGGCAAGCGCAGCAGCAAAAAGAACACCGCCGGTAATCGCCACCAGCCATGGCAGGTCGAACCCGCCAAACTGGTCGGGCTCGGCCCCACTGCCAAGGATCATCGTTCCATACGCGCCAGCGCCGAAGAAAGCGACGATCCCGCCATTGAAAAGCCCCGTGTAGCCCCATTGCAGGTTAAGCCCGAGCGTGATGATGGCCATGATTCCGGCCATCGTTAAAAAGAAGGCAAGGTAGGAAACGAGTCCGATCATCGCGGATCCTCGCCGAACAGTCCCTGCGGCCGCAGGATCAGCACCGCGAGGATGATGAGAAACGGCATCGCCGGCGCGTAGCCTGGGGGCAACAGCATTAGCGCCAGGCCCGATGCGATTCCGACGATAAACCCGCCGAGCACGGCGCCGTAGACACTGCCAATGCCGCCCACAATCGTCGCTGCAAACACCGGCAAAAGGAACACGTGACCAATCAGCGGGTTAAGCTGATTGGTCAGTGCGTAGAGTGTGCCTGCCGCGGCGGACAGGCTGCCGGCAATGATCCAAACCGCAACGATAACGGTCGACAGGCGAACGCCCGCGACCTGCGCGAGCGTCGGATTCTCAGCCACTGCCCGGATTGCGAAACCAAAAGTGGTGCGCGTCAGGATGAGGTGCAGAGCCAGCATCAGCACGAGTGCAAGGCACAGAACAAAAACCTGATCGGGCTTGATAAGGATCAGCGGATCGAAGCTCAGCACATGCGCGCGGGCAATCTCTTGGCTGTAAAGCTGTGCATGGTGGCCGAAGATCAGAACGATCACATTACGGATGACGAGCGCCACACCGAAGCTCGCAAACACCATCGACAATGGATCGGCATTTTGGCGAATGCGTCGGAAGACCAGCCGATCGATGATCACAGCCGAGACGCCCGTCACCAGCATCGCGATCACCATCGCGAGCGCCAATGCGCCGGTGAGCGTCAGTGGCGCAAAGGCCTGATCGAGCACCGGCACCAAGGCCGAAAAAAGCCCGTCGAACACCAGCGACGCGTAGGCACCGATGGCGAGCAGCTCGGCATAGGAGAAATTGGCAAAGCGCAGCATGTGCATGATCAGCGTGAGGCCAATGGCCCCAAGCGAGATGATCGCGCCTGTAAGCACGCCGTCGAGCAAGGCCTGTATCATGCGGCGCTCATTCGCTTGCCGCCGAGATAGATCTCGCCCACGACCGGATCCTTGGCGATGTCCGCAGCCGGCCCATCGATCTGATTGCGCCCTTCAGCAAGGATGTAGCAATGGTCAGCGACGCGCAGCGCCTGCTTCACGTTTTGCTCGACAAGAAGGACCGTGACACCCTGATCGGTGAGGCTGCGCACCAGATCGAGTACCTCGGTTGCGATCTTCGGCGACAGGCCCGCTGAAGGTTCGTCGAGCAACATCACCGTGGGTTTGCGCGTCAGCGCCATGGCCATGGCGAGCATCTGCCGCTGGCCTCCGGACAGCCCGCCTGCCTTCTCGCGCTGCTTTTCACGCAGGGCAGGAAAAAGCTCATACAGTTCAGTGATCCGAGCACGCACTCCGGCCTCGCCTCGCAGCGTCAGCGCCAAGTTCTCATCAATGGTTAGCGTGCGGAAGATATTGTCGGTCTGCGGCACATAGGCAAGGCTGTGCTGGCCCATCAAATCGGGGCGCAAGCCGGTGATGCTTTGCTCGCCCAGTACTATGCGACCGGCGCTGATCGGCACCAGCCCGGCAATGGCTTTGATGAGGGTCGACTTGCCTGCGCCATTCGGCCCGATGATCGTGGTCAGCCTGCCAGACTCAGCCACCAGATCAACATCAGTCAGGATCGGCAAATCGCGAACATAGCCGGCTTCGAGGCCCACTACACCTAGGCTCGTCATGCAGGCGCTCCGAGATAGGCGTCGAGCAGCTCGGGGTTCACGCGCGCCTCCTCCGCCGTGCCCTCGAAGAGGACTTTCCCTTCGGCGAGCGCGATCACCGGATCACAATGGCGCATCACGAAATCCATGTCGTGCTCGATGATGACGAAGGTCATGCCGCGCCGGTTCAGCTCTTCGATGCGGTCGATCAGGATCGCCGTAAGCGTGGGGTTCACCCCCGCCGCTGGTTCATCGAGCAGGATCACAGTCGGGTCGCCCATCAAGGCGCGGCCAAGCTCAAGCAGTTTCATCTGCCCGCCGGAGATCTTACCCGCCGGATGCTCAGCAAGATGGTCGAGCGTCACGAACTCGAGGATTTCCTGCGCCTTCTCGCGTAAAGCACGCTCCTGCTCAGCGACCCGCCCACGCCTGAACAAGGCCCCAGGCACGCTCTCGCCGATCTGGGCAGGCGGTGCGAGGAGCAGATTGTCAATGACGCTCATGCGCTTGAAGGGGCGCGGTATCTGAAACGTCCGCGCAAGCCCCATCCTGAAGAGCGCTTCGGCCGAACGGCCGGTCACATCCTTGCCATCCAGCGCCACTGTGCCGCTCGTTGGCTTCAAGGTGCCGGCGACCATGTTGAACAGCGTTGTCTTTCCAGCACCATTGGGGCCGATCAGCCCGGTGATGCTGCCGCGCCGAATGAAGAGCGAGACACCGTCAACGGCGCGAAACGCTCCGAAATCGCGGGTGAGGCCAGTAAGTGTGAGGATGCTGTCGTTCACGCGTCCGTCACTTCAGGCGTGCCCGCACCATGCACAGCGTCCGCCGGGTTGGTGTTCAGATTGTATTTCATGATCCGGCCGTGACGGCTCGTGCGGTCGCCCTCCAGACCGTAGACCGGCCCACCTGGTCCCTTCGCTTGGGCGTGAATGCCCGCGATGGCCTGCCGATCCTCATCATCGAGGGTGAGCGAAAACACGTCCAGCGTCTTCGGCAGATGGCGGGCGTAGCGCGCGCCGACGATGGCCGCCGCCACTTGCGGCTGATCGAGCACCCAGCGAGTCGCAACCGAGGACAGCGACACACCGTGTTTGTCGCCAATGGAGCGCAGGGTCTGCAGAAGCTCCTGGAACAGGTTCCATGTCCCGAACTCGTCGATGATTAGGCGGTATTTGATGAGGCTGCGGTTCTCGAACGAAAAGCCGGGATCGGGTTTTCCCAGCCAGGCAGGCGTCAGAAAGCCGCCCGCGAGCGTGCCATAAGCGAGAATCTGCACGTCCCGCCGTGCCCCCCAAGCGCTGAATGCTCCCGCCGCTCGCCGGTCCAGGACGGAAAATTGCACCTGCGCGGACACCACATCGAAGCCGGCATCGCAGAACCGGTCCATTACCGGCGTGTCCCAATTCGTCGTGCCCAGATTGGCGATCTTTCCCTTGGCCTGACACGCTTTGAGCACGTCGAGCGCTTCAACAGCGTTCCCTAGGCCCATGTCCCACCAGTAAAATTGCACCAGCGGGATACGCTCGATTTGCAGCCGTTGAAGTGAACGATCGACAATAGCCTCCACTTCGTCAGGACGAATGTTGGCCAGGCGTGTGAGGTCCGGCACGAGCTTGGTTTGAACCACCACCTTATCCGCTACGTCTGCTCCGCGCCGGTTACGGACATCAGCAATGAACGTGCCGATCATCTCTTCGACACCGGTGTAGATGTCCGCGCAGTCAAAGGTCGTGATCCCCGCGTCGAGGAAGGCCTCCATATCTGCGATGGCCGCATCGGGTCGTACCTCGCCATGGTCGCCGGCGAGCTGCCAGCCGCCCTTGATAACGCGCGAGATGGTATGGCCCGGTCGAAGGTTAGCCGTCTCCACGCTCATGGCGTCTCGCCCTGCCAGTAGGGTGTGGACCGTTTGTCCGGCAGGCCGGTGGTTGCGGCATGGGAAAACCAGCGCTTGGCTGTCCGGGTGACCTTGAACCGCCCACCACAATGAGGGTCCGGGCAGGCGAATTCTGCGTCCGTACTCATCCAGTCGTCATCATCGGTGATCCGCTGTTTGGCGGGCAGCAGCGGCAGAAGCGCCGCAAGCGCGTACATCGACACTTTCTGCTGTTTGTCGAAGACCAGGGTCTCGCCGATGACCTGAAAGCTCTCGCCCTCGATATGCCGACAGACGGGCGTACGCCCGTCAAGGACCGTTTCGACACGCAGATCGTAGAGCCAGAAGCCAGGCTCTCCATCCTTTTCCATCACACAACCTTCCGCACGACCGAACCTGAAACTCCGCAGGTCGCTCGGTGTTGCCGACCATTTTGGGATATGGAATAGCACGTTCCAAAGAAGCGGCGGTCCTGTCAAGCGAAGGCGCAAGCCTTTCCAACAGTTTGGTTGCCGGCGCTTTCCAGCAAGAGATACCCTAACACATGACCATCGCACCCGACCGTTTCCGCCTCTCCGACACTCTGACCATCTCACGTGCGCTGACCGGGCTATGGCAGGTCGCTGATATCGAGAAGGATGGCGAACGGATCAGCCCTGAGGTCGGCGCGGACTGGCTCTCCGCCTATGCAGATGCAGGCTTCGATACCTTCGATATGGCCGACCACTATGGCAGCGCAGAGGTCATCACTGGGCGTCTCCTGGAGCGGGATCGCTCGCCTCGGCCGCTCGCCTTCACCAAATGGTGCCCCGCGCCAGGGCCGATGACCGCCGATGTGGTGCGCGCGGGCGTTGAGGAACGGCTTACGCGGTTGGGTGTTGAGCAGATCGACCTCCTGCAATTCCACTGGTGGAGTTTCGAACACCCTGGGTGGCTCGATTCACTGCACGAACTCGCCCGCTTGCGTGATGAAGGCCTGATCAACGAACTAGGCGTGACAAATTTCGACGCGGCGCATTTCAATTTGGCACTGTCCGATGGCGTGCCACTGTTGACCAATCAGGTGAGTTTTTCTCTGATGGATCGCCGAGCCGCTGGCGATCTCACCAACGTTTGCGAAAAGCACGGCGCCTGGCTCCTCGCCTATGGCACGCTCAATGGGGGGTTCCTGTCTGAGAAGTGGCTCGGCCTGCCGGAGCCGACCGACATCGCCGACTGGTCGAAGATGAAATACCACCGCTTCATCCAAACCGCCGGTGGATGGGACGCGTTTCAGACGGTGCTGCAGACCGCCGCTTCCGTCGCCGACAAGCATGGCGTGTCCGTCTCCAATGTGGCGACGCGCTGGGTGCTTGAACATCGCCGCGTCGCCGGCGTTATCATCGGCGCACGACTCGGCGAGGCGGTCCACACTGCCAACAACAGCCAGCTCTTCTCGTTCGAACTCGATGATGAGGACAGGATTGCGCTCAACGAGGCCTTTGAAGCGACCCAACCAATTCCCGGCGATTGCGGTGATGAGTACCGTGTGCCGCCCTTCCTGACCGCGTCCGGCGATCTCTCTGACCACCTTGATGCCTTGCCGAAACCCTTCGAACCGCAGGCCAACGACACAGGCGCGACGCAGGTCCTGACCGGTTCATACTGGGAAGACGTCGCGGGCTACTGCCGCGCCCAGCGGATCGGCGACCGGATTCTGGTTTCCGGCACCACCGCTGTTGCCGGGGCCGACCGCGCCGTCGCGCCGCATGATGCCGCCGCCCAAACGACCTACATTCTCGACAGGATCAGCGCTGCAGTCACTTCGCTGGGTGGAACGGTGGCGGACATTGCCCGAACGCGGGTCTACATTACCGATGAAGCTGACGTGGAGGTTATCGCCCGCGCCCACGGCAGGGTGTTTGGCTCCATCAAACCGGCAAACACGCTCTATCGTGTCGCTGGCTTGATCGGGGAGCATCGGGTCGAAATCGACGCTGAGGCCATCGTTCGGCCGTAGCTTTCGCTTTTCTTTTACTGTGAGATGATTTGGGCGTGGCAGACAGTCACTGTGGTTATTCAAACGCGGTAAAAGCAACCAACGGCTTGGGGCTGCTCATCGCTAAAGCCTTGAACAGGTTCAAGCCAGGCGCTGGCGAGCAACATTCGCAGCCAGTGTCCGGTTCCAGCCCACACTACACCTTCAAAGCGACACGGCCTATGTCTGCTATGAGGGAGATTGCGATCGCCAACATAGTCGGCAGCGAGTCGCTTCGGACGGCCTATTCTTGATAGTGACCCATGTTGTTAAATCGACGCCCCGACTTTTGAAGGCGAACGGGCTCGCGTAAACCGAACCTGTCTTTAGGCCGGTTTCTGCCCTTTGGGCTTTGATCCCTGGCGCGCTTAGGGCGCTGCCCTTGCCGCACTTATCGCAGAGCATGGCGAGCCAGGCGCGGAACTCTTCAAGCACTAAAGCGATATCGAGACCGCCAACGCGGCCAAAGAAGAGGACTATCGCGGTGAATATCGCTCTCTTGCCGACTATGCGGAGCAACTCACGAAGAGATGACATCCATCCCTGAGAACTTGCGGTTTTATATCGATTATGAGGACATGGCGATCAGTGATGTGCAGGTCATCGAAGCAGGCTTCGAATGCGTCCATTTGTTATGGAGGCGCAAATCTACTCGCTGACGTGGCACGACGACGTTTCTGACATTGAAATCGAGATCACGCTAAAGCTCGACTATTTAAAGATGTGGCGCATCTGGAAATCCGAAGCATCGCTCCAGAGCGTGCGCCTCTGCCGATCACTGCGACAGGCCATCGCTCACACTTTTCTCTACAGAAGGTATGGATTTGAGTGGCTTTGATGCAGCGGGAGATGTGCGCAGCTGGATTGAGAGAGAGGCCCAAACGCCAAGATGTAACGCATCCGTTCTCGCCAATCGGCAAAAATCTCGAACTATGCGTTCAAGGTTTCTCTGTCCGAGCGCGCCATTGCAAGTGGCCTGAGATTGGCGAAACAAGCCGTCGGATTTCACTGAGGAAACGCTGAGAACGACAGGTTTTCCGTTAGAAATGAGCATCTGAACACGGTTGAGACGTTTGCCAACCGGGTCAGATGAATGTGCTCTGTCCTACGCGTTTTGCCGGTCTCTTTCCAAAAACTCGATCAGCGATTGACTGGCGCCAAGAATGTGGGCGCGGGTGAGTTCCGATGCCGCCTGGCTGTCGCGATGGATGGCGGCATCAAGAATGCCCGCGTGCTCTTTGCGGGCGCGCTCAATGCCTGACGTCAAAACAAGCTGGGCGCGCAGGTAGCGGCTGACATTGTCCAAAGCGTTGGAGACGACCTGCAAATGGTATGGTTTCTTGCAGTCCTTGTAGAGCGTGTAATGGAACTGTCTGTTGAGGTTGCCCCAAAGGCTGCTGTCGGTCACGCGGGCAAACTGATCGGCATAGTCTTTGGCTTGAGCTAAGGTGTCGTCGCTGATCACATCAACCGCTTGGCGGATGATCTCGCCCTCAAGCAAAGCGCGAAATTCGAACATCTCTGAAATCTCATCCAGCGACAGCGACGTTACCACAGCACCTTTGTAGCGTTGGTTGGTCACCAGGCCTTGCTCTTCCAGGCGCGCCAAGGCCTCCCGCACGGGAATGCGGCTCACATTGAACATGGTCGCGATCTGATCTTGGCGCAGCAGGTCTCCATCCCGCAGCGTGCCCTCTACAATCGCCTCGCGCAAAGAGTTGAAGATGACATCGGCAGCGGACGACGCAGCGCCTAGATCAACAGTTTTCAAGTTCAACGACATGGTTTTTGTTTTCTCGGCTGGTGTCCATGGCCAGATGCACGAACGCTACGGCGCGCTGGCTTAAAAGCCTTTCTGTCGCGCGTCCAATTTCTTCACCATAGCATATTGTAGATTGTATCCAATATGCTATCGTCGAGCAACGCCGACCGCACAAAGTGGCAGCGTCAAAAACAAAGGAGTTGAGGGAATGAAAAAATTTGTACTGGCGGCCGCAGGATTTGCAATCACACTTGCCGCCGCGCCAGCGTCTGCAGATACGCTTGATGATGTCATTGATCGCGGCGTGCTGCGCTGCGGTGTTGTGCTGGACTTTCCGCCTATTGGTTTTCGCGATGCCAACAACGAGCCGGCCGGGTTCGATGTCGACTACTGCGCAGACCTTGCCGCTGCGCTTGATGTCGAGCACGAGATCATGCCGCTGACCTGGGCGGAGCGTCTGCCGGTTATCGTGACCGGTCGCGCTGATGTTGTTTTTGGCGCAACGTCGGACACGCTTGAGCGTGCACGCACGGTTGGTTTCACCATCCCGTATGCGATTTACTACGCGCAGGGCGTTGTCGGTGTCGACAGCGGTATCGAGACCTTTGAAGACATCCGCGGCAAGCGGGTTGCGGCAGCCGTTGGCACGGTGCCTGAACAAGAGTGGCTCGAGATTGCTGCTGAGTGGGGCGAAGAAGATCTTTACCAGGGCTATCAGTCTGAGAACGAAGTGTTCTTGGCGGTCGCGCAAGGGCGCGCTGATATCGGTATCACAACCAACACAGCCGTCCTGCCGATCACGCAGCAGTACGACACCGTGATCGCCGGTCCGCGCATGCCCTGGACGACCGACTATACATCTGTCGTGGCCGAGCGCACGGACGTCAGCTGGCTGAACTATCTCAACCTGTTTGTGACCCATCAGGTCCGTTCGGGTCGCTATCAGGAACTCTGGGGTCAGTATGTCGGTGGTGAAGCACCGGAACTGCGTATCCCAGGCGTCATGTACTAAGCTTCCCGCACTCTTGAGAAGGCCTCTCCTACACCGCTCGTGCGGGGGAGGCCGAGATTGTCTGGCTCGTGTTTGACTACAACTTCCATTGGCGTCCGGTTTTCCGCGACCTGCCCGACCTGATTGCGGCGAGCCTCGTCACGCTTCAGGTGGCAGCGCTCGCGATGATCCTGGGCATAATTATCGGGCTGGGGCTCGCTCTCATCCGCATGCACGGGCGCGGCCCTTTGCGCTGGTTTGCCACCACTTGGGTGGAACTGGCGCGCAACACGCCGGCATTGATCCAGCTGTTCTTTTTCGGTTTCGGTCTGGGCGCCTTTGGTATCTTTCTGTCACCCTTCATGATCGTGCTCATGGGCCTGACCTTTAACTGCGCAGGCTACCTTGCAGAGAATTTCCGTGGTGGCTTTCAGGCTATTCCCGAAACGCAGCTGCGCGCTGCAAGATCCTTGGGCATGACCGCCTGGCAGGCTTACACCCGGATCATCATCCCGCAGGTCCTGCGTATCGTCTATCACCCGATCACCAACCAAATGGTATGGGCTGTGCTGATGTCGTCGCTCGGCATGCTGGTCGGGTTTCGCGAGCTGTCGGGCGAGACCCAGTTTTTCGCATCGCGAACCTTCCGCATCTTCGAATACTTTGCCGTCACAGCAGTGCTTTACTACGTGATCGTCAAAATCATCCTTTTGGCATCGCGCCTGCTTGCGCTCCGCCTTTTCCGGTACTGAGGCAGAGGGCGAGGATATGGAACCAACCGTTCAATTCTTTAGTGGGTTTGCCCTCAGCGACATGTGGTTCATGGCGCAGGCCGCATGGCGCACATTGGTGATCTCGGTTGTCTCAATCTCGCTGGGCACACTTCTGGGCGCGTTCTTCGGCTGGGTACTTTATGAGGGAAAGTTCTGGGCCACAGCGGGGCTGGCGGCCTTCCTCGATGTCTTTCGGTCTGTGCCCCTGCTCATCCAGCTTGTGCTGTTCTTCAACCTGGCGCCGATTGTCGGGCTCAACCTGGATGCTTTCGCATCCGGTGTCGTCGTCCTGACGATTTACACAGCCGCGCTGGTTGCCAACGTGGCGCGCGGTGGTCTGGAAGCCGTTGGCACGCCCATGCGACGGGCTGCACGCAGCCTTGGCATGAGCTATTGGCAGGCTCTGCGGCATGTCGTTTTTCCCATCGGTGGACGCGCCGTTTTTCCATCATGGATAGGTGTCGCCCTGGGCGTGATGAAAGACAGCGCTCTGGTATCGGTTCTGGGTTACGTGGAGCTTCTCAGGGCCAGCCAGATCCTGATCACGCGCACCCAGGAACCCTTTCTGATTCTCGCCATTGCCGGCGCTTTCTATTTTGCCTTGTCCTTCCCCGTCGCCCGGTACGCAGAAAAGCTTGAGCAAAGGTGGGCCATACGATGATCGAAGTTCGCAACTTGCATAAAAAGTTCGGGCCACTTCACGTGCTCAAAGGTATCGACCTAACTGTTGCAAACGGTGAAGTGGTTTCAGTTATCGGTGCGTCAGGGTCCGGCAAGTCCACCCTTCTTTATTGCATCAACCGGCTTGAACCGATCAACGAAGGCTCCGTTGTCGTCGATGGGGTCGATGTGCATGCCAAAGGCACTGACATCAACAAGCTTCGCCAGAAGCTCGGCATGGTGTTTCAGCAATGGAACAGCTTCCCGCATCTCACGGCCCTTGAGAATGTTGCGCTTGCTCCGAAAATCGTTCGTGGCCTGCCCAAGAAGGAGGCCAATGAGCTGGCTGCGGCGCAGCTCAACCATGTTGGTCTCGGCGATAAGCTGACGGCGTTCCCCAGTGCCCTTTCCGGCGGACAGCAGCAGCGCTTGGCCATTGCACGCGCCCTGGCGATGGAGCCGCGCTACATGCTGTTTGACGAAGCGACATCAGCGCTCGATCCCGAACTGGTTGGTGAAGTGCTCGATACGATGCGCCTTCTTGCTGAAGAAGGCATGACGATGATCTGCGTGACCCATGAAATGGGGTTTGCCCGCGATGTGTCGGATCGTGTCGCCTACTTTCACGATGGACTGATGGAAGAGATCGGGCCCCCGTCCCAGATATTCAGAGACGCCGTTTCCGAAAACACACGAAAGTTCCTGGCAAAGGTTCGCTGAGGCGGTTTTCAAGCCGCCTTTGGTTCTCGGTCAAACAAGAAAAACTGGCAGAAAGCCCGTCGCTTTCCGCCGCTAAGGAAGGAGACTCCCATGCATCCCTCACTGTTTTACGGCTGTGTTCCTGCGTTGATGACGCCCTGCCATGCCGATCGAACGCCCAATTATGATGCTCTGGTACGCAAGGGCAAAGACCTTGTCTCCAGGGGGATGTCAGGTGTGGTGTATTGCGGGTCCATGGGCGATTGGCCCTTGCTTAGTGATGAGCAGCGCATGGAAGGCGTGGCTCGCCTTGTGGAGGCCGGTGTGCCAACGATGGTTGGTACCGGAGCGATCAACACGGGTGCGGCTGTGGAGATAGCAGCGCATGCAGCCCAAGTGGGTGCAACTGGCCTCATGGTGATCCCGCGGGTTCTCTCGCGCGGCACATCGGCGGCGGCACAACGGGCGCATTTTTCGGCGATTCTAGAGGCTGCAAACGGGCTCCCCTGTGTGATCTACAACAGCCCGTACTATGGCTTTGCGACCCGGGCAGACCTGTTCTTCGAGCTGCGTCGGGATTTTCCGAACCTGATTGGGTTCAAGGAGTTCGGCGGCGCCGACGACCTGCGCTATGCAGGCGAGAACATCACATCACAAGCTGATGATGTTCTGCTCATGGTTGGTGTCGATACCGAGGTCTACAATGGCTATGTTCATTGTGGGGCGCAGGGTACGGTTACGGGCATCGGCAATGCATTGCCCGATGAAGTGCTTCACTTGATTGCCTTGTGCAAGAAAGCCGCTGCCGGCGATGCCGTTGCGCGGGTCAAGGCACAAGAGCTGAGCAATGCTCTGCACGTCCTCTCAACCTTTGACGAAGGACCGGACCTCGTCCTGTTCTACAAGCATCTGATGGTGTTGAACGGCGAGCAGGAGTATGCGCTTCATCTGAACGAAGCAGATCGGCTTTCCGACAGTCAACGCAACTATGTTGAGGCGCAGTACAGGCTTTTCCGTGCCTGGTATGCGCAGTGGAACGATGAAACGCCAGCGCTTGCCAAGTCCGCCTGAGGTTGCGGTTCAGGGCTTGGGCAAATGGGCGAACAGGTGACCCAGGTAACCTATGACCAATGCGTCATCGGCGCAGGGATTATCGGTCTTGCGATAGCCTTCAAGCTAACGCGGGCCGGTCAATCTGTGCTGATCCTTGACAAGGGTGGCATGGGCGAGGGCGCAAGCCGTGGCAATGCTGGGGCGTTTGCCTTTGCCGATGTCGAGCCTATGGCATCACCCGCCATGTTGCTGAAGTCTCCACGCTGGTTGCTGGACCCGATGGGTCCGCTTTCTGTGCCGCTCTCGTACGCACCAAGAATGGCGCCCTGGATGGCGCAGTTTGCCCGTGCCTGTTTGCCGACGGCTCATGCCGCCAGCACCAAGGCGCAAGCGGCACTGATGGAGCTTGCCAAGCGCGAAACCGAACTGATGTTCGAAGACGCGGGGCTTTCCAACCATCTGCGCCATGAGGGCGCGCTCTATCTCTATGCTGGGCAGCGGGCGTTCGATGCGGCAGCTGACGTTTGGCGTGTGCGAGCCAAACATGGGGTGGCCTTTGAGCCGGTGACCGGTGCTCGTCTCGCCGAACTGCAACCGGGCCTCGGGCCGCGCTACACCCACGCGATGTTCGTGCCCGATTGGATGATGGTGTCCGACCCGTTTGAGATCACCAGGGCGCTGGGCAATCAGACAGTGACCGAAGGGGCTGAGTTCCGACAGGCCAGAGTGGTGCGCCTTCAACCCGGTGGGGAGACAACCACCATCACGATGGATGATGGGGAAACCGTCACCGCGCGCCAAACGGTCGTCGCCGGTGGAGCTTGGTCAGGCAAACTTGCCGCCCAGCTTGGTGATACCATCCCACTGGAGGCCGAGCGTGGTTACAACACGACGCTTCCCACCGATGCGTTTGACTTGAAACGCCAGCTTGTTGTGCCAGCCGATGGCTATGTGATCACGCCGCTTGCCAGTGGCATTCGCGTCGGTGGTGCCGCTGAGTTTGCGGGGATGCAGCGCCCGCCAGATTATCGCCGCTCGGCGATGATGCTGAAGAAATCTGAATCCGTGATGCAGGGCCTCAACACGTCTGGCGGCAAGCAATGGATGGGCTTCCGGCCATCCTTGCCGGACACGCTGCCAGTGATCGGTCGCTCATCCACCAGCTCGCGTGTGATGTATGCGTTCGGCCACGGCCATCTGGGCCTTACCCAGTGCGCCGCGACCGCAACCCTCGTGCGCGATCTGGCGCTCGGTCAAGCACCGTCCATCGACATGCATCCCTATCGCGCTGAAAGGTTCTGCTGATGGCCTCGCACACCTTCTTCTGTATCGACGGCCACACATGTGGCAATCCGGTGCGTCTGGTTGCTGGCGGCGCACCACCCTTGCAGGGTGCAACCATGCTGGAAAAGCGCGCGCATTTTCTGGCCGAGTACGACTGGATACGCTGTGGTCTGATGTTCGAGCCGCGCGGTCACGATGTCATGTCCGGCTCCATTCTTTACCCGCCAACACGCGAGGATTGCGACACCGCAATCCTTTTCATCGAGACCTCCGGCTGCCTGCCCATGTGCGGCCACGGCACCATCGGCACCGTCACGATGATGATCGAGCGGGGGTTGGTGACACCGAAAACGCCCGGCATCGTGCGTCTTGATACGCCTGCCGGCCTGGTGGTGGCCGAATACCGCCAAGAGAGCGACTATGTCGAAGAGGTGAAGCTCACCAATGTGCCCGCCTTCCTGCATTCTGAAGGGTTAAGCGCAGAGGTGGACGGGCTGGGTGAGGTGATCGTGGATGTTGCCTATGGGGGCAATTTCTACGCCATCGTCGATCCTCAATCGGCCTTCCATGACATGGCCGATGTTAGCGCTGGCGACCTGCTGCGCTGGAGCCCGTTGCTGCGCGCCGCGCTGAACGAAAAATACAGTTTCGAACACCCCGAACAGCCCGACATCAAAGGGCTCAGCCACATCCTATGGACCGGCAAACCCATCGCCAAAGGAGCAACTGCGCGCAACGCCGTCTTCTATGGCGACAAAGCGATTGATCGCTCGCCTTGCGGCACCGGAACGTCGGCCCGCATGGCGCAATGGGCCGCTAAGGGCAGGCTGAAGCCCGGCGAACCCTTCGTCCATGAAAGCATCATCGGTTCGACCTTCACCGGACGGATTGAGGGCGAAGCGCGTGTCGGTGACCGTGATGCCATCATCCCGTCCATATCCGGCTGGGCCCGTATGACCGGGCTAAACACCATCTTCATCAATGATCGCGACCCATACGCCCATGGGTTTGAAGTCAAATAAGGCTAAGGCCCTCAGGAGTAACACCATGAAAATCACCGCCATCCGCGCCTACCAGGTGGATTTGCCGCTTAAAGAAGGGCGCTACAGCTGGTCCAACGGCAATTATGTCGAGGTTTTTGACAGCACGGTGGTAGAAGTTGAGACCGATGCTGGCATCACCGGCTATGGCGAGTGCTGCCCTTTGGGTTCAGCCTATCTGCCTGCCTATGCGCTGGGCGTGCGGTCTGGCCTCAAGGAGGTGGCACCGCAAGTGGTTGGGCTCGACCCGCGGGACCTTGGCGTGCTCAACCGGCACATGGATGCGGTGCTGCGCGGCCACCCCTACATCAAAGCCGCAATCGATGTGGCCTGCTGGGACATCTTGGGCAAGTCGGTGGGCTTGCCGGTCTATCAGTTGCTGGGCGGTAAGGCGCAGAAGGAGGTGAAACTCTACCGCGCGATTTCGCAGATCGAACCGACCGCCATGGCCGCCAATGTCGCGGGTTATCGTGACGAGGGTTACACCAAGTTTCAGCTAAAAGTGGGTGCCGACGCTGACAGCGACATTGAACGCATCCGGCTCTGCGCCAAAGAGATGCGCAAGGGCGATATTCTGGTCGCTGATGCCAACACCGGCTGGACCATGCATGAGGCCGCCCGCGTGGTGAACGCAGTCAGCGATATCGATGTCTATATTGAGCAACCCTGCCCAACCTATGAGGAGTGTTTGGTCACCAGGCGCCGCACCACGCTGCCCTTCGTGCTCGATGAGGTGATCACCGGTGTCGACAGCCTCACCCGAGCGCTTGCCGATGGCGCGATGGATGTCATCAACCTCAAGATCTCAAAGGTAGGCGGCCTGACCAAGGCCCGGTTGATCCGTGATATCTGCATCAACGCTGGTGTGCCCATGACCATCGAGGATACATGGGGCGGCGATATCGTCACAGCGAGCATTGCGCATCTGGCGCAATCCACGCCGGAAGAATTTGCGTTCTCTGCAACCGACTTCAACTCCTATGGCACCGTGGACATCGCAGCCGGTGCGCCCAAACGCGTCAACGGCACCATGAAGGCAGCAGACAAGCCCGGGCTTGGCATTGAGCCGTTGATGGACGTGCTCGGCGCGCCTGTGCTGGAAGCTTAGTTATGCGCAGCACCAGCAGCATTCACATCATCGGATGCCACGCAGAAGGCGAAGTGGGTGATGTGATCGTCGGCGGTGTCGCGCCGCCACCTGGCGAGACGCTTTGGGAACAGTCGCGTTGGATCGCGCAGGATGATCGGTTGCGCAACTTCGTGCTCAATGAGCCGCGCGGGGGCGTGTTTCGCCATGTGAACCTGCTTGTTCCACCCAAGGACCCGCGAGCGGTGACCGGCTGGATCATCATGGAGCCGGTGCACACACCGCCCATGTCGGGGTCCAACTCTTTGTGCGTGGCGACGGTTCTGCTCGATAGCGGCATCGTTCCGATGCAGGAGCCCGAAACGCGTTTCACCATGGAAGCCCCGGGCGGGCTGGTCGATGTGGTGGCCACTTGCAAGGATGGCAAAGCCCAATCGGTGCGTGTCACCAACCATCCAAGTTTCGCCCAGCATCTGGATCGACAGATCGAAGTGGAGGGTTTGGGTACCCTGACAGTGGATACAGCCTATGGCGGCGACAGCTTTGTGCTGGCAGACTCGCAAGCTTTGGGCTTCGCGTTGACCGTAGATGAGGCGCGCGATCTTTCGGAAACCGGCATGAAGATCACCAAAGCCGCCACCGAGCAGATCGGATTTTCGCACCCGACCAATCCTGACTGGTCACACATCTCGTTCTGTCAGTTCACCTTGCCGGTGACCGAAGAGGCTGGCGTGAAGACCGGACGCAATGCGGTGGCCATTGAGCCAGGTAAGATTGATCGCTCGCCGACTGGCACAGGCTGCTCGGCGCGCATGGCTGTGTTGCATGCGCGCGGAGACTTGGCGGTCGGAGAACCCTTTGTTGGTGTTTCTATCATCGACAGCCGGTTCAACTGTCGGATAGAAGAGACCACCGACCTTGCCGGTACCCCCGCCATCATTCCATCGATCAGTGGCCGTGCCTGGATTACCGAAACCAAGCAGTTGATGCTCGATCCGTCCGATCCTTGGCCAGAAGGCTATCGTGTTGGCGATACTTGGCCGATGGATTAGATCGTCGATCGGTCCACCAAGATTTTAAGAAAGACAAACGCCATGCTCAAAGAAAACACCCTCCACGGCCGCCATTTGATTTCGGGCGCATGGGTTGAAGGATCATCGACCTTTTTGAACATGCCGGTTGGTGGGCAAGCGGATGCGTTTGCGGTTGGCACGCCTGATCTGGTTGGTCAGGCGGTTGAGGCGGCTGAGGATGCGTTTACGAGCTATGCCGCGACGAGCCGGGCGAAGCGGGCAGCGTTCCTGCGCACCATCGCCGATGAGATCGATGCACGCGGTGAGGCCATCACCGCCATGGGCATGAAGGAGACCGGTCTTCCGGAGATGCGCCTCAATGGCGAGCGTGGTCGCACGGTGGGTCAGCTCAAACTGTTTGCCGATCATATCGAGCAGGGTGACTATCTTGATCGCCGCCATGATGAAGCCCTGCCCGATCGTGCGCCTCTGCCACGGCCAGACCTGCGCCTTTGCCAAGTGCCCACAGGCCCGGTGGCGGTGTTTGGTGCCTCCAACTTCCCGCTGGCTTTCTCTGTGGCCGGCGGTGATACCGCATCCGCTCTGGCTGCTGGCTGCCCTGTGGTGGTGAAGGGTCACTCGGCCCATCCCGGTGTCAGTGAGCTGGTGGCCCAGGCCATTGAAGCTGCCATCAAGGCCCATGACCTGCACCCCGGCGTGTTCTCCCTGATCCAGGGCGGTAACCGCTCAGTGGGCGAAGCGCTGGTCCAGCATCCGCTGATCCGCGCTGTCGGCTTCACCGGGTCCCTGGGTGGCGGTCGTGCGCTGTTCAACCTTTGCGCGGCGCGTCCTGATCCGATCCCGTTCTTTGGTGAGCTTGGCTCGGTGAACCCGATGTTCCTGTTGCCCCACGCCATGGCCGGTCGCACCGAGCAGATCGCATCGGGCTGGGCCGGATCGTTGACCATGGGGGCAGGGCAGTTCTGCACCAATCCAGGCATCGCGATTGTGCTGGATGGCCCTGATGCGGATTCGTTCACACGGGCCACGCAGGCAGCGCTTTCAGACGTGTCGAGCCAGACCATGCTGACCGCTGGCATGGCAGAGGCGTTTGCCTCGGGCAAAGACACCATTGCCAGCCAGAAAGGCGTGAAGGAAGTGCTTGCCATGGGCTGCGCTGAGCGCCAGGCTTCACCATTCCTCTACGAGGTTTCAGGAGATGATTGGCTGGCCAATCACCAACTGGGTGAAGAGGTCTTCGGGCCACTGGGTCTCATTGTGCGGGTCAAAGATACTGACCAGATGATCGCCATTGCCAAGAGCCTGCAAGGTCAGCTGACCGCCACGCTGCACATGGACAATCAAGACAGTGAGCTTGGTCAAGTTCTGATGCCGATCCTGACCCGCAAGGCTGGCCGCATCCTCGCCAATGGCTTCCCCACCGGCGTGGAGGTCTCTGACGCCATGGTCCATGGCGGGCCATATCCCGCTTCGACCAACTTCGGCGCAACCTCCGTTGGCACCATGGCCATCCGCAGATGGCTAAGACCCGTCTGCTTCCAAGCCATCCCAAACAACCTCCTGCCAGAGGACCTGAAGTAGCGCTTGGTCATCGATCATCCTTGCTTGCCCGGCAGCGCAAACGCTAAGTTGGGCAGGCAAGGAGCGAGCCCATGAACATCGGTGAAGCGGCGGAGCGCACGCAGCTGCCCGCCAAAACAATTCGATACTACGAAGAGATCGGCCTGGTGCGCCCTGGCCGCGCGGAAAACGGCTATCGCGACTACGCGGAAGACGATGTCCACAGGCTGGCTTTTCTCCAGCGGGCTCGCAGTCTTGGTTTCACCATCGATGAATGCCGCCAGCTTCTCTCGCTCTATGATGACAAGCACCGGGCAAGCTGTGACGTCAAAGCACTCACGGTAGAAAAGCTTGCCGAGATTGATCGCAAACTCAGCGAGATGCACGCCCTTCGCGATACGTTGGCGACACTTGCTGACAGCTGTGTCGGCGATGATCGCCCTGATTGCCCCATCTTGAACGACATGGCGCGGCAGCCTCTGGCCTAAGGCAGAGAGACCACTCACCCCGTCAGCTGCACAAATGTGACGGTCATCACGGAAGGGTGTTGACCCGATCGTTAGCCTGCTCTTGACCTTAGGGTTGCACCAGCCATCAATCTGCAATCTGCTGGAGACATATCGGGGTGGGGATCATGACAGGAATTTTTGGCCGCTTTGCCAAGCAGCTGACCTATGCGGCACTGGTGTGTTCGATGCCCGGATTGGTGCAAGCGCAGTCGTTGCCGACACTGGCAGGCCATGCGCCTGAAGAAACCATTTGCCGCGACCTGGAAGGGTTTCCAGCCAGCGCTGTGACGGACGGTGACCTCGAAACGCTCTGGCGGACGGAAGGGCAGGTTGCCCCTTGTCACTTTGTTTTCCGGTTTGACGATGCTGTGGCCGTTGCGTCGGTCACCTTGCACAATCGCTACGGCAAAGGAGCTGGAACGCCAGCCCGCCGGGCGACACTCTGGGCCAGTCACCAGGGTTTTGGCCACTCGTATTTCCGCATCGCCCATGAACAGTTGAACGATGAAGGCGCGACGGTCTTTACGTTCGACGAACCGATCCTGATGCGGACGTTGAAGGTCGCCGTGGAGAACTCTTCACCCTTTTCAGGTAACCGGCTGACCGCCTCATTGGCCGAGATCGAGTTTGACACGGTGGCACCAGAAAACGCCTCGCGCTGGCCCATGCCTCGGCCCGAGCCATTGCCCGGCGGTGATGCCATCACGCCGCAAACAGCCACGCGCTGCGATGACCTGGCGGCGAACATCTTCAACCCTGACAGCTATGGCTACGGCCTTGCAGCCCGCGACATTGACGTCAGCGAAGCGCTAGGCGCATGTCGTGCAGCGGTGGCTGAAGCACCAGAGAGCCGACGCCTTGCCTTCCAACTGGCGCGCGTGGACGGTTTGGCTGAAGAGGCTGTTCAATCGGTAGCTCGACTGGCCAGCCCATTACTGGCCGACTACCCGCCTGCCATGTTGGCGCTGGCCGATGCGTTTGAGAACGGTCGCGGTGTCGCCGTCAATCAAGAACGAGCTGATGCGTTGCGCCTAGAAGCGGCTGAGGCTGGCTACGCGCCTGCAATGATGGCCGTCGCCCGCGCTGCTGAGGACGCCTACAACGACGCCATTGTGAGCGGAGAAGCCAGTGTAGACGTGGAAGGTCAGGTCCTTCACACCATGCTGGAACAGCTCTTGGAGATTGGCTATGTGCCGGCCTACGACCTCCAGAACGCGTACATCTTAAGAACAGACACATCAGCGCTTCTTGGCTTTATGCCGCGTTTGGAGGAGTTAGCCGAATTCGACCTGTCGGGCGCTCTGGCGCAGCATCTCTATAACCAGCAACATGGCATTCCCAGCGACCGTGATCGTGCCTTGCGCTGGATACGCGCCCATGTTGCGCGTGATGACGATCCCGACAGCTTGGGCAATCTTGCAGTCGGTTCGTCCTTCCATGAAGGCGACTCCAGAACCGCCACGCGAGTTGCACGCCGGGGCTCCTATTCGGGCGACACATGGCCGGTGGAGCAATATGCCAACCGGCTTGGTGGAGCTGACGCACAGCGCCTCTACGTGTTTGCCTACAATGATGCCTTACGCGGGGCTGAGGGTGGCAATCCTGAAAACATGTTCCATGTGGCCGAAGCTCTTATTGAGGGCCGCGGCGTGGAAGAAAACCGCGAGGAAGGCGCGCGCTGGATGCGCCTTGCCGCTGCATCAGGCGAACCCCGCTCCATCACTTACCTACAAAACAATCCTTGGGCGCGTGAGCAATGAACACTGATACCGCTGAAACTTCCCCTTCGAACCGCTCCGCTTTTGTTCGGTTCGCAATACCGGCCATCGTTCTCGTTGCCGCACTGCTTGGATTGTTGGCTTATTGCCAGACGACCAGCGATCCACGGACGTTGCGCGAGTTAATCGTACAGTCACGCGATGCCTATCACGAGCCCTGGGCAGACGTGGAGGAGGCGGCAGCCGCTTTGGCAACACCAGAAGCCGCCCTTGCATTCGTAAGCGAGCGTATTGCGACCAGCGTGTATGAAGGCCGCCTTCAAACGCCCGAAGCGGTGCTTGAAACACGCACCGCCAACCCTGCCGACAAAGCCATGCTGTTGAAGGCTTTGCTCTCAGCGCTTGATGTCACCACCACCGCTCACGCAGCGCCGTTGCAAGGCGAAGAGCGGGCAACCGTTCTTGCCGATGCGGGCGCCACTGGTATCGCACTACCTGAGCCAATGGCCGCCCTAATGGAGCGGATCGGCTATGAAGACGATGCTCTGGGTGCCGATCAGCTTGCCGACGATCTGGCAGCGGCTTTGCTGTTTGACGAGGCCGAGCGAACCGTTGAGACAGCCCTTTCTCACGCGCAGAATCTCTTGGACTTAGATGGGCCTTCCAGTGCGCCGATAGCCTATCTCGATTGGGTATGGCTGGAAGCCGAAGACGGCACCATCTACGACCCAGTCTTGCCGGAGGCGGAGCGATCAGAACTTGCCCGCCTTTATGGCGAACCTGTCGTAGCAACGCAGATTGCCATCTCGGCGCGTGACCGGTTCGGCCGGACCCAGGAGATTGTGCGTTGGAGCGGCGATGCCTTCGGCACAGATGTCAGCCTTGCCTTCTACCCAACGATCAACACCCTGGAACGCCTAATCGGTGATCCTGATCTTTCCGATGTTACAGTTTGGACGCCGGGTATTGTCGTCGGCGGGGAACTGACCAGCGAAGCCGCGGTCACGTTGGATGGCGATGTGGTACCGCAAAGCATTGTCAGCACGCTCTCAACCGATGACAGCAACAGCGTTGACGTATCGGGCTTCACGGCGCCGGAGATTGCCAGCCTTTCCATCGCGAGCACCGATGCAAGCACTTTCCCGCGTGTTGAAGTGGGGCTGAACGCGGCAGTCCAAAACTTACCCAATTGGCATGGCGCTCACTTCCGCTTGACTGTCGATGGTGAGCCTGTGCCCGTGCGCATTGAAGAACCCTTCTCCACCGCGACCCATGTGATCGCGGTCCACGATCAAACCGGGTCCATGCGCCGCGATGAACGATTTGCCATGGCCCGGGCGTTCAATCAGACACTGGTTAGCGGTCTTTCGGTTGGTCAGCGTCTTGCAGTCATCAGCCACAACAACCGTATTCGTGTGCAGCGCGTGTTGGATCCGATCGAGGATGTGGTGAGCCTGGTTGAGGCACCCTATTGGGAGCAATCGGTGCGTGGGCGCACCGAAATCCTTGATGCGCTCGATTACGCGCTCAACGCGGTGGAAATCGAATTGGGTGTCGGCAGCGCCGAGCGCACATCCATCGTACTTGTAACGGACGGCGATCCGTCATCGACGGCCATCGAGGCGATGAATGATCGTATCGTGGCTCAAGCTGCGCGTGCTGAGAAGTCTTAACATCGCGGTCTATCCTGTGATTCTCTCTGGTGCACAGACCCTGGACTTTGCCAGCCTGGCCGATGCCACCGGCGGTCAATTGATCCGCGTGCAAAGCCCCGATCAGATTGAAACGGCAGCGCACGCACTCGCCCGTCGTCTGTCGGGCGGGATGGCCATCAGCTTTGAAGCGCCCAACGATCCGGTGCCGGATGCAGGAACCGTGTTCGATTTCACTCTCGAAGTGGCCGGGTATGACGGTCTAGAAAGCAGTTCGTATACGGTACCTGATGACATCATCGCCAGTGATCCCGGAGTCTTTGTCGAGATCAGCGCCGGTGAGCACCGCACCGTCCGTCCGTTGGTGGCGCTCGGTGCGGCCTATGATGTCAACGCCATGACTGGCGGTCATGCGCTCTACCTGTCACCGGGTTCCTACCCATCAGATCGCATGACAGCACAGCGCCTCAATCAATGGCTTTATGCCCATGATGCTGCGGTTGACGACACAGATGCCGTCACGGCCCACTTGGCAGATCCGGCTTTCTCTACTGCCCATGCCGGCATCATGAATGGCCTTGCCAATATGATGTCTGCGGCACTGCCGGATGAACAGTCTCTGCTGTTTCCTTTGGCTGCGCTTTCACACACCCAGGTCGTTAATCCCCTGGTCGACTTGGTCGGGCAGAGCGACAATGAGGTCAGCCTTGCCACCACGCTGGACGTGCCTGCTTGGTCGACATTTCTAAGTGAGCCGGCAAGCCGCGAAGATGTGGCGCGCATGGGTTTGGCTCTCAATGACGCCGAAGCGCGGTTGCTTGGCAACGGGCTGAACCTAACCGCAATTTTTGCCAACGAGGCCGGTGAAACCTCACAAGGTGATCAGTACGTGCAACTGGCCAGCGCGTCTCACGACGATCGCTATTGGTGGCACGACCCAGAGACGGGTAGCTTGTTTGGCTACCTCCAAACCGATGGCTTGGAGGCCAAGGGCAGCCGCGATGTAGCGATTGCGCAGCAGTTCAAAGACATCAACACGGCCATCGACTGGTATCTCTATGCCGTTCAGCCGGCAACGGGCGCAATGCCTGCCAGTGCTATCTTCTCAGGCTTTGTGGGTTTCAAGAAGGAAGAGCTGAAGCTCTGGTGCTTCTCAACCATCATGCTGAACTATGTCAGCGAAAGCATTGCTGGTGAGCCGGACGCCATTTTGAACCAGAGTGCGGCTGCGGCCGAAGCGCGTGCAGCGCAGCTTTGCGAAATTCAAGGTGATCCACGTGATGTCGGAGAGCGTCTTTTCCGCGCGGCTGCCACGGAGATCGGCAAGGCGGTGTTCGAGGGCGTGCGTGACCAACTGCCTGCAGGCCTCGGCGGCCCACCGGACGTGCCAGCCTGGATCAGCGATCAGCTGGGCGGCAACAATCTGACCGACTGGATTTCCGACCCGACGGTGCGAGCCTATGCCGAGCAACTGACTGAAAGCGGCCGAAACCATGTGGCCGGTCAAGTCAAAGACTATGCTGGACGTGGGTTCAACGAGGTGTCTGAGGCTCTTCAGCGCCACGGTCTAGGCGGGGGGCGTGGCACTGAAGGTGGAAGCCCAACAACAGCTGGCTTCAACGCGGCCATGCAACAGGTGATCGAGGGCTTGTAATACACAGTGTGTTCGATAGTGAAGCAATATTACAAGTAAACAATCACACAATATTAAGGTTAATAACGTCAAATCGCCGATAGAAACGTTCGGAAATCGAACGTAAAGCTTGGGGCGATTCGATGAAAAAGAATATCTTTGCAACCATAGGTTTTATCACGGCTCCGTTGCTAGCGACAACCGCATATGCAGCCGATCTTGGTGCAGTAGACTACAGTGTAGCACCAGATGTCATAGCTTATGAGGATAGTCTCTGGACCGGTTTCTATGCCGGCTTGCACGGTGGTTTTGGACTTCTGGATACGCAAGGTTCAGACGGCCTTGATGGCGAAAACTATCGGACACCTATCGGCGGTGCTCACGTCGGCTTCAACTATCAGGTTGGCAGTTTCGTATTCGGACTGGAAGCCGATGTCTCGGCAATCAATGTTGATGAAGATCTAGACAACCCTTTTGCCGATGTAAAAGCTGATTGGATTGGATCTGCCAGGGCCCGGGTTGGGTATGCCTTTGACCAAGTGATGTTTTACGCAACCGGTGGTGGCGCTTTGGCTCACGCTGAGGCGATCTCGAACACCAACGGCTCCAGCGACGACAATATTCACAAAGGTTACGTTCTGGGCGCGGGCGTTGAGTTTTTTGTCTCGCAAGACTGGGCAATCGGCGCTGAGTATTTGCGCTATCAACTGGGTGAAGAACCATATCAATTTGCCACCACCAGGGTGCGGTCTCAAGGCAATTTCGATGCCTTCCGGCTGCGGGTGTCCTACGCGTTCTAGCATCATCTAAGCGTGTTCTGTAACCCGACCTTGTTTCGTTACGGCACGGGCGCTTTTCCGCGCTTTGAACGGTCCATCAAGGTGAATGAGGCTTTATCACCGGCTCTTGCTGCGCGTCGTGCGCAGCTTAGCCGTGGGGCCGTCTACCTTGTATCGTTCACTTCTTTCGCTTGCGCTGGCTTCAACAGCCTGTCTGTCTACGCCAGCACTCGCCGCTGATCCCATCACTTACCAACAGGCAGCGCCCCAACAGGGGGCTGCGCAACCGCGTGTCGTTTATGACGAGCCACCACGCTGGACCGGGTTCTACGCTGGTGTGCATGCTGGTCTTGGCTTTGTAGACAGTTGGGACAATGTGGATGGCCTTCTGGAAGACGAGCAAAGCTTCTTGGGCGGTGTGCACGCTGGCGGATCACTGCAAATGAGCAACATTGTACTCGGTGTTGAGGGTGATGCGTCGCTGACCAATTTCACCCGACCACGGGTTCGGGCGACATCATTGGAAATCTCCATGCCCTGGACTGCGTCGGTACGCGGTCGTGTCGGTTACGCGTTTGGACATCTAGTGGTCTACGGAACTGGTGGACTGGCGGTCGCTGGTGTCGAGACCGTCTCGGCAACAGCAAGCGCCACAGATACGCGCTACGGCCATGTGCTCGGTGCAGGCGTCGAGTGGGGTCTCACCCGCCACCTCGCATTGGGTGGCGAGTTTTTGCGCTACGACTTTTCGAAGGAAGATCTCACTCTGGGCGCATCCTTCCAAAGCGAGCACAGCCAGGATGTTCTGCGCGCCAGACTGTCTTTCAGATACTAGCGTTCAAACCTACTTCGCCAGCGCATCCTTCAGCGTGTGCCAACTGGCTTTGGGCGTGCGAGCAAGCGTTTCGAAATCCACATGGACCAGGCCGAAACGCTTCTCGTAGCCCAGTGCCCACTCATAATTGTCCAGTAGCGACCACACGGTGTACCCGCGCACATCAATGCCTTCGGCGAGCGCCTGTTTCACCCGTGCAAGATGCTCTGAAAGATAGCGGATACGCTGCTCGTCTTGCACCGCACCGTCTTTGAGCACGTCGTAGGATGCCAAGCCGTTTTCGGTCACATAAATCGGCAAATCGGTGTAGCTTGCCGTGTGGCGGATGAAGTGCAGCAGACCGTCTGGATAAATCTCCCAATCCATTGCCGTTTTTTCCAGCGGCCCTTCACGCTCTTCTAGGAACGGAAACTGGTCTGAGCCATCCGGCCCAATCAGTTTGCGCGTGTAGTAATTGATCCCAACCCAGTCGAGTGGCTGGGCGATGGTGTCAAAATCATCCTGCCAGCCTTCGGGCATATGCGGGCTTAGGTGCTTCAGCACGTCCTCTGGGTAAGCTTTTCGGAGGATGCCACCGAGGAACCAGCGATTGTAGATACCGTCATAGAGCTGCGCGAGCTCCTTTGACCTTTCGGAGCTATCGGCCGGTTCGGCATATTCATGGTTCATGACAGCGCCAAGCCCTGTCATGCCCAGCGCGCGCATTGCTTGTGTGGCTTTGCCGTGAGCAAGCATAACATGATGCATCACTCGCGCTGCAGCCCGGATATCGCGCAAGCCTGGTGCGTGATGGCCCATAAAGTGGGAGAGCCAAGCAACGCACCACGGTTCATTGATGGGCGCGGTGCGATGCACACGATCACCGATCTTGCCCATGATACAGGTGGCAAAATCAGCAAACCGGTCAGCAATATCGCGATTGCGCCAGCCACCAAGATCAGCCAGCGCAGATGGCAGCTCCCAGTGGTAGAGCGTGGCCATCGGCTTGATGCCGCGCTCCAGCATGCCGTCGACAAGCCGGTCGTAGAAATCAAGACCATCTGGGTTGGGCGTGACCCCATCGGGCATCACCCGCGCCCAGCTGGTTGAAAAGCGATAAGCATCCAGATTTGCGCCAGCAATCAGATCGAGATCATCGGTCCAGCGATGATAATGGTCGCAGGCAACAGCGCCGTTCTCGCCGCGCACCACATTGCCAGGTGTTGCTGCAAACGTGTCCCAATGCGTCTGACCGGCACCACCAAAGCTGTGGCCTTCGATCTGATAGGCGGACGTCGCCGTTGCAAACAGAAAGTCAGCAGGGAAATCAGCGCGGCGATGAGCGAATGTCATGAGCAACCTCACATGCTGGGATGAACGATGTTTGCCGCCCATAGGGCGGGACTGATGGAAACGCAAGAAAAACCAAGTCTATCCCACACTTCCACTTGAAACCGTTTTGGAAATCGGCCTGATCTCGGACAAATGGCATGGATCGAACCGCTTTTGTTTCGCGCAATTGGCTTGACAGAAGCAAGAAGGAGCGGTTGTGTGCGCATATCCGTAGCGGAAGCGCTTTCAGTGATCTTTCGCAGGACGATTTTTAGCCGGTCATCAGAACCGGCCCAAAGGGAGAGACCAATGAAAAAACTGCTTCTGGCAGGCGTAGCCTTGTCCGTAATGGGTGCCACCACAGCGAGCGCGCAAGACCTGCTGTTTGAGCCGGGCACCGGCGATTTTAGCTGGTCGAGCTACGAGACTTTCGCGGCGGCGACGGATTTGTCCGGAGAGCAGGTCACAGTCTTCGGACCATGGCTTGGGCCAGATCAGGAGGCCATTGAATCTGTGCTGGCTTATTTCGCGGCTGCATCCGGTGCTGATGTGCGTTACGTTGGCTCAGACAGCTTCGAGCAGCAGATCATGGTCGACGCCGAAGCCGGTTCTGCTCCGAATGTCGCCGTGTTCCCGCAGCCAGGTCTGGCATCCGACATGGCAGCCCGCGGTTTTCTAACGCCGCTTGGCGAAGACACGGCCTCTTGGATGGCCGAAAACTATGCAGCTGGCCAGTCTTGGGTTGATCTCGGTTCTTATGATGATCCAGACGGCAACAGCAACTTTTACGCCTTTCCCTACAAAGCAGACGTCAAGTCGCTGGTCTGGTATCTGCCGGAGAACTTCGAGGATGCTGGCTACGAAATCCCGACCACGATGGAAGAACTCAAAGAACTCACCGACCAGATTGTCGCTGATGGCGAGACGCCTTGGTGCATCGGTCTGGGTTCAGGTGGTGCCACAGGTTGGCCGGCCACCGACTGGGTAGAAGACATGCTTCTGCGCACCCAGGCACCAGAAGTCTACGATCAGTGGGTCACCAACGAGATACCTTTCAATGACGAGCGTATCGTCGCCGCCATTGAGGAGTTCGGCTATTTCGCCCGCAACGATGACTATGTTGCTGGTGGCGCTGGCGCCGTTGCATCCACCGACTTCCGCGACGCGCCAGGAGGTCTGTTTGACTCTCCACCGCAATGCTACCTGCACAAGCAGGCAAGCTTTATTCCGGCCTTCTTCCCAGAAGGGACTGAAGTGGGTGTTGATGCCGACTTCTTCTATTTCCCGGCCTATGAGTCGCAGGATCTTGGAAGCCCTGTTCTGGGTGCTGGCACCTTGTTTGCCATCACCAACGACAGTCCAGGTGCTCATGCCCTCATCGACTTCCTTCAAACGCCGATCGCCCATGAAGTGTTCATGGCTCAGGAAGGCGGCGGGTTCCTGACGCCGCACACCGGCGTCAACTCTGATGTGTATGTGTCCGACACGCGCCGTGCGCTGGGCGACATTCTGTTGAACGCCACCACCTTCCGGTTTGACGGCTCTGACCTGATGCCAGGCGGCGTCGGTGCTGGATCGTTCTGGACCGGCATGGTGGACTATGCAGGTGGCGATGACGCGGAAGCTGTTGCCGCTGAAATACAGGCATCTTGGGAAGCGCTGCAGTAAGCAACCGCCTCATATGACCAAGCATTAGGACTGCCCGGCGGCATCAACCGTCGCTGGGCAGCCCCCATAAAAACCAAAAACATCGGGGAGGGGGAGCCATGAATCCGGCCATACAGGGTCTGATCACGATCATCGTAGGGGTGGGTGGTTGTGTCGCTTACTTCTATTTCTCCAACCAATTTCTGGACAGAGTCATCTTCCCGGCAACGGGCAAGAATGCGGGGCGCAACATTTCGCGCGCCAACATGGTTCGGCCTTGGTTGTTTCTGTTTCCGGCGATTTTTGCGCTCGGCCTTTACCTCGCCTATCCGGTTGTTGAAACGCTTCGTCTGTCTCTGACAGATCGAGATGCCGGCGGCGCCTTTGTCGGCCTTGCCAACTATCAGCAAATGATGAGCGAGCCGAAATTTTGGGAGGCGTTGACCAACAACTTCCTCTGGCTTCTCGTCGTTCCTGCCTTCTCGACCGCTTTTGGATTGCTGGCAGCGCAGCTGACCGACCGTCTGGCTTGGGGCAACATTGCCAAGTCGCTCATCTTTATGCCGATGGCGATTTCCTTTGTCGGTGCAGCTGTGATCTTCCGCCTCATCTATGTTGCACGCCCCGAAGAGCAGGCGCAGATCGGTGTACTCAACGCCGTTTGGCTGCAGTTCGAAGGCGGCTCAGGCAGCTTCATCATGTTGACGGTCCTGCCAGCGATCATCCTTCTTTGCTTTGCAGGCCTGTGTCTCTACGTGGCCTACATTCTGGTGAAGCCCTATTTTGATGGCGGGAAGACTGGCGGCATCTTAATGCAATTGCTGCGCCTCATCTTCGTGGTCGGCGGTCTCTATTTGGCCTTCCTAGCACTGCGTTCAACGCTCGCCTTGTTCGGGGCGGAGTTGCCCTATGGAGAGCCGCAGCAATGGCTGACCATTCCGTTCTTCAATAACTTCTTCCTAATGATCGTGCTGATCTGGATTCAGACCGGGTTTGCCATGGTCATCCTGTCAGCTGCCCTTCGCGGGATCCCGGAGGAAACCATCGAAGCGGCCATCGTGGATGGTGCAAACCCGTTTGAAGTTTTCTTCAAGATCAAAGTACCGCAGATCATGGGCACCATCGTTGTGGTCTGGACGACCATCACACTGGTTGTCTTGAAAATCTTCGACATCGTGTTTGCCATGACCAACGGTCAGTGGGAGACGCAGGTTCTTGCCAACTACATGTTCGACAAGCTGTTCCGCGCCAATGATTGGGGCGTCGGCTCGGCGAGTGCCATCATCATCATGCTTCTCGTCAGCCCAATCCTTATCTGGAACGTCTACAACGCCCGCAAGGAGATGCGCTGATGGCCGCTATTGCAGGAACCAAGTCAAGCCTCACATGGGCGGTTCAGCTCTCAACGATTGCGCTCGTCCTTTTGTGGATCTTTCCGACGGTCGGGCTGCTTGTTTCGTCCTTCCGCACGGTTGACCAAATCAACAGTTCCGGTTGGTGGGCCTCGCTCACCGCTGCCGAACAGAACGAGGTCTATCGCGCCGCAGACCCTGATGAAAACCGGGTCGCCGATGGCACCATGTTCGTGGTGTCCGGCAACGTGTTCGGCGAAGCGTCAGAAAGCACTGTCAGTGTCTGGGGCACGTCTTCGCGCGCCATTGATGCTTACCAAGCTGGTGACACGGCCGATCTTGGTGACGGCGAGACGATTTCGCTAGAGGCGAACGGTGACTATGTTTGGCAAGGCAATGATGACCAAATTTCTGGCCGCGGCCAACGCCTCTTTGCGACCGTCACCGCCCCGCCCGACTTCACGCTCGACAACTACGAACAGGTCCTCCTGTCCGGTGATAGCACCAACTCGATGGCCAAGGCGTTCTTCAACACGCTGACCGTCACCATTCCAGCCACCATCATTCCCATCGTGGTGGCAGCTTTTGCGGCCTACGCCCTGGCATGGATGGATTTTCCTGGCCGCGCGCTTCTTATCGCGATGGTCGTCGCGCTGCTCGTGGTGCCGCTGCAACTGGCGCTTATTCCGCTGCTGCGCCTCCATCTGGAGATCGGCATCGGCAAGGGATACCTCGGGACGTGGTTAGCCCATACCGGCTTCGGCTTACCGCTCGCGATCTATCTCTTACGCAACTATATGGTCGGCCTGCCCAAGGACATCATTGAGAATGCCAAGGTCGATGGCGCGACAGACTTCCAGATCTTCACCAAGATCATTCTGCCGCTGTCCTTCCCGGCACTCGCCAGCTTCGCCATCTTCCAGTTCCTGTGGACCTGGAACGATCTTCTCGTCGCTAAGGTGTTCCTGATCGATGCGACCGGTGAAACCACGGTGATGACCAATCAGATCGTGGAGTTGCTGGGCACCCGTGGCGGCAATTGGGAAATTCTGGCAACCGCCGCTTTCGTCAGTATCGCCGTCCCGCTTGTGGTGTTCTTTGCGATGCAGAAATACCTCGTACGCGGACTTCTCGCCGGTTCGGTCAAATGATGATCGGCGAGACGTCAAACGCGCGCTCACTGGGCGCGGACGCAACAAAAGATAAGAAAGTTTCAGGGGGAAGAGTATAATGGCATCGCTGCTCCTAAAGGACGTCGCCAAATCCTATGGCAAGGTGGAAGTCCTCAAAAACATCGACCTTGATATCAAGACAGGCGAACTGATCGTCTTTGTTGGGCCGTCAGGTTGCGGCAAGTCCACGCTGCTGCGGATGATCGCGGGTTTGGAAAGCATCACCAGCGGTGATTTCCATATCGATGGTGAGCGCATGAACGAAGTGCCGCCATCCAAGCGCGGCATCGCGATGGTGTTCCAATCCTACGCGCTCTACCCGCACATGACCGTTTACGACAATATGGCGTTTGCGCTGAACCTTGCCAAAATGCCCAAGGATGAAATCGATCAGCGCGTTCAAAAGGCTGCCAACATCTTGCAGCTTGGCGAGTACCTAGAGCGCCTGCCAAAAGCTTTGTCCGGTGGTCAACGCCAGCGTGTTGCGATTGGCCGGTCGATTGTTCGCGACCCAAAGGTCTATCTCTTCGATGAGCCGCTCTCCAACCTCGACGCAGCGCTGCGTGTCGATACCCGTATTGAGATCGCGCAGCTCAAAGAAGACATGCCCAACTCAACCATGATCTACGTGACGCACGATCAGGTTGAAGCCATGACCTTGGCGACACGTATTGTGGTGCTCAACAACGTCACCCACACCATTGGTCAGGTCGGCACACCTCTCGAGCTGTACGAGAAACCCAAGAACACGTTTGTGGCCCAGTTCATTGGTTCGCCAAAAATGAACTTGATGAGCGCAAAAGTGGTCAGTGGCGGCGACAGCACCACGATCAAGCTCGATCATGGTGAGGAGGTTACGCTGCCGATGGCGTCTAAGGATGCTTCGCCGGGCGACAGCGTATCCTTCGGCATTCGTCCTGAGGATTTCGTGGTTGCTGGTGATGGCGACCCCGTCATTTACTCCGGTACAGCGCTCTACACTGAGAAGCTTGGTGAAGTGACGGTGGTTTACTTGAAGCCCGCAGCGCAGGGTGAACCATCCTATATCGCCAAAATTCCTGGCATTGCCCATGTGAAGAAAGGCGAGACGCTGAACCTCACTGGCGCAGCAGATAAGATGCATCTCTTCGACGCCGCTGGTGACAGCTTCCTCTACAAGTAGGCGCCTGGCCGCTTTATCGCGCCACGCTCTGATACACTGTTTGACCAAAGCAAACTTGCGCTAAGCGGCCAGTGGCCCTAATCGGAGCGGGATGAGTTCTTCCGCTCCCAACACGCGCCTCTCGGTAGCCTCCGACGATGGCCAGAAAGTGCTGCAACGGCTGCTTCTGGACACCGGGCGGCAGTATATCGGCCGCTATGCGTTGGCCTTTTTCTTTATGGCGGTGGCGGCAGCTGCGACTGCGCTGACAGCCTACATGATGCGCGACCTCATCAACGAGGTTTTCATCAACCGTTCGCGGGAATGGCTGATCATCATTGGATCAGCTGTGGTGGTGATCTACCTCGCCAAGGGCGCCTCCATGTATTTCCAGATGGTCATCATGGCCAGGATCGGAAACTCTATCGTCGCCAATGTGCAGAACCGCATGTTCAAGCGCCTGCTTGAAGAGGATGTCGGCTTCGTACAAGGCCAGCCATCGGCTGAAATTGCCGCCGTTTTTGCCAACAACGCCAACGCGGCGCGCCAGGTTTTGCACCTAATCGTCACTGGCGCAGGCCGCGATGTGCTCTCTCTTATAGGCCTTTTGATCGTGATGATCATTCAGGACCCGGTTATGTCGCTGTCCATGATCGTGGGGCTGCCGGTGATGGCCTTCCTGATCGAAAAAATGATGGGACGTGTGCGCCGTATCGCCAAGCGTCAAGTCTCGCTAACTGCGGAGATTGGCAACTATGTGCGCGAAACGGCACAAGGGTTTCGCATCGTCAAAGCCTTCCGCATGGAAGACGAGCTGGGCGATCGTATCGGCGACACAATCGATGATCTGCGAAAGACCGCCGACAAGATAGCGATCTATCAGGCCCGTCCTGTGCCGTTGGTTGAGACGATAGGCGGCATCGCAGTGGCGATTGTTATTTTTTACGGCGGCTATCGCGTGATCGAACAGGGCCAGTCGCCTGGCGAGTTCTTTTCCTTCGTAACGGCCTTGCTGCTCGCTTATGAACCCGCCCGCAAGCTGGCAAACCTGCGTGTGCCGCTGGAGGCAGGCTTGGTCGGTGTGCGTATGATGTATGGCTTCCTCGATCGACCGCCATCCAAACGAGAAGCAGGCAGCGGCGAGGCCTTTGTCTTTGATAAAGGCGATATCGCCTTTGAGGATGTGAGTTTTGGATATCACCCAGGTGGTGATGCGGTTCTGCAAGGGCTTAGCTTCACCGCCCCGGCAGGTAAAACCACAGCGCTTGTCGGTGCGTCTGGCGCAGGCAAGTCAACTGTCATGGCGATGGTGCTGCGGTTCTGGGATCCAGATGGCGGGCGCATCCTCGTCGACGACCAGGATCTGACATCCCTTTCAACCGCCTCGCTGCGCGCAACCATGGCCTATGTCGGCCAAGACGCCTATCTGTTCGACGGCACAGTTGCCGACAACATCCGCGCTGGCATAAGCGGTACCAATCAGAGCGATATCGAGGAGGCGGCACGACGGGCCGAAGCGCACACCTTCATCACCGCGCTGCCGCAAGGTTATGAGACGCCCGTGGGTGAGCTTGGGTCGCTGCTATCTGGCGGTCAGCGCCAACGCATCGCCATTGCCCGCGCATTTCTGCGCGATGCTCCTATTCTTTTGCTCGATGAGCCAACATCCGCGTTGGATGCTCATTCTGAAGATGCGATCCAGGCAACTCTGGCGAGGCTGTCAGACGGGCGCACAACACTGGTCATTGCCCACCGCCTGTCCACCGTGCGTGATGCTGACCAGATCATCACCATGGATGGCGGCAGGGCCGTTGAAAAAGGCACCCACGATGAGTTGGTTGCCGAGGGTGGCCTTTATTCCAAACTCTACGAACTTCAGTTTGGCACCGAAAAGCTGACCGCCTAGGAGGTCAGCCTGTCGATGCCGGATCAATCGTAGGTGGCGTAGAATGCATCCAGCGGATCAAGAGCGATCCCCATGCCTTCCAGCTTGCCGCCAAACCCGTGCCCGCCCAATGGGCTGATGGGGCCAAACCCGCCGGTGGCGAAACTGCCGGGCGACGTGCCAAGATTGAAAACACACAAAAGGCGCTCGCCTTCATAGTCTCGGGTAAAGGCGACCACATCGCCTTGTGTATCGTGAAACTTTACTGAGCCGCGGCGCAACGCCATCTGCTCCCGTCGCCAACCCAAGAACCGGCGAACATGACGCAGTGGCATGCGGTCATCAGCTTCTTGAACCGAGACAGCCCGCGCCACATGCTCAGGTGGCACCGGCAACCAAGGCGTGCCTTCAGAGAAGCCACCATTGGCGGCGGCGGGATTCCAAGGCATTGGCGTTCGGCAGCCATCGCGGCCCTTAAACTCTGGCCAAAAGCGAATGCCATAGGGGTCTTTGAGCTTTTCAAAGGGAACAATCGCCTCAGTGAGGCCAAGCTCTTCGCCCTGATAAATGCAGGGCGTGCCTTTCAAGGAGGAAAGCAGGGCAATCAACAAAGGCGCCGCGCGGTCAGCATCTGCGCCCAGTTGCCAGCGCGACAGCACACGCTCCACGTCGTGGTTGGAGAAGGCCCAACTTGCCCAGCTATCACGGTTGTTTTCCATCCGCTCAGCCACCTGGCGAATAAAATCAGCTGAAAAATCGCGATCCAAAAAGTCGAACGAGTAGGCCATGTGCAGGCGTTTGCCAGCCTCGGTATAGTCGGCCAACGTGGAATACATATCGAGCACCGCGCCCACCTCACCAACGGTGGTGGTGGCTGGGTATTCATCCATCAGCGCGCGCAACTGCTCCAAGAACGCCAGATTATCCGGGCGTGTGATGTTGTAGATGGGTTGCTGCAGTCCATACGGGTTCTGCTCGGGAATGCCGTTGACTTTCATGCCAGGCTCAATGGCGGGATTGTCCCGCAACTCGGCGTCATGGAAATACATGTTCACCGTATCCAGGCGGAAACCATCCACACCACGCTCCAACCAGAAGCGTGCGGCATCGAGCACGGCGGCTTGCACAATCGGGTTGTGGAAGTTGAGGTCTGGCTGGCTGGTCAGGAAATTGTGCAGATAATATTGCCGCCGCCGGGAATCCCACTCCCAGGCTGAGCCACCAAAGATCGAGAGCCAATTGTTGGGCGGTGTGCCATCTGGCTTCGCATCAGCCCACACGTACCAATCAGCCTTGGAATTGTTTTGATCCACCCGGCTTTCACGGAACCAGGGATGACGGTCGGAGGTGTGCGAGATCACCAGATCGATGAGCACGCGAATCTCACGGTCGTGCGCGGCGGACAGAAGCGCATCAAAGTCTTCCAGCGAACCGAACATGGGATCGACATTTTTGTAGTCGGCCACGTCGTAGCCATAGTCGTCCATTGGCGAGACGAAGAACGGTGAGATCCAGATCGCATCGACATTCAGGCTCTTGATGTAGTCCAGCCGAGACGTAATGCCCGACAGATCACCAATGCCATCTGCATTCACGTCCAGATAGGAGCGCGGATAAATCTGGTAGATGACACCACCGCGCCACCAATCAGGATCGCCACCAAGCTGACGACGGGTATGGGTGCTGGATGAGAGAGGTGAAACGAACATTGGTTGATCCAATTTGAAGGTATCTGATTGGTACAGCAGAGCGCTGATGTGGCCTTTTGGCGTTGAAACCTGCGTCAAGCTGAACCCCCTGTCAAAGGGTTTCCGGTAGCGCTTCCGAAATGTTCACATAGGCTATTGGTCGAACCCACCCAATCATTGTTACGGACAGTTTGAATCATTCAGAAAACAGGAGGGAAACCCTATCGCCCATTAGGGCAATCTTAACCGTACATGTCAGGCAAATCCTCGCCGAGACAATGGCAGGGTGCCGATCAACCAGTCTGACCGGGACAAGACTTAGATGGTCACCCTTGAAAGCGCATCTCTGGGCTATCAGGCCGCCAACGATACCTTGCATGATGGCAACTCAGTGCATGCTGCGCCGCTCAATCAACCGCTAGTGATCGACCTGGATTTTGGGCTTTTGCAGTCTGGTCGTTTGGTCGAGCTGGCCAAGCGTGAGGCCAGCCGCGGACGCCGCGTGTTGCTGGTAACAGCTTCGCACCGACAGGTTGCCGGTCGCGTGATGAAGCGCTTTGCTTTTGCTAGCGAGGTCTTGGCTCTCAATGGGCTGCACGGCATGAAGGACGCCGCCAAAGCACGGCGTTTGACAGATTTGTTCCCACAAGGGTTTGTTTTTGTTGGCGATCAAGCTTCCGATCTCAACGTTTGGCAAGATGCGCAAAGCGCTGTGGGTGTGAACCTTGACGCCAAAACAGCCATGGCATTGGCTGGTCTGGGCAAGCCAATGCTGCTGCTTAACGACTCCAGCCATCCCACCCGGACACGTACCAATGTGGAGCGGTTGAAGGCATGGGTGAGCAGCGCGCGCTTCCTCGTGCCTCTCTTTTTGATCGGCCTTACCCGTCGGGTCAGGCAGGTCAAGCGCTGACACAACACCTTGCATGCACACTTGATCGTACAGGCCTAAGCACACCCCTAACACGCGCGCATTTGCGCTTGTCCGGCGCATCGGTTAGGGCGGAGCCATGTCTACCTCTGTGGTCGGTTCGGCCCTCTTCCCTGTCATGTTGGTGATTGCGCTTGCCTTCCTCGTTCGGCGTGTCGGCCTCGTGTCCGATACGCATGTCGCGGGGGTGGAGCGCGTGACCTATGTGGTGTTCTTTCCTACGCTCCTGTTCTCCAATCTTTCCACTGCAAGCTTTGATGATCCATCAGTGTGGACGCTGGCCCTGTTGCTTGCCGGCACCCATTTGCTGGTTGGCGCCATCACATGGGTTTTCTACACCCGCTCAAGCCTGGATGGGCCATCGGCGACCAGCGCTTTCCAAGGCGCCAATCGCTTCAACAGTTACATCGTTCTGGCTCTGGCTTTTGCGGTCTATGGCGCGACGGGGGTGCAGCAGATCACCGTGCCGATGGCTCTGATGATCATCACCATCAACATACTGTGCGTCTCCATCCTCGCCCGCTATGGCGCACCAGAGGAAGGGGTTGAAGCACCCTCGCTCGTGCGCGCGTTGGCAACCAACCCCTTGATTCTGGCCTGCGCGGCTGGTCTTGCGGTCAATCCCTTGGGAATCGATTGGCCAGGACCCGTTGACACCGCATTCGGGTGGTTTGGCACGGCCGCCATTGCTTTGGGTCTGTTTGCAGTGGGCGCAGGCCTGCGTCCGATCTCCGGCAAGGGCTCGCTGTTTGCGATTGCCTCTTCGAGCATCATCAAGTTGGTGGCGCTACCAGCGCTTTTTTTGCTGGTGGCTTATCTGGCAGGACTGCCGCGAGACCTGGCCGCGCTTGGGCTTATTGCCACCATCGTGCCGGGTGCAACGTCCTCTTACATCTTGGCGCGGCAGTTGGGCGGCAATGCACCGCTCATGGCTCAAAGCGTGACCGTTGGTACTGTGCTTTCAGCAGCAACGGTCACGCTATGGTTCGTCCTCTGGCCGTACCTGCTTTAGGCCGCCAGCATACTAGGCTGCTTTGTCGAGACCACGCTTGGCAAGCAAAGCATCCACGGTGGGCATGCGCCCACGGAAGGCGGTGTAGAGCGCGGCAGGATCAGTTGCGCCGCCGGCCGAATAGATATGTGTTTTCAGCTTGGCAGCTACATCAGCGTCGAACGGCGAACCAGCCTCTTTGAAGGCGGCAAAGGCATCGGCATCCATCACCTCAGACCAGAGGTAGCTGTAGTAGCCAGAGGCATAGCTGCCACCGGAAAAGATGTGCTGAAAATGCGGTGAACGGTGCCGCATCGTGATCGCACTTGGGATACCGATCCGCTCCAGTGTTTGCGCTTCGGCCGCCAACAGATCGCTTGTCCCGTCAGTGGTACCGTCATGCATGTCGAGGTCAACCATGGCAGAAGCAACATACTCCACCGTCGCAAATCCCTGATCATATTTCGAGGCAGCCGTCAGTCGGTCGATCAAATCATCGGGGATCACCGCGCCAGTCTGTGCATGGCGCGCATGGGTGCGCAGAATGTCAGGCACCATCAGCCAGTGCTCATAAAGCTGCGAGGGCAACTCAACAAAATCGCGCGCCACTGATGTTCCTGCCACCGAAGGATAGGTGACATCAGACAGCATGCCGTGCAGCGCATGACCGAACTCATGAAACAGTGTGCGGACATCATCAAGCGTCAAAAGCGCTGCCTCGCCTTTGGGAGGTTTGGCAAAGTTCATCACGTTGACGATGATCGGACGTACATCCTCACCAAGTTTCCGTTGCCCGCGAAACGCGCTCATCCAGGCGCCCGAGCGCTTAGACATGCGGCCATAATAGTCGCCCAGAAACACGGCCATATGCTCTCCTGAGGGACCAAGCACTTCAAAAGCACGCACGTCAGGATGGTAGACCGGAATGTCATCGCGTTGCTTGAAGGACAGCCCAAAAAGCCTGTTGGCAGTCGCGAAAGCTGCATCGATCATCGCATCCAGCGTGAAATAGGGTTTCACCTCATCATCTGAGATCGCGAACTCCGATTGGCGGCGTTTCTCGCTATAGTGACGCCAATCCCAAGCTTCCAGTTTGATGTTGGCACCTTCGCTGGCAGCCAGAGCTTCCAATTTGGCCTGATCTGCGAGCGCCATCTCACGGGCTGGTGCCCAAACGTCAGTCAGCAGTTTGCGCACAGCCGATGGATCTTTGGCCATCTCATTTTCAAGCTTGTAGTGGGCATAGGTTTCATAGCCTAGAAGCTTCGCCCGTTCCTGGCGCAGCTGAAGCGTCTCTTCGGCGATGGCCCGGTTGTCGGTCTCACCGCCACGCTCTCCGCGTGAGGTCCATTGGCCAAAGGCTGCCTCGCGCAGGTCACGGCGCGTTGATTGAATAAGGAAGGGCTCGATGAGCGAGCGCGACAACGTGATCACCCAGCCTTGCTTGTCACGCTCTTTGGCAGCCTCTGCCGCAGCCGCCACCAGCGAAGGCGCAAGCCCTGCCAGATCGGCTTCGTCCGTTAGGTGCAGTGCTTCGACCTGTTCGTCCGCCAGCACGTTTTGGGAGAACTGGGTGGCGAGCACGGCAAGCCGCTGTCCGATCTCTTTGATCCGCTCTCGGGCGTCACCTTCCAGCAACGCGCCTGCGCGCACAAAGCCCTTGCGGGTAAGATCAAGAACGCGTGCCTGCTCGGAGGTAAGGTCCAGCGTATCCTTGATCGCCCACAACGCTTCGATCCGGGAAAAAAGCCCCTCATGCAGACTGACCGCTTGGCTGTGCTTGGCCATTTTCGGCGCAAGATCACGTTCCAACGCTTGCAGGGCATCGTTCGTGTCTGAGCCCGCCAGGTTGTAAAAAACCGAGGCCGTTTTGGTCAGCAGAGAACCAGCCAGTTCTAGCGCATCGATGGTGTTTTCAAATGTCACCGGATCGGTGTTGGCAGCAATGGTCTCGATCTCTGCCAAATGGCCTTCAAACGCACGATCAAGTGCTGGACCGATATGGTCCGGTGTGATGTCGTTGAAAGGTGGAACCTCAAACGGGGTCTTCCACGTTTGAAGAAACGGATTGCTGGTCATGACGGCCTCGTGGTGCTGAACGTTGTTAGCGATGTGGGCCGCCAGGTGTTTGAAACAAGAGCGTGAAACACCTTCCGGACGGGCAGCTACCCAGCCGCCTTCTCCACAATTCCGATCGCTTCGGGGATAATACGCACCAGATCATCGGTGGGTACGGCACCGGAAATCAAAAAGTGTTGATCGAGCAGCAAAGTTGGTACGCCGCTCACGCCCTGTCCAGCCAACCCATCAGCAAGATTGTTGGTGGCTGAGCGCAACTCTTGATCATTCAGCGCCGCCACGGCCACGTCACGTGGCAGGCCGGCCTCTTCGGCAAGATCCACCAACACGTTTTCTTCGCCTATGTCCTTGCCATCAACGAAGTAGGCTTTGAACAACAGGTTGGCCAATGCCAGCGAAGCGTCGCCCTCGCCACTCTTCAGGCTTGAGGCCATGGCCATCACCATGTGCGCCTTGATCGTGTTGGGCGTGCGTTCCATCTTGTCGTGATGGATCGCAATGCCACTGTCTTCTGCGGCTTGGCGCACTTGGGCATCCAGTTCATTGGAGTGTTCAAGCGACCCAAATTTCTGTTTGCGATAGTCAACTCGCGCCATGCCCTCCTCGGGCATTGTTGGGTTGAGCTTGAACGGCAAGTAACGCACCTGTGGTCGCTCTTCGGCGGCCATATGCTCCAGCGCGGCATCCAGTCGTGCCTTGCCGATAAAACACCAGGGACAAACAAAATCTGAAACAATCGACAGCGTGTGCGAGGGGGACATCACTATAAACTCCTGGGAATCTTTGGACCCGACCCTAACGGTGCCCCCGGCAAAAGCCCACCCGTCGGCAGCATGGCATCAATGAGGCTCTTGCACTCCGTCCTGCGAAGGTTAGAAGGGCTGCCAACCAGGCGAGCACCTGGCGTAAGGAGACAAGTCTTTGATCACCATTGCTGGCGAGGCGCTTTACGATGTGTTCCCCAAAATGGGAGCCGCGCAAGACGCGCAGATCGGTCTCGATGCCGTGACCGGTGGTTCACCGTTCAATGTTGCCTGCGGGCTTGGTCGCCTGGGGTTTGCGCCATTGTTCTTTGGCGGCATCGCTGAGGGTCAGTTGGGTGATCGGCAGGCAAAGATTTTGGTCGATTCCGGCGTACGCTCTGAGGCCATCGTTCGCAAAGCCAATCTTGTCCCGTTGATGATGATCGCGCTCGCCGAAGATGGCCAGCCGACCTACAGCTATTACGGCCAATCAACCGCTGATGTTGACATCACGTTGGATGATCTGTCGGCTTTGCCACAGATGCCTGATCTGCTGCATGTGGGATCGTATAGTCTGGCGATGCCGCCTTTGGCTGACACGCTTGCAAACCTGGTTGCCAAGCTGCCGCAAACCAGCCTGCTAACGCTCGATCCCAATGTTCGCCCTATGGTTGAGCCGAGCGTCGACATTTGGCGTGCGCGTCTGGAGCCGCTTTACCGGCGAGCTGACATCATCAAGCTGTCTGATGAAGACATTGCCTTTCTGGAACCCGGCACTGATCCACGCTCCTATGCACGTGATCTCACCATGATCAGCGGTGCACCGGTTTTTCTCACGCTTGGCCATGAGGGTGTGATTGTGTTCATGGGCGAGGCGTCAGAGATGGTTGTCGCGCCTAAAGTAGATGTGGTCGATACCGTTGGTGCGGGGAACTCGTTCCAGACGACGTTGATCGCCTGGGCCTCACGCGCCGCAAATGCCAAGGCCATCCGCCAGCGTGATCTCTCGTTTCAGGCTTTGGTGGAAATCGCGGAGGCGGCGGTTGCGGTGGCAGCGCGCATTTGCGCCCAGCAGGGGCCGGTCATTCCGCAAGCCGATGCGTTGGAAGCAGCTATCTCAACCGGTTTGTTTCAGCGGTTCGCGAGCAACTGGTAATGTGTTGGCGGATGCCTCAGCCAAGCTGAACTCCAACTGCTCAGCACACCGCAGAGCTTCGTCAGCAACCTCCGGGCGCATGTAGGCAAAGCCTTGCACAAAGTCGCAGCCATACGCGCGTAGAAGGGCAATTTCGCCATCGTCCTCCGCGCCTTCACCGATCACGCTCATGCCCAAGCCGCGTCCGAGTGCGATAATACCTTGCAGCAATCGTGCTTTTTCAGGGGCCTGGTGCACACCGGCGATAAAGCAGCGGTCGATCTTGAGCTCGTCAAAGGGCAAATCATTGAGATAGCCAAGGGATGAATAGCCGGTTCCAAAATCATCAACAGCTAAGCGAATTCCGGCTTCCTTGAAGCGAGCTAGAGCCTTACGCACACGCCCTTCGCCATGATCGGCGAAGACGCTCTCGGTCAGCTCCAAGCAGAGCAGTCGTGGTGGGTACCCGGTTTCCTTGATGATGGCGATCACATCATCCTCAAAGTCTGATTGCCAGATTTGAGCGGCTGAGACATTCACCGAGATCATGCGCTCGGGTTCTCCAGCATCCAACCATGCCTTACCGGTCTGGCAAGCATCACGTAGAACCCACAAGCCAATATCGCAGATGAGGCTGGAGCTTTCGGCGACGGGAATGAACTCGGCAGGCGAAATGTAGCCCCGTGTGGGATGCTTCCAGCGCACCAAGGTTTCAAAACCTGCAACCCTGCCTGTGGTTAGATGGACCTGACCTTGATAGCGCGTTTCAAGGTCATTGTTGTTGATGGCCAGACGCAGATCACGTGCAAGGTTAAGGCGGGCCTGAACCGAATGGCTCATATCAGGCGTGAAAAACAATGCCTTACCGCGACCCTCATCTTTGGCCATGTAGAGCGCCAAATCAGCATTTCGAAGCGCCTGCTCCGCATCGCCACCATCTTGTGGGATCAGCGCGATGCCAAGACTGGTTCCGGTCATGACCTCACCGCGTTCCAGCTTCAAAATGCCAGTCATTCTATCGATGATGGAATTGGCAAATCGCTCCAAACACTCAACGCTGTAGTAATCGCGGATGATAACGGCGAACTCATCGCCGCCCAAGCGGGCAACAAAACCACGGTCATCAACATGCTCTTTGACGATGCGCGCAATGGTGCGCAAAAGCTCATCGCCAGCCGCATGGCCGAGCGTGTCATTGACCTCTTTGAAATGGTCCAGGTCCAACAACAACAGAGCCGCTGAGCCGCCCGATGTTTGCACGCCATACATCACATCACGCAGCTCGCGCGAAAAGAGCGCCCGGTTGGCAAGGCCTGTTAGCGGGTCGAAAAACGCGAGGTTGCGCAGCTGCTTTTCGGAATGCTTTCGGTCGGTGATGTCCTGAAGTGTGCCAAACAAGCCTGTGATGGTGCCTTGCTCGTCAAACAGCGGCTTGGTCATCATCGTGTAGTAGCCAAACGTTCCATCGCCGCGGCGAGCCTGAACATCAATGCTGGATGATGGCTTGCCTTCCAACGCGGCGGTGTGTTCGGCGCGTATCGCCTCGCGATCCTCGTTCGCACAAAGAGACAGAAACGCTTTTGAACTGGGAACGAAGTGATCCGGGTCGAGCCCGAGAATGGTGTAGAGATGACGTGACCACGTCACTTCTTTGGTCGCCAAATCAAACTGCCAATCGCCGATGCCGCCCATTTCTTGGGCCTCGCACAGAGTTGCGCTGCGCTTTTCAAGCTCGTTCTGCGCTCGTTTGAGGTCGCTGACATCCTGCGCCACGCCCATCAGCTGGGCCCCGTGACTGGTTGTTGCTTCCTTCAAGCGCATCATGATGCGGAAGTGCCGGGCGTCACGGGCACCTGGTAGGAAATAGCGAATATCCAAGGGCTCAACCGTCACGCCAGCGGCGGCGCGACGCAGGCAATCGTTGAACGTGATCCGATCAGACCTGTGAATACGCGCCAGCAGCTCGCGCCAAGATGGCATTTGGAAGGTGCAGTCTTCATCGGGACGCGCGTTGGCTTGTTGGGCTTCGGTTGCGCGCGCCTGCTCACATTCAAAACCCAACAGCGCAACGAGCCCGTCTGACCAACGGGTGGACCTGCTGTTAAGATCAGTTACCCAGTGACCGAGTTTTGCAATGGACTGAGCCGTTTTGAGTGCGAGCTGGTTCTCGCGGTTCTCGTTTTCCGATTCCACTTTGTCTGTGATGTTGCGCGCAATCCCGCGATAGCCAAGAAAGGTTCCATCGGCGGCAAAACGCGGTTTGCCCGCAATTTGCAGACTGTAAACGCCCCCATCTTCTTCTTCGGAGTTCATCCGGTAGACCAGTTCACTGAAGGGGCGACGGGCCTTCAGATCTTCAAAGTGAGCTTCGATGATCGGACGGTCTTCCTCGACCACATTCAAGTCGAGGCGGGTTTTGCCAACATAGTTGGCTTGCAGGTTTTGGCTTGCAGGATCTGTGCTGTTGGTGAACTCAACGAACCGATGCTGTTCGTCTGTCTCCCAGCACCAGTCGCTGGCTGAGGCGGCAAAATCGCGGAACCGTTCTTCGCTTTCGCGCAGTTGCTCGCGTGCTGCTTGTTCAGCGGAGATATCTTGAACCAAGCCAAACAGGCTGATGACACGCCCAGCCTCATCACGCATTGGGCTGCCAGAGATGCGCACCTGAAGGTGCTGCCCATCGCTGCGTGTCATGCCGCCCTCGACAACGTAGCTGGTTCCATCTTGCCAGCAGGCTTCCACTGCCTTTTCCGTTTTTTGCCGCAGCTCTTCGTCGTAGTGCTGGCGCAACTCTTTCAGATCGACGAGGCCATCGCGACCGATGGCGACACCCATCATGGTGGCCAGCTCGGGCGCGATGCGGAACCTGCCATCGCCGCGACCGGAGTTGATCCAGGACCCCAGGCGGCCCAGCTCAAAACTTGCTTTCAATAGGTGCGTTGTTGAGCGCAGCTGTTCATTGGTTTGCGTGGACGCTGTCGCGTTGAGGATGACCAAAAACGGCGCGGTAAATCCATGGACAATGTCGAGAATAACACAGAGCGCCTCGCCATATTTGTCAATGATTTCAAGTGATTGCGTTGCAATCAACGTCCCAACGGATGGCGTCTTCTCAGGGGTAATGACCAATTCAACAAAGGTTTCTATGAGTGAAATATCTGGAGCATCAAGGTACCGATCTATCGGCTCGCGCGTTGCCAGAGCGTAGCCATTCTTGGCTTCCGCGGCACGCAAGGGCACCACACACACCGCGACATCGTCACGTCGCGCGTGGATGGTATCGAGCGCCTTGTACAACGGCTTGACCATGGTGAGCATGTGAGGCCCACTGTCGAGGTCAATCGGATACACCACCCGCTGCCAACTGTTCACCGCCGAGCCAGGTGCAGCCTCCATCACAGTGCTCAGAGCAATGCCGCTTTCCTGGGTGGCCTGAAAACTGCGCTCGATATGATTGCGCGTGATAGTGTCGAAGTCTGCAGTGGACTTGCCGGTCATATCGAAACCAGCATCGTCGGCCAAACGCGAGCCGAAGTGGCGGTACTGGTAGTTACCATCATCGCGCTCAAAGGCGATCGTTACCTGATCAGCTTGGTCACCGAGGGCTTCTAGAAAGGCTTCGAGCTTTGGTGGTGCGCTCTCTGCATAGGCTTCAATAGTCGCACTGATGCGTGCCAACTCCGGGAAGCGGAGATGGTCTCGTGGCCCCAATTGCCGCACCAGCGAAACAAGCGTATCGGTCAAGCATCCTCCATCAGCCCAACACCCATTCCATAGAAGTCTTAGGGACTGGTGAACGTTGGAGGAAAAACGGGCGATTTCATAGGTTTACGCAACGTCATCAGCAAGCCGAAAATTTTCGAACGAATGTTCGCAATTGTGAAGTGTTGCCTGCTGTGCTGCTTGCTCTCATCTTACTCTCATGCAAACACGCCTTGGCCAATGTTGATCAATGAGCTTTGCTTGCTTCATGCCTGAACAGTCTTCTCTCACCGCCCAACTAAAACCACACGCGGACCGGATGCGCGTAGCCCATTTGCGCGACCTTTTGAGTGCCGATCCTGAGCGGTTCGAGCGCTTCAGTCGCACCGGCTGTGGGCTATTGCTCGACTGGTCAAAAGAAAAGCTCGATGCAGTTGCCTGGGAGAGTTTGCTTCACCTGGCGCGTGAACGAGGGGTGGAGAATGCGCGCGATGCTATGCTGCGCGGTGACCTGATCAATGGCACGGAAGGCCGAGCTGTTCTGCATACCGCGCTGCGCGGAGGCAATTGGGCGCCAACGCAGGCTCTGCAAGAGATTGCGCTTGAGAAAACGCGCTTTCTGCGCTTCGCCGATGACATCCGCGCCGGCGCCATCGCAGCCAGTGATGGCGCGCCGTTTGAACACGTGGTCAACATCGGCATCGGTGGGTCGGATCTTGGGCCTGTTATGGCGGTGCGGGCCTTGGCGCCTTTCTGTGACGGCCCGTCGATGCATTTTCTCTCCAATGTCGATGGTGCTCACGCCATTGATGTGTTGGACGGTCTTGATCCAAGGCGCACTCTGGTTCTGGTGGCATCCAAAACATTCACAACGCTTGAAACCTTGACCAACGCGCAGACCGCTCGCGCATGGTTGGCTGAAACTCTCGGCGAAGGTCAGGTCGGCCAGCATCTTGCTGCCCTGTCTACCAACGCGGACGCCACAGCAGCCTTTGGCATTCAGAGTGATCGCGTCTTTGGTTTTTGGGACTATGTCGGTGGGCGTTATTCGCTTTGGTCAGCGATTGGACTACCGCTGGCCTTGGCCATCGGCGCAGAACGTTTTGAGGCGTTTTTGGCTGGGGCGCACGCAATGGACGCGCATTTTGCCGACGCACCGCTTGCAGACAATATGCCGGTTATCCTCGCGCTGATCGGCATTTGGCGGCGCAACGCGCTCGCACTGGTCGGCCACGCGGTCATTCCCTACGAGGAGCGTCTAGCTCGGTTCCCAGCTTATTTGCAGCAGATGGACATGGAGTCCAACGGTAAGAGTGTGCGGATGGATGGAAGCCCCGCCCAGGATGCGACGGGCATGATGGTGTTCGGTGAGCCCGGTACCAATGCTCAGCATTCCTTCTTCCAACTCTGTCACCAAGGCCACGATGTCGTTGCCCTGGATGTCTTGATTGGCAGGCGCGTCGTTGGTGAGGCCGTTTCTGGCCGCGCAGGCGTGCATCATACCCATCTGATGGCCAACGCTTTGGCGCAGACACGTGCGCTTGCTCTTGGCCGGACGCTCGAGGAAACACGGGCAGAGATGGCTCATGAGGGCATCGCGCTGGATGAGATTGAGCGCCTCGCACCTCATCGCACTTTCCCTGGCGATCGACCCTCGACAACGATCGTCTATGATCAGCTTGACCCCGAAACATTGGGCAAGCTGATTGCGCTCTATGAGCATAAGGTCTTCGTGGAGAGCGTGCTTTGGGACATCAACGCCTTCGACCAATGGGGCGTTGAACTGGGCAAACAATTGGCCAAACAGATCACGCCAGCGCTTGCTGATCCACGCCTTGCCGCCGCGTTCGATCCTTCAACGCGCGGTTTGATCGAAGCGCTGCTGCAAAAGGAAGAGTGAAGCCTTGAGCCAAGAAACCCAAAATAAAGAAACCCAAAACCGGCAAATGCCTCGTCAGGCAGTCCTCATTGATGGCAAAGCGTTGGCTAAAAGCGTAACCGATGCGGTCGCCGATGTGGCGGCTCGGTTCACCGCTGCTCAAGGGCGCCAGCCTGGTCTGGCCGTTGTTTTGGTTGGTGAAGACCCAGCCAGTCAGGTGTACGTCCGATCAAAAGGCAAGATGGCTGCAAGATGCGGGTTTCATTCCGTCACAATCCGGCAGTCGGCAGACCTTTCGCAAACCGATCTGTTGGCGGTTGTCGATCGGCTCAACAATGACAGTACAATTGACGGCATTTTGGTGCAGCTGCCCTTGCCCACCCACATCGATGCAGACGCTGTGCTTAGTGCCATTGATCCAGGCAAAGATGTTGACGGCTTCCACCCCATCAATGCCGGACGGTTGGCATCCGGCGATGTCGACAACCCGCTTCTGCCGTGCACGCCAGCGGGAATCATGCATATGATCCGCACCATCCATGGCAAGGATTTGTCGGGATTAAACGCCGTTGTTCTTGGCCGCTCAACCATTGTTGGTCGCCCGATTAGCCATCTCCTTCTGGCAGCCAACGCCACCGTGACTGTTGCCCACAGCCGTACCAAAAACATCGAGGCGCTTGCACACACTGCCGATATCTTGGTGGCCGCCGTTGGGCGTCCGCAAATGGTAGGTCGCTCGTGGATCAAACCGGGCGCAACTGTGATTGATGTCGGCATCAACCGGATTGAGGATCAAAATCTCGGCACCAGCCAGCTTGTGGGGGATGTCAATTTTGACGAGGCGATGGACGTTGCCGGTGCTGTAACTCCGGTTCCCAAAGGGGTTGGTCCGATGACCATTGCCATGCTCATGGCCAACACGCTGAAAGCTGCCGAAGCGCGGGTCAAACGCGAGGCGGTGCCAGCCTAAGCGGCGCTCTTACTCTTAGAAGGCTTGCGATCCTCAAGAACCGTGGACAGGCGTCGACGCGCAGCATCGATCAGGTAAAGAGGCAGATCCTCGGTCGGTATGGGATCCCCAAGAAGAGGGCCTTGTAAAGCGGCAAACCCTAAGTTTGCCAAACGTGCCGCATGGCGAGGGTCAGCCACACGGCTTGCCAATATGTCGATTTCCAACACTGAGACCATAGCCACAAGGCCGCGCACAAGGCGATCCTCTGCCTGGGGATCAGCCAACGGATCGGTAAGAGCTGGATCAAAACGAACGGCGTGCACACCAAGCCGTTCCAGATTCGCCAGTGATGATGCGTGCGAGCCGAAATTGTCCACCGCAACACGGTAGCCATGCTGGCCAAGCGTCAAAAATGTTTCTTGAATGGCGGCGGCAGACCTGTCGATCAAAGCGGCCTCGTCCACGGCAAAGGTCAGGGCACTGGCTTCCAGGCCGTGGGTTAGGCGCAGCCTTTCAACCGACGAGACAAACGGCGCGAGTTTCATGTGATCGGTGCTGGAATTGATCCAAAGCTGTCCGGTGTCCGCGCCACGTCCCTGTGCATCGCCGACAGCGATCATCGCTGTTTCCAATCCGCACTTGCACAGCTTTGTGATTTGACCAGATTTCTGCGCCAGCTCTTTTAGTATTTGGCCCTCATAGATGCTGCCCTCGAAGGTCCATGAAGGTTCCACCGAGAATCCTAGTGGCTCAGCGTCATGTGCCCCAGCGATTGGCAACAGTGTGAAAGCCAGGTCTCCTTGATTGGCCGATAGAGCCTTGCCCAGTTCGTCTGCCTGTTGAAGTTTTGCAGCGTCGGCAGCTGCAAACCAATACCATTGGCCCCGCCCCTCTTCCTTGGCGCGATACTGGGCCAAGTCGGCATACTTCATCAGGCTGCGGCTATTGGGTTCGATGCCTTCGAACTCAACCAGGCCCAGTGAAATGCCGGTGCTGACTTTGCCGGCCATGGTCATGATGGGTTCGCGCATGCGTTCGAAATACTCGATGATCACGTCTTCGTAGCCGGTTTGGCCATCGCGGTCGGTGAGAACGAAAATGAACTCATCGCCACCCAAGCGCGCTGCGAAATCATCGGGTACGAGAACGGCACTCAATCGTCGGGCCAGTTCCACCAAAACCTCATCGCCAACATCATGACCGTAGGCATCGTTGATCGGCTTGAAGTGATCGATATCGAACAAAGCCACACAGCCGCCAGTCCTGGCGCCAGCTGCGAACTCTTCCAACGCAGTATCAAGGCGCAGATTAAAGCTCCGGCGGTTGAGGAGACCGGTCAACTGATCTGTTTCAGCATAGCGGCGCAGCTCCGCCTCGGCACGCTTGAGGTTGGTGACGTCCGTGCGAACGCCGACCGTCGAGCCATTGGCTGACACATGTTCGCGAACCTGAAGCCAAGTGCCGTCATGCAGTTTCTGCGTCAGATGCTCAGGAGGGTTGCGGTGATCCTCAAGCCGTTTCTTCAGCCAAGCTTCTTGGCTTTCAAGGTCTGGGCCCGCATCGCTGTATTGGCCACGCGCAAGACCAAAGCGGATGATGCTTTCAAATGTTGCTCCCGGAGTGATCGCCTCGGCTGAAGCCGCATAGGTCTCAAGATAGGCAGAGTTGCAGACGATCAGGCGGTCCTCATCATCATATGCGGCAACAGCGTCTGGTAGTGTCTCAAGAACATCCCGGAGGAGCTGTTCAGCGGAATGGCGCTGGGTCACCTCATCGCGCAGGACGTCCTCTTCAAGCTTGCGCTGGGTGATGTCTTGAAAAGCGCCTAGAAGACGCACGGCCTCTCCGTTTTCAAAGACCGCATGGCCGACTGCTCGTACCCAGATTGAGCGCTTCTTTGCCGTGAGAAGCGGCAGTTCGAGGTCCCACTTTTCGCCACTTCTCATCGCTGTTTCGACCGCATTGGTGATCGCAGCACGCGCCTCAGGGGCATAAAAGTCGATGGCTTGGGCCAGCTCTGGCTTGTAGTCGAGTGGCACGTCGTGAATGCGCTTGGTCTCATCGGACCAATAGAGCTCGCCGGTTTCTATCTCCAGCGACCATCCGCCGACGCACGCTATTTCAGAAACACCAAGCAGGAACTGCTCACTATGCTCCACAAGCGCTTCGGCGTCCTTGCGCTTTGTGATGTCTTTGCGCACGCTGAGGTGGCCTGTGACGGCGTCCTCATCATCGTACAACGGCACCACGATGTTATCGAACCACAGTTCCTTACCGTCTTTGGTGCGATTGCAAACCTCACCGACCCAGCTTTCTCCGCCATTGACGGTCGCCCAGAGTTCTTCAAAGAATCCGGCTTCATGGCGGCCGCTGTTGACGAGGGAATAGCTCTGCCCGATCAGTTCAGAGAGGTCATATCCCATGATCTGACAGAACTTGTCGTTGGCGTAGCGAATGACGCCTTGTGTGTTGCTCACGGACACAATCGAATGCGAATCCAAGGCACGCTTATAGGCGTCGGACAGAGCGTCCGGCGAAACCATTGCAAAAAGATCAGGGCCTGTTTGGCGCATAGGGCGGATGTCGATACATCAACTTAAGGATGCATCAAGCCTAGCCCTTGGGGGTTCCGAAAGCGTTAAGTATGGCCGCCACAGCCAAGCGACGTCGCTAATAGTTAGGCGGCTATTCCTTGGCGCTGATAATCCTTCACATCGAAGAACTGAACGCTAGGAAACCGGTCGCCTTCATAGGTCAGGTCAAACTCCGAAGCGGCCAAAAACACCATGGCGCCGTCAAGATCAGTGGCCAACGATCCACGATGGCGTGTTTCAAATTTGGACAGTTCAGCCTTGTCCTCGCACACAACCCACCGTGCGAGAGAAAAACGCGCGCTCTCAAAATCGACAGGTAACTTGTACTCGGCCATAAGCCGGTCTTTCAAAACGTCCAGTTGCAGCGCGCCAACCACACCCACCAAAGCCGGTGAACCGTCGACAGGAGTAAACACCTGGGTCACGCCTTCTTCAGCGAGCTGTTGCAGAGCCTCTTTCAGCTTCTTCGCCTTCATCGGATCGGCCAATCGAACGCGGCGCAAAATCTCCGGTGCGAAGCTTGGGACTCCGCGAAAGGCCAGCACTTCGCCCTCGGTCAGCGTATCGCCAATCCGCAGCGTGCCATGGTTGGGGATACCCACCACATCGCCAGCAAAAGCCTCTTCGGCCAAAGCCCGGTCTTGCGCGAAGAAAAACTGCGGCGTGTGCAGACCAATCATCTTACCAGTGCGCGCCAAACGCGCCTTCATGCCGCGCGATAGCTTGCCCGAACACACGCGCATAAAGGCGATGCGATCACGGTGATTGGGGTCCATGTTCGCTTGAATTTTGAACACGAAGCCGGTCATCGCAGGTTCGCTTGGAGCGACCTCGCGCACATCAGCTTCCAGTCCCTGAGGCGGCGGGGCGATGGCGCCCAGCGTGTCAATCAAGTCTTTAACGCCAAACTCGCGCAGCGCCGACCCAAACAAAACCGGCGACAAATGGCCTTCATTGAAAGCATCCGCATCGAAGGGTTTGGAGGCCTCAAGCGCCAGCATCAGATCTTCAACGCCAGCCTCGCGCTCATGTTCGTTGAAAAGCTCAGCGACCTTGGGGTCTTCCGGACCGTTCACCTTTTCCAGCTCACCAGAGGGGTTATCGATACGGCGGATGGCGCTTTGGCGCATGTCGTAAAGGCCAGCAAAGTTTTTGCCCTGGCCGATGGGCCAGTTAAACGGCGTCAGGTCCAAAGCCAGCGTGTTTTCGATGTCTTCCAGAAGCTCAAACGGATGCAGGCTTTCCCGGTCCATCTTGTTGATGAAGGTGATGATAGGGATGTCGCGCAGGCGGCACACCTCAAAAAGTTTGCGGGTGCGCGCCTCAATACCCTTGGCGGCATCGATCACCATGATCGCGCTGTCGACAGCTGAAAGCGTGCGGTAGGTATCTTCGGAAAAGTCCTCGTGCCCGGGTGTATCAAGCAGATTGTAGATATTGCCCTGGTAGCGAAACGTCATCACCGAGGTCATGACCGAGATGCCGCGCTGCTTTTCAATGTCCATCCAGTCGGAGCGCGTGCGTCGGCGATCACCTTTGGCTTTCACCTCACCGGCAAGCTGAATGGCACCGCCGAAAAACAGCATTTTTTCAGTCAGCGTGGTTTTACCGGCATCTGGGTGAGAGATGATCGCAAAGGTGCGCCGCTGATCGATCTCATCGGCGTAAGGGGAAGCTGTTTTGGTCATGCCGCTCGTTTAGCGCAATTGGGCTCGTGTGCAAGCTAGAGCGCGACGCGACGCCCTGTTTCGCCCGACTGTACCACCGCCTCAATCACTTTGAGCACATCGCGAACCTCTTCGCCTGTCACCGGTGGTGGCGTACCGTTTTGGATCGCCTCGCGCACAAGGCGGTAGAAAGTGTGGTGCTCGCCATTAAGCAATGGCGCACGTTCCACCGTTTTCGCCCCGTCCGGATAGGTTGTTAGTGTCCCGTAGTTCTCGGGAGGTTCCACGCCAAACCCGGGATCATGGGCTTTCATCCCACCTTTGAGCTGCGCTTCTTGTCCATCCATAAAGTCTTTGCGCCAGCCAGCCTTTGTTCCTTGGACCACGAAACGTGGGGCGTGCTCTGGTGAGAACATGTCAGCCTCGGCAATGGCACGAACACTGGGGTAGCCGAGCCGTGCGTGCAGCCTGTCGGGCACACCGCTGTTGGGTCGCCGGGTGAGCACTTCGCCTTCTACCCAGTCGGGCATGCCAAACAGCTGAACCAGTTGATCAAGCAAATGCGTGCCAAGATCGAAATGAATGCCAACGGCGTTGAGCGGTTCGTTGTGCCAGCTTGTTGGCGGCTCGGGCTTGAAAAAGGAAAAGGATGAATGGATGTGATGCACATCGCCCAGAACGCCGCGTGCCATCAAATCCTTAAGTGTGAGAAAGTCGCTGTCCCAGCGCCGGTTCTGAAAGCAGCTGACCAGTTTGCTGGCGTGTTTGCCAGCATCAATGACCCGATTGGCCTCTTCCACTGATCCAGCAAAAGGCTTGTCGACCACAACATTATGCCCAGCTTGCAGCGCCTCAATGGCCAAGGCGCCATGTGTTGGCGATGGCGTGGTGATGATCACAAGGTCCAGCGAGCGATCCTCAAAAAGTGCGTGGGCCGTTGGATAGGCTGTGGCATCAGGAAAGTCGCGCGCGATCTCTTCTGTGCGGCTGGAGGCAATTGCCGCCAGTTCGATGCCTGCGGCGCGCAAAAGGGGCGCGTGAAAGATACGCCCGCCAGCGCCATAGCCGACAAGGCCTGCTCGAAATGTCATACCGTTGGTCCTAAGCGTGTGTCAGATCAGAAGGGTCAAGCCCGATAATAGCCGGGTCGGGAGCACCCAAAATGCCGTCATTGCGCCCTTCATAGTCAAAATGTGTAAGCACATGACGGATGATCTCCAAACGACCACGACGCTTGTCGTTCATGCGCACAATTGTCCAGGGCGCAGTGTCGGTTGACGTGCGCACCAGCATTTCGTCGCGCGCTTTCGTATAATCGTCCCATTTGGTCAGCGCCTTCAAATCAATGGGTGAGAGCTTCCAGACTTTCAAGGGATCGTGGCGGCGATCATGAAAGCGCTTGATCTGCGTGGTCCGTCCGATGTTGAGCCAGAATTTCACAAACACGATGCCATCGCGCACCAATGCTTTTTCAAACGACGGCGCTTCGGACAGAAACTGCTCATGCTGCTCGGGTGAACAGAAGCCCATAACTGGTTCTACACCCGCCCGATTGTACCAGGAGCGGTCGAACAGTGTCATGTTACCTTCGGTCGGCAGATGGGTGACGTAGCGCTGAAAATACCACTGGCCCTGTTCGGTCTCGGTGGGTTTGGCCAACGCCGCAACGTGGGTGTGTCGAGGGTTGAGGTAGCGGCGGAAGTTGAAGATCGAACCGCCTTTTCCGGCGGCGTCGCGTCCTTCAAAAATCGCCACCAAACGCTGGCCGTTCTCCCGCATGTGTCGCTGCAGCTTGACCAGCTCAACCTGCAAGTCTTCCAGCCGCGCCTCGTACTTTGAGCGCTTCAATTTCTTGGCATAGGGATAGCCACCATCCTGCATTTGGAAATCATCCAGAGCCTCTGGGAACTGCGGATTATCAAGATCAAAGGCGGCAAGCGCTGCGTCTACTTCGCTAGGATAGGACATGGCAAATGTTCCAGAAAAGGCAGCCATGGGATGGCTTGCGATAAGGGCGAGCGCCCAAACTGCCTGGGGTCAAGAGCGATGACAAGCGTGCTTACTTAGAAACGCCGCATTTGCGTCACGCGCCTGTCACCGACTAGACGTTAGTGACGTTCATTCAAAGTCACGTCCAATGATTCGTCTTTTTCTTGGGGCGAACAGCATGACAAGGTCGCTTGGAAGCATGGTCAGTGAGACAGACAATACATCTGCGCAGACATCTGGCAACGCCAGCCAATCTGGCTCGTTGGACCTGCCGATCAGCTTGGTGGAGCGCTACATGGCGCAAATGCGCCGTGTGCGATGGATGGTCGTGGCGGTGGCTGTGGTTGTTTGTGTGCTGTTGGTGTCTGGACGGATTGATCTGCCGGAAGCAGCTTTCACATTCATCTTTTTGGCCGCCACCGCAATCGTCACCGGCACCGTTGCAGTCCAACGCTCGCCTAAGGCTGGTGCAACCAAGGCACCACGCAAGCTCTTAAGACCAAGCTATGAGCAGTTGATCCGCGCCTGGCCTCAGCCAGTGATTTTGGTGGATCAGCGCATGATTATCCGTACCATCAATCAGGCGACCACTGATTTGATGGATATACGCAAAGCTGGCGATCCGCTGTCCTTCCGGCTGCGCGAGCCCGATGTGTTGGCTGCTGTTCAGGCCGCTCTTGATCAAGGCCGCGAAAGCACCCGAACAATTCTGGAGAAAGTGCCATCAGAACGGGTTCTACGACTGCATATCGGTCCTTTCTCCTACACCGGTTCGTCCGACATGCCTTATCCCGGCGGTCGGCGCGAGGCTGGCCCGGCGCGATTTGTGCTGATTGTTATTGAAGATGACACGGCCACTTACCGCTCTGAGCGTGTGCGTTCGGACTTTGTCGCCAATGCCAGCCATGAGCTGCGGACCCCGTTGGCTTCGATCACCGGCTGCATTGAGACCTTGCAGGGCCCCGCACGCGACGACCCTGCCGGACAAGAGCGGTTTCTAGCCATTATGAGTCAGCAGGCTGAACGCATGACGGCGCTGATTGATGACCTGCTCTCCCTCAATCGTATCGAAATGCGTGGTCACCGCACGCCAACAGACTGTGTGAACCTTGAGGCCACCGTGCGTGAGGCGATTGATCTGGCCAAGCCAGCTGCCGAGACTGCCAATGTCACATTCAACTTAGAGCCCTCTCAGTCCCCCGCCACGGTGCGAGGCGATGCCAGCGAGTTGCGCCAGATCGTGACCAACCTATTGCAGAACGCCATCAAGTACGCCGCTTCTGGCGAGCGGGTTGATCTTTCCCTTCGCGATGCCGTTGAAGGTGGTGTTCGCATGGTGGAATTGCAGGTGCGCGATTACGGCCCCGGCATCGCTCAAGAGCATCTTCCCCGCCTGACCGAACGGTTCTATCGCGCCCACGAGGACACCAACCCCGTGGCCTCTGGTACCGGTCTTGGTTTGGCCATCGTCAAACACAGCGTCGCGCGTCATCGTGGACGCCTGATTGTTGAGAGCACAGTGGGTGAAGGTGCGACCTTCAGCATTCGCCTGCCTTACATGACAGATTCCGGGTCGAAATCCGATAATGCGGAAAAAGCGATTGAAAAACAGTCGGTTAAACTGTCACACGACTGATACATCACTGTCATAGAACCCTCATGCCGAAGGACTACGGTCCGCTCGCATTCAAGCTTTGCACCCCCAGTCGTGCAGCGCGATTTTCGAATGGTGGTTCAGTCAGATCTGCCCGCGCTGTCACGATTTTCTGCATCAATCAGGGAGATTGACTCGTGAAAATTGCAACTCTTACCAGTGTTGCCGCACTTGCTATGGCTGGCGCCATGGTGGCTGCGCCAGCTCAGGCACGCGACCAAATTCAAGTTGTTGGTTCGTCCACTGTTTTCCCGTTCACCACTGCTGTGGCTGAGCGCTTCGGTCAGCAGACCGACTTCGGCACACCTGTTGTTGAATCAACTGGTACAGGCGGTGGTATGCGCCTCTTCTGCGCTGGTGTTGGTGCTGATACGCCTGACTTCACCAACGCTTCGCGCGGCATGAAAGCTTCTGAGCTGGAAGACTGCACCGCAAACGGCGTGACGCCGGTTGAAATGCGCGTTGGCTTTGACGGCATCGTCATCGCTAACTCGGTCGACGGCCCAACCCTAGACCTCACCCGCGCTCAGCTGTTCTTGGCCCTGGCCAAACAGATCCCAGGCGATGACGGCGAACTGATGGACAACCCAAATGTTTCTTGGGCTGACATCGATCCAGGCCTGCCAACAGCGGACATCGAAGTGCTTGGTCCACCACCAACCTCTGGCACGCGCGATGCATTCCTTGAGCTGGTTATGGAGCCTGGTTGCGAAGAAGCTGGTTTTGAAGGTGACACCTGCGAGGCGATCTTTGAAGAGCTGCGCGAAGATGGCGCTTATGTTGACGCTGGTGAGAACGACAATTTGATCGTTCAGCGTCTGCAAGCCAACCCAGATGCTGTTGGCATCTTCGGTTACTCTTTCCTCGCCGAAAACGGTGATGTCGTGAAGGGCGCTCGCGTTGATGGCGTTGACCCAACCTTCGACAACATTGCATCTGGCGAATACCCAGTGTCTCGCTCGCTCTACGTTTACGTGAAGGCTGAGCATGTTGGCGTGATCCCGGGCATGGAAGAGTTCATCGCTGAGTACACCTCAGAAGCTGCTTGGGGCGACGAAGGTTACCTCGCTGAGCGTGGCCTTATCCCGCTTCCAGCCGATGCGCGTTCCGAAGCTGCTGCTGAAGTGCAGTCGCTGACACCGTTCACCGCTATGTAATCCACGTCTGTGGATTGGCAGCGCGCGCTCTAAAGTGCGCGCTGCCAATCTGTTGCTTTTCGAGGCTTAGCCCCGGCTTGCAGATCTTCCGTCAATCGCGCTTGCAGCTTCGAAGCTCGCGCGTGGGACCAATCGGGGTGGTGTGTTTTCGTGTTTTGGTTGCTTCTCTTAGCGTTGATTGCCCTGTTCGCCGGGTCTCTCTACATCGGCGCAAAACGCTCCCGACAGGTGGCTGGTACAAGCACCAGTATTTTGCATTCGCGGCCCAGCTACCACGGTGGCTACCTCGCGATCATGTCCACCGTCCCAGCACTTGGCGTATTGATCTTATGGTCAATCGCCCAGGGTCCGATTATGAACTCGTTGGTTGTTGGTCAGTTCTCCGATCAGTTTGCCGCTCTTTCCCTGCCTGAAAGGGAGGCCTTTTTGCGCGATGCCCGTGCTTTGGCGTTTGGCGGTATCGCCGGCTTTCCCGATGAGCTGAAAGAAGCTGCTGCCGAAGTCTATGCGCGACTGCAAACCATGTCGCTGATCGCGATGACGGCAATCATGGCCGCGCTCGCTCTGCTTGGTTTCCGCGCTGGCTACCGCAATATCGAGCCCCAGCGCCGCACGCGCCATTTCGTCGAACGCGCCGTGATGCTGTTGCTGATTGCCTGCTCAGTGGTTGCGATCTTCACCACGGTTGGCATCGTGCTTTCGCTCATCTTTGAGAGCATTCGCTTTTTCACGATGATCCCCATTCACAATTTCCTGTTTGGCCTGCACTGGTCGCCACAGTCGGCCTTTGCTGGTGCTGGCGAGGTGGTGGACGCAAACCCCGAAGTGTTTGGTGCCATACCACTGATTGTTGGCACCCTTTTCATCACATTCATTGCGATGTTGGTTGCTGGGCCAGTTGGCCTGTTTGCCGCCATCTACCTCTCTGACTATGCCTCCAAATCAGTGCGCGCGATTGCCAAACCGGTGCTGGAAATTCTCGCCGGTGTGCCCACCGTTGTGTACGGTTTCTTCGCCGCGTTGACGGTCGCTCCCTTTATCCGGGATACCGGCCAAGGGTTCGGTTTGGACGTGTCGTCAGAATCCGCACTGGCGGCTGGCGTGGTGATGGGCATCATGATCATCCCATTCGTTTCATCGCTGTCTGATGATGTCATCACGGCGGTTCCGCAATCACTACGCGATGGCTCGCTGGCGCTTGGCTCAACCAAGTCTGAAACCATTCGCCGTGTGGTTCTGCCTGCAGCGCTGCCAGGCATCGTCTCGGCGATGATCCTCGCCATTTCGCGCGCCATTGGCGAAACCATGATCGTGGTGATGGCTGCTGGTCTGGCCGCCAATCTCACCGTCAATCCGCTGGAAGCGGTGACGACCGTGACCGTTCAAATCGTGACATTGCTTGTTGGTGACCAAGAGTTCGACAGCGCCAAAACGCTGGCAGCCTTCGCCCTGGGTCTGCTGCTCTTCTGTGTCACGCTGACCCTCAACTTCATCGCCCTGCGCGTCGTGCAAAGGTACCGTGAACAGTATGACTGATATTGCCTCTGCTCCCTCCGGCGGTTCTGTCGCGCCCGGCCTGCACACCTCCGATGCAGCCCGCCGCCGCCTAAAGGCAAGATACGCCTCCGAATTTCGGTTCAAGCTCTGTGGCATTGCTGCCGTGCTCACCGCTGGGTTCTTTTTGGTTTTGCTTCTGTCGACAATCGTCGGTCAGGCCCTTCCAGCTTTTGTGTCTCATCAAGTGACAATCCCGGTGAACCTTTCGCAGGAAGTGTTGGATCCGAACAATGAGGGCGAAAGCGTTCTGCGTCGTGCCAACTATGATGCAGTTGTGCGTGATGGCATTCACAGTCTCTATCCGTTTGCTGCAAGCCGCGATGACCGTCGCACAGTGTCCGGTCTTATCTCATCAGGCTCTGCGGTGCGTGTGCGTAGCGCGGTGCTGACCGATCCTGACGGAACTATTGGGCAAACTAGCTTCACCGTGCCGCTAGATGACACCGCCGACCTCTATTTTAAGGATCAGGTGTCGGAGGAACGCCGTGTGGTGCCAACCGGCACGGCAACACCCACTGGCACAGAAGGTACCATTCAGGTCCTTTCCACCGCCAATGATTTCCGCGAGCTTCTGGCCGACGTGAAAGACTTCCTGGCCGAGGAAGCAGAAGGCGTGATGCGAGAGCTGGAAGGCAAAGAACGCTCTCTGGAACGTGCTCAGCTGGACCTCACTTCCTACCAAACACGCTTGCCAGATGTTGCTGAAAGCCGTCGCAACTTCTTTGAAGACCAGATTGAAATTCTGGAGCGCGGCATCGTCTCGCTGGGCCGTGATATCGAGAACCTCACCGCTGAGCTAGCAGACCTTCAAGCCCGTTCGCAGACAGCAGGGGCTGAGGAGGCCCTTTCAACCGCACTTCCTTCCATTTTGGTGGAAATCAATGGTGGCGTTGTCAAAGCCACGCGCATCAGCGCCACGGGCATTGAGGGCGAGGTGATCATTCCATTGCAAAACACGGCATCTGCGGTCGGAGAGGAATGGTCGATCCGCGAGATCGTTCTGCCGGAACGCAATCGCAAACTGAACGATCGATCCATTGTTTATCTCGACCTGCTGGCCGAGCAAGATCGTGTGGAGCGCACATTCAACACCGTGTTCTTCACATCTGGCGCCAGCCGTGAGGCTGAACTGGCCGGTATCTGGGGCGCGGTTGTCGGCTCCTTCTTTACGATGATCGTTACGCTCTCCTTGGCCTTCCCGCTGGGTGTGGCAGCCGCCATTTATCTGGAAGAGTTTGCGCCAAAAAACCGGTTCACGCAGATCATTGAGGTCAATATCAACAATCTGGCTGCGGTCCCTTCCATCGTGTTCGGTCTTTTGGGTCTGGCTGTGTTCTTGAACGTTTTCGGCATGCCGCGCTCTGCCCCCATCGTCGGTGGTATGGTGCTGGCTCTCATGACACTGCCAACCATCATCATCGCCTCCCGCGCTGCCCTTAGAGCTGTTCCCCCATCTATCCGTGAGGGCGCCTTGGGCGTTGGAGCTTCGAAATTGCAGACAGTGCTGCACCACGTGCTGCCACTTGCCATGCCAGGTATTCTCACCGGCACAATCATCGGCATGGCGCAAGCGTTGGGTGAAACCGCACCGCTGCTGATGATCGGTATGGTGGCCTTCATCGTGGATGTACCGTCCACACCGCTTGATCCTTCCACGGTGTTGCCGGTGCAAATTTTCATGTGGGCTGACTTCCCAGAAGTGCTGTTCCGGCAGAAAACTTCGGCAGCCATTTTGGTGCTGCTGGCCTTCCTTATCACCATGAACGCTCTTGCCGTGATCTTGCGCAAGCGCTTTGAGCGGCGCTGGTAAGCGCGCCTCGTATCGAGTAAACGGCACCCCAAGGAGACATCGCCATGTCGACCACGCAAACCGTCCGAGAAAGCAACACTGCGCCCACTGCGCCTGTTGCTGCTCCCACTGGCGATGTCCTGCCAGGAGGAACCACCATCACCGACGCTCCACCAGAATCCGTCAAAATGAAGGGCGTTGATGTCAATGTTTTCTATGGTGACAAGCAAGCTCTGTTCGACATCAACTTAGATGTTGGCGAACGCCAAGTTACATCGCTCATCGGGCCATCTGGCTGCGGCAAGTCAACCTTTCTGCGCTGCCTCAACCGCATGAACGACACCATCGATATCGCGCGGATGGAAGGCACAATCACGATCGGTGAGCAGGACATCTACGACCCTTCCATTGATGTGGTTGAGCTGCGTGCCCGCGTTGGCATGGTGTTCCAAAAGCCGAACCCATTTCCAAAATCGATCTTTGAAAACGTTGCCTATGGTCCTCGGATTCACGGGTTGGCGGACAACAAGAACGATCTGGAAGAAATTGTGGTCACGAGCTTGCAAAAGGCAGGCTTGTTCGATGAGGTCAAGGATCGCCTCGAAGCGCCTGGCACCGGTCTTTCGGGTGGTCAGCAGCAGCGCCTTTGCATCGCCCGCGCCATTGCAACATCACCGGAAGTGTTGCTGATGGATGAGCCTTGTTCAGCGCTCGATCCAATCGCGACGGCTAAAGTGGAAGAGCTGATTGACGAACTGCGTGAGAACTACACCATCGTCATCGTCACCCACTCGATGCAGCAAGCTGCGCGCGTTTCTCAGCGCACCGCGTTTTTCCACTTGGGCATTTTGGTTGAAGTCGGTGCCACCGATCAGATCTTCACCAATCCGCGTGACAACCGCACCCGCGACTACATCACCGGGCGTTTCGGCTAAGTGAACTGTTCTGCTGTATAGTCAGAACACCAATGCTTTTGGATGGCTCTAAAGGAGCTTCTTGAATGACCAAACATATCGTTACCGCGTTTGACACCGACTTGCGTGACCTCTTGCTGGAACTGGCGCAGATGGCCGGTTGGGCCGAGCGCTCTGTGGAGCTTGCCGTCGACGCCCTGATGACCGGCGCACGCGATGAAGCCGAACGTGTGATTGCCGATGATGATCGCGTGGATGAAGCCGATCGCAAGATTGAAAGCGATGCCGTTCTGCTGATTGCCCGTCGCCAGCCCATGGGCGATGATCTGCGTGTGATTGTTTCATCAATGCGCGTTAGCCAAGACTTGGAACGCGTGGGCGATCTGGCAAAAAACATCGCCAAGCGCGCGCTCATCATTGATGGCACGATCCAACAGCGCACCTTGGCGCATGGTGTCGATAGCCTCTCGCGCCTTGTGCTTGGCCAGTTGAAACGGTCCATTGAGGCGTTCGTGGAACGCGACACCGCCAAAGCGGAAGATGTTTGGCGCCATGACGCGGAAATCGACGCGCTCTACACCTCTCTGTTCCGCGAGCTTCTGACTTACATGATGGAAGATCCGCGCAACATTTCCTCCTGCACGCACTTGCTGTTCTGCGCGAAGAACCTTGAGCGCATCGGCGACCATGCCACCAACATTGCCGAACGGGCGATCTACACGCGGACCGGCGAGATGATGGCGGTAAACCGACCCAAGCAGGATGAGCTCGGCACGGCAGTGTCCGAGCCAAACCGGCCCAACTAAGCGACGTTGAGGTAGCCCGTGCAACCGAGCATTCTGATCGTTGAGGACGAAGCACCACTTGTGGAGCTTCTGAAGTACAACATCGAAGCACTTGGCTACGATGTTGATGTGGCTATGCGCGGCGATGACGCTGAAACGCGTCTACAAGAGCGCACATTTGATCTCATTCTGCTCGACTGGATGTTGCCTGGACTGTCGGGCATCGAGCTTTGCCGCCGCATCCGTTCACGGGCGCAAACCAGCTCAACGCCCATCATCATGCTCACCGCCCGCGGTGAAGAGGCCGAGCGTGTGCGCGGCCTGACAACCGGTGCCGATGATTATGTGGTCAAACCGTTCTCGATCCCAGAACTGGCGGCGCGGATCAAAGCGCTTCTGCGTCGTAGCAGCCCAGAGCTCATCACCAATGCTTTGACGGTTGGCGACATCGAACTTGATCGGGAAACCCATCGCGTTCGCCGTCAAGAGCGAGAAATCCATCTCGGTCCGACCGAGTTTCGGCTGTTGGAGTTTCTGATGCGCACTCCAGGCCGCGTGTTTTCACGTGAGCAACTGCTCAACGGCGTCTGGGGTCATGATGTCTATGTCGATGATCGCACCGTCGATGTGCATATCGGTCGTTTGCGCAAAGCCATCAACAAGGGCCGTGCTCGCGATCCCATCCGTACCGTGCGTGGCGCAGGCTATGCCTTTGATGATCGGTTCCAAGAGAACCCAACGCGCCAGTCTGCTTAGAACTCAGCAGACCAGAAACGAAAACGCGCCCCCTCGGGCTTTTGCCAAACGAGAAGGGCGCGCTGTGTGAAGCAATGCTGGGAGTTTTATCGGTTCCGGTCGCGCCGTCGTTCATTCGGCGCTTGGAAGGCTACCCCGCAGTGATATTCGCAATAAGGCTGTCCATCGAGCGCTGAACGGCCACAAAAGTGGAAGTCATCATTCATCGGATCACCAACTGGCCAACGGCAGGTGTCTTCTTTCAGTTCTTGAATGGAAAGCTTTGGGCTTTCACCAACCAACACCAGATCAACATTGCCGCGAGCGACGGGTGCTTGCTCAAGAGTGGCAACGGCCATCTCATCGGATTTAAGCGCTGTTGCCCCAACTGAGACGCCAGCCCCGCCGCCAACGCGTGCGGTTGTCGTGCTGCGCCTTGGGCGTGATGTGCCAGACGAAGGTGCGCGTGGCTTGCGTGCGCGCGGCGTTGCTGTGGATGTTGGCTTGCCGCGACCCGATAGGCCCAACCGATGCACTTTACCGATGACGGCGTTGCGCGTGACATCGCCAAGAGCAGCTGCGATCTGGCTCGCACTCGACCCACCCAGCCACATTGTCTTCAACACTTCGACACGTTCATCTGTCCAAGCCATCGATCGTTTCCTCCGCACATGTGCAGCGCAACTCTTCTGGAGAACCGCGCAAACCCGCCCCAAAACTCAAAACTTACCTTCGTCACGAACTGGCAATCGGCAAAAACCAACGGCACGCGCCAGAGTGCTCTCACTCTGCAGGCACGGCTCACGTGATTGCCAGGTCCATGATAAACAGCCACCACATCTCGTGGCCCTCGCCATTAGAGCTACACCAGTGGTTGAATCGGTGACAAGAGTCAGAGGTTAAAAAAAAGTGAACAAGATCCGCCGTTTCCGGGGAAAACCTCTGGTTTCTTGAGTCGTTAGAAGGACTTAGAAATTTGACAGGGTAGCGAAAAAAAATGCTAGACAGCAAGGGCTCGGCCCGCATAGGGCCGTTTCTTTTTTGGGTCGACATTGGACCTGCCCTAAGGTCAGGCAAAATTCAGCTGTTGTCGCCCCTTTCGTTCGCAACAAAACGGTACAAAAACGCATCTTTGATGCGCTGACCGTTTTTTCGATGGCCCACAAAGGGGGCACGTATCCATGGCGCAGTCACTGCCCGTCGACCAGACATCATCCACGAACAGCTCGGACGACAATCCACTGTTTGGTACCTACAACCGCACACCGCAGACGTTCGTTCGCGGTGAAGGTGTGTGGCTGTTCGATGAAGATGGCCGACGCTACATGGATTTTGTTGCCGGCATTGCCGTCAACGCACTTGGCCATGCGCATCCCCATCTGGTTGATAGCATCAAGAGCCAAGCGGAGAAGCTGTGGCACACATCGAACTTGTTCCAGATCGATGGTGGCAAGCGCCTCGCACAACGGCTTTGCGATGCAACGTTCGCCGAAAAAGTGTTTTTTACCAACTCTGGGGCTGAAGCTCTGGAATGCGCGATCAAGACCGCACGGCGCTACCACTTTGACCAGGGCCAGCCTGAACGGGTGAACATCATCACGTTCCAGGGGGCCTTTCATGGCCGGACGTTGGCCACCATCGCTGCGGGTGGCAACCCGTCTTACCTTGAAGGGTTTGGTCCGGCGGCCCCTGGGTTTGAAAACCTTGGTTTCGGTGACCATGATGCGCTCAACGAGGCCATAGCGCGCGAGGATTGTGCGGCAGTTTTGATCGAGCCCATTCAAGGGGAAGGTGGTGTGCGCTCGGTGCCGGACCAATGCCTACGCGGCTTGCGTGAAGCATGCGACAAGCATGGTGTGCTCCTTATCCTTGACGAGGTGCAAACCGGTGTTGGTCGATCTGGCCATTTGTTCGTCCACCAGCGGCTTGGCTTTGAGCCAGACATCATGGCGGTGGCCAAAGGCATTGGCGGTGGTTTCCCGCTCGGAGCGTGCCTTGCGACAGCTAAGGTTGCTGCGGCCATGGTTCCAGGTACCCACGGTACCACCTATGGCGGCAATCCCATGGCCATGGCGGCTGGGAACGCGGTTCTGGATGTTGTGCTTGAAGAAGGGTTTTTGGACACTGTGCAAGCGAGGGCGCGCGATTTGACTCAAAGCCTGGGTGCACTGATTGACCTCTATCCCGACATTTTTACCGAGGTACGCGGCGAGGGCCTTTTGATGGGCCTTAAATGCGCAATCCCCGTTGGCGACGTTGTGGCCGCTGCGCGCAACCAGGGTCTGCTTTTGGTAGGCGCTGGCGACAATGTGGTGCGTTTGCTTCCGCCATTGATCATCACACGCGATGATATCGCGTTTGCCATGGATGTGCTGGAAGAGACCGCCCGCCAGCTGGATGATGCGCGCCAGTCCTAACAAGCGCGCCCAACGCCTAACCCTTCGTTTTCTCTTGCAACCGGGCTGACACCTATGACCCGTCATTTCCTTGATATTGATACGCTTTCCAACACCACCTTTGAGGCGGTTCTTGCCGATGGCCATGCCCGCAAGCGTGCGCTGAAAGCTGGCACCGCCGACAAGCCATTGGACGGCAAAGTGCTGGCGCTTGTGTTCGAACAGCCTTCACTGCGCACCCGCGTGTCGTTTGATGTCGGCATGCGCCAGCTCGGCGGACAGACGCTTATGGTCACTGGCGCTGAGATTGAACTTGGCAAACGCGAGAGCGTACACGACACGGCCAAAGTGCTTTCGCGCATGGTCGATGGCATCATGATCCGTACGCTCGACCATGATCTGCTTACCGGTCTCGCCGAGCATGCCACAGTGCCGGTGATCAATGGACTGACCAAGATCTCGCATCCTTGCCAGGTCATGGCCGATATCATGACCTATCAGGAACATCGGGGCTCACTGGCGGGCAAGCGCGTCATGTGGTCCGGTGACACCAACAATGTTTTGACCAGTTGGATTCACGCCGCGGCTCATATCGATATGACCATTGTGGTCGCCTCGCCACCCGAAATGGCTCTGGGCGACGATGTGGTTGCCAAGGCCCATGCTGCAGGGGCCAAGCTGGAAGTCACAACTGACGCGGATGCCGCCGCTGAGGGTGCCGATCTTGTCATCACTGACACCTGGGTTTCCATGGGTGATGACCAGGCGCAGCGTCGCCACAACCTTCTCTCGCCCTATCAAGTGAATGACCGCTTGATGGCCCGCGCCAACCCTGACGCGCTCTTCATGCATTGCCTTCCTGCCCATCGCGAGGAAGAGGTGACAACCAGCGTCATTGATGGTCCACAGTCGGTCGTGTTCGATGAGGCAGAAAACCGCCTGCACGCCCAAAAGGGGGTCCTGGCTTGGTGTTTCGGTCTGGTCGAGTAGCGCAGACACAAGATCGCCCCTGGTGAGCGGCTTCAGTGATGTGGCTTGGATTCTGGACCTGCCTCACTATCTTATCGGATAACAGGGCGTCGCATGGTTTGGCGCCTCCTTTCTCCCATGATGAGACACCCCATGACACCGAACCCACCTTCTTCCGGCGGGACCGATCCCACCGGGCAGCCCAACCTGTTGTCCCAGCCCACGTCACGTGCGCCAGCGAGTTTTCACGCCAGCGACGATGATCATGTTATGCCGTTTGCGGTAGAAGAGCTGGATGTGCGCGGCCGCGTCATCCGCCTTGGTGGCGCCATTGATGATCTGTTGGATCGTCACGACTACCCACAGCCCGTCGCCCGCTTGCTCGCAGAGATGGTTGCACTCACGCTGCTCTTGGGCACAGCTCTCAAATTTGATGGTCGCTTCATCGTCCAAGCCCAAGGCGATGGCCCGGTATCCCTTCTGGTGGTCGATTTCCAAACACCCGATGCGGTGCGTGCGATGGCACGGTTCGATGATGCACGTTTGGAAGAAGCCGTTGCTGCCGGTCTAACCGAGCCCTCAGAGCTGCTGGGCGCAGGCCATCTGGCGCTGACGGTTGATCAGGGCGCCCACATGAACCGCTACCAGGGTGTGGTGGCCATGCAGGGCAAGAGCCTTGAGGAAATGGCGCAGGCCTACTTCCTGCAATCGGAACAGATTCCAACGCTTGTGCGCCTAGCTGTAGCGCAGACGGTGGATCGCGGCGATGCAGGCAAAGCCAAATGGCGGGCCGGCGGATTTCTCGCCCAGTATCTGCCACGCGACACAAGCCAACTTCCAGTGCAGGACTTGCATCCTGGCGACGATCCAAATGGCGAAACGGGCACCGACATGTCTGTTGATCAGCCCGACCATTGGCGCGAAGCAGAGGCATTGATCGGCACCATCGAAGCCGCTGAACTGGTTGATCCGCAAGTCGGTTCCGATCAGTTGCTCTACCGTTTGTTCCATGAGCGTGGGGTGCGCGTGTTTGAGGCCATGCCGGTTCGCGAGAGCTGCACCTGCTCCGCTGAGCGCGTGCAAGCAACGGTTAAGACCTTCGGAGACAATCCCGATGAGGGCATGATCAAGGATGGGGCCATCGAGGTGACCTGCGAGTTCTGTTCCAAGCAGTATCGTTTCGATCCCACCACCTACGAAGCGATGTAACGGCACCAGTAATAAGGTCGGTCAAAACCAACGGTTTGGCCGACCTTTTTGCATCAACACCAAGATGACCAATCTTTAACTCTCGCTTTGAGAGCATCTGTGGCACGGTTGGCATCGTAAACGGACACCAGCCCTTTTTTGCGCGATGAGCTTAATGCCATGCTGAATCCGGATCTTAATCCGACCCGTGATGACGAGACCGAGCTTGTAACGGTGGAGGAGCCGCAAGCAACGCGCGCCACTTCTCCTTTGTGGGTTGCTGGCAAGACGATGATTTCGGCAGTGCTGGCCATTGCCATTGTTGCAGGCGCAGTCACGGTGATGCAGCGCTTGATCGATAGCAGGCCAGAGGTGCCGCAGCGCCCGGCTGTTGAGCGGCAAGTGCCGGTGCTGACCCAAACAGCGCAGGTGGCCACCCACAGCCCCACCATCCGTGTTTTCGGTGAAGTGGTAGCAGGTCGCTTGGTCGACCTTCGCGCCCTTGTTGCAGGCGAGATCACAGGTGTGCACCCCAATCTGGAGGCCGGTCGACGCATCGATGCCGGCGCGCCATTGGTTGAGATCGACCGCTTCTCTTATGAGGGCGCAGTTGTTGAGGCAGAGGCCAATTTGGCCGAGGCGCGCGCCAGCCGTGCTGAGTCCGAAGCACGATCCGGTTTGGAGCGTGATCAGCTAGCCCGTTCTGTTGAACAAGTTAACTTGGCAGAGCGGGATCTTGCCCGTGCAAGTCAGCTCGTCGAGCGCGGTCAACTCACTGAGCGTGATCTTGAAGCTCGCCAGCTTACGCTTTCTCAGCGCCAACAGGCCGTGGATCAGCGCGAAGCCAATCTGCGCGTTGAAGAAGCACGTCTGGACCAGCTACGCGCCCAGATCGCGCGGCTGGAATGGCGCCTACAACAGGCCGAACGCGATCTTGAACGCACCACGCTTTTGGCTCCATTTGCCGGGGTCATTCGATCTGAAAGCGTCGAAATCGGTCGTCTCATCTCCGTCAATGACGCTGTCGCGACCATTTATGATGACAGTGCACTCAATGTCCGTTTCACCCTTTCCGACAGCCAATTCGGTCGTCTGACCGGTGAGGTCGAGCCACTAATCGGGCGTCCCATCACGGTCACCTGGTCGACGGGTGGCCAGGATGTGCAGCTGGCAGGCACCATTGATCGCTTAGACTCCGATATCTCTGCGGCCTCCGGTGGGGTTGCCTTGTTCGGTCGCCTGGACACCGAACAGATGACGGCTAACCTGCGACCCGGTGCTTTCGTATCGGTGTCACTCGCCGATCAGGCCTTCTCCAACACAATACGCATACCGGAAACGGCTCTCTACAACACAGATCATCTGTTCACTGTTGTGGACGACCGCTTGCAGCGCCGTGATGTGGAACTGGTTGCCTGGGATGGGTCGCATGCCCTGGTTCGCGCCGTCGACGATATCAGCCTCGATGGTGCAGAAATTGTCACTTCGCGCTTAACCGATGCTGGCGATGGCGTTGCCGTGCGTCGCGTCCAGCCAGCCTCTTAAAGGGCGCCGCGATGAGCAAGCAGCCCCTTTCTCGTTTACGCCAAACCCGCATCACGGCAGGCAATCGTCTCAATGAAGGGCCAACGGGCGCACGCGGGGTGATCCGGCTCTTCGTTCGCCATCCCAATGCTGCAAACTTGGTTATGGCGCTGATGGTGTTGTTCGGCATCTATGGGTTGGCCAACCTCAACACACAGTTCTTCCCCGACATTGAAACCAACTCGGTGACGATTTCGATCAGCTGGTCCGGTGCCAGCGCTGAGGATGTGGAAAGCAACATTCTAACGATTGTTGAGCCAGAAGTGCGCTTTATCGATGGCGTCGATGAAATCGTGTCTTACGCCCGCGAAGGGTCGGGGTCGGTTCTTCTCGAGTTCACCGATAGCACTGACATGGTGGAAGCGCGGGCCGATGTGGAACAGGCGGTTTCCGGGATCACCTTGCTGCCAGACGGATCAGACACGCCGGTGATCACAACCAGCAACTTTGCTGATCGTGTGGGTCGGATTGCTATCTCTGGACCGTTCTCTGAAGACGCGCTGAAAAGCTATGCGCGCGATCTGCGCGACCGTTTGATCAACAATGACATCGATCTGGTCAGCTTCTCAGGCATGCGCGACACCGAATATGAAGTGACCATCGATCCGGCAACGTTGCGCCGCCTTGATCTGAGCATCGGTGACGTTGCAACGCGCATCAGCGAAAACAGCCGCGACCTGCCGTCTGGCAATCTTGATGGTGATTTGGAACGTCAGATCCGCACGCTCAGCCAGGCTGATAGCATCGAGTCGCTGGGTCATGTGGTGGTGCGTGGCGAAGCCTCCGGTGAGCGGATCGAACTGCGCGATATCGCCGATATCCGCCAGACTTATGACAGCAGCCAAAGCCAAGGGTTCGTGCAGGGCGAGCGCGCCATCCGCATGGATGTTTCGCGCTCAGCGTCACAAGATGTTTTGGCAGTCGCCGATGCAATGGTGGCCACGGTTGAACAAGCACGGCTGGAATATCCCCAGTCGCTGAACCTTGCCATCTACGATCTGCGCTCCACGGCGGTGGAACAGCGTATCCAACTGCTGGTCACCAACGGCCTGTCTGGCCTCATTGTCGTGGTGACCATTCTTTTCGTTTTCCTGAATATGCGTATCGCCTTTTGGGTGGCTGTCGGCATTCCAACTGCGGTGATGGCAACGCTCGGCCTCATGTTCGTTTTCGGCGAGTCCATCAACATGATCTCGCTGTTCGCGCTCATCATGACGCTGGGGATCATCGTCGATGATGCGATTGTGGTGGGCGAGCACACGGCCACGCGTCTCGACATGGGTGATGGGCCTTACGAGGCTGCTGAAAACGGCGCCACCCGCATGATGATGCCGGTGATTGCCGCCATGCTCACCACCACAGCTGCTTTTGGCCCCATCTTGTTGGTTGGATCGACCATTGGCCAAATCATGGGCGTACTGCCCGTCGTCGTGGTTGCGGTTTTGATCGCCAGTTTGGTGGAAGTGTTCTTCGTCTTACCCGGTCACTTGGCCCATTCGCTTGGAGCAACGCCGCGCCGTGGCACCAATTGGACACGCCTTATCCTGACCGCTCTTCTGTTGGCGGCGCCCATGGTTTTGGTGCTCTATCAGGCACCGCTTGCTGGCGCTATTGGTTTGGGCGACGTCGCTGATGTGATCAATGCACACCCATTGGCTGCGACCCCGGCCTTGGCCGTCGCGATTGCGGTTTTGGCGTTTGTCCTGGCCGGTTTGATTGAGCTGTGGCGGCTTCATGGTGAGCGTCGACGCGACCGTTTGGGTTCCGCAACAGAGGTCAATCACAAAAGCTGGTTCCGACGTGGCTTTGATGGTGGATTTGCCTGGGTGCGCGACAATCCCTTCCGTATCATCGTCAAAACCGCGGTGGCCTGGCGCTATGTAACGCTGGCGCTTTGCGTCTCCGCGCTGATCATGATTGTTGGCGTCGTGCGCGGCAACCATGTTGGTTTCGTCTTCTTCCCCTCGCCGGAAGCTGAAAACATCACCGCCTCGATCACGTTTACGCCCGGCGTGTCGGAGGCAGGGGCGCTGGAGACTCTGGCACGGGTTGATCGCGCGTTGCGCGCTGCTGATGAGCAGCTAACCGCCAACCTTGAAGGCGAAGACACGTTGGTGCTCTCGGCCTACGCGGTTTACGGCCAATCCGGTCGCAATCAGGGCGATAATTTTGCCCGGATCGACGTTGAACTCACCTCTTCCGAGGCTCGCTCCATTCGCACGCCTGAAGTTGTAAGGGCATGGCAGCGCGCTGTGCCCGATTTACCGGGGGTTGAGCGCATATCCATTTTCGAGCGTCGTGGCGGTCCGCCAGGCCGCGACTTAGACATCCGCCTGCTGGGCGACAACGCGGCAACGCTGAAAGCTGCCGCTGCTGATCTACAGGATGCTTTGACGCAGTTTCCAGGCGTTTCCGGCGTTGATGATGACCTGCCCTACGGCAAGCCGGAAATCATTCTCACGCTGACAGAACGTGGGGAAGCCCTGGGTTTCACACTTGATGGTGTTGGGGCGCAAATCCGCGATGCTGTTGGTGGACGCACAGCGCGCAACCTGCCTTTCCCGGATGAAGAAATCGCCATTGTTGTGCGCCAGGATCTTGGCCAAGGCGGCACGGGGTCGCTGCGCACGCTTGATTTGCGTTCGCCGTCCGGCGTTTACGTTCCGCTGACTGAAGTCGTAAACCTGGAGGATCGGCAGGGCTTCTCGGTGATCCAGCGTCGTGACGGGCGAACCACTGTATCGGTCACCGCTGACGTTGATATTGAGGTGACAACCAACGGAGAGATCGAAGACGCGCTGCGCGGCGGTGATCTTCAGCGCATTGCCGATACCCATGGGGTTGATTTCACTTTCTCAGGTCGCGCTGAAGAACGTCAGGAAGCCTTTGATGATTTGGGCCTTGGCGGAATTCTGGCGCTCGGCATCATGTACATCATCTTGGCATGGGTCTTCGCCAGCTATTGGCGCCCCATCGCAGTGATGATGATCATCCCATTTGGCATCGTTGGCGCGATCATGGGTCATTGGCTGATGGGCTTCCAGCTCACCATTCTGTCCCTGATTGGATTGCTGGGCTTGGCGGGGATTCTGGTCAACAACTCCATCATCTTGGTGTCTCGTTTTGACGATCGCTTGAAGGAGGGCATGGCCGTTGCCGAGGCCGCTGTCCAAGCAACGCAGGATCGCTTCCGCGCCATTCTTCTTACGTCACTCACGACGGTTGGCGGGCTTTCGCCGCTGCTCTTTGAGACCTCGCTTCAGGCGCAGTTCTTGCTGCCCATGGCAATCACGATCACTTTCGGTCTTGCGACCGCAACACTGTTTGTCATGGTGTTGGTGCCGTCGCTGCTCAAGGTGGGCGATGATATCGCTCTGGTGTTGCGCACCTTCTTTGGGCGCCGGCTAGCTGATGATGGTGAGAGTGACAGTCGGGCGCTGACACCGGCTGAATAGGCAGGCCTCTCTCCGGTTAGGAAAGAGCCAAATTCAAGCCAGCGGCTGCTCGCCGCTAGCGCTGCCAGAAGCGCGGCAGGATAAGCACCAGAACGGTGAAGAGTTCCAAACGGCCAATCAACATCGCGAGCGCCATCAACCATTTGGCCAGATCAGGTAGCGTGGAGAAATTGCCCGCTGGCCCGATCACTGTGCCAAGCCCTGGACCGACATTGGCAATGGTTGTTGCCGCGCCGGAAAAGGCGGTCAGCGGATCAAGGTCCATCGCCATTAAGGCGACGGCCAGCAAGCCGATGAGCAGGAAGTAGAGGAAAATGAAGCTCATCACGGCAGAGACGACCGTCCCGTCTATCGGGCGGCCATTGTACCGCATGACAAAGACGCCGTGCGGGTAAGCAAGGCGTCGCACATGTTGGGTGACGGTCTTCAGCGCCACCTGCACCCGGAAGATCTTCATGCCGCAAGCGGTTGAGCCGGCGCATCCACCAATCAGCGTCAGGACCAAAAATACCATGACGGGCATCGCACCCCACTGCCCGTAATTCTCCGATGCGTAGCCCGTGCCGGTCATGATCGAGACCACGTTGAAGGTGGCGATACGCAGATCGGCAATGACGCCGCGCTCGGCCGTTAGTGGATCAAGCGCCAGTGCGACAATCATCGAAAAAACGATAAGCAGCGCCAGAAACACATGGACTTGGCTGTCGCGCAGCAGGCCCATTGGGCGCCCTTGCAACGCCTGTACATAGAGCAGAAACGGCAAGGACCCGAGGATCATGAAAACAATCCCGATCAGTTCCACCGCGCCGGATTGAAAATAGCCGATGGACGCATCGCGGGTGGAGTAGCCACCGGTTGCCACTGTCGTCATGGCGTGGTTGACGGCATCGAAAAACGTCATTCCCGCCGCGGTGTAAGCCATGGCGCACAAGAGCGTGAAGACGGAGAACACGCCGATCAGCGAGCCTGAAATTTGTGTGGCGCGAGGCAGAATCTTGTCCGGCGTATCAAAGGCTTCGGTTTTGAAAAGCTGCATACCACCGACACGCAGCATAGGCAGGATCGAAACCGCCATCACGACCACACCCAAGCCGCCGAGCCATTGCAGCATGGAGCGCCAGATGAGGACACCCGGTGGTTGGTCGTCCAGCCCAGAAACAACGGTCGCACCGGTCGTGGTGATGCCGCTCATCGCCTCAAAGAAAGCATCGGTGTAGCTCGGGGTCGCGCCGGACCAGAGCAAAGGAAGAGCGGCAAAAGCTGGCAGCACCGTCCATGCGCCAACGGTCATCAAAACGGCTTGGCGAGAAGAAAGAATAGCGGGTCGTCCGCGCCCGGTTTGCGCCAGACCCAGCCCAACCAGTGTTGTCACCAGTGAGCTGGCCGCAAACACCACCCAATCATTGTTGGCCTGCGCCAAATCCACCAGCGCTGGGATCATCATCGCGACACCAAGCGTTGCCAACAGCGCGCCGATAATCAGAAAAATCGGTCCAGGATTGAACATAAGCGGGTGTGTGCGACCTAGTTCAGCGTGCGCTCATAGAACGGCGCATCAAGCGAGAAGGCGGGAATGTCGACGTTAAAGCGTGTGCCTTCCAACGTTTCCACGCCATAGTGGCCGACCATGATGCCCGTCGGCGTATCCAGCGGACAGCCGGATGTGTAGCGAAAACTTTCTCCAGGGTGAAGAATGGGCTCCTCGCCAACCACGCCATCGCCGTTGATTTCTTGCACGCGGCCCAACCCATCGGTGATGTGCCAGTAGCGCGTCCGCACTTGAACAATAGATCGGCTGAGATTGGCAATCTCCACGCCATAGGCAAAGAAAAAGCGACCCGCATCAACATCTGACTCATCGGGCAGAAACTGCGGTTCCACCGTCACTTGGATGTTTTTCGTCACCGCCTGATACATCGCGCAACCCTGTTCGGGCCTTTCCTGGCTAGATGCTGTCAGTTTCCCATAAGGGGCTTGGCGTGTCACGCATGTTCACAAGCTGCTGAGTTGGATGCCTGACTGCTTGCGTCCCTTGGGCCAAGCGCCTAACCGAAAGCCGACGAAACATTGAAAGCTTTCCGCCATGCTTGATGGCCAGATGCGCACCTTGATTGACCCGCCGCTCAACGCTTTGGGCCGTGCGATCGCGCGTGTCGGCTTGACCGCTGATCACATTACGCTTCTTGGTTTGGTGCTGGGCTTGGCCGCTGGCTTGGCCATCGCGTTGCAGGCGTTTTGGGTCGGGCTTGCTTTGGTACTGGCAAGCCGTCTTGCTGATGGGCTGGATGGGGCAGTTGCCCGCGCCACACACAAGACCGACCGAGGTGGCTATCTTGATATCGTCTGTGACTACGCGTTTTACGCTGCTGTGCCACTGGGTTTTGCCATTGCCGATCCGGCCGCCAATGCAGTGGCCGCCTGCGTTCTGCTTTTCAGCTTCTACATCAATGGCGGCTCGTTTTTGGGTTATGCGATCTTGGCGGAAAAACATGGGATGAGCACGGATCGGCGTGGCTCCAAATCGCTCTATTTTACTGGCGGTTTGGCCGAGGGCACCGAAACCATCGCGGTTTTTGTGGTCGCCTGTATCATGCCAGCTTGGTTCCCTTGGCTGGCCTACGCCTTCACCGCGCTGGTCATGCTCACGGCCATCGCGCGTATCATCATGGCGTGGCAGACGTTTAAGCCCTAGCGCAGAGCCGAGCTGAGATCATCCCACAGGTCATCCACATGTTCCAAACCAACCGATAACCGCAACAGATTTTGGTGGATACCAAGATCAAGCCGGTCAGCTTCTTCCAACCGTTGGTGGGTGGTCGTAGATGGATGGGTGATGAGGCTCTTTGCATCGCCAAGATTGTTGGAGATTTTGATGATGCCCAGCCGGTTCAGAAACGAAAAGGCTTCGGCTTTTCCACCGTCCACTTCAAAGGCAATCAGCGTTCCACCGCGCGTCATTTGCCGTGAGGCAACCTCGAAATCGGGGTGATCGTTGCGATGCGGATAGAGCACGCGGGCCACATCAGGGTGTGCGGCCAAGAGATCTGCCAGGGCTGTGGCGTTGTCAGCTTGCTGGTTCACCCGCAGCGCGAAGGTTTCAAGGCTTTTTAGGATCACCCACGCGTTGAACGGTGAAAGGCTTGGCCCGGTTTGCCGCAAATAGTTGTGTAGGTGGTCGTTGATCCACGTCTCATCGGCCAGCACAGCACCGGCCAAACAGCGGCCTTGCCCATCCATATGCTTGGTCGCCGAATAGATCACCACATCCGCGCCAAACTGCATCGGGCGCTGGTAGAGCGGCGTGGCAAACACATTGTCCACGTAAAGCTTGGCACCGCCTTCATGGGCGATATCGGCCACCGCTTGCAGATCGATGACTTCCAGCGTCGGATTGGAAGGCGTTTCGAGGAAAAACACCTTGGTGTTGGGCCGCCTTGCAGCTTTCCAAGCGTCCAGATCACGGCCGTCAACCAGCGTGGTCTCGATACCAAAACGCGGCAGCAAGTCTTCCACCACATAACGACACGACCCAAAAAGCGCCCGTGCGGCCACCACATGGTCGCCAGCCGACAAAGAACAGAGCATAGCTGCTGTTACCGCTGCCATGCCTGAGGCCGTCACCCGGCAGGCTTCAGCGCCCTCCAGCAGGCAAAGTCGGTCTTCCAGCATCTTGATGGTTGGGTTGGAAAAGCGCGAATAAATGAATCCTGGTTCATCACCTTGAAAGCGCGCCTCAGCCTGCTCGGCGCTGTCATAGACAAAACTCTGGGTGAGAAAGAGCGCTTCGGATGTCTCGCCAAAGCCAGAGCGCATCGAGCCGCCATGAACGAGATGTGTCTCAGGGCGCAAGGCGTGGGTTGGCTTTGAAGTGTCGTTCATCGGAAAAATCCCAGAAGTGGCTGCTCGACCGACTATCACAGCTGTATCGTTCGTCAAGACGAACGTTTGTCCGGTTTAACGAACAAAGGTCGTAAACCAGCTGTGTATGGTTGTCTTGCTGAGATGGACTCAAGCATCGCTTTACGAAAACAGTTTTGCCATGAGCACATCTCTTCCTTCTTTCGGTCCGACGGACGGTATCCTGCCTGATCATGACATTGTCGCGATGGTTGAAGCCGGGGCGATCAGCCATGCCACGCCTTTGGATGAGGATCAGGTCCAACCGGCCAGCCTCGACCTGCGGCTGGGTCAGACGGCCTACCGCATCAAGGCGAGTTTCTTGCCCGGTGCTAATCGCACGGTGGCCCAGCGGCTCGGTGAGATTGCCTTGCACCAGATGGCGCTGGAAGACGGCGCGGTGCTTGAAACCGGCTGTATCTATCTGGTGGAGCTGAACGAGGCTCTGGCGCTACCGCCAGAAGTGAGCGCGGCAACCAACCCGAAAAGCTCCACCGGTCGGCTCGACATTTTTACCCGCGTGATCACCGATGGCGGCGCAGTGTTCGACCAAATTTCGGCGGGTTACACAGGCAAACTCTATTTGGAGATCGCGCCGCAGAGCTTTCCCATCCTGGTGAAACCAGGCTCGCGCCTGTCTCAGATCAGGTTTCGCTGCGGCAACACGCTGTTGTCCGACAAGGAGCTCAAAAGCCTGGACCAGCGCTTGGGCCTCGTCTCCGGTGCACCAGCCCAGTTCCAGAACGGGTTGGCGGTTTCCATTGACCTGAAAGGCGGGAAAGACGGCTTGATCGGCTATCGCGCCAAACGCCCTGGCGGCCTTGTGCGTGTTGATGAAAAGGCAGCGCTTGATCGTGAGGCCTATTGGGAGCCGCTCTATGCCGATGCGACCAACTCGCTGATCTTCGATCCAGCGGCTTTCTACATTTTGGTGAGCCAAGAAGCTGTGCACGTGCCAGCTGACTACGCCGCCGAGATGGTGCCGTTCGATCCACTCGTGGGCGAGTTCCGTGTGCACTATGCTGGCTTTTTCGATCCAGGCTTTGGTGCGCCTGAGGCCGATGGTGTTGGTGCAAGGGCAGTGCTTGAAGTGCGCTCGCGCGAAGTGCCGTTTTTGGTTGAGCACGGCCAGATGATCGGGCGGCTGGTGTTTGAGACCATGCGTGAACGCCCGACCACGCTTTACGGCGCAGGGGGCGTTTCCAACTATCAGGCGCAAGGCCTGAAGCTCTCAAAGCATTTTCGGTAGAGACGTGTCTCTCGATCGTCACCCTCGGCCTTGTGCTGGGGGTCCACTTCAATGGACTTTCCTGATGCCGCAATGATTGCAAGAACAGTGTGAGGCATGGATCCCCGCCACAAGGGCGAGGATGACGCTCCTGGAAGTTCGGCGACTACCCCTTCTTCATCTCCGCCACCTCTGAGCGCAGCGCCCGTAGCTCGCTCAAAATCACTTTCTGCTCTTCATGCAGATCGGCGCGCTCCTGTTCAGCGGTTTCCTCGTGTTCGGCCTGCATCGCCGAAACGATGATCCCGATGAACAGGTTGAGCACGGTGAAAGTGGTGCAGAGAATGAAGGGGATGAAGAACGCCCAGGCGTACGGGTGGACTTCCATGACCGGGCGCACGATGCCCATCGACCAGCTTTCCAGTGTCATGATCTGAAACAGGGAATAGGCCGAGGCTGGCAGCGTGCCAAACCACAGAGCCAACTCCTCGCAGCGCCCGGCAACGACTTCGCAGGCGCCTTCGCCTGTGCCGTAAAGTTTCGTCGCGATGACCGAGAAAACATAAAAGATCAGGGTCAAAAGCACCGTGATCGAGCCCATGCCAGGCAGGGCTGCAATCAGCCCGCCGACCACACGGCGCAATGAGGGGACCATGGAAACCAAGCGCAGCACGCGCAAAATACGCAGCGCGCGCAGAACCGAGAGTGCCCCGGTGGTGGGCATCAGGGCGATGCCGACAATTACAAAATCAAAAATGCGCCAGGGGTCGTGAAAGAACTTCGTGCGATAGACGTAGAACCGTAGCGCCAGCTCCACCACAAATACCCAGAGCACCGCTTCGTCGATGAACATCAAGATCGATCCGAACTGTGCCATCACAGCTTCAGAGGTTTCCAGTCCGAGTGTAATTGCGTTGAGCACGATGAGGGCGGTAATCGCCACCTCAAAGCGACGGCTGGTGATAAGGGCTTCAACCTTTTCGCGCATGGGGGGTCCTTGCTGGCGGGCGGAATCAACATCAGCCTTATGGGTAACCGATATGGTTGGTTCAAGGTCTTGATTGGTGATCGTTGGACTTCCTATCGACCTGCTTGCAGGGCTCAGTAAAGCAAACGTGACCGCAACCGGCTTGATCGCTGCTCTTGATGCTTGCAAAGGAGCGATATGGAGCTGATTTTCGCTTATGCTGCTGGATTGCTGACGCTGATAAACCCCTGCGTTTTGCCGGTGTTGCCCATCGTGCTCGTGGGTGCCTTGAACGCCTCCCGGTTTGGGCCGCTTGCGCTGGCTGCCGGGATGAGCCTTTCTTTTGTGGTGTTTGGCGTGACCGTCACGGCTTTTGGCAATGCGATTGGCCTAACGCCTGAACTGCTGGCGCAGATTGGTGCCGTTTTGATGATGGCGTTTGGTGCTGTGTTGATGGTGCCGGCTTTTTCCCGACGCTTTGAACTGGTTGCTGCCGGACCGGCCGCCAGCGCGGGCGCGCGCATGGGGGAAACGGATACTTCTGATGTGCGTGGCCAGTTTATTGGTGGCGCCTTGCTTGGCATGGTCTGGTCGCCATGTATCGGTCCGACGCTTGGCGGCGCAATTGCGCTCGCCTCACAAGGTCAAAGCCTTGGTTATGTGACGCTTATCATGACGTTTTTTGCAGCGGGCGTTTCAACGCTCATCGTGGCGCTCGGCTATGGCGCTCGGGAAACCATCCGCGCCCGCGCTGATAGCCTGCGCGGACTTGCTGAACGCTCCAAACCCATCATTGGCTTCACCTTCATTGCCGTTGGGCTGATGCTGTTTTTTGGCCTGCACCATATCATCGAAGCCTGGGCATTGGATGTCATGCCCATCTGGCTGCAAGACCTTTCTGTTGCGCTCTAACACGTGGAGACACTGCCATGACCCAACCGCTGAACCGTCGTCTGTTTTTAACCTCCGCATTGGCCTTGGCTGCCTCACCGTTGCTTGGTGTCACTGCAGCTCAAGCATCCGGTTTCGTGGAGTACACGCCAGGCCTTATCGATGAAGCGCTGGCCGAAGGGCGCACCGTGTTCGTGGATTACTCCGCCACCTGGTGTGGTACCTGTCGCCGCCAAGAGCGCGTGGTCAACAATCTGCGGGCGAGCAACCCTGCCTATGATCAGGCGATGACCTTCGTGCGCGTTGACTGGGACACCTATCGCACCCACGAAGTGGCCGTGCGCCGTTCTATTCCGCGCCGCTCCACGCTGCTGGTGCTGAAAGGCAATCAGGAGCTTGGTCGCATCGTGGCCGGCACGTCAGCAACGGAGATCAGGCTTTTGATGGACAAAGGGCTTTAGCGGGGCGACCACCAGCCCGCATGGAACCGTGGCAGTCCAGGCCGCCACGGTCGGTTATCACGGAGACAGAAGCTGTTTACTGCTGAAGAGCAGCCGGTTCGACATCAACAATGGTTGGCCAGTTTGAATCGGCTTGTTCGATGTAGCCGGGGACATCTTGCAACCAACGTTCCTGGATATCGGCGGAGATGTTCAGATAAAGCTCGCCATCCACAATGCGCCACTGCTCGGGGTCGCCATCGAACTTGAAGCCCATGGCGGCGCCAAAAGCACAGTAGCCACCATACTCAGGCAGGAAGGACTCAGGATCGGCTTCAAATGCGGCTTTGTGCTCTTCGCTAGAGAAGCGATAGGTCGCATCTTGGTAGCTCGCAGTAATCCGCCAATCGCCTGGCGTTGCTTCACCTTCCGTGAAGTAGGCAACAGGATCATAGCCTTGCAGCGCGAGGCCGGTGGACGAGGCGTTGAGTTCAACGCCGGCAGCCAAAGCGGAAGAGGCCAGGGCAACAGAGACGGCAGCACCGGCTAGGAGAGATTTGACGTGTTTCATGAAAGGTTTCCTTGTTCATCGGGGCGAGCAACACGCATGCCCCGGGTTTGCGAAAGTTCGCGGCGCTTTCGCGCGTCGAATGGGCAAATCCTTTCATTAGGAACCAATTGGTACAAATCAACAGTCTGTGATAGTTAGCGAGCAGACCGTGAGCACGTGATGCTCACTCTCTCACCTATCCAGTGGAGCAGTCATGGCACGGCCTCGATCCTTCGATTTGGACACCGCCCTTGATGGTGCAATGGAAATCTTCTGGCGTCAGGGCTACATGGCCACCAACCTGCCAGATCTTCTCAAGGCGATGGGGCTGACGCGCGGCAGTTTCTACAAAGCCTTCACTGACAAGGAGAGCGCCTATCTGGCGGCACTCGACCAGTATGACAAAAAGGTGGTCGACCGGACGTTGGAAGCTTTGGCAGACTGCAAAGGGTCTACATCCGCTGACTGTCTCAGCCTTTTGTTCTCCGACTCCAAAGACCCTGGTCGTGGCTGCTTCATCTGCAACGCTATGGTGGAACTTGGACCCGTTCAGAGCGAAGTAAGTAGACGCACAAACCGCATGGCGTCTAAGTTGCGCGATGGGATTGCCGAGGTGCTGCATCGCTATGATGGCGAGATGGGGGAGAGAGCAGCGGTCCAGCCTGTTCAAGAAAAAGCCGATCTGATTTTGCATCTCTACTTTGGCCATCAGGCGATGGGCAAAGCATCGACCGAAGGGCAAGGTTGGTCACTTCAACTGACACACATTCTTGGCCAGAACGGCGCTTGATGGAAACGGCAGGCTCTGCCACAAGCAGATCAAAGCGGGTGTAGCTCAATGGTAGAGCAGCAGCTTCCCAAGCTGACGACGAGGGTTCGATTCCCTTCACCCGCTCCATGTTCGCACCGCCCTGTGCCTTTGGCACAACCGCGCGCTGGCCAACCGCTTACTGGCCCATTCTGAAAGCAATCAGATCGCTTGGTGCGGTGTCTTGTTCCAATGGTGAGGGCGGCGGATTAGCTCCCACAACGCCAAAAAACCCGCCGCTGACAGGCAAATCCAATAGAGTGGGATAGACAGAAGAACCGGCACAATGCCCTTCATGCTGCGTCTGTTTGCTCCCGCTCCGCTCAGCATCACCACCGACAGGTAGCCCAAACTGAAGTTGACCAAATTAAGGGTGATGAGGACCTGTCCGGTCCCTGTTGCAGCGGCGTAGAGCGGTCCGCCCACGCCGCTCATTGCCCAGAGTGTAGCCCCCAGGAAGAACGGGTGAATCAGAACGGACACAAGCACGCCAAGCATGATGGTTTGAAACACGAGAAAACCACCAAACCCAAGTTCGTGCATCAGCCGTATTGGGTGGCGCATATGCACCAGCCAAGTCTGCCACCAGCCCTTAAACCATCGCGCCCGTTGTTTGATCCAAGGTTTGAAGGCGGTTGGCGCCTCTTCAAAGGTTGTCGAGTTGATCATCTGCGTGGTGTAGCCAAGGCGTGCCAAGCGGATGCCAAGGTCTGCATCCTCCGTCACATTGTAGGGGTCCCACCCACCGGCCTCGATGAGCGCTGAGCGGCGAAAGTGATTGGAGGTTCCACCCAAAGGAATTGGCAAGTTGAAGCGCGAAAGTGCCGGCAAAAACGCATCGAACAAGGCCATATACTCAAGTGCAAAATGCTGAGTAAGAAAATTCACGCGCCCATTGGTGACGTGAAGCGCGGCTTGAACGCACCCAAGTTTTGAGGCGTGTTTGGACTTGGATACCTCAAACATCGCCACTGCCTTGCGCAACTGGTCGTGTTCGGGCCGATCTTCAGCATCATAAATGGTGATAAACGCACCGCGTGTGAGCGGTAGCGCGAAGTTCAGCGCTTTGGGTTTGGTTCGTGGTTTGCTTGGCGGCACACGGATCACGGCCATGTGGTCAGGCAGCTTCTGCTTGGCCAATGCTTGCAAGGTAGCGCCGTCATCGGCTTCGGTCAGAATCAGGATTTCCAGCTTGTCTGGCGGGTAATCGAGCGCTCGCATGGAAGCAATGAGCTGTGGCACCATGGCTGCCTCGTCGTAGATCGGGATCAGCACCGAAAACATTGGCAGAGCATCATCCAAGGCGCGGTTTGCCATTGGTTTGTAGCGAGCAAGCCGAGGCATGGGTGTGAGCACCGCCAAAATCCGCGCGATGCCAACCGAGAAGTAGAGAGTGCCAAACACACCGTTCAGCATCACCAGCAGACTCGGCGTGGCGAGCAAGGCCCAAAGACCAAGACAGAGCGTTATGGTCGCCAAGGCAATGGTTTGGCTGCGGACAAACGTGTCCCGCGCGCTCATCTCCGGTTGCGTGGTGGAGAGGTGTGTTTGCGAAAACGCCGTGAGATCGGTGCCCAAGGCATCTGCCCACATCGCCTGCACCGTTCCGCGCGGAGCAAGGAAAAGCAGATCAGCGGCCTTGGGATTCGTCGCACGAAGTCTGGCAATTGTGGCGCGCGCCGATGGTGTATCCTCATAGACAGCGCCACGTGCCCCATTGCGGTGCCGCAATGGCATGTAACGAACTTTGTTCACAAGCGCGCGCAACCGAGAGGATGGACCAAGCAGGTCTGGCATCCAGCCTTCAGGTATTGGACCTGATGTTACGGGAGGTTTGTCAGGTTTGATGGGCAAACGCGCTGCCGCCTGCGCATCGGCATAGCGCGGTGGCGGCGCCACCCGCATGCTCTGCTGACTGGAAAGGCTGCCCATGCCTGCTTCCCCCAAAAAGCTGATCTGATCCAGGCCCCACCCCGGTCAGCCCGCTAGCCTCTCGCCTTTCTTACCCGAGCGCTATCGGGGTCTCTGCCTAGGTGCGCGATGGCCGGACGCTATACTTTGCGCAATTCCCGGTTTGAGCTTGCTTCAGAGAGCGCTATACCCAAGCCTGATCTCGACCATTCTGACGTGCGGATGCCTGTGCGAATTCTTCATCACCCTTTTTGCATGGCGTTAGTCAGCCCTCTGCTGCTAGCCGCCCTTTTGCTGCTGCCTTTGGCAATGGCAGGGCCAAGTTCAGCGCAAGACGGTGAAGGCGCCAGCGAAAGCACCGCCCAGGAAGAGGGTTCAGAGGCGCCAGCAGGGCTGTCCGATCTTCGCTTCATCAATCCGCGCGCGCGCATCGCACTGCCTGAACCAATGCCTGGGCCAGTGTTACGCTTTGTGGTCGCTGACGATTTCCCGCCCTTTGCCTTCCTTGACGGGTCGGGACGCCTTTCAGGCGTGCATATCGATCTGATCCGTGCCGTCTGTGACACGCTCGATCTGCCGTGCACGCTGCAAGCGCGCCGGTTTGACCAGGTGATGGCTGCCGCGCAGGAAGACCCCAACAATCTTGTTCTCGCCGCCGGTCTTTCCATCACCCGACAGAATGCGGAGCGGTTCACCTTTTCCTTGCCCTATTATCGGTTTGCCGCCCGTTTTGTTGGCGCACAGTCCGCTGTGGCCGAGACCAGTGATAGCGCAGACTGGCTGAACGATGCTCGCATCGGCGTGGTGGAAAACACCGCTCATGCCGCCTTTTTGCGTGATGCCTATGCCGATACTGAGATTGAAACCTTCCCCAACGCACAGGCGATGCTGCGCGCGTTGCGGCGTGAGGATATCAGTCACGCCTTTGGTGACGGCATTGACCTGGCCATTTGGCTTGCAGGCAATCAGTCAGGTGACTGTTGCGCCTTTGTCGGTCAGCCAATCTTCTCGGTTAGCTATTTCGGCGAGGGGTTAGCCTTTGCAGTTCCCCGAGGCCAGTCGCAGCTTGTTCAGGCGCTCAACGCGGCACTTATTCGCTTGGAGTCGTCCGGGGAACTGGAGACGATTATGCTGACGGCGTTTCCACTCGATCCGTTGGGGCTCTAGCCGCTTCGCCTTCCATCAGCGGATCGGGCGCATTGACCTTTTGGTAGGTGCGAAACGGCAGCAAAAGGCTCCAGATGAGGCCGGTTGGCTCGCGGTTTTGATGCTCGGCAAGCCCGATGGTCATGCCCTGCTGGCCCATCACCGGATCCTGCGTGTAGACGCCGAACAGACGGTCCCAAATGGAGAGGTTGAAGCCGTAATTGGTGTTGGTTTCACGCTCAATGATGGAGTGGTGAATGCGGTGCATGTCAGGTGTGACAATGGCGGGACGCAAAACACGATCAATTGAAAGCGGCAGCTTCACGTTGGAATGGTTGAACATCGCCATGCCGTTCAAAATGATCTCAAAAATCAAAACCGCGATAGCGGGCGCGCCCAGCAAGGCCACCAAGGCGCCCTTCCAAAGCATGGAGATGATGATCTCCAGCGGATGAAAGCGCAGCGCGCTGGTCACGTCCAAATCCACATCGGCATGGTGCACTTTGTGGATGCGCCAAAGCCAAGGCCAATGGTGTGAGACCACATGCTCCAGCCAGACCGCGAAATCGAGAAACACGATCACAAACAGAACGACCAGGATCATCGGCACGTCGATGATATTGAAGAGGCCAAAGCCCGCCCCTTCGGCCCACAGCGCAACGCCCACAGCGGCGGCTGGGAAGAGGATGCGCAACACGACGGAGTCGACGATGAGCATGCCCCAATTGGTCAGCCAGCGCCGTCCGCGCGCTGGAAAACGCTCCCGGCGCGGCAAAAACTGTTCAAACACCGCCATCGCGGTGAAGATGCCGATAAAGGCGGTCAGGCGAACGGTGGCTTCAGAAAACTCTGGCACACGATCCTCGTGCTGATGTGAATGTCACACCGATATAGGCTAGCGCGCGCTCACCGTCGCTTCAAATGGGTGTGAGGTCGCAGCCGCCGCGCAGATCCCACCAGCAACGCACTACAAGCGCCGCAGCAGGGCTCGCAACGTTTCCTGCTCCTCGTTTGAAAGCGGGGTGAGGATGTCGGCCAGCACCTGCGCAACTGCTTCCTGTATGCGCAAAACGGCCTCTTGCCCCTGTGGTGTGAGCAGCAGCACGTTCACACGCGCATCCGCGGGATCCACCTGCCGTTCAATCAAGCCTTTGGCTTCCAGTCCCTGAACAGCTCGCGTCATCTGCGATTTATCGCGCTGCATAGCACTGACGAGTGCGTGCATTTTCACCGGGGCCATATCAGCCAGAGTCAGCAACAAGATACCGCCAGACGGCCCAACCTTGTGGCTGTCAAACTGCTCAGCACGCGCGCCCAGCTGGGCATGAATGCGACGCATAAAACGGTCAGTCAGTTGTGCGGTCTCAATATCTGGCATGGTTTATTTTGTTGACATAGTCCACTTTATGATAGTTGATAAAGTCAACTTACCTCCTCAGCGACGTGTTCTGCCGCCTCGCTTTAGGCATCACAGAAAGGGGTTTTGACCATGACAAGGAACCAAATGCTAGCGCTTAAAGCTGCAGCCATCCTGTGGGTTGTATGGGGCTTGGTCCATATGTTCGCTGGGGTGATGACCATCACGCAAGACACCGCGGGGTCGGTCGCTGGCATCGCCGATGCTGTGGACCCAGCCCTTCTGGCTGGCGATTACCATCCCGCCGTTGGCGCTGTCCTCAATCAGCACGGTTTCAACCTGCTTTGGATTGGTACGTACACACTGATCGCAGCCATCTTTATCTGGCGGGCCAACCTCACCGCCATTTGGACAGCAGCCATTGTCGGTGGCGTTACCGATGTTGGCTACTTCATCTTCATGGATCTGGGCGGCTTCGTGAACTTTGTCCCTGGCACCGTCATGACACTAGTCTCCGCCTCAGCCATACTGCTCAGTGTGCCGCTATGGTGGATCAACCGATCCGAGGCAGCCGGATAAAGCAATGTATGGCGGATGAGGGCGATGACTGACACCCCAACCATATCCTTGAAAGAAGATGGCCCACTGCTGGTTGCCAATGGCCCTGGCGTTACCGATGCGACGGGCGAAACGTCACAGCCCAAACCGATGATAGCGCTGTGTCGCTGCGGAGCATCAGCCAACAAGCCCTTCTGCGATGGCAGCCATTCCAAGGCGGGCTTCAAAAGCGCGCCAGATCACAGCAATCTACGCAATGCTGCGGTCACCTATTCAGGCGTTGCCGACGGCGTTGATGTTACCATCAGCTACACCCCTGTTCTGTGCACCCATGCCGCACAGTGTCAGGCTCGTGCCGGATCGGTCTTTGATCCGCGCGAGAAGCCTTGGGTCCAACCCGATGGTGGAAAGCTCGACGAAATCCTTGATGTGATGGCGGCCTGTCCGTCGGGGGCTTTGCGCGTTTCTGTTGGGAACGCACACGAACAGCATCTGACCACCGGTGATGTGTCGATCAGCATAGAGCCGAACGGTCCCTATCACGTAACCAATCTGGCCCTTGAAGCCGAATTCAACGGTGTTGGCGCAAGCAAGACCAAATACTCGCTCTGCCGATGTGGATTGTCGAAGAACAAACCATTCTGCGATGGATCCCATTATGACGCCAGATGGACCGACACAGGTGACCAGCAAAGCAGCTAACGCCATCGACGAAGCCAATTTCGGCGTTGTCTAGATTTCAATTTCGCGATGGCCCGCACTACGGGGCGCTGTGTGGGCTAGGTTCTGCACCATCCAAGAACGCCTTTAGACTGCTCTTGAAAAAGTGGTTCCAGCCGTCCTGGCAGATGTCCCAACACGCTAGCTGTGGCGTGAGGCCATCATGGGTCATCGAAATCTGTGTACCGGTGTCTGTTGCATCAAACTGCCAATGGATCAGCGTTCCCATCCATTCCTGTTCAATCGTTTCAGGCTGCCCCTCAACGCTGTGGCGGGCATCGACACAGCGCATCGTGATCAGATTTGGATGCTCAATCGTGACGGCCTCAAAGGTCCAAAAACCGAAATGTGGTGGGAAGATCACTTTCACCCGATCACCGATGCTCTCAAGCTGTCCTTCGGTCGTCTTGGTCCACCACTGATCCATCTCCGTGGCGATGGCCTCAAAACTGCGCGCCGGTGAGGCGGCGACGTCAATCGAGGCGGCATAGTTTTGTATGTTGGGGTGCAAGAGTGTTTGCATGTCGAAGCCTTTCTTGATGAGCCTGACACACTAAGCAATGCATAGGGTTTGAAAAGTAGGCAGTTTTTTCGTACTAAAGTATCAAAAAGATACTATTGGATCATATGATGGACACCAAGACCCAAACCGACCTCTGCCCAGCGCCGCTCGTGTTTGCGATGATCGGTGGCAAATGGAAGCTGACCATTCTCCAAATCTTGATCTTTCACGGCACCAAACGGTTTGGGGAGTTACGACGAGAGATCGACGGCATCACCCAGACCATGCTCACCAAGCAGCTTCGTGCGTTGGAGGACGATGGTTTGGTCCAGCGTCAGATCTATGCCGAGGTGCCGCCACGCGTGGAATACAACGCAACCGATGACGCCTTGGCACTGAGACCTGCTTTTGAGGCGATGCACAGCTGGTGGGTCGGCAGGAGAGCGCCTTCGACCTCAAAATGAAGCGAGCGATGACGGTGATGCCCTAGAAACTGATCAGCTTGGCGACTTCTGCGTTGCCGTTAAGAAATCCACAAGCCTGCGCGTTAGTTTCTTTTGAGCACCGGTATCGGGCCAAACCGCATACACACCCAGCTCTGGCGGACGCCAACCCGGTAGCACTTCGACGAGCGCGCCGGTCTTCAGCTCTGCTTCCACCTCACTGTGGGGTAGGCGCTGAATGCCAAGTCCGGCCAAAATAGCAGCCTTGGCGGCTGCCACCGTATCAACTTCAATGCGGATATGCTCCGGTTCAAGGATCACCTCTTCGCCCTTTCTTTGCAGCGCCACTGAGGTGGGCAGCATGGTCATGGCGATAAACGCGCAATGCTTCAGGTCATGCGGTGTCGCCAGTTTCTCCAGGCTTTGAAGGTAATCGGGCGAGGCCACCATGGTGCGCTGGAAGGTGCCGATGCGCCGGCTCATCAGGCTGCTATCGGCAAGAACGCCTAGGCGAATGCCAAGGTCAAACCCCTCCCGTATCAGGTCGACCTGGCGATCAACGCTGTGTAATGTCAGCGCGATCATCGGATGCTCAAGCGCAAACGCCCAAACCGCCTGATGAAGCCGCGTGTTGATGCCAAAGGTAGGTAGGGTTACGCGCAGAGCCCCAACCAGATGGTCCAGATCATCGGCCAGAAGATCCAACGCATCTTCAGCGGATGCCACCATCTGCTGTGCCGCTGGAAGCACCTTCTCGCCCTCCAGAGTCAAGGAGAGCGAGCGCGTGGACCGATAAAAGAGCGAGGCGCCGAGCCGCGCCTCTAGTTTCGAGATGTGGTGGCTGACCACCGACGTGGAAAGCTTGAGCCGACGCGCCGCGCCACTGAAACTGCCTGCCTCGGCCACGGCAGCAAACGCAGCCAGCCCTTTGTAATCATCCGCCATATTTCGATTTTTTCGAACAGTGATTGAGATATTACATGGGTAATCAAAAAAACATGCCTCGTCTATCTCTGTTGGCCAGCAACAGGATAGTGGCCATGAAACACGCGACAGCAACGTTCCAGACACCCAACGCCAGCCGGTATCTCCAGCAGCTTTGCAAGCACTTTGGGCACAAAGTGCCAACCACGTTCACCGCGAGCAAGGGGCGCATCACCTTTCCGTTCGGCGAGTGCGAGCTCTCCGCTTCAGAAACAGCTCTGACGATGCGGGCGAGCGCAGGTGCGTTCAAACTGCGCAAGCTTGAGCGGGTGATCACCGATCACCTCGCCCGCTTCGCATTTCGCGAAACGCCCACGCTGACCTGGCAACGCACCTCTTAAATCACCTAACCCCAAGGGAGTATGATTGATGACCCATTCCACCTCGCCAACCTTATCGCGACGTACCCTGCTTAAAGGGGCAACGCTCTCCATCGGCGCGGCTGCGCTGCTGCGCGAAACACTGAAACCCTTGCGCGTTAGGGCCCAAGGCGGAGATTTGCCCGCCGGAACGGTGCACACCTTTTCCAAAGGCGGTGTTACGTTTCACACCTATGTGTCACCCTCTCAGGCGGTGAACGTCACGTCGCACATTGTGGAGTTTGACGACCAGCTTCTGTTGGTCGATGCGACCTTCATTCCACCAACAGCAATGGAAGTCGCCGGCACCATCGCCGCAACGGGCAAACCGGTGGGCATGGCCGTGCTCAGCCATGAGCACCCCGATCATTGGAGCGCCGCCGATGTCTTTGAAGGCGTGCGGTTCTCCACCCTGCCTGCCATTCGAGAGGCCGTGATCGCTGAAGCGGCTGCCGGTGATGGTCAAGCCCCTGCCAATGTGGTGGAGGGCGCCGATATTGCGATTGGCATGACAGAGATGTCGGGCGTGCCTGTTGAGTTCCGTCACTATGAAAACACCGAAGCGCCGCACATCATCGCCACGGTCTTTCCCGAACAGCAGGTCGCGATCGTGCAAGACCTTGTTTACAACGGCGTCTTCTTCGCGCCGGGCGTTGATCGTGCCAACTGGATTGCGACGTTGGAAAGCCTGCGTGACGATCCGGCCTGTGAGACGCTTTTGGTCGGTCATGGATTGCCGACAACACGTGGCGATCTCGATACCGCGATCGCCTACATCAAAGTGATGGATGAGGCGATGAACACCGCCGCGTCTCCTGATGATGCAGCCGCCAGCATCAAGGCGGCCTTTCCTGGCTATGGCGGAGACTTCTTGCTCAGCTTGATCCCCGAGTACTGGACGCGGTGATCGCCGGGGCGGCCGCTAAGCGCGTCCCCCGGTATTGCAAGCCACACCCCCGATTGGAGTTTTAACGATGGACCGCAGAACTGTCCTCAAAGCATCGCTTGGCGCCGCCCTGGCGCTGACATTGGCAAAGCACGCAGGAGCACAAACAATGGACGCAACCAGCCAATCCTCCTTTGATACTGTCATGGCTTTTATGGGCGCCATGGGCGGCGGCGACATGGACGCCATGAGCGCGCTGATGGCCGACGATATGGTGTGGCACAATGAGGGTGACGCCACACTGCCATGGATCGGCGAGAGCGTCGGCAAAGAGGCGATCTTTGCCTTTTTGGGCGTGTTCTCGTCCAACCTTCAGACAACACTCTGGGAGAACACTGATGCGTTCGCCTTTGGCGACACTGTTGCTGTGTTCGGCAAAATGAATGGCATGACAACCCAGTCCGGACAGGAAATTGGCGAGTTCTCTTTCGCTCTGCGCGCCAAAGTCCGCAATGGCCAGGTGGTGCTTTGGCACTGGTTTGAAGACAGCTTTGCCGTCAGCCAAGCCTACCACGGGCGCTAAACCAGGTTCAGGTAAAGCCATGGCGTTCGGCAGATATGCCGGGCGCCAACCCACCGCCTTCAATTGGATTGCTCGGTCAGAAACCGCCGGTGCCAAGCGCCAAAGACAGTCCGATTAGCCTTTATATGGAAGGCATCAAAGACGGGCGTGTCTGCGAGGCGGTGACCAAGTACACCGGCACTTAGAGGCAGATGAAAACCACTCAGATTCCGCGATAGCGAGCCATGGCGCTGCGCTCCAGTGCGGCCACGGTTAGCTTGTCGAGCTCCAGTGCATCACGCAGCATTTGAAGCACGCGCAGCTCTTCTTGGCGCAGCGACAGATCGGCCGCTGCCACCTCCACGCCGCACGCATAGGCCGTATCGCGCAGCCGCTCTGGGATTGCTTCTGCAATCGCTTTGACCACCGAGTCCAACCCACCCTCTTCTGACAAAGCAAGGCTTGCTGTCTCCGATGTCGCCACCAGGCGATCATGCGAATAGCCGTCAAACACCGGGAAAGAGGAGACGATCTGACCGATCTTGGCCAGTTCTTCGTCTTTCATTGCGCGGTCGGATGCCGAAACCAACACCATCAGCATAACAAGGGCGTCTTGGGCGGTGATATCAGACATGGGCAATCCTTTGGCAGTCTCGGCGGTGCTGGGTGGCTAGCCGCCAATTGTGTTTCGTCAGGCCTCAAGCTAGGAACGCGATCACCGCCGCACAAGATGTGCCGGCCCTAGAACTTTGGAAAAACCCCCAATGCCGACGCTTGCTCCCGCCGATCTTGATCCCGACCTCTTAGATGCTGCCACACGCGCCAAAGCCTGGCCATTTGAAGAAGCGCGCAAGCTGGTCAAACGGATTGAGAAATCGGGCAAGACCGATCCAGTGGTTTTTCAAACCGGCTACGGTCCTTCTGGCCTGCCACACATCGGCACCTTTGGCGAGGTCGCCCGCACCACCATGGTGCGCCACGCCTTTCATGTGCTGACAGGCGGCAAGGTTGAAACGCGGCTGATCGCCTTTTCTGATGACATGGACGGCATGCGCAAAGTGCCAGGCAATGTGCCCAATCAGGATATGCTGGAGGCGCATCTCGGCAAGCCGTTGACGGTTGTTCCCAGCCCGTTTTCCAATGAGCATCAGAGCTTCGCTCACCACAACAATGCCAAGCTGCGCGCCTTTCTCGATGGGTTTGGGTTCGACTATGAGTTCGCCTCGGCCACCGACTATTACAAGTCCGGCAAGTTCGATGACATGCTGGTGCGCACGCTCGAGCGCTACCAGAAGATCATGGACATCATGCTGCCAACGTTGGGCGAGGAGCGGCAGGCGACCTACTCACCCATCCTACCCATCTCACCAACCACGGGCCGTGTGCTCTACGTGCCGATGAAAGAGGTGAACCCAGCTGACGCGACGGTCACCTTTGAGGACGAAGATGGCCGCGACGTCACGCTGGACGTTCGCGGCGGCAATGTGAAGCTGCAATGGAAGCCTGACTTTGGCATGCGCTGGGCGGCGCTGGATGTCGATTTTGAGATGTTCGGCAAAGACCACCAGAACAATTCTGTCATCTATGACCGCATCTGCAAAGCGCTGGGCGGCACGCCGCCGGAGCATTATGTGTTTGAGCTTTTCCTCGATGATAAGGGCGAGAAAATCTCAAAAACCAAGGGCAATGGTATCTCCATCGATGAGTGGCTGAACTACGCTTCGCCGGAGAGCTTGGCGCTGTTCATGTTCCAAAAGCCGCGCACGGCCAAACGGCTCTATTTCGATGTGATTCCGAGGGCGGTGGACGAATACTTCCAGCATCTGGGTGCTTTTGAGCGTCAGGATGCCAACCAGAAGCTCGGCAATCCCGCCTATCACATCCATGCCGGTGATCCGCAGCCGGTAGAATTGCCGGTGAACTTCTCCATGCTCTTGAACCTTGCCAGTGCTGCCAATGCTCATGATGAGGATGTGCTTTGGGGCTTCATCTCGCGCTATGCCGAGGGCTTGAAGAAGGGCGACAATCCCACCTTCGACGCGCTGGTCGGTTCAGCAGTGCGCTACTTTGAAGATCGGGTGGCACCGAACAAAAAATATCGTGCGCCAAGCGATGAGGAGCAGGCGGCGCTTCAAGACCTTGATGCCAAGCTTGCTGATTTGCAGGGTGCAGATGCCCAAACGCTGCAAGGCGCCGTGTACGAAGTGGGGCGCACACACTTCCCCGACCCGAACAAGCCCAACAAGGATGGCACGCCGGGTGTTTCCGTCACCTGGTTTTCCGCGCTCTATCAAATCCTGCTTGGCGAGGAAAAGGGCCCGCGCTTCGGTTCCTTCGTGGAGCTTTATGGGGTGCCTGAGACCCGCGCCTTGATTGCCAAAGCGCGAGCCGGTGACTTGGTGGGATAGCTATGCCGCTGATCAAACTGCCCAAACTGCGCAAAGGCTCCAAACTGCCGCCCATGGTGGTGGACTTCATCGAAGCTTACAACGCTCGAGATGTTGAGGGGATGCTGGCTGACGTTAGCGATGATGTCATGTATCGGCACTATTGCGATGCGGGCGTGCTTTTCAAAGCCGGTGACAAGGATACGTTTGAAGCGGCCCTGCACGATGACTTAAGCGCCTTCAAGCAGCGCACCCAGATGGTGAAAACATCCATGACCATGCTGGGCAGCACCGTGTTGACCACCCAGTTTGATGCTGTCGTGGCTAAAGACCTGCCCAATGGCTGGACGGCGGGCCAATCTATCACGCTGCCAGCGGCAGCGGAGTTTCAGTTTCGCGATGACAAGATCGCCAACATTACACTACGTACGTGACGGAACTTGCCCATGCATACTGTCGTTGCCCTCTATCATTTTGCCAAAGTACCTGATCCGCAGGCCGTGCAGGCACCTTTGAAAGCCCTGTGCGATGAGGTGGGACTAAAGGGTATCCTGCTGATTGCCGCGGAGGGCATCAACGGCACCATCGCTGGGCCGCGTTCTGGTATCGACGCCGTGCTTGCTAATATTCGTGCACTGCCTGGCTTTGCTGACCTGGAATGGAAGGAAAGCAGCGCACAGGACAAGCCGTTCAAGCGGATGAAGGTGCGGCTGAAACGCGAAATCGTCACCATGGGCCAGCCGGATGTCGATCCGACCTGTGCTGTTGGTCGCTATGTTGAGCCAGAGGACTGGAACGCCTTTGTCAGCCAGCCTGATGTTGCGGTCATCGACACGCGCAACAGCTATGAGGTGTCGATTGGCACCTTTGAGGGCGCCATTGATCCAGGCACGCGCACCTTCGGCCAGTTCCCTGCATGGTGGGAGGAAAACGCCGAGCGCTTCCACAACAAGAAGATCGCGATGTTCTGCACCGGTGGCATCCGCTGCGAAAAGTCCACCGGCTATCTCATCGGTCAGGGTGTTGAAGAGGTCTATCACCTCAAGGGTGGCATCCTAAAATATCTGGAAACTGTGCCCGCCGAAGAAAGCCTATGGCGCGGCGACTGCTTCGTGTTCGATGAGCGCGTCTCAGTGGGTCACGGCTTGGTTGAAGGTCAGCACACGCTGTGCCGTGCATGTGGCCGTCCGCTGGATGAGGCGGAACGCAATCACCCAGCCTATGAAAAAGGGGTGCAGTGCGAGCATTGCGTCGACGAGTACACAGACAAAGCCCGCGCCCGCTTCCGCCAACGCCAACAGCAGATGGATCAAGAGGCAGCGCGCCTATCTGCCGTCGCCGCCGAGTAGCGCGCTTATGACGTTTTGGATTGTTGCGGGCCTGGCGGCCTTTATCTTGGGTCTTTCCAAGGGTGGCATGCCCGTTGTTGCAATCCTTTCTGTCCCGCTTTTGTCGCTCCTTATGGACCCAGCCTTGGCAGCGGGGTTGTTGTTGCCGCTCTATCTCATTGCCGACTGTTACGCGCTCTATCTCTTCCGCAAGGCATTTTCCGTCCGCAACTTGAAAATCCTTATTCCAGCCGTCGGCGTCGGCGTGGTGATCGCAACCTTCGCGGTGTCATCGGTTCCCGCTGACGGGGTGAAGCTGTTGCTGGCCCTCATCGGCTTTTCCTACCTCTTCAATGCCATTCGCAAACGCTTGGCGCAGCGTGAGGTGGAGCCAAAGCCAGCCGATGTGCCACGTGGCCTCTTCTGGGGCACGCTGGCCGGTATCACCAGTTACATCGCCCATTCTGGCGGCCCGCCTTACCAAGCGTATGTGCTGCCGCAAAAGCTGGAAAAGATGAGCTATCTGGGCACCACGGCCATCGTCTTTGCATGCCTGAACTGGATGAAAGTGCCAGCCTATATCTATGTCGGGCAAATGCATTGGCAGAGCATTCAACAGGCGCTCTGGCTTGCTCCGTTCGCGCTTTTGGGCGCCTGGAGCGGCGCCCAAATCAGCCGTTTGCTGCCCGAAAAGATCTTCTTTCTTCTGATCGAGATCGCCCTGGGGCTGGTCTCGGTGAAGCTGCTTTATGAAGTGCTGTTTCAATAGCGCTTACAAGCAGCAGGCCACCGGCTCTTACTCAATCAAGCTCAGGTGGTCTTTTCCCTGGAAAAAACGGATCGCCATGTACACCAGCAAGCCGAAAGGGCCGAGCAGGAAGGTTAGCAACATGGCCGGGGCTGCAAGCCAGTGCGAGATGCCGCGACGCAGTGCATCGCGCCCGGTCCAAGCGCCAACGAACAGGTCAAACGCCAAATAGTGGGTCCATCCCAGCAGGATACCATTTGGATGATCGAAAAGGCCCATCACACCGCCTAGAGAGGTGAAGCTCGCATCAGCTGACGCAGCGCCCAGAAACAGGTGATTGAACAGAAAAACCGCATAGATGGCGCAGTAGATGGTGGGATAGATGCCACCATGAACCAGCGTGCGGGTAACCTGCCACCGCGGTGCAAGAAGGAGCATCAGCCAGGCAGGGACAGCGGCCAAGTTGATCACGGTGAAGGCGGTTTGGTAGAGCATGGGGTATCCATATGGTGGGGGGAAGGGATTGGCCGCCAGGATAAAACAAAGCGTTTTTAATCACCTGAGATTCTAGCCGTCATCGCTGCGCTTTGGCGTCGCAGATACGCTCAATCCAAGCTGATCTTGCCACTGCGCGCTTTCTTCACCGCCCCACGTTTGGTCTTGCTTTCAAGCCGTCGCTTCTTTGAGCCCAGCGTCGGTTTAGTCGCGATGCGTCGCTTGGGCACGTGAGCTGCCTTACGGATAACGCCAAACAATCGGTCCCTTGCATCTTTGCGATTCATCTCCTGAGTGCGATGGCGGTCTGCCAGGATCACCAGCACGCCGTCTTTGGTCAGACGGCTGTCGCCAGAGCTCAGGATTTTGTCGCGCACCCGCTCAGGCAGGTTGGGAGACTGGCGCACATCAAAGCGTAGCTGCACCGCGCTTGAAACTTTGTTGACGTTTTGCCCGCCAGGTCCGCTGGCGCGCACGAAGCTCTCGTGCAGTTCATCATCGAACAGTGAAATGGAGTTGGTGACAGAAAGAAGCGCCATGGCGATTGATCTCTATCGCGCTGTGATGCTCGCCCACAAGCCGCGCTGCTCAGCGCGTGCTGTGGTTTCAGCCGCTCGCAACTCTGGGCTCGCCGTTCCATCGGCAAAGGCCCAACCTTGTGCCACCACCCAGAGCGAAAGGTCGTTGTCGCCAGCGGTGCAGACTGCGGTGTGGTCGTCTCCTGCATCCTCGCGCAAACCCAGTGTGCAAGAAACAGATCGGCGGCCTACAAACCGCCGCATGGCCGTACGTGCCAAAACCTCGCATGCTGGTGTGCGGCCATCATCAAGGCGGCAGACAGCATCCGCAGCGACGCGTTGCGTGCCCGCCAAGGTCACCATGCCGCGACGGGTGCGCAGCCTGTTGACCTCTTCAACCACCACGATGCCAAGGTTCACAGGGCGAGGCGGTGGCGGCGCGACCACAGGCGCTGGCAAACGTTCCAGTGTCGCGCCCGGTTCAGGCGCATGAACTGCCGACCCCGGGATGACCTGACGGACGTCGGGCAGTGTTTCTATGATCACAATTGGTTCGGGAGGTGTGCTGCCCGCCTCTTCCTCTTCAGGCGGTGCGTCCTGCGGTGAGCAGGCGGTGACGAACACAACGCCCACCATCAGAAGCCAGCGCACCTACTGGCTAGCCCACACAATGCGCGCAATCCACTCAATGTCATCTCTGGCGATTTTGCGATCAGGGTGCTCATTGTTCAGCGAGTGCAGTTCCACATGGCTGTTGGTTTGGCGCTGAAGAATTTTGGCCAGCACCTCGCCGGACTTGGTGCGCACCACCACGCGATCATTGCGGCGCACCTGTCCGTTGGGCGACACGACGATGATGTCGCCATCGCGGTAAAGCGGCAGCATGGAATCGCCAGAGACCTCCAGCGCATAGCATTGGTCATCGCCAAGATCCGGCACAGAGATCGCATCCCAGCCGTGGCCAGCGGGAAAACCGGAATCATCGAAAAAGCCACCATCACCAGCTTGCGCAAAGCCGATCACCGGCACCACATCGCTGATCCGGCGTGACGGACGCCCCTTGGTTTCCAGCGCACCGCCACCGAACAGTTCAGCGAAACTGTCAAAGTCCTCACCAGTGGCATCAAGCACCTTGAACAGCGACTCCGTCGACGGCCAGCGAGGGCGTCCATCTTGGGCAAAGCGTTTGGAGCGGTTGAAGGCCGTAGCATCCAGTCCCGCTTGTTTGGCCAGCGCCGATACCGACAAAGCGTGACGACTGGCCAACGCATCGATGGCTGACCAAATCTGCGTGTGCGACATGGTGATGGGGTCCTTGAATAGGAAAGAAGACCTATTTTTTGGTAAGTCAGGCATGTGTTCCTGTCCACGTCCGTAAAATTGCAAACTCTAGGAATACAACCTTAACGAGATGATGGCGCTTCGTGCAGCCTCTTGTTCTTGAAACGTTCCGTTTTCTGACAGCCCATGCATTTCTGCATCACTGATAAAACGTTGCCACTCTGTTTCTTGCACTTGGACACCATTGACCCTGCTTGGTGCTGGGCCTACCCCGTGGCCAGCAGAGTGATGGAGCGGCAAACGTGACGACGTTGGTTTTCAAGATTGAATCCGAAGAGGTTTGGCATGCCGCGCAGGCCGCGGGCGTCTACACTGGTGCGCCGGTCGATCATGCCGATGGGTTCATCCACCTCTCAGCGGCTGATCAGGTGCTGGGCACGCTGGAAAAGCACTTTGCCGATCGCGCCAGCCTCGTGCTGATCGCTTACAAAGCCGAGGCGTTGGGGTCTGACTTGCACTGGGAGGTCTCGCGTGGTGGTGCCCTGTTCCCGCATTTGTATGCCCACCTTGATCCAGGCCTCGCGCTGGCAGTGCGGCCGATCCCCGACCCACATGATCTTTCAGGCTTTGCCGATTTGGGGATCGAAGCATGAGGGGAGATACATGAGTTTTGACCCTTGGCCCCTGGCGCGCCGTTTGGTCTTCGCCCGGCCGCCCGAGGAAGCCCATGGCTTGGCCATAAAGGGTTTGCGCGCGGGGCTAGTGCGCCCATCGACCAAGGCGACGAAGCCACGACCTCACCTTACCCGGATCGTTGCCGGTCTTACCTTCAAAAACCCGATCGGCATCGCCGCAGGGTTCGATAAGAACGGTGAGGTGCCCCTGCCAATTCTCGATCAGGGATTTGGCTTCACCGAAGTCGGGACAACCACACCCTATCCGCAAGCGGGTAATCCCAAGCCGCGCGTCTTTCGCCTGGTTGATGATGAAGCGATGATCAACCGGCTTGGCTTCAACAATGAAGGCCATGATGCGATGGCTCGACGGCTGGAAGCTTTGCCACCAAAAGGCCGTCGACCTGGAATCCTTGGCGTCAATATCGGCGCCAACAAGGACGCTGAGGATCGTATCGCCGATTATGTGACCGGGATGCGCCGCTTTGCGCTGCTCGGCGACTACATCACCATCAATATCTCATCGCCGAACACGCCTGGTCTGCGCGATCTTCAGGGCAAAGAGGCGCTGACCCGCCTGCTCAATGAAGCCCTGAATGCGCGGGAGGCAATATTGACCGCTGGCCAGACCTGCCCCGTGTTTGTGAAGATCGCGCCTGATCTGGATGAAGAAGGTCTTGCCGACACAGTTGAGGTGATTGAGGCCAGCCCAATTGAGGGCGTGATCGTTTCGAACACCACCAATGCCCGCCCGGCAACGCTGCGCTCGGGCAAGAAGAGCGAAACGGGTGGGCTTTCCGGCAAACCACTCTTTGAACCCTCCACCACCATGCTTGCGAAGGTGAAAGCCGCACTTGGTGACAACAAAGCGCTCATCGGTGTGGGCGGTGTTGATAGCGCGGCCACCGCACAGGCCAAGCTTGATACAGGGGCTGATCTTGTGCAGCTCTACACTGGCTATGTGTTCAAAGGGCCGGGATTGATCGGCGACATCTTGGCAGGCCTTGAAAAGCGCCCACTCGACACGACACGCGAACCGGCTTAATCGTCATTCAACGATAGACACAGCCCAAAAGGCTTAAACGATTGGCACGTGATAGCGACGACGCGACACCGCTTGGCGGTCGCGATGCGCTCGTGGCGTATCTGGCAGGGGGCGAGAAACCTTCGTCTGCCTTCCGCATCGGCACCGAGCACGAAAAATTCCCCTTTGCTCTCAACAATCATCGACCCGTTCCCTATGAGGGTTCAGGCGGCATCGAGCAGCTCTTACGCGGCATGGAAGGCTTGCTTGGCTGGGAGCCGATTCTCGATGAGGGTCGGATCATCGGTTTGGCCGACCCAACAGGTGGTGGGGCGATCAGCCTAGAGCCTGGCGGGCAGTTTGAACTCTCCGGTGCACCGCTGGAAAATCTGCACCAAACCTGCTCGGAAGTGCATGCCCACCTTGCCCAGCTTCGCGAAGTGGCCAATCCGCTGGAGATCGGGTTTTTGGGTCTCGGCCACTCGCCCACTTGGACGTTGGCAGAAACGCCGCAAATGCCCAAGTCACGCTATGCGATCATGTCCAATTACATGCCGAAGGTCGGCAAACGCGGGTTGGATATGATGTACCGCACCTGCACCATTCAGGTGAATCTGGATTTCAAAGACGAAGCCGACATGGTGCGCAAAATGCGTGTTGGCCTGGCGCTACAGCCAGTCGCTACTGCGCTCTTTGCCAACTCGCCCTTCACCGATGGCAAGGTGAACGGCATGCAGTCGGCCCGCGCCCATATCTGGCTGGATACCGACAACAACCGCGCTGGTGCTTTGCCGCAGGCCTTTGATGATGATTTCGGTTACGATGCCTACGTCGAGTGGGCGCTGGATGTGCCGATGTATTTCATTAAGCGCGGCTCCACCTATCACGATGTCACGGGCTCCAGCTTTCGCGATTTGATGGCAGGAACCCACGCCGCGGTTCCGGGCGAAAAAGCGACCCTGTCCGACTGGACCAACCATCTTTCCACACTGTTCCCGGACGTGCGGCTGAAGCGCTACATTGAAATGCGCGGCGCCGATGGCGGGCCCTGGGCGCGCATCTGTGCGCTGCCTGCCCTCTGGGTGGGGCTGATGTACGATGAGGCCGTGCTTGCCGAAGCTGAGACACTGGTGACGGACATGAGCGCTGAAGAGCGCGAGGCCATCCGTCAAACCGTGCCTGTTCATGGGCTGAAAGCACCGTTTCGCAACGGCACCGTGCAAGACCTTGCCCGCCAGATGGTAAGTCTTGCCAAGAAAGGCCTGACTGCTCGACAGAACATGAACCCATCGGGCAATGATGAAACGATTTTCCTGTCAGCTTTGGAGGAAGTCGTCGAAACAGGGCGCACCCCAGCCGACGTGCTGCTGGACCGCTATCATGGCAGCTGGAAAGGCGACCTGGATCGCATCTTCAAAGAGTTTGCTTACTGACCCCCACCCCTAACCCCTCCCCACGAGTGGGAGGGGAATAGATGACGAGCCACCACTGCCAACCCTCCCCTTGATGGGGAGGGTCGAAGCAAAGCTTCGGGGTGGGGTGTCTAAATCACAACGCCCGCCAGCCGATATCGCGGCGGCAGAATCCCTCCGGCCAGTCGATGGCATCCACGGTGGCATAGGCCTTGTCACGGGCCTCCTGCAGCGTTGAACCACGCGCTGTCACATTGAGCACCCGTCCGCCGATGGCGCGTAGTGTGCCATCATCATCACGCGCGGTGCCCGCATGAAACACCATCACATCTCCGTTGCTCTGCTCGGGTAAGGTGATTGATGATCCCTTGGCGTAGCCACCTGGATAACCTTGGGTGGCCATCACGACACTCATCACCGGATCCTCGTTCCAAGGCATGGTGACGCCGGAAACATCCCCGTTGGAGCAGGCCATCAACACCTCAGCCAGATCACCAGCAAAGCGCATCATCAGAACCTGGCATTCTGGGTCGCCAAAGCGGGTGTTGAACTCAATCAGTTTCGGGCCATCATCTGTGATCATTAATCCAGCGAAAAGCACGCCTTTAAACGGGGTGCCCCGCGCGGCCATACCGTCCACGGCTGGTTGGACGATCTCTGCCATGGCCCTGGCGGTCATCGCGTCGCTCATCACCGGAGCGGGTGCATAAGCCCCCATGCCGCCGGTGTTGGGGCCCGTGTCGCCCTCTCCAACGGCCTTGTGGTCTTGCGCTGAACCAAAAAGCACGGCCCGTTCTCCGTCGCAAAGGGCAAACAGACTTGCCTCCTCGCCCACCAGACACTCTTCGATGACAACGCTTGCGCCAGCGGCACCAAGTGAGCCTTCAAAGCATGCGGTAACAGCCGCCCGCGCTTCATCGCGTGTTTGCGCGACGGTCACGCCTTTGCCGGCTGCCAAGCCGTCTGCCTTCACCACAATCGGCGCAGAGTGCGCGTCCAGATACGCCAACGCCGAGGCTTCGTCGGAGAAGTGTGCGTAGGCAGCTGTTGGGATGTTCATTTCATCACAGAGCGCTTTGGTGAAGGCTTTTGAGCCTTCCAGCTGCGCGGCCGCCTGGCTTGGCCCAAAGGCCGCCGTGCCACTGCCTTCCAGATCATCAACAAGCCCCGCCACAAGCGGTGCTTCAGGCCCGACCACCACCAGATCAACAGCTTCGATGGCGCAGAAATCCGTCACCGCTTCAAAGTCATCAATGTCGATATCCACCGAGCAATCGATGCCGCCATTGCCTGGCGCGCACCACACCTCTTCGCAGCTCGGTGCGCGTTGCAACGCCCAAACCAGGGCGTGCTCGCGGCCGCCGCTGCCGATCACCAAGACACGCATTTTCTGATCACCTTGCAAGTTGGCGGTTAGCTTGCCACATGCTGGCAACGCTTATTTTCGTCCCATAGGGGAGACCAAACATGTCCAACGCCGTCAACCGATTCCTTGGAGGATCGCCGATAGGTGTGTTCATCAAGCTGCTGTTGATCTCGCTGCTTGTGGGTGTGGTTCTCTCAGCCTTGGGGCTGACACCGCTGAGTCTTGTTGAGTTCGTGGTCGATTTCTTCCAACGGATCTGGAACCTCGGCTTTGAAGCGCTGGGGCAATTTGGCGATTGGATCCTGCTAGGTGCGACGCTCGTGATCCCCGTCTGGTTCATTATGCGGTTGCTTGATCGAAGCAATCGCTAGTCAGAAGCTTTCACAGGAGAAGTGGGAACCAGTTTTCCATCCGACGAAAGTGATCAACAATGGGTATCCAAAAGATACTGGACCATCGCTTTGTGGATGGTTGCGTGGCGCACACCCACAGCATCATGATCCGCGCCATAGCCACCACCAATCACAGCGGCCAGCGGCAGACCGCGTCTGCGTACCTGATCAATGACAAAGAGATCGCGGGCCATAAGCCCGTCTGACGAAAGGCTAAGCCGACCGAGCTTGTCCTCGCGATGCGGGTCGACCCCAGCATTGTAGAACACGATATCGGGATGGAACCCATCCAATGCGCGCGGGATCGCAGCCTGAACAACATCCATGTAGGTCGCATCCTCTGTGCCATCGTCCAGCGCGATATCCACATCGCTCACGGCCTTTGTGTCGGGATAGTTGCGCGCACCGTGCACCGAGAGTGTCATCACACTTGGGTCCTGCGCAAAAATGCGCGCGGTTCCATCGCCCTGATGCACATCCAAATCAATGATCAACGCCTTGCTGATCTCCCGGTCCGCCTGCATCACACGGGCGGCAACAGCCACATCATTGAAGACGCAAAACCCCGCCCCTTGCTCAAAGCGCGCATGGTGCGATCCTCCCGCCGTGTTGGCCGCCATGCCGTGTTCCAGAGCCAGTTTGCCGGCGAGCACTGTGCCAGCGGTCGCAAGCCGTCCGCGTCGCCCAACATCAGCGGTGATCGGCAAGCCGATATCTTTCTCAATCTGCCGCGGCACCGAGCCATTGTTCACCCCATCCACATAGGCGGCGCTGTGCGCGAGCCTTAACCAGCCATCGGGTGCCTCGCGCGGTTGGTGAAAGCCGTCGGGCACCAGCCCCTGCGTCTTCAGGTGCGCCGCCAGCGCCCCGAACTTGCGCATGGGAAAGCGATGCCCGTCGGGCAGCTCTGCGACATAACCAGGGTGATGAACGATGGGAAGGACAGGTGGCATCCTGGCCGATATAGGCGGCAGAGAACAAAAAGCGAAGGGAGTTGGAGGTGGCCGTCACTTGCCGCCGATTTCATTTCGATTGCGCGCAATGCTGTTAACGAGCGATAAGCCAAAATCCCATGTAACCGGGCTGAAAGTGCCGGAAACTGGGGCCGACAAAGCCTTCATTAAGGTGGCCATTGTACCACGATAGCGCGTTCTGAACGAGAAGAAGACGGTTCAATCATTCCCGGCAGGGCGCTTTGAGGGGACGCGGATTGTGGCAAGCAAAGACAACGCATCGAACAAGACGGATGATCCGTTTGCGCTTGCGCGGCGGTTAAAAACGCCTGTTTGGGTGTATGATACAGACAACACCCGCATCGCGTTCGCCAATGAAGCAGCTTTGAGCATCTGGCAGGCCGACAGCGAAGAGCAGTTACGCACCCGCGACCTCAGCGAAGGCATGTCCTCGACCGTCGCCAAGCGCTTGAAGCAGTATCAGAACGATTTTTATGCCAGTGATGCTGAGTTCAACGAGATCTGGACGATCTATCCCGGTGGCGTGCCGCACACGTTGAACATCTCCTACACCGGATTCATCATGCCTGATGGTCGCATGGCCATGATGTGCGAGGCCAAAGGCGAAAGCGAAGAGCGGTCCGAAGCGCTGCGCAGCGCTGAAGCCTTGCTGCACACGGATGTCATGATCACCCTATGCGCGTTGGATGGACGGCCTCTTTATATGAATCCGGCGGCGCGCAATGCCGTTCCGGCGACCATGACAACCTTCAAAGACCTATTTGCGCTGAGCTCTGACTTCAAACATGTGACGCGCAGCTGGCAAAGCGAAGGAGAGTGTCGCCATGTGGCCCAAGTGCGCACCGCTCAAGGTTCGCGTTGGTTCGACTTCAGCGTCAAACGGTGCCTGGACGCTGCCACCGGCGATCAGGCGCTGCTGGTTACCGCTATGGACGTTTCGGAGCTGAAGAATGCCCGCGACCACGCCCGTTACTTGGCCGATAGGGATCAGCTGACGGGGTGCTACAATCGTTCCGCCATTCAGCAGCATATGGACGGGTTGCGCGACAATGCCGAGACATCCTGCCAAGACTATGCACTGCTCTTTCTCGACATCGACAAGTTCAAGCAGGTCAACGACACCTTTGGCCACGAGGTGGGCGACACGATCTTGATTGCCTTTGCAACGCGCGTTCAACAGCAGCTGCGAAGCTCCGATATCATGGCCCGCATGGGCGGCGATGAGTTCGTGGTTTTGCTCAATGATTTCAGCGATGTGGACGTACTGCGCCGACGGTTGGATGAGATTTGCACCCATGTGCGTGCGCCGGTTGACTGCGGATCGGTTCAGCTCGACATCACCACCAGCATCGGCGCTGCGGTCTTTCAGCTAACCCCTGATATGAGTTGGTCGGCCATCATGAAGCAGGCCGATATCGCACTCTACCATTCCAAACGTGTTGGCAGGAACGCTTTCACCATTTTCGATGAAAGCCTGGGCGCAGAGGCCGATGAGCGCATCTGGCTTGAGAGCGAAATCAAAAAGGCGCTCGCCAGTGATGCGTTCACGCTGCACTACCAGCCAAGGTTCGACATCCGCACCCAGACGATCGTTGCCGCTGAAGCGCTGATCCGCTGGAAGCACCCTGATCGTGGCTACATTCCACCCAATCGCTTCATCCCTGTTTGCGAGGAGATGGGCGTGATCGATCAGATTGGTGACATGGTCTGCCGCAAAGCGTGCGAGCAACTGAATATTTGGCACCGTCAAAACATCGCAATCGATGTGTCGGTGAACATCTCACCCAAACAGTTTCAATCCCCAGGCATAGTCACGCTGTTTGAAGAGGTGGCGGCCAAGGCTGAGTTTCCAACCCGGTGTCTGGAACTGGAAATCACTGAAACCTCTCTGTGTGGCGATGATGCGGAGGTGGCCGAGAAAGTGCACCGCATCACTGAGCTCGGCTTCCGTCTGGCGCTCGATGACTTTGGCACTGGCTATTCCAACCTCGTGCACATCTCCCGCTTTCCGGTGCAGTGCGTGAAACTCGACATGAGCTTTGTGCAAAAACTTCCTGAAACCGGACCGTTGCTGCAATTGATCTTTGCCCTGGCCAAGCAGATTGGCGCTACCACCGTGGCCGAGGGTGTAGAACGGTCCGAGCAGTTGGAGTGGCTGAAACACCACCACTGCGATGAGGTCCAGGGCTTTTTGTTCAGTCAGGCTGTGCCCGCCGACGAACTGGCCAAGATGTTACCGGTAGGTTTTATCGAAAAATCAGTGGCGTAGAAGAAGTCTATGCGTCCTTGCATGATGACTGCTGTTGGTCAGATCAAGCACGCTTACCGGCCATTCGAAAGATCGGACGAGCCCTTCATCAAAGATAGCCTGACTGATCTCACTGGCCTGTCAGACGGTCCCACCGCGCCGCGCCCGCCGTGCCAGATTTGCTGGATGAACAAAGCCCAATCCAATCCCGTTTGAGCTCGGCCCTTGGGGCTTTTTTGCAATTACCCAAAGCGCCTGCTACCTAAGGTCGCCGACATCGTTCGGTAAAACCAAGCCCAAACAGTTTTTATTCGGTCAGCCAAACTTAAGGTTGTTCGTCAGACCCTTGAGGATTCATGGCTATTAAACCACCCATCACCGACCTTCCCATCCGCGTTGCCAAGTCTGGCTTTTATCGTGGTTTCACCAAAGATGTGACCATCACCGCCAAGATCCTTGTGGGTGGTTTGATCCTTTGGGCCGTCGCCTTCCCCGACCAGGCTGCCGGCGTTCTCGGTGCGCTGAACAGCATCATTCTGGCTTCATTCAACTATTGGTACGTCTACTCCGTCGCTTTCTTTCTTGTGCTCTGTTTTGCCTTGGCGCTGTGGCCAGCAGCCGGGCGCATGAAGCTGGGTGTTGACGAAGACAAGCCTGAATTCACCAACTTCTCTTGGTTCTCCATGATGTTCGGCGCTGGTATCGGCATCGGTATGCTGACCTTCGCAACCGCCGAGCCGATGTACCATTTTGCGGCAAACCCTGCGACCATTCAGGGTCTCACCGAAGGCAGCACAGCAGGCAATGTGCGCGATGCCTATATCTGGTCGTTCACGCATTGGGGTTTGGCTGCTTGGGCCTGTTACGCCATTGTTGGCCTGGCGTTGGCATTCTTTTCGTATCGCCGGGGTTTGCCGCTGACGATCCGCTCAGCTCTGACGCCAATCTTTGGCCAGAGGTTGTCTGGTCCCGTAGGCCATGTGGTTGATATCGTCGCTGTGGTGGCCACTGTTCTTGGCGTTGCTCAGACCCTGGGCTTCGGTGTCGAACAGTTTATCTCTGGCCTGTCACGCATTGGATTCGGTGACTGGCTTTTCAGTGTGAACGAGGCTGGCGAGCGCTCATCATCAACGCTTGGTATCATCTTTGCGCTGATCATCATTATGGGCGCATCCACCCTTTCCGCCCTGTCCGGTGTTGGTAAAGGCATCAAGTGGCTGTCCAACATCAATATGGGTTTGAGCTTCTTCATCCTAGCCTTTTTCCTGCTGTTCGGATCGACGTTCTTCGGGGCACAGGCCCTTCTGGTCGGCCTCTTCGACTATCTGGTGTCGATCCCAGGCAACTTCCTGACCGTTTGGGCCGCTGACGGCACCGAAACCGGCGATGCTTTGGCCAGTTGGCAGGGCGGCTGGACCATTTTTTACTGGGCTTGGTGGATTGCGTTTGCACCGTTTGTCGGTGTGTTCCTTGCCCGCATCTCCAAAGGACGCACAATTCGTGAGTACGTCCTGGGCGCGATGATGATCCCAGCGGTCATGTGTTTCGTCTGGTTCGCCTTGGTTGGTGGTACTGCCATCGATCTGGAGCTAACCGGAATCGCCGATGGCGCAATCGCTGGCGCAGGCCAAGCCGACCAGCTGTTCGCGATGCTTTCGGTCATGCTCAGTGACGGGCTTGCTTACATCATGTCCGTCGTCGTGGTGATCTTGCTTCTGACCTATTTGGTCACCTCTGCCGACAGTGCCGTGTTGATCATCAACACGATCAACGCTGCTGGCGATGAAGGGCCCAAGGCGCGGCCGCACATCCTCTTTTGGGGTGCAGCGCTTGCCTTCGTGGTTGGCGGCTTGATCATTGCTGGGGGTCTTGGGGCCATTCAGACGGCCATGGTGATCGGTGCTCTACCCTTTAGCCTTGTGATGGTGCTGATGGGTCTTTCGCTGATCCGTGCCATCTACAAGGATGGGCAACGCGAAAAGCTTGGTCTGCCGACCACATTTGTGAGTGACGAGGAGACCGGCCCGGCGACCGCTCCTGCGGAATAGTCAAGCTGAGTGTTTCCAACAAAAGCAGCACGCCTCGGCGTGCTGCCCCCATCTTTCCAATTGGCCAGCTTGCTCCACGCTATCCTTTGATCGGTGTTCGCCATAGCTGTGCGGCTGTGAGCCAAATCTTGCCCGCGCCGGTCGATTTTTCCAAAACCAAGGCAACGAAACGCTGTGTCACAGGTGAAGCTGTAAGGCTGGGACCAACTAACCAAAAGCGGGTTTAAGGGCACGGGTCCAGGCGTCTTCTAGCCTATCCCGTTGAGTAGTTTTCCTTCCCGTCGATTCCGGTATAGCGTCCCGGTTTTGGTTGACCGCAAATGTGCGTGAGGGGGGTGAAAAGTTGGGTCTTAGCAACACGCAGGAGGGCTATGGTGCCCTCACCAAGCTTTTCCATTGGCTGATCGTCATTCTGTTCGCGCTCCAATATGTGGGCGGCAACATCATGACCGACATGGCGCGCGGGGAACTGGTTCTCGGGTTAACGCAGGCCATCTATTACAACTGGCACAAATCCTTGGGCCTTTTGGCCTTGGCCATTGCCATACCCCGCCTCATCAACCGCAAGGTCGGGCAGCTGCCGGACTGGGCTCCAACACTGTCACAAGGTGAGCAGCGCTTCATTCACCGCGCCGAGCAGGTGCTCTATGCGGCGATGTTCATCATGCCTGTCTCTGGTTATCTCTATGTGATGGCGGGCGACTTTGGAGTGAACCTTTTTGGCGTGTGGCGGATGCCAAATCCCATTGGCAAATGGGAAGAACTGGCGTTCATCGCCAAATGGACCCACATCATCTCAGGCTATGTGCTCCTAGCTGCTATCATCGGTCATGTCGGTCTTGTGTTGCGGCATCAGCTGTTCCTCAAAGACGGACTCTTGATGCGGATGCTTCCTCAGAAGAAATCCTAAGCGACTGCCTTACTTGAAATGACAGAACGGTCCGCGACACAGACCGAGGATTTCTCGGTCACCCACCGCTCGGTGTTCGCCATCGCTGCGCCGATGACACTGGCGTTCATCTCCACGCCCCTGGTGGGTCTGGCCGACACGTGGACCATCGGTCAGCTGAGTGACGCCGCGCTCATCGGCGCCATCGCCATTGGCGGCATCATCTTCGATATCCTGTTCGCCACCATGAACTTTCTGCGCTCGGGCACCACGGGCCTGGTTGCTCAGGCATTTGGTGCCAGGCGTAGCCGCGAGGAAGCGGCCATTCTCGCCCGCGCGTTGATCTTGGCATTGGGCATCGGCTTGCTGGCCATCCTGCTCCAAACGCCGCTCCTTCAAGCAAGCCTGTGGTTCATTGGTGGCACCGAGCGCGTGCAAGAGGCGGTGATCGTCTATTTCTCCGTGCGCATTCTGGCAGCGCCACTCACGCTCTCCAACTATGCCGTGCTCGGCTACTTTTTGGGTCGTGGCGAAGCGATGACGGGTCTTGCACTGCAAACGGTGCTCAACCTCACCAACATCGCGCTCAACATTCTGTTCGTGCTGGTCTTCGACTGGGGGGTGGCGGGTGTCGCGTTCGCCAGCGTTTTGGGCGAGCTGGTGGCTTTGCTGCTTGGGCTGGTTCTGGTTTGGCTGCGCCTTAGAAAATCTGCGCTTGAAAATGGGGGTTGGCCGACCCGGGCCGAGGTGCTCGATCGCGCTGAGCTTGTCCGCATGATGGGCGTCAATCGCGACATCATGATCCGCTCTTTTGCGCTGCTGTTTGCGTTTGCCACCTTCACCCGGCTGTCAGCCCAACAGGGCGAGGTTGTGCTGGCAGCCAACGCGATTTTGGAAAAATACTTCCTTTTGGCGGGGTATTTTTTGGACGGCATGGCAACAGCTGCTGAGCAGCTTGTCGGACGCGCGGTCGGTGCACGGCGGCGCAAACCGTTTGTGCGGGCGGTGAAACTTTGCGCTTTTTGGTCGATCATCTTTTCAGGCTTTGCCACCGGCGTCTTTTTCCTGGCGGGTGGAGCTTTGCTAGACTTCATGACGCCTGCGGAAGAGATCCGCGAGGTTGGGCGTCAGTTCCTGGTGTTCGCATCGCTCACGCCCATTATCGGCATGGGCGCTTTCCTGATGGATGGCATCTATATCGGCGCCACCTGGTCACGGGATATGCGGAATATGATGCTGGCTTCGCTGGCGCTGTTTTTGGTTGCCGCCTACACGTTGACGCCCGCCATGGGGAACACCGGTCTTTGGTTGAGCTTGCTGTTGTTTCTAGGCGCGCGCGGCATCACGCTCGGCCTGATCTTGCCGCGCCGGATGGATGAGACGTTTCCTCAGGTGCGCCAGTCGCCCGCCACCAGCTGAATGACTGTCAGCGCGGCCACCGCTGCAGTGTCGGCGCGCAGAATCCGAGGACCAAGTGAGATGGCATGGGCAAAGGGTTGCGCCAAAAGCAGTTCGCGTTCTTGCTGGCTGAAGCCACCTTCTGGACCAATCAAAACCGCCTTGGGCTGGTCGCGATAGTCCGCCAACAGTCCGGACGGAGACGATACGAAAGCGATTTCGTCACACCAAAAAAGCGGACGGTCCGCTTCCCAAGAGCGGACTAACGCCTCCAATGAGCAGACCGTCTGCAGGGTTGGCACCGCCAAAACTCCACATTGCTCCGCCGCCTCAATGATGTTGGCGTTGAGTTTGTCGGTCCGTATTTTCTGGTTCTGGGTGTGCTCGGTGATCACCGGGCGGATGGTTCCGGCACCCATCTCGACCGCCTTCTGCACCATCCAATCCATGCGCTCTTTTTTGATGGGAGCGAAGAGCAATGTCAGATCATTGAGCGGGGTTTGCGGTCGCGTTTGGCTGAGCACGCGCAGCGATCCCGCCCGCTTGCTTTGCCGAGTCACTTCCACCCGCCATTCGCCGTCTTTTCCATTGAACACCAACAGCGTAGCGCAGGTCTCCATGCGCAGAACGGTCAGCAGATAGTGCGCATGTGCCTCTGACAAAGCGTGCTCTGCGCCTTCTTGCAGGTCGTGCTCCACAAAGAGCCTCTGGCTTTTGAAATCCACTCTGGGGGGCATCAACGCATGCTCCGAAACCCTTGCTCCGAATCGATGGGCGCGGCAGGGTGCTCGCATGAGCGAGACCCCATCCAACACGCCCGAATACTCCGTCAGCGAGATTTCCTCCGCCGTCAAGCGCACCGTTGAAGATGCGTTTGGCTATGTGCGGGTGCGCGGAGAGTTGGGACGGGTCAGCCGACCTGCATCAGGGCATATCTACACCGATCTGAAAGATGATCGCGCTGTGCTTTCCTCTGTCATGTGGAAGGGCACGGCCAGCAAGCTGACCTTCAAGCCTGAAGAAGGTTTGGAGGTGATTGCCACCGGACGCATGACCACCTTTCCGGGGCAGTCGCGCTACCAGCTGGTAATCGACCGGATCGAGCCAGCAGGCGTCGGTGCGCTGATGAAACTGCTGGATGAGCGCCGCAAAAAGCTCGCCGCCGAGGGCCTTTTCGCTGAAGAGCGCAAACAGCTTTTGCCTTTTTTGCCAAAGGTCATTGGCGTGGTGACGTCACCCTCCGGCGCCGTGATCCGCGATATCTTGCACCGCCTGTCAGATCGCACGCCCGCCCATGTTCTGGTCTGGCCGGTACGGGTGCAGGGCGAGACCAGCGCTAAGGAAGTGGCGAACGCCATCCATGGCTTCAACGCACTTGAGCCGGGCGGGCCGATCCCCCAGCCGGACGTGCTGATCGTTGCGCGTGGTGGCGGCAGCTTGGAAGATCTTTGGTCGTTCAATGAGGAAGTGGTTGCCCGCGCTGCGGCTGAAAGCATGATCCCGCTGGTCTCAGCGGTTGGCCATGAGACCGATTGGACGCTGATCGACTATGCCGCCGATGTGCGCGCGCCCACACCAACTGGCGCTGCGGAAATGGTGGTGCCGGTGAAGGCCGACCTGGTGCTCACCGTTGATGATCTTGCCCGCCGCCTGACGGCCTCAGCACTAAGAGGCGTCGAAACCCGTCGCCGCGATCTGCGCGCGCTGGCTCGAGCTCTACCCCAGCCGGACGCGCTTCTAACAACGCCGCGCCAGAGGCTGGATCAGGCGAGCCTACGCTTGGCCCAAGCGCTGACACGCGGGACATTAACCCAGCGTGGCAGGCTGGACCGCGTGGCAGGGAGGCTTACTCCGCGCATTATCACGCAAGGCATTGCCGAGCGGCGTCAGGGTGTTCGTGTCCAGGGCGACAAGCTCACCCGCGCCCTGGATCAGCGTCGCCAACGGCAAAAAGATCGGCTGGCCAATCTTGGCAGCCGCGTATCTCCACGCGCTGTGGAACGGCTGGTGGGTGAGGGGCAAAAGACGCTGGCCCGCTTAGACGCAGCCATGTTGCGCGCCATGCGCCAGCAGCTAACCGTGAAGTGGGACAAGGTCGCCCAACGCGCGAAGCTGCTTGATGCGTTCAACTACCGCCGCGTGCTGGACCGTGGCTTTGCGGTTATCCGCGATGAAGCGGGCACTCCCCTCCGCCAGGTCGCAGCGCTGGATGCGGCGGGCGCGGTGCAGATCGAACTGGCCGATGGCACCCGCGATGCGATTGTTGGTGAGGCGACAGGCGGTTCGCCGCCTAAGGTTTCCAAGCCCAAATCGGCCAAACCTAAGCGCGTCGTCGATGCCCGTCCGACACCCAAGCAGGAAAGCTTGTTTGATTAGACTGCTGCCTCGACGTCTACAAAGAGCGGAAGTGGAGATTCGAGAGTTCAAACAATTGGACCCACAGAGCCGTTGCCTCAGTAAGCAATAAAAATCAAATTGATCGTAGCAGATTGCAAAGTTTGTCATCCCTGCGGGTGACTGCCCTTGTTCCTGACTGGGGTTAAGCCTTCTCCAGAAAGAAGTTCGTCATGGAGATGGCTGGAATGTCGGATTGGGATAGGCTGCGCCGCAACAGCAACAAAGTCGGCCATTTTGCCGGAGTTACGGTGGAGGACCAGGACGCCTATTTTCATTTTTTTGGAGGCGCGTCCAAAACCAAGAGGTCGCGGGTGAACGTGTATGTCGTGAGGTTGCGTGCGACGATAAAGAACACTTGGGTCAGATGGTTTTCGAACGGAGCGGCAGCCCGTCAACATACCATCCGGTTGCCCAGACCCCTGTAAATGGCGTCAATATACAATGGAACAGAACTCTCAATTTTCAGCTGATCAGCGCGAGATACTCGATGTCATAGAAGCGGATCTTGATAGCTACATGGCTCGCGACAAAGATCGCTGGCTAGAAAATTGGGTCACCAACGAAGAATTTCATAGTATAATGGAGTGTGGAACGCTCCAGATTGCCAATGGATTTGCCACTTTCCGGGACAACATTTTCGAGGCAATGGAAATTGAGCCTGAGGAAATCAAGGCGAATGTTACACGGGAAAACATCAGGATATGGGTTCGCGGCGATTTAGCCTGGGCCACCTTTGATCAAGTCATCGTCGAAACACAAAATCCACGCGCCCTTGCTAGTCTTTCCAACAATTTTCGTTTGTTGGAGCGACGTGACGGGCGTTGGCAGATCGTTTTCCACGGCGTATGGTCGCAACCCCTGCGAGATACGGCCTCTCCGACACTGGAAGTTACCGCTAACTGCAGTGTTGTTTGGATGAACCAGGCGGCTTCAATGGCTCTAGAGAGCTTTCGAGCGCTGAGGTTAAGTCAGGGCACGCTGCGTGCTGCAAACCTGGACTGGGATCGTGAACTCAGACGACAGGTTGCGAGAGCACACGAACTAACAGCCTTTGCAAAATACAACCGCGCTGCCTCTGCTGGCGGTGGCTCTGTTACACTGCCCGTCGTCCTGGGAGAAAATGATGAGGGCGCCTCGCTGGTTTGTTGGGTGAAGGTTGCCGACGGGCGCGTCTACGTCCTCTTTGGCAACCATCCAAACCTCGACCAGCAGATTGATATCGCACGCATCATCCATGCGCTATCAGATGCGCAAGCTGAAACCATTAGGATGATCGCAGCTGGCTTTGACGTGGCAGGCATTGCTGAAGAACTCGGCATATCGATCAACACGGTGAAAACGCACCTCAAAAGGGTCTTCGAAAAGGTTGAGGTCAGCAGCCAGGTGGAACTTTTGAGAAAGCTTGTGAGCTTTAGTGTCTAAGGCTTATGAGCAGCGAGAGTGTCTCGTGCGCTTGGCGAGTGGATCGTACAGCAGTTCACAAATCCTCATATGGCACAGCATATATTGATGGGAGAGCAAACTGCTGTATTGGCCAACCGCTTTCTACCCGCGCACATAGGTCGACTCTTTCCATTATTGATCAAACCTGCAAAGCCTTTTCAGGTCAGATATCAGGACGTTCGAGGATTCCGCAGCCTTGGATCACGCAGATTCAACCAGCTCTGAGAGCAAGACAGGTGCCGTTCTTTTCGCCGATGTATCTGGAAGCACGCCGCTCTACCAAAAGGTGGGCAATCAACAGGCGGCCGCCATCATCGGCGCTTTTCTGGAGCACCTGAAGGCCATCGTTGCACGTCACGGCGGTACCTTCGTGAAGTCCGCCGGTGACGACATATTGTGTTGGTTTTCCTTACCCAACGACGCTCATCTGGCCGCATACGAGATGATCCAGGCCACCGGAGAGGGCGACCTTAAAGTGCATGCGGGCTTGGAGTCGGGCACGTTTGTTTGCCTCGACAGCGACATTTTCGGGGACTGCGTAAACGCCGCAGCTAGGTTGTGCGCGCTGTCCAATTCACGTGAGGTGCTTGTTGGCGAGGCCTCTTTCAAGAATCTGGCTCTGGTGAGCAAACGACACTATGTCAGCATCTCGCCTTTTCGTTTGAAGGGACGACGTGAAGCATCGCGCGTCTACTCGTTGCAAATTGAAGGCGATGGGGATCGAACCCAGATTCTGGATCCCGATCACAAGGAGAATGCCGCACCCAAAGCCGTGATCGACTATGAAGGGCGGCGTTGGGAGATCAGCGAAGGCGAGCCACTGAGTGTCGGGCGTCTGCCCGAGAACGCCCTTCAGGTGCTTGTTCAAACTGTCTCTCGACAGCATGCGACGATCCGGCTGGCAAACGGCCTGGTGGAGTTCGAAGACCACAGCTCGTCAGGAAGCCTGGTGGTAAGCCAGTCTGGCGAACAACTGGTTGTGCTGCGCCGAACCGTCGTTCTCAGCGGTGCTGGAACGATAGCTTTGGGAGTGAAGTCCGACGACCCACAGGCGCCCCGCCTGTTCTATGAGATCGAGGCGCCTTGAGCGGCCTCATTGGTGACAGGCGCCTCACACCCCCAAATAGTCATCCAACAACGCGCGGGCGATGGCGAGTTTTGGGGGTATGGAAATCAGCCCTGCGTCACGCGGGTTGGGCGCATAGGCATGCAGTTCGTCTTTGGAAAACCAGCGCGCTTCGACAAGCTCGGCCTCATCCAACGTGATGTCGCGCGCCAGTGCTTCACCCTCAAAACCCATCATCAGCGTTGAGGGGAATGGCCAAGGCTGCGAGGCTTTGTAGGTGATGCGGCCCAGCGGAATGCCTGCTTCTTCCAGCACCTCGCGCCGCACCGCATCTTCCAGAGTCTCGCCCGGTTCCACAAACCCGGCAAGGCAGGAGAACATGCCCGCTGCAAACTTTTCCTGACGGCCCATCAACACATCGCCGGTTGCCGGGTCCACCACATTCATGATCACCACCGGATCGGTGCGCGGAAAATGCATCGTACCGCAGTCATCGCAGCGTCGCCGCCAGCCAGCCTGTTCATTGCGCGTGATGCCGCCGCATTTGGCGCAGAACTTATGCCGCAAATGCCAGCCCGTCAGTGAAGCGGCTTCTGCGAGCAGCCCAAGATGATGGTCCAGAATGTCGAAGCTTTCGGCGAAAGGCCGCAACGGTTGTTGCGCGGGCGGCGTGGTGGCAAGACCGCCAACATCTTCGGTGCTTTCGGATGCTTTCAGCGTGTAGGCGTAGACCGGCCCGTCGGCATCCTCACCGCAATAGACGCGTGTTTCAGCGTCGACATCGGCCGAAAGCTTGGCGTGGTACATGCGGTTCGGACCGTGATCGCCCTCCACCAGTGCCGCGCCATCAAACAAAAGGAAGCGCGCTTTGGCCTCCTGGGCATCCAGGAAAGCATCATCATCACGCCGGTCGCCATGACGATCGGTGCGCCCGCCGGAAAAGCCGGTCTTGGCGGCGAGTTCCGCGCGTGGCAGGCTGGCAAAAAGGGCGGCCACACTGCTCATGCTGACCACCCAAGACTTGCCCGGACGCTCTGCGCCCAGTCAGGCAGAGTATCAAGTGGTTCAGCTTCGCCGACACCCCATATTGGGCCTGGCCAGGCGGCATCGTCTTCAAAGCGGGCGATGATGTGCACGTGCAGCTGCCGCACCATGTTGCCCAGAGAGGCGACATTCAGCTTGTGGCATTGGGTGACTTCGCGCAGGGCCAAAGAGGCCGCGCGTATGTCGGCCATCACGCGGGTTTCATCGTCCGGCGACAGGTCCACCAGATCGGCCAGATCATCGCGTTTTGGAATGAGGATAAGCCAGGCAAAGCGTGCATCGCGTGAAACGCGTAATAGGCTCATATCGGTCTGGCAGAGGGGAAGGCTGTCGGCGGCAAGCCGCGCGTCTAGGTTGAAGTCCGTCATGAACGCTCTCTAGCACCTTCTTGGGTAAGGTCCAGCACGGGAACTGGACAAAGCCAACCCCGCATACGATATAGGGAGTGGAAGGTTGGCGGCGGACGAGCCGCTCGCCAATCGGGTCAGGTCCGGAAGGAAGCAGCCCCAACGAGTTTTCCGGTTCGGGTCGCCGTTCCAGCCTTCCACCCTTTTTCCTCGCAGGATCAGGACCACCGGGCGCGCATGGCCGACAGCACCACCACCGCTGAGACGCATGAGAGCGGATACCGCGTTCTCGCCCGCAAATATCGTCCCGCCAATTTTGATGATCTGATCGGCCAAGAGCCGATGGTGCAGACGCTGCGCAACGCGTTTGAGATCGGTCGTATCGCCCAGGCCTATATTCTGACGGGCGTTCGCGGCGTGGGCAAAACCACCACAGCGCGCATTCTGGCCCGGGGCCTCAACTATGAGACCGAGGCTGGCGATGGCGCGCCGACGGTTGATCTCTCTGCCATGGGCATTCACTGTGAAGCGATTATGGAAGGCCGCCATGTCGACGTGATCGAGATGGATGCCGCCAGCCATAACGGTGTCGGCGACATTCGCGAGATCACCGATGCGGCGCGTTATTCACCGGTGTCAGCGCGTTTCAAAGTGTACCTGCTTGATGAGGTGCACATGCTTTCCACTGCAGCGTTCAACGCGTTGCTAAAGACGCTGGAAGAGCCGCCTGATCATGTGAAGTTCATCTTCGCCACCACTGAGATCGGCAAAGTGCCGGTGACCATTCTTTCCCGCTGCCAGCGGTTCGATCTGCGCCGCGTGGAAGTGCCGATGATGATGGCGCACCTGGCCAAAATCACTGAAGCCGAAGGCGCATCAGCTGAAGAGGATGCCATCCGTCTGATTGCACGGGCATCCGAAGGCTCGGTCCGTGATGGTCTGTCGCTTCTCGACCAAGCGATTGCCCACACCGGCGCCAGCGCGGATACGCCAATCACCGCTGAATCCTTGCACGATCTTCTGAACCTGGCCGATCAAGCAGCGACGCTCACGTTGTTTGAAGCGGTCATGAAGGGCGACAGCCAGGCCGCGCTCAGCCAGCTTGCCGAGGCTTATGGACGTGGTACGGACCCAGCGGGATTGATCGCTGACCTAGCGGAGATTGTGCACGCGGCAACACGCGCCAAAGTCATGCCGGATCACCCGTCTGACGCACTGACCGGCGACAATCAGGCACGACTGGCCGAGATGGCCAAGAATCTCTCTGTGAAGGTGCTCTCGCGCGCCTGGCAGATGCTTTTGAAGGGTCTCGACGAACTCTCACGCGCGCCCAAACCGCTGATCGCTGCGGAAATGATCCTGGTACGGCTCTGCTATGTCGCCGATCTGCCAACGCCCGACGAAGCGATCAAAGCGCTGGGTGACGGCGCGCCCTCCGGCACCAGCATCCCGCAGCCGTCCGCTCCTTCACCGTCGAATGGCGGTGGCGCACGCGCATCCCTGGCTCTGGCACCGCAAAGCGAGTCACCGGCACCTGTTGCCGTTCAGGCTCCAAAGGCCGAGGCCAAGCCGCAGCCTGTCGTGCTGCGCGATTTGGATGCTTTGATCGCGCTCGCCGAAAAGAACGGCAACCGCGCGCTGCCACCGCTGATCCGCGCCTATATCCGTCCGGTCTCATTTGGCGAAAACCAGCTGGAGATTGGGCTCGCCGCAGGCGCGCCACAGGCTTTTGTGGGGGACCTCGCCGAAGCGCTGAAGGGCTGGACCGGCACGCGCTGGATGATCTCGGTGAACAGCCAGGCCGACGCACAAACGTTGAACGAGCTGGCCGCTGAGCGCGAAGTGGCGCGTAAGGCCGATGCCAGCCAACACCCAACGGTGCAGGCCATCATGGAGGCGTTTCCTGGCGCAACCATCACCGGCGTACGCAGCATCAAACAAGACGAGACAGGTGATGTGCCGGTTGAAGACACCGGTGACGCACCCGATATCGACGACACATTGAACGACATTGACGATGAGGACGAGCCGCCATGGACATCATGAAAATGATGAAACAAGCCAAGGACATGCAGGAAAAAATGCAAACCATGCAGGCTGAGATGGCCGACGAGACCATTGACGGGTCTGCAGGCGGCGGCATGGTCACGGTCACGTTGTCAGGCAAGGGCGAGCTCTCTGGCCTCAAGATCGACCCATCCTTGCTGGTACCTGACGATGTTGAGATTTTGGAAGATTTGCTCATCGCCGCACACAGCGATGCCAAGATGAAGGCCGATCAGATGATGGCTGAAAAAACCCAAAGCATGATGCAGGGCATGGGTCTGCCACCCGGCATGAAACTGCCAGGGATGTAAGAAGCAATGTCAACAAAAGGCCTGCCCCGGACGCGATCCGGGGTTGCAGACTTGTGCGCTCGCGACAGCGCGTTGTGAGAAAAGCGTTCGATAATCGATGAGCGATCATACTGTTGGCCCTGAGATTGAGCGGCTTATTCAGCTGCTCGCCAAACTGCCGGGCCTTGGGCCACGTTCGGCCCGCCGCGCCGCCCTGCATCTCGTCAAACGCAAAGACCAATTGCTCGGACCCTTGGCCGAGGCGATGGCCATCGCGCGTGACAATGTGATGGAGTGCGAACGCTGCGGCAACATCGATACCGTCAGCCCCTGCACGGTGTGCACTGACCCGCGCCGCGAGGATAGCGTGCTGGTGGTGGTCGAGGATGTCGCCGATCTCTGGGCGCTGGAGCGCGCCAAAGCAAGCCGGGGTCGCTACCATGTGCTCGGCGGCGTGCTGTCCCCGCTTGATGGTGTCGGGCCGGATGATCTTTCCATTGAATCCCTGGTGGAACGCGCCACGGCTGCTGACGTGCGCGAGGTGATCTTGGCCATCAACGCCACGGTGGAGGGCCAATCAACGGCCTACTATCTCACTGACCGGCTGGTGAACTGCGGCGTGTCCGTCACACGCCTTGCCCATGGCGTGCCCGTCGGCGGTGAGCTGGACTATCTGGATGAGGGCACCCTTGCGGCTGCCATGAAAGCCCGGACAGAAGTATAGCCGTCGCTTTGCCAAGGGAACACACAGGGCCGTCGCCCGATCAATCGACCTGTAGGGTGAGCCAATGAGCACACATGATCGCGCGCTGATGCCGGATTATCTCCGGCTCATCGCCTTGTTCGGCATCGTGATCGTCAACGTCCAATACATCGCTTTTCCCGCGCTGGGAGACTTTGCTGAACCCCTTGGCGAGACCACCGCTGACAGCGTTGCCCTTTGGCTGGTCAACGGCCTGGCGCTGCTAAAAACCTACGGCTTGTTCTCCTTCATGTTTGGGGTGGGTCTCGGGTTTTTGATGCGATCTGCGGCACGACGTGATTTGCCGTTTGGGCCGCTTTATCGCAATCGTATGATCGGCTTGCTACTCCTCGGCCTTGCCCATGGGTGCTTGTTCTATCCCGGCGATATCCTGGTCATCTACGCCGTGACGGGCTCGATCCTCTACGTCTTGAGGGACTGGACAGTACGCCACCTTGTTCAGGTCGGGGTTGGACTTCTGGTCTTACAGACGGTTGTTGGCACGCCGTTGTTTCTCGCCCCGTCCTCAACACCGGCTGATGTGATTGAGCTCGAACGCTTGATCAACACAGGAGGCAGCTTCCTTGATGCGTTGACGTTTAGAAGCATTGGCTTTGCCCTTTTCCTTCCGGTTTTCTTGATCGCGCAGGGCATCTCCGCACTTGGCTGGTTCTGCCTTGGGCTGGCCGCGGTGAAATCGGGCATGATCGATAACGCCGCCCACCCGCTTTGGCAGCGGGCACGACGGGTGTGTCTGTTACCTGGCGTTTTGCTTGGCCTGTTGGGGGCAGCTTTGTGGCAATGGGGGCCAGGTGGTTTTGGCAGTTGGGGTGGTTTTAACGGCGCTGGAACACTTGGTGCTGCGCTCGTCATCATAGCGGCGCCCATTGCAACGTTCGGCTATCTGGGCGTGATCGCAGCGCTTGCTCGCCCACCTGGCCCGATCCTCGGGCGAGTGTTGGCCGCCGGAGGATCAAGCCTCAGCATCTATCTTGGCCAGTCGATCATCCTGACAACCATCTTTTCCGGCTATGGGTTGGGGCTATGGGATGAGGTTGATCGCGTAGCAGCCACCGCAATCGCCGTGTTGGTCACCATAGCGTTGATCGCTACGCTGTCGGTTTGGCGTATCTGGTTCAAAACCGGACCATTCGAATGGGTGCTTCGGCACGTAACCTATGCTGGGGTGAACAGGCAGGCATCAAAAAGCACCTGAGCTATCGCTTTGCGTTCATTCGTTGAAGGACTGGGTTACCAGTCAACGTCCTGCCACCTCACCGACCGGCTGGTGAACAGCGGCGTCGTGGTCACCAGCCTCGCGCACGGCGCGCCGATGGGCGGCGAGCTGGACTATCTGGATGAGGGCACCCTTGCGGCTGCCATGAAGGCTAGGACGCAAGTGGAGGGGTAGGGTTTCCGTTTACTTTTTACTACTGATCAATAATGCTATCAAAAACTCAGTATTCACGGGGATTGTTGATAGCTAGTGTCAGATAAAAAGCGCTTCACAATTACCTACTCGGCTTCGAACAACATTGAGTTTTCGAGCCGAAGCGCGTTAACGGCGCATTTGTCGCGGCAAGAAAAAATTTGGCAACCGTTTTTGGCTTCCCTGCCCAACCATGGAATTCTCCAAAACGTTGGGCTTCAAAGCGGCAGCACCAGCGGCCAAACGATGGCCAACGTCTTTGAAGTTCTGAAGGAGCAATCTGAGAATTCTGAAAAATTCAACCGCTCAATGAAGATGTTTGGGGGACGTGTTGCCATTCCGCCGTCAGACGACTCGATTGAAGGTCAGCTTGTTCTCGGCCTCTTTGCCAACAGTCGCCTCGACGATGCCATCTCGGCGTACCTATGGTTTGTGAACCACGACATTCGCATCAATGCGCGAGGGAACAAGACACTGGAGCAGGCCATCGGGCGCGGTCACAGCTTGGCGACCGCAGCTTATGCCAGCGCAGCTCTCCCATTTCAAAAGACAAGCTCTCAGAAACTTGCAGGTGCGGCAAGGACTGCAGCTTCTCATGCATCTGCCTTGTTGGATGAGGTTGAGAAAGCGCAGCAAATAAATGCCAGTCATTCGGATCGGTTGACCGAATTTCGCGAGTCTTTGGTTACTCGATCAAAGCGTATTGAGTCTGTCTTTGTTGACCGCGAGAAACGACGAAAGCGGCGTTATTCCCATTGGTTGGAGGAGGCAGAAGATGACGTTTCTGCTGCCATCCAAAACGCTGAAAAGCAGATCTCGGTTCTGGATCACAACGCGCAAGTACAGAACAGTGAGCGCGATGCGGAATTTGAGCGCCTCAAGGAATTATTTTTTCAGCAGCTTCAGTTCAAGGCTCCCGTAGCGCTGTGGAACAAGCGAGCAGCGGAGCACAAGAAACAATCAAAAAGTGCACTAGTACTGTTTGCGATCGGCACCTTGATCGCAATTGGCGCTGGGACAATCGTTCCGTTTTGGGGGGCGACTACATTGCCGACAGTTTTTTCGTTGAGATCTGCCGAGGACCCGAACCAAGCAACTGCTCGCGGGAATTCTCCGCCAAGGGACCGCTGACCGTTTCTGGTCTTTTGGTTGTGATGTCGCTCATTCTGTGGGCAATTCGTTTGCAGTATCGTGTCTATCTGAGCGAACGCCACTTGGCATTGGATGCCAGCGAAAAGAGGGCTTTCGCCGAGACCTTTCTGGCCATGAGGGAAGGAAACGAGTTCGACGGCGAAAATGAAGCGATAGTTCTGGCTTCTCTGTTTAGACCGACCCAAGATGGGATAATCAAAGATGATGATGGAGCCTTAGACTTGTCAGCTGCCGCTCTCATTGCACGACAGCTTGGACGAAATTCTTAGAGTTCATGAGGTCATTAACTCCGAAAACCTCTTGATTATCCTACTCCCCTGCCAATGGTAGTCTCGGCTCTGGCGCGTCCACCTCTCCAACTTCCCCCGCATCCGGTGGCTGCCCGACGTCGAGGTTGCCGATGCGGTCACCACGCTTGGTGATTTTGCCAGTTGAGGTTTGGATCTGCTCGATGTCCCTCTGGGCTTGACCAAAGTGTGTGGCGAGCTTGGCAACACGATCATCCAGCCGCACAATGTCATCCACCAGGCGGCCCACTTCATCCTGAATCAGATGCGCCTGTTCGCGTAGGCGGGCATCGCGCAGCACGGCCTGCACAACCTGAATGGAAAGGGTGAGCAGCGAGGGTGAGACGATCACGACCCGCTGACGGGCAGCCTTTTGCACGACATCCTCAAAACGCTCGTGGAGATCGGCAAAGATCGATTCAGACGGTACGAACATGAACGCTGTCTCGTGCGTCTCTCCGGGCAAGAAGTATTTTGCGGCGATGTCCTGCACGTGCTTGCCGACATCCTGGCGGAAGCGCTGAGCGGCTTGGTTCGCGATCCGCTCTTCGGGCGCATCGCGAAAGGCATTCCAGCCCTCCATCGGAAACTTGGCATCAATCACCAAGCTTGGCGCGCCATTGGGCAGATAGATCACGCAGTCGGGCCGCTTACCATTGGTGAGCGTGTGCTGAAACGAGTAGGCGCCGCGCGGCAGGGCATCCTGCACGATGGCTTCCATCCGCCCCTGACCGAAAGCACCACGCGTTTGCTTGTCGGCCAGGATAGATTGCAGCTCCACCACGCCTTGGGAAAGTTCAGTGATGTTCTTCTGCGCCGTGTCGATGGCTGCCAGTCGCTCGTGCAAGCTGCGCAGCGTCTCGTGGGTCTGGTTGGTCTGCTGGCTCATCGATTGGCCAAGCCGGTGACCCAAGCCATCCATCCGCTCGGACATCACGCGAGCGAGCTCCGCCTGGCGATTGCCCAACATCTCCGTCATGCTTTGCACGCGGCCTGTCAGCTCAGCTTGTGCGCCCGCCATGGAGGTGAGTTTTTCGGTAAGCGCAGCCTTTTCCGCCTCGGCTTTCGCTTCGATCTCAGCGGTTTGACGCTTCATACGCGCCGTGGACGACCACACCCAAAGCACCAGCAGAACGATAAGTGCCGCCACCGCCCAAAGCAGCATGGCGAGGGTCACAGGCGTGCCCTGAAGCGTGAAAAGCACGGTGGAGAAGTGCAGGTCCAAAAGGAGAATCCAAACTCGAATCGGGTCCGTTACGATGTTAGATCAAAGCGCGAACAAAAGCCATGGAAGGCAGGCACTCACGCCCTTCGCCTTGACCGGATGTTTCGCCACCCTTAAGTGCCGTGCATGGCTATTCGCGAGATTTTGGTTATCCCCGACAAGCGCCTGCGCGAGGTGTCGAAACCCGTCACCGCAATCACCGATGAGGTGCGTGCGCTGGTGGAGGATATGTATGAGACGATGTACGACGCGCCAGGCATTGGCTTGGCCGCGATCCAGATTGGCGTGCCTCTGCGGGTGGTGACAACCGATTGCTCAGCGCGCGAAGAGGAAGCCGAGCCGCTTACCCTGATCAATCCGGAAATTCTGGAACTGTCCGGCGAAGACGTGCCCTATGAAGAGGGCTGCCTGTCGATCCCCGACTATTATGACGAGGTGGCGCGCCCGGCCCACGCACGTGTGCGCTACATGGATATTGAGGGCCAGACGCACGAGATTGAAGTTGATGGGCTGCTTTCCACCTGCATTCAGCACGAGGTGGATCACTTGGATGGCAAGCTCTTCATCGATTATCTGTCGACGCTCAAGCGTTCGCGCGTGATGACAAAGTTCAAAAAAGCAGCGCGGTTGCGCGAAAAGGCAGCCGCCGCCGGTTAGAGCGCGCTTAGCTGGCTGCCGTCACGCGGAAATCATCAACATGCGGCATCGGCGCGTCCGAGCTTTGCTCCCGTGGCTGCGGCTCATCCACCGGCTCGTAAGGGCGGATACGCGCCTCAATGCGCGGCCAATCGCTGTCGCGCAGAACCGCAATCTCGTAGGCCGCTTGCAGCTTCATCCAAAGCTCTGGCTTGGTGTCGAAATAGGCTGACAGACGCATCGCCGTGTCCGCCGTGATCGCCCGTTGCCCCGCCACGATCGCCGCGATGCGGCTCACCGGCACGTCGATGTCGCGTGCCAAGCGGTTCTGGCTGATGCCGAGAGGTTTCAGAAATTCCTCCAACAGGAGGATGCCAGGGTGAATGCAAGATGGGTGCGGGGTGGTGTGGTTTTCGCTCATGCCATCACTCTATTCCTTTTGCCGGGACAGGGCAAAGGGAATGGCGCGCGTTGATGAATTGTTAAGGTTAACGCAGTCTCACCGAAGGCTTTTGCGACCTCAGCCTACCTCAGCGTGGTCAGCAAGGCTTCGAGCACGGCCAGATGATCATGCTCGTCCTCTCCAGCTGACACACCCAGTGCCGCCCGCTCAAACATGGCCGAGAGCTGTGCAGTGAGTGGACCCAAGGGCAAAGACTTGATCTCCCCAGCCTCCATCGCCGCTTTCAACCCCAAACGCAGGGAGTCGGCGGACGTTTCCTTATCGATTGCATCGAGTGTCAAACGCCCCAAGACAGCTGGCCCGTCGAGCAAAAGGAGCCGGACACGCCCAGGCGCGCGCATGGCCTCCATATACGCTTTGCTGCCAAGCATCAGCGCATCGATCGTGTCCTTTGGGTTGCCGGTCGCTTGTGCGGTGATCTCCTCTTCCACCGCCTCAAACTCTGCGCGCACGACGGCCTGAAACAGCGCCGTCTTGTCATCAAAGTGATGGTAGAGCGCGCCGCGTGTGACGCCGGCCGCCTTCACGATCTCGGGGGTTGCGGTGTCCGCATAGCCCTTCTCGACAAACAAGGCACGCGCCGCGCCGATCAGCGCCTCGCGTGTTGCCTTAGTGCGAGCGGCATTGGAGCGTCGTTCATTTTTCTCTTGCATACATACAGCCTGTATGTTTATAGGAAAGATACATACAGATTGTATGTTTTAATGCGAAAGGAGACAAGCCATGAAAAGCACGCAGTACTACCCCGTCATCCAAACCATGGATGTTGCCGGCACAACCGCCTTCTACGTCGAGAACTTCCGTTTCAAACCGACCTTTGAGAGCGACTGGTATTGCCATCTGCAGTCAGCTGAGGATGAGAAGGTCAACATCGCCGTGTTGCACGGTGACCATGAGACGATCCCTGAGGAGGGGCGTGGCACAGTCAATGGCCTGATCCTCAACTTTGAGGTTGAGGACCCCGACGCTGTTTATGAGACCGCGCAGAAAGCTGGTCTGCCGATCTTAAAAACCTTGCGCGACGAACCTTTTGGTCAGCGCCATTTTATCACCAAGGATCCCAATGGCGTTCTGATCGACGTGATCAAGCCCATCCCACCGTCGCCAGAGTTCCTGGCCCAGTATGCTGCTGAAGCGGTGCCGAGCTGAGGACGTGAGTTTTTTGCTGAGCATGGACGACCGTCATGAAGGCGGTCGTCTTTGGCTACTCCGCCGCCAGCATCGTCTCATCAAACGCAGCGGCGATAAGCTCGCGTGTGTAGGGTTCTTTGGGGTTTTCAAAGATGTCTTCGCGCGACCCTGACTCCACCACCTTGCCGTCTTTCATCACAAGAATCCGATGTGACAGTGCGCGCACGACTTTGAGGTCGTGGCTGATGAACAGATAGGCCAGATTATGCTTTTTCTGAATGTCACGCAGCAGCTCCACCACTTGCGCCTGCACGCTCATATCAAGCGCTGAGGTCGGCTCATCGAGCAGGATCACGCGGGGCTTCAACACCAGGGCACGCGCAATCGAGATGCGCTGGCGCTGACCGCCGGAGAACTCGTGCGGATAACGGAAGCGCGTTTCTGGATCGAGACCCACCTCTTCCAGCGCCGCGATGATTTCCCGATCTCGTTCCTCAAATCCCATCGTCGGCTGATGGATCAAGAGGCCCTCTTCAATGATGTCTGACACCGACATGCGCGGTGAGAGCGAGCCGAATGGGTCCTGGAACACGACCTGCAGATCGCTGCGCAAAGGACGCATCTGCTTGGTGCTGTGCTCGGTGATGTCCATGTCCTTGAAGCGAATGGCACCTCTGGATTCTGTCAACCGCAGCAGCGCAAGACCCAGCGTCGTTTTGCCGGACCCGGACTCGCCAACAATGCCAAGCGTTTCGCCCTGACAGATCGATAGATCGATGCCGTCCACCGCTTTGATGTGGTCAACGGTGCGGCGGAAGATGCCTTTCTTCACCGGAAACCAGACTTTCAGTTCATCAGCGGCCAAGGTTACATCGTTGGCATCGGGCTTGGAGATCGGCGCGCCAGAAGGCTCGGTGGAGATCAGCATCTGTGTGTAGGGGTGTTGCGGGTTTGAAAACACCTCACGCACTGGGCCGTGCTCAACCACTTTACCGCCTTGCATCACATTCACCCGACTGGCCAAGCGGCGCACAATGCCAAGATCATGCGTGATGAAGAGCATGGCCATGCCGAGTTCTTGCTGAAGTTCCACCAGCAGTCTGAGGATCTGCGCTTGCACGGTCACATCAAGCGCTGTTGTCGGCTCGTCAGCAATCAGAAGCTTGGGTGTGTTGGCGAGCGCCATCGCGATCATCACGCGCTGACGTTGCCCGCCGGAAAGCTGATGCGGGTAGCTCTTCAGGCGTCCTTCCGGGTCCTTGATGCCGACCCTATCAAGCAGTTCCAATGTACGGGTGCGGGCGGCTTCATCGCGCAGACCCTGATGAACTTTCAGCACCTCGCCCACCTGCCGTTCTACCGTATGCAGCGGGTTTAGCGAGGACATCGGCTCCTGAAAGATCATCGAAATCTCGTTGCCGCGCACCGATCGCAACTGCTTGTCGTCAGCGCCCAAGAGCTCTTGTCCGTCGAACTGGATGGAGCCAGAGGGATGCGAGGCGGCAGGGTAGGGTAGCAGCTGCAAGACCGAGAGAGCGGAGACCGATTTGCCGGAACCGGACTCGCCTACAAGAGCTACTGCTTCGCCTCCTTTCACATCGAACGAGACGTTGTGCACGACTTGGTTGATCTGATCGCCGGAGCGAAAAGCAACCGAGAGATCGTTTACCTGGAGCAGAGGAGCGCTCATCCCTCAACCTTCCTGGGATCAAAGGCATCTCGCACGGCCTCGCCCACAAAGATAAGCAGCGAGAGCATGATGGAGATGGTGAGGAACCCGGTCAGGCCAAGCCACGGCGCATTGCGGTTTTCTTTGCCTTGCGCCAGCAACTCACCCAGCGACGGCGCATCGCCTTGCAGGCCAAGACCCAAAAAGTCGAGCGCTGTCAGCGTGGTGATGGAACCTGACAGAATAAAGGGTAGGAAGGTGATCGTCGCGACCATCGCATTGGGCAAGATATGACGGAACATGATCCGCATATCAGAAAGGCCTAGCGCCCGTGCCGCCCGTACATATTCAAGATTGCGCCCGCGCAGAAATTCCGCGCGCACCAATCCCACCAAAGCCACCCAGCTAAAGAGCAGCAGGATGAAGAGCAGCGTCCAGAAACCGGGAACAAAGAAAGCGGAGAAGATCAGCAGCAGATAAAGCGAGGGGATCGAGGTCCAGATCTCGATGAAACGCTGGAAGAGAAGATCGGTCCAACCACCAAAATAGCCCTGCACCGCACCAGCGGATATGCCGATGACCGACGAAATGATGGTGAGGGTCAGCCCAAACAGCACCGACAGGCGGAACCCATAGATGAGCCGGGCAAGCACATCGCGTCCCTGGTCATCCGTACCGAGCCAGTGATAGCCGCTCGGCCCGCAAAACGCGTCCTCGGTTCCGTTGGGTAGGTTGGCACACGCCACGTCCGCGTCCAGCGTCCATGTCGGCGCGATGGGATAGGGCATCTGCGAGGCATAGGAGCGGGTGGTGTGATCATAGCGGATAGGCGCGTGGAGCATCCAGCCATTGGCTTCGATCTCTTCACGGATAAACGGGTCGTAGTAGCGGGTGACCGCATAAAACCCGCCAAACTTTTCTTCCGGGTAATCGACCAGCACCGGGAACAGAAGCTCACCCTTGTAAGAGACGATCAGCGGTCGTTCATTGGCCACCAGTTCGGCAAACAGGGTGAGCAGAAAGAGCGCGAGAAAAATCCAAAGTGACCACCAGCCGCGGCGATTGGCTTTGAAATTGTTGAGCCGCCGCACATTAAGCGGCGAGAGCCCCTTGCGTTTCATCTGCACCGGCTGCGCATCGGTGACGGCTGGCTGCTCGATCACATCGGCCTCGCGAACTGCATCAGGGGGCGTACGCGCATCCATCAGGTTCGCCGCGCCTCAAAGTCGATGCGGGGGTCGACCCACATGTACACAAGGTCGGAAAGCAGCGCGACGATGAGGCCCATCAGCGAGAAGATGTAGAGCGTGCCGAACACCACCGGATAGTCACGGCCAAAGATGCTCTCAAAGCCCAGCAGGCCAAGCCCATCGAGCGAGAAGATCGTCTCAATCAAGAGCGCTCCGGTGAAGAAGGCCGAGATGAAAGCACCGGGAAAGCCGGCGATGATAATCAACATCGCGTTGCGAAACACATGGCCGTAAAGCACTGTGCGCTCATCCAGGCCCTTGGCGCGCGCGGTGGTGACATATTGCTTGCGAATTTCATCCAAAAACGAGTTTTTGGTGAGCAGTGTTGTGGTGGCAAACGCGCCAACAGCCATGGCGATCAGTGGCAGTGTGAGGTGCCAGAAATAGTCGAGAATTTTCTGCCACCAGGGCAACTCGTCCCAGTTTTCTGACGTAAGACCAGAAAGCGGGAAAAGATCCCAGAACGAGCCGCCAGCAAACAGAACGATGAGCAGAATGGCGAACAGGAACCCTGGGATGGCGTAACCCACGATCACGATGCCGCTGGTCCACACATCGAACCGGCTGCCGTCTTTTACCGCTTTACGGATGCCGAGCGGAATGGAGATGCCGTAGGACAGCAGTGTCATCCAGAGGCCGAGGGATATCGAGACGGGCAGTTTCTCGATGATCAGATCGATCACCGCCACATCCCTGAAATAGCTCTCGCCGAAATCAAACCGCGCATAGTTCCATATCATCAACGCGAAGCGCTCAAGAGGCGGTTTGTCGAACCCAAATTGGCGCTCAAGCTCAGCGATGAACTCCGGGTCAAGGCCCTGCGCCCCACGATAGACACCGGTGGCCTCGTTGCCCGAGCCAAGGTCCTGCTCTTGCCCGGAAAAGTCACCGCCGCCTCCTGTGAACCGCTCGGTGGCGCTGACATCGGTTCCTTGCAGCTGCGCGATCACGCGCTCGATTGGGCCTCCGGGCGCGAATTGTACCACCGCGAACGACAGCGCCATGATGCCCAAAATCGTGGGCACCATCAAAAGAACGCGGCGGATGATATAGGCGAGCATGCGTTAGCTCCCCTCCATCCACCAGTGCGTTTCGATGGGCAGCGAGTAACGGGGAACCGTCTCCGGTCGGCGAATGCGCGAACTCATGCGCGATCCAATGCGCGCCGGAGTGCCATTGCGGTATCCAGAAATGATAGGGTCGCAGCACCCGGTCCATGGCGCTCATGATTGTGTAGAGCTCGTCCAGCGTATCGGCGCCCTCGGCCATTTCGATCAGTGCATCAATGGTCGGTACGGCGATGCCAGCAACGTTCCAAGCGCCAGGCTGGTTGGCCGACCCAGATCCGTAAATAGCGCGCATGCTGCTGCCTGGCGTAAGATTTGGCGCGAGGTTGAGTCCAACCACATCGAAGTCGAAAGTGTTGATGCGAGACTGATACTGGGTCGGATCGACAATGCGTAGCGAGGCGTCGATGCCTAGCCGCTGCATGTTTTGAACCATAGGCGAGTAGATGCGCTCAAAGGCTTGCGAGGCCAGCAGAAACTCCACAGCAAGCTGTTCGCCGTCGGTATTAACGCGCCGCCCGCCATCCAGAGTCCAGCCGGCCTCACGCATCAGGCGGTTGGCCTCACCCAGCAATTGCCGGTCAGAACCCGAACCATCTGATGTGGGCGGGATATACGGTTCTTCAAACGTTTCAGGCAGCAGGTCAGCGCGGAAAGGCTCAAGGATAGCCAGTTCCGCGTCGCTGGGCATGCCTTCGGCCATATAGGGCGCGTTCTGGAACATCGACTGGGTGCGCTTGTAGAGCCCAAAGAAAATGCGCTCATTGGTCCACTCAAAGTCGAACAGAAGTCCGATGGCCTGGCGCAAACGACGATCAGCAAACTTGTCCCGGCGGGTGTTGAAGAACGCGCCTTGCGCGCCGCGAGGTGTCTCATTTTCGATGGTTGATTGAATCACTTCGCCGCTTTCGACGCGCGGGAAGTCGTAGGCCGTCGCCCAGAGACGCGAGACGGACTCCTGCCGGACATTCATCTCACCGGCTTTGAAGGCTTCAAAAGCAACGTCGCGGTCGCGGAAATAGTTGATCCGGATAGTGCCGAAGTTGCTGGTGCCGCGCGCAAAGGGCATATCCGCCGCCCAATAGTCTTCCACGCGATCATACTCGATGAAACGACCGACCTCGAAGTTGCCCACTTGATAAGGACCCGAGCCAAGGATGGGCTCGAGCGTGGAGGCTTCAAAGTCTTTGCCTTGCCAGAAGGCCTCGCTGAACGTCGGTAGCCCCAAAATAGCCAGATGAGCCGTGCGCGGTCGCCCTTCGGAAAAACGAACCCGCAAGAGATCCTCTTCCAAAGCTTCTGCGCTTTCCACTGGGGCAAGGCCCGGTTTCAGTGTCTCATGGCCCTGCTCGGCCAGGGTCTGCATCGACCAGGCTATGTCGGAAGCCATCACGCGGCTGCCATCATGAAAGCGCGCCTCTGGTCTGATTTTGAAATCATAGGTCAGACCATCGTCAGTGAACTCGACCCACTCGGCGAGTGCACCATAAAAGGAGTCCACTTCATCGCCCGAGGCGGTCATTAGACCATCAAACCCCAGCTCAACGCGCAGCGCTCCATCGCCACGGTTCACAAAACCGTTGAGCGTGTTGAAGGTGTTGAAGTTCTGATTCATGAACCGTGTGCCAGGCTGGAAGCTCAGTGTGCCGCCCTTAGGAGCATCCAGACTAACATGCGGAAAGTGGGCGTAGTCGGCAGGCAGGGCCAACGCACCAAACGAAGACAATCCATGGCTACGTGTGATCGACCCCTGGGCAAATGCCGACAAAGGCAGGGCGGATGTGGCGGCCAGAACCCCTGTCGATTTCAGCACGGTGCGTCGGGTTACGGATCGCGAGATGAACGACGGCGTTTTCAGGCTCATTGGTCAGCTTCCCCAGTGATGGCGGCACGCTCTTCATCGTACCACCAGATGGTTGGAAACCCGATGGCATAGGTGGGCAACTGATCTGGGCGATCAAATCGGTCCCAGCGCGCAACGCGCGCGGCCGGTAAGCCCCAGCCTGGGATCACATAGTGGTTCCAGAGCAGCACCCGGTCCATCGCGCGTGTCGCGACTTCCAGTGCCTCGCGATCTTCAGCAAAAATGATGCGTTCGATCAGCGCATCCACGGCCTCATCTTGGATGCCAGCGGTGTTGCGTGTGCCATCAACGGTCGCCGACTGTGAGCCAAAAAAATCGCGCTGCTCATTGCCGGGCGAGGAGGACTGCACCCACCCCGAATAGATCATATCGTAGTCACGCGAGCGCTCGCGGTTGGTGTATTGTGAGGAGTCGGCGATGCGGATGACCAGTTCAATACCGACCAGTTCCAAAGACTGTGCCAATTGGTTTGCGCCCGGTTCTTGGGTTGGACCGTTAAGCAGAAGCTCAATCACCACGGGCGCGCCAGACGCATCGCGCATCACACGGCGCGTGGGGTCGGAGCGCAAGCCGATGGCCACAAGAATGCGATGAAAAAACCCGGTGCCCGCCTGCTCTGGATCAACCTCTTCGCGGACCGTCCAGCCACCGGCTTCAAACAAATCAAGCGCTGTGCGAATGTTTTCCCTGCGCTCTTCCGGTGACCGGTTGGCGGGGTTGAAGTGCGCGGTGGTGAACACTTCCTCAGGAAGCGCAGTGCCCTCCGCGCGCAGCTCTTCCAGCAACGCCAGTTCAGCCCCTTGCGGGAGGCCCGAACTCGCCAGCTCGTCCAAACCGGTGAAGTAGCTGTCATACTGGCGGTAGCTGTCAAAGAAGAGGCCGCGATTAAGCGCTTGGAAATCAAAAACATAGTTCATCGCGCGGCGGATGTTGCGGTCAGCGAACACAGGGCGTTGCGCATTCATCACGAAGCCGATCATCAGCCCGCGGCTGCGATAGGGCTCGACAAACTCTTCCAGAACGATCCGGCCATCCTCGACAGCTTCGATGTCGTAGCCGGTAGCCCAGTTGCGCGCCCGGTTCTCAAGCCGAAAATCAAACGCGTCAGCCTTGAACGCTTCAAAGGCAACGTCGCTGTCGCGGAAAAACGTATAGCTGATCGTATCGAAATTGTGGTGGCCGACATTCACATTGAGATCAGCTGCCCAATAGTCCTCCACCCGTTCGTAGGTGATGCTGCGCCCGGCATTGACCGAACTGATGCGATAAGGGCCTGAGCCAAGTGGTGGCTCCAACGTGCCGCGCGAGATGTCACGTGTGTTGCCGTCCGCATCAGGTTCAGTCCACCAGTGGGCCGGTATCACCACCAACTGGCCGACGATGAGCGGCAGTTCGCGATTGCCAGTCTGATCAAAAGTGAAGGTAACCTCGCGCTCGCCGCTGATTTGCGCGCTCGTGACGTGCGAGTAGTAGGCTGCCTGTTGCGGGTTGTGCTCGACCAGCGCATTAAACGAAAACACCACATCAGCAGGTGTAACCGCCACACCATCATGCCAGCGCGCGCCTTCGCGCAGGCGATAGGTGACCGACGAATAGTCGTCAGGATAACGCATGGCGTCGGCCAAAAGCCCGTACTGAGTCGAGCGCTCGTCCTGCGAAGCTGAGGTCAGGGTGTCATAGACCAAGCCAAGACCGAGCGGTGTGATCCCGCGTGGCGGCACGAAGTTGAGGCTGTCAAACGTGCCCAAATCGGCAAGGCGCACAGAACCGCCTTTGGGTGCTTCAGGGTTCACGTAGTCAAAGTGTGCAAAGCCCTCAGGGTATCTTGGTGCGCCTTCGTTGAGCGTGATGAAATGCTGCCAGTCATCAAAAGTGGGCGTGGTGTCGGCATCGTTGGATGTGATGTTCTGAACGGCTTCGCTGGTCGGAGCGCCATCGACCGTTTGCGCATGGCTCTGCCCAACGCCACAAAACGCCAATCCCGCCGCCAAGCAGAGCACAAAGCCGGTTATCCGGCTGGCGGATGTTGGCCAGCTTGGCTGGCCTCGCAGCTCAACAATGGTCACGAAACACGACCTTCATGCATACTCCATCAACTGTTTACGCATCCGACTGGCACCAAGCTTTGCAGGAACAATGCCAATGCAGGTGCAGGGTGTGTGATTCGCAACCAAACGTGATGGGGAATATGGCGCAGTTGCGGCGCTGCGGCGAGGGGAGCCCATTCATCACGCCAACTTGATGAGACGTGTTGCCACTGTCGTGGCCGTTATCAGATGCAAAAAAGCGCCGGACCAAGCCGGCGCTTTGATGAGAAGAGCAGCAAGTGCAGCCCGCCTATTGGGTTGCAGCAACCGTCGAAAGGTCAATCGGTTCAGCTTGCAGCGTGTTCAAGTAAGCCAGGATATCAGCGCGATCTTCAACGTCACGAATACCGGCAAAGCCCATGGTCGTGCCTTCTAAATAGCCGCGCGGGTCGGCGATAAAGCCATCAAGCTCCTCAAAGCCCCAAACTTCGCCCGCAGCGCCAACGGCCGCCATGGCATCGGAATAGTTGAAACCGCCAACTTCGCCCTTGGCGCGGTTGAGGATGCCCCAGAGGTGTGGGCCAACGCCATCGGCGCCGCCTTCTTCAAACGTGTGACAGGAGGCGCAGCGACGCACAGCGCTTTCGCCAGCAGCAACATCAGCGGTGGCAAGAAGATCAAGCACAGAGACCATCTCTTCTTCTTCAGCACCTGCATCGGCAACTTCCACTTCCGGCACATCAATGGAGTAGCCAGCAACCTCGGGTTCATCGACGTGGTACGCAAGCTCGGCAACAAAGCCGATGAGCATGACAACGAGAACTGATCCAAGAAGTGCACCAACAATCTTGTTGAGCTCAAAACCGTCCATGTCGAAAAATCCCAATCTATGCTGCGTCCAACAGAAATGCCGGGCGTTTGCGCGCCTGCAATTGGTCGCGGTGATAACCCCATAACTGGCTGCCTTGCAATAAGTGCAAAGGGATGACAGGGGGGTCTTGCGACCATTTGCCCAATCTATGGGCCATAAACACTGAACAATGTCCAAAGGCTTGCGAGCATGAGCGAAAAATCGACCCGCGCCCTGGTGCTTATTCCAGCGCGGATGGCGTCCCTGCGCCTGCCAGGCAAGCCGCTTGCGATGATCGGCGATAAACCAATGATCGTGCACGTGGTTGATCGGGCGCGCGAAGCGGGTTTGGGTGAGCCAGTGGTGGCCACCGATGATGCCACCGTGTTGCAGGCGGTCGAAGCGAATGGCGGAAAAGCCATCACAACGCGCGATGATCACCCTTCAGGGTCTGATCGCATCTATGAGGCGTTGCAGAAGCTTGATCCCGATGGCGATGTGGAGATCATTGTCAATGTGCAAGGAGATTTGCCAACGCTTGACCCCGCGATCATCCAAAAGGCGGCCGCGCTGATGGATAACCCAGCGGTGGACGTCGCCACCCTCACTACGCCGATCAAGGTTGAACACGAAAAGACCGATCCCAACGTGGTGAAGGTCATCGGAACCCCAATCGGCGAACGGCACTTGCGAGCACTTTACTTCTCGCGCGCCACAGCACCGCACGGCGACGGCCCGCTCTACCATCACATCGGTCTTTACGTTTACCGCCGGGCCGCGCTTGAGCGTTTCGTCAGCTTGCCGCCCTCGACGCTGGAAAAGCGCGAAAGGCTGGAGCAACTGCGCGCACTGGAGGCTGGCATGCGCATTGATGTTGCCATCGTGGATGGTGTACCGCTGGGCGTCGACACACCAGAGCATCTGGACGAAGCCAGACGGCAACTTTCCTCCAGCAACATGTAAGGATCGGTGCGAACAAGTGGTCGTTCGGAACGAACGGAACGGTTCGCATCAAAAAAGAAAAATGAAGATTGTTTTCCAGGGCGAGCCTGGTGCCAACTCGCACATTGCCTGCAAAGAGGCCTATCCCGACGTCGAGCCCGTGCCCTGCGCGACGTTTGAAGACGCGTTCGCGATGATTGAGGACGGGAAAGCCGATCTTGGCATGATCCCGATTGAAAACTCCGTCGCTGGCCGTGTGGCCGACATTCATCATCTGTTGCCAACGTCACCGCTGCACATCACTGGCGAGCATTTTCTGCCCATCCACCATCAATTGGTGGCCTTAAAGGGTGTCACGCTCGATCAGGTCAAAAGCGCGCAAAGCCATGTGATGGCGCTCGGCCAGTGCCGCAAGTTCTTGCGAGAGCACCGCCTGGAAGCTGTCATTGGTGCTGACACAGCCGGATCGGCCCGTCAGATCGCTGAACGTAGCGACCCTGCACAAGCAGCCATCGCGTCGTCCTTGGCTGCCGACGTCTATGGTCTGAACGTTTTGGCTGAAGACATTGAGGATGAAGACCACAACACCACCCGCTTTATCACGCTCGCTCGTGAGCCGGTGAGCGTACCAGCGGGCAATGGCCCGGTGGTGACAGCCTTTATCTTCCGCGTGCGCAACGTATCGGCAGCGCTGTTCAAAGCCCTGTCAGGCTTTGCGACCAACTCGGTGAACATGACGAAGCTGGAAAGCTATCAGACCGGCGGTCAGTTTTTCGCCTCGCAATTTTATGCCGAGATCGATGGTCATCCCGACGACAAGCACGTGGCGTTGGCGATGGAAGAACTGCAATTCTTTTCCGCGGAATTGCGCGTGCTTGGCACCTTCGCCGCCCATCCTTATCGGGCCTACATCTTGGAACCTGAAGAAAACCGGGCGCTGCGTCCTTCACCGGGGGTCTAGGCATGACGAAACCAGATCTTGGCAAACTCGTTTTGACCGTCGGCGATTGGTCACCGGAAGGTTGGATTGCGCATTTGGGGCAGCATGTGCCGCGCGAAGACATCATCTTCTCCGATGGTAAAACCCCGCCGTCACCCGACATCTGTGCGCAGGTGAAATACGCTGTTGCCTGGCAAACGCCGGCTGGTTTTTTTGGCCATTTTCCGAAGCTGGAGGCGATCCTCTCGACTGGTGCAGGCGTTGATCATCTGGTGCGCCGCGACGATCTGGCTGACGATGTGGCCATTATTCGCGTGATCGATCCAGATCTGACGGGCCGTGTGACCGCGTGGACGGTGATGAATGTGATCGCCCACCACCGTCAGGCATTGGCCTATCTGGATTCTCAGAACCGCGCCGAATGGAACCCATTGCCACAGACTTCCGCACCGGATGTGCGTGTTGGGATTATGGGTTTTGGCGAGTTGGGTCAGTCGGTTGCCGCCGTGCTGAAACTGCTCGGCTATGATCTTGCTGGTTGGGCACGCAACCCAAAGCCTGATGCCGACATTCCAGTGTTTGCCGGGATGGACCAGCTGGATGCGTTTCTTGCGCGCAGCGACATTCTCATTTGCTTGCTGCCGCTCACCGATGAAACGCGTGAAATCTTGAACGCTGATCTTTTCGCCAAGCTCCCGCAAGACGGTGTCACGGGTGGACCGTTTCTCATCAATGGTGGGCGCGGCGGCCATCAAAACGAGGCCGTGCTTTTAAAAGCCTTGCAGGATGGTGTGCTGAAAGGCGCGTCGATTGATGTGTTTCACGAGGAGCCGCTGCCCAGTGACAATCCGCTTTGGAAAGCGCCCAATATCCTCATCACACCACACACGGCTGGGATGAGTGCGCCGGAGGCTTTGCTCGGGCGGATGGTCGAGAACCTGATCGCCTTCGCCTCAGGGGAGGCGCTGGACAATCTGGTGGACCGCAAGGCCGGTTACTAGAGCCGCTTGATGGTGCGGGCTGCGCCAGCTCGCTCTTCGACAGTGCTCAGCGGTTCAGGCACCGTCGACATCGCAAAGGCGTTGGCGTGAAACAGCGTGGTGTCGTCCAGCATGATGCCAACATGCCCAGGCCAGAACACCAGATCGCTGCGCTGTAAGCCGTCCTGCCGTTCCATGACTTGGCCCATTTCCGCTTCCTGCATGTCGCTGTCGCGGGGGCAGAGGATGCCAGCCTGCTGCAACGCCAACTGCACCAGCGCCGAACAATCAATGCCGAGGGCTGAGCGTCCACCCCAGACATAGGGTGTGTTGGCGAAAAGCTCGGCGACATCCACCCAGTCGGAGGTCATGTCGTCCAGCGACCGTAGGTGGGCTTCTGGAATAGCGCCAGCATCACATTGGGCAAACGACGCAGATGATCCGCCAACAGAGATGGAGGGATCGGAAAGACGAAGCTGCGCACCCATCGGGATCGGCCCATTGCCCAGCACTTTGATGCTGTCATTGGTCGCGCGGGTGAGCGGCACGCTGACCAGATGGGTCGCATCGATGTCATCACTTGCAACCAGGCTGAGTGCGCTAACCCAGCCGACATAACCGTCGGTCATCAACTGACCCCAGGCCCAATAGCCTTCAGTCTGATAGACCGTGAACGTTTCGCCGTAGAGCGCCTGAGACGTCCGTGCCTCTCCCATCTGATCGCTCAAAATGTCGGTGATCGGTTCGGTTACCCTATGCGGTTTGCCTTCGACGAACTGATCGGCCTCAACCTGGCCTTCAAGATGGGCGGCAGCGATGTCGGGCTTGTAAGGATGGAGGCGCGGGTCGAGCGCCATCAGCGCAGATCCTCAGCATGGCCAACAATGGTTTCGGCCAGCGCTTCTACATACAGCGCGCCATCCACGGTGCGCTGGATGATCACGTTGCGCTTGTCAGCCTCATCGCGCTTGCGGCTGACAAGGCCCATGGAACCCATCGTATCAAGGGCACGGGTGATCACCGGCTTGGTGACTTGAAGCTTGGCAGCCAGGCCACGCACCGTGTGCGGCGGCGTCTCCAGATAAATAGTCAGCAGGATCAACATCTGGCGTTCAGTGAGGTCACCAATGTTGCCGCGCACACGCGTCAACGCAACATCGTGCCAAAGCCGCAACGCCTTTTGCGGCGAGAGGCTGACCCCACGACCGGTCGAAAACCCAGTTGATGCGAACCCACTCAACGCCACACGCGCTCCGCATACCAATTGTTTCGGAAGCGCAATTGATACTGCCTTTTGGGGGGCTAGATCAATCCATCTTGGGGTAGCGCTTGGCAACAAGGTTAAACAGAGCACGGATGGCCTGGGCCTCACCACCTTCCGGGCGACCCGGTCTGTTCGATGGCGTCCAGCCGTAAATGTCGAAATGCGCCCAGCTTTTGGCGTTTGAAACGAACCGCCTCAGGAACAATGCCGCCGTAATGGCGCCGGCAAAAGGCATATTGCCGGTGTTGGAAATGTCCCCCACCTTCCCGGCAATTGCGTTGTCGTAGCGGTTCCAGAGCGGCATGCGCCACACAGGATCGTCATGCGCTTGGCTTGCAGTTTCAATCTCGCCAGCCAGCACATCGTCATCGGTGAAAAAGGGCGGCAGATCAGGACCAAGGGCTACGCGGGCCGCGCCTGTGAGCGTGGCCATGTCGATCATCAGATCGGGCGCTTCCTCGTCACCCAAAGCGAGCGCATCACCCAGCACCAAACGGCCTTCGGCGTCGGTGTTGCCGATCTCCACGCTCAGACCTTTGCGGCTGGTGATCACGTCGCTCGGGCGGAAAGCCTCTGAGGCGATAGAATTCTCAACACACGGGATCAGAACCCGAAGCCGCACCGGAAGCTTGGCCTGCATGATCATGAGTGCCAGGCCAAGCACCGCAGCCGCGCCGCCCATGTCCTTCTTCATCAATGCCATGGAGTTGCCTGGCTTAATGTTGAGCCCACCGCTGTCAAAGCACACGCCTTTGCCCACCAGTGTGAGCTTGGGTGCGGTGTCGTCGCCGCCGTTCCATCGCATATCGAACAAGCGCGGCGCATCCTTGGCGGCCGCACCGACCGTGTGGATCATGGGGAAGGGATTGTCCGAGTTGAGCAGGTCATCGCCAACAATGACCGATGCGTCGGCTCCAAAAGCATCCGCCAAACCAAGAGCACTTTCGGCCAGCGCAGCAGGACCGAGCAGATTGGCCGGTGTGTTGATCAATTCGCGTCCAAAGATAACACCACGGGCCTGGATCAGCGCCCGCTCTCGCCCAGGGTCATTGGTCGCCAGATGAACCGGGCCGCGTTTGTATGGCTTGAAGGCGGTGTAGGAATAGGCGCCGAGCAAGAAAGCTGTAAGCGCGGTCTCGGAGTTGGCAAGGCCAGTTTCCAAGACATAGGTGCCTGCTGGTAGTTGGCCCGCCAATGCACCCATCGCAAAGCCTGGGTTGGGTCTGCCATCGTCGCCAGTTTCGCATCCCAAGAACGCTGCAACAATGGCCCCATCGCCGTTCGGTAGCACCAGCAGTTGCCCTGGCTTGGCCTCAAACCCTTGCGCCTTGGACCAGTTTGCAAGCGCTTCGCGATGGTCAGGTACCACCGACCCGGCCGCGTCAAGCGATGTCACACAATGGAGCGGTATCGTCGCAGTATCGTCACCCAGACTATCAGGCAGAGGAAGCTGGGCGTCGAGCGCATCAAAATCAGGCAGGGAAACAACCAAAGGGGGCCTCAAAGCGTGGTGGTTCAGCGATGACAAGTCGCTGATTTCGGGCGGGTTTAAGGGTTCATTAGGGTTAACGGAGTATTGCTTCCACCAACCAAGTGGCAAGGGCAGATGGAGCATTTGCATCGCGCCAACCACGATTTTTCGGTGCGAAGTACGTTATGAGCAACAACGCTGTTCCTTCATCATCTCCATCGCGCCGTTTGCGTAAGCTGGCCAGTTTAGCCCTTGTTGGCACAGCGCTTGTGGTTGCAGGTTGCAGCACGTCGGCTGTTTCAACGCACGGTACCGCTGTTGAGGGCAGGGCCGAGCTTCTCTCTCAAGATCAGTTGCGGGGCGCCGCCAACCAGTGGGAGCAGCGCTACGACCGTGACCCAAATGATCGCACCGCTGCGCTCAACTATGCAGCGGCTTTGCGTGGCCTTGGGCGCCATGACCAAGCGGTTGCTATCTTGCGCCGTGCGGTGATTTCGAACGAAGGTGATCGCGAGGTTCAATCCGCTTATGCGAAGGCCCTAACATCAGCAGGGCGTTTCGAAGAGGCGTTACAGGTGATCAGCCAGGCACATAGCCAAGCGCGGCCTGATTGGCGGCTGCTTTCGGCGCAAGGCACCATTCTTGATCAGCTGGGTCGCCATAGCGAGGCGCGTCAAGCCTATGCAAGCGCGCTGCGGATTGTGCCCGATGAACCGACAGTGCTGAGCAATCTTGGCATGTCCTATGTGCTGGAAGGCAATCTGGTAGAAGCCGAACGCACCCTGCGCCAGGCACTTGCCGGTGGTCGCCAAGTCGATCCGCGCGTGCGTGGTAACCTGGCCCTGGTGGTGGGTTTGCAGGGTCGTTTTGACGAGGCCATGCAGATCGCCCAGCAAGACCTCCCACCACAACAGGCTCAGGCCAACATTGCCTATTTGCGGCAAATGCTTTCAGAAGCTGACCGCTGGGGCCAAGTCGCTGCGGTAGACGGGCAATAGGCAGAAGTGCCGTAAAGCTGAAGAAACCAAGAACTGGCGTCTCAGCTGTTGAGCGGCGAGTTTACCACCCCCAAGAACTGCAACTGTCCTGATCTTCGCCTCTGCTAAGGGAATGTCGAAGTCCGGCAGCGTGCAATGCGTTTGCGTCTAGTCGACGCCCATGATCTGAATAACTGTCGGGCCGATAATCACGATAAAGAGGCAGGGCAGAAAGAAGACGATCATTGGCACTGTCAGTTTTGGCGGCAGACCAGCGGCTTTCTTCTCGGCCTCAGCCATACGCATATCACGACTCTCCTGCCCCAGGACGCGCAAGGCTTGTCCAACAGGTGTACCGTAACTATCGGCTTGAATGAGCGAGGTCATAACGGATTTGACCTGCTCCAATCCTGTCCGCCGCCCAAGATTCTCATAAGCTTTGCGACGGTCATTGAGATAGGAAAGCTCGGCGTTGACCAACGCCAACTCTTCGGCCAGCGGTATGGACTGAACCGCAACCTCGTCAGCAACTTTTTTAAAGGCCTGCTCAATCGACATACCGGATTCAACGCAGATGAGCATCAGATCCAACGCGTCAGGCCACGCCCGACGGATGGAAAGCTGTCGTTTTTGAATTCGATTTTTCAGCAGAACATTCGGCAGGTAGACACCGACAGCGCCGATCGCGACGGCTATCAGAATGCGGATCAAAGGCGGCTGGTCGAAGTCGCCAATCCCAAACAGGTAAACCAAAGTGAAGAGAAAAAGCGCGATCGGAATGACAAGCCGCGAAAAGATGTAGCGGACCACTGCGGTCTCGCCACGTTCACCAGCTTGGGCAAGTTTGTCTCGCGTCCCGTCTGCTAACAGACGCTGCTTCAAGTCAAACTGGTCGACGATGTTCTGCATGTACTGCTTCGGTTGTTGCCGAAGACTGGGACGTGGCCCGTGCTGGTTTTCTCGGGCCAAGGCCGCTCTTTCGCGCGCGCGGATCGATGACCGTTCAACCGCCATGCGCTTTTTACGAGCGGCAAGATCGTTCTTGGCTAACAGAGGCACGGCCAGTGTGAACACAGTCGCTGCCACCGCAATGGCACTGAACATCGCAAACAGGAATTGCGGATTGGTGAGTGTGTAGAGAAGCTCGACCATGGGATCGATCCGTTACCCGTTAGATGTCAAAGTTGATCATTTTGCGCATGACGAGGACACCCGTGAGCATCAAAACCACACAGGCACCGAGCAACAGGTTGCCAAGCAGATCGGTAAACAAAAGCATGATGTAGTTGGGTGAGGAGATGTACAGGAACGTGATCACTGCCAGAGGAAGGCAGGCGATAATGGCCGCTGACGACTTGGCTTCCATCGACATGGCGTCAATTTTTGCCTTCATCTTTCTACGATCACGAACCACACGAGCAAGATTGCCTAGCGGTTCCGACAAGTTGCCACCTGACTGGCCTTGAATGGCCATCATGATCGACAGGAAATTCACCTCTGGAAGCGGCACACGCTCATACATCTTGGCAATTGCTTCGTTGAGCTGAACGCCCAGTTGCTGTTGCTCAACCACATGTTTGAATTCCGAGCGCACAGGTTCTGCCGCCTCGCGGGAAATGATCATCATGCAGTCGTTCAGCGGAAGGCCAGCTTTCATACCGCGCACAATGACATCAAGAGCGTTGGGAAACTCGATCAAGAACTTCTTCATTCGGCTTTTGCCTTTGAAGTTCACATACCAGTTAGGCAAACCAAACGCGCCCGCCACGCCACCGGCCAAAGCAGCATAGACTGGTGCGCCGACACTGATGAGCCCGGCATAAAGCAACACCCCAGACGCTATGCTGATGATCCAAAAGGTGCGCTTGGTCCATGTGAGACCGGCCCTTGTCATCCGCACATCCAACGACGCGCGGCTTGAACCGTTTTTCTTGGTTTTCTCGTCTATCAGCTGTTGCTGTTGTTTTAGCTTGGAGGCAATGTTCTTGCGTCGACTGGCAGCATCCTCAGCTGAGGCTTGGCGCGCATGCGCAGCGCGGCGGTCAACAACAGAAACCTTGTTGATGCGGTCTTTTTTGTCTTGCTTGTCCATCAGCGGCGATAGGAGCGCGTAGGCCAACCCGCCTATAGAAAGCGCGGCCAGAATTCCCACAGCAAGCGTTACAGTTTGCGGGTCAAACATGACTAGTTCTCACCCTCATGCCGAAAGGCGCTCATCATCAATCGCTGACGCATCAAGCGCAGCGGCCAGGCGGTTTTCTTCGTTGTAGTAACGTGCCCGATCCCAGAAATTCGGACGACCGACACCCGTCGACTTATGACGGCCAATAATCTTGCCGTTCGCATCTTCACCAAGCAGCTCGTAGACAAAGAGATCTTGGGTGGTGATGACCTCACCTTCCATGCCCATCACTTCAGTGATGTGGGTGATCCGGCGCGAGCCATCACGAAGGCGGCTGGCCTGGACAATGATGTCCACCGAGGATGTGATCATGTCTCGGATTGTACGCGAGGGCAGCGAGAAGCCACCCATCGTGATCATCAATTCCATACGGCTGAGCGCCTCACGCGGTGAGTTGGCGTGCAGTGTGCCCATGGAGCCATCATGGCCGGTGTTCATTGCCTGAAGAAGATCGAAAGCTTCAGGGCCACGCACCTCACCGACAATAATCCGTTCTGGCCGCATACGCAGACAGTTTTTGACAAGGTCACGCATCGTCACCGTGCCTTCGCCCTCAAGGTTGGGTGGGCGAGTCTCAAGACGCACGACATGCGGCTGTTGAAGCTGAAGTTCAGCAGCATCTTCGCAGGTGATGATGCGCTCGTCCTGTTCGATGAACGCGGTCAGGCAGTTGAGCAGTGTTGTTTTACCTGAACCGGTACCACCAGAGATTACAACGTTGCAGCGCGATTTACCGATGATTTCCAGAACCGTTGCGCCTTCCGGCGTGATGGAACCAAAATTGACCAGCTGCTGAAGGGTCAGCTTGTCTTTCTTGAACTTACGAATGGTCAGTGTGGGACCATCAATGGCCAAGGGTGGCGCGATCACGTTGACACGTGAGCCATCCAGCAAACGTGCATCGCATATCGGCGAGCTTTCATCCACGCGGCGACCAACCTGGCTGACGATCCGCTGGCAGATGTTCATCAACTGCTGATTGTCGCGAAACTTCACGCTCGTCAGCTGAACTTTACCATCAACCTCGATAAATGTGTTGTCCGAGCCGTTGACCATGATGTCAGCGATGTCATCGCGCGCCAGCAAGGGTTCCAGTGGTCCAAAACCCATCACATCGTTGCAGATGTCTTCCAGGATCATCTCCTGGTCCGCAATCGACATCGCAAGGTTTTTCAGCGCGATGATTTCGGTCACGACATCGCGAATTTCCTCGCGTGCTGAATCATTGTCCATCCGCGTCAGCTGGGCCAGATCGATTGTATCGATCATGGCCGAGAAAACGTCGGTTTTGATGTCGTAATAATCTGAGCGACGTGCCTTGGGTGCCGGCTCCGCCTGCACTGGTGGTGTTGGTGCTGGGGTTGGTTTCGGAGCTTCGGGAACTGCGGCAGGTGATGGTACTGCTGGCGCTGCCTGCGAAGGTTGAGCCGCCGAAGGCGCTGCCGCTGGAGGGGCCAAGTCCGTTGAAGGCGGAGGACTGGTTGCGGGCGCTGGGCTTGGTGCAGGATTTGGCGCAGGGGCTAAGCCCTGCGCGGAACCAGATGTAGATGTGGGACCAGATACGCCGCGACGCCCGAACATAGTCTACGAAGCCTTTTTGCGTTGCAGGAGTTTCTGCATGAACGGTGGCAAAGTTGATTTCTTCTGCAGTCTTCCAGTGTCTCTGCCGCTGATCGCAGCAGCGATTGCTTCAAAGGCCGCAACCGCCTCGTGCTTTGGCGCGGTTTCTTCGATCATGTGGCCAGAGTTGGCTGCATTGCCAAAAACTTCGGCGTCAAATGGAACAACTGCAAGTGGCTCAATGGAGAGCGCATCGGCAAAGTCTTTGGCCTCAATCTCTGGGCGCTTGGGCATGCCGGCCATGTTCAGGACCAACCTTGGCGGACCGTCATTGGGGCGTGCTTGTTTCACCGCGTCGATGAGGTTCTTTGCGTTGCGCAGGCTTGCAAGATCAGGAGCGGCAACAATCACCAACTCATCTGCATCAATCAGCGACTTGCGCACCCAGCCTGACCAGTGATGTGGCAAGTCCAACACAGAAGCGGGCACCGACGCGCGCAAGATGTCGATAACCTGTTCAAACTGGTGTTCGGGTAGGTCCGTGACCCTATCGAGTGTTGATGGAGCGGCCAACAAACTCAAACGATCGGAACACTTAGCCAGCAGGCGATCAACGAAGGTTTCATCGACCCTGTCGGGAGCGTTCACGACATCTCCAATCCCCGTTGGTGGGTCTTGGTTGAAGTCAAGATTGGCGGTTCCAAACGGCAAATCAAAGTCTGCCATCACCGTGTTTGTTTCCAGCGATGTCGACAGAGTCCACGCCACATTGTGAGCGATGGTCGAGGAACCACAGCCACCACGCGCGCCGATAAAGGCACAGGTTTTACCAAGCGCTTTTTCTGCTTGAGAGGCATAAAGCTCTGAAATCAGGCGGACCACATCCATGGGACCAAGCGGTGCGACCACATAATCGCGAACGCCAAACCGCACCAGTTCACGATAAAGCAGCACATCGTTGACGTGACCGATGATCACCACTTCCGTTCCTGGATCGCACACTTCGGCAAGCTTGCCGAGCTGGTCGAGAAGCTTGTCGGCTGGAGCCTGGTTCTCAAGCAGCAACAGATTGGGTGTTGGTGACGCTGCATAGAACTCCATAGCGGCTGCTATGCCGCCCGGATGCGCCCGAACGTGAGCCTTGGCCATGCGGCGATCACGAGACGCTTCTTGGACCGCGTCAATCAGAGCAGGGCTTTCGCAGAAAGCCTGGATGGATATACGGGGCACCGGCGCGATATCGCTGTTGCCTTGCGCGGTTCCTCCACCGTCTGCTGCCATTGAGCTCTCTGGCAAAGCCGGCGGATTGGCTTGAAACCCATCAGAATGATCATCGTGCATCATTGACCCACCTCTGAGACGGCGGCTTGTGCTTCCTCAGAAACCTGTGTCGCCGTGGGCTCACCGCGGCGATAAGCTGCCAGGACTTCAGCGCGCCGACCTGCATCTGGATAGCCGACGCCACGAGGACGAACCAAGTCACGAGGATCTTCCAGCATCGCGCCAAGGTTGGACTGACTAGCGCAACCAAAATTGTAGAAATCACTTTGCTCCAACGGTGGGTTGATACGATCGCCCCAGTAGCCACACTCGTTGGTCACCGCCTCCAAACGATCAAAAATGACCATGATAGGTGCGTGTGCGGTTGGATTCCCCACATGATAGCGTTCGACCAATACGGCACTGGGATTGCCGCCTGCTTGAGAAACCACATCGTGGATCTCGCCAAGAGCTTGAGATGCAGCATGTGCGTTCTGTGAGCCTTGCGGCACGCGAATACGCAAAGCGCCTTCGCCTTGCGATGCATAAGACTGCATGAAGCCCGAAAGGGCTGTGCGGTCACCTCGGGTCAGACCGTTTGCATTCTCTCCGACAAGAAGCGGCAGGCTGTGCTCCTGTTGGCGAAGCATCAGCGGGTGCCGCTCGTCATAGTTGAGATAGCGCGGATCGCTCTGGCTTTGATGGGCACTGGTGCTGCAAGCGGCAAGCGCCACAGCCGCAACCCCGATTAAACCCAAGCGCAGTGGCAAGGTGCGCTGAAATGGAAACTGTGATCGACGTGTCATACGCAAACATCCTCGGCGCAAGCGCCAGCTATCAGGGAACGATAAACCCGGCATGGCCATGATAGTTGCCTTCAGGGGCCTGGCCGCTGACGCCGTATTGCTCAATCAGGCGATTAAAAAATAGAACGGATAGGTCGCCAGAGGGGCGTAGATTTTGATCCGGGCGCACAAGGTCCTGCCTTGCCACCGGTTGGGCCAGATAGGGTGTGATAAAAACCGCAAGCTCGGTCTGTGAGCGCTGAAAATCGTTGGAGCGAAACAGCTGACCCAATATCGGCAGATCCATAAGCCCAGGAATGCCGTCGACGCTCTGGCGTAAGCGCTGATCAACAAGCCCAGCCATCACGATGGAGCCGCCTGATGGAAGTTCTAGCGTCGTGGAGGCACGACGAACGCGCAAGCCAGGAATAGTTAGAGACTGGCTGTCCGTGCCTTGCAGCGTGAACGCTCCTTCGGCCGTCAGTTCAGAAACCTCTGTTTCAATCTGCAACGAGATACGATTTTCTGAAAGGACCACTGGCGTGAAGCCCAGACCGACACCAAAGGGTCGATACTCCACAATGACATTGCCTTCATTGTCTCGACTGATCGGCACTGGAAATTCGCCACCCGCCAGAAACTGGGCTGCCTCGCCGGATATCGCGGTGAGATTCGGTTCGGCCAGGGTGCGCACCAAGCCGTCTTGCTCTAGCGCCCGAATGCGAGCAGAAAAGCCGTTGGAGATGATATCGAATGCAGAGTTGGCAATTGGCTGACCTGCGACAGAGAAGGGGTTTTGAACAACCGCCCGGAACAATGTGTCGCCAATTGACCCGGTAACAGCCTCACCATTGACGAAATCACCAATGTTCACCCCAAGCTGGCGTAAAGCTGTGCGCTGTACTTCGGCAATCACGACCCGCAGATGCACCTGCTCACCACCGGCAATCTGAAGAGCGTTGACCACGCGGCTTGCTTCGCCGACAAAACGCGTTGCCACATCCACCGCAGTCTGCGCCTGCGCAGCGCTGGCCACCAAGCCTCGTAGAATGACGCCATCGTTCACCGGCTCGACAGCGATATCAGCGCCCGGCATCAGATCGGCAAGTGTTGCCTGAATCCCGGTAATATCGCGCTGCACGGTAATGTTGAGAACAGCAATCTGACGGTCAGCACCATCGAAGAGGAAGATATTGGTGTCACCAGCGGCAACGCCAATAACAAAGACACGCCGTGCCGTTCGCACAACAGCATCGGCTACGGCTGGATTGGAAACGAGCACATCGCGCACATCAGCGGGCAGCTCAATCACCATGCTTTTATTGATACCCAGGGAGAGCGTGCGTGTTTCGCCGAAGCTTGCGATCGTGAGAGCGTCCATCCCCGTGGCGCGTGCGGATTGCGTCGGCAACAGGGCTGCAACAAGCGTGAGGGCAAGCGCACACAACAGCGTCCAGCGCATGAGACGATCCTTTTGGGAGAGATTTAGATGGTCAAGGGCTTTGTCGGTCATGGTCCTCAACCCCCTTGGATGCCGAAGCGGATCATGCGAACTGAGCCGCCTTGTCCGCCACCGCCGCGCAGACGACGCGCTACATCATCGTCTATTTCGCCGTCACCCTCTTCCAGATCTGCAATGGACCGCAGTGAAAGCGACAGAGCGCCCATTTCATCGGCGAGAGCAATCAGTTCAGCGTCACCCGGTGAAAGTTCCAACGTTGCTATTTCACCGGTGACAAATTTCTCGCCATCACGCTCTTCAAAAGTTTGGTCGATGGCCAAAACGCGCACGTTCTGCAAAATTGTTTCTGATGTGAACAGGTCACCGCCATCGCGCGAGTCGCCTCGCTCAACGCGTGTTAAGATGACATCGATACGATCGTTGGGAAGGATGAACCCTGCGGCGCGTGCCTCGGCCTCCACACGCACAGAAACAGCACGGCGACCCGACGGTAAGATCGCGGACATGAACCCTCTTCCAGATGTTGCAATCACTGGAGATCGGATCGGTTCACCAGAGTAGATAGGCGCCGTTACGATGCCTTGGTCGTATTCACGAAGCGCATCAGGCTCAGAGTCTTCCGATATAAAGGCTTCGGCAACATTGGCGGCGGGCCATTCCTGCCATTCCATTGCAGAGGGGCTAAGCCGCTCGCCGATGGTCAGATCATAGCGCGCCACAAGCACGCGTGTAGCTGGGATGGTTGGTTCGTCTGCGGCCACTTCTGCTGGCGGTGGAGGCGCCGTCATGTTGCTCGCCACCAGCCAAGCCAGACCACCGGCCAATGCGGCAACACCAAACACGATCACTCGTGAGGACTTCATAACGCTATCCCTTCAACGCAAGGGCGCGCCACGCATCATCCGATGGGGTCAGACTCCGACCAAAGGCACGCAAAACTCGCCTATAGAGTGCGCTGTAAAGGTATAGGTAAGGTTAACCGAACGTGAGCGAGTTGAAGGAATGCGTGTCCTTATTCAACTCATTGCTCGATTAGGCAGCTATTGCAGCAAGAAACCACGGGCTGCTGGTGAAAACGATCATGGCTGCTGTCGATAGCGCAATGCCATAGGGGATTCCGACATCGCTAGACAGAAGCCTTACGGCCCATGGGCTGTTAACCGCTGGAGCATAGGTTGAGAGCGAGCGCATAACCAAAAAGCCAGCCGTTAGGATTCCACCAAGCAGAGCTGCTAGAAGAGCAAAATCCAGTGCGAGTGTTGGGCCGAGCCACAAAACGATAGCTGCAGTCAACTTCGCGTCGCCTCCGCCAAACACCCCCGAGGCAAACAGCAAAAACGTAATGCCCAGAGCAATCAATGCGGCTGCAACATGCCAACCAATCACTGGCAATGGCAGTCCGGCGATTCCAGCCGCTACAAAAAACACTGCCACGATCGCCAAACACAGCTTGTTTGGAATGGTCATCGTGAACAGGTCCATTGTCCCGGCCAAAACAACAAGCCCTGGAAAAATGACGAGCATGAAAAGTTCAAGCATTACCCAATCCTGATCGGTAAGTCGGCCGCTGCATACCGACAAAAAATGGCAGCGTGCTGGTAGAGCACGCTGCCATCGCTATTCTTTGCCTTGATCCAAGCGAAGCTTATGGGGCAAGAGCAGTCGAAATTTCAGCCCAAAGAGCACCGAGGTTTGTCTCGATTGCTGGCAGAGTTGCGATGATAACGATTGAGATACCAGCAGCGATCAAACCATATTCAATCGCTGTCGCGCCGGATTCGTCCTTGGCGAATTTCGCGAGAAACTTTTTCATGTCCAAACTCCATACACACTGTGTTTTGTTGCTTGCCACGATGCTTTGTTGCTCGAAGCACGATGGACACTAAGCTCGACCCCTTAAGGCAGGGTTTTCGAATAGCCGCACATTTCGTTTATTTCTGTTCATACTTTCAGCAGGTCGTGTGTGTCGTAGGGTCAGAAACCCCTTGTTAGCTATCTAAGTTGCTGAAGAATCGAGCTTTTTCTCAACCAAGGTAGAACGAAATTTGGGTTTAACGCGCTGTTCACCAAAACAATGCATGGTCAAAATCAGTCATTTTGGAGGATGTATTGTGCGTATCGGCTCCCATTCTGTTCCTTTTCGCGTGGTTTTGGCGAGCGTTTCGCTTGGTGGGTTGGGTTTGGCCGCGGTGTTGCCAACCATCGCCAATGAAGTAACGCGCAATGGCGTCGATCCCATCATCACGCAGTCCATCACCAAGGTTGATGATGCCGAACCGACGCAAACCGAACTTCCAGACCCGCTTTCGGCTGAACAATCCGAAGGGCCCCGTCAGATCTTACCGCATGCGCCCGAAGCAGCCACGGATTCGGCGATCCAGATAGATGCTGCGCCCGATATCGCAGCAGAGACAGTGGATGACCCGGTTGTCTCGCCTATGATGGATGATGAGGTCGGTGAGATGGAGGTTGCATTAGTTGGCGACCAGCCTGCGATCGGTATGACAGCTAGTCTTGCTGGCGAAGCGACCGATGCCGGCGGCATTGTGCTTGCCCTTGATCACGCTCGTGTCATGCGGGTCGTGGGCGGAGTAACAACCATCATCATAGGCAATCCTGCCATCGCCGATGCATCGATGCCTGATCCAAGCACGATCATTCTTACAGGCAAGAGCTATGGCGAAACCAACATGGTGATGTTGGATGCCAACGGAGATGTGTTGGCTGAGCAAACACTTCGCGTCACCGTGCGAGGCCAAAGCCTGGTTTCAGTTTATCGCGGTGTTCAGCGCACAACGCTGTCTTGCTCTCCAACATGTGAAATTCGTCCAACGCCAGGCGATGCGACAGAAACAGTGCAAGCTGGTTTGGATGCTTTTCAAGCACGCAATCAGGCTGCTTTGGAGGCTATTCGCGGCAGCGAATAAGTCTGACTATTTGCGGATCGCTCACATGCACATGCGCAAGTCTTAAATGTCCCGGCAATGCGGTTAATGCGTTTTCATCTCTTTTTTAAGGTCTCAGACAGGGTCCGTTTACCGTCTCATTGAGCTAAGGCTTTACTTTTTCCTGCCTAAGGTAGAGCCGCGCCGATGTTGTTGTGTGCTTTTCAGCACGCCGTTGGCGAGCGACTGCAAGAGGCTGGCAGCATGATACAGGCATTGGGAAACCGAGTTCGTGGCTTGGGCGAACTGACGAAGCGGTTCATTCAACAGCCATCAGGAACGACGGCAGTTGAGTTTGGGTTGCTGGCGGTTCCTTTCTTCTTTTTGAAGTTCGCCATAATCGAAACAGCCATTGTTTTTTGGGCTGGTCAGCTCCTGGAGTCCGGTGTGACCGACGCGAGTTCGACAGATTCGAACCGGCCAGGTGCAGACACAAAATATGGACCAACAAGGGTTTCAAACCATACTCTGCAACGAACTTGGGTTGCTGTTTGACTGCGACGATCGCTTGGCTATCGATGTTCAACGTGTTGATCGGTTCGATGAGCTTGAGCTGCGACCACAACCCGTTGACGGCGAGGGCAACTTCAACGGAACGTTTGGCTTTGATCCGGGTGCGGGTGGGGAAACTGTTGTTGTCCGGGTGTTTTACCGGTGGCCGCTGTTTTTCAACATCTTGGGCATGGATGCGTCTGACATCGCAGGGCGGCAGCGCCTGCTCATTTCCACCACAGCCTTTCGCAACGAACCATTTGACAATTAGTGAGCTTCACGATGACGCAAAAACAGACGCTTTGTGCAAAAGATGCCGATCGGTTTGGCCTTCTTCGAGTAGCTCGTCGTATCGCCAGTTTCAGACGAGAGAAGCGCGGCGTGGCGGCGGTCGAATTCGCTATGATAGCGCCATTCATGATCGCCCTGTGGCTCGGTTCGATCGAGCTTAGCCAGGGCGTGAGTGCTGATCGCAAGGTTGCGCATGCAGCAAGTGCCTTAGCAGATCTGATCACTCAACAGACCAATCTCACCGGCGATGAGATGGATGACATAATGGATGCAACGCAAGCCATTATCTCGCCTTTTGATCCCGACAACCTGACAATTCGTGTTGCTGGCATCCAAATTGATAGCGATGGCGCAACAGAGGTCAGGTGGTCTGAAGCACGCAACGGTACCGCGCCGGCCCAAGGAGGCACGTACGCAATACCCGATGCGCTTCTGATTCCTAACAGCTTTCTTGTTGTGGCCAACCTCAGCTATATGCATACGCCGGCTGTCGCTCATGCGATATCAGGGTCGATTGAGCTATCCGATGCCTTCTTCCTGCGTCCGCGCCGCTCAGAAGAAATTACTTACAACCCCTAATACTGCGCTTGGTATTGCCAGTCCTAGGGAAGAAATTCTTCGGAATCATTGGGGGATACTACTTGCTGTTAGCGACTTTGCGCGAGCGAAAAGCGTTCCTTAACGAATTTTGTGCCAGGCTGGCGTAGTATTTCCCTTTGATGAGGATGCCTGTGGCTGTCGCCGCGCATAGCAAAACATCGTGGTTGGCCAAGCTTTGGCCGAAGCAGCTGACGTTCGGCTTTGGCGTTGCTGTCTGTACAGCTGTACTGATCACCGAGATCATCTTCCTCATCCCGGCAGGCTATTTTTGGTACAAATCCAACGAGTCCAAAGCCGTCGAAGAGGTTCGGCTCGCTTGGTACCATGCGTCCGATCCAGCAGCTTTTCTAACACCAGAGCACAAAACACGCCTTGGCGAACGGATGATCCGCGATGGGTTGCTCCTAGGCGGCGTCGTCTACGACAGCGCCGGTGCGCCGCTGTCGGTGTTTGGTGAGCGTCCCGTGCTCGACCTCAACATTGCGCGCTTGTCAGGTATGAGCGTTCAGGAGAGCCCGAACTCCCCGGCAATCGATGTGCATCTGTCGCCGGAAGAAACCGGCCTTTCCCATCACATGGTGGTGCGCCTGCCAACCGGTCCCGTTGAAGCCGAAACGTTTATGCAATTGCGCAACTTTGGGCTCAGCGTTTTGTTTATCGCTGGCCTGACGGCTGTTTTGTTCATTTTCGCATCCATGCTGCTTGTTATTCGACCGCTCAGGGCGATCAATGCCGCCCTGCGTCGAGCGGTGGACAATCCAGACAAAGCCGATGCGTACCAGCTCAACATGTTGCGGCGCGATGAGATTGGGCAGATCTCAGCGTCACTCAACATGCTGCTGACATCTGTCTCGGTGGTGTTTCAGGATGAGCTATCTTCTTTAAAAAAAGCCAATGAGGACTTTGGCTTTGGCATCCTGCAGTACGATTATGATGACCGCTTGATCGCTGCCAACTCCATGGCAATTGAGCTGTTTAAGCAGGATGATTTTGATGGCCTGCGCCGTATGAACCGAAACTGTGCCCAAGCACTTGGTTCACGCGGTCAGCGGCCGCAGCCCATCGTTGATCTGCTCGGCGAAACACGTGAGCCAATGCTTCTCACCTTGCACACCGATACCGGGTTTTTCACCGCGATGGCGTTTTGCGCTTTGGTGAAGCGCCCCGATCAATCGGTCCATCATCGCTTCGTTGCGATCATGCCGATGGATGACATTTTGGAAAAATCGCGCTTGGCTATGTCAGGTGCGCAGAAAGCCAAAGAGGCGCAACGCGCTGCGACGATCGAGGCCAAGGAGATGCGGCGTTTGTTGGAGTCGTGTCTGTGCCTCCTCGAGCCGCCCACTCAAGGCGATGATGCTTTTGAGTATAGCTTTTTGCCAGATCGTATCCTCAACGATTGGTATCAAGAGGCTGCTCGTGATGAGCTTGTGGAAGGCGATCTAGAGCATGGCTTCTTGCCGCCGCTCTCAGGGGATCGCTCTGCAATTCGGCGCGTGCTGCGCCAAGCCATGTTGCTGGCCTACTCACAAACCAAGGCGGAAAAACCAGTTCTAAAGGTGGATGCGACTGTGAAGTCTGAGGGTCGCATTCGCTTCTCCATCGCTGACGTGTCCGCTGAGCGGCAGGACACAGGAGCTGCGGTGCGAGAAAAAAGCGTTGACCCAACCCTGCCGCGCGCGGCTTTGCAAAGCGCGCTCAAGCAGGCTGGTGGTGCCTTTGATGCCATGGAAATCACCGATGGATCGGTGCGTGTGGCCTTTACGCTCGCTGCCGCCAAGCCGATGGGCATGACGGAGGTTGACTTCAAGATGGCAAGATCAGCGTAACATGGATCACTCGGCAGCTTGGCTCGCCTGATCCCAATACGTGTAAGCATCGAGCAGGGGATCGTAGTCACTCATCTCTTGGGCAACGAACCCACGGCCACTGCCGAGATCAATCGCATCAAACGCGTCGCCGTCACGTCCTGTCAAATCAAGCAGCATGGATTGAAGCGTCTCGCCCAGCGGTTCGGGCAGGCCTGTATGGGCAAAATGCGTGACACTGGGCACGGGGCGTGAGCGCCAAACCATACGCAGGCCAGATCGCACCTCTTCGCTCAAACCGCTGGCAGGTTCTTGATCAAACACCACACTGCCCTCACCTTGCCGAGACCAACTAAGGATAGCGTCAGCCTGCCCAGTTAACACCGCGTCAGCAGCGTCTTGCAGTGTTGCGGAGAAGAGCAGGCCATCCTCGTTAAGCCGAACCTCATTGCGCCAGATTTCCGACAAACCAACCCGGTGCGCCACAACGCTGCCTTCGCCGACGATCGCCACGCGGGCATCCTCCAGATCGCCAAGCCCACCAATCGGGCCGTCTTCAGGGGCAATCAGCACACTAAAAAGCCCAACTGATCCATCGCGGTTGGGTTGTGTGCCCAGGGGTGTTACGCACCCACACAGCCTGTGTGCCGCCACGAAAACACTGCTGGGTGCCATAGCGTAGCCAATGTCTTGGCGTTGCATGGCCGTCATTAGTCCACGTGCATCGCGAAAGGGAACCAATTCAACCGGTCGTGACAACACCGCTTCCAAATGCGAGCGAAAGGGCAGATAAAGTGTACGTTGATGGCCTGGTGCGGCATCGGCCAAGAACCCGACCCGGAAAACCTCACCTTCAGGGGTGGTCCGACCTTCTACGTTCAACGTGATGTTGGCTGGTGGCGGGCCCAGGGGGCGCGATGTGACGGGTGCTTCGTTGGATTGCGCCTGAGCAGCACTGGCGCTTGCGGCAAGCAAACCGGCGCCAACCAGGCCTGCTCTCAACGACCTAAAAACGGGTGTCACGATACTGCCATCACGTTTGGTCTACCCACTTTGATTGCACATGCGCCGTGCAGCATCTTGCATGCCGTCGTGCAGTTTAAACACTTTGTTTGGAGAAAGATTTTCATGACCGATCCGACTATCGACGCCGTAGTTTTCGACATTGGCAACGTGCTTTTGGATTGGGATGCGCGTCGCGTGTATCGCCCTCTTGGCATGAGTGATGATGAAATTGAGGCGTTTTTTCAACGGGTCGATTTCTCGACCTGGAACTTGGAACAGGATCGAGGCCGCTCATTTGCTGATGGCGTAGCCGAACTGGCCAAGCACCATCCCGCCGACAAAGAGCTTATTGAGCGGTACGATACGCACTGGATCGAGTCCATTGCCGGCCCAATCCACGGCACAGTTGAGATCCTACAGTCTTTGATTGATCAGGGAGTGCCGGTTCATGCGATCACCAACTTTTCCGCCGAAAAATATGGCGGTGAGCGCGAGCGCTTTCCCTTCCTCACCCATTTTGGCGTAACAGTGGTCTCCGGCGAAGAGAAACTGGTCAAACCAGACCCAGCGCTCTATCGCACGCTGCTGACCAGAACCGGCCTGCAAGCCGACCGCACCGTTTTCATTGACGACAGTCCTAAAAACGTTGACGGCGCACGCGCTGTTGGCATGCACGCCATTCACTTCACGACGCCATCGGATCTTCGCGAAGCGCTGCGCGGCTATGCGCTACCGGGTGGTGTGACCGTCTAGAAAGCCGGTCAGTGTGTTGACGGCATTCACGGCCAGATCGTCAACTGCGTAGCCACCTTCAAACACGATGACGGTGGGCACAGTAGCGCCACCTAGTGCTGCACCGAGTGTTTTGAAATCATCGTTTTTCAATGCGAACTGTGAAATTGGGTCACGCTCAAACGTATCAAGCCCAAGCGATATCACCATGGCATCTGGCTTGAACGCTTCGATCTGCGCCAAGACGTGGGAAAGCACGTTGGCATAGTCCGGCCACAAGGTGCCGATCGGGAGCGGCAGATTGAGGTTGAAGCCTTCCCCATCGCCTGCACCGATCTCATCGGCATGCCCGAGAAAGTAGGGATACTCATCCATCGGGTCGGCATGGATGGACGCAAAAAACACATCCGAACGGTTATAGAAAATCGCCTGCGTTCCGTTGCCGTGATGATAATCCACGTCGAGCACGGCGACCGTCTCGGCACCACCATTGCGCAGCGCTTGAGCGGCGATAGCGGCATTGTTCAAAAAGCAATAACCGCCATAGGCATCGGGCATGGCATGATGGCCAGGCGGACGACAAAGCGCAAAAGCATGCGGCAGCCCTTCTGAGACTTTAATCGCAGCGGTTTGAGCTGTGGCTGCGCTCGCCGATACAGCCTGCCACGTACCAGATCCCATTGGCGTGCCAGCGTCAAAGGAGTAGCGGCCCATCAACCCATCAAGATGGCGGGTTTCGACCTTCCGTAGGCCAGGTGTGGGCCAGACAAAGGGGAAAGTGTCATCGACGTTTGGGTCGCGCCCTGCATCCAGCCACCGCTGCCAAAAGCTTTCCAAAAATTGCACATAGCTCGCATCATGAACCTGCTCGACCAGAGCACGATCCAGCGGATCGGGCGCGATGATCTCGCCCAGTTCGGCTTCCAGCACAGCAAAGTGGACCATCTCTGCACGGCGCGGAATTTCCACCGCAGGCACAAGCTTGCCGTCAGCCATCTCCACGTGTGGATCATGGCGGATATGATCAGGCGAGAAGACGGTGAGCATTCTGGTTGCTCTGCTTAGATGGTCTGGTTGTAGGCGCCGACTTCCGGGTTCTCGCGCAGCACACCGTCCATCGCTTTGAACATCTCGTGCATACGCGCCTCGCTCACCGGGCTTTCCACCACCACCACCAGTTCCGGTTTGTTGGAAGACGCGCGGATCAGGCCCCACGTGCCGTCTTCGCAGACCACGCGCACGCCATTGACGGTGATCAGCTCGCGAATGGTGTGACCTGCGATCTGTGCACCTTCAGCCTCCATGGCTTGGAAGCGAGTAACCACCTTGTCGACAACGCCATATTTGGTTTCATCGGCGCAGTGCGGGCTCATTGTCGGGGAGCCCCAGGTTTTGGGCAGATCACGGTAGAGATCAGCCATGCTTTTGCCCGGTGCGCGCTCCAGCATTTTGCAAACCGCGAGCGCTGTTACCAAACCATCATCATAGCCGCGGCCAATGGGGTCATTGAAAAAGAAGTGGCCGGACTTCTCAAAGCCCGCTAGCGCACCGGTTTCGGCCACCCGGCGCTTGATGTAGCTGTGGCCCGTCTTCCAATAGTCTACCCGCGCACCATTGGCTTGCAGAACGGGGTCGGTAAGGAAAAGGCCGGTCGACTTCACATCCGCCACGAAGGTGGCATTAGGGTGCTGCGCAGACAGATCACGAGCGAGCATCACACCGATCTTGTCGGCGAAAATCTCGTTGCCCTCATTGTCCACCACACCGCAGCGGTCGCCGTCACCATCGAAGCCAAGCGCAACATCAGCGCCATGTTCGGCGATGGCATCGGCCATTGCGTGGAGCATTTCCATGTCTTCTGGGTTGGGGTTGTAGCGCGGGAATGTATGATCAAGTTCAACATCCAGCGGGATGACCTCGCAGCCAATACGTTTCAGCAAATGCGGCGCAAACGCCCCCGCCGTGCCGTTGCCACACGCGCACACGACTTTCAGCGGGCGCTCGATCATCACGCCACGTGTCAGATCATCCAGATAGGTTTCGGCAAAGCTTGGAACATAGACATAGCCGCCACCTGCCCGTGCTTCTGATGTGTTTTCCAACACAATATCGTGCAACCGACCCATCTCGTCGGGCCCAAAGGTGACCGGTGGGTTGGTGCCCATCTTCACACCCGTCCAGCCATTGTTGTTGTGGGAGGCCGTGACCATGGCCACAGCTGGCACGCCCAGCTCGAACTGCGCAAAATAGGCCATTGGCGACAGCGCCATGCCAATATCATGAACCTTGATCCCTGCTGCCATCAGCCCGGAGATCAGCGCGTACTTGATCGATGCTGAGTAGCTTCGAAAGTCATGGCCAACGACGATTTCGGTGCCTGTGCCCTGTTCGTGCATCAGTGTGCCGAGGCCAGCGCCCAGCGCCTGCACGCCCATGAGGTTTAGTTCTGGCGGCACATCTGAGCCAGGATGACCAAACCACCAGCGCGCATCGTACTCACGAAAGCCGGTTGGCTTTACCAGCGGTGTGGTTTCGAAGGCATCGGTGTTGGGCGCAAGATCAGGAACAGGGGTGGGGAACAGCATGGACACTCACGTGTGGGAGAGAAGGGTCAAACACTTTCATAGCTTGCGCGCATGACAGTTCCAAGCGCACGAACACTGGGTCAGCCAAACACTAGTTCTCTAGGATCAGTTCTTGGCCTTCAAAACGAAAGCTTTCCAACTGGCTGAGGAACGACATGCCAAGCAGGTTTGCGCTTAAGTCTTCATCGCGTGCCACCAGTGCCTGCACATTGCGCACGCGGATTGAACCAAGTTCCACCGAGCGCAAAACGATGGGCGCAAAGAAAGCCTGACCGTTGGCGGTGTTGACCGGAACTGTGAAGTCGGAGCGGTGAGGGCGGTGCCCAGCACGGCGCGCGTCACTTTCCCGCAGCACAACGGCGCTGGCGCCGGTGTCGACCAGAACAGCCATGCCTCGACCGTCGATATCGGCGGTGGCCTCTACATGACCGCGGGCATCGGTGAGAAAAACCTCACGCCCCGATGAGCGGGCATTACTGGCGACCTGTTGCGGTCCGCCGTCGCGAGCAGAGCTTTGCGCTATCTGGTCAACTGGCTGTGGGTTGGTGGCGATGGCCGTGGCGTAACCCGCCGCAAAAGCAACCAAAGCAAAAAGCAAAGCGCGCATGAGAAACGATCCATCCGTCGTCAAGATGGAGCGATGTTAGCAAGGCCACGCCAACAAACGGCTAAGCGAAGGCACGGATTTCCCCGTGTCTGAGAAAGACTCCGTTAAGCCGTGGCTTAACGGCTCAGCCCACCCACAAGGCTCGGCATGTCCAATGGGCGGAAGCCATAATGCTTCAGCCAACGTACATCGGCTTCAAAGAAGGCGCGCAGGTCTGGCATGCCATACTTCAGCATCGCCAGCCGGTCGATGCCCATGCCCCAGGCAAAGCCTTGATAGACATCGGGGTCCAGGCCGCAATTGCGCAGCACATTGGGGTGCACCATGCCGCAGCCGAGAATCTCCAGCCAATCATCGCCCTCGCCGAGCTTCACCTCATTGCCGGAGCGGTCGCAGCCAATATCGACTTCCATCGAGGGTTCGGTGAAAGGGAAGTAGGATGGCCGGAAACGCATCTTGACGCTCGGCACCTCGAAGAAGCTCTTGCAGAACTCTTCAAGAATCCATTTCAGGTGGCCGATATGGCTTTCCTTGTCGATCACCAACCCCTCCACCTGATGGAACATCGGCGTGTGGGTTTGGTCGCTGTCGCAGCGGTAGGTGCGGCCTGGAATGATCACGCGGATCGGCGGTTCTTGGCTGCGCATAGTGCGGATCTGCACCGGTGAGGTGTGCGTGCGTAGGAGCAACCGTTCGCCGTCTTCCTTTGGATTGAAGAAGAACGTGTCATGCATCTCGCGCGCTGGGTGGCCTTCGGGGAAGTTGAGCGCGGTGAAATTCAACTCATCAGTCTCAATATCCGGCCCTTCGGCCACGGCGAACCCCATGTCGCCGAAGATCACAGTGATCTCATCGATCACCTGCGTGACCGGGTGGATACGCCCCTCAGCAGTGGGTCCAACCAGCACAGGCTTGGTGACGTCCAGTGTCTCGGCTGTGAGGCGTGCATCGAGCGCTGCGTCTTCCAAGACCATCTTTCGAGCGTTGATCGCATCGGTAAGCTTGACCTTCAGCCCATTGAGAGCAGGGCCCATGACCTGGCGCTCTTCCGGCGTCATCTTACCGAGCGTCTTCATCTGCTCAGAGACAGAACCCTTCTTGCCGAGCGCACCAACACGGACGGCTTCCAACGCGGCCTCGTCAGCAGCGCCGTTGATGGCGCCCATCACATCGGCTTCCAGCGTGTCGATGGCAGAAAGGGTTGCGGCTTCGCTCATAGGTCAGATGTCCAAGGTGATAAGGGCTGCGGGCGTTGTAACGCCGGGATAGAAATTGGCAAGGCAAGGGTTCGAAAGGCGCCAACGAAAAAGCCCCGCCAACATGGCGCTGGCGGGGCTCTTCAAAGAGAAGTCAGAAAGGCTTGCGCCAAACAGCCCCTAAGCCAAAGCGCCTTTGGCTTGATCGACCAGCGCGGTAAAAGCTGCCGGTTCATTCACAGCCAAATCGGAGAGGACTTTGCGGTCCACTTCCACACCGGCTTTGGTCAGGCCGTTGATGAATGAGCCATAGGTCATGCCCTGCTCGCGCACAGCAGCGTTGATGCGCTGGATCCAAAGCGAGCGGAAAGCACGCTTTTTGTTGCGGCGGTCGCGGTAGGCATACTGGTTTGCCTTTTCCACGGCCTGCATCGCAACGCGGATCGTGTTCTTCCGGCGGCCATAATAGCCTTTGGCTTGCTTGATTACTTTTTTGTGGCGGGCGTGATTGGTAACGCCGCGAGATACGCGTGACATGGGTCAGGCTCCAAACTGTAAGAGGTTAGACGGCGATTATCCGTTCGGCAGGAAGTGTTTGCGGATTACCCGAGCATCGGGTTCAGCCATCACCATGGTGCCACGGGCTTGGCGGATGAACTTGTTCGACCGCTTGATCATGCCGTGCTGTTTACCGGCCTGGGCAACTTTAACTTTGCCGGAGGCTGTGAGTTTGAAGCGCTTTTTCGCGCCCGAATTGGTCTTCATTTTGGGCATTTTGCTCGTCTCATGTTGGCCCGAGCAAAAGAGGTGCGCGGGCGAAGGTTACGCAGCCTGATAAAATCTGGCGTGAGCGGTTCAGCAACCACGGCAGCCCAACACTGGCCGGCTCGCTGATGAAGGCGGTGCTATAACGCTAAATGTGAAGGCGTGCAAGCTTTCTCAAGCGCCTGGATTTTCAAGCGCAAAATAGGCGCTATCCACCCACAGATCCCCCAGTTTCAGGGTCTTCTCTTTGGTGCCGGTAAGCTTGAAGCCAAGGCTGCTCAGCAGGCGGCGCGAGCGATCATTGCGCGGGTCAATCTCCGCGACAATTTTTGGCCAGTTGTGATGCTCAAAGGCTCGTTGGATCAGAACACTCAGCACTTCCTTGCCGAAGCCTTTGCCCCAATGATCAGGGTGGAAGATGTAGCCAATCTCTGGCTGACGCCAGAAGCCAGCTTTGCCGATCAACGCGCCACCATATTCAACCACGAAGTCATCGCTGGTCTCAGGGTTGGCGTTGACCATCTCGTCGAGAAACTGCTTGGTTGTCGCCAGGTCTTTGTGGGGCAGCGTATCCCAATAGGCCATGGCATCAGCGTGACTGAAAATGGCGTGCATCGCCTGAAGGTCATCATGGCGTGCCCTGCGCAATGTCAGGCGCTCAGTGGTGATCATCTGGTGTACCTTTGTTTTTGCGCACTTTTCAGGCGGAAAACCGCACACACTTTTAAAAGTGCTCTAGATACCTTTTTGCGCGAGTCCTCTCACCTTTGTCAGCCAAAGTGCAACCTTTTGCGCATCTGCGTGGCCAGCGGGGGCAAAATGCGTGATACGCGCTGGCTTGATGCCTGAAAACTCAAAGATCTGCCCCTTGATCTGACGTAGCAGTGCTTTGCGATAGAGCAGCCCGAAGAAGACATCTGGCGTGTCTGAGTTCACAAAAACCCGCGCTGTTTTGCCGGTCAGCAGAGGCAGCGGCATGCCAATCTTTGTGCGTTGGCGGCTATCGAATGCCCAGCCTGGAAGGAAAGTCCGGTCGATCAGCCCCTTCAACTTGGCAGGCAGGCCACCCCACCACATGGGTGCCGTCATCACGATATGGTCTGCCCAGTCCACATCCTTGCGGAAGCTGACCAAACACGGCTCAAGGGGTTTGTGCTGCACGTACCCAGCAAAGCCATGGTCAGGGTCGAAGGGAAGGTCGCGCAGATGCGTCAGGCGCACCTCATGACCAGCTGACTGGGCTGCGTTGGCATAGGTTTCTGCGATGCTGCGAGACAGAGAGGTTTCACCAGGATGACCGTTGAGGACAAAGATTTTGCGGGCAGATGGGTTGGTAGAGGACATGGATTCAGACACTGATCAGTTAAAGTTGACCGCGGTCATATTATTGAAAGTGACCATGGTCAATATCAATTTTGACCATGGTCAAGAATCTTGTAGGATGCCTCTATGGCGAAGACGGTTCAAAAACGTACTTTGGAAACACGGGCCAAACTGGTCGCTGCCGCACAGGAGATCATCGCAGCGGAAGGCTATGGTGCGATGCGTGTGGAGCAGGTGGTGCAAAGAGCAGGTGTTGCCAAAGGCACCTTCTTTGCCCACTTCGCGGACAAGGATGCGTTGATGGAGCGTATCATCGGGGCGCGGATCGATGCGTGCTTGGATGACATCGAAAAGCTTTCAACGCCCAAAAACGTGGAAAGCCTGGTGTCCCACTTGATGCCATTGCTTCATCTGATGACGTGTGAGCGATATGTCTTTGATGTCATCATCCGGCATTCGGGCGCTGCGGTTAGAGAAGAGTTGGGTCCCATCGCCCAGACCTTTACGCGGCATATTGAGGTGGTAGCCCGCTGGTTGGACGATGGTCCGTTTCGCAATGATGTGCCCGCTGAGCTTTTGGCCGAAGGTGTTCAGGCCTTCTCTATTCAGGCGGTCGCTCTGCACTTTTGCGCCGTAAACAGCGAGCAGCCCATGGCATCGCGATTGACCAGCTATCTGGAAGCTTGGTTGAACCCCAACTAGGCGTTGCCTTGAGATGGGATGATGAAAGCTTTCGTCCCCAGTGTCCGCATTGTGCGGGCGTGAACGGTTCGGCAGACGCGGACGTTCGCCATGACTTGACAGTCAAACCTGCCCCCGTCAGCTTTTCAAGCATGCATCTAGTCTCGATCGTTGCCATCTTCTTCACCCTTGCCAGTCCCGCAATGGCGGACAGCTGTGAGACCGATGCACGTGCGGCGATGCTCGATGTCAACCACCCGGTGCCCATGCGCCAGGATGTGACCACAGAAATGGCGGGCAATGAAATCAAGAGCGCCGTCTTGTCGACGCCCGACCAGCGCGGCATGGCGCTTGGTGCCAACGAAGCACCGACAAGTCTTTGGGTCGGAGGACGGTTTTACACAACAAGCGACGCCGGAGAGACGTGGTCGCTTGTCAGCGAGCAGACAACCGAACAACTGGCGGAACAGGACGCCAACCGACAAGAACAAGCCGACTTAGCGACAGATTTTTCCTGCGACTTCGGCATTGACTTGAACGGTGTGGCCGTAGACAGGCTGCAGCTTTCTTATGTGATGATCCCAAGCGGCACAGCAGTCACCAGCACCTATTGGGTTGATTCTGCTACTCGTTTCCCTTGGCAGGTTATTCACGAATTCGCAGGGCCGGTGCCGAGTGTGATCACCCAGCGCAACAGTCCGATGCCGGAGCTGACCATCGCTGACCCCGACGGCTAACCTGTTACCGGACAACCGCCGGTTTTGTCTCCACTCAAAGGTCACCGATAAGCACGACGCGTCGAGGTTCGCCAACAAAAAACCCCGCTTCAGCGGGGTTTCTTTATTCTTTGGCGCTTAAGGAAACAATCTAGTCCTCGGCGTCGTCCGGACCGTCATTTTCCTGCTCGACTTCGCCTTTGACGTCGATCTTACCGACCATCGCAGGGATTGGAGCGAGCACCATCATCATCTGACGCCCTTCCATCTTCGGGTAGGCTTCCACCTTGGCGTAGTCTTCGGTCTCGCCTTGCACCTTCTTCAGCACTTCCATGCCAAGATTTTGGTGGGCCATCTCACGACCACGGAAACGCAAGGTGAATTTCACCTTGTCGCCGGCGTTGAAGAAACGGCGAGCGTTGCGCATCTTCACATCATAGTCGTGCACATCGATGTTCGGCCGCATTTTGATCTCTTTGACCTCGACCGTCTTCTGCTTCTTCTTCGCTTCGGCAGCTTTCTTTTGCTGCTGATATTTGAAGCGGCCATAATCCATAATCTTGCAGACAGGTGGATTGGCGTTTGGCGAGATTTCTACCAGGTCCAGCCCGGCAGATTGGGCAAGTTCTAGAGCCTCGCGCGTATCGGTCTCTCCGCGATTGTCCCCTTCAGCATCGATCAGCTGGACGGAGGGAACACGGATTTTGTCATTGATGCGCGGGCCTTCTTTGACAACGGCTTGTGAACGGTGTGGACGGCGAATAGCGAAGTCTCCTAGGACGTTTTGGTTCAGGGTGAGGAGTTGTGCCGCAAGCACGCGCCTGTGGCAAGATTGCACCTGGCGTTGATTGCCAGTTTGAAAGCGGTTTTGGGGCTTGAAACGCCGTTTTTTGTACCTTTGGAGCGTTTAAGGCACCAATTGGCGGTAGACGGCAAGGGTTGTCTGGCACATGGCGGCCAGTGAGAAACGAGCATGAACATGCTCGCGTGCCCGCCTGATATGAGCATCGCGCACCCCACCTTCAAGGGCCAAGGCCTGCCGGACACCATTGCACAGCGACATTGGATCGCCCGGTTTCACATGCCAACCGGTGCGCTCGTCTTCGCTGACAAGCGGTGGAACGAGCACTGTTTCCGGCACCGCACCCAGCTTGGAAACCACAACGGGAACCCCGGCCGCCTGAGCTTCAACGGCGGCGCGGCCAAAAGCCTCTGGCTGCGTGGAGGGCACAATGCAAACGTCCGAAGACGCCAGGGCGCGCGGCGCATCAACATGACCGACCAAATGCATACGGTGGGCGACCTCAGCCCTGTCGGCCAGGCGCACGAGGCTTTCACGATAGTCCGTGCGTCCTTGATCATCGCCCGCCAGAACCAGATGGACATCCTCTGGCAGACCTGCCAGCGCACCGATGGCAACGCTTTGGCCTTTCCATTCGGTGAGGCGAGCGATCTGCACCACCACGCGTGCGCTGTGCGGCAAGTGCCAATCATAGGGCTCTGCCGATCCATCATAGCGCGCAAAGTCTGTGCCGCGAGGGATCACGGACAGCTTGGTTTTGGCAAACGGGTATTGGGCAGCAATGCTTTCAGCGGTGAATTGCGAATTGGCGATCACCACATCGCCCCGGGCCATGACGGAGTTGTACCAACGCTTAAACGCATTCGAGGCTTTGTACGCACCGTGATAGGTGGTCACAAAAGGGATCTTCAGTGAACGCGCCGCCAGCAACCCTGACCATGCAGGAGCGCGGCTGCGTGCATGAATAAGATCGATTGCGTGCCGCTTGCAGAGTGCCTTGATCCGCCGAGCATTGGCCCAGATCGTAAGGGGGTTTTTGGACGCAACCGGCAATGTGATGTGCGTGACCGCTTTGGGCAGATCAGCGACCATGCGCCCGCCTTGGCTGATGACAAGCGCCTCGTGCCCAGCATCCACCAAGGCCTGGGCAATGTCGACGGTGGTCAGCTCCGCGCCACCGGTTTCAAGTTCGGGAACAAGTTGCAAAACGCGCAAGGGCAAAGAGCTTTCAATCGGCCATCAGGGCTGGCGAAGACGGTTGCGCTTGCTATACCGCGCGAGAGCGAAACACAAAATGGCACATCTTATGTCTCCATCCTTCCTTGACCGTGGCACCCACCAGCTTGCCTTTGAGAAAACTGATGGTGATGGACCGACGTTGGTCTGGCTCGGCGGATTTCGTTCCGACATGACGGGCTCCAAAGCGATGAAGGTCGAGGAATATGCCAAAGAGCGCGGTCAGGCTTGCTTGCGTTTCGACTATGCCGGTCACGGCCAGTCCAGTGGAGCTTTTGTTGACGGCACCATCGGGTCCTGGCGCGATGATGCGGCGGCGATGATTGAAGCAGAAGCCTCAGATGAGAGCATCTTGGTCGGTTCGTCCATGGGTGGCTGGATCGGGCTTTTGCTGGCGATGGAAGAAGCCAAGCGCGCCAAAGTTGACGGTCGTGCCAGCCGCATCAAAGCCTTGGTGCTCATCGCTCCCGCCCCCGATTTCACCCAAAAGCTTATGTGGCCGAAATTTTCGGAAGCTGAGCAGAAGACCATTGTGGAAGAAGGACGCTTGGTTCAGCCTAGCCCCTATGATCCCGAGCCAACCATCATTACGCGCAACCTCATTGAAGATGGCAAGAACCATCTGATCTTGGATGGGCTGATCGAAACCGCCTGTCCTGTGCGCATTCTACAAGGTGTTGCGGATCCTGATGTGCCGCACACCCATGCTTTGAAGCTTATGGAAGCGTTGGCCGGCGAAGACGTGGTGATGACGTTGATCAAAGATGGCGATCATCGCCTGTCGCGCGAGGATGACTTAGCCGCTCTGGTAAGGGTCTTGGATGCATTGCCAAGCCAAGCACGTGGGCCGCTTGTTTAGCCGCTAGAGCAAATCCACCAAAAACAGAGTAACAAAACGCTTGCTTTCGCTTACGCTCAAACGCCTTTTGTGACGCACGAGTGATCCGGCGTTTGGTGGAAACGCTCTAGGTAAGCGTAAACACCTCACCGCCTGCAGCCTCTGCGTCTGCAGGGTCGTGGGTTACCAAAATCACTGGCAGGTTGCGAGCACGGGCGTGGTCAAACACTAGCGCACGCATGTCTTGGCGCAGCGCGGCATCCAACTTGGAAAAGGGTTCATCGAGCAGGAGTGCGCGCGGCCCGGAAAGCAGCGTACGTTGTAAGGCAACACGTGCAGCTTGGCCGCCTGAAAGAGTGGCTGGATCGCGTGGACCATACCCCTCAAGGCCGATGGCGGTCAGTGCGTCCTCGGCCAGATGCTGACGCTCGCCCCGGGCTTTGGAAACATCGCGTGGGATTGCGATCATCACATTGCCGCACACTGAGAGGTGTGGAAACAGCAGCGGATCTTGAAAGAGAAGGCCCATACGCCGCGTTTCAGCGGGCAGAGACAGCACATCAACATCGCCCAACCGCACCGAACCAAAAAGGTCAAACACCGGTGCAAGTGAACCCGCCAAAGCGTGCAACAGGGTCGACTTACCCGAACCAGACGGCCCCATCACGGTCAGAACGTTGCCTGGCGCGACACGCGCAGAGATATCAATAAGGGTACGTCCATCCAAACGGATGGCGACTTTTTCAAGGACCAATGCTTCGGCGTGGTTCGGCTTCATTCTCATCGGATTTGCATGCCCCGGCGTCTGCGCGCAAGAAACGACGGTACCGCCAGCGCAATCCAGAACGCCACAAAAGGCAACAGCGCTTGCAAGGTTGCAGCCACGGCCAGAGCGCGTCGATCACCTCCGGCTGAAAGCGCAACCGCCTCGGTGGTAAGTGTTGGCACACGACCTGCGCCGATGAGCAGCGTTGGCAGATACTGACCGATGGAAACCGCAATGCCCATGGCGAGCGTTGTGAGGATCGGACCAATCATCATCGGCAATCGCACTTGAAACAATCGGCGCCAGAAGCCCATGCCGAGACCAGCTGCAACGTGCAAGATGCGCGGATCAAACCGTCGATAAGGGTCGGCAAGTGAGAGGAACATATAGGGCAGAATAAACACCAAATGAGCGAACATGACCGACACCATCATGCCATCGACACGCAGCACCACGCCCAGAAATTGAAGGCCGAACAGGAACGTCACCTGTGGCACGAGCAAAGGAACATACAGGATAAGAAGCGAGCGCTTTCCACCGGTGCGACCAGTCGCGTGCTCCACTTCCAAACAGCCTATGATCAAAACCGCCGCAATGATGGTTGGAACAATCGCCACAACAAGCGATGTGGTGGCAAGTTCCATGGCACCGCTGCCGAGCTGCTCCCAAGCGCGAAAGCTCCAACTGGCCGGCAAAGTGTCAGGGAAGCGCCAACGCCCGGCAAATGACCAAACGATGAGCAGGGCCAGCCCAAAGGCGATGGTAAGCATCGGCAGCAGTGAGATCGTAAGTCCAACGATCCGGGGCAGTCGTCCGCCACCGGAGCGCACGCCAGAGGTGACGAAGGTCATCCAGAGATGCGCGACAAGTTTTTCACCGATCACCCAAACCCCAAGCAGGCAGAGGGTCAGCGCGATCTGGATCAATGCCGCCGCCGCTGCGGTGAAGCGTGTTGCAAGCTCAGGGTCAGATGCCCACTCCAAGATACGCACTGACAAGGGAGCAGGTGTTGTGGGGCCGAGCACAATAGCCACATCGGCCACTGAGGATGCGTAGGCAATCACGGCAAAAACCGGCAGGCGGATCAGCCGGTAGAGTTGCGGCGCGACGGCGACGAAGAACCCCGTCCCACGACCGTAGCCCATCGACGCCATCACCATGCGTCGCCGGGAGCCGTCCAAGGCTGGCAGGGCGGCGAGCGCCATCAAGAGCAGAAACGGCATCTCCTTGGCCACAAGCCCGGCCATCATGGAAAGGCCCCACAGATCATTGACGATCAGGAGATCGGGCGGTCGCTCCCAACCGGTGAGCTCCGGCGAGAGAAGCCGAAAGAGAAAGCCCGACGGGGCGATGAGAAAAGCAAGCCCGACCGCTGCAGCGGCATGGGGAACCGAGAGCAGGGGCGCCACCATGCGGCGTACTGCAGAAAGACCTTTGGTGTCCCAGACACAGGCAAGCAGCAGAAAGGTAAGGGTTAAGGCTATGAGCGGTGAAAGCAGGCCGACAAGCGCCGCCAATCCGATAGACCGACCAATGCCTGGCGCTGCAAACACGTCCATCAGCGGTTCTATTGAAAGGCTGGTCCCGCCAAGTGGTGGGAAAAACCCAAACGCTGGCAAAAGCGCCGCGATCAGCCCGGCAGCCACCGGTACGATAAGAAGTGCAATGGTGAACCCCGGCGCGAGGCGCAGCCAAAAAGGCATTGTCTCGCTCCTCGTCTCGCGCACTAACCGCCTTGGTAACGCGCAGCCCACATGTCTTCGATGGCCGTTAGCCAGCTTGTGTGAGGTTCGGCGATGGCTGGGCCAAGCTCGGTGGGCGTGAGTGTTGCCGCGCCAAGATCAAGCGCTGCAAACCCATCTTGGACGTTTTGATCAAGCGCTGAGATGTCCAGCACAGTGAAGTCGCCCCACACAGCTGGGTCCTGTTTGCGCAGCTGGGCAACCGGGCTCATCAGAAAGTTGGCGACCACGAGTGCGGCTTCCGGCGCGTTGGCATTGGCTGGGATGGCAACAAAGTGCGAGTTGGCGATCATGCCGTCATCGAAAACAAAAGAACGTGTCGATGCGGGGAACTCATCACGTGCAACCGCACCAGAGGCCTCAGCGGGATTGTTGGCAAAACCAATGACCAACTCTCCGTCTGCATAGAGCTGGCGTAGCGCGGCCTGGTTGGCGGGGAAGGTGCGCCCAGAGCGCCAGAGATGCGGATGAAGTTCGTCCAGATAGGCAAACAGCGGCTCCAGCGCAGCGTCCGCTTCTCCTTCGGGCAGAGGCGCTCCCAACCGTTCACGATCATCAATTGTGTAGGCAAGCAGCAGCTTCAGGAAGGTGGAGCCCAGGAAGTTGGGTGGTTGCGGATAGGTGAAGCGACCAGGATTTTCTTCAGCCCAAGCGAGCAGTTCATCCAGGTTGGACGGCGTCGTCTCAAGCTCTTGGCTGTCATAGTAGAAGGAAAACTGAACCGTGCCCCACGGCGCTTGCAGACCTTCCACCGGCACGGTGAAATCAGTGGTCAGTGACGGGTTGCCGGCAACATCCACAACGTCCCAATTGGGCAGACGGTGCGCCCAGCCCTCGTCACCAGGCGCGTAGAGCAAGCCAGCATCTTTCAGCGCAATGAAGTTCTCGCCATTGATCCATACCAGGTCTACAGATCCGCCTGTGTCACGACCTGCGGCCGTTTCCGCAAGCACGATACCAACCACATCGGCGGTGTCAGTGACGCGCACATGCTCCAGCTCTATGCCATAGCGCGCTTCAATCTCATCGCCCGCCCATTCGATGTAAGCATTGATGGTGGGATCACCTGACCAAGCGTGGAAAAACACGGTCTCGCCGCGCGCTGCCTCTGCCAAGGCGTCAAAATCAGCCAGGCTATCAGCGGTCGCAAGATGAGTAGACCCCAGCAAGATGGTGCTGACGAGCAATGGTCGAAGAACAGTTGTTGGCATCATGGCAAGACCCTCAAAAAGTCATAGAACGCGCTGGCGCAAATGGATTGGCCGCACTCATGCCTGCGCACGAACACACATGCACATCACAAATGCTTGACAGCACTTTTGCAAGATAGGTCTGGGACGTTGATCAGAAAGGCGCCATGGTCTGCAAACGTATCGTTCTGACGTCAAAATCAGGCGATACGCGGTGCCGGACCATGGCTGGAGCGCGCCAGGAACTCTGCCTCAATGCCAGCATTGAGATCGGGCGAAGCCGTGCCCTCCACTTGTGCCAGCACACAGTCGGCGGCAAGGCGCCCCGCTTCGCTCAACGACCAACTGACCGTTGAAAGTCCGCCTGAGAGCCAAGATGCCAGCGAGCTTGAGCCAATGCCGATGATCGAAAGCTCTTCGGGAACGGAAAGCCCACGATCACGTGCAGCCATGTAAAGTGCGACCACGGTGCGCTCACACCCGCAAAAGACTGCGGTCGGCCCGCTTGGTTTGTTGTCGAGAATGCGGGTTGCACGTTCGGTCAGCGACGTTGCCGTTTCAGTTTCCAAAAGCAGCGTTTCCGGTGTTTTCACTGCGTCCACCGGGGATCGGATGCTGCGCACAAAAACAGCGTTACGGTTGCTGCACGAGGCTGCCAGCGTTTCGCTGTGCAACTCTTGAATGGTTTGCGGTGCATCACACCCAAAATAGGCAAATGCCTCATGGCCAAGTGAATTGAGATAGTCGACCAAACCATCCAACACGGCGCTGTCATTGATGCCGATGGTCGGCAAGGCGCCTGTGTGTGACGATCGCATGGAAGCTCCGCCGATTACCGCAGCGGGTACACTGTGTTCCAGCGCCAGAGAAATGCGCCCGTCAGATGGGAATGCGGCACTCAGCACAAAACCGTCACAGCGCCGGTCCTCGATCAACTGTCGCATCGTCGTCTCGGCGTGATCCATCGTGTCGGCCAGCGACACCATCAAGCCATACCCGCGCGAGGACAGCGTGTTGGAGAGAGCGCCCAAAAAGGACCGCTCCACCGTCATCCAGTCTGACCCAACACCAATGTAACTGACCATTTCATTGCGTCCCGTCGCCAAGCGACGGGCGGCCCGGTTGGGTTTATAACCCAGTTCGGCGGCGGCTTGCAGAACCCGCGCACGGGTGCGGTCAGCGATTTCAGGGTAACCGTTGAGAGCCCGCGATATGGTGCCTTTGGATAGACCCAAATGCTGCGCAAGCGCCTTCAGATCGACATTGCTTGACCCGGTTGCACTATGGGTATCAGCCGTAACTGGCTGGTGCGACGGAGGCGATTTTGGCTTGTCAAATGTAGACGACATGGTTGAGCTCCTCACCCAACTTATCGCATTTTTGGAAATAAACCAGAGGATTATTGCCCAATGGGGATATTACGACATGCAAACGCTCGGCTCACTGGGCCGATGAAAGGCTATCGTAGCGTCACATTCGCTGGATTTTCCGTGCGCGCAGCCACTTGCATCCGATCAGCGCGTGCCTGAGCCGATTCAACAGGTAAGCTGAGACTTGAAGGAGCCACGCGGGCATCAGATCGCAAAGTGTCCGGGGAGCCGAACCGGGTGACATTTTCCATCAGCCCGATGATCACAAGGCCGGCACAAAGGCCGAGCAGTCCAGCGCGAAAAAGCATCGGACGAGCGAGCGACAGGCGCGCGCGAAGAGACGGTGTTTCAGCGCGATGGGCCATGTCGTTTACTCCCAGGCATACTCTACAAAACGCAACTTCTAAGCACCGTCAGTGTAGCGACGGCCGTTTAACGCTGGGTTAAGGTTGACAAAGATTGAGCGGACGCGAATGCCAAGCCCACCATGTCTGCTGATACCTCACCTTCCTTGCCCATCGATGAGAGCGTGCCTGCTGTTCAGCAGGCGCTTGCTGACCGTTCGCATGTGGTGCTGATAGCGCCGCCAGGTGCTGGTAAATCCACCCGTCTTCCGCTGGCGCTTCTCGATCAGCCATGGCTTGCCAATCAAAAAGCCATCCTGGTGGTTCCACGGAGACTGGCGGCCCTTGGAGCAGCAAGACGCATGGCTGACGAGCTGGGAGAGAAGGTTGGCCAACGAGTCGGGCATCGGGTGCGGTTCGATACCAATGTGAGCCGTTCCACCCAACTGGAAGTGGTCACCGATGGTGTTTTCACGCGCATGATCGCGGACGCTCCAGAACTTCACGGTGTTGGACTGGTGATGTTCGATGAGGTGCATGAACGCGCCTTGGCGGCTGATCTTGGTCTTGCCTTTGCGTTGGAAGCGCACACTGTATTACGTCCGGATCTGCGTCTGATGGCGATGTCGGCCACCGTCGACGGTGCGAAGTTCCAGAGCCTTTTCGCTGATCACGGTCGGTGTGAAACGATCACCAGTGACGGCGCCATGTTTCCCGTCACAACACACCACGAACCGACAAGCTTGCCCGCCGTCGATGGTGTGGTCGAAGCGGCGATCAAAGCCCTGAAGCGTTTTGAGGGTGATGGGCTGATTTTTCTGCCTGGCCAAAGAGAAATTGAAGCTGCTTGCTCGGCATTACGCCAAGCGGTGAGCGATCAGGTCGCCGTGCATGCCCTTTATGGAGCGGTATCAAGACCAGCGCAGGACGCCGCTCTGAAGCCTGATTCTGAAGGGCGTCGTAAACTGGTTGTTGCCAGCGCTATCGCGGAAACCAGTCTCACCATTCCCGGCGTTCGTATTGTGGTCGACTCTGGCCTTGCTCGACGGCCAACCTATGACCCGGTGCGTGGTGTCACACGGTTAGAAACCAAAGCTGCCAGCCGTGCGTCCATCGATCAACGGCGCGGGCGCGCGGGTCGCTTGACACCTGGCCACTGCATCCGGCTTTGGCGGCGGGAGGAGGAAGGTGGTCGACCGGCGCAAGATCGTCCTGAAATACTCGATGCGGACCTTTCCAGCGCGCGCCTTACCATGGCGCTTTGGGGCGCCTTGGAGCGTGATGCAGTCCCTTTTCTTGATCAGCCACCGCAGCGCGCATGGGATGAGGCAGGACTTTTGCTACAAAGTCTCGGAGCCCTGGATTACAGGGGAGCTGGGACCCAGTTGGGCGCACAGATCGCAAGCCGACCCACCCATCCGCGCCTTGCCGCGATGCTGGAACGTGCACGCAGCAACGAACAAAGCGATGCGGCATGGACCGCCATACTGGCAGGTGAACTCGCCGAACGAGGCGTCCTCAACGGGGCACAGCGTCTTAAGTCGGCCTTGCAGGATCGACACATCGCCAAGCGGCTCCGATCGCTGCATGCCAGGTTCTTAGGCAAGGCACAGTCTCATCCGATACCTGACGAGGCAACGTTCGCCCTGCATCTGCTGCGTGCTTATCCAGATCGGCTTGCCAAGCGTCAAAAAGATGATGGCCAGCGTGCAACGTACAAGCTCGCCCAGGGCATGCAGGCCACATTGGAAACCCATCAGCCACTCGCCAACGCGCCTTACCTTGTGGTGGTCGATCTGGGCGGCGGTCGTAAAACCGGAACCGCACGCGTTCCAGATATACGCCTTGCTGTGCCTGTTGCGGAGGACGTGGTGCGTGATGAACTTGCTGCGCAGATCATCGAAGACGAGGTGAAGACCTTCGATCCCACCAGTTGGACCGTACGCGTTCGCAAAGAAACAAGACTCGGCGCGATTGCCCTTTCTTCTGAAGCGCAACCACGCAAAACCGGCATGGATGCATTGCCGGAGATCATCGCGCATGTGCAAGCCAAAGGTCTTGCAAGCTTGGCTGAACGGGACAAAGCAAAGCTTGCTTTGCTTGCCCGTCATGAGGCTTTTCACGCTGCACGCGCCGCACCCAACGCGCTGATGGATCGTCTCGATATGTGGCTGCCTACGCTCCTGGAAGGCACCAGCGCACCGCCATTTTCCGTTGAACGTCTGCACAAGGCTTTGGAGGCTGCCCTTGATTGGGATGAACGCCAGGCCTTTGAAAGGCAGTGGCCGTCTTCGGTCGGGTTAAGAGGTGATCAGCGGACACGCATCCTCTACGATCATCCTGCAGGACCAGCGATCTCGGTGCGGCCTCAAGCGCTCTATGGCCTGGATTCCCACCCAACCTTTGGCGTGGATGATCAGCCTCTTTTGATCGAAATGCTCTCGCCCGCGCAGCGTCCCATAGCGCTGACATCCGACCTTTCAGCTTTCTGGCGTGCTGGCTGGAAAGATGTCCGCAAAGATATGCGTGCCCGCTACCCGAAGCATGATTGGCCTGAGGACCCTTGGAACGGACCAGGCAAACAACGTTAGGGGCAGCGCGCTAGCTACGTACCCACATCCGCTCACCCACATCGACCATAAAGCGGGTTGGTGTGCGGGCAAAGCTACCAAGGCCAGCAAGGGCCGGGCGCTCATGGGTTACGACGACGGTGGCAAACTCGCGCAGATTCTCTTCGTGCGGATATCCAGCTTCAAAAACGGCGCGAAAATCAGAACGGTCAATAAACGGCAGAATGCGTGGTGGGATGCCACCGGCGATAAACACGCCACCGGTTGGCATAACCGCCAAGGCCAACTCGCGCGCGACGCGCGCAAGATAAACCACGAAGCGTTCAACCGCCTTGATCGCCAGAGCATCACCTGCATTGGCCGCTTCGGTGATGTCAGCGGCTTTGACCAGTGGGGCGTCGACGCCATCAACAGCCCCCAGGCCGTGATAGAGCCTTTCTAGACCCTCGCCGGATACCAATTGCTCGCCGCCAAGTCGGCGCTGCTCACCTTGTGTGAGGTGCGCGAAAAGGCGATCATCCTCGTCATTCTCCGGTGTGATGGCCACATGGCCACCTTCTCCAGGGACTGTGATCCACATGCCCATCGAGTCGACCAGCGTTGAAGCGCCAAGACCGGTACCAGGGCCAAGCACCAGTTTGGTCCCGCGGCGGGACGGTGTTTTGGTGCCAATGACATGCCAGTCTTGTGGTTGAAGATCCGGCAGCGCCAAAGCTTGTGCCTCAAAATCATTGATCGCAATCACGCAATCAAAGCCCAAACGGTCGATAATGCGCTTGGGGTCGATTTCCCAATCGGCATTGGTCAGCTTGAACGTGTCGCCAAGTGTTGGGCCAGCAACTGCTAAGATAGCCGTGCGCGGGATCAGCGAGGTTTGGTCGAGCACCCCGGTTTGAATGGCCGATTCCACATCTGGGTGTTCGCGTGTACGAACCTGCGCAAACCCCTGTTCCCTGGCATGCGCATCGCTCACCAGAGCAAAACGAGCATGAGTGCCGCCGAGATCAGCGATCAGCACAGGGAATGGGGTAACAAGCTCGGGGCGACGACGTTCAGCCATGGCGTGGGCCTTGAAAAAGAAATGAAGAGAGCGACGGAGCGTCGCGGTCAAACCGCTTTAACGGTCGGGAACCGTGGCGACAAGGTCCGTCAAAAGCGCTTCCGCCGTCGCAAGGTTAAGCGCCATGGGTACATTGTAGACAAGTGCCAACCGCATCAGCGCTTTAACATCCACATCGTGTGGCATCGGCGAGAGCGGGTCGACGAAGAAGAACAGAGCATCAATCCCACTTTCCGCGATCAAGGCACCGATCTGCTGGTCTCCGCCTAGAGGGCCGCTTTTGAGAAGCCTCACAGGCAGGTGCGGGGCAGCCTCTTTCACTTTACCACCTGTCGTGCCGGTGGCCACGATACGATGGCCGCGCAGCGCTTCAGCATGGCGTTTGGCAAACTCCACCATCTGATCTTTTTTGGCGTCATGGGCGACGAAGGCGAGGGTGAGGACGGGTGTGGTCGGGCTTTTCATGGCCGCGCCTTAGCAGGTTCCAGTCGCGGGCCATAGCGCCGAGGCATCTTTTTATGCGTGTTCGTCTACCAATCGACCGCATCACCAAGAGAGCCGCGTAACTCGTCGATCAGCCACGTCTTGAACTGGTTGATCGCACGACCTTTCAGTGCGCCCGGTCGTTCCAGAAGCTGGTAGGTGTATGGCGTTGCAACTTTGCGCTCAAACGGCGCCACCAGCGAGCCAGCGGCCAGTGCGTCGCAGGCCACTGTATCCCACGCCAGAAAAACACCTTGGCACGCAATGCATGCGTCCAAACACAACGACGCATCGGAAAAGGTTGGCCCATTTTGCAGCTCAGCATCACGTGGCTCATCCTCGTTAAACCAAAGATCCCAATCAAACATGGAAAGCTGGTCGCGGACGACGGGAACGTTGAGAAGGTCACGCGGCGTTTTAAGCTGCTGCGCAATCACCGGGCTGCACACCGGAAAAACGCGCTGACGAAGCAAGCGGGTTGTTTTCACATCAGGTGAAGATCGCTCGCTCACCCGGATACACAGGTCAACATCTGAGGTTGGCATGTCAACCAGTTTCATCGTGGCATCAACGCGAACCGTCACATGGGGGTGTGCATCGTGAAACCGCCCCAGCCGCCAGACCAGCCATTTTGCGGCAAATACTGGTGGTACGGAGAGGATGAGCCTGTCATCTTGATCGCCGCGCATGAGCGCTGCACCTGCGGCAAGGTCGCGCATACCTGACGTCAGATAGGGCAGGGCTTTGGCACCCAACGCTGTTGGTTCCAGCCCGCGCGCCGTGCGTTCAAAGAACCGGCGGTCCAACTGTTTTTCAACTTTGAGGATTTGTTGGCTGACAGCGCCCGGCGTCACGCCAAGTTCGTTGGCCGCGTCAGAAAGGTTGCCATGCCGGCCAACGGTTTCGACGGCACGCAGGCCGTTGAGGTGAATGAGGTTAAGAAGGTTCATATAGAAAATCTATATCAAAGTGATGAGGATATCCATGGATTTCTGAGAAGGCGAGTTTATGGATAGAGGTATGCTAAAACCACTTTACCAACTGTTCAAACACTCCATGCACCGATATCAGGATCAGCAGGTGCGCTATCATCATTGCCAGAAACTGAGGGAGCGGCGACGCTATCGCGCAGATCCGCTCTCACACCCGGCCCTTCAAGCAATGGACCAGCGGCAACTTGGCGATCTGCCTTTTGACCCTGGATGCTTCAGCGGCGACCACCGAAGCTAGCCTACATCCGGCCTCCTGACTTAGAGAACTGACAGTCGCCCACAGAATGTCGGTTCTATTCCGTTGCGACAAAACCCACACCCTCTTGCTCTCTGTGCCCAATGGCTTAGGGTCGCTGTCAGCTTTTAGGAAGAATGCCTTTGTGCAGCTTTCAAAGCTGAACAGCTTAACGCCCGGCCGGTGTTGTAAGAACCAACAAAACCACCGGTAAGGGCAGGCCCAAAAGGGTCTCAACGGAGGTGAATACATGATCAAACAACTGCTCGCCACAGCGGCTCTGGGTGCACTTCTTACTGTCCCAGCCATTGCCGACGATATCAATCCGGCCATTGTTTACGATGTTGGTGGCCGTTTTGATGAGAGCTTCAATCAGTCAGCCTATACCGGCGCAGAGCGGTTCTCCGAGGAAACCGGTATCGAGTATGCCGATTTTGAGATCCAGAACGACGCGCAACGCGCACAGGCTCTCCGTAACTTCGCGCGTCGAGGTCTTAACCCGATCATCGCCATCGGCTTCCTGCACGCTACGGCTGTCGAAACGGTGGCAGCCGAGTTCCCTGACACGCAGTTTGCGATCGTGGACAGCGTTGTCGATCTTCCGAATGTGCGCTCAATTCTTTTCAAAGAGCACGAAGGATCGTACCTGGTTGGCATCCTGGCAGCGATGGCCTCAGAGACAGGCACAGTCGGCTTTGTTGGCGGAATGGACATTCCACTGATCTCAGCCTTCCAGTGCGGATACGCCCAGGGGGCGGTATCAGCCGATGAAGATGTGGAGGTGGTTTGGGCCATGACCGGCACCACACCGGCGGCATGGAACGACCCGGTGCGTGGCGGCGAAATCACCCAAAGCCACATCTCATCTGGAGCTGATGTTGTGTTTCACGCAGCCGGTGGTACAGGCATCGGTGTGCTGCAAGCTGCTGCTGACGCTGGCGTTTTGGGCATCGGTGTGGACTCCAACCAAAATGGTTTGCATCCTGGGTCCGTGCTAACGTCTATGCTCAAGCGCGTTGATGTCGCCGTTTATGACTATTTCTCAGACGCGATGGAGACAGGTGGCGATGTTGAAGATGGCATTGTCGTTCTTGGTCTGGCCGAGGGAGCAGTCGGTTGGGCTGATGATGATAACAACGCGGCCTTGATTTCAGATGAGATGCGTGTCGCAGTCGATGAAGCTGCTCAGGCAATTGCTTCCGGCGAAGTTGTTGTCCATGACTACCGCTCTGATTCAACCTGCCCTATCGAGTAAGCCATCAAGAGACATCGGCCGGTCCCCTATAGTGGGACCGGCCATTGTTCCAATCGGCAGGGCAATAAGCCGTGACAGAAACGACCAACGCTGAACCCATACCTTCATCAGCTGCTTCATCGAACACGCTGGCGATTGAGTTGCGTGGCATCGACAAGCGCTTCGGCGCGGTCCATGCCAACAAGCACATTGATTTGAAGGTCGCGCGCCAATCGATCCATGGGATCGTGGGGGAAAATGGCGCCGGCAAGTCCACCCTCATGTCCATTCTGTACGGCTTTTACGAAGCCGACGATGGCGACATTTTTGTCGGTGGCCAGAAGGTTTCCATTCGCTCCTCCAACGATGCTATCGCCCACGGCATTGGCATGGTCCATCAGCACTTCATGCTGGTCGACAACTTCACCGTTATTGAGAACGTCATGTTGGGCGCTGAGGGCGCAGCCCTTTTGCAAGCCGGGCGAGAGAAGGTTCGCAAAGACCTCAAACACCTCAGCGAAACCTATGGTCTGACCGTCGATCCAGACGCCATCGTGTCGGAGCTTTCGGTCGGCCTGCAGCAACGCGTGGAGATTTTGAAGGCGCTCTATCGTGGTGCTGATATCCTCATACTCGATGAGCCGACAGGCGTCTTGACGCCTGAAGAAGCTGATAATCTCTTCAAAATCCTGCGCCAATTGCGCGACCAGGGCAAAACGATTTTGCTCATCACCCACAAGCTGCGCGAGATCATGGCTGTTACCGATGAGGTTTCGGTGATGCGACGTGGCGCGATGGTGGCCACGCTTCAAACCGCTGATACCAACCCATCGGAGATTGCCGAACAGATGGTCGGTCGCCGGGTGTTGCTGGAAGTCGACAAAGGCGAGGCCAAGCCCGGCGAGGCGGCCTTGGAAGTGAGGAACCTCACCGTCACGGACAAGTTCGGCGTTGACCGCGTGAAAAACGTCTCCTTTGACGTGCGTCGCGGCGAGATTGTTGGCATTGCCGGCGTCTCAGGCAATGGCCAGTCGGAACTGCTTGAGGCGGTTTCAGGCATTGTTCCACCAAGCGCCGGATCAGTTGTCATCAATGGCAAGACGCTGTCCCGCACCGGCGACCCAGCTGAAGCACGACATCTCGGCATGGGCCATGTGCCCGAAGATCGATTGCGCATGGGCCTGGTTAAGAGCTTTGAAGAAAACGAAAACGCTGTCCTTGGCTATCACGACCATGATGATATTGGCGGCAAGTTCGTGCTGGATGTTGATGCTGTGCGCGATCATGCCAAAGCGCACATTGAAAAGTACGATATCCGACCGCCCAACTGCCGCCTGAAAACAGCGAACTTCTCAGGCGGCAATCAGCAAAAAATCGTTATCGCTCGCGAAATGGAGCAGGACCCTGACGTCCTGCTGGTCGGTCAACCAACGCGCGGCGTGGACATTGGTGCCATTGAGTTCATCCACAAACAGCTCATCGCCATGCGTGATGCAGGTAAAGCGGTGCTTTTGGTTTCGGTGGAGCTTGATGAGATTTTCGGTCTCTCCGACCGGATTCTGGTGATGTGCGGTGGCGAAATAGTAGGTGAACGTATGCCGCAAGATACCGATGAAAATGAGATTGGTCTGATGATGGCTGGCATCGACGGTGCCGCTAACCAGGGCCAAGCTGTGGAGGCTGCACAATGAACCGTGCTTTTGTCGTTTGTGCAGCGTTTTGCCTTATTGCAACGCCGACCCTTGCCCAAAAAGGGCCAAGCGCGGCACCGTCCACCGAGCCCGATCCGGTGCTGGGGATCACCCTGGATGAGTACAGCGAAACAGGCCCAAACACGCTGACCTTGGGTGGCATCACCGCGCGGATCGAAGCGCAAGCCAACAGCGATGACACAATAACACCGGTCTATGTGCTTGAAGACGCCAACGGCGAGGTTTTGCGTTTTGAGGGTGAGCCAAGCTTCTTCCCCTTCCTGCCCGCAAGCATGCAGCTTGTGAACATCGATCCATCGACACCTGAGCCAGAACTCATTGCATCGAGCTACACCGGTGGCGCTCATTGCTGCGACCGTATTCAGATCGCCGCTTTGTCCCCTGGTGGTGTTTGGCAAGTCCACGAGCTTGGTCTGTTCGATGGCGGTTACACGGTGTGGGATGCCGATGAGAACGGTTTTGGAGAGATAGAAGTTGCCGATCAAAGCTTCCTCTACACCTTCGATTGCTATGCGTGCTCCGCGCCACCGCCGAGGTTCTTCACTGTGCGCGATGGAGAGCCGGTGGATGTTTCAGACAATCCCGACCTCATCCCGACATATGAAAGCCAACTGACACAGTTTGACAGCCCATCAGCCATGAGCGGTGAGCCAGGCCGTTTGGCTGGTTGGGCGGGCATCGAAGCGCGCCTCGGTCGCGGTGAAGAGGCACTTGCCACACTGGAACAGATCAACGTTGCCAGTGATGTCGTTTATGAGGTCTGCGCTGATGGTGGCCCCGTTTGGGAGTGTGCCGATGCCGATAGGCGCGAAGTAGGGTTTGTACCGTTTCTACGCGATCACTTGGTGCAGGAAGGCTATCTTGAACGGCGGGGCAAAGGATGAGCCAAGAGTGCGATGAAGCGAGGGTGCGATGAGCAGAGGTGAACTTCCTCGTTGGGTCGATTTTGGCCTGATCCCACTGTTGAACCTGGCCGCTGCTTTTCTGGTCGCCGGTCTGGTGGTGATCGCCGTTGGTGAGAACCCACTCGAAGCGGTTGAGCTGATGCTGTTCGGCGCTTTCGGGTACGGCGAAGGGCTTGGCTTCACGCTCTACTACGCAACCAATTTCATCTTCACAGGGCTCGCTGTGGCGGTGGCTTTCCATGCGGGGTTGTTCAACATCGGTGGCGAGGGTCAAGCCTATGTTGCTGGTCTCGGCGTGGCATTGGTCTGCCTGTTTATGGACACATTAGTGCCTTGGTGGATCACAGCACCCTTCGCCATCATGGCCGGCGCGGCGTTCGGCGCGTTTTGGGCTTTTGTGCCTGGCTATCTACAAGCCAAGCGTGGCAGCCACATCGTTATCACCACCATCATGTTCAACTTCATCGCGGCTGCGCTGATGACCTATATGCTGGTCAACGTTTTCCGCCAGCCAGGGTCAATGGCACCGGAGTCGCGCACCTTTGAAGAGGGCGGCCGTATTCCACGCATCGATTGGTTCTTCGACTGGTTCGGCATGAACCTTGGTGGCGCGCAGACCAACATTTCGCTCTTCCTAGCCCTCATCATGGCGTTTTTGGTGTGGGTGCTGGTCTGGCGCACCCGGCTCGGATACCGGATGCGTACGCTAGGACAGAACCCAACGGCCGCCGTTTATGCAGGCATGCGCCCCCCGCGTTTGATCATGATCGCCATGGCCATCTCCGGTGGCTTGGCTGGCATGATGGCCATCAACGAGATCATGGGCGTGCACGGCCGCCTGATCTTGGAGTTTGCCGGTGGTGCCGGTTTTGTCGGCATTGCTGTTGCCCTCATGGGGCGTGCCCACCCGATTGGTATTGTTCTGGCCGCTCTTCTGTTTGGCGCACTTTACCAAGGTGGCGCGGAGCTTGCCTTCTCCATGCCTTCGATCACGCGCGATATGATCATCGCCATCCAAGGTTTGGTGATCCTCTTCGCCGGTGCCCTTGAAGGGCTGTTCCGCCCCGCCATCGTCGGGTTCTTCAACGCGCTCTATGATCGCCGCAAAGTCCGTGAAGCGTCTGCCGCGGCTGGCCAGGCAGCGGAGTAGAGCCCATGGAGAGTTTTCAAAGCTTCATTCTGCTTCTCGATTCCACCGTACGGCTTTCTATGCCGTTGCTGTTTGCGGCCCTTGCTGGCCTCTACTCTGAACGTTCCGGCATTTTCGACATCGGGCTTGAGGGCAAGATGCTGGCAGCCGCCTTTGCTGCTGCTGCTATTGGTGCGGTCACAGGCAATGTATGGCTCGGGCTTGGGGCAGCCATCTTGGTCTCGGTCTTGCTTGCGCTTGTTCATGGCTTTGCCTGCATCACAGCGCGCGGCAATCAGATCGTGTCGGGCGTTGCAATCAACTTTTTGGCCGCCGGTCTCACAGCTCTGATCGGCCATGCCTATTTCCAACGCGGCGGACGCACACCCGGTTTGGATGATGAGGCGCGGTTCACGCCGATCACCTGGCTTGGCGCCGAAAGTCTGCAAGACGTGCCGATAATTGGGCCGATCTATTTTGATCTGATATCCGGCCACAACTTGCTGGTTTATATCGGTTTCTTGGCCGTACCGGTCACTTGGTTTGTGGTGTTCCGCACGCGCTTTGGCCTGCGCCTGCGCGCCGTTGGTGAGAACCCAGCAGCTGTTGATACCGCCGGTATTTCGGTGACTTTGATGCGGTATCAAGCGGTCATCATTTGCGGCATGCTTTGCGGGCTCGCAGGCGCCTATCTCTCCACGGCGCAATCTGCAAGCTTTGTGCCCAACATGTCTGCCGGTAAGGGCTTTATTGCCTTGGCCGCGCTCATCTTCGCCAAATGGAAGCCCGTGCCAGTTCTCTATGCTTGCCTGCTGTTTGGCTTCCTCGAGGCGCTGGGCATTGTGCTGCAAGGCCGTGACCTGCCCTTGATCGGAGAAGTGCCGGTGCAGATTGTGCAGGCGCTGCCTTACATTCTCACCGTCGTTCTGCTCGCTGGTTTCATCGGTCGTGCTGATCCGCCCAAGGCCGGTGGCGTGCCCTATGTGAAGGAACGCTAGGCATGGACGAGGCACAAAGAACGGCCTTGGTCGATGCGGCCCGCAAGGCACGCGAGACGGCCTATGCGTCCTATTCGAACTATCGCGTGGGCGCGGCAGTGCTTGCCGAGGACGGTTCGATCTATCCTGGCTGCAATGTCGAAAACGCAGCCTATCCCCTTGGCAGTTGTGCCGAGGCCGGCGCGATCGCGGCGATGGCGTTAGCGGGTGCCCGCACAATCAGGGCTGTAGCGGTCGCCGGCGGTAAAACGGACACGCAAGCCGAGAGTGAGCCATGGGGCCTCGCCTCGCCTTGCGGTGGCTGCCGACAACGCCTGGCTGAATTTGCGCAAAACGCTGCCGTACCGGTGATCATTGTTTCCCCGCATGAGATCATGTTGGAAACCACCGTTGGCGATCTTCTGCCCCACGCGTTTAACCTGAAAGACGACTAGTATGTCCGATGCAGTTTCCGTCATCCGCGCGCGTTTGCCGAACGCTGCGCCCAAACTCGGTTTGGTTCTGGGGTCAGGACTTGGCGGACTGGTGGATGAGATCGAGGATGCGGTTCGTATCGCCTACACTGATCTGCCGCACTTCCCACACTCAACCGTATCGAGCCACGCAGCTGACCTGGTGATAGGCAAGCTGGCAGGTGTTGAAGTCGCTGTTTTAGCAGGCCGTGTGCATGCTTATGAGACCGGCGAGGCTGACGCCATGGCGGTGCCGATCGCAACGCTTAAGGGCCTTGGTGTGGAGAGCCTCATCCTCACCAATGCGGCCGGCAGCTTGCATGAAAAGATGGCTCCTGGATCACTGATGCTGATCAACGATCACATTAACTTTTCTGGTCGCAATCCGCTCATTGGCGTAGAGGGTGATGCTCGGTTTGCCAACATGGTCGATGCCTATGACCCAGCCATGCGCGCCCGTGCCAAACAGCTCGCTGAGGCCGAAGGCATTGCACTTCATGAAGGCGTTTATGGGTGGTTTTTGGGCCCGAGCTTCGAAACACCCGCTGAAATCCGCATGGCCCGTACGATGGGTATGGATGCGGTCGGCATGTCGACGGTGCCTGAAACCATCCTGGCCCGCTTTCACGGGCTTAATGTGCTGGCCATCTCATCCATCACCAATCTCGGTGCCGGTATGACGGGTGAAGCTCTCTCACACCATGAGACCAAGGACGTTGGCGCAACCATTGTGCCAAACCTCACCAAACTCATCCGCGCTGTGGTTGCCGATCTGGCTGAACACTGACAAAGTCGCGCATGGCTTACCTACCCCAAGAACTGATTGCCAAGAAACGCGATGGCGGTACGCTAACGTCTGAGGAAATCAACTTTCTCGTCCACGGCATGACCAATGGTGCCGTGACCGATGCGCAGATCTCCAGCTTTGCCATGGCAGTGTTTTTCCGCGGCATGGAAATGGACGAGCGTGTCGCTCTCACCCTTGCGATGCGCGACTCTGGCGATGTGCTCGATTGGAGCCATCTGGACGGCCCGGCACTCGACAAGCACTCCACTGGCGGAGTGGGCGACAATCTCTCGCTGATGCTTGCGCCCATTGTGGCAGCTTGTGGTGGCTATGTGCCGATGATTTCCGGGCGCGGCCTAGGTCATACCGGTGGCACGCTGGACAAGATGGATTCCATTCCCGGCTACACCACCCAGCCAGACAATGAGACGTTTCGCAAAGTCACCGAAGCCTGTGGCTGCGCCATCATCGGACAAACGGCGTCGCTTGCCCCCGCCGATAAGCGTTTTTATGGCATCCGTGACGTGACAGCGACGGTGGAGAGCATTGACCTCATCACAGCATCGATCTTGTCAAAAAAGCTTGCTGCTGGTCTCGATGGCTTGGTGCTCGATGTAAAATCTGGCTCTGGCGCTTTCATGCCGAGCCATGAGCAATCGGAAGCGTTGGCGGAAAGTCTGGTGGCAGTCGCCAATGGCGCTGGCACCAAAACATCAGCGCTTCTCACTGACATGAACGAAGTGCTTGGCCACGCTGCCGGCAACGCGGTGGAAGTGGCAACGGCAGTGGAGTTCCTCACCGGCGAAGCCCAGGACCCGAGGGTTCGAGAGATCACGCTGGCTCTATGCGCGGACATGCTCGTTCTTGGCGGACTGGCCCCTGAAGCTGAGAGCCTGGCAAAAGTCGCTGAGGCTTTGGATTCCGGCAAAGCGGCGGAAAAGTTCAGCGAGATGGTGACACAGCTCGGCGGGCCTGGTGATTTTGTTGACCGTTACCAGGATCATCTGCCCACCGCGCCGATTGTCATTGATGTCCCAGCACTGGCCACCGGAACGGTGAGCGCGATGGACACACGCGCCATCGGCAATGCGGTGGTCGCGCTTGGCGGTGGTCGCACAAACCCGGCGGACCCCATCGATCACGCGGTTGGTCTTACGCACATTACCGATGTTGGCGCACTGATTTCCAAAGGCGATCCGCTGGCCCGTGTGCTTGCCCGCGATGAGGCAACAGCGCAGGAGGCAGCGCGCCGAGTCACCGCTGCGATCAACTTAGGCGATGCGCCTGCATCGCGCGCCAACGTCTACCGGCGTCTCGCCCCTTCCGCTGGAGGTGTCTGATGCCCCGCGTTTTTCTGGTTGTGCTCGATAGCGTCGGCATTGGCGGCGCGCCGGATGCGCATCTTTTCTTTAATCACGACACACCAGATACCGGCGCCAACACGGTCGGTCATATCGCTGAAGCTTGCGCGAACGGTACCGGTGACAAGGAAGGCCTGCGTGCGGGGCCTCTCCACCTTCCTAACCTCACGCGCTTGGGTCTTGGGAAAGCAGTGGAACTTGCATCTGGCGCTGTCCCGCCAAACCTTGAAACAGAAAGCGTTGCAGGGCGCTACGCCGCCGCCAGTGAAGTCTCAAATGGCAAGGACACGCCGTCGGGTCACTGGGAGATTGCCGGTGTGCCCGTGCCGTTTGACTGGGGCTATTTCCCTGACACCAAGCCAGCCTTTCCAGATGATCTGATGCATGACTTCATCAGCCAAGCGGGCCTACCGGGTACACTCTGCAACGAACATGGTTCAGGCACGGTTGTGATCGCTGAGTATGGCCTTGAGCACATCGCAAGCGGCAAACCCATCGTCTACACGTCAGCGGATTCAGTTCTTCAAATCGCAGCACACGAAGAGCATTTTGGCCTCGAACGGCTCTATGAGATCTGCAAGGTTGCGCGCAAGCTGATCGACCCGCTGAACATTGGCCGCGTGATTGCACGCCCCTTTGTTGGTGAAACGGTTGAGACGTTCAAGCGCACCCCCAATCGCAAAGACTATGCGGTGCCACCACCTGAACCCACTGTGCTCAACCGGGTGCAGGACGCAGGCAACAGGGTTATCGCCCTCGGCAAGCTGGGAGATATCTTCGCCATGCACGGCATTGATGAGGTTCGCAAAGTGCCGGGCATCGAGCCTTTGTTCGATGTGCTGATGGGCACGCTCGAAGGCGAGAAAGCTGCACAGGATGGCGATTTGGTGTTCGCAAACTTCGTGGAATTTGACTCTGAGTTTGGGCACCGTCGCAACATCCCGGGCTATGCAGATGCGCTGGAGCGGTTTGATCGCCAACTGCCTCGTTTCATGGACGCCATGAAAGAAGGCGACCTCCTGATGCTCACCGCCGACCATGGCAACGACCCAAGCTGGGTTGGCACGGACCATACCCGTGAGCGTGTTCCCGTCCTCATGCTGGCAAAGGATTTGGAGCCAGGCTCTGCTGGGGTACGAACCACCTTTGCCGATATTGGAGAAACGGCAGCCAAATGGCTCGGCCTGCCAGCTGGCAAACATGGAACATCGATCCTTTGACCCAAACGCCTTCCCCAATCCCACTGGCTGAACTGCACTGTCACATTGAGGGTGCAGCACCAACTGATCTGGTGCGCGAACTCGCCCATCGTAACGGCCAGGACATCACCGGTTTGATCAACGGTGAGAATGGCTACATCTGGTCGGACTTTGACAGCTTCTTAAGTGCCTATGATCGGGTGGCGAGCGTTTTCACGCGGGCAGAGGATTACAGCAATCTTGCTTACGCTTATGCATCAGGCCTGGCTGCGCAAGGAGCCATTTACTCCGAAACCTTTTCTTCTACCGACCATGCCGAGCAAGCTGGCGTTGAGCCGATGGCCTATCTGAATGCGTTGGCTGATGGCATCAAACGGGCTGAGGTCGATCATGGCATTGTTAGCCGCATGATCCCCACCGGGGTTCGCCATTTCGGCACCCAGGCGATCAATCGCGCTGCTGATATCGCGATAGAGGCAGCCAAGACCAATCCGTTGATCGCCGGTTTTGGTATTGCTGGTAGTGAAGTGGCAGGCTCGCTTCTTGATGCCAACGATGCTTTCGCGCGCTGTGCTGGTGCAGGTTTGGGTCTCACGGCACATGCTGGCGAGTGGACTGGACCGCCGACTATCCGCGATGCGATCTCCTTGGGCGTCACACGTATTGGTCATGGTGTTCGCGCCGCCGAAGACGAGGCCCTGATGGCCGAGATAGCGGCCAAAGGCATAACCCTAGAGGTCTGTCCGGTTTCTAATGTGGTGCTCAACGCAGTTGACGGTCTGGATGCGCATCCTGCCAAACAACTGCACAATGCAGGCATTAAGCTGACAGCCAATTCCGATGATCCGCCGCATTTCCACACGACGCTTGCCAAAGATGTTGAGACAATGGTGCATTTGCTTGGCGGTGACGAAACGGCGATGCGTGCCATGCTAACGCGCAATGCACTGAACGCGGCTTTTGTTGACGAGCCAACGCGGCAAAAACTCTTGGGCAAGTTGGAAACCGCGCTTGCCAGCGCCTGACCTGTTGGGCATGAACAGGGCGCCGCACAAAACAAGGAGCCCCGCATGCAAGGCGTAACCGTTGTCGATCACCCGCTGATCCAGCACAAGCTCACCTTGATGCGGGATAAGAACACCTCCACCGCGTCGTTTCGCCGGTTGTTGTTCGAGATCTCCCACCTGCTTTGCTACGAGACGACACGCGATCTAGAGACCGAAGAAGTCGAGATCGAAACGCCCATTCAGCCGATGATGGCACCCAAGCTTTCTGGCAAGAAACTGGTCTTTGCCTCTGTCCTTCGTGCTGGAGACGGCCTTTTGGAAGGCATGCTCGACTTGGTGCCTGCTGCCCGCGTTGCCCATATCGGCCTTTATCGGGACCCTGAAACCCTTCAGCCGGTGGAGTACTATTTCAAGGCGCCAGAAGACCTGTCGGACCGTCTTGTCATCGTTCTTGATCCCATGCTCGCCACGTCCAATTCTGTGTCAGCGGCCGTGACAAAGCTGAAAGAGCGTGGTGCTCACAACATTCGCTTTGTCTGCTTGCTCGCCGCACCGGAAGGGGTGGAGCGTTTCACCAAAAACCATCCTGATGTGCCAGTGGTGACCGCTGCCATCGATGAACGCCTCAACGATCACGGCTATATCGTGCCAGGCCTGGGTGATGCGGGCGACCGGATGTTCGGGACGAAGTAACGTTCCAATCAAACGGCGGCGACACGTGTTTGCAGGTGCTGTCGCCGCTGTCTGCGCCGATAGCTGATTTCTCATCTTTGTGGGTGGCCGCAATCCCGTTGACCGCAGTCAATGGCGAGCGGCTCAAGATGGGCGATCCTTCCGTGGCCAAGTGAAATGCATCGTGGTTGAGGAGTGGTGCCGGTCGAACGCGTACGACCTCCGGTCTTTTCACTTCTGGCCCTGACCGCTCATGCAATTGACGCATCACGGCAGGCAGGTTGGGATTTCAATCGGAGCAGCGTTCAAAGATGAAATCCTTGGTTCTCTACTACTCCCGGACCGGCACGACCGCGAAAGTTGCGCACGCGCTCCAAGCTGCGCTTGGTGCTGAGATCGACGTGATCACATGCCCGCGCTACCAATCTGGGTGGTTGCGCTATCTGTTGGCTGGCTATGACAGCGTGAAAGGTCAGTTGCCAGCGATCAACGTGCCGGACATTGCCTTTGGCGACTATGATCTGGTTATCTTGGGCAGCCCGATTTGGACGAGCTATCCAGCGTTGCCTCTGCGGTCTTTTCTGGCAAAGAAGCCGCAATTGCCAGAACGGACTGCTTTGTTTTTCACCTGTGGAGGACACTCTCCTCCAGAAAAGGCGGTGGACTGTGTGAACGATCTTCTGCCTGTACCGTTGGCAACGTCGTTGGCCATCGCGCAAGAGGATGTGGCTGAAGGGCGCTACATTGATGCTGTGGATGCCTTTGCTGCAAAGTTGAGCGCAATCCAGGGCTGATTGGCAGCTCGTCTTACGCGTCCACTTCTCGTGCCATCCACCGCTCTACTGCCACGCTGATGTCGCGCTTGATGGTGTCACGCTCTGCATCGGACGCGGCCAATATCTCTTTCGTCTTGAGGAAGTCGAGCACTTGAAACTCGGCAATGGGTGGCGTGATCAGCACATCGGGCGGTCGCAGTTCGAGCAGTTTGCTGGTGATGGTCTGCATGCCGATCTGCATGGAGCCAAAGATCGAATCCATCTGGGATGGAGGCGTGTCCAAACTGCCTCCGCCATTTTCGCCATCTGGTTTCGGGCCGCCAACGACATCCACGGCGACGACCAGATCGCACGTTTCAAGAGCATCTGTTGGCAGCGGGTTTACCACGCCACCATCCACATGAACCCGCCCGTCAAGCACCACGGGTTTGAAGACAAAAGGGATCGCGATACTGGCGGCAACCGCCGGAGCAATGGGCCCGTCTTTGATCACCTGCGCGTGCCAACCATAATAATCGGTCGCAACAACCGCCAGCGGAAGAACCAATTGGTCAAAGCTTGCCGCCAGACCATCGGGCATGAAGGCGTCCAGCACCGCTTCAGGTTCAAGCTGCAACTCAAACCATTTTGAAAACTCGTTCCACCCTTTCGGGCGCATTTTCCAGGCCCGCGCCGCAACCTCGCGGGCCTCGGCGGTTTCTAGAACAAACGCGCGCATATCGCCCGCAGAAAGACCGGATGCAACACCCCAACCAATGATCGACCCAATGCTGGTGCCCGATACGCAGGCGATGGGTAGGCCCAGCTCTTCGACCACATCCAAGATGGTGATATGCGATAAGCCGCGAGCACCGCCGCCGCCCAGCGCTAGGCCAAGGCGGGGAAGATCGGTCGTCGCGCTCTGGGTGGTCATAACGGCTCGTTCATGAGAAGGGAGGCTTTGTTTCCTCCCAATGTGGCCTCTTTTTGTGACAACGCAATCCACCACCCCTGCGACAAGCACAGGTGATACCGCCTTAGAGCGGTATGACTACTCGCTTTATGTCATCACGTGCTTTGTGTGGGGCACCAGCTGGTTGGCCTTGCGCATGCAGCTCGGCACCATCGCGCCCGAAGTTTCGCTCGTTTGGCGGTTCGCCCTCGCCGGTGTTCTGGTTTTTGCCTGGGCGCTCTGGGCGGGCCAGCGCATGCGGTTTTCGCTGCGTGATCACATGCTGTTTGCCGCAATGGGCTTCTTCATTTTCTCCACCAATTTTCTGTTTTTCTACTATGGCGGCATTGAGATCACCGCGGGCCTCTTGGCAGTTGTGTTCTCACTTGCGTCCATTATCAATTTCTTGATCGGCATTACGTTTATGGGTCAGCGTGCCGAGCCACGTCGGTTGGTGGGCGCTCTGTTGGGTGCACTGGGAATTGGGTTCCTGTTTTGGCCGGAGATCACGGGCACCACGCTCAACCGCGATGTGCTTTTGGGCTTGGGCCTTTGCATCTGCGGTACCTTGTTCTTTTGCACTGGTAATGTGCTCTCCGCACGGGCACAAAAACGAGGATTGCCAATCCTCGCCACCAACGCCTGGGGCATGCTCTACGGCGTGATTTGGTTGTTCGTGTTGGCGTTCGCGCAAGGTCACACCTTCGCCATTGAACCAACCGCTGGGTACATCGGCTCTCTGGTTTGGCTCGCTGTGTTCTCCTCAGTGATCGCGTTTTGGAGTTACCTCACCTTGCTGGGCAGGATAGGCGGCGCGCGTGCCTCTTACGCCACGGTCATCTTTCCGCTGATCGCCTTGGCCTCGTCCACGCTGTTTGAGGGTTACCAATGGACCGTCTTCGCGTTCATTGGCGTGGCATTGGCTCTCTTCGGCAATGTCCTGGTGCTCGGCGGTGGCAAGCGGCAGCCAGTCAACAAAGGCGGGTGATCAGATTGCCTAGCTGGCAGCCTTACCCGACGCGAAGGGTGCTGGCTCTGGACGATGCGTGACAACGGGCGCATCGCCTTTGGGTGGTTCCAGTTTTTGCATCACTCGATAGGCGGTGATCACCGCCGCCAGACCAAAAACCACCGAGCCCAGCGCTTGGCCGATCAGCACACCCTGCGCACCGCCGCCACCCCATTCCATCTGGGCGCCTAGCCAAACGAAGGGCAGGGTGCCGATGGTGGCTTTGCCCCAGTTGAAGACGGTGGAGTAAGTGGCAAAGCCCAAATTGTTGAAGGAGGCATTGGCCACGAACAAAGCGCCATTGAAGATGAAGCTTGCCGCAACATAGGTGCAGAACAAGATCACCAGGCCTGCTGCGTTGCCTTCAGCGTCGAACAGCGCAACGATTGGATCGCGGGCAAGGAACAAGATCGCCCAAACCACAACCGAGTAAGCCAGGATTAGGATGAGAGCGTCCATAAAGGCGCGCTGAACCCGGTCAATTCGGCCAGCACCATAGTTCTGGCCAAGGATGGGCCCCACGGCCCCCGACAGGGCAAAGATCGCTCCAAACGCGACAGGAATGATGCGCCCGACAATCGCCCAGCCAGCAACAGCATCATCGCCAAAAGGTGCAATAGCGCGGGTGACAATCGCATTGCCAACCGGTGTTGCAACATTGGTGAGAATGGCCGGAACGGCAATGGCCACCAACCCGCCCAGATGCATGCGCAGAGCCTCCTGGCTCGGCACGGTGACCAGATCATGCACCTTCATCGCGCCATAGACGCCCATGCCAAGCAGAGCAAAGCGAGAGAGCGTTGTGGAGACTGCAGCGCCGTTCACGCCCATATCCAGCGCGAAGATAAAGATCGGGTCCATGATGGCAGCCGCGACGCCGGCACCAAGCGTTACATACATGGCCCGCTTGGCATCCCCCACGGCGCGCAACAGGCCGGACATGGCCATGCCGAGCGCAAGCAACGGCATGGATGGGATGACGATCTGAAGGAAGCCAATAGCCACCTCTAGCGTGCGATCGGTGGCACCCAAGCCGGAGAGAAGCGATTCCAGAAAAAGCCAGCAGAAAAGGCTAAGCACGCTGATGAGCGCAAAGATGAAAATGAGACCTGTGCCGGCTGTCTGTTTCGCACGATCCTTATCGCCCGCACCCAGAGCGCGGGACACCAGCGCGGTGATACCAATCGTGGTGCCAATGGCAGCTGAGGTGATGAAAAACATCAGCGTACCGGCATAGCCGATGGCGGCAGCAAGCTCGGTTTCACCCAGCTGCGCAATGTAGAACAGGTTGGCGAAATCGACGATGAAAATCGCCACCAGACCAATCGACCCGGTGGCGGTCATGACGATGGTGTGACGCATCGTGGAGCCGGTTACGAAGCGCGGTGCCGTGTCATCATCTTCGCGTGCTTTGGCCTCAGCCATCTATGTGTCGTCCTTGGTGATAGCTTCGGTTTCCGGCGACAGGGCTTCTGCCTCGCCATCGGTCTGGATAAGTGGCTCGGGAACGGGGTCAAACATCGGTTTGGGTTTGGGAACCTCTTGGCCCGTTGGAAAAACCAGATCGACCCCAGCCAAAATGCCGTCTTCGGCCTGCATGGCAAAACGTTTCTCATCGCGCGCCCGCACATCGGCCACGCGGAAATCAGCTTCATCTTCTGGAATGCCAAGCTCAAGCAACACCTGCCGCCCCATCTCAATCGATGAATGGAACGTCTCGCGGACAGCTTCCGTCGCCCCAATTTTGAGCAGTTCCAAAGCATGGCCGCGATCGTAGGCACGGGCATAAATCGGCAAATCAGGATAAGCTTCGCGCACCGCTTCGACGATCCGTGTGGTGGTCGCCCGACCGTCGGTACAAACCGCCAGAATGTCAGCGCGTGCCAAGCCCGCCGCGGCCAAAATGTCGAGCCGTGTGCCGTCACCATAGTAGATGCGAGCCTTGAAGCGCTTGGCATCACGGATACGGTCAGCATCGGTGTCAATAACGGTCACACGTTCGCCACCAGCTTGCACGGTCTGCGAAACGAACTGACCAAAGCGGCCAAAACCAATGATCAGCACCCTTGCCTGCGCTGAGGAATAGTCTTCCTCCATTGTTTCGCTGGTTTTGTTTTTGGTCAGTGCATAGGCAGCATTGATGAGAACCGGTGTCAGTGCCATGGAAAGCGCCACCGCACACGCCAGAATGCTCTGTGTTGGTCCATCAACCAGGCCGCCAGCCAAGGCGACGCCGAAGACAACGAAGCCAAATTCACCAAACTGGCAAACATAGGCAGTGGTTTTGACGCCAGCGGCGTGATCCTCCCCCATCATCCGCATCACCGCATAGGTAACGCCGAGTTTGATGATAAGGCCGAGCAGCGTAATGGCCAAAATCACCAGGAACTGGTCAGTCAGAACCCCAAGATCAATGGAAAGACCGACAGCCAGGAAGAAGAGACCCATAAGGAGGCCGCGAAATGGCTCAATGTCAGCTTCCAGCTGATGGCGGAAATCGCTTTCTGAGAGCATGACGCCCGCGATAAGTGCGCCAAGCGCTGTCGACAAGTTAGCCTGTTCCATCACAAAGGCGGCGCCAAGCACGATCATCAGCGCGCCGGCGGTCATCACTTCGCGCACACCTGTCTTGGCGAGAATGTGAAAAAGCGGATTGAGCATAAACCGCCCGATGACCACCAACGCGACCACGGCGCCAAGCGCTATCCCAGCCTCAGTCAATCCCATGCCACCATCACCGCGCGGGGCAAGAATGGAAGCCAATGCGAGCAGTGGCACAACAGTGAGGTCCTGGAAGAGCAAGATGCCGAATGTCGCTTTACCGTGCGGTGTCTCGCGCTCATGCCGTTCATCGAGGATAGCAAGGGCAATCGCCGTGGAGGAGAGCGCAAGGGCCCAACCAATGATCAGCGCACTTTGCCAGGAGAAGCCAAACATCATGGCCGCGCCCGAAAGCAGCAAGGTTGAGCCCAGCATCTGTCCGCTGCCGGAGCCAAAGATAGACTTGCGCAAGCTCCAAAGCGTTGTTGGCTTCAGTTCCAGACCAATAATGAACAGGAAAAGGACGACGCCGAACTCAGCAACGGTAGCGACCGCGTCGATATCTGAAACCAATCCTAGCGCGGGGCCGATGGCCAGTCCTGCAGCCAGATAGCCAAGCACCGCCCCAAGCTTAAAGCGCTGGAAGATCGGAACTGCGATCAGCCCTGCGGCCAATAGAATGAGCACCAGGACAATAGGATCGGAGCTATAGGCCGCCCTGTCGGCAAGCGTTTGGAGCGTGGCTTGAGCGTCTTCCATCCACGGCCAAGTGGACCTTCACCCGCTAGGCGTCAAGCATCTGATGGCAAGCTTCTATTGAAGCGCAGCAAAACCTTCGGCAAAGCCAGGCAGTTCGATGGGGATGCCGATGCCCTCATCGGGTGTCTGAAAGATGACAAACCAAGCTGTTTGGCCGCTGGAGAGCGTGGTCACCAGCTCATCATCCATGATCATTTCGACATAGCAGCCCGAAGGCAGACAGCGAGCAAAGTCGGCTGTGCCAATGTCGGTGTCATCAATGCGCAGGCCAAGTCCGCCATCAAGCAACACGCCCAGCGGTACCGCCACACGTAGAATGTGCGCACCGCCATCAAGCGTTCGCACGATTGTCACGCGAAGCTCCACATTGGGCCGATCCACGGCCGCAACATTTTGCACCAGTGCGCACAGTTCTGTCGGTGAGCCATCGGGCGTTTCGCATTGGATCTGCCAGGCCTGAAAGCTCTCTCGTACCACCGGCTGGGCAGAGGCAGGGGCTGGCAGCACAAAAACAGCCGCCATCAGAGCGAGGAACGGAGAAAAACGGAAAAAATGGATCATTGACTCAAGCGGCTTGGTGATTCGCATCAGCGATGGCCAAACTCTAGCAATGGGGCGGCGGTATGACGAGAGTGGTCTTCGCTAGGGCCACAGGCGTTTGGGCATTGTTGTCAAAAAGGTATGATCGTTGCGCATTGCCCTAACGACAGTGGGCTTTCAAAACTCTCTCTACGACCAAGGGATAAGAAGTGCGGCGCTAATATGACGCATTTCAACTCGGCCTGCGCTCTTCCCATCAGATGGTCAGTCAGATAGGTAAGGCTTCGATTAGGAGGAGGGCTTGTGAGCGCCCGTGTCAGCGGACAAAACCGGTTGTTTGCCAACCGGCTTCATGACACGCCCGCACATTTTCGGCCCTGATCGCTCGGAGACCTGTATCAGCATGACGATAGCGCACCGCATCGCCACCACCATCACCGCAACCATGGCTACACTTCTAGCGTTGGCGGCACCGGCTTTAGCCGCGCAACCGACACCATGGGCCGTGGGCTTCCAAGACGCCGCGACCATCGTGATGGAGCACATACACTGGTTTGAGACCTTCACTTTGATAATTATCACGGCCATCGTAATTTTCGTGCTGGCGCTGATGATTTATGTCTGCTGGCGCTTCTCTGAGAAGAACAACAAGACGCCATCGAAGACCACGCACCACGCGATGCTCGAAGTGGCATGGACTGTCGTGCCGATCATCATTTTGGTGGTGATCGCTGTACCGTCCTTCCGACTGCTTTACGAAGAGGCTGTGGTTCCACCCGCTGACATGACGATCAAGGCGACGGGCTACCAGTGGTATTGGGGCTATGAGTACCCTGATCATAACGACATCGACATCCTGCAGATCATGCTGCAGGACGATGAGCGCTTGGCGCGTATGGAAGAAACCGGCGGCACAGAAGAAGACTTCCCGCGTCTGTTGGCCGTGGACAATGACCTTGTGGTGCCAGTGAACGCCACCGTTCGTTTGCAGGTAACCGCGGCTGATGTTTTGCACGCGTTCGCAATGCCAGCCTTTGGCGTGAAGATGGATGCTGTGCCGGGCCGTCTCAACGAGACATGGTTCCGCGCTGATCGTGAAGGCATCTACTATGGTCAGTGCTCAGAGCTTTGTGGCACCGACCATGCTTTCATGCCCATCGCGATCCGCGTTGTAAGCCAGTCTCAGTTTGATGCTTGGGCTGCTTTGGCTAGCGATGATTTGGGTGCGGCCAATGAGATGTTGGCGCAGATGATCCGCGACAATGCCGACGGCACTGAACTCGCACAGAACTAACACTTTTTGAGGTCGCGGTTTGCGCCGCGCCCACACCGGACACTTTTGATGAGGATTTGAGGCACCATGGCAAGCTACGCAGACGCGACAGCGCATGACGATGTCCCCGGATTTTGGGCACGCTGGTTTTATTCAACCAACCATAAGGACATCGGTGTCCTCTACCTGATCTTCGCGATTATCGCGGGCATCATCGGTGGTGCACTTTCCATCGGTATTCGCCTGGAGCTCCAAGAGCCGGGCATGCAGATATTTGCCGATGGCCATGCCTACAATGTCTTCGTGACAGGCCACGGCCTGATCATGGTGTTCTTTGTGGTCATGCCAGCCTTGATTGGTGGTTTTGCCAACTATTTCGTCCCCATCATGATCGGTGCGCCAGACATGGCGTTTCCGCGCATGAACAACATTTCCTTCTGGCTGCTTCCACCTGCGCTGATCCTGCTGGTCATCTCCATGTTTGTTGAGGGACCTCCAGGCGGTTTGGGCGTTGGTGGTGGTTGGACCATCTATCCGCCGCTCTCTACATCTGGCCATCCAGGCCCAGCGGTCGATTTTGCGATCTTGTCGCTTCACATTGCCGGCGCGTCATCGATCTTGGGGGCGATCAACTTCATCACCACCATCTTCAACATGCGCGCGCCTGGCATGACGTTGCACAAGATGCCGCTGTTTGCTTGGGCGATCCTGGTGACAGGCTTCCTGCTTCTTCTGGCGCTGCCAGTGTTAGCCGGTGCTATCACCATGTTGCTGACCGACCGTAACTTCGGCACCACCTTCTTTGATCCGGCAGGTGGCGGGGATCCAATCCTCTTCCAGCACCTGTTCTGGTTCTTTGGTCACCCGGAAGTGTACATCATGATTTTGCCGGCCTTCGGCATCGTCAGCCACATCATTTCCACCTTCTCCAAGAAGCCGATTTTCGGGTATCTCGGCATGGCCTACGCAATGGTGGCTATCGGTGTGGTCGGCTTCATCGTTTGGGCGCACCACATGTACACGGTGGGCCTCTCCGTTGAGACGCAGGCTTATTTCGTGTTCGCCACAATGGTGATCGCGGTGCCAACAGGCGTGAAAATCTTCTCTTGGATCGCGACGATGTGGGGTGGTTCCATCCGCTTCACTACGCCAATGATCTGGTCATTGGGTTTCATCTTCCTATTCACTGTCGGTGGTGTGACGGGCGTTCAGCTCGCCAATGCTGGCTTGGATCGCGCGTTCCATGACACCTATTACGTGGTTGCTCACTTCCACTATGTGCTCTCGCTAGGCGCTGTCTTCGGCATCTTCGCGGCTTGGTACTACTGGTTCCCGAAAATGTTCGGCTACATGTACTCTGAGTTCCTTGGCAAACTGCACTTCTGGGTCACGTTTGTTGGTGTGAACCTTCTGTTCTTCCCGCAACACTTCCTGGGCCTCAACGGGATGCCGCGTCGCTATGCCGATTATCCTGACGCCTATGCTGGTTGGAACTACATCTCCTCGATTGGGTCCTACATTTCCGCTGTCGGTGTGATCATCTTCCTTGTGGGCGTGGCACATGCCTTTGCCGCCAAGCGCAAAGCGGGCGACAACCCATGGGGAGAAGGTGCTACGACACTGGAGTGGACGCTGACCTCACCACCACCGTTCCACCAGTTTGAAAAACTGCCACGGGTTACGTTCGACAAGCACTAAGAGCGAAATCCTAAAGTTTGGCGCGGCGAGTTTCTTGCCGCGCTCCCTCTTTCAGCATGACGAGTTTTGATGAGCCTAACGGACGCCACTTCTGACGCTGCCAATCCCAGCCTTGCCCTTCGTGAGGCAGGGCTTTCGACAGCGTCTGCGCGCGATTACATCAACCTGTTGAAACCACGGGTGATGTCGCTGGTCGTGTTCACAGCGCTTGCAGGTCTCATCGCCGCACCTGGCACCATTCATCCGTTTGTTGCGCTTACCGCTGTGCTCTGCATTGCTATTGGCGCAGGGGCCTCTGGTGCTCTCAATATGTGGTACGACGCCGACATCGATGCCGTGATGGGTCGAACTGCGCTGCGCCCCATCCCTTCGGGTGCGGTGACGCCACGGCAAGCTTTGAGTTTTGGCATTCTTTTGTCGGTTGGCTCGGTCGGTGTACTTGGTCTGCTGGTGAACTGGCAGTCGGCCGCCATGCTGGCCTTCACCATCTTCTTCTACGTCAACATCTACACCATGTGGTTGAAGCGGTGGACGTCGCAGAACATCGTCATCGGTGGTTTGGCAGGTGCGTTTCCTCCAGCCATTGGATGGCTCGCCGTCACAGGGTCGCTCAGCCTTGAGCCGATCTTGATGGTGCTCATCATCTTCATGTGGACGCCACCGCATTTCTGGGCACTGGCAATCCTGAAGGAAGAAGACTACGGCCGCGCTGGCGTGCCAATGCTGCCGAACGTGGCCGGTGACAAAGTCACCCGTCAGCAAATCCTACTCTATTCAGTTCTGCTTGCGCCTTTGGCGGTTCTGCCCGCGTTTTTGGGCTACGCAGGTATTCTTTACGCGCTTGTAACAGTGGCTGGCGGTGTTGGCTTTATCCAACACGCTCTGCGCCTGTCCCGGGCCGTTGATATCCCAGCGCGCAACAAAGCTGCTGGTAAGCTGTTTGGCTTTTCCATTCTTTATCTGTTTGCCGTGTTTGCCGTGATGCTTGGCGAAGATATCGTCGAGCGCTTGACCGGGTTCGCCTTGGCCATGCCGCACGCTCTTACCTTCATGGTGGGGGGCTGATCATGGCAAGCGACACACATCAGGTTCGCCAAGCACCTGAGGCGCCAAAGCCTGTTCCGACCAACACCGAAGAGGTGAAAATGTCGGACACGGACCGAGATTTCTATTCCAAGCAGCGCCGCTCGCGGTCCATTGCCATGGCATTGGCACTCGGCGCTGTGGTGATTGTGTTTTATGTCGTCAGCCTCATTCAGGGGCCTGGCATCATTTCAAGGCCGTATTGATGGCTGGACAAAACACCACGACCCGCACGTTCTCTCGCCCCGTCAAAACGGCGATGGCACTTAGCGTTTTTGTCGGCTGCATGGTTGGCGTCGCTTACGCAGCCGTGCCGCTTTATGAGCTTTTCTGCCGGGTGACGGGTTTTGGCGGCACAACGCAAGTTGCCGACGTGGCGCCTGAGGCCGTGTCTGATCGCACCATCAAGGTACGCTTTGATGGCAACGTGGCAGCTGGCCTTGGCTGGGATCTCGATCCTTTGGTCAATGAGGTTGAGGTTCCCATTGGCCAGGTAACGGAAATTTTCTATCGCGCCGATAACCTCACCGATCAGGACACCTACGGCACGGCTACTTTCAATGTTTCACCGCCCCAGGCTGGGATTTACTTCCACAAGATGCACTGCTTCTGCTTTGAGATGCAGCATCTGGAGCCGAGCCAGGGCATCGATATGGGCGTTGTCTTTTTTGTTGATCCAGAAATCTTGGACGACCCAGACAATGATCGCATCGACACCATCACGCTAAGCTACACCATGTTTGAAGCCGACGCCCCGCAAGAGGCGGAAACGGCAGCACTCGATACCAATTAGGGGGACGCACCGGCCTTGGTCGGTGCATCGCATATTAGGAGATCATCGATGGCCTCAGGTCACGCAACAGATCACGACTATCATATCATTCCACCAAGCCCTTGGCCGTTCATCGGGTCGGTCTCAGCGCTTGTCTTGGCCATCGGCACCGTGACCTGGTTCCACGGTGGAACTTGGATTTTCTTCGCGCTCGGCATGCTGGGTGTGCTCTACACCATGGTTATGTGGTGGCGTGATGTGATCCGCGAGTCGATTGCAGGCGATCACACACCGGTCGTTTCCCTGCATCTGCGCTACGGCATGATCCTTTTCATCGCCTCAGAGGTGATGTTCTTCGTTGCCTGGTTTTGGGCCTACTTTGATGCAGGCTTTTTCCCAGGACCAGCAGAACAGCCTATGCGCGCTGAATTGCTCGGCGGTGTTTGGCCACCGATGGGCATCGAAACCTTCGACCCTTGGCACCTTCCGCTGATGAACACGGTGATCCTGCTGACATCGGGCACAACGGTTACATGGGCGCACCACGCGATGATTCACGGTGACCGCGAGGGCGTGAAACAGGGCTTGGCTTTGACCATCGCTCTTGGTGTTCTGTTCTCCATTGTGCAGGTCTACGAGTACACCCACGCGCACTTTGATTTCTCCGGCCACATCTACGGCGCAACGTTCTACATGGCGACCGGCTTCCACGGTTTCCATGTGTTCGTTGGCACGGTTTTCCTGGCTGTCTGTCTGTTCCGCGTCTTGCAGGGCCAGATGACGCCGAAGAAGCATTTTGGCTTTGAGGCGGCTGCTTGGTACTGGCACTTTGTTGACGTCGTTTGGCTCTTCCTGTTCGTGGCCATCTACGTTTGGGGCTATGGTGGCGGCGGCAACTTCTAGGCCGACTGCTTTGCTCTAAATCCATCAGCGGGCGGTCCGATAGGGTCGCCCGTTTCTCTTTTTAAGGACCATACAACCATGACCATTGTTCCGCACACATCGCAGCCATTGATGGCTGGTTATCGGGGCAAGTGCCCCCGCTGCGGACAAGGTAAGCTGTTCAACGGTTGGATCACGCTGCATGAGCGCTGCAATGTGTGTGATCTCGACTATGGTTTTGCCGACTCCGGCGACGGGCCAGCGGTTTTCATCACTTTCTTTGCGGGCTTCATTGCTGTTGGTGCCGCACTCTGGCTGGAGATTGCCTATCAGCCATCCTTCTGGGTGCATGCAGCCGTTTCATTGCCAGTTATCTTGATCACGTGTCTCTTGCCTCTACGCCCTCTGAAAGGCTGGCTCATCGCGCGTCAATACCAGATGGATGCCACCGAAGTGCGCAACGATGATGTCTCCGGCGGGCACCACGGGTAACCTGTGATGAAGCGCTTTTTCGCCATTGCACTGATCCTTGGCGCGTTCGTCACGCTGCTGGGCCTTGGAACGTGGCAGATGCAGCGTCTGGCTTGGAAAGAAGGCTTGATCGCCCAAGCAGAAACACGGCCAACTTTACCGGCTGTTCCGCTTCAAGCGTTGGTAGATGAAGGCCTGGAGGATGCCGACTATCGCCGTGTGTTGTTGATCGGGGAGTTTTTCGGCGAACCGGTCCGTGTTTTCACAACCCTTTCCGATGCCAACGGACCATATGAAGGGCCCGGCTATTGGGTCCTACAGCCTTTCGAAACAGACGGTAGCCAATCCGTTTTCGTCAATCGGGGTTTCATTCCTTTCGAGTTGGCGCCCGATGCTTTGGTTCGAGACGCACCCATAGGAACCATTCGTTTTGAAGGGTTGGTGCGACCGGACGATCCACCAGACCGGTTCACGCCCGATCCCGACTTGGACGAAAACATCCTTTATCGTCGCAGCATTGCCCAATTGATGCAGGCATCAGATGTAAGCCGTGCTCTACCCATCACGGTTGATATGCCCGCTGGTGCCGTTGGTGGCCTGCCGCAAGCTGGAGAAACGAAGTTCACCTTCTCCAACCGGCATTTTGAATACATGCTCACCTGGTACGGATTGGCGGCTGTTTTGCTGACCGTGGTAGGCACGGTGATGATGCAGCGTCGCCGACGCTAAACAAACCTGCTATCAGGTCAGATCGAACCGTTTTGCGCATGCTTCGTCATACTGGTGGTAGTCTACAAATCCCATGCGACTGTAGTAGGCGAGCCCGCCCGTGTTCTCGTGGCGGATTGTGGCATCAATTGTTTTTACACCTGCAGCTCTGGCGGCTTTGATCGTTTCTGAAAACAACATTCGTCCGATCCCCTGGCCATGGGCCGCTTGCGCTACATAGGTGGCAATGACGGTCCAATCGGCTGGAAGAGCATGGTCACCTGTCCAGTTCGGGTCACACCATTCCAACGACTGAAAGCCGAGAACATCCTCGCCCTCAGTTGCTACGGTACACGCAATACCAAGCGGTGCCTCAATGTAGAGCGCGATCATCTTCTCTTCGGAGAAGGCTTCGCGATGGGCCGTCGTTCCCCCTTCACGAATGATAGCATTGAGAAGCTGGCACATCGCTGGTGCATCGGGGCGCCGGGCAGGTCGGACAACGATAGGCATGGACGATCATTGGTCTGGATGTTGGCGAGGTAGAGTGCTGTCATACGCGATCTGGCCAAGCTGACAATATGTCGGGTCAGTGCCGCTCGCTCTCTGGGAGCAACGCCATCACTGTTTCCAGCGTGTCGGCTTCGCGTGGCGGCTTGTCCCAGCGAAGCCGCGATATGCGGGGAAAGCGCATCGCGACGCCGCTTTTATGGCGCGTGGAGCGTTGCAGCCCTTCAAAGGCCACCTCGAACACCATGCCAGCATCCTCACCGTGGACGACCTCTCGTACGGGGCCAAAGCGATTGACGGTGTGTTTGCGCACGAAGCTGTCGATTTTTTTCAACTCCTCGTCGGTGAAACCGAAATAGGCCTTACCGACTGGTACAAGCAACGGGCCGTCCTCACCTGGTTTCCAAACGCCGAACGTGTAATCAGAGTAGAGGCTTGATCGCTTGCCATGGCCTCGCTGGGCATACATCAGAACCGCATCGATCAGCATGGGATCGCGCTTCCACTTCCACCATGGCCCTTTCGGTCGCCCTGGCACATAAGCGCTGTCCGCCCGTTTGATCATCACGCCTTCCACAGCGTCAGCGTCCTCACCTGCGCCGTGCGAGGCTGGATCGCCGCGCGCCTCGCCAAGGGTCTGCCAATCCTCAAATGGCACCATAGGAGAGATATCGAGACGCGGATGATCATGTTTGGAGATGAAGTCTTCCAGCAACGCTCGCCGTTTAACAAAAGGCAGGGCGCGTACATCCTCGCCATCAAGACGCAGCACATCATAGGCACGCATATGGGCCGGATGGCTTTCCAGGAGCTTCTTCGACACCGTTTTGCGGTTGAGGCGCTGTTGCAGCGTGTTGAAGGTTTGCACGCGCCCATCAATCAACACCAACAGTTCTCCATCCAGTGTCGCGTTGGCGGGTAGGGCCTCAATCAGATCTGGAAAGGCGCGCGAGATGTCATCGCCCGTGCGCGAGTAAAGTCGTTGAACGGACGCGCCGTCCTGGCCTGTTCCGCCAGCTGCTTGCACGCGAATGCCATCCCATTTCCACTCGGCCAGAAACTCGCTGGCATCGAGTTTGTCGAAATCGCCATCTTCAATGGGGTGTGCCAGCATGGCAGGCGCAAAGGGCGCTGGATCATCATTCTCCGGCCTTTCGCCACGGCCCTCTGCCCAGGCGAACAGGCCCTCATAGGGTGGCAACAGGCCGTGCCAAACCTCTTCAATATCGTTGGGTTTCAGATCGCCAAGCCCGGCCACCGCCGTCTTGGCAAGGCGTGCTGAAACGCCGATGCGCAAGCCACCTGTGATCAGCTTCAAGAGCGCCCAGCGCCCTGTTTCGTCCAGCGTGTCAAGCCAACGGGTGATCAGTGCGGGCATTTCAGCTTTGCCGGTCGTTGCCAGCGCATCCACCACGTCTTCCAGCGCTGGTGGCGGCGTGTTTACACCATGATCGGCTGGCCAGATCAGCGCCACAGTTTCGGACATGTCGCCCACATAATCGTAGGACAGCCGGAAGAGCACAGGATCAGTGTGCGCTTCCACCAAGCCGCGAATGAGTGCTGGTTTTGCGTTCTTAAAGTCCAATCCACCGGTAATGGCAGCGAGTGCTATGCCGCGTTCTGGGTCAGGTGTTTGCTGGAAATAGGTGATCAGAAGCCGCAGCTTGCCATTGCGGCGTGGCTCATAGGCAAGGCGGTCAAGAAGCTCAGCAAAGGCTTTCACGACGATGCTTCCACAGCTTGCTCTGCGCCTTCATCCCCTTCATCGCCATAGCCGATCATGTTGAGCGGTTGCGCATCGATCCCTTGGGTGCCGCACCAATGCACCAGCCCATCTTCCTGACCATGGGTAACCCAAATCTCATTCGCCCCGGTGTCGAGGATTGTCGCGCAGAGATCATCCCAGTCGGCGTGATCGGACATCACCAATGGAAGTTCCACGCCGCGCTGACGGGCACGGGCGCGCACCCGCATCCAACCTGAGGCAAAACAAGTGATGGTTTCACCGAACTTCTGCGACCAGCGATCAGCCATTGAGCCCGGTGGGCAAAGCACGATCTGCCCGGCAACGTCTTTGGCTTTCAAGCCAGCGACGGGTACCAGAGCACCCAAATCCACGCCTTGGCTTTGGTAGAAGGCGCAGAGCTTTTCCATCGCGCCATGCAGATAGATCTGTGCATCATAGCCCGCGGCGCGGATCTCAGCGATCACCCGCTGGGCTTTGCCAAGCGAATAGGCGCCCACCAGATGTGGCGTTTCAGGGAATGTCTCAAGTGAGGTGAGCAGCTTGGCCACCTCATCCGCGCCGGGTGGATGCCGGAACACCGGCAGTCCAAATGTCGCCTCGGTGATGAAGGTATCGCAGGATACAACCTCGAACGGTGTCACCGTGGGGTCACTGTGGCGCTTGTAGTCGCCGGACGCCACCAACCGGTGGCCATCATGCTCCACCAGCACTTGCGCTGAACCAAGCACATGACCTGCCGGGTGAAGGCTAATCCGGGTATCGCCAAGCGTGATCACGTCACTGAGGTCAGCACTTTGCGTGGTGCCAGCAAAATTGGCGCCGTAGCGTACCGCCATGATCATAAGGGTTTCGGCGGTTGCCAAAACCGACCCATGGCCTGGTCGTGCATGATCAGCGTGCCCATGGGTGATCACAGCACGATCAACCGGTTGAACGGGATCGATAAAGAAATCGCCCGGAACGCAATAGAGGCCTTCCGGGCGAAGGGTCATGAACTGGTCAGCACGCGTGATCATGGCCCCTCATGTGGGGCACAGCGTGTCGATGCCAACCACCTACTCAGCCGGTGAGGGAACCTTCGTATCTGTTCCTGACTCCGGTGTGGCCAGTGCCGCCTTCTCAAAGGCGTTGAGGCGTTTGTAGACCGACATCAGTTCCACAATCGTGGTCCAGGAGTTCACCAAGTACTGGAACGAGCCTTCAACGCGACCAAAGGCCCGCATGATTTGCTGCATCGTTCCCAGTGTGATGGTGCCTGCAATAATGGTTGGCCCCAGCGCAATGAACGGCACCAGATTACCGATTTGTAGATAGAAAATCCGAACCACGTTGAAATACATGTAGTTGAAATAGAGCCGGAAATAGTTGCGCCGGACGTCGGAAAAAAGCTCCGTCAGCGATTGCGGTTGCGCCCGTTCGGTGAAGTCCTCGCCCATGACGAGTTCCTTGCGATAGGCGGCTTCAACCTTCTGATTGTTGAACTCCAAGCCTGGCAGTCTGATACCGACAACCGCCAAAAGAACCGTGCCAAGTATCGACCAGACGATGGCCACAAAAACCAATCCTTGGCTGACCTCACCAATCAAGGGAAGTTCCGTAACCGCCGCTGAAAGCCCCCACAGCAGGGGCAAAAAAGCAATCAACGTCATCACCGAGTCAAGCAGTGCAACGCCCAGACCCTCGGTGATCGACGCAAAGCGCATTGTGTCTTCCTGCACGCGCTGTGAGGCGCCCTCAATCTTGCGCACCCGCTTCCACATACCGGTGTAGTAGTCGTTCATCGCGGTGCGCCAGCGGAACACATAGTGGCTGACAAAGAAGCGGAAGATCACCGCCACAAAAACGTAGACAAGCGCAATCTGCAGAAAGGTAGCAATGCCAAGATAGTAGTCGCGCCCATCAATGGATCCCGGTTCAGCAAGCGCTTGCTGGATCAGATCATAGAACCCGCCAAACCATTCATTGATCATCACATCCAACTGCACCAAGAACCAGTTGGTGAAGAAGATGAGCGCCGATCCTGCCACCGACCAAAGCTGCCAGGGGTGCGGCGCGTACCACATCCAAAAGCCGACAAAGAGCGCAATGGCTGACAGCATGTACTGGTAGAACCAGAAGGTTTGCGGGTCTGCCCAGCCTTCTTCAACCTCGGCGGGCGCCGTTGTCTCTTCACTCGGCACCTCGACATCAGGCGCAATGCCCGGCTCCAACGGCGCCACACTTTCCACCCCGAACACCGGGCCGATGGAAAGAAACTGCAATCGGTCGCCAAAGGTGTACCAGCCGATGACCAATGCCAGGGCGTAGACAGCAAAAGAGAGAAAAAACAGCTTCGGCTTAGGAAAGAAGGAGTGAAACATCGGGGCAGCTTCCGTTTAGGCCGTCAGCGAGTGCGCTAACTGTGGCCGATCAACCTGGTGTGTAAGGGCCTCGGCCAGTGCTCAGAGCGTGATCGAGATAGTCAATCCTATCTTGCCCCCAGAAAGGTTCGCCTTGCAGCACATAGGCGGGCGCGCCGACAGCGCCAGCAGCAATGGCTGCCTCAGTGTTCTCAGCCATGGTTGCCACGACCTCTTGTGATGAAGCGGCTGCGATGATGGCTGTTGCATCATGACCGGTGGCCTCAAGCAGCTCACGCACCGTTTCAGGTTGGCTGATGTCGCGTTCATTCGCCCAGCATGCCTGGAAGGCTTCGAACATGAAGTCCGCTGGATCGCCGCCTGCAGCGCCAATCGCAGCAACAGCGCCGTTGGCAAGGGTTGGATTGGTCGGGAAGTGCGCCGGGCGAAGCGTCAGTGGCAATCCGCGAAAGTCCGCAATGCGTTGCAGTTCAATCAGTCGATAGTTCTGGCGCGACACGGGACGTTCAGGAATGGGCACCACGCCGGATGTTGCAAACACGTCAGCCAAGTTCATCGGCTTGAAAGCAATGCTCGCGCCATGCTTGTCGGCGACAGCCAACAACGCTTTGTGCCCCAGATAGGAGAAGGGCGAGATCAGGGTGAAGTAATAGTCGATCGACGGGGCCATTGGCGGATCCTTTGCAGATGAGCGGGCAAGGTGTTGCCCAGTGCATCAAAGGGTCCCGATCTAGGCTGCAACGCAAGGCTGTGCAAGCGCTGCACACGTCCTATCGCGCGTTCGTGAGGCTCCGTGAGAAGACCGGTTAGTGAGAAAGGGCTCTAGTCGGTGCCCGTCGCAGCCAGCGGCATGGCGCTCTCATCCATGTCTTGCTGCTTTTCTTTCAGCATTCCGGTGACAACCTCCACCGTGCGCTCAAGCTCAACAATGGCTTGCTCAATGTCGCTCTTCTGCTGATTGAGAACCGCGATTTGCTCCAAGAAGCGGCTGCGCGCAACCGTCAGTTGGCTCGCCTGACCATCTTTAAGATCGTAGAGATCAAGCATCTCGCCAATTTCTTGCAGTGAGAAGCCAACGCGCTTGCCCATCACAATGAGCTTCAGTCGGGCTTTGTCGCGACGCGAGTAAATGCGCTGCATGCCAACCCGGCGGGGCCGTAGAAGACCCCGGTCCTCGTAGAAACGTAGTGTGCGTAGTGTTAGATCGTATTCGCGTGCCAGTTCGCCAATGCTGTATTCGGTCTCACGTGTTGAAGTATCCATGCTCGCCTCTACCGCTTAGCGTTGTGCCATTACATGCAACAACGAATCATTTCACATCATGACGTGCCAGAAAATCTAGCCGAAGGGCAAGAGATTATCAACTTTAAGTTGTATTCACGTTAGCCACTCTCGCAAGGTGCTTTCCGGTCGTGCTCACGCCTTAAGCGCGGTGTCTCAAAACCAACCTTTATCAGCTTGGGTCGTTTACCGTCCGGTTATCTTTACCGCTCGTTTACTATGTTTGGTCCACTGTAGCACCAAGCGAGAAAGGGCCGGGGTGCGCCGTACCTTGCGCGTACGCACCAGAGAGTAATTGGGGTCGGGATGGCTCAACAGTCCCAAAATGCGTGGCAGTCGCCCACGAACCATCAGCCAGACTATGAGGCGCCCGGTAGAGAGGCCGCACCCAGCGTTGGCGAGTGGATGCAAGATGTGTTGGGCCAAAGAATGCCCAGCCCGGCTGTCGATCCAAGCCGCGCATTTCAGCCCAGTCCTTCCGCACAGCCGACAGCGCCTGCTCCCGACCTTCAGTCGCGCCTGGCGGCAATCGCCAAAAACATCGAAACCTTGGAATCGAGGGTTGCTGGCGCACCCATGCCAAGCGCGCCAGCACCGTCTTCCGCACCTGTGACCAGCCATGTCCAAGCCAGTGCTCAAACCGCCGCGACGCCTACCAGTCCGCTGGATGCGCTGCGGCGGCGCAAACAAGAATTGGAGCAAGGCATAGCCCCGCACGCGCCTAATGCGGCGCCTGTCCTGGCCGACCCTCAGCCGATGATGGTCGATGCATCACAGCAGCAAGACGTTGAGCAATCTGCTGATCAAGGGCTAGGAGATGTTGGGTTCGGCTCTGCCGGATTGGACCAGTTGGTGGCACGGCTTGATGATCAGTTCGCCCGGCTGACAGATGCGGTCAGCGATGTACGCTCGCTTGCCGAAACCAGCGCTGCCGACCAGCGAGGTCTCCAAGCCCAAGTTGAAGCCCTTCAGTCTCGCACACACACGTCCCATCAATCCGCGCCTGAGGAGTTGGGGCTAAACGAACAGGGGGCAACGCCCCTTCACCCAACTGGTGCTGATGAACCGAATTTGGCGCAGCTCAGCGATCAAATCCGTGCCGTCCAAGATACCATTGCTGCGATGCCCAAGCCTGAAGCGATCAAATCGCTGGAGGATGGCTACCATCATGTTCTGGCCAGGCTTGATGACCTGAAAGACGTTGGCACAAGCGAGGAAAAAATTGACGCGCTCTATGGCGAGGTCACCAGCTTGCGTGAGGTGCTGGACAACTTAGGCGAGAACACCCCCAGCGCGCTCGTTGGTGAGATGCGCTCAATGATCTCACAGCTGGAAAACGACCCCCATGGTGATGCAAACCGCATCACCGAGGCACTGGAAAGCGTCAAGGACATGGCCCGCAATGCGGTTCAGGACCCTGGCAGCATGAACGAGGCCATCGGCGCGGTTGTTGAACGTTTGGTGGCGCTCGAAGCGCGTATTGAAGCGTTGGCAAATGGCTCCGATGACAGTTCTGTCACCCAGCGCTTGGACGCCATCCAGTCGGAGATGGAACGCCTCTCAACCTTCCAAGATGAAGCGCGCGGTCTCACCAGTGCTCTTGATACGATCCGTGAAGAAATGCGCTCTGCTGGCGGTCCAGCGGTCACCCTAAGTGGGATGGACCAGCGCTTCTCAGCACTTGATCGTATCGAAGAGATGACCGGCGGGTACGCTGAGCAAGTCGCCGAGCTCTCCCAGCGGCTTAATGCGCTCGATAGCCGGCTTGCCAACCAAGCGGATATGGCAAGCGAAGTGGCAGCTTTGTCACGCCAGATGAATGCCTTTGGCACCGCTATGCCAGTGCATGAGATTGAGCATGCTTTGCTTGATCTCACAGGCCGGGTAACGGCCCTTCAGGAAGATACCGCCACTGAGCGCCTTGGTCTTGCCGTGCGCGAGCTCGGCGAGCGTGTGGAGTCTTGTCTCAAATCCATTCCCAAAACCGAAGCCATCATCCAGGCTGTTGAAGCCAAGATCGACAGCCGGGTCTCGGGGTCGCTTGACCCTGTTGTGGCCCGTCTTGATGGCGTTGATGAACGCCTTGATGGTATTCAACGTGCCATTTCAGCTGCCGATGCACCGCTGATCGACCATATGTCGAACCGGCTGGAAAGCTTGATTGCCGCCATGCCGACGCCGCAGGCCGATGTTGCCTTGGCCTCCCTGGAGAGCCAGCTGGTCGAGCTCAACAAACGTCATGCAGATGCCGGTGTGGTTTCGCGCGATGATGTCACGCGTTTGCACAATGAACTGGCGCGTGCACGCGCCAGTGTTGAGCTGGGCTCCAACCGTGATCTTCAGCGCTCTATTGTCGATCAGGTGCGGCACCTTGCCGGTCGCTTCGATGAGGCCCGTGCAACTGGCGATGCAGGCATTTTGCCCGAAATCGAAAGCCAGATCGATGATCTGGCCAACCGCGTGCAGTCGCTAGGCCTGTTTGACCCCCAAACAGAAACCCAAGACATGTTGGGTATGCAGGCCCTGCAGAGTGAATTGGTTTCCTTGCGCGAGCACGCCAGCGACCAAGATCAGCGCATGCTGAGCACGCTGGAGAGCGTTCAAGGCGCGCTGGAAACGGTCATTGGGCGCCTCGATGCCTTAGAAATCGATGACAAAGCTGCCCGTTCGCTGGCCGCTGATAGCGCACACGATACCCGTCCAAGTGCGCCGGGCGGGTCAGAGCCATCACCGTCGCTAGAAGAGATGGCCAAGGCATTTGAGGCACGCACGTCTGTGCCAAAGCCTGACCCAAGTTTTGATGATTCCGCACCCAAACAGCCAGCGAGCAAACCTCAGCCAGGAAGCACGGACTCGGCAACGGTCAGCAACGAGCGGCCTTCGTCGACCGATGATGTCATTCCGGCACCAGGGGACGCGCAAACGCTTCTGCGCCAGCTCTCTGGCGCGATCAACGCGGCGCCTGAGCGTTCCGCTCGTATGCCTGAGCCGGATCGCGCGACCGATGAGCCGACACACTCCGAGGCTATGCCATCGTCTGGCGATAGTGCCAATCAGCGTGCAAACTTTATTGCGGCGGCACGCCGCGCGGCCCAGGCCGCGGCCCTGCAGGCAGGAGGTGGCAAGCCCGCCGCCGATCCCAATGTAGCGGGCACCAAGGCCAGAAAAGCCGGTGTCTTTAACCGTCCGGCAAAATCCTCCAGCGGACCCGAAGTTCGTCGTGAGCCCGACTTGGAACAGCGGGACGGGTTGGCTCGCCCGCTTGCTGGTGAGGTCGCTGAGAATCCGATGGATGTCTTGGCTGACGCCAATGAAAGCACCCGCCAGCAGAAAAGTGAAAAGCAAGCGGACGACGCCAAGCACCAGCGCTCGCTCTCCCGCGCGATGATCATTGCTCTGGTGCTGTTCACTGTTGGGCTCGGCTTGCTGGTGGTCAATTTGATTTTGCCGGGTGACCGCGCATCCGACGCCGTTGTTGCGCCGTTGGCGCCAACCGAAGCACCTGCCTCGGACCCAGCCGCTGAGCGCACCGAAATCACCCCCGATGTTGGGACTGCTCCAGATGAAGCAGTACGGGTTGTGGGCGATGCGCCAGAAGTCGCAGACGCTGCTCCTGTCTCCCCCGCGCCTGTCGTGGAAGATTTTGCATCAACGCCGGCTTCATCAGCACCAAGTGCGCCCGTTTTGACGGATGAAGTGGTGACCCGTGATACAGCGCTTGGAAGCGGTTTTGAGCGCGATCGCGGACCTGTCATGGCCGCAACGCCGCAGCTGAGCGATCCTGGAAACGATCCTACGGTAGACGGAACGGTTTCAGGTCCTGCATCAACCTCGCTTGCAGGTGATACGGCTTTGCCGCCACCGGCCAACGACCTTGGCCCACTGCTGAACCTTCCTTTGCCGCCGTTACCCGCAGCAACAGCCGATGCACTGCCTGAAGCCATTGGCTCGCCGCGCCTTCGCGTGGCTGCGGCCAGCGGTGACGCATCCGCAGCCTTTGAGATCGCCTCACGCTTTATGGAAGGCCGTTTTGTCTCGCAGGACTTGGCCGCCGCTGCCCACTGGTATGGGCGTGCTGCTGACCAAGGTCTCGTTCCAGCCGCCTATCGTCTCGGTAGTTTCTACGAGCAAGGCCGTGGAGTTGATCGTGATCGCGATGCAGCACTGGCTTGGTACGAACGTGCTGCCCTTGGCGGCAATCCACGCGCCATGCACAACTTGGCTGTTATGGCGGCTGAAGGCGCCGGACAATCACCTGATTTTGCACGTGCAGCTGGGTGGTTCATCCCAGCTGCCAACCGTGGGCTTGCCGACAGTCAATTCAATCTTGCTGTTCTGTTTGCGCGCGGTATGGGCGTCGAACGTGATCTGATGGAATCCTACAAATGGTTCGCATTGGCCGCCAATGGTGGTGACAGCGAAGCCGTTGGGCGCCGTGATGAGGTCGCTGGTGTTCTTGGCGAACAGGCTTTGGCGCTCGCGCGTGCACGCGTCGACAATTGGCGGCCCGTTCCGGTTGAAAACGCCGCGGTGGTCGTTCCAGGACCTGCAGGCGGTTGGGATGACAGTTCGGTGCGCGCCAGCGCGTCACCGAGCGCTAACACAACGCAGCAGTTGGTCGCCGAAGCGCAAGCCTTGTTGGCCGAGCGCGGGTACAATCCTGGACCCGCCGATGGCTTGCTTGGCCCACGCACCAATGAGGCAGTCCGCGCGTTCCGCCAGTCTGTCGGCTTGGGTGATAGTGAGATCATCGATCAAGCCTTGCTCGATGCCTTGCGCCAAGGCGTGAGCCTGTAGCAGGTCTATCTCGTACCCACCTTTAGTCGAAGGTTGGCCCTATCTTTCCAAGGCTTTGATTGACCCTTAGGCAATGCAATGGTCTTAGACTAAGAACCAGACTGCGCTACTGAATAGGCACAGCGCTGGTTTCAACGCTGTTCTGCCTGAAAGTCGCCTCGTCCCATGCAGATTTATCTGCCCATCGCCGAACTGGCCGTCAACGTGTTCCTCATTTTGGGCATGGGCGGTGCGGTGGGCTTTGTCTCGGGGCTTTTTGGTGTTGGCGGCGGCTTTCTTCTTACGCCGCTTCTCATCTTTTCCGGCATTCCGCCTTCCGTGGCGGTAGCAACCGTGACCAGCCAGGTGGTGGCCTCATCCACCTCCGGTGTTTTGAGTTATTGGCGCAAGGGCGGCGTTGATTTCAAGCTCGCCACCATCTTGCTCTGCGGCGGCATCATTGGATCGTCACTCGGCGTCTGGCTGTTTTCTATTCTGCGGGCCCTCGGCCAGCTCGACCTCATCATCTCCGTCTCTTACATGCTGTTTTTGGGCACGATTGGCGGGATGATGTTTTTTGAAAGTGCCCGTTCGGTGTGGCGTGGCGCGAGGGGCAAGGCGGTTTCCACGCGCAAGCCGGGCCAACACACCTGGGTGCACGGCCTGCCATTGAAGACGGCGTTCAAGAAGTCGCGTCTCTACATCTCCGTTATTCCGGTCATCACTCTTGGGCTGCTCATTGGTTTCGCTGGTGCCATTCTTGGCATTGGTGGTGGCTTCATCATGGTGCCTGCGCTGATCTACCTGCTTCGGGTTCCGGGCAATGTGGTGATTGGTACTTCGCTGTTGCAGATTTTGGTGACCATGGCGGTTGCCACAATCCTGCACGCGCTGACCACGGGTTCGGTCGATATCATCTTGGGGCTTATCCTGATGGTTGGCGGCGTTCTGGGCGCGCAGTTTGGCGCGTCAGCCGGCCAGAAGCTCAAAGGCGAGCAATTGCGCCTTCTGCTTGCCTTGCTCATCCTAGCGGTTGGAGCACGGTTTCTGTTTGATTTGGCCATCGAACCCACCGAACTCTTCTCTGTGACGGGATTGGGCGGATGATCAAACGCCTCATCCTTGTCGGACTGTTTGCGCTCTGCGTCATTGGAAGCGCCCGCGCGGAGTCGCTCATCGTCACCCTGTCTGAGCGCACGGTTGACATCACCTCAAACTTCACCGGTTCGGCTATCACGGTTTTTGGTGCTGTGCGCCGCGATGCCTCCACTGTGCCCAGAGCATCTGACTATGACGTGGTGGTTACCGTCACCGGCCCACAAACCGACCGCGTGACCCGCCTGAAAGAGCGTTTCTTGGGGGTCTGGGTAAACCGCAGTTCCCGAACGTTTGAAGACGTGCCAAGCGCCTACACAGTGCTTTCCAATCGTCCGGTTGCTGAGATCGCGCACTCCTCGCTTCTGCGACGATTCCAGATTGGCATCGACCATGTTCTCCCCGTGGCCGAAGAGGCGCCCGCGGAAGTGGATGAAGAGGGTGTCGTCGTTGAAGACACGCAGGACACCAGGCTCGGCGATCGGGTGTTTGAGCGCGCGTTCTTACGCTTGCAACGCCAAGAGCAGATTTATCAGGAAGACCCAGACGCGGTGGCGGTGATTGACAACACCCTCTTTCGCGCGCGGGCAACCTTTCCAGCTGATGTGCCGCTTGGGCTTTTTGACGTCAATGTCTACCTCTTTTCTGGCGGCGTCTTGCTCGCGGAAGAACGGGTGGGCATTCTGGTGCGCAAGACAGGATTTGAGCAGTTCATCTTCCGCATGTCGCAGCAAGATCAGCTCATGTATGGCGGACTGGCGGTTTTGCTGGCACTGCTAACCGGTTGGTTGGGGTCGGTGGTTTTCCGCCGGTCGTAAACACAGTTCAAAGGATGCCTCATGCGCGTGCTGACCGCCCTTAAAACCGTGCCCAAAATGCCGCTCTGGCTGGGATTGACCGGAGCACTGCCTTTTGTGTTTGGCTTGGTCGCCTACGCGTCCGGTGGCATTTGGATCGTCAGTGCTGACTTGGCATTGCGCGCCACGGTGGCGTATGGCGCCGTTATTCTATCGTTCTTGGGTGGCGTGCGCTGGGGCATGGGCCTGTTGCTTTCCAACCCGGAAACACGTGATGCACGCTTTGCGCTTTCAGTTATCCCATCACTCATTGGCTGGGTGGCGGTGCTGCTGCCAGCCTTTCCAGCGCTTGTGATGCTTGCGGTATCCTTTGCTGCGCAGGGAGCCTGGGATGTTGGCGATGCTGAGGATGATGGCGCGCCACCCTGGTTCGGCCATTTGCGCACTATGCTAACGGCGCTTGTGTGCTCGCTGTTGAGTGTGATGGCCGTGCTGACGATCGTTTGATCGGCAAGGGTCAGCGCCAACCCAAGATGCGGTTGCCGGGCACGGTGAACATACGCGTGCGACCGCAAACCGATGCCCGCATGGCTGACTTCCTAAACAACAAGCGAAACGGCTCAGCTGAAAGACAAAGCCCGCCTGCATAGGCGCCGAACGCAGGCAAAATGAGCCGCTGCCCATCATGGGCAAAAGCTGGACGGCGCGTTGACCCACCTTTGCCGATTACCCGGGCAGCTGGATGCAAGTGTCCAGCTACTTCGGCCTGACCGCCGGCCAAATCTCCACCAGGTTCATGACGAAAGATCAGTGATCCAATAGCAAGCTCTTGCGCGCTGCGCCCTGGAACGCCCGTGGGCGGTTCTGGATCATGATTGCCAGCAATCCAAATCCAATCCTCAACGCGTTGGCACAGAGAGATGAGTGTGTCGCGGTCGGGCTCTCCCAACCGATCCCAGGCCGAGCGATCATGCACACTGTCGCCAAGTGCGATCAACCGGGTGGGTTGATAGGCCTCAATGACCCGCCCAAGCTGGCGTAGCGTGGCGGCGGTGTCATAAGGCGGCAAATGGTTTCGGAACCGGGCGAAGGACGAACCTTTCTCCAAGTGCAGATCCGCCACCACCAACGTGGCTTCATCGGGCCAGTAAAGCGCACCGCACTTATCTGCCACCAACGCTTCGCCCGCCAGGGCGACGGGCGCACTGGTCTCTTCATCACGCGTTGTAATGCTTTGGCTTAGCCAGGCAGACACAGGTGGATTTCCGTCCTTTTTTCGCCGCTTAAGACGCGCTCATCGCTTCTTCGATAAGGCTTTCAGCATCCTCAAGCACTTGATCACGAGCCTCGCCAAACACCGGCTCTTTGCCGATCTCCAACATCACCGGTACGGCGAGCGGAGAAATGCGATCAAGCCGCTGATGGGTGATTCGGCCTTCGATTCGCGCCAGCATAGAGCCGACACGGGCGATGTCGAGCAGCCCGGACGCCGCATCGGCCCAAGTCGATTGCATCAAAACATGGTCAGGCTCGTGCTGCCGAAGGACATCGTAGATGAGATCTGAGGAGACGGTCATTTGCCGGCCGGATTTTTCCTGCCCTGGATGACGGCGTTCGATGAGGCCTGAGATCAACGCGCAGGCACGGAAGGTTCGCTTGAGGAGGTAGCTTTCGCCCATCCACTCTTCCAGATCATCACCCAGCATGGATTGTGCGAAAAGTTCACCCAACGGCATCGACCCATCAGCGATCTTTTGGCCAAAATCCGCCAAACCCCAGACGCCGAGCACATAGTCGGTTGCAACAAAGCCCAACGGTTTGGCCCGTGCGCGCTCCATGCGCCGGGTGAGCAGCATGCCGAGGGTCTGGTGGGCGAGGCGCCCCTCGAACGGGTAACACACCATGTAATGTCGGTTGCCACGCGGAAATGTTTCCACCAGAAGTCCATCGCGACCAGGCAGCGATGACTTATCGCGCTGCATGCGCAGCCAGTCGCCCACTTGATCGGGCAGATCGTCCCAGCTCTCAGGGTTGGCGAGCATGCGGCGCACCTCATCGGCCAGATAGGTGGAAAGCGGAAACTTACCGCCTGCGTACGAAGGGATTTTCGGTTCTCCCGATTCGGTACGCGAAACCAAGGCATCTTGCTCGCGAATGCCTTCGAACTTCACCACCTCCCCGCCAAATAGAAAGCTGTCGCCGGGCACCAAAGTTTCCAAAAAATACTCTTCCACCTGGCCGAGGATGCGCCCGCCGCGCAGCGCGTTTGAGGATCGCTGGGCGGCCTGTTTGGCCGAGACCAAACGCACTGTGAGCACGGGCATCTCGATGATCGTGCCAACATTCAGGCGGTATTGCTGCGCCACATCAGGATTGGCCACGCGCCACAACCCATCCTTGCGTTGGCGGATGCGGGCATAGCGCTCATAGGTTTTCAGAGCGTAGCCACCGGTCGCAACAAACTGCACCACGCGCTCAAAGCTTTCGTGGGTGAGCAACCGATAAGGATAGGCCGAGCGAACCTCATCATAGAGGTCCTGGATAGCAAAGGCATCTGAGCAGGCCATGCCAAGCACGTGTTGGGCAAGCACGTCCAGCGCACCATCGCGGATTGGCGGTGTGTCCTGGGCACGATCATAGTTGGCATTAAGCGCCGCTCGGCATTCGAGAACCTCAAAACGGTTGGCAGGTACCAGGATCGCCTTGGAAGGCTCATCCATCCGGTGGTTGGAACGGCCGATGCGCTGCGCCAACCGGCTGGCGCCTTTGGGGGCACCGACATGGATCACAAGATCCACATCGCCCCAATCGATCCCAAGATCGAGGGTGGACGTAGCGACCACCGCGCGCAGCGCGTTCTTGGCCATGGCCTCTTCCACCTTTCGCCGCTGCCCCACATCCAGCGAACCATGGTGCAGGGCGATTGGCAGAGAGTCTTCATTGATTGACCAAAGCTCGCGAAACACCAGCTCGGCTTGCGCCCGGGTGTTGACGAACACCAGCGTCGTGCCATGGGCGGCAATCGCCTCTAGCACCTGCGGGAAGGCATAACGGGCCATGTGCCCAGCCCAAGGCAGGCGTTCTTCGCTTTCCAAAATGGTGATGTCAGGCTGCGCGCCACCAGCGACCGTAACAATGTCAGCCCTGTCAGGCTCTTCGGTGTTTTGCGGGGCAAGCCATCCGGCCAATGCATCAGGGTCAGCCACTGTCGCTGATAGGCCGGTTGCGACAAGATCGGGCGCATGTTTGCGCAGCCGTGCCAGGCCAAGGGCAAGCAAGTCACCGCGCTTAGAGGTCACCAGCGCATGCAGTTCATCGAAAATCACCCGCTTCACACCGCCAAACATACGGTCAGCGTCGACATGTGAAAGCAGCAACGCAAGTTGCTCCGGCGTGGTGAGCAGAATGTCCGGCGGGTTGCGTTTTTGCCTTTGTCGCCGTGCTGCAGGTGTGTCGCCGGTGCGCGTTTCAATACGGATCGGCAGACCCATCTCCTCAGCAGGCGTGGTGAGGTTGCGTGCAACGTCCACCGCCAAGGCCTTCAGCGGCGAGATGTAGAGGGTGTGCAAACCGCCAGGTCGGTTGGTGCGCCGGACGGTTTTTCGTCCTGCCAAATCAACCAGGGATGGCAAGAACCCTGCCAAGGTTTTGCCAGCGCCAGTTGGTGCAATCAACAACGTGTCACGCTTGGCATCCGCACGTGCCAAAAGCGCCAACTGATGCTCACGCGGGGCCCACCCCTTTTCCTCAAACCAAGCAGAAAAGGCTGGTGGAAGCTCGGGGACCGGAAGGATGGATTGGACGTTCAAGGAGCACCGAACTTGTATGGGCAATGGTCATACCTTTGCCCTCAGGCTATGAAAGTAAAGGGATCAACCCCGCTGACCACCAAGGGATACTGACATGCGCCTGCCCCTCGCTCTCTTTCTGTCTGCCAGCGCGATGGTAATGCCCGTGCTCGCGCAGCAAGCCAACAGTCCCATTGATGGCGACCAATACCATATTGTTGAGCTGGAAGAGGGCGTATTGCGCATTGATCGTCAAACGGGCGACATCAGCGAGTGCAATGAAACGCAAAATGGCTGGGTTTGCCGACTGACCGCTGATGATCGTCTGGCGTATGAGGCTGAAATCAACCGGCTCGATGCTGAAGTCGATAGGTTGGAAGAGGAACTTGCCATTGCCCGCGATGCCCTCGGTTACGACGGGCGAGACTTGTCGCTTGTACCCGATCCAGACAGCGTGCGTGAGCGCCTTGATTTGCCGACGGATGAAGAGCTGGATGCGGTAATGGACACAGCTGAAGAGGTCATGCGCCGGTTCTTCGGCATGGTTGAGGATCTGCGCAACGACCTACAGTCTGAGCGCGCTCAGTAGGCCCCTTCAAACGCTCTGATCTGCGCATCGAGCGCGTCAAGCTTCTCGTCTGGCCATGGCATGGCCCGCCGCGTCTCCAGATTGAGCATCAAAGATGTGATATCCGCAATCGCGATCAGTTCCTCGGTCATCACATTCACCACGTGATGGCGATAGCTGATGGTTTTGGTCGAGCGGGCTCGTAGGCCGGTCTTGATAACGACCACATCGCCAGCCGTCGGGCGTGCGCCATAGGAAAGCTGAAGCTGCACAGCAGCACGCCCCCATCCGCGTGTGCGCAGCCAAGCATCGTCAGCTCCAGCCAGCGCCCAAGCGTGAGTCGCAGCATCGGAAATCATACCCACAAGGTGCTCATCTCGCAGCATTGCCCCATTGGCGCTTTCAGCCTGTGCACCAAAGGCTGTCGTTGGGAGAACCCCGCGATAGGTGGTTGCTAAACTGGCGAGCGTGGTCACATCGATCATGGTGACAAAGGCCAGATCACCTGCCTTAGGTAGGACCTGTTCGCGTGGCGCAGGCAGATTGAAGGCCGACAGATCATCCCGTGAAACATCCGGCAAGACGTCTAGCGCTGTGGCGCTAAGCGGTGTTCCAGGGCGCTGGCTTGCAAACAGGTGATGCTCCAGCGCGACTTGCCCATTCTCGAGCGCAACCATGCCTGTCGTTCCGTGCACTGGCTCACCGCCGCGTAGCTCAGCATGGTAGCGGATCAAACGACCAATGCGGTGCGGCACCTGCCAGCCAGCTTCCACCAGAAAGTTACGCACGGCGATATCAAAGCGCGCCGCGTACGACTTCACATTGATATGGTCGTTCTCATCGCACTCCCAGCTGTTGGCTGTGTCGCGGATAGTTTCAAGAGGGCCGATCATAGGTCGTTGTCCAGAACCCGGTTGAGGAAACTGTGTGTGGCAGCTTCCGCCTCGCGGGCGATTTGCAAGTCGAAAGCTTGAAACACGTGGCAGCCTCCCGGCGCGATGGCAAGGTCACTGCGCACACTGGCTGCAAGCAGGCGCTGATGCAGAAACAGGCTATCGTCGACCAATGGATCGTTTGTTCCAACGCTTAAGAAACAGGGCGGGAGCCCATCCAAATGAGCGTAAAGCGGAGACACAGTCGGCGCCCGCGTGTCCATGAAGCCTGGAACACAGTGGTGCACAAACATCTCAATATCGCGCGTGTTGAGGATCAGTTTCTGCGAACCCCAGCCGCGTACCGACGGTGTAAAGGTTAGGTCGTAGCAACCAGCGGTCAGCACCAAGCCAGACGTCTCGATGCCTGCATCGCGCATGGAAAGCGCGGTCAGCAGAGACAGGTGCGCGCCAGCGGACTCGCCGCCCAAGAACACCGGCCCGCCTTGCGCATAGGCAAAGCTGGCTGCCGTCAAGCAGTCGCTTGGTCCTGCGGGAAAGGGGTGCTCTGGCGCAAGGCGGTAGTCGACACTGATGGCGGCAAGACCTGTTGCCTCGGCAATCCGGGCCAGCATCGGGTCATGAAAGTCAGCTTGGCCAAACACCCAGCCGCCGCCATGGATGTGCAAGAAGATGCCGCGTGTATCACGCGTCTGTGGTTCGAGAATCCGAAGGCGCACACCTTCATGCTCTTCCCAGCGGGCATGATCGAGTTTTGGCTCCAGCGGGAAGGGCCCATCACCTTTGGCTCGTGCCTTGCGGATCATATGTGGCGGGACCGACCAGCTGTCCGGAAGCTCAGCGAACATCTCCAAGATCTTGGCATTCAATGCCTCGGTTTCTGGCAGCACCAACGCCGGATCAAAGGGGTTGATGGCTGCCTCTGCACCGTGGGCATCGCTGTAGGGAGTGAAAAAAGAAGAGGTCATCAAACACCTGGTTGTGTAAGCGATTGGGTTCCGAGTTCACGGAGCGAACCAATCACTGGTTCACTCGTAAACAATGCAACCCTTATGGAAAACCGGCAAAAAGGCTTCTTCTCGTGGAAAATCAATCGTCTTTGCTTTGGCGTGTTGTGTTTGGCGCTCTGGGCATTGGCCTGGCGGCTTTGATTGTTTGGGCTTCGCTCAACGCCAATTTTGGGCAGAGCTTCAGTGCCATTGTTGCTGACCCATGGGGTGTGGTTTCCCTCGCTGACCTTTATCTTGGCTTCTTCATTTTTGCTGCCTTCGTCTTTTTGGTCGACGGCGCGCGTCCGACCAGTTTCGTCTGGGTGATCGCGCTGATGTTCCTTGGCAATGTCTTGGCGGTGGTCTGGTTGGTTCTGCGCTGGCCATCATTGATGCGACGCCTCTCAGACAGAGTCAGCCAGTAAGCGTGCCTGATATTTGCGCTTTCTTGCTTGTAGAACCAAACTGACTTGCGTGTTTTTCATAAGGGATACACCTACCAATTGCGCATATGACTTGAAAAAACTGTCACAATCCTGAGTATGACCATACCGGTTTCGGTGGCGGAGCCGACGGACGCCCAACTTTTGGGCACGGGTTTTAAAAAGAGGGCAGCGCATTCATGGCATCCACGCACCACTTTATCATCGCTGATGATCACCCCTTGTTTCGCGATGCTCTCAAGACCATCGTCGCCTCGCGTTTTGAACAGGCCCGCGTCTCTGAGGCCGGCGATATCGACGAAGTAACGGCTCAGCTCCAGACGGACGCTGATGTTGATCTCGTTCTGCTCGATCTCAATATGCCGGGCGTGCGCGGCTTTTCGGGCCTTATGTATCTGCGGGCGCAGTATCCGGGTGTTCCGGTCTGCATTGTATCGGCGACCGAAGACCAGGCGATCATCCGCCGGGCACTTGATTTTGGCGCGGCTGGCTTCATGCCCAAGTCTCTACCAGTGGATGACATCACCGCGGGGATCGAAGCGATCTTGGACGGCGATATCTGGACGCCAGCGGACATGGATTTGGCCAATGCGCCCGATGATGATGAGGCCGCAGCGCTTGCTAAGCGGCTTTCTTCGCTCACACCGCAGCAGGTGCGCGTCTTGATGATGCTAAGCCAGGGCTTGCTCAACAAACAAATCGCTTATGAGCTGGGTGTCTCGGAAGCCACCGTAAAAGCACATGTTTCTGCGATCTTGCAGAAGTTGAATGTGGAAAGCCGCACCCAAGCCGTCATCGCTGCCTCGCGCATTGAAATGGGCAACTGGCAAGAAGCTGTGGCAGAACTCGCGCACTGACCAGACGATCGTCACGGCCGGGCTTGACCCGGCCGTCCAAGTCTCTCGGTCGCTCATCTCAGCATGAACGCCGCAGGTTGAAGTTGGATCGTCGGTTTACAGGCATGGCGCTTGGTTCACGGAGCCCAGGCTAGACACCCTCTCTTTAGAAACGCTACTCCGCCGCCTCCGGCACAACGCGGAACTGCGCCACCATCGCCCTGAGCGCAGCCGGTTTGACGGGCTTGTTCAAGATCGCGATGCCCGCAGCTTCAGCCCGCTCCTGCATCTCAACGGAACGATCGGCGGTTACCAAGGCGGCTGGCAGGCTGGCGCCGAACTTCCAGCGCAGCTCTTTCACCGCTTCGATGCCAGTGCCTTCATCCAGGTGATAATCGGCAAGCACCATCTCCGGCTCCACGCCCTGTGCTTGCAGCTCGCGGCCAACCTCGGCAGCGGTCGCACCAGTGATTGCCACGGCACCCCAGCGAGAAAGCAGGCCACGCATGCCTTCCAGGATCGTTGGCTCATTGTCGATGCAGCAGACGATAACACCGGTGAGGTCTGTTTGATGGGCTCGGCTCGGTCGGCCGCTTGCTTTGCTGTTCATAGCCATAGCTGCGTCCACGCTGGCGCGAGCAACATGCGGCACACTCACACTGAAGCAGGAGCCGGAGCCTGGTTGTGAGGCAATGCTCACCGACAAGTCCAGCACCCCGGCGATACGATCAACTATGGACAGACCAAGGCCCAACCCGCCAGCGGTTCGTGCGCCATCATCGAGGCGCTTGAATTCATCAAACACCTGGCGCTGTTCACGCCGCCCCATGCCAATGCCTGTGTCATAAACGGCAACACGGTAGCCTTTGCCGTCGCGACGCAAACCCACAACGACCCCGCCAGAACGTGTGTACTTCACGCCATTGGACACGAGGTTCTGCAACAGGCGCTTCATGAGCTTGCGATCAGAACGCACCATCACGCTGGTTTTTACAAAGCGCAGATCAAGACTTTTTTCAGCCGCCGCCGGGCCGAACTCCACCTGCAATTGTTCAAACAGTTCTTGCAACGCGAACACCGAGGGTTCGGGTTTCATTGCACCGGCATCAAGGCGGGAGATATCGAGCAGTGCCCCAAGAATATCCTCCACCGCTTCCAGTGACCGGTCGATGTTAGCGGCATACTTGGTCGCGTCTGGCGGCATCTCGGTTTCATTGAGGGTGGACGCATACAGTCGAGCAGCGTTGAGCGGCTGCAAAATGTCGTGGCTGGCAGCCGCTAAGAACCGCGTCTTGGAGATATTGGCATTCTCGGCCACCTGACGCGCCAGTTCCAGTTCCTGGTTCACGCGGGTCAGCTCTTCGGTGCGCTCGCGAACCCGCTGTTCCAACTCTTCGTTGATCTGCGCCAGCTCTTCAGCAGCGCGTTCTCTGTCGGTGATGTCTGTGTAGGTGGTCACGATACCGCCATCAGGCATCGGGTTGGTGCGCACCTCAAGCACAAGACCCGATGGGTGCAGCGTCTCGGTGAAGGTGGACATGTCAACAACCATGCGCTCCACCCGTTCTGCCACCTGGCCAGAAGGGCTGCCTTTGCCGAAAGCGCCGCGCTCTGCGTTGTGCCGTAGGATCGTGTGCAGCGATGTGCCAACTTGGCCGAACTCCGCAGGCAGATTGAGGAGATCGCGGAACTGCCGGTTCCAGCAGATCAGGTTGAGGTCGCGGTCGAACACGCTGATCCCCTGACGCACCTGATCGAGTGCAGTCTGCAACAGGTCGCGATTGTATTGAATGGCCGAGGACGCCTCATCGAGCAGCTTCATCGCTTCGCGTGAGGAGGTTTGGTGACGTCGCAGCATCAAGGTCATCACCAGACGTGACGAGGCTGCACCAATGGCGCTGGCCAGCAACTGTTCGGCAAAACGCAGGGCGTGAACGTCGGCTTCACCTTGGTTTTGGATCGGCTCACCGCGTTCGCGCGCAAAGCGCTGGAACGAGCGGTCGGTACGCTGCTCGCCAAGATAGCGCGCCACAGCGCTTTGCAGTTCGGCGAAGGTCACACGCGTGCGTGACATGCGCAGCGCTGGGGTTGGCGTAAGATCGGTCGGCACAAAAACCTGGGCCTGAAGCCGCTCAATCGCCTCTGGCTGGCGCGCAATAGAAACAATGAAATAGGTGGCGATGTTCGCCATCAGGCTCCAGAACACGCCATGGGTCAGTGGTTCGAAGTCGAGGCCAAACAGTCGTTCGGGCTGCAAAAGCACGATCCCAAACAATCCATCAGCCAACGTGTCGGCCGGTAGAGCGCCCGCCTTGATGAGGTTGGGGATGAGCAGCGTGTAAGCCCACACGCCAAGCCCGGCCAGCATGCCTGCCACAGCGCCGCGTGCGGTGCCGCGCTTCCAGATGAGGCCAAGGAAGAACGCTGGCGCCATTTGCGCAATCGCTGCGAACGAGAGAAGCCCTATCTCAGCCAGTGCCGCAGTACCGGCTGCTGCACGGTAGTAGAGATACGACAGGAGCAGGATAGCGAAGATTGCCACCCGGCGAATGTAGAGAACCAGCCGCCCAAGCTCTTCTGGAGCACCTTCGGCACGCCGTCGCACGATAAACGGCATGATGAGATCGTTCGAAATCATGATGGAGAGGGCAACACTGGCCACGATAACCATGGCAGTGGCAGCTGACAGACCACCAATAAACCCAATCAGTGTGATCGCTCCGGCATTCACGCTCATCGGCAGTTGCAGCACATAGGTGTCAGGCTCAACCTGTCCGTTGAGCAGCACTTGGCCGGCCAGTGCGATGGGCACCACAAAAACATTGATCGCAAGCAGATAGGCAGGGAATAGCCAGCGTGCTCGGCTCAGCTCAGAAGGATGGTTGTTCTCCACCACCAGGATGTGGAACTGGCGCGGCAGCAAAATGATTGCAAAGGCGCTGAGCAGCGTCATGGCGATGAAGGAGCCACCGCTAATTGACCCAGTCACAACGTCCAAAGCGCCAGCGTCAGCAGCTTGAGTGAAAAGATCACCAAACCCATCGAACATGATGAAGGTGACGAAGAAGCCGACAATGACGAAAGCGACAAGCTTGACGACTGATTCCGTGGCCACAGCAAGCATCAACCCGTCTTGATGTTCGCTTGTATCGACGGTGCGCGTGCCGAACAGCACCGCGAAGGCTGCCATCGCTATTGCAACAATGAAGGCGATATCGGCGACAAATGTGGGATTGAGGGGCACAGAAGGCGCTTCGACGAACAGCTCCACTGAGATGGAGACGGCCTTCAATTGCAGCGCGATGTAGGGAACAACGCCAACCACAGCGATCAGTGCGGCAAGAGCGGCCACCCGTTCATTTTTGCCGTAGCGAGCCGACAAGAAATCGGCGACCGATGTGATGCGCTCAGCTTTTGAAAGCGCAATAATATGGCGTAGCAGCGGTGCCCCTAGCGTCAGAATAAGGATCGGGCCGATATAAATTGTCAGGAAATCCAAGCCGCTGACCGCCGCCAAGCCCACAGATCCAAAGAAGGTCCAGCTGGTGCAGTAGATCGCCAGCGCCAGTGCGTAGAGGGTTGGGCGTGGCGGGCGCACCGGAGTGGCCATGGCCCGTCGGTCACCATAGCTGGCGATCCAAAAGAGGGCGCTAATGTAGAGAAGGGCGGCGCCAAGCGCGAGCCAACTGGGAACCACGCGATGTCACTCCTGCTGCAACCGAACGGTGCGGGCATCAAACATTAGCGCCCGGAAAGGCGCGCGTGCAAGCGGTGGTGCACGATGTGCCACCAATGGCCGATCTGATAGTGGCACAGCCGGTTACAAAACGCTGCTGATCTATGAAAGCAAATGTGCTTTTCCTGTTTCACAACCTTGGGTTACCCATCGCGATGGGCTCGCACGCCGTGGGCCTCAGAAACACTCTGAGACAGAGATACTCAACGACACTTTTTATGCGCCACACATCAGTGGTCCGTGCTTGAGCCTTTAGGAGGGCCTTTATCGTGCTTAAGGAATTCAAAGAATTTGCCATGAAAGGCAGTGTGCTGGACTTGGCTATCGGTGTGATCATCGGCGGTGCTTTTGGCACGATCGTCTCCTCCATGGTCGATGATGTGATCATGCCCATCGTCGGTGCGATTTTCGGTGGTCTTGATTTCACCAACTATTTTGTTGGCCTGTCGTCTGCAGTGGATGCTGGCACACTGGAAGCCGCACGCGAACAAGGTGCCGTCCTCGCCTATGGCTCGTTCATCACAGCCGTTGTCAATTTTACCATCATTGCGTTCATCCTGTTCCTTGTTGTCAAAGGCGTGAACAACATGAAGCGCAAAGAGGAAGAGGCACCTGCTGCCCCGGCAGAGCCGCCCAAACAGGAAGTGCTCCTGGAAGAAATTCGCGACCTCTTGAAAAAGTAGTCAATCTGCTCGACAGAAGGTGTCGTCACCAGACTATGGTGATGCGCTACAAAACAAGGCGAGTGCTGGCAGGATAACCTGTTCGCTCGCCTTGATTTTGTTGGCCTCCTTGCCACGCTGTGGCACCCCAAAAGGTTGCTCTTTATGTCGACGTCCTCACCAACATCATCCACACCCACACTGTCCGATATCGCCTTGCGCGCGCCTGAGAGCGGCATTGTCGACATCATGAATTATGGGCGTCGCAAAGGCGGGGTGATGCCGCTTTGGGCTGGTGAGGGTGATCTGCCAACCCCGGCTTTCATCGGGAAGGCTGCCACGCAAAGCCTGGCCGAAGGTGAGACGTTCTATACTTGGCAGCGCGGGCTGCCCGAGTTGCGCGAAGCGTTGGCCGCTTACACCCAGCGCTTAACCGGGCAAGCGCTGGAATCCGAACGATTCTTTGTCACCGGCTCTGGTATGCAGAGCATCCAAATCGCGCTTCAAATCGCTCTCGATCCAGGTGATGCGATCATCGTCCCTTCTCCTGCATGGCCCAACATCGTTGCGGCATCAGGGTTGCGAGGCGCTGATGTGCTGGAAATTGCCATGCCTTTCGTTGATGGGCGGTTCACGCTTGATATGGGCGCCATTGAAGAGGCGGCCAAAGACGAAAAAACCAAAGCAATCTTCATCAACTCGCCGTCCAACCCGACTGGTTGGGTTGCCGACCTGGAAACCCTCAAGGCTGTCCATGATCTGGCCGAGCGCCATGATCTGTGGATCATCGCTGATGAAATCTACGCCCGCTTCGTGTTTGGTGAGGCTGGCTTGCAGGGTTCCAACCCCAAGCGTGCGCCGTCCTTCAAGGACGTGGACCCGCTTTCATCCCGCGTGATCTATGTGAACACCATGTCGAAAAACTGGGCCATGACCGGTTGGCGTATTGGTTGGATCGAGGCGCCTGTGGAACTGGGGCAGGTCATTGAAAACCTCATCCAGTATTCAACATCCGGTGTGGCTGCCTTCATGCAGCGCGCTGCTGTTGTTGCGCTCAATGAAGGTGATGCTTTTGTTGACGAGCAGATTGCGCGCGCAACGACCAATCGCGACTTGCTGGCGGAAACCTTCGCGCCCTTGAACCGCCTGCAAGTGAGTGCGCCTGATGGTGCCTTTTATTTGTTCTTCAAAGTGCTGGGCGAAACGGACACGCGACAATTGGCCCGCACGCTGGTCGATGAGATCGATGTTGGGCTGGCGCCCGGCACAGCGTTTGGCCCAGGTGGAGAGGCGTTTTTGCGCATGTGCTTCGCCCGCGATCCTGAGCAAATTGCTGAAGTGGCTGAGCGTATTGCTCGGTGGATCAGCATAAGTGCCTAGCGGTTTCTCCCTAGATCAATGTTTTCAAACCGGTTTGAATATGCCAATTTCTACGTAGTAAGGCGTGGACGAGGCATAGATGCCCAAGACTGTTTCCGAAGTTCGGCTTGATAGCCTCCTCAATACCGCCGTCGATGGAATCATCCTGATTGACGATGCGATGCGCATCCTTGTGTTCAATTCAGCCTGTGAACAGCTGTTTGGCTATGCCGCTGAAGAGGTTATCGGTGAAAACGTCTCCGTCCTCATGCCGCATGAGTATGCCCACGAGCATGATGACTATGTGAACCACTACATGGAAACCGGCGAACGTCGGATCATCGGCATCGGGCGCGAGGTCCGCGGAAAGCATCGCGATGGCAGCGACTTCCCGTTGGAGCTATCCGTGGGTGAAGCTCTCACACCTGCCGGCCGCCAGTTTGTTGGTATCGTGCGCGATTTGCGCCCTCGCAAAGCCGTCGAACGTCGCCTCAATCAGCTTCAAGCCGAGCTTGTGCATCTGGCCCGCGTTTCGGCCATGGATGAGATGGGCTCAGCGGTTGCCCATGAGCTCAACCAGCCTTTGACAGCCGTGATGCTGTACCTTCAAGCGGTTACCCGTCGGATCAGTGCGCTCAATGGCGATGGCCCGAAAGATCACATGATCACCGAGACTATCGAGAAAGCCAAACGAGAAGCTGAGCGCGCCGGTAACATCATCCAGCGCATGCGCCATTTTGTTGAGAAACGCGAGCCAGACCGCCGGTCTGTCGCGCTTGCTCCATTGATCGACGACACGTTGGAGTTGACCAGCGTTGGGACCAACTCCGAAGGCATTGCAACATCCGTTGACCTGCCGGAGAAATTGCCATCCATCGAAGCCGATCCGGTTCAGGTGCAGCAGATCCTGGTCAACCTTTTGCGCAACGCCTTTGAAGCTGTGCGCGGCAGCACCAATCCAAAAGTCGTTATTCGCGCCGCCCATTCGTCAGAAGCGGTGACCATCAGCATTGAAGACTCGGGCCCCGGCATCCCCCAAGAAGTGCACGAACGGCTCTTCAAAGCCTTCTCCACCTCCAAACGGACCGGTATGGGGCTTGGCCTGTCGATCAGCCGATCGATCGCCCAGAACCACGGTGGTGATCTCACAGTTGATCCAGGTGGCAATGGCAAAGGGGCCACGTTCAAGCTCACCTTACCGCGCAGCGCTGAGAATTCTGTTCCGCTCATGTCGGCTGGCGAGTTTGCTGGTTCGACCAAGCAACCCGTGCCGCATTCTTCCAGTCCAACTCAAGACTTTGACAAAGGAGACCGCCAATGATGGCCCGGTCCATGAACCCTGATCAGGCAATTTTTATTGTCGATGACGATCCCGCAGTGCGCGACGCGCTTTCGGTTGTGTTCTCGCTGGAAGGCTTCGATGTTGAGACATTCGAAAACGGCGATGATTTCATCAATGCGTTGCCCAACTTACCCAGCGCCTGTGTCCTCCTAGACGTTCATATGCCGGGTCGCTCTGGCATGGACACGCTGAAAGCACTCGATCCCGACCACTATCCGGCGCCGGTCTTCATCATCTCCGGCCAGGGCGATATTCCTATGGCCGTTGCGGCAGTAAAATCAGGCGCCTTCGATTTCATCGAGAAACCGTTTGACGCTGAGACCGTGGTGGCGCGCGTGCGCGAAGGCATTGCGGTGGTTAAACGGCGGTTGGAAGCAGGTGACAGCGATCATGCAGAGCACCCTGACCTTCAGCTTCTCACACCGCGTGAGCGAGAAGTGTTGGAGCAGATCACTGCGGGCGCTTCCAACAAGGAGGCCGGTCGTACGCTCGGTATCTCGCCGCGTACCATCGAGGTTCACCGCGCACGCATCATGGAAAAGCTAGGTGCCAAGAACGCTGCTGATCTGGTGCGGATCGTCCTGTCGGGCCCTGACCACATGGACGCTCGTTAACCAACGCCACACGGCAAAAACCCAACAAAACCGGTATGGATGAGCCCGTAAGCAGTCTCTGTTACGGGCTCGTGCTTATACCGCTTGGCGGTGATCTGCCCCATACTTAAGCTCGTAACAAACGAGCGCGCCACCGATCCACCGGTGGTATGGCGGTTTTGAAGGCATCTGGCATTGACGGTCTATATTCTCGAAGACGATGCAGCGGTCTGCGATGCGCTCAGCCTGTTTGTTGAGCAGCTGGGGCATTCGGTACGCACGTTCAGCGACGCGGAGAGCTTCTTTGCTGCTGGCGTCCCATCGGGCAAAGACACCGTCATCATCGATATTGGTCTGCCTGGCATTGATGGCAGCAAAGTCATCAGCTGGATTCATGCCCTTGCCGATGCGCCTCGCGTGCTGGCCATTACGGGGCAATCGCACACCATGATCCGCGACTTCCTGGAAGGCATGCCGTCGACAGAGTTGCTGCGCAAGCCTTTGTCCGCCACCGAGCTGGCGCCTTACCTCTAGTCCCCTAATTTTCCGGCCGTGATCGTCTTGCGTCACCTGATGGTGCATCGCACCAGTGCGTTTGCGCTGCAGCGCTACGATCTGCCGCATGGGGTCTAAGTGGTTGAACTGAGCGGAAACGAGCGGACGTGATTTATGTCAAAGCAGTCATTAGTGTGTGCTTATTCGGTGCGGCGCAGCACGAAACGTTAGTCGGCAGACTGAGCCGATGATCGTGCATTGCCAGGCTGGGTGAGAAAAAAGAGACGGCGCGGTGTTCGTCTCGCTGTTGGAGGGAACGTTATGGCATACACAAGCTTCCGTGAAGATCGTGCAGAGCAGGGACGATCCAGCGCCAACAGCCGTTCCACAACGCCAGGTCCTCGTGGCGATGATGCTTGGGAAAGTCTGCGCAATGCACAGGGCACCCGCCGCCAAACCTATGCTGCTCATGACGTGATCTATTTCGAGGGTGACGAGGCGAAAAACCTCTACGAAATCGTTTCAGGCGCCGCGATGCTGTACAAGCTGCTCCCCGATGGCCGTCGCCAGGTGGTTGAAGTTCTTGGGCCAGGCGATCTGTTCGGCTTCGACATGGACACTTACCATGATTGTTCAGCAGAAACCTTGGTCTCAACGACCGCTTTGGTGTTCAGCCGCCGCGATGTGGAAGCCTCGACCGCCGCGCAATCTCATCTGACACGCTGCGCCATGCAGCAGGTCTATGCCATGCACGATCATGCTGTGCTGCTCGGTCGTAAGTCGGCCTATGAGCGCGTGGCAAGTTTTCTGATGCGCTTTGTGCCCGATCGTGGAACGGTTCATTGCCAGGGTCCAAGCGATGAGGACAATGATCAGGGCACAGTTCAGCTGAATATGACCCGTCAGGAAATGGCGGATTATCTCGGCTTAACCATTGAAACGGTGAGCCGCGTGATCTCCGACATGAAGCGTAAGGGCGTCATCCGCCTTGAAAAACATGACAAGGTGATCATCAACCGCATTTGCTCGCTTTGCCAACTGACAGGCGCGCACGCTGATTAAGTCTGCTTCCAAAAGGCAGGTTGAATACACAAAGGGGCCATCACGGGCCCCTTTTTGATTTCTTTTCGGACAGCGGTTTGGCTCGATAGCCCTCAAACGGCTACCGAATGACGCGCTTTGCTCTGTTCGGCAAACCCATCAAAGCGAGCAGCAACCAGCCGCGCCAGGAACCGCGCATCGTGCGGAATGCGCACCTGCGTTCCCAGAACCTCACAAAGACCGTCTTCTGCCAGATCATCAAGGCTGATCAGCTGCTCATTAATCCAGGTTTGGCTGGGCACGACACCGTGGCGCGGTTCGGCGATATTGGTGGAGAAGGCTGTTAAGAGGTCTTCAATGATAGCGCCGCGCAGGCGATCCTCGCCCGTCAGTGCGTAGCCGCGTGCTGCAGGAAGCTCGCCGGCTTCAATGGCACGAGTCCAGGCACCGATATCTGGCACCGTCTGGACGTAGCCTTGTTTCAGCTTGCCGATAGAGGATGCACCAAACCCAATCAGCGTGGTGGCAGTATCGGTGGTGTAGCCCTGGAAGTTGCGTTTCAGCGTGCCGCGACGCATGGCTTGCGCCATGGAGTTGTGAGGCTTGGCAAAATGGTCAAAACCAATGCTTACATAGCCCAGATGCTCCAGCGCCTTATGCGCCGCGCGCACCTGTTCAAGACGGGCACCGGCGCTCGGTAGCTGCGCCTCATTGATCATCTTCTGGTTCTTTTTCATCCACGGCACATGGGCATAACCAAACAGAGCAATCCTGTCGGCACCCAGCGCCGCGCAAGCCGCAACCGAGCGACCAACATCTTCCAATGATTGCTGCGGCAGGCCGTACATCACATCCATGTTGATCGCATCAAGGCCTGCCCCGCGTAGGGCATTCACGGCACCCTCAACGACTTCCAACGGTTGCACCCGGCCAATTGCTTGCTGAACCCGAGCGTTCAAGTCCTGAACGCCTAAGCTCACCCGGGTGACACCATAGGCTTTGAGATCAGCTGCCAGCGCTTTGTCGACAACACGTGGGTCCAGCTCAATCGCGTGCTCATCAAGTGCGCCGAGATCAAAACGTGCCTCAACGGCTTTCAGCAGATTGGCAAAGCCTTCACGCGGCATGAGGCTTGGTGTGCCACCGCCCCAATGCATATGCGTCACACGCAGCTTGCCAGGCAGATGGTGTGCCACCAGCTCGATCTCTTTGGCCATGGTCTGACCATAGGCCAGGATTGGCGCATCTTTGCGGCTGGCCTTGGTGAAACAACCGCAATAGGCGCAGATCGAACGGCAATAGGGCACGTGAAAATAAAGCGAAGCCGCATCGCTTGGTGAGGTCTCTGAGAGCCATTTTGTATAGGTTGGCCCATCCACATCCGTGGTGAAGTGAGGCGCTGTGGGATACGATGTATAGCGCGGCACGGTGACCGTGGCGTAGCGTCCAATATTGTGCACTGTCATGGCTCGGTCAGCCTTCTTTTGCGCGCCACCCAAGCGTGTTTTGCTAGGTGGGCACCGGTTTGCGTCCAAGAACGCGAAAAGCAAAAGCCTAGAGTGCAAGCGGCGCTGAGAGGGCCACCAGGTACCCTCTAGGGTGCCAAGGTTGACTATGTGTCTCAGGTTTTGACCGGGCTGAACTTGATGGGAATCAAGCTTAAGCTAATTCACTGACTGACCTGCTCTCGATCAGGTTTACCGATGCTTGCCGACTTGGCAGTTCCTGGCACCATCGGTTAGACCAGCGACATGAAACGCTCATCCCCTTGGCGCTGAGGTTTGTTGGCGCCCCTTTCACCTCCTGATCTCATCAAACTGCGCAGTCTTGCCATAGCGGCGGCTGGTGGCGCGGCACTCGGTTTGGCTGGTATTCCTGGCGGTTGGATCGCGGGGTCCATGCTGGCAGTTGCCATCACAGCGCTCTCCGGCATAGCGGTGGACCTGTCTCCAAGCGTGCGTAATCTGGGCTTTGTTGCCGTGGGCATTTCCATGGGCTCGGGCGTCACCCCCGACATCATCGCCCGCCTTTCCAGCTGGCCGATCACCGTTGTTCTTGTGGTTTTATCGATCCCGTTGATCGCGGGCGTCTTGACTTTGTTTCTGATGCGCGTCGCACGTTGGGATCTCGCCACCGCTATGCTGTCTGCCATGCCGGGAGCACTCAGCTATTTGATTGCATTGGCGCCAGAAACCAAAGCTGATGTGCCTCGCGTGGCCATCCTGCAGACCACGCGCGTTGCGATCCTTGTGGCGATCCTACCGCTCGCAGCGCTTTGGCTTTCCGACCCTGTGCCACCAGCCGCCTTTGTTCCGCTTGGCGGCCTTGACGATGCTATTCTGCTCTATACAGCTGGCATTGGTGGGGCGGTTTTGGCCTACCTTGTACGCGTGCCCGCAGGACTTCTGGTGGGTGGGCTTTTCATCAGCGCCGTTCTGCATGGATCAGGTCTGGTGGTTGGTCGCCCCCCACAATGGATTGCCATTGTAGGCTTCATCATTCTTGGCACACTGATCGGAACACGCTTTGCTGGCACGCGGTGGCGCGAGCTTGGTGCGGTTCTCGGGGTATCGCTGGCAAGCTTTGTTCTGGGCTCATCCATTGCTGTTGCGATGGCAATCGTGGGGTCAGCGCTGACCGGCTTCCCAGTGTTGAAGCTCATCATAGCCTTTGCACCAGGCGGGTTGGAAGCCATGGTAGTGCTGGCCTTCGCGATGGATTTGGACCCAGCATTCGTGGCTGCGCATCATTTGGTGCGCTTCCTGCTTATCGCTCTTGCAGCGCCTTTTGTTGTCCGCTGGTTCAAACTGGCGGCCCCGAAAAGCTGAGCGCTGGACCGCGAACAAGGGTATAACTGTTTATTCAAATGTTCGCGCTAGGGTGGTGGCTTCTTCGTTCCTTGAGGTCAAATGGGCCCATGCTGAGCACGACAGCCTACGACTACTCACAAGTGCGTGTGCTTGTGGTCGATGACAATGTGCATATGTGCCGCCTTGTGCGTGCCATGCTCAACGCGTTCGGCATTCGTCAGGTCGCTGATGCAGGTGATGGCGCCGAAGCATTGGAGCTTATGGAACAAAACCAATTCGATGTTTTGGTGGTGGATTGGGAGATGCCTGTCCTTGATGGGGCAGAGTTGGTGCGTCTCATCCGAAACCCCGAGCACTCTTACTGCTATGCGCCGATCATCATGATCACGGGGCATTCAACCTATCGGCGTACACAGCAGGCCTTGGCCTTGGGCGTTAACGACGTTTTGTGCAAGCCCTTTTCGCCCAAAGCGCTTTACATGCGGTTGGCTGACAATGTTGCCACCCCACGGCCTTTTATCCGCTCACCAGAGTATTTTGGCCCCAAACCACGTGTGGATAAGGCTGAGCGTGATCCGCTCGCGGTCAGCACCAACCCACCTGCGGCTGAGCCCGCCGGCGACCTCTCCATCGATTTGGATGCCATCGCCACCTTCGAATAGTCACGCACGTCCCTAAAAGGGGACAGCTGCGCGTCTTATTCACGCCGACAGTTCGCACACAAACACTGGTCCCTATGAGCCGACGCCACTCGGGCGTTTGGCATGACAATAGGGAAGGGCCAGGCATGTCCGATCCAGTCTGGTTGCAGCAGGCACAGCGTCATCTAGGGACGCGTGAATGGCCAGGGCGCCATCACAACCCATCCGTTCTTCGTTTCTTTGCTCGCGCTGGTTTTTCCAGCGTTCGCGATGATGAGACACCTTGGTGCGCGGCCTTTGTAAATGCCGTTTTGGCCGATGCGCATCTGCCGACCAGCGGCAAGCTCACCGCCCGCTCGTTTCTGAAGTGGGGAACGCCCATTGAGACAACCAGGCGCGGCGCGATTGCTGTCTTTCGGCGCGGACGCTCCACCTGGCAAGGCCATGTCGGCTTTGCGCTTGATGCCGATGCCACGCACATCACGCTGCTTGGTGGCAACCAGTCCAACGCCGTCACCAAGGCGCGTTATCCGCGATCCAAACTGCTTGGCTTGCGCTGGCCCTCCACCGCTTGATCCACCCCACACAGAAAGAGCATTCCATGAACGAGAAAATCTATCTTTGCCTGCCACTGGTGGCAGCAGGCCTTACCCTTGCCACGCCTGCCCATGCTGACACCGTGGATTTTGGCTGGGTCATCGATCTGACGGCACCTTATGTGGAAACCGCGGCCATTGCCCTGGCAGCCGCACTGGTTGGTTGGCTGATCTCGCGCCTTGGTCGCTGGGTTGGGCTGGAAATAGAGCGCGACCATGCTGAAGCGCTGCACGGTGCTGTCGCCCGTGGGGTGCGCCACGCCATTTCTTTGGTGCGTCGCGAGGCCAAGGATCACGCAAGCGTGGACATTGAGAGCCGGTTGATCGCTGAAACGGCCATTTATCTGGAAAAGCTGATGCCCGATGCGCTGAACCATTTTGGTCTGACTGATGAGGCTCTGGACCGTTTGATCCGCGCTTACCTCGGCCCTGATGTCTTGCACTGGGCAGAGGTGCCGCCTTCAGCCAATGCAACCATTCCACGGGATCGCGCCAGATGATGGCTGAGCTTCTCGCCAGCCTTGTCGCCGCACTTCTTGGTGTGTTTCTCGACAGGCTGGCTGAATGGCAGAGAGCGCAACGCGCTACGAAGGTAGCGGTAGATCGGGCCCGTCTTCGCCGCTGGCGGGACGTGAACCGGGTCAATCGTCAGATCGATGGGGACATAGCCGGTGAAGCCGATCTTGGTGCCATTGTTGATCGGCTCTAGCGTGTTGGCTGCGTGCCAGACATTGCAGCCAAGACAGGCTGTGTTGCAGGATGACGCGCTGTGCACATTGCGCCCGATTGCGGTGAGTGAAGAGGTGCGCGACCACTTGCGCGTCGCCGTAACCAGCGAGCCGTTACTGAATGGCTATGCACGGTTTCTGCGCGACATCGCCGCCCACAACGCCAAAATCCGGGAGCACTGCAGCGCCCATTGAGCACGTTAAAGCTGTTGGGAAAGATCGTAGCCAGCGGCTTCTGTGAGCGCCAAGACCTCATCGCGCGGACGCTTGGTCACTTCCTGAAAGGCCCACAGCATGATCGAACGTGTGCCAGAGCGGCAATAGGCGACCACCTTGCCGGCATCATTCTCAACCAGTTCAGCCATTTGCGTGACATGTTGAGGGCCAAACATGCCGGACGCGATTGGAAGGTGATAGAATTCAAGACCGAGAAGTCTTGGCTTTGGCTGCGACAGCCTCAAACAGCGGTTGACCGAACTCTTCATCATCCGGTCGGTTGCAGATGATGGTTGTGTAGCCCTCATCAGCCAAGGCCTGAACGTCTTCAGGTCGAATTTGTGGGCTAACGGCAAAACTGTCGGTAACCTTGCGAATATCCATCATCATGTCTTTCTTTCAGCGCGGCAGGCAGGCGACGCGCCAAACCAGTCTCTCTGAATCGTCCATGCCGCACCGCGCCGTCGGGCAACATGACATAGATCAGTGTTCATGCTGCATCGCACAAAGCTTTGCTGCAAATGCTCACACTGGGACACTCAACACAACAAGGACTATCTAATGTATACGAAAGGCGCAAGGCAGCGGCCCTGCAGAGCGCGCGTGGAGGTTGCACTGCGCTGGAATTTCAACTGAAATTGGCGTGTTTAACTGAAAACGACCGTCTTCATGTCATTGATCAAAATGCGCCGCTCGAGGTGATAACGCACAGCGCGCGCCAGCACCTGGCTTTCCACATCGCGGCCGGCAGCCACAAGCTCTTCTGATGTCATGGAATGATCAACGCGAATTACATCTTGTTCGATGATCGGGCCTTCATCCAATTCAGGCGTCACATAATGGGCTGTCGCGCCAATAAGCTTCACGCCGCGATCATGGGCCCGGTGATAAGGCCGCGCGCCTTTGAAGCTGGGGAGGAAGGAATGGTGGATGTTGATCACCCGGCCTTCCAGGCGCCCTGACAGACCATCAGACAAAATCTGCATATAGCGGGCGAGCACCACCAGATCGACCTGTTCACGCTCGATGAGCGCTTCAAGCTCGGCCTCTTGCTCGGCCTTATTGTCCTTATCAACTGGCATGTGGATGAACGGGATATCCTCGCTCTCCACGCGCTTGCGCCAGGTTTCGTGGTTGGAAACCACGCCGACCAATTCCATGGCCAACTGACCGACCTGCCAGCGATAGAGCAAATCGTTCAAGCAATGGCCCGTTTTTGAGACCATGATGATGACGCGCGGTTTCACCGACACATCGCTCACCTGGAACGTCATGTTGTAGGCGGTGGCGACCGGTTCAAAGCCTTCAGAAAACGATGCGGAGTCTTTGCCCTGTGGCGGTGTTAGGCGCACACGCATAAAGAACCCGCCCGACTTGGCATCGAAGAACTGCGCGCTCTCAACGATGTTGCAATCTTGTGCGGTGATCGAATTGCCGACGGCCCCCACAATGCCTTTGCGGTCGGCGCAGGAAATAGTGAGGATGAGGTCAGATACGGTTGGAGAGGTCATCGGTACGCAAGACACTTAAGAGAGGGGCAGGCGAGCCTGCCCCACATCGGCCAGGCTAACCCAAAGTTGGCATGGTGAACTCTGGATCGGTCCGCATGCCGGTGGGCCAGCGCGCTGTAACCGTTTTAAGCCGCGTGTAAAAGCGAAAACCTTCCATGCCGTACATGCCATGGTCACCAAACACCGAGGCTTTCCAGCCGCCAAAGGAGTGGAACGCCATCGGCACTGGGATAGGAACATTCACGCCCACCATGCCCACTTCTATGTCCTGAGCAAAGTTGCGTGCCACATCGCCATCACGGGTGAACACCGCAACGCCATTGGCGTAGCTGTGGTTGTGGATGAGGTCGACGGCATCCTGATAGGAGTTTCGACGCACCACAGAGAGCACTGGACCGAAGATCTCTTCCTTCCAGATCGTCATATCCGGCGTCACATTGTCGATCAGCGTGCCACCCATATAGAAGCCGTTTTCATACCCTTGCTTGGATTGCGTAAAGCCTCGCCCATCGACAACGATCTTCGCGCCTTCGCTCTCGCCCTGATCCACATAGCCTTTGACTTTGGCCAGATGCTCTTTGGTGACCAGAGGTCCCATCTCGGCAGTTGTGTCGGTTGACGGCCCAATTTTCAGCGCTTCGATCTGGGGGGCAAGCTTGGCCACCAACGCATCGGCCACCGCATCGGTGACGGGCACGGCCACAGAGATCGCCATGCAGCGCTCCCCAGCTGACCCAAAGCCGGCACCCATCAGCGCCGAGGCTGCCATATCGAGGTCAGCATCGGGCATGATGACCATATGGTTTTTCGCACCGCCAAGCGCCTGCACACGTTTGCCGTGCGCGGTGCCGGTGGAATAGATGTATTGAGCGATCGGCGTGGAACCCACGAACGACACCGCCTTGATGTCGGGGTGTTCAAGGATCGCATCCACCACAGGCTTGCCGCCATGCACGACATTGAAAACGCCATCAGGCAGGCCTGCTTCGTTCAGCCACTTGGCAAGCAGCAGCGAGGCTGAAGGATCACGCTCAGATGGTTTCAGGATGAACGTGTTGCCGGTGACGATAGCAATCGGGAACATCCACATTGGTACCATGGCCGGGAAGTTGAACGGCGTAATACCTGCCACCACGCCCAAAGGCTGGCGAATGCCATAGCTATCAACGCCTGTGCCAACGGCCTCGGAAAACTCGCCTTTCATCAGGTGCGGCGCGCCAACGGCAAACTCCACCACCTCAATGCCGCGTGTCACTTCGCCCAGCGCATCATCATGGGTTTTGCCGTGCTCGGCGGAGATGGCGCGCGCCAATTCATCTGTACGCTCCCAAAGGATCGTCTTAAAACGGTCGAGAATACGGGAGCGCCGCAAGGTCGGTGTCTTTGCCCAGGCAGGAAGAGCAGCCTTGGCGGCATCCACGGCGGCTTGAACATCAGAGACATCGCCGAGAACAACTTGGCTCGGCGTTTCGCCGGTCGCTGGGTTGAAGACCGGCTGATGGCCAGCCGCCGAACCCTCGGTTAGAGCGCCCCCGATGTAGTGATGGATGGTTTCCATAGTGCCTCTCCCAGTGGATTTTTGACCATTTGGTACACTTTGTGGCCTGGCATGTGAAGACGTTTTAGCGTTGAACAGACACGATGTTTCCATCGGCCAGTCCTGTCACAAACCGCGCATTCTGTCCTTGACCTTCGCTCAGAACCGCTTGGCGCACCGGGGAGGGTAAGGGCACTGACGCGAGGGTTTGAATGCGCCCACCGGCAAAGCGGATCAGTTCCAAGCTTGTGCGGCGGGCGTTGGGGACTGCGAGATCAACCACGCCGTCGCCGTCTATGTCTGTAACCGCTGAGAGGCGCTGTTCGCGCGAGCGGATTTCATGGTTGGAAAAGCCGCTTTGTCGCGCCACCACACGCATGGACTGCCCGTCAAACACCGCAAGTTTTAGCGTGCCGCCAATGTGCGGTGTCTCAACAAACGCCACCTGCAAGTCCCCACGACCCAAAAAATCGGCAATGCCAGCAATGTTCAGCCAGCGGTTTGAGCGCCCGATGAACGGCGTTGCCCCAAGCTCTACAATCGCTTCGCCGCGAACACCATAAACGGCAACCGAGCCGCCCGAACGGTTGGACGAACGAATGGTGATGATCTCGGTGCGTCCATCTCCATCCAGGTCCGCCAGACGTGGCGTTCGATCTTCAAACACCAGGTTCTCCGGCAGCACGAAATCGGTCTGCGCCCCACTCGCCAGCCTTACCCGTAGTGCACCACCTTCGATGCCGTCACCAAGGATAGCGTGAGCGTAGCGGCTGGTTGGTTGCGTGTACCAGGCTGCTCGCACATCACCCGAGCCAGACGCCACACACCCATCGGGTAGGCCTTCGGGCGCCCGTTGGCAGCGCTCGGCAAACAAAGAAGGTGAAGCAGCACCGACGGAGCGCACCTGCCAATCCTGCGCGGAGGCCGGCAAGACGATCAGACAGGCAAGAAGCGCAAGACAGGCTCTCATATCAACCAAACCCATCACACCAGCCATCCGAGTGTTAGTATGCCCCAAAACGTCATGAAATAGTGCGTGTGCTGGGTCGCCTTGTGCGAGACCCAATAGTGGAACCAGTTGCCGCCCACCAAAAACAGGCCCCAGATCAGAATGAAGCCGAGCACCGCCCAACCGGCAAACAGTTGCGCGTAGGCCGCATCAACTGCTCCAAAGATGGCAAGGCCAAGCATCACAGTGCCCAGCACCAGACCTGCTGCTACCAATGTTTCAAACGCAACAATCAGTCGAAAAAGCCCGTTCTGCAAAGCTTCTGACGTTACGCGATTGCGTTTCACCATCTCATAAACGCCAGGCATCTCTTCGGCGATGGCATCCATGGAAAAAACATCGCGCACCAGCGCCAAGTTCACCTCCGGCGCACGGATGTTTTCATAGGCGCCGATAACCAGCCAACCGCCCAACAGGCCGACCAGAACGGTTTGAGAGACAAGGGTGAGAAGTTCCATCAAAAAGGCCTTAGCTGCAGATCAACACGCCGTTGTTTTCATGGGCGTGCGAGCCTGGCAAGGCCAATTTAATGGCAGGTGTTAGGGTGCGGATTAGGCGTCAACCAACAGCTTGTCAGCGTTGGCGTGCAAATGCTCCACCAGTTTGGGGTCAAGGCCAAGTCGAGCGGCCAGCATTGCTAGATAGCCTTTTTCAGCCGGGCCGTCTGGGTCAACGGCAATAAGCGATGCGGCGTAAATCTCCACCTTGTGCTCTTCCGATGAGGCCATGCTCGCGATGGCGCCAACGTCAAGCGGCTTGGAGAGTTCTTCTTGGATGAACGCGCGTTGGTCACCCTCAATGGTCAGTTTCTCCAACGCACTGCCGATGCGCGTGCGTTCTTCCTCGGTCACGTGACCATCAGCCTTAGCGGCGCCGATCATAGCGGCAATGAGGGATTGGCTGAGCCTCTCCTGCGCACCAGCATCATCGGGTAGAAAGCCGGTGCCGGACGCATCTTCAATCGGCAAGGGTGCTGCTGATCCACCGCCACCGCCCGCCGGAGGATTGGTGGGGGGCGTGGCTCCAGGGTTCTGCCCTGCCTGATAGTCTTTCCACGCCTTGTAAGCGAGGCCACCAACAAGTGCTGCGCCACCAACCTTAAGCGCGCCTCCTGCCAACTTGCGCCCCTTCTTGCCGCCCAACAACAGTCCAGCCAAGCCGCCGGCAACAGCGCCGGTAGCCAGCCCACCACGACCGGACAAAAGGCTGTCGAGGTTCAGCCCACTGGTCGCGCCACCCTGCTGAGCCGAGGCATCACCAGAGCCTGGCTGTTGGCCGGTCACACTGGACAGGTCCACCTGGCCTAGAAACTGGTCAAGAAGGGCTTTGGCGTCGCGCATACTGGTCGTCCTCATCGGCGGTTTACGTAGAATGTCGTACCGGCGATATGGCGATGCACTGGCCTGGTTCAAGTGATCCCGCGATTGTTCGGAAGGAACAGAGCCAACGGGTATGCGGTTGTTCGGAAGGAACAGAGCCAACGGACATGCAGTTGTTCAGGAGGAACAGGGCTAGCTGAGAGATGGTGCCCAGGGGCGGGTTCGAACCACCGACACCGCGATTTTCAATCGCGTGCTCTACCAACTGAGCTACCTGGGCGCGTGGTGCCTTTGGGCGCAAGCGCCAACCATCAGCATCACGAAGCGGCCTTATAGGCAATGGCCCGGGTCAGCGCAAGCGGGTTTGCCGCAACTATTCATTGGATGAAAAAAGCCGCCGCACTTTGAGTGCGGCGGCCAGGTTTGGCGCGAGTCTGGAACTGTTAGGCAGCGCGCACATTGCTCAGGAAGTCGGCGACATTGTCGCGCAGGCGTTCAGCCTCCTTGGCCAATTGAGAGGAAGCCGCAAGCACCTCTTCGGCCGCTTGGCCGGTTTCCTGAACGGCTGTGGAAACCTGTGTGATGTTGGAAGAGACTTCGCGTGTTCCGTCGGCAGCTTGTTGCGTGTTGCGGGCGATTTCTTCCGTCGCCGAATGCTGTTCTTCCACCGCTGCGGCGATCGAGGACGAGGTGCCGTTCAAATCTTGGATCATGGTTCCAATTTTATCGATGGAATCGACCACCGCGTTGGTGTTCTCCTGCATGCCAGTGATCTGCGCTGAGATCTCCTCTGTCGCCTTGGCGGTCTGATTGGCAAGGCTCTTTACCTCGCTGGCCACCACCGCAAAACCCTTGCCAGCCTCGCCCGCACGGGCAGCCTCAATGGTGGCATTGAGCGCCAACAGGTTGGTTTGCTCGGCAATGTCCGAAATCATTGAGATCACATCACCGATGGTTTGAGCGCTGGTGGAGAGCTCTGCCACGGTCGCGGTTGTGTGCTCTGCCCCGCGCGCGGCTTCGTCGGTCATGCTGGCGGTATCGCCGATGCGCTGAGACACTTCTGCGATGGAGTTGGTCATCTGTTCAGAGGCTGCCGCCACTGTTTCCACATTGGTGGACGCCTCCTCTGATGCTGCGGCGACGGCTGTGGACCGTTCTCCGGCGCGTCCAGCGGCCTCTGACAGCATCTTTGATAGGCCCACCATTTGCTCCGCTGCGCTGGACACAGCCGAGACAACCCCTTTGACGTCAGCCTCGAAGGCATCGGCCATGACATGCATGGAGCGACGTTTTTCTTCCTCTGCTAGACGCGCCTGTTCTTCCTGGCTGGCTTCAAGGCGTACCTTCTCTCGAGCGTTTTCCTGAAAAACCAATAAGGCACGGGCCATGTCACCCAGCTCATCCCTGCGGTCCTCACCCTCGATGGTGATGTCCAGCTCCCCTTGCACAAGGTGGTTCATACGAGAGACGACGTTGGCAATGGATCGTGCGATCAGGCGGCCAATGATAAACGCAGCGATGGCACCGAGAAGCACCGCAACGACGGCAATGATCATCGTCGTGCGACTGACACTTGCCACTTCGGCAGCTGCACGGGGCCCAACCGTGTTTTGGGTATCGATCACGGTTTGCAATGCTGTTTCGTAGCCGGTGGCAAGTTGCGGGCCGATAGCGTCGAGCTGGTTGGAAAGGATGTCGTTGCGAGTGATGATGATGTCGGTGATGGTAACGAACAAGCGTTGAAATTCATCGGCGTGCACTCGATACGTTTCCAAAAGACCTGCAAATGAAGAACCGCGCGTAAAATGTTCCAGCGATTGCACAGAAGCAGCTGCAAGGTTCAGCTCTTCCAAAGTGCGCTCTTGGTCGGACGGCCTGTTCTCAAGCAGATATTTCTCACCATAATAGCGGGCGAGCATTAGGTGTTGCTGGACGACACCGGCGATGTAGGCGGCGTCAGCATTGCCGCCATTGTAAGCCTCGCCCATTAGTTCGCTCATGACCGATCGCGCCTCGCGACCGCTTTCATTAAGCAGTGGCACAAGTTCGTTGCGCTGCGTTTGGGCGGCAACCACTTGTTCAAAACCCACCTCATAGGCATCCAATAAACCGGACAGGTTGGAGATTTGTTGGGCCTGGGTGTCATCGACCATGAAGTCGGCAAGTTCGTTCTTAAGAACGCCGAGCGCGGCGACACCCTGGCGAACCTGATCAGCAAAGTCTTGGCTGTTATTGATGCGGTACTGCATGACGCCCAATCGAACGGAAAGCAGAGTTTGGGTCGCCTCGTTGACCAACAGGCTTTCGCGAGCCGCCTGCCGATAGTCAGTGAAGTCGTGGCCAATCGTGTTGGTGCCACGCAGCGATATAACGGACAAAACGATCAGCAGCGCTAGGACCAATCCAAAGCCTGTAAAGATCATTTGTTTGAGCGAAAGTGCTTTGTTCATTCCAATCGTCCCCCATTGCATAAGCAAACGATAACACAACCTAAGCGTGTTATTTTCCGTTAATATGCAGAGAGGAAGGATAAGACTTAGTTAAATTGCGTACGTATAAGTCCGTTAGTGGCGGGTCTTGCCAGGTGGGAAAGAATCGTTCGCATTTTCCGCGAAGTCAGCATTCTCAATGCCTTCGCTGCTGTCGTCGGCGGTTCCAGGAATGGCGTACCCGCCACTCAACCAACGGTTGAGATCGACATCCTTGCAGCGTGCCGAGCAGAAAGGTTCAAAGGCGTCCTCGGCAGGTTTGCCGCAGACGGGGCAGTCTTTGTTGGTGCTTCGTGCGCTCATACAGGGCCTACCATGCGCAGCGCATCAAGCCGACTGCGCTTCGGGCGCTGTTTCTTGCCAGGCTTCGATAACCGGCAGGCCATTGCCCGTCAGCATTTGCGCGGTCTCGTAAAGCGGCAGGCCAACCACACTGCTGTAGGAGCCGACCATTTGCACCACAAATGCTCCGGCACTGCCTTGGATCGCATAGCCACCGGCTTTGCCATCCCACTCCATGGTGGTGAGGTAAGCGGCCACATCGGCACGTGACAGGCGCTTGAAGCGTACCCGCGTTTCCACCAGACGGCTGTGGACATTTTCCTTGGTATCAACCAGCGCGATCGCGGTGTAGACCCTATGCGCCCGCCCAGACAGCAGCTCCAAACAGCGTTGCGCCTGTTCGCGGGTTTCCGCTTTGGGCAGAATGCGACGCCCGACAGACACCACGGTATCGGCCGCCAGCACCAGCGCGCCGCGAAAGTCATCTTCCACTGCCATCCGGCGCTGGGCGGTCAACGCTTTGGTGCGCGCCAGACGAACCGCCAAATTACGCGGCAGTTCCATGCGCTGCGGCGCCTCATCCACATAGGCTGGCTCCAACCGGTCTGGCACAAGCCCAATCTGCTCGAGCAATGACAGACGTCGCGGCGAAGCCGAGGCGAGCACCAATTTGGGACGTGAGGGTTCCGAAGGCGACAGCACGTGGCGTTCCTGTGTGGCGGTTTATGGCCTGTGCCGATCTCGGCTCTATGGCTCGATGGTCGGCAAAGACACGTTACTTGTAGCGATAGGTAATGCGGCCCTTGGTCAGATCATAGGGCGTCATTTCAACAAGCACTTTGTCACCGGCAAGCACACGAATGCGGTTCTTGCGCATGCGACCAGCGGTGTGGGCAACAATCTCGTGCTCATTTTCGAGCTTAACGCGAAACGTCGCGTTTGGCAGGAGTTCGGTGACGACACCTGGAAACTCCAAAACTTCTTCTTTTGTCATGCGGTTCCTGTTTGTGCGGCGGGGAAAGAGGGCCAATCGCCCGTGAGGACGCACGGCCATGCGCCGATCTCTACGCGTATGTGCCGGGCGATGTAGCTGAAAAGCAGCAACAAGTGAAGGCTTTGCGCCAGCTAAGCTGGGGTTTGTTGCTTGGTTGGTGGCTGAGCGGTTTGTGAAAGATCAGACGCCTAGGGCGCGCCAAACCGTTTTTTTATGCGCATAGCCAGCCCATCGCGCATCGAACGGTAGGCTTCTAAGATATGCTCGCGCGAGCCCTGGACAAGGGTGGGATCGACCGTTGGCCAATACTCCACCTCAACCGCTTGGTCGCGCGTCATCTCCAGCGCTCGGTGGTGCGCCTCGGGTGCCAGCGTGATGATAAGGTCGAAGAAACTGTCCTCTATATCTTCAAATGTGCGTGGCCGATGTTTGGCCAAATCAAGCCCAATCTCATCCATAATGGCGACGGTAAAGGGGTCAGCTTCACCAGCGCGAACGCCTGCTGACTGAATATAGAATTTGCCAGGTATCAAGTGTTTGGCAAGCAGCTCGGCCACGGGGGAACGGACCGCGTTCATCGAGCAGACAAACAAAACCGATCCAGGCATGGAGCGCCCCGGCGAACCGGGGAGCAGGTCAGGGGAGGGGCCGCCTGGTACACTCTCGGCCACCGGTCAGCCTCAACCCTTCCAGTGCAACACGCAGACGAGCGTGAAGAGCCGCCGCGCCGTTTCAAAGTCGATCTCAATCTTGCCGTCCAACCGTTCCATCAGCAGGGTTGAGCCATCATTGTGCAGCCCCCGCCGACCCATATCGATGGCCTCAATCTGGCTGGGTGTGGCGGTTTTGATGGCTTCATAATAGCTGTCGCAGATAAGGTGATAATCCTTCACCGCCCGCCTTAAGGGCGACAGAGCCAGCATGTGCGCTGCCACCGGCTCATCAGATGCTGCTTCGCGCACATCAAAAACCAAGCGGCGCTCCACGACGGCCAAATTGAGAAGGTAGGGGCCGCGATCATGGCCCGGTAGCGCGAAGCTGTTCTCTTCGATCAGATCATGAACTGCCACTTGGCGTTCATGGTCGATGCTTGGGCTCGAACGGCCAATCGAGACCTCATCGATCACAACCGACACAAGCCGGTTCGGCCCCTTGTCTGTGTCATCGTGATTTGATGTGGAAAGGTCCGACTCAGGCAGCATGGTGTCCTCAAAAGGCCCTAAGGCGTGGTGGACCGCCGCCTACGCCTAGGTTTGGTTGGATCGTATGGCAACGGAACGCGCGTGCGCCGTCAACCCCTCCGTACGCGCCAGTGTTATGGCCGCTGGTCCAAGTTTTGCCAACGCATCGGGCGTGCACGAGAGCACCGAAGTGCGCTTGATAAAGTCCATCACCGAAAGACCGGAGGAGAAGCGCGCCGAACGCGCGGTTGGTAGAACATGGTTGGAGCCACCAACATAGTCACCGATGGCTTCAGGCGTATGGTGGCCAACAAAGATCGCGCCCGCATGACGAATGTCATCCATCAACGCCTCTGGCTCATCGACGGCCAGCTCAAGATGTTCAGCGGCGATTCGGTTGGCCAGCGCCACAGCTTCGTCACGGCTTTGCACTTGGATGATGGCGCCATAGTCGCGCCAGCTGACGCTCGCAATGGGTCTGCGTTCAAGCTCGACAAGTTGGCTGCTCACAGCAAGTGCAATGGCATCACCCAATTCATCATCCAGCGCGATAACGACGGACTGTGCGGCTTCATCATGTTCAGCCTGGGCCAGGAGATCGGCAGCCACCCATTGCGGGTTCGCGGTGTCATCGGCAATGACCAGTACCTCGGATGGTCCAGCGATCATATCGATGCCAACCGTGCCAAAGACGGCTCGTTTAGCAGCGGCAACATAGGCGTTACCTGGACCTACGATCTTGGCCACCGGGGCGATTGTATCGGTCCCATAGGCCAAAGCGCCAACGGCCTGCGCGCCGCCAATGCGGTACACCTCATTCACGCCCGCGCGCTTGGCCGCGGCCAGGACCGCTGGGTTGGTCTCACCATCTGGCGTTGGTACCACCATCACCACGCGCTCAACGCCGGCAACTTTGGCCGGGATAGCGTTCATGAGAACCGATGAAGGGTAACTGGCGGTGCCGCCCGGCACATAAAGGCCAACAGCATCCAAGGGTGTCCAACGTGATGCCAGCGTGACGCCAAGCGAGTCCGTGTAGCTGTCATCCTTGGGCATCTGACGCGTGTGATGCGCTTCGATGCGCTGCGCCGCCAAATCAAGCGCAGCGCGCACATCCACCGCCACCTCATTGGTGGCAGCGTCCAACTCGTCTTCGCTCACCCGCATGGTTTCTGGCGTCAGTGCCAGACGGTCATATTGCTCTGTTAGCGCGCAGACGGCTTCATCGCCACGTTCGCGCACATCCACCAAGATCGCATCAACCGCCTCGCGCACATCGGCAGCCTCTTCACGCTTTGCACCAAGCAGCGCGGTGAAGTCCGATTCGAAGGCATCATCGCGCGTGTCGAGGCGCTGGGGCATAAGGCAATCTCGTTGGTTTCAGGGACAGGTTCAGGCGTCGTTTGACGCATCACTGTCCGGATGTTGGGGCAGAGCGTCGGTTGTCCATGCACCGCCGAGATCGGCCATGGCAAGCTCCAAGCATTCAACATGAAGTCGCACCGTTGCGCCGCCGGAAAAGGCTAACGTTACGGCGCCCGCAGGTTCTTCGCTGGCTTCAAAGCTTATCGAGAGCAGCTCCAAAACATCATCGGGCCGCCTAAGATCAAGACCAGCCAACTCCGCTTTCAACACCCGGGTTATCTGAAGGCCGGTGCGGCGACGCTCATAGGGTGGTTTGGAACGCTCAGCATTTACCTCCCAGGCAAACCGATTGGCCACCATGGCAAAACGCTTCTCGCCCGCCAGGTAGGTCATATCGCCAGTTTTGACGATCGCATCCTGCATAGAGGCCGAAACAACCGCCAGATCATCGGTATCAAAAGCAGCAAGCTTTAGAAGTTGGGGGGTATCGGTCATGGCAGATCAGGCCGCCAAGCGTTCAATCTGCGCGCCGCAAGCTGACAGCTTTTCTTCCAAATTCTCAAAGCCGCGATCCAGATGGTAGACGCGACCAACGGTCGTTTCACCCTCGGCAGCAAGACCGGCAATCACCAGCGACACCGAGGCGCGCAGGTCGGTTGCCATCACTTCAGCGCCTGTCAGCGAAGGCTGTCCTTCCACATAGGCATTTTGTCCGTCTAGGCGGATGCTTGCACCAAGTCGGGCCAATTCGGCCACATGCATGAAGCGGTTCTCAAAAATCGTTTCTTTGATTGTCGAGGTGCCTTGCGCCATGGTCATCAGCGCCATCAACTGCGCCTGGAGATCGGTAGGAAACCCTGGGAATGGTTCGGTGCTTACCTCAACTGGCATAAGGCCGTTGCCATTGCGCGAGATGGTTAGGCTGTCCGCGCCTCGCTCGATGGAAACACCGGCCTCTTCCAGCGTATCGAGTGCAGCACCGAGATGCTCAGCACGGGTGCCTGTAAGCGTCACGTTGCCGCCGGTCATAGCGGCAGCCATCGCGTAGGTGCCGGTTTCAATACGGTCTGGGACAACGGAGTGTTCAGCGCCGTGCAACACATCAACACCTTGAATGCGGATGGTGCGCGTGCCCGCGCCTTCGATTTTTGCGCCCATGGCGTTGAGGCAGCTGGCGACGTCGACAACCTCCGGCTCACTGGCAGCATTTTCGATCACGCTTTCGCCCTTGGCGAGCGCAGCAGCCATCATTGCAACATGGGTCGCGCCAACGGAGACGCGCGGGAACGCGATGCGGTTGCCGACTAGGCCGTTGCGCGTCTCAGCGACCGCATAGCCTTGTTCGATATCAATGTCAGCGCCCAGAGATGACAAGGCGTCCAGGAAGAAATCCACCGGGCGCGTGCCGATCGCACAACCACCAGGAAGGGAAACTCGTGCTTGCCCCATACGCGCCAAAAGTGGGCCAATCACCCAAAAGCTTGCACGCATGCGACGCACCAAATCATAGGGGGCGGTGGTGTCGACAATTTCACCTGCCGTCAGCTTCACCGTGGAACCGTAGCCGCGCTTGGCGCCAGACCGACGTCCGGCCACCGCGTAGTCTACGCCGTGATTGCCCAAGATCCGAGAAAGGGTCACCACATCCTGCAAACCGGGAACGTTGTGCAGTGTCAGCGTCTCGGCTGTCGCAAGGCTTGCGATCATCAAGGGCAATGTTGCGTTCTTTGCGCCTGAGATCGGGATGGTGCCGTTGAGTGTGTTGCCGCCGACAATGCGGATCTTGTCCATGGTGAACTCTCTTTTAACAAGCAGGCCGCTCGTTTACGGCCAATCGCGGCAAGACACAAGAAACGCGGCACCAACAAGGCGAACCGATTGCATGCACAGTAAATGGCGATCAGCGGAGAGCGTTCATCCTCTTTCTGGCTGCTCGCTGTCTTTCAGCGTGTCGAACACCGATGTTTCTTTCTTGCCAACCGCCTTGCCACCGCGCCGTGCGCTGGCCTGTTGTTTGCGCTTGGCAAGATTGGCGCGCAGCGCCGCAGCGCGCGGGTCATCTGGTGCGCCAGGTTCAGCTTTGCTGTTGCGGTTTTTATCTGCATCGTCAGGCATTGCATCCATCCCATATGATGGTCATGGCAGTCGGTATAGGCGCCCAAACCGCGCGGGCCAAGATCATGGTGGTACTCGGCAAGCACATCCTTGGTTCCTTCGGCACAAAAGTGTCTTGACCGGCCCCCTTGCACGCCCGTATGGGCTGTGGCATCACGCGCGCCTTGATGATTGCTGCCGTAGCTCAGGGGTAGAGCACTCCCTTGGTAAGGGAGAGGTCGAGAGTTCAAATCTCTCCGGCAGCACCATAATTTGCAAGTAACTCCAATAACATAGCGGTTTTCTTGGCTTTGTGCAAGGCAAAGTGTTACAGAAAGCTGTTACTGGATGAGATACAGGCGATGGCGCATGAAGGGTGTCCACACCCGCAAAGGCTCGAAGAAAAAGTACTGGAGGCGATCAGTTCCCTCTGCACTTTGGCAGCGCCGGGATGAATTAGTTGCCCTGGGTATAAGGGTGCAGGGCACCGTATCCACTTCATTATCTCTCGGCACAGAGGACCAAAACGAAGCAGAGCGACGTGCGTTAGACTTGGAGGCCAGCTGGCGGGATGAACTATCCAGATGGGAGGATGCACTCAGGCATAAGCCCACACCACTGACGGTTCCGGAGCGCGATGGTCTGCTGAAAGTTGCGTCAGCGCTTATCGACAAACGCTACCCAGCAGGTAGCGAGCCCAAACGGGTGTGCCTTGAGCAGCGTTACAGTCCTGAGATTAGGCAGGCATTCTTAGACTTCACCGACAAACACCCCGACTTCCCCATTCCATCGGACCCACAAGAACTTGTCCAAGGTGAAGACGGCGAACTTTACAGCCAAGGCGTAAGAGCACCCAAAGGCTTCAGCCAGCTAGTGAGGGCGATGCGTGCTGATACCCTGACACTGCATATAAAAGCCGTGGCCGGTCCTCTGCTTCAAGAGACACTAGAGCAATCGGGTATTCAAACTCTGCACCCGAATGATCGCTTACCGTTGCTGGTGGATATCGCCAAGCAAGTAGACCGATACCGCATCGCCAACAAACAGGTCGCAGAAAAGAAGGACTACCGGGTTCTTCTCGATGTGGTCGAACACTGGAAGGCACTCCCCGATTTGCCAAAGGCGGCTAGTGCGCAAAAAGGCGAGACCGTCTGGGACTGTTTTGAGCGATGGAAGATTGAGCACGCAGCAAAAGGTGGGGCTCCTAAGACTGTCACTAAGTACAGGGGAATTGTTGGCGCTCTTGTCGAGTACCTAGGTACAGCAGAGCTAAGCGCCATCACCGATACCAGACTGCGTGAATGGCGGCAGGATTTGATGTCCCCAAGAGACGGCACCAAACCGCGGTCGCTGAAAACTATCGACGGCGGCTATGTTGCGGCGATCAAGTCGATCCTGGAGCAACGGTCTCGCGGTGTTTTTGTTGACAATCCGGCTGCCGCTCTATCAACGCGAACGCCAGAGCCCATTAGAAATCGGTCGCCAGCCTTTACCAATCAAGAGGCTATTGCGATCTTGCGAGCGTCCAGAAGGGCAGATGATAGCTTTTGGGGAAGGCTGGAGACAGACGCACGTTTTGCATGTCGCTGGGTACCTTGGATGCAAGCGTTTTCGGGAGCGCGTGTCTCTGAAATTGTGCAACTCCGTAAGGAGGACCTGCTGAACGAAGATGGTGTCGATTTCTATCGGATCGCTCATCAGGCGGGCTCCGTAAAGACGCGGAAATATCGTATTGTTCCACTCCATCCTCAGCTTCTAAAGATGGGCATTCTAGGCGAGCTAAGGTCGCGTCCAGGGCCTAGAGTTTTTGTGCCTCCGAGCGCGTCCAACTTGGCGGGACGGGTGGAGTCTATTTCAGGCTCAGTCGGCGACTTTGTTCGTCACCGCGTTGGGATCGTTGATAAAGAGCTTCGGCCTACCCACTCATGGCGACATCGTTTTAAAAACATATGCCGGAAGGTGGGGATTGAAGAACAATATGAGTTCGCGATAGCAGGCCACCTAGGGGCTCCTCAGGGCAGGAAGTATGGCGACTTTGAAGCCGAGGAGCTCTTCCGCGAGATAAAGAAGCTGCCTTGGATAGAGCTTGAAAGTGACTTAGCTCATCATGGCGTTGGAGCTGATGATGCATCCAAATGAAGTTCCAAGTGGCCCACTCGAGCTAGTCCTCGCGCTTCAGGACCTGTTGCTTCCGGTTGCCGAAGGTAATCGCCTAGACGAGCAGATGTACCGAGAGGTCCGGGAGCGGCTCATGAAGCTACCTCAGTTTGATAAGTTCCCCGCTTTCATTCGCCACAGCAGGGGACACGATCAGGTCTGGGGCAACTTGAAGTCCCATGCGTCTGGCTCAGGCTCCTGGGCGAAACGGCGGCAATACGTCTATGATTCTCTGGCACCGATGATCGCGGAGATGGAAAGACGGGACACTCAGCCCTTAGACGAGGCAGTATCCGATAGCCTGGCGAACTTCGACACTCAGGCCGCTCAGCAAGCATGGTCCCGTGCCCTGGCGAGGAGAGAAGAGGACCCGGAAGGGGCGATCACCTCCGCTCGCACACTTTTGGAGAGCACTTGTAAGCACATCCTAGACGAAGCTGGGGAGGCATACGAGAACAACGACCTGCCAAAGCTATACAAGAGGGTGTCGGAGCTGCTGAATCTAGCACCCTCTCAGCACACTGAAGAGACCTTCAGAGCCATCCTTGGCGGTTGCCACTCGGTTGTTCAAAACCTTGGCACTCTGCGCAACCGGATGGGCGATGCTCATGGTCAAGGTAAGAACCCGGTGCGCCCCGCGAAGCGACATGCAGGACTGGCGGTAAACCTAGCGGGAGCCATGTCTGTGTTTCTCTTAGAGACATGGGAGGTGCGACGTTAATAAATGATGCGTGATATCCTTAGTCTGAACGATCACTGCCAATTCGACCGAGTTGGGCTTTGTTGATCGATTGGATTGGTTCGATGGCCCGAACGCCACAAGGGCCTGAAAAGCTCATGCGCAGGGACCGATGCTTATCTCACGCCAACACCCAGGCTTAGATCAAATAGGGCGCGACCTTCTCCCATATCCCCGCGATCTTTGTGATGTCGCCCCCAAATTTGGCCAGACCTTCTGTTCCGGATGTGATGGTATCCCAAGACCTTCTTAGAGCAGACCGTTTCTCTTCAGACGGGTTTTCGGCAGTATCTTCGATCAGCTTAACAAGATCACTCAACTCGGAGGTTTGACTGGGCAGGGCCTTAAGCTCGCTGGCCAAGTTGTGAAGGTCGACCTTAAACTGCGGGATTTGGTTCCCAGTTAGGCTGTTTGTGATGTTACCTTCCGACTTGGCATCCCCACCTAGCGAAACTGCACCACCTTGTATGACACCTATGTTGTAGTTGTTTGTCACTTGGATGTCTCCGTTTCGCTCCAGTGTAAGTGCTTCGAAAAGGTCCCCGTCACCCTTAATCTCCAGCCTCTTCATCTCCGCATAAATCCGCTGCCCCCTGGCCGCTTCAAACATGCGCCTGCGTAACTCGCTGTTCGGGTGCTCCGCCTCAAACACCTCTAAGGCAAGTCGACGATACTCACCACAACGAGCAGACTGGCGGACCATATGGACAAGAACTTCCTCGCCTACCTCGGCATTTGGCTCGTCCAAAAACCAGCCGCAGGTTACTTCTTCGATTCCGTCGTAAAACCTCGCCTTTATGCCACGCGCAAGGTTTAGCCGGGCCTCGGGCTCTACATCGACCGCCCCCTCAGTAATAACTTCATGTCTGAGAGCATCGTCAATTTCAGCGTCTCCATACAACCTGTAGGTCCATCCGCGAACATTAGCGGGCTTGGTTGTAAGGTCCCTAATATCGAATCCCAGATTCTGGACCGTAAGAGTTGGATTTTCAGTGATTGCCCACACAGCATATTGGGCGACATTCGTGTGATCATGCGTCGAAAGCTGTCGAACAAGTTCGCCATTGGCAAAGCGAGGATCAAACAGGTTTTCTGGCGCTCTTCCAAGTCCGACTGCGACCAATGAGCTCTTTAGGATTGGTGTACCTTCGGTATCGATATTGATTGTTGTGCCATCATCTCGAATGCGTGCCCCAAAATTTCCGATATGTGCGGCCAGTTTGATCTGCTGAGGACTCAGGTAACTTCGGCCGCTCAATTCGCCGAACGCACCCTGCTCTACCTTGAAGTAAGCGGTCAGTGCAGAGGCCATAGTGTCTGGATCGTTGTGATAGTTCTGGATCACTCTTTCAATTGTGCTTTTCGAACGTGAAGCCGTCCCTATTAGCGCCAGCACATTCAGACACCATCGTCTCAACTTGCGATCATCAATGTTTGACTCGAGCTGGCCTAAAACGACAACCTCCATACTCCCACAGGCGCTTGAAGGAAGTCGCTGTTCGCGGGAGTAAAGCCAACATATTTCCTGCAACGCACGCTTGGCTCGGACCGGGCACGCCCCTCCAGCTTGATTCCTCAAGTACTCGGCGTACAGCAGGTCTATCACTGCGATCTGCATGAGTTTGCCTACTCCCAGGCAAACTTCGTTTTGACGAAGGCTTTAGTCCAGTTGTCGAAGTCATCAAGGTAGTTGGGCGGAACCCGAAACGGCAGCCACTTTAGGTCATTCATCGACAGGCGTTTGGTGGTCGGTTCAAACCATGCGGGGCATTTGGTGTCAAAGGCTAGCAGGACAGCCGTTACATCAACTTGATCGCCGATAATCACTAGTGCCGGGTCTCTACTTGTTTGCGCCTCAAGCGTTTCGACGCCGAGTGGGAAGTCGAGGTCCATTGAGAGAGCTGTTACACCTGCTTCTAATACGCCAAGGTCAGAGTGATTGAAAAGTGTTTGCTGGTTTTCGGTGATTAAAGAGGTAAAGCCGACAGTCCGTTTGCCTGCTAAGCTGTCATTATCAGTCCGATATCGACCTATTCTATAAGTTAGGATTGAATCGTCACGGTATAGACTGACAAAAGTCCAAATCGGCACGTGGTCAGCCGGAGTCCTTTTGTACTCAAAGTAAGCTAAGTCACCACCATCTCGGAGGCGCTCCAGCGCAGAGTGTTCGCGGTGTTTGCAGACTAGGGCCAGTCTATTGAGGCTGCTCTTCCGAATGCACAGGACAGGCTCTGGAGTGAGCTCCCGTTTCCGACGCCTAGCCGTCATTGTGCGTCGAAACTCACTCGGTATGCTTTCATCGGTCAGTAATGAGCGGAGGAAGAATTTTCCCGGTGAAGTTCGTACAAACCTGCTCCGGTCCCGACTGCGGATGATATCTTCAGCGACCCGGGCATGAAGTGTCTTGTGTTGAGTCTCGCCATGCAGGTGAGTTGGCACCAAATCCAGGAGGTATGCCTCCTTTAGTATAGCATGTGCTCCCATTGGCCGCTTGCGCAGTTCCAGCACTTTCTCTGCAATGTCCAGGTAAGAGCTCAAAGCTGCCTCGGTATGCCATCTGAACTATCGGTTTTCGCGTTCGCGGGGCTTAAGCTATACTGCGAACAACCGACTGAATCAGCTTTGCACAGCAGTCCGGCTCCACCAATCACTGAATCACGATACTTCGGTCTCAGTGACTTTCTTTAGTCGTTTTGATAGCTTGGCGAGCGTGCTGCGGGACACACCAGTAGCATCAACTATCGACGCCCAGCTCTGCCCATCACTGAGCATCTTCATGAGCGCGTTGTTCCGCTTGGTATCTTCCGGTCTCCCTCGGTAACGTCCCTCATCTTTGGCGCGTTCAATGCCTTGGGCTTGGCGGCGGCGGCGGTCCTCATAGTCCTTGCGAGCGATAGCGGCGAGCATATCCAGCATCATCCCGTTGATGGCGTCTAGCATCCGTCCATGAATGTCATCACGGGAGGTCTCGAGCATCTGCCAGGAGGTCGGAAGGTCCAGCGCGACAACCCGAAGGCGGCGCTCGGCGATCTCTGCCTTGAGGCTATCCCAGTCCTGGGCATTGAGACGCGATAGGCGATCTACCTGTTCAACCAGAAGCACGTCCCCGGCCTCGCTGTCAGATAGCAAGCGGAACAGCTCGGGGCGCTTCAGAGAGGCCCCACTCTCGTTCTCTCGGTAGGTCGCCGCGATGGTGAGGCCGCGCGACTGGGCAAAGTCCTTGAGGTCTTGTTCCGCGCGGTTGGCGTCTTGGTCCTTGGTAGACGCCCTCAGATAAGCACGAATGAACATAGCAACCTCCATGCGGTTCGTTTTGCATGGTCTTCTATATGTTGGTTCGTTTTGGATATATCAAGCGCATTATCGAACCAATCTATGGATGCCATCCACGCGATTCCCTAGAGGTATACCCAAAGCGAATCAGCTAATTAACCGAATACACGAGGAATTTTCTATAGAATTTCCCGTCCACAGATAGGCATTAGTTGGTATTGCAAAACAAACTCTACCGGAAAACAGTACAAATTTATTATGGCAGAGCGCTGTGGAGGCTTAGACAATGATCCGATTGATAATATCTTTAACAATCTGGGTAGCGTTGTTAACTCATGCCTATGCAGAGGTGCGATGGGAGCTTCGTCATCCTTTTCGGACCTTTTCTCCTATGTCGCCTGCATCGGAGTCATACTTTTCTGACCCTAGTTCGATTCGCGGTGATTGGGCCTACCGAGAGCAACTTTATGTAGACCCAAATTGTCGAGATAGCGATCTGCCCATACTCTGCTCCGAGGAAAGGCGTGGACCGAGACGACGGCAAATAGCCGAAGGGCTACTGAGGTTGCCATCGGAGAATCAAGAGCAAAGCTACGGTCGAGAAATCTCAAGCCGATGGCTTGCCGCTGCCTTCACAAGCACAGACACTTACTATGATCATAACTACCTGAGATATCAAGGATTCGAAGTCCCTCTAGTTCGGCGTTTACTTCAGCCAATACCTGAGCCTGAGGGGCCATGGGAGGGCGATGTTGGCAAGCGCCGTGCTTATGTTTGGCTCGAAATACCTTCGGCTGAAAATCTCACCTGCAACTGGAATATCGACGGCTACACAACTACTCAGAACTGCGATGAGCGGATTTCGGTTGGTATGCGACGTGGAGAAAGCACGACTTCAATCTCGGTATTTGTTCCCGAGAGCAACACGGAATACTCGTTATCCGGGGTTGATACATTCATTGAAGAACGACTGATTTTAACCTTGGGGGATTCATATTCGTCGGGCGAAGGAGTGCCTGATTTTGCCGCCCTCACAAGATTTGATTTTCGAGACCGGCGTGGAACTGATTCAGCCACCTCATCTAATCCCCCAATCAGAATAGAGAGAATCCCGGCTTTGGGGGCACAAAACACGCTCTCCCCAAATGCCGCATATTGGATGGACCGCACCTGCCATCGATCATTCCTTTCTGCGCCATCTCGGGCGGCCATACATTTTGCGTCATACAATCCTCGAGTTGAGGTAGTTCACATAAATCTCGCTTGTTCCGGAGCAGAGGTGCTCTCTGGTGTCTTGGGAACGTATAGCGGTACCTTGGAAACCAGTGAGCCCAAGAGAATTTTGGAGAGAGAGATCAACGGCGATAGGCCAGATCTCTGGAGAACAAACTTATCACAAATTAATCAAGCCATATTACTACTATGTGCGAACCCAAAAATTGAAGAATACATCGAAGAATTTAATGCTTATTATGAACAGCACGCCAATTACTTTTCCGAAAACTTCAATCGGTTCCCCGATGATGATCCATTTCTGAAAGTGATCGAATGTGAGTCTGAACTTGCTTATGATGTCGATCTAATCACACTTTCAATTATCGGTAACGACGTTGGATTTATGGGAAACGTCCACTGGTTCATGCAGAGTTGGTTTGAGTGTCGCGGATCGGGGCTTTGTCAGGACCCCGAAGAAACCGCAGAACAGGCAGCCGAAATAACCATTCCTTTGTATGAGCGGCTCAACGAAAGTTTGACCGAGCACCTAGGTGTTTCCAGTGAGCAAATATTGGGTACAACTTATCCCATCGGCACCCAAGATGATGATGGTTCTTATTGTTCTGGGGGCTACCGGATGCAAACTTTTAATGTTTTTCAAGGGGCTGGGCCATTGATTAGCCGACGGGAGATGCAACGGGTAACTGAGATCGCTGCAGAGGCTGTAAACACAAAGATCGAAGAGGCAGGTCGCTTAAACCGCTGGCAAATTCTAGAGGCGAGCAGTTTGTTTGATGGGCACGGTTGGTGTGCTGGTGAGGAAGAACTGTACACGGGGGGAAATCCTCTGAATGCCTATACATTCACGACTAGGAGAATTCGTACTTCGGACGATGCAGTAGCTTCCCAAAATCAATCGGCGGTCGACTATGAGCGCCAGAGAGGAAGGAGGGTGAGTAGAATGCTATCCACCTATGGCGTTATGCACCCGAACGGCCTTGGGGCTGCGGCTTGGGCCGATCTTTACTTGGATGCTTACGAGGAGATGCTCAACTGACTTGTTCGCGATAGCAGGACGGGGCGACTCGTCAGATCAGGAACACTCCCTGCCACCCCATCAAGAAAACGTATGTGCCGTCGCATGTACGTATCATTGTGTTTGGTGAGTGGTCCCGCAAAAGATGCCGAAGAGGTAAAACGTTAACTCTGAGCATACCGCTTGTGCAAAATCTCCTGCGCACACTTATTGCAACTGCCGACGGCTTTTGCTCTGCGACCATGTTCTTTCAGCATCGGGCTAGGGAGCGTCCTTAGTCTGGTTAAATACCTCGCCTGGGAGGGGCAAATGGGGTTTAAGCACTCTTCATACCCCCCCCCAGCCGGTATCAGTGAGAGGCGCACAAGGAGTGCACTTGTAGACTGGGCTAATGTGAACGACTTGAGGCAGATACGCCGAAGCTTGGCGTTCTCTGAGTTTGTAGAAACAAGGGGTCAAATAAGTCCTAGAGTAACTTGGCAGGTCCAACTTACCACGTTGAAAGTCCCCTCCAAACCAATGAGTAGTGGCGGGAGTAATGCCAAATCCACGCTAGGCTCTGGACGTATACCCAAATAGAATCAGGCGACATGCCGGTCTGGATGGCCTCGCGCTGACCCTGAAGCAGAGAAGCGTAGGGATATCTTCCCTCTTCCCCTCTTGTCCTTGATGACATGTGGCAGGCTAATCACCGTGCGGCTGGACCCAGGGCAAGCACAGGTTTGCAACCAGGAGAGCCATAGGGGGCTATTAGGAGGGCTTCTACACTTGGGGTGAGGAGGCGCCCAGGATGGTAGCTTGAAGGGGGCTGGTGACTCTCTGATTGGCTCCTGGAGGCAAGGGCCCCACCCGGGGGGAACTCAAAGCGTTGCGCTTACGTATCAGGATGTCGCGTGTGTGACCCCCTGAAAGGTCTCGGCAAAGGCGGTGGACTAAGTGCTGGTCCTCGACCGATATGCGGCGCGGCGTTCTACGAAAGCTAAATCGCCTTCGCTCCTCACATTGACCAATGCGGACCTTATCCACTGACGCTCTCCGTTCGCCAATATCCGTTCATGGGCGCGGCGGAGGTGAGGCCTGGGGCTAGACCGCACTCCCAGCTTGTTCTGTCCAGAAGTCTGACCTTGAACCGCTGTGAAGTATTCCGATGTATCGACGTTATAGCGTGCCGGTATCGGCCTCTTCCCCTGCCTTTTCCGCCTTGCGTTCAGCACCCTCGGCGCCCGAATGAGATCGATACTGCACCCTCGAGTATTGAGCACAGCAATCGCTGCCGGATACAAAGAGCCAGCGGCCCGGTCCTTGAGATCGACATCGCCAAATCGATCCTTTGGAACAGTTATCACAGTGCCATCAGGTGTGTGGTCGAAAACATATTGCCCAAGTAAACGCAGACTTTTCGGCCTTACAACGTGGTCTTGGACAAAAACCCGTCCATCAGATTGCGGATAAACAACGCTGGCAACGGGAACCTTTGGACCAACGCCGTCATAGAGCCGCGTGGATATTTGGAAGGTGAAAGCCCAAGGCTTCGTTTCGAATGGCTGACCGACATGATCTGTCAATCCATCAACGACATCACTGACCCGCCCGTGGAGTTCCTCACTGTTCTCAAAGACGCCTAACGCAAAGATTCGACCCTCGTCCAGGACATCGCGCGGAACGAATGCGTCTTGGGAGGGATGCGAGAGAATTTCAAGAATACGTTGGAGCTTCATAGAGAATAGCTTGAAGCTAGATGCACTCTGATATCAAGGCCGAACCGGGGATTGATGATTGCAGTAAGCTATCTGCCGTTACGGTGGACGGGCCTGAAACAAGTCTGGTTTTGTTTTCCCGATCTCATTAAGCGCCCTCGTTCGACACAAGTTGGCGCGACGGCTTTGCACCCGTTCACTGATCCGCGTAGCCGAGCGACCATCCTGCCAGCTTGATTCAAATTGGTGCAGGAAATGGGTTTACACAGCCGCCACTGACTTGAACGCTATGGGGCTGTGCCTGGAGCTGACTCAATGCTTGGCATTGCATTGAAGACCGTTTGGTAAAGGGGTGGTGATCTTCACCCTCTCCCCTTTAGCTCGGAGGGAACATAAGGGGGTGCTGTATCTGGTCACTTTAAGTACTGGCTCAAGGTCGTGATGCTTTGGGTGCCAAGTGGGAGAAGGAATGGTCTATCCTCTCCTTGCGAGGGTCACTATCAGTATCAGCTCCAGGAGTTAGGGTGTCACAGGGGATGTATATCTTAATACAAATTTTGTGTTCTATACTGTGTACTATTGCATCCCTATGATTTCAAAGGGAAATTTCACCCTAACCATCAGCAGTTTTTGTACACGCTTTATAGCCTGGGCGTTGGCTTAACCTTTGTAAGTAGCTTGCCGTCAATCAGCCTGTAGCGCTTGGCCCCTCCGAAGCCTCCGCGGTCAACGAGCTCCAGATTGCCATTTGCGTGCTGTCTCTTCATCCACCCTGCAACCCGGTTCACGTTGCCCCGCTTGTACATCTTCTTCACACGCGCCGGCTTGTCTTCCTTGCCGCGCCAAGATGAGTACCAAGCTTCGGTGACATCTCTTGCAGATTTTGGGGAGCGCACGCGTTTCATGTAACCAGCCGTCCAGCGCATAAGGCCATCGGCCCCTTGGACCATCGGGAAGTCTCTTGGTTTCTTCCAGTGCTTCTTCATGAGCTGGCCGCCCCGCCTGGTTGAGAGGGTGCCCAGCGCCAGCCATCAGTCCCGGGATACTCGGTTCCGATCATGTCCTTAACCCGCTCGACCAGACCTCGCTTGTGCTGTTTACGTAGCCAGTCTCGTACATAGGAAACCTGGCGCTTCCTCTGGCTCGCCGAGATATCGGTGACGCCTTTCGAGGCCAGGAACTTGTCAGCCAAGCTTGGTGCAGTGACGTATCGGTCTTCCTTTGTTGCTTGCTGGAGCTCTCCAGCCAGGAAGTCAGCACGCTCTGCCGGATTGGATACCAGAGCACCGGCGGGGAGCGCTGCTTCAGCTGGTGAACGTCTGGGTGTTGGTTTGGGCTCGACGTAACCCTCTGTTACGCCGAACGAATAGCGTGATTTTGTCATGAATTTTGTCCTTAACACTGTTACAGTCTTGTGTTACTGAACAAACTATCGAAAGCCAGAAAAACGCTTGAAAATCAGCGGATTGCGGACTATGCAAGAGAGTTCAAATCTCTCCGGCAGCACCATGTTTTCCTACTCGACAACTTTGGCATGACCGCACCACAGCGAATTATGAAGCGATGGGCGGAACGCAGGCGGACGGCTTGCGGAATTGGGCGGACTGGCTAGCGGACGAACGGCGGAATTCAGTAGACGAACGGCGGACTAAGGCGGACGGTCCGCTCATTTTTCTCCATCCAACTGTCAGCATAAACCTGGTGTGCTTTTTGTGTCACGCTTGCTTAACCATCATGGACGATCCTTATCGGCGACGGCCGCTGCCCCATGTTGGCCGCAATTGTGAGGCGTGACACGCTGCATGCGAACCGTGATTGCCCTTTGCTGTGTTGTTTTGATCTCTGCCTTCAGCGGCGGAGGCATTGCGCTTGCCAAGAGCATTGATGCATCAACGCCGATGCTGTCTGAGCACACAGTCTCGGCAGCAGAATGGACCGAGAGCGAAGCCATTGCGCTGCTGGAATCCACACCAAAGCGTACCGCGAGCGCATCGCCTGCCGCACCCTCCGGTCCTTGCAGTTCTGCCGATTGCAGTTGGCTGATCCCGACAGCTGCCGGAACAACGGGGCTTGCAGGCACAGCCTCCAACACCAATGACGCCAGCATTCTTCTGGCGCTTGCTGAAGCGCTTCAGCTACCGCCGCCGCGCCTCTAAATCGCTGCCATCTTTCTGTCCGATGAACCAACATGCCCTTGCGGCGTTGATGGATTGCGGACCTGTTGCACGATTTGAGTACCGCTGGAGACTTTCCATGACTGCCCCCACCCACCAAGCTGATCGCTTGGCATCACAGATCAAACGCCCGACCCGCCGCCAGTTTCTGGCAGGCGCAGCCACCCTGTCGGGTTTAGCCGTTTCCGGCTGCATGACCACGCAAGTGCCGCAGGGCCAGCTGGTCCCGAATGCCGAGGTGCGTCCTAGCCCCTACCTTTCGATGTATGCCGCTCTGCCTCAGGAGCAGTTCCCTGTTCCGGCAGTCGACCTGACCCAGGTGCCAGAACAGTATTTACGCCGCATGGTGGATTACCCCACCAGCGAAAATGTCGGCACCGTTGTGGTCGATACGAACAGTTTTTACCTCTACCATGTGATGGAGAACGGCAAAGCCATGCGCTACGGCGTTGGCCTCGGCCGTGCTGGCTTTGAGTGGTCTGGCCGTGCGCGCATCGCCTGGAAACGGCCCTGGCCACGCTGGACGCCACCTGATGAGATGGTGGCGCGTCAGCCAGAACTGGAACCCTTTTCCATCGCCAATGGCGGCATGGATCCAGGCCCTGAAAACCCGCTCGGTGCCCGTGCCCTTTACATTTTTGAAGGCAATCGCGACACGCTTTACCGTCTGCACGGGACCAATGAAGTTTGGTCTATCGGCAAGGCGGTGTCTTCAGGATGTGTGCGCCTGCTCAATCAGGATGTCATCCACCTCTATGGGCGCGTGGCAAGCGGTTCAGCGATCCTGGTCACCTAGTTTCTCGCGGTCAGAGCACACCCTCAGTCTTGGGCTCCATGCTCCGATCACGCGCGCCTTGCCACACTGTTGACGTGAAATGGTCTCGTCATTGCCACGTAAGGGAATGAACCGATGGGAGGTTGGTCCGTATGCTCGGTATCTGCCTCCCAAACCTTGGTGAACCTTATGCGCTTTTTTCTTGTTCTCTGTGCTGCTTTGCTGGCGCTGCCCGCTCAAGCCTCGTCCTTCTCAGCGAGCGATATCCGCTCTGAGATCATTGGCAAAACCATCTATTTGGCCACGCCCTTTGGAGGTGAGTTCCCGCTAAACTATCGCTCCAGTGGCCGCGTTGATGGCGATGGTGAAGCGCTTGGTTTGGGCCGCTGGGTTCAGCCGCAAGATGCCGGTCGTTGGTGGATTGATGGCAACCGTCTCTGCCAACAGTTCGAGAACTGGTACAATGGATCGCCCATGTGTTTTGATCTTACCCGCACCGGTGCGAATACGCTCAACTGGGTGCGCGACAATGGTGAAACCGGCACCGCTCGTATCGGTAGCGCCCTCTAGTGGGCGCATCGACCATTCCAACAGGGCTGACACGACGATCCTTGCTGCTTGCTACGCCACTGGTCGTGGCGGGTTGCGCCACGGTTCCGCCGTCCCCACAAGGCGAGGTTCGCTCGATCAGTCTGGTGGATGCGTTTCAAGGGCGTACGGTTGGGCGCGGTCTGTTCTCTGTGCCGATTGCAGGTATTGAGCGCGGCTTTGACGCGCGCTTGCAAGGCACTGTACGACGACGCGGTGGCGTGGAAACGCTGACGGTTGTTGAAGACTTCTCCTTCGATGATGGCGAGACAGACAGGCTCACCTGGGTGTTTGCGCGCACCGGATCCGACGGTTGGACCGGCGTGCGAGAAGACACGGTGGGAACCGCCAGCGTAGTGGAGACCGGCGATGAGGTACGCCTGACCTACGTGGCTGACGTGGAAAGTCGTGGTGAAACAACCCGCCTTGGCTTTGCCGATGTCATCTATCGCCGTGCTGACGGTGTGGTCATCAACGAAGCGGTTGTGACCCGCTTCGGCCTGCCGATTGGCACAGTGCTTTTTGAGCTGCGCCCCGCCTAGCAGGTGATGGTTTGGACCCCGGTAAAGAGGCCGTCGGGGTCAAAGCGCCGCTTGATGGCACGCAGCCGGGTGACATTCTCTCCCCAATAGGCATTTTCAAAGTCTTCAAGCGATCGGTCCCGGTAGTTCGCGTAGCCTTTCGCGACCGCGTGCTGCCAGAGCTTTTGGCCGACATCATCAAGGTCAGGCCGTGCAGCTTCCAACAACTCTTGGCTCATCGTACCGTAGCTGGCTGTCGCCAGGAAAGCTCCATCACGGTGCGGGAATGCGGTTGCATCGCTGGGCGTATCAGCAAGCGCACCACCCATCGCTTCGATCAGAAGACTCACCGATCCTGTCTCTCTTCTTGAAGCAACAATTGCCTCAAGTATCGGTGAGAGATCAGTGGCCGAGAGGGCGTTGTTCCAAACCGCTGTGTGCGATGCTGAATGCAGGTAGAAATGGGGTATGGAAAGAACAGCATCTTCCATCACGCGTTCGAATGAACCGGAGATAAGCGTTTGCTCGTCAACGGGTAGAAGTCCCCCGCTAACACCGCGCAAGGCCCTAAACACTGTGTCGCGCGGTTCGCTGGAAAGCCCTGTCACGCGCGCAAAAAGTCGGCCATCGGTCATAGTTGCAACCGCTAGTTGGCTCGATGTTGCACGCGGTGCGTTTCCACTCCACCTCATCCAGCGTTCGACAAAAGCTGGCATGTCTGAGGGCTCAATGCCACCAAACAAGCGAAGCGCATGCATGTCTTCGACAGGCTGCAAGACTATGTTGAACTCGGTAGCGATACCAAAACCACCACCTCCACCACGGCTCGCCCAGTAAAGGTCTGGGTTCTCTTGTGAGGAGCATCTTCGCGCCTCTCCTTGCGCATCGATGAGAGTCAGCGACTTGAGGTGATCGCAAAGAAGTCCATTGGCGCGTGCCAGATACCCCAGGCCGCCGCCCAGAACGTGGCCGCCTACACCCACATCGCCACACCAGCCTGCCGCTGGAGTCAGTGCATGAGGAAAGCCCGCACGATAAAGCGCATTGAGTTTGGTGCCCGACTGGGCGGTGGCTATGCGCGATGTGGCATCCACCGAAACCGCGTTCAGTTCGCGCAGATCAATCACCAGGTCGGGGTGGCTACTGGTACCGCCATAGCAATGACCGCCGCTGCGGATCGCAAAGGACGTGTTGGTTTCGCGTGCCCAGCGCAGGGTGTGTGCAACTGCATCGCTGGTTTCGCAAACAGCCCGCAGCCTTGGCGGCTGGCTGTAAGTAAGATTGTATTGAAACGCCAGACGTTCTGCTTCGCCACTGTTTGCCTCAACAAAAGTGACGCCTTGAGTAGGTCTGGCCATCGCTGACCGAATGATGCCAGGTGTCATTGGAGCAACAGCCACCGAAAGGGCGGCAGCGGACGCCTGGCGCCTCGTCAGGCCTTTCCGTTGCTTTAATTTGTCAGGCAGTGGCGGCTTAGGGCGTCGGATCGATGCCAAACTCCTCGCGCAACAAGCATCCCAAAGGAATGGCACCAGAAAGCAACGCCTCTTCAAGTGTCATCTCGCGACCTTCTTCAGCACCGACAATCATTGCGCAAGCGATAATGGAGGCAACGGATATGACCAGGCCACCAACGATCCAGCCACCAGATGAAGAGCCGCCGCCGCCGACAACGCTGGTAACGGTAGGACCCATGACCATGTCGCCTGCTTGACTTGATGTAGCGGTCAACGAGTGACTGGCTAAAAGCAACGTGGCAGACGCAGCCAGGACACCAAGTCTCTTGGAAATTTTCATAGCACACCCCATAACTCAGCCCGCACTTCGTTAACGAAACACAAATGCACTGGTGATGCAATCATAGGTAGCGTTTGCGGAAGCTCGACCGGAGGAACCGATCGAGCTCTTATTATCGTAAGGGTCAGCTATTCACCTGCGAGATGTTCGCGGAAGAGGCAACCCAAAGGAATGGCACCGGAAAGCAGAGCTTCTTCCAGGGTCATCTCACGGCCCTCTTCGGAGCCAACAATCATGGCACAAGCAATGATAGAGGCCACGGAAACAAAGATGCCGCCAACGATCCAACCTCCTGCCGACGAGCCACCGCCACCGCCTGTAATAACGGGGGCCATCATCGGAGAGGAGTCATATCGAACCGCGTGCGCATCGCTGGCTGTCATCACCGAAGCGAGCGGTTGAACGGCAAGGGCCATGGCCAGTGCGAGGCCGAGCAGGCGGGTTTTGCGGAGAAGAGTTTTCATGACGTTTCCCTTGGTTTGCGCAGACGGCTATCCGTCCTTAACAAACCGTAAACACGCGGGAATTCTCATGAAAATCAGAAGCTTGTGGTAAGCTTAAGCAGCAAGGTTAGCCGGTTTAGTGAACGTGTATAGTAAACCTGTTTGGCCAATCAGCCTTGGACCGCAATGAACTGTGATGGCGACACGCGTTGTAAAACGGTCTGCAACGCAGCTTCCAGATCAGTTGCAACAAGCGCAGGGCCACTTGGTTGGCCTGCTTCTCCGTGCAGCCAAACACCAAGCGCAACGGTGGCTGTTTGGTGCTGGGGGTCGTTATGCGCTGTATCAGGTTGCGCCAGCAGTCCAGCAACAATGCCTGCCAAGACATCACCCGATCCGGCGGTTGCAAGCCAGGGCGGCGCATTTGCGTTCACATAGGTGCAATCGGCGCGGCCATTGGGGTGGGCGATCACTGTGTCGGCGCCCTTGAGTACCAAGATCGCTCCGCTGCCGCGGGCAGCCTTTTGGGCTCTCTCAATTTTGGAGAGATTCGTTTCGCTGTCTCCAAAGAGCCGTTTGAACTCACCGGAATGCGGGGTGAGCACGGTCGGCGCCGAACGCGCCATGATGCGCTCAAACAAAGGGGTGACCATGCCCGCAAACGCGGTAATCGCACCGGCATCGAGAACGAGAGCCGTTTTTGAATCCAAGGCCGCGTAGACCATCTGCCGCGTTGCTTCATTGGGCGTGAGGCCAGGCCCAAGAGCACAGGCAGTCAAACGATCATCACGGAGCAGTCGTGCCAAATCTCTGGCATCAGCACAGCGCGCGCGCATTAGGGCCGGATATTGCCCAACACTACCTGCCATCGTCTCCGGCGGCAAAGCGAGCGTCACCAGGCCGGTACCTGCACGGAGGGCAACACTAGCGGACAAGAAACCTGCGCCTGCTTTTTCTGGCGGGCCGCCAATCACCAACACATGACCCCGTGCATACTTGTGAGCGTCTGCCGACAGGTCGAACAGGTGTTCTGTCAGATAGGCACCGGTAAGCTGAGCAGTGAACCCCGCCGCGCTGATTGCATCATGATGAATTCCGATGTCCGCCACACGGATCGCACCACACAGCGCGCGACCGGGATAGAGCAGGTGGCCCGGTTTCAGACGGTGGAAGGTGACGGTGGAGGTGGCCTGGACTGCGGGGCCAAGGGCTTGACCCTTTCGCCCATCAAGGCCGCTAGGTAGATCAACAGCCAGAACGGGCTTTTCAGCGTGATTGACCGCCTGAACGAGCGCCGCCGCCGCACCATCAAGGCCACGCGTCAGCCCGGCGCCGAACAGAGCGTCAAGAATGAGGCCGTAGGCGGCGAACTCGGATGTATCCAACTCGGTTGCTGGCAAGACATCTCCATTCCAGCCATCAAACGCCCATTTGGCATCCCCTTCCAGCTTCCTTGTATCGCCGAGCGCGGCAACGCGTACATCGTAGCCAGCTGAGGCAAGCAAACGCGCGGCAACATACCCATCGCCGCCATTCTTGCCAGGGCCTGCTAGCACAAGGACCCTGCCGTTTTTAGGCGTCATTGCCTTGGCAACATCCGCCACAGCTTGGCCAGCACGTTCCATCAGATCGATGCCAGGCGTGCCATGATTGATCGTGAAGGCATCGCAGGCACCCATTTGGGCTGGCGTTAAAAGCTCACGCATCAGCAGGGCTCGTCTTCAAGACTGCCGTCAATCACTTTTGCAGCCAGCGAAAAGCCAAAGCCTGCCCGGCAAAGAGCAGCCATATCGCGCTCACGTTTCTCTGCTCGGCCTTTGCTGCGATAGGGCCCAAGTCGCCGCCGTCGCGCATAGCGCCAAGCCGCTGCATGATCGTCGCGTTCATCGCTTTCCAGGGCATGGTCGATCAAATCATCGGCCACGCCTTTGGCCTTCAAACGCGCCTGGATGGCCCGGGCCGATGCCCCGCGTCCACGCTGCTGATAGACTTGGTTCTCTGCAAAGCGTTTGTTGTTGATGAATCCAGCGGAGACGGCCTTTTCTACCTCGGCATCCACCATCGGTTGGAACGCTGAAGGGTCCTCTTTGTGCGCACGGGCTGCTTTGTAGACACGGCGCTCCAAAACAGCGCGAAAGCCAGCTTCACTGGCTTCATAGCGATCAAGATAGGCCAGCGCGATGTTGTGAAGCCGTTTCTCCGTCATCTTGCGTGGCAGGCGGCGTTTGGCGCGTTTTGCGTCACGCATCGACCCATCATCGCCTGATTCCAGAGCGTCATCATCTGAGGCATTAGAGCCCAAGTTGGTCCAATCCTGTTCGCCACTTTCCATGGGATAAAGGGTCACCAGCGAGGGCTTTGCCTGTCAACATCTTCAGCGCCGACGACACATAAAAAACGCCCGGCGATCATGTGATCACCGGGCGCTTCAAAATGGAGGCAATATGAGTGTTAGGCAGAAACCTGACGCACAATCACCCGTGAGCCAACGCGCACGCGCTCATAAAGCTCTTCCACATGTTCGTTGACCATGCGGATGCAGCCCGATGACATGGCCTGACCAATGGTCCAAGGCGCGTTTGTGCCATGGATGCGATAGAGCGTGTCGCGGCCACCGCGATAGAGGTAAAGCGCGCGGGCGCCGAGCGGATTGTCAACGCCACCAGGCATGCCACCAGCCCATTCGCGCAGCTCTGGCTGACGACGGATCATAGCAGCAGGCGGGGTCCACGTTGGCCATTCAGCTTTGCGGCCAACAACAGCGGCACCAGCCCAACGGAAGCCATCACGGCCAACGCCAATGCCATAACGGCGCGCGGTGCCACCTTCTTGCACGTGGTAGAGATAGCGAGAAGCGACATCGATAACGATTGTGCCCGGGCGCTCACGGCCCGAGTAGGACACATCCTGTGGGAGCCACTGGCGGTCGATGCGGAAGCCCTGCTGGGCAGCTGTGGTTGGGTCAAGACCAACTGAGTCCAAGAACGCGTCAATGGCGCTATCGGCTTTGGCGGTGGAAGCGACCGCTGCTGTACCGGCGGCACCAAGCAGCAAAGAACGACGTGAAATCATTGGAGGTTTCTCCGAAGTGGTTTGGATTATTCAAAGAGGAAAGGAAATGCTTTGGCGTCAGGCCATCGCTCGCGGCGGGCCACGCAGAGCGGGCTGGTCCAGGCCGACAGGTGAAGTCTGAGAGATGAGGAATCCAATGATGTGGCCGCAAGGTGGTGTGTTGCTCGCAACACTGGGCAGCACAGTCTTGTCCATGGCGCAGGAGCTTGGCAGCACAGCTGTCGTCTCCACGTCACTTGGCACTGCCAGCACAACAGGCAACATCGGCGCTTCAGGGCTGACATAGAGCGATGCGAACCCGCTGATAGCTGCAACCCGTGCATCATACCCGCCATACTGGGCCAAATGATCTGCGTATTTTTGGGCATACGACAATGACGGGATCACCGTGCTTGCCGCAACAAGCATGGTTATCATCACAAGCGCCACCGCGCGCGTCATGTATCGAATGTCAATCATGGCCGGACCATGGCGTGATTTGGGCGGCATGGCCATACCCCTTGGCGGCGCCAGAGGGGGATGATCTGCGCCTTGCAGCCACTCTTTGTGGGATTGTTGCGCGAGCGCCACAAAATTTTCACTGCGATGGGGTGCTTTCGCCAGAGCGCTTGTCATCAGCTCGCTCCCGCCGCACCAGAAGATGATGCGGTATGGTTCCGCCGGGCGTGGAGCACCCAACTGATCACTTCAGCGACAGCTTGATAAAGCTCTTCAGGGATCGGTTCATCCAGCGGCGCATTCTCTAACGCACTGGCGAGCATGGGGTTTTCATCAATAGCGACGCCGGCCTCTTGCGCAGCGCTGATGATCCGTTCGGCCAAAGACCCTTTGCCTGAAGCAACCACAATGGGCGCGGTCCCATCCTCATCATAGCGAAGCGCCACCGCAATGGTGGGCGGCTCGCTCGGCATGGCTTGGGTGTTCGACGCCTGGGTTTGGGGTGTATTGCTCATGAGGAAAGATCCACCCGGTGCGTCTGCTCATAATCAGGCACAAGATCGGGTTTGGGTAAATCATCGGTTGGCGCGATCGTTAGACTGTCGATCTGCAAGCCTTCCGTTTGCAAGCGTTTGACAAGATCAGCCCGCGTTGCGTCGAGCCGCGCCAAGACGTTTGGTTCACTGGCCCAAACAGCAATGTCCAAATGGGGATCGGCATCGGCTTTCAGGGTCTGCGTGTGCATAGCGACCAAGCCTTCCACACCACCGAGAGCCTGGCTTTCAAAGGCAAAGCGAAAGCGCCAGCTTTTTAGCGGCTCATCAGCACCTGTCTCAGACCCATCATCCTGATCGATCACAACGCCAAGCACGGCTGCTTCCTGGCCGATCAGGAATGGAACATCCCAGCGCAGCGAAGGTCCGGAATCACCGGCCCGCGTAGCGGTCTGATCGGCAGCTTGAAGCAGATTAAGGCGCGACAAAGCAGCCTCCGTCTTGCCTTTCAAAGCTTGCAACACAGCCGGATCAGAAAGGTCGGGTGCATCGGGCGCCAAAGGGTGGGCGAGCAAGCGGCTTGGCTGCGCGCCATCGGGCAGCGGCGGTGCCAAGGGTCGTGCTGCGCTCTCGCCTTGTGGTGAGCCTTGCTGTTGACCACCTGGTTGTGGCGTCTTTTGCGGCGCGTGTTGTTTTCCTTGCGGTTGAGCTTGGGCATCACTATCGGGCACAACGGGTAACGCCATACCCAAGGCACGCGCAAGCGCGCCTAGAGCTGATTGCATCGGAGTTTGTGGCGACAAACTCTGAGGCGCTGCTGACCCAGAAAGCATTCCACTTCGCGCGCCTTCAATGGCTGATCGTAAAGTGCTGGCATCAAGCGGTGCATCTGCATCCAAAGAGAAACCAAGCAGACGTCCTAGCACCGCATCCAAGCTCTTCGCAGCGCCTGGTTGGGCTGCCGTGTGAGACCCTGTCAGTTTGGCAACATCGGCAAGCAGCGGCGCCAATGAGGACTGCCGCGTCGCATCAGCGCGTAGGCTTTCAGCCGATGTGGGTGCAGCGCCTGTTACTGTTATGCCGATGCGCGGTGCGCTGGCATTGCCCTCAGCCTGAACGGTCACCGGTGTTCCGGCCGGTGGTGCTGAGCTTCCTGCTGGCAAGGGCAAAGATGTGGAGACGGTGCCGCCAGTGGCAGATGTGGCTGATTGGGGGACGGTCAGTGTTAGTGGCAAAGAGGTGGTCCCAGGCCCTGCGCTCCCGCCAGCAACACCTTGTGGGGCCTGCGCAACAGTACCGGGCAGCGGTTTGCCGAGCGTCTGAAGAAGGGTGAGAAGAGCTTGCGTGCTAATGTTTTGCGGTGCGCCCATTGTCGGCGCACCCAAAGCAACCGCAGGTGCTCCGGTCGACACGCCTGATACACCAGCGGCCACTGGTACCGGCGCGACACGCGCACCGCTGCTGGCCACTGTCTGGCCAGTTGAGGCTGCTTGCGGGGCAGCGGAGGCGGAAGAAACCGGTGCCATCACCATAACCAATGTCTAATGCCCAGGCGTTAAAGAATGCCTGATTCGCCCCATAAGCGTCACGGCAGTTCGTTCAGCAGGTCTTAAAGTCTGGGTTGCAAACCCGCTCCACACCGATTGCGAGCAATCCATGCGGAGCGGGGCAGAGCGGCAGCGAGGCCGAGGCGGTGGGGCTTGCACCCGACCCGTAAGCCATCTCTACAACTTGGCGTGATCATCACGAAGGTGAGCGCCGTTGTCGCAACGGCTTGATGATGCGCGTTTGATCGGCGCCAAACTGTGCTCTGCGTCACAGTCTTGACGCTGGCACAGCTTTTCAGCTTCGCATTTCACGCTTTATAATGGTGGCCGATGGAATCTCCTAAGTTGCCAACAGTTGGCCCGCCTCCAACCGCCTCGCCCCTGGTCGATGGCCGACAATCAGATCGTGCTCTGGCCATTCGGCGTGGTGCCGCGCGCTTTTTTGCGCAAATGGGTGCGACTTGTCTGTTTGAGGCGAGTTTGGCCAATGGGCGCCGCGCCGACATCGTAGCGCTTTCGCCCGATGGCCTGATCACCATTATTGAGGTGAAATCATCGCCCGCTGATCTGCGCGCCGATACCAAATGGCCGGACTACATTGATTTCTGCGACCGCTTCACCTTCGCCACGGCACCTGATGTTGCCCAAGACATCTTTCCAGAAACGGAAGGCTTGATGATCGCCGATGGGTTTGGGGCGCATGTCATCCGCGAGTCACGGCTAATCAAACTGCACGCCTCCCGCCGTAAAGCGCTAACCCTGCGCTTAGCGCGTCACGCCATTGGACGGTTGCACCGATTGGATGACCCAACTGGTGGAGCGCCAGAAGCCTGATACCAAACACGAAAAAACCCCGCCTGCGCCAAGCAAGCGGGGTTTTTTGGAAGGCTGTGGCTAACTTACTGGCAGAACGTGTAGTTGCCAGAATAGGCCAGGAAGTAACCGGTCTGCGGGTTGAACGAACGATAGCGGTTCGAGCAGTAAGAGTACCAAGCTGGGGTCCATGGTGCAGGGCGAGCGTGCACGACAACTGGCTGCTGATGATAGACAACGCGTGGCTGATGGGCCTGTGTAAGTGCCGAGCCGACAATCGTGCCAGCAACAAATCCGATGCCACCGGCAACATATTCATTGGCCTGAGCGGTGTTTGTTGTGGTGGCTGTTGCACCGGCAACGGTGGCAATAGAAACAGCAGCAGCAACGAGAGCTTTTTTGGGAGCGAAGGTCATTGGGTTATCCTCTTGTTTTCTCACCCGGCCGGTTGGGGTTGGTTGGTCTTGGTGGCCGCGTTTCGATGATTGGAGAATGCCCGGTTGCTCGCCTATCAGCTGTGCTGACCGTCACACTTGGTGCATTTGCGAGAAAAACCCTTTTGACGTGCCAAGCGAGCATGACCGGACGCGCACTACCGGACCCACAAAGAAAAACCCCGCCGGTGATGTCATCGGCGGGGTTTTGGGAGGGATTGGGGGAAGCTTACTGGCAGAAGCGATACTGACCAGAAACGTGCAACCAATAACCTGTCTGCGGGTTGAACGAACGGTAGCGCTGCGAGCAGGAAGCATACCAGGCTGGTGTCCAAGCGGCTGGGCGACCGTGCACAACAACAGGCTGTTGGTGAACAACCACGGTCTGTGGCTGGTGTGCTTGGGTCAGCGCTGAGCCGAGAATGGTGCCTGCAACAAAACCGATACCGCCGGCGACATACTCGTTGGCTTGTGCGGTGTTGGTGGTGGCAGCTGTTGTGCCAGCAAGGGTGGCGATGGAAAGAGCGGCAGCGATAAGAGCTTTTTTGGGAGCGAAGGTCATTGGGTTATCCTTTGGTTTGTGAAACCAGGGCCTTGGGGTTGGAAGCGTTGTGCCCGTGTTTCGATGATTGGAGGATGCCAGCACTGGAGCCAGGCAACTGTGCCCGGCGTCACACAATCGCTGATCGCCTAATCCAGGCCAGAATGGCTTTACAAATCTTTTTTCATGTATATGCACACAAACATGGATGAGATCGATCCCAATCTCTTTCGCAGCCAATGTGTGCTGACCAAGTCGCGCCGCGCGGCACGCTCGGTGTCGCGCCACTTCGCGCAATTGATCAAACCGCATGGCGTGACCCCATCGCAGGCATCTCTGCTTTTTGCGCTTTATGGCAGTGAGACGACCTCCGTTTCAGAGCTGGCTGATGGCATGGGCATTGAACGCTCTGCACTCACCCGCAATCTGCGCCTTCTGGAAAAGGCCGGTCATGTGGAAGCGCAAGTTGGTGGACGTGGCGGCGCCAAGGCCTACCGGCTGTCGCAGACCGGGCACGCGACGCTGATGGAAATGGTTCCGCTCTGGCATGAGGCGCAAGATGCCCTGCGCGAGAAACTCGGCGAGGGCCAGTGGAAACAGATGCAGGCCACGCTGGCCTTGCTTGCCGATCTTTAGCCCTTTTTTTGACCAATTATGTGCATATGCACGAAAGGAAAACGCAATGATGGAAGATGTCAGAGACCCGATTGTCGTTACCGGGATGGGCCTGGTCACACCGCTTGGATGCGGGCGTGATGCGGTTTGGCAACGCCTGTGCGAAGGACGCTCCGGCATTTCTGCGGTCGATCGATTCGAGACCTCTGACTTGGCAACGCGCATAGCAGGCACGGTGCCGAGCATCGAGACCGATGAAGCCGGTCTTGATCCCGATGCGGTGGTGACCTCCAAGGACCGCAAGAAGATTGACCTGTTTACGCTCTATGCTCTGGCTGCTGCTCAAGAAGCACTCGACCAGGCCGGTTGGCGCCCACAAGACCAAGTGCAGAAAGACCGCACAGCCACATTGATTGGCACCGGTATTGGTGGCTTTCCGGTGGTCACGCAGGCGGTGCGCACGCTGGATGAGCGTGGTCCACGGCGTTTGTCACCGTTCGTGGTGCCACAGTTTTTGGGCAACCTTGCCGCTGGCAACGTGTCGATCCGGTATGGCTTTCGCGGACCCATCGGCGCACCAATCACGGCGTGCGCGGCGGGGCTGCAAGGCATTGGTGATGGTATGCGCCTCATCGAAACTGGCGAGGCTGATGTCGTGCTGGCTGGCGGTACCGAAGCCTGCGTTGATCGCCTCGCGCTTGCCGGGTTCAACGCCGCCCGGGCGCTATCAACCGAGAACGATGCGCCAGAGACAGCATCGCGTCCCTATGATCGTTCGCGGTCAGGGTTTGTGCTCTCTGAAGGGGCTGGGTTGATGGTGTTGGAACGTGAATCTCACGCCCTGGCCCGTGGTGCCACACCCCTGGTGGTGCTGGAAGGCTATGGCACGAGCGCCGATGCCTATCATCTAACCGCTGGACCGGAAGATGGCTCCGGCGCTGCACTGGCTATTGAAAGGGCCCTGCAGGCAGCCAAATCCGGCACCAACTCCATCGATTATATCAATGGCCATGCCACATCGACGCCTGTGGGCGATGCTGGCGAAGTCGCAGCCTTGCGATCCATCTTCGGCGATACGCTGCCCAAAATTCCTATCTCTTCGACCAAATCAGCCACGGGCCATTTGCTCGGCGCGGCGGGTGCTGTGGAGGCAATCTTCACCGCCCTGGCAGTGATAAAGGGCACCATTCCTGCGACGCTGAATTTTTCTCAAGCTGATGAAGGCGCGGAGGATCTGGATTTCGTGCCTGATCTCGGGCGCAGCGCCGACCTTTCCCGCGCCTTGTGTAACGCGTTTGGCTTTGGCGGCGTCAATGCAGCTTTGGTGGTCTCTGCGGTCTAAACCGGAGCAGTGTCTGAGACTATGCGGCCATCCTCGAGCGTCACGATCCGATCAGCCAGATCAAGAATGCGGTTGTCATGGGTTACCATCAGTGTGGTGGTGCCCCGCTGCTGGCCGAGCGCCTGAAGCATCTCCACCACTGTCTGACCGCTTTGTTTGTCCAGCGCTGCCGTTGGCTCGTCGGCGAACACAATCTGAGGGCCGGACACCAAGGCTCGGGCGATGGCGACCCGTTGCTTTTGCCCACCGGACAGATTGCCTGGCAAATAGGTGCGCCGGTCGGCAAGCCCAACAAGGTCAAGCATGTGGTCGGCAGCACGTCGCTGCACCTCATTATCGCCCTTGCCGTGGACCTGAAGGCCCATCAGGACATTTTGTTGTGCGGTTAAACTGTCGTGCAGATTGTGCGCCTGAAAGATGAAACCGAGCTTGCGGCGCAGCATCACTTGTCGTTGCTCACTGGCACCATTAAGCTCTTCGCCGAGCAGGGTGACCGAGCCCTCCTGCACATCGCGCAAACAGCCCATCAATGTCAGCACCGTGGTTTTGCCCGAACCTGATGGCCCCATGAGAATTGTCAGCGAGCCACGCTTCACCGAAAGCGAAACATCAAACACCGCTTGTTTGCGCGCATCACCACTGCCGAACCAATGGTTGAGGTCACGCACAACAATGGGCAACTCATGGACCATCACGTCGCGCCTTAAAACAGGTCAGCGGGGTCAGCCGCTGCCAGCCGACGCGTCGCAATGGCGCCGGACAGGGTGCAGGCAAAGATCGTTCCGATGAGCACGCCAAGAGCGCGCGGCATGTCCATTTCAATCGGCAAGCCGGTTGCGGCAGACATGCCAACATAGATGCCCAAGGAGATGAGGACGCCGGGGATGAAACCCAGCACTGCCATGATCACGGCCTCTTCAAACACCAATTCCAAAAAGAACCGTTGCCGATAGCCCATGGCCTTGAACGTTGCGTATTCACGCAAATGATCAGCAACGTCGGTGGAGAGCACTTGATAGACAATCACCACGCCAACAATCGCGCCCATCACAACGCCGAACCCAAAAATAAGACCGGTTGGGCGTTCAGTCGTTTGATAGGAGACATCCGAGGCAATGGCCTCGCTAAGCGGGCGTACGATCACGGCATCACTGGCGATGACGGTTTCGATGCTGTCAGCAAGTTCAGCAAGGTTGTGGCCTGGCTCAGCCCGCACCAGAATATGCGACGGCGTGCCTGCGCTACGTTGAGGAAAAAGGCGCAAGAAGGTCTGATCGGACACGAGCAGATTGCCATCGGCAGAAAAGCCAGCCCCGATGGAAAAGGTGCCGATCACATCAACAGCAACTCCGCTCAGTTCGGCTTCGAGCGGATTGGCAAAGGTTGGCAGCTCCGCCTCTTCAAAGCTGACACCGCGGCTCAATCGATCAAGAAGAGCGGTGTTGGGGAGCCGCAAAGCTGCCAAGTCGTCGGCATAGCTTGTACGAACCAAGTTTCGCGCTTCCGGCGGCACACCGTAGACCTGCAAAGCGGTTGTCCCGCCATCCTCGCGCACCCAGTCTCTTATACCAAGATAAAGCGGCGCCGCTTCAGCAACACCTGGCACGGAAAGCGCCTGAAACATGCGCTGCCGAGCCAGCGGCGAACCATCGGCCAGCGTGTTAGCATCGCTGGAGGAGATCAAAATATCGGCCTGGATTGGCTGATAGGAGAGATTGATAGTCTGGTTCAAGCCGCCCGAGATACCAAGCTGAACAAAAACAAGAACATTAGCAAACGCCACGCCTGCAAGCGCAACCGTCAAGCGGCTCTTGCTGTGGGTGAGTTGCAGCCAACCGATTGGAATGCGCCCCAAGAGACGGGAAAGAAGGGCGGTCATGTCCCGCTGCCATCCTCAGTTTCAACGCGTGCCACAACTTCTAGACCGCTCAGGGCAGCCGCGCGCTCCGTCGACGGTGCATCGAGGGCTACTGTCACAGTGATCACCCGTGCATCGGTGTTCGCAGCCGGATCATCGGCCACAAGCGTCTGCCGGCCGACCTCCAACCCAATGCGCGTCACATCGCCAGTCAATGGTTCACTGCCCAGTGCTTCGGTTGAAAGCTGCACGCTCTGGCCGGGTGCAACGCGTCCGATGTCGGCCTGATAAACCTCTAGCTCCGCGACCATGTGCGCGGTATCGGCCAAGGTGGCCACGCCCTCGTCTCCGGGGCGCTCGCCAAGGCGGGTGTTGATAGAGAGGATCACCCCGTTGGTGGGCGCCACGATACGCGCTTGCCGCAAGTCGCCCTCGGCTCGTGCAAGATCGGCCTCAGCAGCTCGAAGATTTTGCTCCGCCAGTCGAATGTCGGCTTGCGCAACACCGCCGCCATTTTCAAACCGCGAAAGTGTGGCCGTCATCCTCTCCAGCTCCCGCTCTGCTGTGGCGACGGATGCTTGCTCGCTATCAAGCGTTGCCTGCGAACTGATGCCACGCTCAAACAGCTGTTGCGTGCGTTCAAGGGTGGCTTCTGCAAGGTCCAGCGCCGATTGCGCCCGGTCGCGATTTGCGAGCGCTTCTAAACGGCTTGCCTCAACGGAGTCTTGGGTCTGCTCCAGTGCCGCTTGGCGTACGTCAACCGCGACCCGCGCACTGGCAAGCGCCGATGTCAGCTGATCTTCATTGTCGAGCGTTGCAACCAGGTCACCGACCGATACCATCTGACCTTCTTCAACCAGGATGGAAGCCACACGCGCATCGCCGGCCCCGAAAGGGGGCGCAAGCGTGATAATATCGCCCTCGGGCAACAATCGACCCAGCGCGACCACATCATTGGGGCTGACATCAACCGCACCTTGCTCAAGCCGTTCCAGAAGAACCGGAGAGACGGCAATCGGATCTGATGTTCCGCCACCAATTTCGAGCCCCGTCCAAGCAAAAATCGCGCGCACCGTAGGCGGCTGGAAATAAAGGGCTGCGGTGCCAGACGCGGCGATGATGAGCATCAAAACCGGCACGCGCCACAAGTGGCGTATCCAGGCAAGTGGATGGCGACGGCCTGGTGCTGCTTCGGCCTTGCCGCTGTCTTCCAGCGGAAGCGGTACAACCTTTGGTGCTTCAGGGGATGTTTCGCGATGTGTTGGATCGGGTGCAGACATGCACACGGCCTCCAGCCAGGAGAAAAGCAGGGTCTAGAATGCATGCTCTACGCCCTGTGCGCGAGGCTGAATGTGAAACTTTGGTTAGGTTTCCAAGGTTCGCAATCGCGATGAAGAACGTGCGCAATCACGTTTTCGGGCGCGCGTCGGCACGCGTTGATGCGTCTTCATGGCCCGCACCAGCCGGTAACCCGGTTTCAAACCATCCTATAAGGAGCACCACACCATGCGCCCATGGTTGTTCAAATCCATTTATCCCGCCCTGCTTGTTGTTATGGCTCTACTCATGGTGAGCCAACTGGTTCATGCTCAGACCATCAATGATCACGATGGGCAGACCCAAGTTCTGTACCGGTCACCAACCCATGAGCTTGGCATCCACAGGCTGCACGCCCATCAATTGGAAGCGCGCGCACGTCATCGCGCGGAGATGCTAGCTTTAGAGCGCGCTGCTGAAGAGCTGCGCATACGCGCTTATGATGCAGCGATCCACTCGCCCGGCGAGGCGAGCCTTACATGGCCGGAGGACACGCTTGGGGTTGTTCATATCAATCGTCCGCGTGAGATGACGTTGCTTCAATTGCGCGGATTGGCAGGCGCAGGCACAGCGCTTTTGCGCCTCAACGATGGCTGTGTCTCAGTTCCGTTGCGTTTCGTCGCAGGTGATTTTGGCGGGCAACAGATCAACGCTCGACGGGCACCGCCTGTCCGCATTGCCATTCGAAGCCAACAGGTGGTTGAGATGCTCTTGAACGGTGATGACGTCGTCAGCGGTGATTACACGGTGAGCAGCGCGACAAGCAGTGGCCGCGATAAAGCTGATGCCGAGTTGGTCTTGTTGGACGGGCTTACCATTGACCATGGATTCGTGATCAATCCAGGCCGGTCAGTCATCGACGATATCTTTGGCGTTCAAGGTCTCTATATTCCCTGCGAGCTTTGACACGCGTTGCGAAACTGTGACGGCGTCTGTCCGCTGACGCGCCGAAACTCCGTGTTGAAATTCGATTTGCTGACAAACCCGCTGGAAAGCATGATCTCGGTCACCGGTAGATCGGTGTCGCGCAGCATTGCTTGAGCGTTGCGAATGCGGAAGCCGTTGATCATGCGAGAAAAGTTTTCGCTGGTACAGCGGTTCACCGCGTTGGACACATCGCGTGCTGAAACGCCCAGGCGCCGGGCGACGCGGGCCAAAGAGAGATCACTGTCGGTGTAGAGGCGCTTGTCTTCAAGCAGTGTGCAGAGCGATTGAAAGAGCTGCCGGTCATCGTCGCTTGGCTCCAGCTTTGCTGCGGTGTCACCTGGTCTGTGCGGTGTTGGGCGATTGATGAGCAACGGGATGCCGACCAATGCGACAATGATCACGAAAGCTGACAACACCCCTGCCGCGCCGTTGAGAAACTGAACGAAGAGGGTTTCGGTGGCAAATATCATTGTGGCCACAATGGCAAAGTCTCCGGCAATCATAAGCGCCAACAGAACCGATGTTGCGAAAATGCCGATGCGCAGTCGCGAAACATAGGCTGGGGCAAGGATTGCAAATGCCTCGGCATCTAGACGCGAAAGACGTGTCAGCTTCACCAGATAGACACTGGTCACTATGAGCAAAATGATGTCGGCCGACAGCGGTAGGGGAAACAGCATTGCCAGTTGAGCTGCCAACACCAGCGCACCATTGCGCACGAGTGCAGCATCTTCAGCTTTGACAGTGTCATGGGTCAGGGACGAAAAGCCCAGATAGGCCAGAGGCGCTATCATTAAAGCTACATGCGGTTGAAACAACCCAGCCCAGTTCACGCCGTAGGAAAGACGCAAACCAAGAAGCAGGCCGACGATCCCAATCATCACAAGAAAGCCGCATAGATATGCCCGCGTGGACAGCGGCAAGCGGACATTGAACCCCAAAATCCCAGCAGCAAGTCCTGCCAGGACGCTGACCAGCCAGACAATGGGGATCGTGATCAAAGGAAAGCTAGCGCGGGGCGCGTTTGGCCAAGATGCGTTGCAATGTACGGCGGTGCATGTTGAGGCGACGCGCCGTCTCCGACACATTGCGGTCGCACATCTCATAAACCCGCTGAATGTGTTCCCAACGCACACGATCAGCCGACATAGGGTTCTCGGGAAGACCCATATCGCCATCTTCGGTTTGCAACAGGGCTTTTTCCACCATGTCGGCGTCAGCAGGCTTGGCGAGGTAGTCCGTCGCGCCCATCTTCACAGCGCTCACCGCCGTGGCGATGTTGCCATAACCTGTAAGAACAACCGCGCGCGCTTCTGGGCGTGCTTCGCGCAACGCTGAAACAACATCCAACCCGTTGCCATCTTCCAAGCGCATATCAACAACAGCAAAGGCTGGTGCTGATTTACGCACTTCCATCAAGCCTTCGGCAACTGATCCGGCCAAGCGAACCTCAAAGCCCCGTGTTTCCATCGCCCGTCCAAGCCGGGTGAGGAAAGGTTTGTCATCATCGACAAGCAACAGCGTTCGCTCGGTGGCAAGGCCATCATCTAGCGGTGCGGTTGTCTCGGTTGAAAGGTCCATCAAACTTGCTTCTCGGGTCACGGAATTGGCCTATTGCTACCATAATGCCGCTGAAGCTACGTGCCAAATGGTTCACCAGTTCAGCGTACCCTAGATATAGGCAACCTTGGCATAAGGAAAAGGGATTGCTTATTGGTCCCTATGGACAATGCTTTGATGGTTAAGCGCTCTCCTCCACGGAGAGCTTGGGCGTAAGGTCAATCTGCTCTCGAGCAAAGCTGACAATGACACTTGCGCCTTTCAGTGTTCCGATGCCGTTGCCGACCTTCACCTCAGCCCCGCTGCGTTCCAGCAGCGTTTTGGCGATGAAGAAGCCTAACCCCAGCCCACCGCCAAGCCCTCCGGTCACATCGTCACCACGTAAGGACCCCGTAAGGCTGCCCAGCGCTGGAAGGTCTTCCGCTGAAGTGTCTCCACGCCCGCGCCGGCGGGAAACGTAAGGCTCGCCCAACCGCGCCATAACAACGGCTGGAAAACCTGGGCCATCATCTTCGATCCTGATGGTCACAGCGTTGGCGTCCCACGTGCCTTTGACGCAAACCTCTTGGCTGGCAAAATCGATGGCGTTCTCAATCAGATTGCCAATCCCATAGCTGAGCGCCGGGTTGGCACGCATCATGGGGGAGGGGCCATCACCTTGCGTTGTCACGGTGATCGGAACGGAGAAGTCGCGGTGCGGTGCGACCAGATCGTCAAGGATCGCATCCAGGGTTTTGGTGGAGATCACGGTATCTGGGTTGACGCCCAGCGAGGAGAGCTTGCCCAAAATCGTGCGACAGCGTTCAGCCTGTGCTTGGATCAGTGCGATGTCTTCGCCAAGCGGCGTTGCCGGATCGATTTCGCGGCTGATCTCTTTGGCCACCACGGTAATCGTGCCAAGTGGTGTGCCCAACTCGTGCGCCGCTGCCGCTGCCATTCCATCCAACTCTGAAAGGTGCTGTTCGCGCTCCAAGGCAAGTTCCGCCGCCGCCAAGGCATTGGCGAGGTTCCGGCTCTCATGGGCAACGTTCCAGGCATAGGTACAGATGAAGCCGATAGCGACGAGCAGCGCCGCCCATACACCGAGCCTATAAACCAGCGGGAAGGCAGGTGGCTGTCCGGCTGCCCAGGGCAGCGGCATGTGCCAAAGGGCAAGCGCGGAGATGAGCAGCGACACCAAAAGACCCAATGCCACGGTTGTCGGAAGGCGCAGGATCGTCGCTGAGATCAGGACGGGTGCCAAAAGAAGCACGGCAAACGGATTGCCAAGACCGCCAGTGAGATAAAGCAGCGAGGCGAGCTGGACCTGATCGAAGGCCAGAATAAACGCTGCGCGCCGGTCGCTGATGCGCGTTGAACGTGGATAGCCCCACCAAAGATAAAGGTTGAGCAGCGCCGACAGTCCGATCACGCCCAGACACGCCACAATCGGCAAAGGGTAGCCAAACCCGAAAGCCACCGCGCAAACCGCCACAAGTTGTCCCGCAATGGCCAGCCAGCGCAGGCGGACCAGCGTATCAAGTCTGACCCGTTGGGCGGATACATTTGTTAGCATATGCGAAAGCCTTGTGTGCACCGCAGCATTGTGTCAAGCTGCGTTTGAAGAACCCTTACGCGTAAAGTTGCAGGAGAAACCACCTTCTCTTGATCCACCCTTTTAGGGCACACTGCTTACGCATCGTGCCTCTTCACCAAGGATCCCCCCGCTTCAGGCTCATACAACTTCAATCATCTTTGCGCGCCGCCGCGCAAGCAGGCGGCCTGTCGCATCGGTTTGGACTGTTTGCGACTTTCAACAGGTAAGGTTTGTAGGTCTTTCGAGGGGTTTTGGGGAAAGGATTGAGACGAAGGTCGCATGGCGGGTAAGCCGTCAAGTGCCAGGTAATGATGCGCGCTGTGGCTGGAAACGTATGCAGTGCGCGTCATCGAGTGGATTAAGGTGTCATAAAGATTAACGGCGCAAGCTGATGACAGTTTGATCTTGGGACATGTTGAGCCTGAATGCGCACCCGGTGCGTGAACACGACAAGGTTTGGGTTGGGCTTATGGCCTGGCTGACAACAGTGAGTAAGATTGGGGACGCAAAGTGGCTGCTTACACGATGTATGAATGGACGCACGCGGCGCTCGCGCCAGCACGTGCAACCGCTGACCTAACCAAACTGGCATTTTCCAACCCTCTCAACCCGTTGGCGGCAACGCCCTTTGGCAAGCAAATGGCGGCGGGCGCCGAAGTGTTTGAGCGCATGACGCGCCGCTACGGCAAACCGGCCTTTGGCATTGAAAACACGCTTGTTGGTGGCACGCGCTGCGCCATCACCGAAGAGTTTTTGTGGGAGCGCCCCTTTTGCAAACTGCTGCATTTTAAGCGCCATTTGCCTGCTGAGCGCTCCTACAACGATCCCAAAGTTTTGCTCGTTGCGCCCATGTCCGGCCACTATGCGACGCTGCTTCGCGGCACGGTGGAAGCCTTCCTGCCACGCCACGATGTTTACATCACCGATTGGGTGGATGCCCGCGACGTGCCATTGGCCGCCGGCAACTTCGACCTCGACGATTACATCGATTATGTGCGCTCCATGTTGCAGCGCTTAGGTCCAGAGACCCATGTGGTGGCCGTTTGCCAGCCAGGCGTTCCTGTGCTTTCCGCCGTTTCGCTGATGGAAGAGGATGACGATCCGGCGATCCCAACCTCAATGACGCTGATGGGCGCCCCTATCGATTCGCGCATCGCCCCAACTGAGGTGAACGCGTTTGCCAATGGCAAGGAACTCGGCTGGTTCCGTCGCAACCTCATCAAAAATGTGCCGTTTCCCAACGCCGGGTTTATGCGCCCCGTCTATCCAGGCTTTCTCCAGCTTTCCGGCTTCATGGGCATGAACCTCAATCGGCACATTGATGCCCACAAAGAGTTCTTCAATCACCTGGTCGACGGCGATGGTGACGGCGCTGAAAAGCATCGCGAGTTCTACGACGAGTATCTGGCCGTTATGGACCTCACCGCAGAGTTCTATCTGCAAACCATCGACACGGTGTTCTTGAAACACTCGCTGCCGCTGGGCACGATGATGCATCGTGATCGTTTGGTCGATCCTTCGAAGATTACGCGGTGCGCGTTGCTCACCGTTGAGGGCGAGAAGGACGACATCACCGGGCGCGGTCAAACCAAAGCAGCGCTCGACCTCTGTTCTGGTTTGGATGACGATTTGAAAGCCCATTATGAGCAGCCGCGCGTTGGCCATTATGGCGTGTTCAATGGCTCGCGATTCCGCTCTGAAATTCAGCCGCGCATGACGGATTTCATGCTCTCAGCAGAGTGGCGCCGCAATGGCTCCAAAGGTCGTAAGCCTGCCAAATCCAAGCCGTCGATGCCCGCTTCTCCAGTGCCTGCGCCTGCCAACGACACCGCGCCACCGGTGGATGCTTTTGGTCGTGCCAAGGCTTAGCTTAACCAAGTAAAGCCTTGAAAGAATTAGAGAAAGGCGCCGTTTTGGCGTCTTTTTTTGTATCTCATCTTGAAAGCTGATTGAGGCCCCACCACGTCTTGTTCACAGCAACACGAGAGAAGGATAGACACACACATGATGACCCAATCAGCCCATTACACCGGCCGCCGCCAAAGCTGGCTTCGCCCGGCTTGGACACCGGCAACCATCGGTTTGATGGTGCTCGGTTTCATCATTGCGTGGCCGCTGGGGCTTGCCATGCTCGCCTACATCATTTGGGGCGATCGCCTGGACGACGTGAAACATGATTTTCGCCGCAGCTTTGGTCGCTTCAAACGGGAGATGGATATGAAAGGTTTCAACACCGCCGATCGTGGCACAGGCAACGTTGCCTTCGATGAGTTTCGTAAGGCCGAGATCGAGCGGCTGGAAGCCGAACGCCGTAAGCTTGACGAGATGGTCGACGAGTTTGACGCGCACCTGCGCAACCTGCGCCGCGCCAAAGACCAGGCCGAGTTCGACGAGTTCTTGAAGTCGCGCCACAATCACAATGGTGACCATCCGGTCAGTGACAATGGGACTGGCCCGAACCCTGCTCCGGCAACCTAGGGTCTAAAGCTTAGAGCGAACCCCAACCCGCTCAAGGTTCCAAGAAGCCGCTTCAGAAATGGAGCGGCTTTTTTGTGCTTGGTTGGAGGCTTTCCGGTTTCATAGTAGCGTGACAGTCAAAACGCTCACTTCGGGTCTGCCGGGAACGGGAGACTTGGTTGCCTCCTCAAGGCCTCACTCTTTAAAGTTTCGCTCCTTTGGAGAAGTCTGCTGGTTGCAACTTGCGCACACCGGCATGAGTGGGGTCGCTTTGCGTAGGAGTGCATATGTCTCAGGAAGCCAAAAGTCTTGAAACCAAGGGTATGCTCGCAGACCCGGGTGATCATTTTCGCGGTCGATTTGAAGTCGAACGAAAGTTCAACGTGCCAGACATTGAAATGGTGCGCCACAAGCTCAAGGCGGAGAGCGCGGTACCTTTCGCTGTTGGAAATGAGGAAACGGATGTTTTTTTGGATCTGCCGGATGGACGGCTTGAGAACAACAGTCAGTTCCAAATCCTGAGGCATATGCGGCCATCTGAACGGGTTCTCTGGATTTCCAAAGGCCCCGAAAAGGACGCGTGTGTAGCGATGGACCTCGCCGACTTCGACAAGGCACTCTCCGTTCTCAAGTCACTTGGGTTCATCGAGACTTCGCAGCTAAGTAAGAAGCGCGATATCTACTTTTATGGCGGCCTGCATCTGACTTTAGACAAAGTCGAAGGCCTTGGCTCATTCGTCGAGATTGCTGCAATGACGGACGACCGAGCCAAGCTTGCCAATCTTGGGCTTCGCATCCAGAGCGTGATTTGCGAACTTGAGCTGGATGACTTTCCAGAAGAGCACAGGTCGTATCGCCAAATGCTATTCGGTTAATTGGTTGAACCAACCTGGGCCGAAGTGGGATTTGGCCAGGTGCAAAGAACACCTATGGTGACCTCCACTCTACCTATCACTCAAAGCTTTTCGCGAACACCATCTCATCATTCTTAAAGCTCTTGAACTCCAAGGCGTTGCCCGCCGGGTCTTTGATGAAGAACGTGCCCTGCTCGCCCGGCTTTCCTTCAAAACGTACATAGGGCTCGATGATGTAGTCGGTGCCCTGCGCGGTCAGTTTGGTGTGCAGCGCGTCCCAATCATCCCAGTCCATCAGCACGCCGAAGTGGCGTACCGGCACAGCTTTGCCGTCAACACCGTTTTGCGCCGCTTCACCCACCTCTTCAGGCGCCAGATGAGCCACGATCTGATGGCCAAACAGGTTGAAATCCACCCAATCCTCAGTGGACCGCCCTTCTGGGCAGCCAAGCAATTCGCCATAGAAGCCGCGCGCAGCGGTAAGATCATCAACGGGGAACGCCAGGTGAAACCTGGGGCGTTTGGGCGTATCAGTCGTCATGGTAGCAGTCATGATGGGATGTCCCTTTCGATTCGTTTGCTCTGTCGTGATGCAAGCTGGAGTGCTGTTCAAGCCTTATGTTCAAACCACTGCTGACCACGCTCGAAGCTGGGCGTACGCGCATATCATCTGTGCTGCCGAGCTTGGAGATGCCAACCACGGTGGAGGTGCGCGGCGAGCCACGCCCTTTGCGTGTGCGCGTGCATGCCAAAGCGCGGCGCATGATCTTACGGTTTGATGTGCGCACGGGTGAGGGCAAGCTGACCGTGCCGCGCGGAACGCCACCCAGCGCCGCGCTCACCTTTTTATCGCAGAGCCGTGGGTGGATTGATCGCCACGCGCCAGAGCTTCCCAGCGCCGGAGAGGCACCTCATCTGGAGGTTTTGCCCTTTCATGGAGAGGATTTGCGCATAGTCCCGACTGGCAGACTACGCGGTACAGTCTCCCGTGGTTCGGAATGCGAGCTTCTGGTGCCAGGTGCGCCACATCGCATCATGCCAAGGCTTGCGCAGTTTCTAAAAACTGAAGCAGAACAAACGCTTACACCGCTTGTGATGGAGCTTTCAGGTCAATTGGGCAAGCGCCCATCGGCCATTCGTTATCGCGATCCGCGTTCGCAATGGGGCTCATGTTCGTCGTCGCGGGTCATCACGCTCTCCTGGCGTGTCATGATGGCTTCACCGCAGGCTCAACACTATTTGGTGGCCCATGAGGTGGCGCATCTTGTGGAGATGAACCATTCCCAGCGCTTCTGGAAGGTGGTTGCGAGCCTCGATCCGGATTGGCGAGCGGGCCAAAAGGCGCTCAAAGCCGCTGAAAAACGTTTGATGGCAATCCGCTTCGGATAGAGGTTTGGTTTTCTCGCGTTTTCGGACGCAAAACCGCTGCCCACTTTTGCTGCAAACGCTTTATGAAGGCGGTGGTTGCGCGCGCGAGCCAGCGCGCGCACCGACAATGATGACCGCAATCACGCTCATCAGCAGCGCAAAAACCACGCAAAACACGAACACACCCGTCGAGAACCAATCCTGCCGGTCAACATAAGCAACATCGCGCGACACCCGCACAGTAACACTCTGCCCGATAGGGTAAGCTTCGCGCAGCGCAGTTTGCGCATCCAAGCGATTGGCAAAGGGGCCCTCTGGTGGCTCCACACCGTAAAGGGCAAGCAAGCGGCCGGAGCGCTCATGCACCAGGCGCACGCGCACATCCACCACATCGCCGCGCTCATAACCTCGTGGCGGCCCGTCGCGCGGTTGAACAATGTCGGCCACCTGCACCAAAGCCTCTGAGCGCTGGGCAAACAGCGTCCAGATCGGTGGCGCGGCCAGAAACCAGGCGGCGAGCGCAATACTCAGCGGTACGAAAATGCCGACAAGGATGAAAAACACCGTGCCGGGCTTGGCGCCTGCGCGGACGAGCAGGAAACCAAGAAGGCCGACAATGGCAAGAAGAATGAGCCCAAACATGGGGCAAGGCTTAAGCGGTACGTGCTAGAAAATCGACCCCAGAAAACGCGTCAGTGGGTTCGACCCGCCACCAGGTGGTTGCGTCGGCAACACGATGGCAGATGGATCATCGCGGCGTGCGGGCATACCTTGGCCAACCCCAACGCCCGGTATCGGTTGATTGCCGATGATCGCCGCAGGGTTGAGCTGTGCAAGGCTCGCCGCATCGGTGCCGGGCAGCATTGCAATCGGCACGCCGACATGGGCGTCGGTCATGTAGGCCTGCCACACCTCGGCGGGCAGTCCACCGCCGGTCACCCCATCCATCGGTGAGTTGTCATCATGGCCGAGCCAAACGCCCGTTGTGAGATTGGCCGTGTAGCCGACAAACCAGGCATCGCGCAGCCCCTGTGTGGTCCCGGTTTTGCCTGCGCCCGTCCAGCCTTCCAGCGCCGCGCGGCGACCGGTGCCAATGATCAGCGTGCGCGAGAGCATCGCGTTCATCGCGCGACCATGAGAGGGGTCGATCACGCGCCCAAAGCCTGATGCATCGCGCGCGTAAAGCACGTTGCCGGCTTCATCGCGCACCCGAAGGACCACATGCGGTGCCACTGCATAGCCGCCATTGGCAAAGGGCGCGTAGGCTGCCGTCAGCTCCAAAGGCGAGACTTCTGATGTGCCAAGTGCGATGGACGCGTTGCGCTCCATTTCCGATTGGATGCCAAGGCGCTGCGCGGTGTTGATCACCCGCTGGGGGCCCACCTCATGGGCAAGCTGAGCGGCAATTGTGTTGAGCGATAGCGCCAGTGCGTCGGCCAGTGTTACCGGCCCGCGATACTCGCGTGAATAGTTTTCCGGCGACCAATCACCAAACTGAACCGGCACATCGTTGCGCATGGTGGCGGGGGCGAGCCCCTGTTCTAGCGCCGCCAGATAAACAAACGGCTTGAAGGCAGAGCCAGGCTGGCGGAACGCATCGGTGGCCCGGTTGAACTGGCTTTGTTGATAGTCGCGTCCGCCGACCAGCGCGCGCACCGCGCCCGTACCGTCGAGCGAAACGATCGCGCCTTGCAAATCGCCATCGTTTTGATCGGCCAAGGCGGTACGCAAAGCAAGCTCAGCACGCGCCTGAAGGTAGGGATCAATGCTGGTCTCAACGGTGATGTCGCCTTCGATAAGCGGCAAAATCCGGTCCAGCTCGTCCATCACATAGTCAGCTACATAATTGGCAGCACCGCGTCGCGCACGGTCCATTGTGGCGGCCGGATTGTTGCGTGCGAGCGTCATTTCTTCTTGGGTGATGAAGCCCTCTTCCACCATCGCTTGCAGCACTGTGGCCGCGCGCGCTTCAGCCCCTTCAGGGTTGCGGGTTGGAGCCCAGCGAGACGGCGCACGCAAAAGGCCAGCGAGAATGGCGGATTCAGCCAAAGTCACCTGGCTGGCTGGCTTGCCGAAATAGCGCTGTGCCGCCGCATCCACACCATAGGCACCCGCACCGAGATAAACCCGGTTCAGGTAGAGCTCCATGATTTCATCTTTGGAGTAGGTCGCCTCCAGCCACACCGCGAGAATGAGTTCCTGGATTTTCCGGCTGATCGTACGATCGGCGGTCAAAAACAGGTTTTTGGCCAGTTGCTGGGTCAGCGTTGAGCCGCCCTGCACGAACCGCCCTGCTTGAGCGTTCACCACCATCGCGCGGGTTAGGCCAATTGGATCAAGCCCGAAATGGCTGCGGAACCGGCGGTCCTCGATCGCAATCACAGCATTGGGCAAATAGGCCGGCAGCTGCTCCAAACGGATTTGTTCACCACCGGTGTCACCACGGTTGGCCAGAAGCTGGCCATCATTGGCGATAATGCGCACATTGGGCGGACGCTCCGGCACACGCCACTCAGAGGCAGGCGGCAGTTGCATAGCATGATAGGCGATGACACCGGCAAGGCCGATAACGCCCCAGATCGAGAGCACAAAGCCCCAGTAGAGCGAGCGGCCAAGAAACCGGCTGAACCAGCCGCGCCCTGATCCGCCACCACGACCCCCCTGCCCACCTCGCCTTCTGCGCTTGGCCTTGGTACGGCGCTGCGCGGGTGGACGGCGGGTCGGCTCGCTTTGCGGACCGCGACTTGTGCGTGGCCCAGAACGTGGCTCACTGCCGGAGGGTCCACGCGCAGGTCCATCAAAGCTCGGCTCAATGCGCTGATGGCCGGCAGGTGGTCTACGAGTTGGGCGTCGCGTGCGCGCCATGGAGGCCTCAATTGGTTAATGCAGCGGGCGTCAAAGAGGAAACGGATTGCCTCACCAAGAAGCGCCTTTGGCGTTAAGACCACGTAAAGACTTGGAAATGGAGATCGCGTCACTTTGACGTTACGGAGGGCTTAACCCTAACCGGTACAATTCGTCGAAAACGCGGCTCAAACTTGGTAGTATCTAGCGGGGAATACGTACGGGCAGACACATTTTCGACCCAAAGAACCTGGGTCCAAGCGAAAGACACGCGCAATGCGACTGACCGGTGCAACCGCCAACGCTCAACCTTCAGCAGTGCAACCTGCTCTTTTCACAACGCCTGAAGGGCGCGTGGACTGGGTGGATGTCGCCAAAGGCGTCTGCATTCTCTTTGTCGTGATGATGCATTCCACGTTGGGTGTGGAAGAGCTGACCGGCCAACACAGCTGGATGGGCACCATCGTGACATGGGCGCAGCCTTTCCGCATGCCCGATTTCTTCTTCATTGCTGGTCTGTTCCTTGTGCGCACGATTGATGCGCCTTGGCAGCGTTATCTCGACCGCAAGATCGTTCACTTTGCTTACTTCTACCTGCTCTGGATGGTCATCCAGTGCGCGATAAAGTGTGGCCTGTTCGCTGGCACACCTGAAACCATTCTGCCCAACATGATCGAAGCGATCTACCAGCCATACGGTACGCTGTGGTTCATCTACATGTTGCCGATCTTTTTCCTGGTGGTGCGCCTGACCAAAGACTTGCCGGTCTGGCTGATGCTTGGCATTGGCGCAGCGCTTGAGATTGCGCCCATCGGTACCGGCTATCTGCTCATCGATGAGTTCGCCGCACGCTTTGTCTACTTCTATGCAGGTTACGCGCTGGCTGGCTACGCCTTTGCTTTGGCCGACCGTGCAACATCTCGCCCGCTATTGGGCATCGCTGCCTTGCTCGCCTGGGGCGTGATCAACGCTTTTGCCGTGTTCACCGATGTGCAGGTCTTTGGCGGGACTTACTCTATCGCTCAGTTGCCTTTCTTGTCATTGGCGCTTGGTGCGATGGGCGCATTGGCGGTGATCGTGACGGCAGCCCTCATCACCCGCACACTGGTGGGCCGCAGCTTCTCTTACATGGGTGCTCGCTCCATCGTGGTCTATTTGGCCTTCTTCTTCCCCATGGTCGTGGTGCGTGAACTTGGCGTGCGCCTGGGCCTCTTCCCTGACACGGGAATGCTCGCCCTGGTGACCACACTGGCCGCGGTGATCGCGCCACTTATCCTCTACTGGATCATTCAGAAGATCGGCTTTGGCCGCTTCCTGTTCGAGCGTCCGGCTTGGGCGCATATTGATCGCCCGGTGCGCGCAAAACGCGTGACCATTGCCCCGGCTGAATAACGGTTCAAAGACTGATTTCTGATCTGGCTTGGATGGCGCGTTCCTCTTAAGGTCGCGCCACCATGACCGACACGAAAAACCGCCCGCTCAGCTCCGACGACCATCTCATGTTGGTCGATGGCTCCACTTACATTTTCCGCGCTTACCACGCGCTGCCACCGCTTACCCGCAAGTCCGACGGCTTGCCGGTGGGCGCGGTGTCGGGTTTCTGCAACATGCTGTGGAAGCTGTTGGCGGAACCCGATCCGGAGCTACTGGGCTCGCCGCCGACGCATTTTGCGGTGATCTTCGACCATTCCTCCTACTCGTTCCGCAACGATATCTATCCTGACTACAAGGCCCACCGGCCTGAGCCGCCGGAAGATCTGCGTCCACAATTCCCGATTATCCGAGACGCCACCCGTGCCTTCAACGTCGCGTGCATTGAGCAGGAAGGCTATGAAGCCGACGATCTGATCGCCACCTACACCACCCAGGCGGTGGAGGCCGGCGCGCATGTGTCGATCATTTCCTCCGACAAGGATCTGATGCAGCTGCTCACCATGCCCAATGTGGTGCTGGTGGACACCATGAAGGACAAGCGCACCGGCCCCGACGGAGTGGTGGAGAAGTTTGGCGTGCCGCCGGAAAAGATGATCGACCTTCAGTCGCTTGCCGGTGACTCAGTCGACAACGTGCCCGGTGTGCCCGGCATCGGCGTAAAGACTGCTGCCCAACTGCTGGAAGAGTTTGGCGATCTGGAAACACTGCTCGCCCAGGCCGAGACCATCAAGCAAAACAAGCGGCGTGAAAACCTGATCGAGTTTGCCGACCAGGCCCGTGTCTCCAAAAAGCTCGTCACACTGAAGCCTGATGTGCCGGTGAAAGAGCCGCTAGAAACCACTCTGGTCCGCGACCTGGATGGCGAGCAACTGATTGGCTTCCTGAAAGCTATGGAGTTCACCACGCTCACCCGTCGCGTGGCGACCAAGACCGAAACATCCACTGACGACGTGCAAAGCGCTTCGGTGTCCACCCATGGGTTTGAGGGCGCCAAAGTCGAAGAACGCGTCAAAGCCGAAGGTGAGATGACGCCCGCTGCGCTGGCTGAGAAACGCGCCAATGAGGCCGCCTCCGTCACGATCGATCCATCGAAGTACGAAGCGGTGTTCGATCCAGCCAAGCTGGAGGCCTTGTTCGATGAGGCGCGATGGTCCGGCATTTTGGCCTTTGACACCGAGACCACCTCGCTTGACCCGATGCGCGCGGAGCTTGTCGGCTTCTCCTTCGCGCTGGAGCCTGGCCGCGCCTATTATGTGCCGCTGATCCACACCTCTGGCGATGATCTACTGGGCGCAGGCCATGATGACCGGCAAATGCCTGCTGATAAAGCGCTGGCGCTTCTGAAAGCTGTTCTGGAAGATCCCGCGATCCTGAAGATCGGCCAGAACATGAAGTACGACATCTCGATCATGGCGAACCACGACATTGCCGTCGCGCCGTTCGATGACACAATGCTGCTTTCCTATGTGGCGGGCGCTGGTACCGGTGGTCACGGCATGGATGAGCTGTCGTCCAAATGGCTGGGCCACACGCCGATCCCTTACAAGGAGGTCGCAGGCTCCGGCAAGTCGATGATCACCTTCGACAAGGTGCCCATCGACAAGGCCACCGAGTACGCCGCCGAGGATGCCGACATCACACTGTTGCTGTGGCGAGCACTGAAACCCCAGCTTATTCCCCACAAAGCCACCACCGTTTACGAGACGCTGGAACGCCCACTGGTGCCTGTGCTGGCGCGCATGGAGCGCAATGGCATCAAGGTTGATCGACAGATGCTGTCGCGCCTGTCAGGTGACTTTGCGCAGGGCATGGCCGGGCTAGAAGCTGAGATCGCCGAGCTTGCCGGCGAAGACTTCAATGTCGGTTCGCCCAAGCAGTTGGGCGATATTCTCTTCGGCAAGATGGGCTTGCCAGGGGGCAAGAAAACTAAGACGGGTGCTTGGGCAACACCCGCTTCGGCGCTTGAGGACTTGGCCGCTGAAGGCCATGAGTTGCCTCGCAAGGTGCTCGACTGGCGCCAACTGCAAAAGCTTCGCTCCACCTACACCGAGGCGTTAGCGCAGGCGATCAACCCCGATACGGGCCGCGTGCACACAAGCTTTGCTTTGGCTGCAACCACGACGGGGCGACTTTCTTCCTCCGATCCGAACCTGCAGAACATTCCAGTGCGCACCGAAGCGGGCCGGAAAATCCGCAAGGCGTTTATCGCTGAAGATGGCTGCAAACTTGTCTCTGCCGACTACAGCCAGATCGAGCTGCGCGTGCTTGCCCATGTGGCGGATATCGACCAGTTGAAGCAGGCCTTTGCTGACGGGCTCGACATCCACGCTATGACGGCATCAGAAATGTTCAATGTGCCGATTGAGGGCATGGACCCCATCGTCCGCCGTCAGGCCAAGGCGATCAATTTCGGCATCATTTACGGGATTTCCGCGTTCGGTCTCGCCAACCAGCTGGGCATCGGGCGCTCCGAGGCGGGTGATTACATCAAGACCTATTTTGAGCGCTTCCCTGGCATCAAACAGTATATGGATGACACAAAGGCGTTCTGCCGCGACCATGGCTATGTGGAGACCATCTTTGGTCGCCGGGCGCACTATCCCGATATCAAGGCGAGCAACCCTGCGATGCGCGCTTTCAATGAGCGCGCGGCGATTAACGCGCCGATCCAAGGGTCAGCGGCAGACATCATTCGCCGCGCGATGATCCGCATGGAACCGGCGCTGGCTGAGGCAAAGCTGAACGCCAAGATGCTGCTTCAGGTGCACGATGAACTCATCTTTGAGGTGCCTGAAAGCGAGGTGGACGCCACTTTGCCGGTCATCGAAAAGGTGATGATCGATGCATCCAACCCGGCTCTAAAACTATCCGTGCCGCTGGAAGTGGACGCCCGCGCTGCCGACAATTGGGATGACGCGCATTAGGTGGCTCGCGTCCTGGAATGACGCCAAGGACTCGTAACGTCATCCGAGGGCGCGTCCCGAGGGTCTAGGCTGGGCGCCACTAAACGCGCACAAAAACCCCATCCCGGCGTTCATCGCCAGCGCCTTCCAGCGACACCCGCCCATCGGCATTTACGCGTTGTTCCACGCCATGAGTGCCACCAAAGAACATGGACGATTCATCCCAAATGCGGTGATCCTCAAAGGCGCGTTGCAGTGGTTCCGGATCGTCTCCCGGCTCACCATCCAAATGGCCCTCTTCCACATGCGAGCGCGGGGCGCGGATAGCTTCTTCCAGCGGCTCGCCATGCACGCCCCAACGCAAAAGGACCTGTGCCATCGCTGATCGGATACGGTTAGAACCACCGGAGCCCAGCGCCAGCAAGCCACCCTTGTCATCGGCAACCAAGGTTGGCGCCATCATGGACGAAAGACGCTGGTCTGGCTCCCAGGACCCCGGACCATCAGCGAGCAGGTCATCCTCGCCAAGCATGTTGTTGAGCATGAACCCGCAGCCAGGCACGATGGCACCGTTGCCCTCGCCATTGGACACGGTGATCGCCACGGCGCGGCCGTCCTTGTCGACCACTGAGACATGAGTCGTGCCGCGAGATGCCACCGATGCGGCCTCACCCACCATCATCCGATCATCAAAGCCCACGGGTTTACCAAGCTTGCGCCAGCGCGTGTCGACGGAATCCAGGGCTCTGGCAAAGGCCAGCGGGTCGTAGCGATCACCGGCGTCATAGGTGGCCAAGACAGCGGCGATCAGGCCACCGCCTGCGGACGGTGCTGGATTGGTATAGAGTCTTCTTGTTTGGCCTGCTGCGCTCCGGTCTTCACCGCCCGACCGCTTCGTGGGCAACTCCTGGACTGGCATCATCCTTATCAGCGGTTCACGCCAAATGGCCTCGTAGGTCGAAACATCCCTGGCGCTCAAATGCCCGCCGCTGGCCGCATCCGCCATCAGATGCGCGATCTCGCCTTGGGTGGCGAGGCGCACGCCCTCACGGGCAACGGCGTCCAAAGCATCGGCAAGCGCAGGATTGCGGAACACATCACCCGCGCTGAGCAACGCCCCATCTCGTGTGTGCAACGCTTTGGCGTCTGCGGATGCAGTTAGGATCGGCGCGACGATAGTGGCGAGCTTCGCCTGATATGCCGTGACTGTCACACCTTCTTTGGCGGACGTGATAGCGAACTCAGCGAGCCGTACCATAGGCAGCGTGCCATAGCGTTCATGCAGCGCGAACAAGCCTGGCAAAAACCCAGGCGTCGCCACGGAGCCTGGCCCGATGTGAAAGGTCTGCGTGACACCGCCAAAATCAGCATCCACCTCGCGCAAGCCATCATAGCGTTTGCCGCTGGCTTGCTTTGGCGTTTGCACGAAGAAGTCGAGACAGGTTGGCTTGCTGCCATCCGACACCATAGCGAAGCCGCCGCCAGCCGGTGAGGCGAGCACTGGCTCGCACACGCACGCCGTGAGCATCGCGGCGATGGAAGCATCCACCGCCGTGCCACCATCAGCCAAAACTTCCGCGCCTGCCTGGGCTGTCAGTCTATGCCCAGCGGCGATGCCACCCATCAACGTCATAAATGGCGGTATAGCGGTTTATTCAGCGGCCTCAAGAAATCCCGGCGCAGCGTCCAGCACCGATTGTCCGACATGAGGCGCAAAGGCTTCGAAGTTAGCCGCGAACATGGCTGCCAGTTTTGTGGCCTGGGCATCATAAGCGTCCTTGTCGGCCCACGTTTCGCGTGGATGCAGGAGTGACCTATCCACGCCCGGCACTTCCGTTGGGACCAACAGTCCGAAGTGGGGGTCAGCTTCGAAGCTTGCGTTCTTAAGGTGTCCATCAAGCGCGGCATGCAAAAGCGCCCGTGTCTCTTTGATCGGCATGCGTTTGCCGGTCCCATAGGCGCCGCCGGTCCAGCCGGTGTTGACCAGCCAGCAATCCACCGCGTGCTCGCCGATCAGCTTGCGCAACAGATCACCATAGACACTTGGATGGCGCGGCATGAACGGCGCACCAAAACAAGTGGAAAACGTTGCTTCGGGCTCAGTCACACCCATTTCGGTGCCCGCCACCTTGGCAGTGTAACCGGAGAGGAAATGATACATCGCCTGTTCAGGCGTCATTTTGGCCAGCGGCGGCAACACGCCAAAGGCATCGGCGGTGAGCATAATGATGTTGGTGGGCTGCCCTGCGCGGCCAGACAGCAGCGCGTTGGGAATGTAGTCGATGGGGTAGGCGCAGCGCGTGTTCTGGGTGCGCGATCCATCGTCAAAGTCTGGAACACGGGTGTCCAGATCAAGAACGACGTTCTCCAGCACCGTGCCGAAGCGCTTGGTGGTCGCGTAGATCTCCGGCTCGGCCTCTTGAGACAGGTTGATCGTCTTGGCGTAGCAGCCGCCTTCAAAATTGAAGACGCCATCAGCACCCCAGCCATGCTCATCATCGCCGATCAGTGTGCGCTCTGGATCGGCGGAGAGCGTGGTTTTGCCTGTTCCCGAAAGCCCGAAGAAAATGGCAACGCGGCCCTCGTCGTCCACATTCGCAGAGCAGTGCATCGGCATCACATCTTCTGCGGGCAGAAGGAAGTTAAGCATGGAGAAGACGGACTTCTTCATCTCGCCGGCATAATGCGTGCCGCCGATCAGCACGATCTTACGTGTGAAATCACAGGCGATCACGGTTTCTGACCTGCATCCATGACGCGCCGGATCAGCCTTGAAAGACGGCAGATCGATGATCGTCATTTCCGGCACGAAACGGGCGAGCAACTCGCGCTCGGGTCGCAAAAGCATGGTGCGGATGAAAAGCGAGTGCCACGCTTTCTCAGTGATCACGCGAGTCGGCAATTGATAGCGCGGATCAGTGCCACCGTGCAGATCTTGGACAAAGAGATCGCGCCCTCTGGCGTGCGCCAAAAAATCTGCGTGCAGCGCATCAAAGGCTTCGGGCGTCATCGCGCCATTACCGTCCCACCAGACGGTATCCTCGGTGGTCGCATCACGAACGATGAACTTATCTTTCGGCGAACGTCCTGTGTGTTGACCGGTATCAGCCCGCAAGGCGCCACCAGCAACCAGTTGTGCTTCATCTCTGGCGATGGCCTGTTCGTAAAGCGCGGGCGGTGTGAGGTTCCAATACACCTCACCCAGGTCTTTCAACCCGGCGGTGTTAAGTCCAACATCTGCGTTCCAATGCCCGTGTTGTGCCACGTCAAGCGTTCCTTAGGTTTGCGCTAGGGCGCCGAAAATCTCCCATTTTTCGGCTTTCCCACCCCCGGATTGAAACCATGCTGCGGTGCACGCCAACCGGCAGGTGGCGGACGCCTTAAGGGGTGAGATCACAGTGAACAACAGCGGCGCAGCGCGAATTGATCAACATCATGAACATTCCAAGACAAAAGCGTTTCCGATGCCCAAACGTTCGGCACGGACGACCAGGAGGCACCTGAAATGCTAGTAGGATCAGCGCAAAATCTTGGACGGCTGGAAGGGTTGCTAGAAGCCCTCTTGGGTGATCGTAGACAGCGCTTGCGAACAGGATCGCACGCGCTTGCCATAATTTACGCGCAATCAAAATGACAACCGACAGTCAAGCATCCGGGCTGGGGCTTAGCCGGTGTGCGTTTGCCAGGAAAGCGATCGCGCGCGACCCGACGCCGATACCATTGCGGGCGGCGCCGATGATCAGCCGCGTTTTCACCATGTCGAAAGCGCACAAGACCAATTGTGGCAAATCATGCTACAGCCGAACCATGAAAGAGCTTCGCTTTGCAAACCGATCGTATGTCGCTTGCCCGACAGTCCCCCAAAGGAGCAACCATGCCGACCATTGCGCTGGTTGATGATGACCGCAACATCCTAACCTCCGTGGCCATTGCACTGGAGGCTGAAGGCTATCGCGTGGAGACCTATACCGATGGGGCTTCAGCGCTGGATGGCATGCAAATGGCCCCGCCAGACCTGGCTATCTTCGATATCAAGATGCCACGTATGGATGGCATGGAGCTGCTGCGTCGGTTCCGTCAGATTTCTGATCTGCCCGTTATCTTTCTCACCTCCAAAGACGATGAGATCGATGAACTTTTCGGCCTGAAAATGGGCGCCGATGATTTCATCAAGAAGCCGTTTTCACAGCGTGTTTTGGTGGAGCGCGTTCGCGCTCTGTTGCGCCGTGTGCAAGCGCGCGCTGGTGGTGGCAATGGCACAGCAGGCGCGGCTGCCCCTGAGGTCAAATCAGATGGCGAAGAAACCGGCCAAGTCCTCAAGCGCGGTGACTTGGTGATGGATGAAGATCGGCACGCCTGCAATTGGAAAGACAAGCCGGTTACGCTCACTGTCACCGAGTTCTTGATCCTGCAGTCTTTGGCCCATCGCCCAGGCATCGTGAAAAGCCGCAATGCGCTGATGGATGCGGCTTATGATGATCAGGTGTATGTTGATGATCGCACCATCGATAGCCACATCAAGCGCCTGCGTAAGAAATTCAAGCAAGTCGATGACAGCTTCGATATGATCGAAACGCTTTATGGCGTCGGCTACAAATTCAAAGAAAGCTAAGCGCTCAGCGAGTTTGGCATGGGGCTTGGCGTTGGGTGAGCAAGTTAGGGCTGGATGGTAGACCGCAGCGACGACCACATAAGGTTCGCTGATAGCGAGGTGAGATCGGACACAGCGTCCGATCTGCGTACCAGCCCGCTGGGCCGATTTTGGCGTGCCTGGCGGGTGCGTCGCGCGCGCCGTCGTGGCTTCACACGCTTTACCGTTTTCTCTTCGCTCACCCGCCGCATTGTCATCTTGAACCTGGTTGGTCTGGTGGCGTTGGTCAGCGGCATTCTTTACCTCAATCAGTTCCGCGAGGGCTTGATTGATGCCCGGGTGCAAAGTCTTCTGGTGCAAGGGCAGATCATTGCAGGCGCAATTGTCGCGTCCGCCAATGTCGACAACGACAACACCATCGTTATTGATCCAGAACGTTTGCTGGAATTGCAGGCGGGCGAAAGCTTGTCGGTGTTTGACGATCCCCTGGAGAGTCTGGAGTTCCCGGTAAACCCAGAACGCGTGGCACCCATTCTCAGGCGTTTGATCACGCCTACGGGCACCCGCGCACGCATCTATGATCCTGAAGGCAGCCTGATTATTGACAGTCAGGCTCTCTATGCGCGCGGCGCTATTTTGCGGTTTGATTTGCCGACTGCCACCGGCAATGAGCCTGGATGGTGGGACAAGATCTGGCAGCGCGGCCAGTTGTTTCTGCGGCGTTTCGATATGCCACGATATGAAGAAATTGGCGGTGCCAACGGTATGGTCTTGCCCGAAGTGCGTTCGGCTATGGCGGGCGAACCGGCAAGCATTGTGCGCGTTAACGACCGTGGCGAGCTGGTGGTTTCTGTTTCTGTGCCGATCCAGCGCTTCCGTGCCAATCTCGGCGCGTTGCTGCTCTCCACCCAGGGCGGTGACATCGATGCAATCATCTTCAACGAACGCATGTCGATCCTACGAGTGTTCTTGGTAGCCGCAGGTGTGATGGTGGTTCTCTCGCTCTTGCTGGCCAGCACCATCGCAGGACCCGTGCGCAAGCTGTCGGATGCTGCTGATAGGGTGCGTTATTCGGTCAAAGCGCGTGAAACACTGCCAAGTTTTCAAGGTAGGCGTGATGAAATCGGTCACTTGGCCACCACGCTGCGCCGGATGACCGATGCGCTTTACAACCGTATGGATGCCATTGAGAGCTTTGCCGCTGACGTCAGTCATGAGCTGAAAAACCCGCTCACATCGCTGCGCAGTGCGGTCGAAACCTTGCCACGCGTGACGCGAGAAGAAAGCCGCCAACGCCTGCTTGAGGTGATTGAACATGATGTGATGCGCCTCGATCGTCTGATCTCCGATATCTCCGACGCATCGCGTTTGGACGCTGAGCTTGCCCGCGAGGATGCAGCCCCCATTGACCTGAAACCGCTGATGGAGGCGGTGGTGGGCGTTCAGCGCGAGCTGGGCGCAAAAGAGGGTGTCTCGGTGAAGCTGGCTTTCGTACAGTCCGGTGATCAAGGTTTCATGCTCAATGGCCATGAATCACGCCTCGGCCAGGTCTTCACGAACTTGCTCGACAATGCGCGCTCGTTCTCACCAGAGGGCGGAACCATCCAGGTGCGCGTGCGCCGGGATGAGGATATGCTGGTTATCGAGATTGAGGATGAGGGCCCAGGCCTGCGCCCCGATATGCTGGAACGTGTTTTTGAGCGTTTCTACACCGACCGTGCTGAGCAATCCGGCTATGGCAACAATTCCGGGCTCGGCTTGTCAATCTCGCGGCAGATCATCGAAGTGCATGAGGGCACTATCGAGGCAAGCAATCGACCTGGGCCAGACGAGGATACACCTGGCGGTGCCCGCTTCACTGTAGAGCTGCCTGCCAGCACCGACAACTCTGCCTAAGCTACTGAACCGAGGTTATCCGGCATGAGCGCCAATCCGATCCATGCCAACGCCTTGGTGCTGGATGGTGTTGGTGTTGTGATCCGTGGCACCTCAGGGTCTGGCAAGTCTCGTCTCACCTATGCCCTCTTGGAGGCCGCGGGTTGCCGGCCCTCAAACGAAGCGGGGGCCAGAACAACGGCCGATACGGCGCTGATTGGTGATGACTACATCACGCTTGACGCCGATGAGCAGCTTCTAGCCTCGCCGGCACCCAATCTGCCGGGGCGTATCGAGGTGCGTGGCATCGGCATCCTTGGCCTGCCTTGGCGCGAAAAGGTGCCGCTGGCCCTTCTCGTTGATCTGGTGCCGGTGAGCGATATTGAACGCCTTCCAGATGCCCGCACAACGACCCTTGTAAACCAAACACTCGGTCACGTTGCGGTGCCGATCGGTGACCTCGCACACCAGATGCTTCTGGTGCGTACGGCGGCTACCTTGCTGCGCAGTTAGCAGGGGCGCACAATGCACCGAAATCCCTCCCAATGCCCCTTGCCATCGCCACAAAACGGGTGAAGGATGCGCGGCACCTTAGGGGCGAGATGCTCCTCACCGATGCTTTAAGGGCCTCATGATCGGTCTTCTCCTTGTTACCCACGGCAACCTGGCGCTGGAGTTCAAATCCGCGCTTGAGCATGTCGTTGGACCGCAAACTCAGCTTGAAACCATCTGCATTGGCGCAGACGATGATATGGAAGCGCGCCGTAGCGATATCGTTCAAGCCGCTGCACGTGCTGACACGGGTGATGGTGTGATCGTGCTGACCGATATGTTCGGCGGTACACCGTCTAACCTCGCCATCTCCATCATGGATGACTCCAAGGTGGAGGTGTTGGCTGGGGTTAATCTGCCCATGTTGGTTAAGCTTGCAAGCATTCGCGGTGACATGGCGATGGCTGATGCCGTGGCCCATGCCAGCGAGGCAGGCCGCAAGTACATTTCTGTCGCCAGCCAGATTTTGGACGCCGGATGAGCGAAACAGCAGCCGCCCAAACCGCAACGTCTGCTGGCTCTGCGAGCCCACGTAATGTGCTGATCCGCAACAAACGAGGCCTGCATGCGCGCGCCTCGGCAAAGTTTGTCCAATTGGCTGAAAGCTTTGATGCTGAGATCACCGTGACCAAGGGCGAACAATCGGTGGGTGGAACCTCGATCATGGGGCTCATGATGTTGGCCGCCGCGCCTGGCTGCGAGATCACAGTCGATGCGACGGGCCCACAGGCTGACGAGGCACTCGATGCTGTCTGCGCGCTGGTCGATGATGGGTTTGGCGAAGAAGACTAAGATCTCGACGCCGTTCAAGCACCTGAGCTGCTAAGCACGCGCAAAAACATGGGCGGCAACCGCCAGATCTTCAGCTGCTGTGCCGACCGATTTAAACAGCGTGATTTGGTCATAGAACCTGCGGCCCGCCCGCTCTCCGCGACAAAGATCGAACAAATCGCCAGCCACATCGTCAGCGCTGAACCGTCCCTCAGCCATCGGGATCACAAGGTCGCCAGCCTCGCTCAACGCGCCATCGCGGGTGTCACAAAAAACACGAGCCTTCGAAACGGCGTGGCTGTCGCTTTCGCGCATGGTCGGTTTGAATGCGCCCACCAGATCAACATGCTGTCCCGCCGAAAGCCACTGACCTTGCACCAGCGGCGCCTCGCTCATCGTCGCGCAGGAAATGATGTCCGCGCCGCGTATGGCCCCTTCCAGGTCATCGGTCACAGACACGCGCGCAGGCAGATCAGACAGTCGCGATGCCACCTTCTCCGCGCGCTCCATTGCCCGGTTCCAGATCAGCACATGGTCGATGGGGCGCACCGCGCTATGGGCACGGACGAGATAGGGCGACAGAGCACCAGCGCCCACCATCAAGAGCTTGGAGGAATCCGCCCGCGACAGATAGGCCGAGGCCAGTGCGGAGGCAGCTGCCGTACGCCATAAGGTCAACGCTTGACCATCGAGCAGCGCCAACGGCACACCACTTTCGCCTGACAAAAGCAGATAAGCGCCGACCACACTTGGCAAGCTGCGCAGCTTGTTGTCAGGCACAACAGAAACGATTTTAACGCCTGTGTAGCCTTTGGCAGAACTGCCTTGGCTGGCGAAGTCGGTCCAAGCGGGCATGATGAGCAGCGTTGAATCAGGCGCATCACCAGGGCGTTCAATTGTGTGGTGGTGGCGCATAGGAGCGACTGGCGGATGGCGAAAGGTCTCGCGCAGAGTTTCCACCAGATCGCGAAAATCTGCGACTTCGGCAATGTCAGCGGCTGTGATGATCCGCATGGTCAGCCGCCTCTTACGTCACTGAGGTTGAAGGCAGGTCTAGCGAAGCGAGGCGGGGCTCGGCAAAGCACGCGCGCCAGACAGCTTGTTCAACTGCTCTTTTTGCACGTCGCGCTCGCGCGCGAGCTTTGTGGCTTCCATCTTCTTTTGCCGCGCTTCCTTGCGATAGGCCCCTTGGGTGAACCAGGTCGCGATACCGCCAATCAGAACGCCTAAGATGAGAGCGCCAAAAAGCGCCACGAACAGTGGCACCGAAACAGCAAACCACGGCGCATCGGTCGCGACAGGATCAAGCGAAATCTGAACAACCTGCCGATTGGCAACGCCGAAAACGATCAGCACCACCGCGAGCGGTAGAACAATCAAAACGGTCCAAAGGCGGTGGGCAACTTTACCCAGCATCAAGCGCCCTCATCGCCGGGGTTGAGGCGCTGGCGCATTTCCTTGCCGGTCTTGAAAAACGGAACGGCTTTGGCATCGACTTGCACCTGCTCGCCAGTGCGCGGATTGCGACCGACACGGGCGGGACGATTTTTGACCGAAAAAGCACCGAAGCCACGCAACTCTACCCTGTCACCACGCGCCAAGGCATCTGATATGGTGTCGAGAATAGCGGCAACAACATTTTCAATATCGCGCTGATAGAGGTGAGGATTGCGTTCCGTTATCCGCTGGATAAGCTCCGATTTGATCATTCCGTACCTCTAGAGATGCCCTGTAAGTCCCGGTAGACCCGGATTTTTGCCGTTAACGACCGTGCCAAAGCGACAGGATGCCGTCAAGCAGCATTGCATCGCGTAGCGCCTCGCGCATGCCATCGGCATCCAGTGTGACCTGTCCGCCTTGGCCGAACGCAAGCCGTGCTATGGCTGTTGGTCCTGCCAGTGACATCGGGCGTTCCGGCCGACGGTTCAGCACATCCATCTCTGTATCAAGACTGTGGGTTTCCGTCAGATAGGCCATCGCAGCATCCTCGCCGCCGATGGCATCGACCAGACCCATTTCAACGCCGCGTGACCCTGTGAAAACCGTGCCTTCAAAACCGCGGATCACGGCACCGTCAAGGCCGCGACGCTCTTCGATTTGATCAACAAACCAATCATAGTTTGAAGCAATCAGTTGCTCCAACTCGGCCAACGCTTCCTCGCTAGGAGGTGAAAAGATTGACGGTTGGGCTTTCAGCTCGCCGGAGCGCACTTCGTACATATCGACGCCCACGGTATCGAGCAGCTCAGAAACATCGGGAAACTGTGCCAAAACGCCGATAGAGCCAACAATCGATCCGTTGCGCGCAACGATATGTTCGCTGGCGCTTGCCGCCAGATAAGCCGCCGAAGTTCCAATGCCTTCAATAACCGCCACCAAAGGCTTGGTTTCACCAAGGGCGCGTAGCTGCGTGTAGACCGTCTCGCCCGCGACAGCGACACCGCCAGGTGAGTTGATCTCAAGGATGACGGCCTTCACATCATCGTCTTCTTCAAGGTCCTCCAAAAGAGCAATGAAGGGATCATCAAAGTCGATAAAACCGTCTAGCTCGACGCGCGCCACATGCTCTCCACGACCAACCAAGCGATCAGCTACGCCGGTGAACTGGGCCAGCAGACCAACGATCACGCCAACAAACAAAAGCACCGCCAGCGCACGCCAAACACTGCGTGAGCGGCGAAGCTTGCGGCGTTCCACGAGCGACTGTGCGTTCATACTGTCCATGCTCATCGAAGGCGGGCTCCGTTTGCTACGTCGACTGGGTTGAGAGAAGTATTAGGCGTTGGCTAGCAGCTTGCCGTGACAGCAACAAGGCCGCAGGACGCCGCAACCAAAAAAGCCGGACCCAAGGGCCCGGCTTTGCAATCTATGCGAGAGAAGCAGACCCTTAAGAGTCTTTTTTCTCGTCGTCGTCGCTCTGGCCGCTCTGGAGCGCAGCGCCGAGAATGTCGCCGAGTGATGCACCGGAGTCTGACGACCCGTACTGTGCCACGGCTTCTTTCTCTTCGGCGATCTCCAGCGCTTTGACCGAAACAGACACCTTGTGCGTCTTGCGATCAAACTGGGTGACGCGCGCATCGAAGCGATCGCCAACCGAGAAGCGCTCAGGGCGCTGATCATCACGGTCGCGGGCAAGGTCAGAACGGCGCACGAAAGCAGTCAGATCGGTATCAACGATCTTCACTTCCACGCCATTGTCCTGAACCACCGTCACCTCACAGGTCACCACAGCGCCGCGGCGCACGGTGTCTGAAGCCGCATCGAACGGATCATCACCGAGCTGCTTGATGCCAAGCGAGATGCGTTCTTTGTCGGTGTCGACGTCCAGAACCTGGGCACGGATCATCTGGCCGCGCTCATACTCTTCAATCACGTCTTCACCCGGACGGTTCCAGTCGAGATCCGACAGGTGAACCATGCCGTCAATGTCGCCTTCCAGGCCAACAAACAGACCGAACTCGGTTTTGTTCTTCACTTCGCCTTCAACAACCGAACCGGCTGGGAACATATCTGCGAAGTGATCCCATGGGTTGGAAAGGGTCTGTTTCAGACCAAGCGAAATGCGGCGCTTGTTGGGGTCCACTTCCAGGATCATCACATCCACTTCCTGGCTGGTGGAGACCAACTTGGAGGGGTGCACGTTTTTCTTGGTCCAGGACATTTCTGAAACGTGGATCAGGCCTTCAATGCCTGGTTCCAACTCAACGAATGCACCGTAGTCGGTGACGTTGGTGACGCGGCCGGTCATACGCGCGCCGGCAGGGTATTTGGCTTCAATACCATCCCATGGATCAGCTTCCAGCTGCTTCATGCCCAGCGAGATGCGGTGAGTCTCGTGGTTGATGCGCACGATCTGGACTTTGACAGTCTGACCGATGGAAAGAACCTCCGAAGGATGGTTCACGCGGCGCCATGCAATATCGGTGACGTGCAAGAGACCATCGATGCCGCCAAGGTCGACAAAAGCGCCGTACTCGGTGATGTTCTTTACGATGCCGTCGATCACCTGACCCTCGGCAAGGTTTTGCACCAGCTCCTGGCGCTGTTCGGCACGGCTCTCTTCGAGCACCACGCGGCGCGAGACAACGATGTTGCCGCGACGCTTGTCCATTTTCAGAATCTGGAACGGCTGCGGTGTGTTCATCAGCGGCTGGATGTCACGAACTGGGCGGATATCAACCTGCGAACGAGGCAGGAAGGCTACGGCGCCATCCAGATCAACGGTGTAACCACCCTTGACCACATTGAAGATTTGGCCAGTAACTTTCTCATTGGCGTTGAACGCCACTTCCAGCTTGTCCCAGCTCTCTTCGCGGCGGGCTTTGTCGCGCGAGAGAACAGCTTCACCCATCGCGTTCTCAACACGCTCCAGGTAAACTTCCACTTCATCGCCGACGGAAATGCCGCCTTCTTTGGCGCCTGCGCCAAATTCTTTCAAAGGCACGCGGCCTTCGGTTTTCAGGCCCACATCGATAACGGCGAGATCTTTCTCAATGCCGATCACTGTGCCTTTGACAACGGAACCCTCAAGGACGTCGTTGCCATCAAAGCTCTCCTCAAGAAGAGCTGCAAAATCTTCGCTCTCGAACGCGGCTGCGCTCGTGTCTGTCATAGCCATGTATGTCTTTTCTTTCCTGCGCCCGGTCAGCCCAGTGGCCGACAATGGTTGGTGTTGGTCAAAGCCATCAACGCTTGCCAAAGCCCATAGTAGGAAGGGCAGCTGCACGATGCGTGCTGGAAGAGCGAAAGGCTTCAACCGGCAGGGGCGCGGTGTGTGCAGGGCGTAACGTGTTAGGCCAGTTCTGTTCGATTGGCTTAGGCGTGCAGCTTAGATGCCACAAAAGCCCGCGCGGCCTCGAACGCCGCGTCTATACCCAAGTTTGTGGTATCGAGCAACAGGGCATCGTTAGCCTGCGCTAGTGGGGCGTTGCTGCGACCGGCATCGCGGGCATCGCGCTTGGCAAGATCGGCGCTGATCGCTTCCAACGAAGCTGAAGGGTCTTTCTGGACCGCTTGGGCGTGTCGCCGCTTGGCGCGTGCTTCCAAACTTGCGGTGATGAAAAGCTTGGCCTGTGCACCAGGGCAAACCACTGTGCCGATGTCTCGGCCATCCAGCACAGCACCGGGCTCGACGTTTGCAAAGCTGCGCTGAGCTTCCAACAAGGCAGCACGCAGGGGTGGGTGCACAGCCACTTTTGAGGCCGCTTCACCCACATGGTGTTGGGCGAGTACGTCAGGGTCGAGCGCAGTGAGATCAAGCTTTTTGGCAACTGCCTCGCAAGCAGATGGGTCATCCAGATCGCCGCCGCTCTGCAGCATCGCCAATCCAACCGCGCGATAGAGCAACCCGGTATCCAGATGCTGGAGTTTGAAATGCTGCGCCAACAGTTTGGAAATCGTGCCTTTGCCGGACGCGGCAGGTCCATCCACGGCGATCACAACCGCATCAGGCATGGTTGGAGAGCCTGGTGAAAGAGGCGCCGAGGCCGCTCATTAGCCCTCCGAAAGCTGGGAAGCTGGTCGCAATGACACGACCATCATCCACTGTCACAGGTTGTTGTGAGGCAAGACCCATCACCAAGAAGGCCATAGCGATACGGTGATCCAAATGGGTGATCACTGTGCCGCCGCCAGGCACAGCCCCTGGTGTACCGGTTACGGTGAGCCAGTCTTCGCCGTTCTCACTATGCACGCCATTGGTGGTCAGCCCATCGACGACTGCGGCCAATCGATCAGACTCCTTCACTCGAAGCTCGTGAAGCCCTGGCATGTGCGTCTCACCCTCAGCGAACGAGGCAGCAACCGCCAGCACCGGATATTCATCAATCATGGACGGCGCACGCTCTGCTGGAACCGTGATACCTTTCAGCTGTGACGATCTTGCGGTGATATCGGCCAGCTCTTCTCCGCCTTCAGTGCGGCGGTTGGTGATGGTGAGGTCCGCACCCATCTCCTGCAGCGTCGCGATGAGACCTGTGCGTGTTGGGTTCAGCATCACATCTTTGATCACCACCTCAGCATTGGGTGCGATCAAAGCTGCCACCAGAGGAAAGGCAGCGGATGAGGGGTCAGCCGGGATGGTCACGTCCTGCGCTTGCAGAACTTTGCCGCCCTCAACAGTGATGGTCCGTGATCCATCCTCATTCTCAACCACTGTGAGATCGCCGCCAAAGCCTTTGATCATGCGTTCTGAATGATCGCGCGTGGGGATCGGCTCAATGACCGTGGTTGTGCCTTGGGTGGAAAGCGCTGCCAACAGCACCGCCGATTTCACCTGAGCCGAGGGCATTGGCACCGTGTAGGTAACGGGTAGGGGTGTATCGTTGCCACGGATGGTCAGCGGCAAAAGCCCGCCATCGCGGGCCAAAACCTGCGCGCCCATCTCCTCCAACGGATCAAGCACACGCTTCATTGGGCGTTTGCGTAAAGACCCATCGCCGGTGAAGGTGGAAGCGAACGGGTAGGTTGCGGCCATACCCATAATGAGCCGCACCCCCGTACCGGCATTGCCGCAATCAATCACTTCACTTGGCTCAAGCAGGGCGCCAACGCCGACGCCGTCAACGTGCCAAGTGCCATCCTCATCCCGCGCGATCTTGGCGCCGTACTGACGCATGGCATCAGCGGTTGCCAATACATCCTCGCCTTCAAGCAATCCAAAGATGCGCGTGGTGCCGCGCGCCAAGGTGCCTAGAATTAGGGCTCGATGGGACATCGACTTGTCACCGGGTACACGTACGGTGCCGCTGAGCGTTTTGGTGTGGTGAGAACGAAGGGGTTGGGGGCCGCTGGATGCGTCCATGAAAAGGCCTCGACTGTGCCGGGTTGGAGGTAGGCGCGAGGCCTTATGACAAGCCTAACCGGTCGGTGCAATTGCCCAGCGACAATTGACCATCCACTTTTCGGCTTTGACTTGACGCGTAAACCGTGTCTATCACGCCGTTTCCAAAGCGTGGGGCGCGGCGCCCCGATTGCACGAACATACGATGAGGTTCTGGCGTGGCCAAACAACAGCTGGGCACAAAGCGCATCTGCCCCGAAACGGGCAAGAAGTTCTATGATCTTGGACGTGATCCGGTGGTTTCGCCTTACACCGGCATTTCCTATCCGGTTTCTGCCTTCGATTTGACGGTAAAGAAAACGACCAAACCGGACGAGGAACCCCAAGAAACGGACAAGGACGAGGCGGAGACCGCTGAGGTTGAAGCCGAGGACACCGGTGACGTTGAAGTGGTGTCACTGGAAGACGCTGAACCAAAAGGTTCGTTGGACGATGATGATGAGGATGACGACAACGCCGACGTTATCCCCGACATCGACACAACCGATATTGACGGCGATGATGCCGTGAATGCTGATGATGACACGTTCCTGGAAGATGATGACGAGGACTCAGATCCTGCCGTTGCCGTCGTCGCCGGACGTGACGACGACGACACATAGGGCCTAACGATGATGGCCGGGTGGTTCAACGGTTCGTGAAGCGGTTGACCGTCCGAAAAGCCTGACGTAAAGACGCCGAACGCCCGCGCGCCAATCGTTTTATCGAACATGCCGCGCGGACCCTAATGGGGCCATAGCTCAGCTGGGAGAGCGCTTCGCTGGCAGCGAAGAGGTCAGGGGTTCGATTTCCCTTGGCTCCACCAAGGTTTTTCACAAAAGCTGATATGGAAACGTTGGCGCTAGCAAGCGCTGAGAGGGCCGTTTCATCTTACGCCCGATACGTTAAGCAATACAACTAAAAGTGTTAGTAGAGCAAATTACATTCTTTGCTTGCGCTAAATCTTAGCCAGCGCAAGAAGATACGCTTTCTTAGCCTTTTCTTGTTGCTATTGGGCCAATAGGCGGCGTTTTCTCAAGTCCTGCAGGTCTTTTGAGCAATGCTGCCTTTTGATGTCAAAGGTGGTCCAGTGGCACACATACATCTCCGACCGGGTTTGATCGCAGCATGCCTCGCGCTGGCTGTGGTTATTGGGGTTGGTTACTTTGCTGATCACCAAAACCAAGCGCTTTATCGCGAGCAGGCTAGGGCGGAAGTGTCCGAGCATCTGGGGGCTGTGCGTGCTGCGCTTGAAAGCAACATCATCAGCAACATTCAGCTGGTCCGTGGACTTGTCGCCGTGATCGCATCGGATCCTGACATTGACCAAGCTAAGTTTGAACGGATCGCCTCAGAACTGATTGGCGAGCACTCCCAGTTGCGCAGCATTGCCGCAGCCCCTGATCTGGTGATCAGGATGATCTACCCGATGATTGGAAATGAACAGGCCCTTGGCCTTGATTACTTGCGTCACCCCACCCAACGCGAAGCAGCGTTGGCGTCCATGCAAGCCAGGCATATGGTTTTGGCTGGGCCGATCGACCTTGTCCAAGGCGGGCAGGGTTTTATTGGTCGTTTCCCAGTTTTTGTTGAAGGTGGGCCGGCTGGTGATCGGGCCTGGGGCTTGATCTCTGCGGTCATTGATGTTGACCAGCTTTACACCGACAGTGGTCTCATGCGCGACGACTTACCGATCCAGTTGGTCCTGATGGGGCGCGACGCGGACCTCTCCGATGATACGGTTTTCTTCGGCGATGGCATGGTCCTCAAACAAGAGCCTGTAGAGGCGGAAGTGTCGCTGCCAAATGGCGGTTGGCGCATCGCAGCGATCCCGCGCGATGGGTGGCCAGAAATCCCGTCTAACGCTCTTCAGTTCCGTGCCGCCCTTGCCGCTGCAATGCTGATGGTGATGCTGCCAATTGTTTTTGCAGGCTATCTCTACGATCAGCACCGCGCCCATATCCGCAAACTGGCGGTCCGCGAAGGAGAGATGCGGATCCTCTCCCGCCGTCTCAAACTAGCACTTGAGACGTCGAAAATCGGTGTCTGGGAGCTGAACATCGATACAGGTCACCTGAAGTGGGACCAGCGCATGCGCGAGCTTTACGGCATACCTGACGATGTGACCCCGGACGCCGTGGAGCATTGGAAGGACAAGCTGCACCCAGATGACCGCGACCAAGCTGTTGAAGAGTTCGACGAAGCGATCGCGGCCGGAGGTATGTACAATTCGGTTTTTCGCGTCATGCAGGCCGATGGCACAACGCGTTGGATACGCACCATTGGCGCCTCCCATCTCGATCCATCTGGTCACACGCTCGTTTTGGGCGTCAACTGGGATGTGTCCGATGATGTGCAGCTTAAGACGCGGTTGATTGAGGCCAACCAAAGCGCAGAAACCCGAAACCGAGAGCTCGAAGACGCGCGTCAACAGATGGAGCACAACTCGCTCCATGACAGTTTGACCGGGTTACCCAACCGTCGTTTTCTCGATGAAAGAGTGCTCAAAGACGATGCCGAGACAGCTCCATCAGCTTTGATCCACATAGATCTGGATCGGTTCAAGCATATCAATGATACGCTTGGGCACGCTGCCGGGGATGCCATGCTCACTCACGCGGCCAACGTGCTGCGAGAGAACTGCCGCGAAAATGATTTGGTGGCCAGGGTTGGGGGCGATGAGTTCATCATCGCGGTTATGACATCCACCAAAAATGACGCTTTGTCGGCCTTGGCCGGGCGCATCGTTGAGCAGATGCGCCAGCCAGTACCCTATGAGAACCACAAATGTCGGTTCGGCGCGAGCGTCGGCATCGCCGTCAACACCAGCGACGATGCGGTGCCGGCCAAGCAACTGTTGATCAACGCCGACATTGCTCTCTATAGAGCCAAGAACCAGGGTCGCAATCGCTTTGAGTTTTTCGATGCAACGTTGAAAGCCGAAATCCTCTCCAACAAGAAGTTGGCCGATGAGATTTTGAGCGGCTTGGAGCGCAGCGAGTTCCTGCCTTACTTCCAACCGCAGTTTGATGCGCAAACACTTGATATTATTGGTGTGGAAGCCCTTGCTCGTTGGCAGCATCCCAAGCGTGGCTTGCTGGCCCCAGACTCGTTCTTGTGCACTGCAGAGGAGCTAAATGTTGTTCCGCTTATTGATCGCGCGATCTTAGAGCAAACCCTTTGGCAGTCAGCCCGTTGGGAAGCCAATGGCATCACCATACCCAAAAAATCGGTCAATGTGTCTGCAGGCCAATTGCAAGACCCAGAACTGATTGATCGACTTGATGGCCTTCCGATCAAGACAGGCGAATTGTCGTTCGAGCTGTTGGAATTGATCTTTCTTGATGACCAAGACGAGATCGTCGCCAGCAACATTGAGCGCCTGACCGCTATGGGTATCGATATCGAAATCGACGATTTCGGCACTGGCTACGCATCAATCATCAGCCTTCTGCAGCTCAAGCCAGCACGATTGAAGATCGAGCGTCGACTGATCGCGCCCATCACATCATCGACGAGCCAACGGCAGCTTGTGGCCTCCATCATCGAGATTGGAAAGTCGCTGGGTATCAAAGTCGTCGCCGAAGGTGTGGAGACAAGGGATCACGTATCGATCCTGAGCGAGCTAGGCTGCGACACCTTGCAGGGCTATGCGCTCGGCAAGCCGATGCCCTCAGATGTATTCATCGATTTTGTGCGTGAGAACCGTTGGCGCGCCGCGGCATAGGTTGAGATCACAGCTGGTTGATGTCAGACATCAAACATGACTGCACATATAACGCATCTTGACGATCTGCTGACCGCTCTAACAACAACCGAAGCCGAACCCAGGCGCCTGGTTGCCATTGTTGGACCTCCAGGCAGTGGAAAATCGACGATCAGCGAAGCGTTGTACGAACGACTCAACCAGGCCCAATCAGGTTCCTGTGCCATCGTTCCGATGGATGGTTTTCACTTCGATGATGATGTTCTGCGCGACCGCGGTCGATTGGCACGCAAAGGAGCCCCGGACACATTTGACGTTGGCGGACTGATCGCCTTGCACAAGCGTCTTGCAGCCAATGAAGAGCCAGAGATCGCCGTGCCTCTGTTTGATCGTACGCGTGAGCTTTCGCGAGCAGGCGCCAGAGTCATTGATCGCTCGGTGCAGACAATCTTGGTCGAAGGCAACTATTTGCTGCTGAACCAGGCACCTTGGGACCAACTGCTGCCATTCTATGATTTAGCCATCCAGATTGATGTGGATGAAGACGAGCTTAAGTCACGCCTTGAAGAACGCTGGCGCATCCACGGGTTTTCGGCTGAAGAGGGGCAACGCCGCGTCGCTGAAAACGATTTACCCAATGCTCGCTTTGTGGTTGCCCAATCGCGACCAGCTGACCTCGTTTACAAGGCCGCCGATTAGGCCGAACGCCGCAACAGCGCATCCATAACAGCATCTCGATGCTGGCGCTGACGTTCCTGGGGATTTAGCTGCCGCAGCATACCCAATGCTTCGATTCGAGCTGCTTCCACCGCCGCTTGGTTGGCTGGCTGTGCTTTGCTGAAGTACCAGCCCTGCACGCAATGACAACCAAGCTGGCGAACAAGCTTAAGCTCATCCTCGGTCTCTACGCCTTCAGCGGTGACTTTCAAATCCATGCCTTTACCAAGGCTTACAATACCGCGCAGCAATTTGCGCTTCTCCACGCATTGGTTGGCGCCCGAAACGAAGGTTCGGTCGATTTTCAGCGTGTCAAAAGGCAATTGATTGAGGTAGCCAAGCGAGGAGTAGCCGGTGCCAAAGTCATCCAGTGCCAGCTGAATGCCGCGCTCGTTCAAGCGGGTCAAAATGCCATTCAGACGATCGATGCTCTCGGCGGCAAACACGCTCTCGGTCAACTCAATGCACAGCAGGCTTGGGTCCAGCTTGGATTTTTCCAGTGCGCTATCGACAACCTGTTCAAGATCACCGTGCCACACCTGCGCTGCAGATACATTCACCGATACGGAGCGGGCGGGCTGTCCCTCATCAATCCATGACTGCGCTTCTTGGCAGGCTGAGTGCAGGACAAAGGATCCGAGATCAGCAATCAGGTGAGAGCTTTCCGCGATCGCGATGAACTCGCTTGGCGGCACAAAACCACCATCCGGCTTGGGCAGCCTTAGCAGCGCTTCAAAGCCGCCCACTTTGCCGTTCTGGACATCGGTTATGGGCTGATAATGCACTTCAAAACGGGCCTCATCGAGCGCTGAGCGCACCTCAGAAGCCATAGTTAGGCGGGCGCTGAGCGCTTCGCTGTAATGCTCATTGTAGTAGGTCGCGCGCCCACGTCCGCGTTCTTTGGAGGCGTAAAGCGCAAGATCGGCAAAACGCAACAACTCATCAGGGTCACCGGAGTGATCCGGCATCAGGGCAACACCAACACTTGCGTTGGTTTGCACTGTTCCCAGCGACAAAGCAGCCGGTTGCGCCAAAGCTTCTATGATGCGCGCGCAAAGACTGTCTAGCGTTTGTTGGCTGATATCGCCTTCGACAATGACGGCAAACTCATCGCCGCCCAAGCGGGCAACGAAACTGTCCTTGCGCACTACATTGGAGAGGCGTTGGCCAACAATACCAAGAAGTTGGTCACCGGCTTCATGTCCAAGCGTGTCATTAACCTCTTTGAAGTGATCAAGGTCGAGGAGAACAAGTGCCGCCTTGTCCTTGTGCCGACGTGAGGCATCACTGACTCGCTTCAACTCACGGGTGAACAAGGTGCGATTGGCCAGACCAGTCAAGTTGTCAAAGTAAGCCAGTTGCTCCAGCTCGCGGGCTGCCGCCCGTTCTTTGGAGACATCCTGCATGGTCCCGAACAGCGCAATGGCGTTGCCATCCGCGTCGCACTCAAGGGTGGAGCGCAGATAAAGATCAATCACGCTGCCATCGCCGCATTGAACACGGAACGTGTCGCTCTGGCGTTGCCCCGTGGAGACCACACGCTCACTAAGCGCTACCAGTCGTTCGCGGCTGCCATCAATGTAGCACCGACGCACGCTCTCCATTGTCGGTTGGAAGTCTGCGGGATCGAACCGCATCAATTCAAATGCGCGCTCATCCCATTCCACAGTGCCGGTGTCCAAACAACAACGCCATGTGGCGAGCTTGCCCAAACGCTGGGCCTCTACTAGGTCACGCGACTTGCCTTCAATCACGGCATAGCTTTGCATCAACGCGCGATCTGCCTCGGCTTCGGCAGTGTCATCCTTGATAACCCCAACAACCCCGACAACCTCGCCACTGGGCCCGAACTCAGCTTCCATGTGGACAAGCATGTCGATGATTTCGCCGTTGGGCTTGCGATATTTCGAGCGCGCTACGGTTGGCTCGCCTGTTTCCCAGGTTCGTTTGAAGGCAGTGTGCTGAAGATTGTCTTCAATCGATGTGCCCTCGTCGATCACATCGCCTTGCTGGATCATCGAGAGCGGCACAAAGCCTTCTTTGCGCTCCATATCGTACATGTCGAGCAACTCTTGCGACAACCACAAGGGGTCAGCCTCGGGGTTGATCGCGCGCCAATGACCCATCTTAGCGATCTTGAACGACCGCGACAGCAGGGCAGCACGCTCGTCCAACGCAGCACCCATATTGGCAACAGCTTTCGCCGCGTCGCGGGCTAAAGGCCGGAAAATCATGAAGGCCGCGAATGCAACCAAAGCCAACGAAATCAAAACCCACATGCCATGTGTACGCATGGCATTGGACATTTTTGCGTCGGCTGCCTGAGCGTAGAGGTCAACAGCCCGATCAAGTCGTGTCAGCAGGCCATTTTCAGCGTTCATTCGCTGGAACGTGACAGCTTCGTACAGCCCGTCTGGGTCCTCCACGAAAGCTGAATAGGTCCGGATGAAACCCCTCATCATTCCATCCAAGCCGCTGCCAGAGGGAGAATAATGATGCTGAAGAGCAGGGGTCAGGCTCGCAGGTGCAGTTCGGCCATCGGCGCCATTGGTCAGGTACATGTGCGCCTGTTCCATACGCTCGATGGCTGAGCGCATCTCGCGCAAGGCACGGTCACGACGATAATCAAGCGTTTCATTGCGAACACGCTCGGTCAGCAATGCAACTCTTTGAGAAAGAATGCGTTGCGTACCGGCAGTACTGATAATCTCACCGGTTTGGCGATTGACATCGAGAATTTGATGCGTCTGTTGGGCGCCAATGACAATTGAACTTCCAATAAGGCACATAGCCAACAAGTATCGCAGCGTATAGCGCCAACGCAGTTTGCTTTCGATATGTGTGCGATCTTCAGTCATACAGTCGCCCTGACCAAGCCTTTGAGGCTTTCAGAGATACTATGACCTGTTCATCTAAGAAAAAGTGAAGCGTCCTAAGACACTAAGGCACTAGAGAAGCTTTTTTATTAGCAGGGTAAATAAAACATTGCGCTCTGAGAGACTTCAAAGTGTCAAACCGCTAAGCAGCGTCAGACTGCGCATCACCAGTGAGCACGGCATAAATGCCGGTCGCGTGGTCGGTTGAACGGATCTTCTCCGCCAGAACCTCATCGCGCAGCACACGTGCTATGCGCGCCAAGGCTTTAAGATGGTCCGCACCAGACCCCTCAGGTGCAAGCAAAAGAAACAGCAGATCGACCGGTTGCTCGTCGAGCGCCTCAAAATCCAGAGGGTTGTGAGCGCGCGCAAAGAGACCAACCACACGGTCAAGCTCGGGCAGTTTGCCGTGCGGAATGGCCACACCATGCCCAACGCCGGTGGAGCCCAGGCGCTCTCGTTCCAAAAGGGTTGTGAAGATGTCGCGCTCGGGCAGGCCCGTCAGCTCGGCCGCCTTGGCGGCCAGCATCTGAAGGGCCTGTTTTTTCGACGTTGCTTTGAGCGAGGCGATCACACCGTCCGGTGCAACCAGGTCGCTTAGGTCCATACCCATAGTGGCTCCATCCACGCCAACCCAACCGATCACAGGATCGCTGAAGGGTACACGGCGCGTGAGAAAAACGTTTCAGGGCGTCGCGTTACCCTACGCGGCGGGATCAATCCAGCCTATATTTCCATCACTACGCCGATAAACCACGTTGATGTGGCCGGTTGCCGCGTTCTTGAACATCACCACTGGTGCGCCGGAGAAATCAAGATCAAGGACCGCACTTGCCACGGTTAATGTCTTCAATTGCGCCTCGGTTTCCGCAACGACTGTCGGGGCAAAGTCGTCTGCCGGCTCCTCATCTTCATCTGGGCTGGCGAAGGTTACATAGTTGGCTGCGGCAAATGCTTCGCGTTCGGATTTGTCTTGATGATGATCTTTGAGGCGCCGCTTGTAACGCCGTAGACGCTTTTCCAAGCGCGCCGAAGCTTGGTCTGCGCTCTGGTGTGGATCGACCGACAGGCCCGTGGATTGCAGGACGGCACCCGAATCAAGATGGATGGAACAATCGGTACGAAAACCAGAGCCTTCACGCTCCATCGTGACATGGCCTGAATAGCCGCCAGAAAAATACTTCGCTACGGCATCGGAAAGCTTGTCTTCCACGTGCCCGCGCAGGGCCGTGCCGATATCCATATTTTTTCCGGTGATTCGCAGGCTCATGGCCATTCTCCTTCTTCGAAAGGCTCGCTTAGCGCGCCTTTTCGTGGGTGTTTGTGGAAACAGGCTGACACGCGATGCGTGCTTCGCCAAGTCCCCATAAGGTGTGCTGGCGCCAGGGTACAATCTGGGCCACCAGATGTGTTGAGGGACATCAAAGGAAGACAGGCCCGGTTACGCAGGCATTGCAGCCCGTTTTTCTCGCCGCCGTTGCACTGAAGAGGCAATGCGCATCGACTCGCGATACTTCGCCACAGTGCGCCGGGCGATATCAATGCCATCGTCTTTCAGCGCTTGAACAAGTTGATCATCGGAGAGGATCTTTTTGGGGTCCTCTGCATCGATCAATTTTTTGATCCGCTGACGCACCGCTTCGGCAGCGTGGGCATCGCCACCATCGGCCGATTGAATGGCGGCAGTGAAAAAGTATTTCAGCTCAAACACCCCACGTGGCGTGGCAATGTATTTGTTGGAGGTCACCCGGCTGACCGTCGACTCATGCATCTCAATCTCGTCGGCCACTTGGCGCAGCGTCAGGGGTTTGAGATGATCGACACCGTGAGCGAAAAAGCCATCTTGTTGGCGCACAATCTCCTTGCCGACCTTGATCATCGTGCGCGCGCGCTGATCAAGGCTTTTGACAAGCCAACTTGCCGATTGCAGCTGTTCTGAGAGGTAGCTTTTTTCATCAACCGACAATGTCGCACGGTCGATCTGGGCATAGTAGGTTCGGTTCACCAGAACGCGCGGCATGGTTTCAGGGTTGAGTTCAATACCCCAGGTGCCACCCTGTTCCTCGCGCACAAAGATATCGGGGATCACGGTTTCAACGGGTGCGCTCGAAAAGCCTCTGCCAGGTTTGGGATCCAGTGCCCGGATTTCTCCCAACATCTCGGTAAGATCATCCATGTCCACGCCACATCGGCGTTTAAGCCCGGCAAAGTCACGCTTGGCGGCAAGCTCTAGATGATCAATTAGTGCCTGCATCGCTGGGTCAAAGCGGTTCTTGTCGCGCAATTGAAGCGCCAAGCACTCAGAAAGGGAACGCGCGCCTACCCCAATGGGATCGAAGGTTTGGATCGTGGTCAGGACAGTTTCAACGCGCTCAAGGCCTGCTCCCAGACGTTCAGCGAAATCCTCAAGCGCGCCCTGTACATAGCCATTCTCATCAATGGCATCGATGAGCATGGTCGCGATCAATCGATCATCTGACGCGGTGATGGCCATCGTCATCTGTTCGCTGAGATGTTCGTGCAGCGATATCTCGCGGGTTACAAAGGCATCAAAATCGGGCCGCTCGTCCAAACCGGCCCCGTTGATACTACCAAGGCCTGCTGTTGCTGGACCGGTGGGCGTATCTTCAGGAAAAACGTTTTCCGGCGCGGTATCCAGATTGTCCGCGACCGATTGCGTGCTGGTCTCCAACTGATCCGATGTCCAGTCCGGGCGTTCATCATCGCTGGAGGGCGAAGGGCCATCATCGCTTTGTACGATGTCCAGGCTATTGTCATCTGGGTCATCGCGCTCGAGCAATGGGTTTTGGACTAACTCGCGTTCAACGAAGGCTGACAGCTCCAACGAGGACAGCTGCAACAGCTTGATCGCCTGCATCAACTGCGGGGTGATTTGCAGTGACTGGCTTTGGCGCAGGACAAGTTTCGGCGACATTCCCATGCGCCGATGTAAACTGCTTCGCGCCAACCAAGCAAGCTGCATGCCAACGAGGATTTTGAAGAGGTTGATAAGGCCTTAGCGTCGACGCCTAGAGCGAGAAGCTTTCACCCAGATAAAGCCGCCGTGCCTCTGCGTTGGAAACGATCGCATCCGGCGTGCCCTCAGTCAGCACGGTGCCGGAGTGAATGATTGTCGCGCGATCAATAAGGCTCAGCGTTTCGCGCACATTGTGATCGGTGATCAAAACGCCGATCCCGCGCGTGGTGAGATGACGCACCAGGGCGCGGATATCATTGACGGCGATAGGGTCAACACCTGCAAATGGCTCATCGAGCAAGATGAAGGCCGGTCGCGAGGCTAAGGCCCGGGCGATCTCACAGCGCCTGCGTTCACCGCCTGACAAAGCAATGGAGGGCGTGTTGCGCAGCGCTTTGATTTGAAACTCATCGAGTAGCGACTCAAGATCAGACTGACGCTTGTCGGCATCCGGCTCGACAAGCTCAAGCACCGCCATGATGTTCTCTTCAACCGTCATGCCGCGGAAGATGGACGCCTCCTGCGGCAGATAGCCGATGCCAAGGCGCGCGCGCTGATACATGGGCAGCTTGGTGATCTCATTGCCATCCAGATGGATTTGTCCTGCATCAGGAAGTACCAGACCGGTGATCATGTAGAAGATCGTGGTCTTGCCTGCACCATTGGGGCCAAGCAGGCCAACGGCCTCCCCCCGCTTCACAGTGAGGCCAGCATCGCGTACCACCACACGGCCTTTGTAGGCCTTGCGCAGACCTTGGACGACCAGAGCATCACCGATCACCGGATGGTCGTAGACATCATAAGGTTCAAACGGCAAAGGGTCCTCGTCGACCAAATCGGTCCCGTTAGCACCCCCATTTTTGTGTCCGTTGGCACCGCCATTCGCCGTCGGTGTCGCAGTCTGCGAGATCAGTCTGTCAAAGTCGTGGCCAAGCCTGTCCAGCGGGTCTCGCGGCTGTAAGATCCCCCAGCGCACCAGCATAGCCGACGGATCTGGAAATCTATCAAGCGTGCGACCAAGCTTGGCCAGAGATGTATTGATGAAGCGCATGAAAGTTTACTGAGCTCCACCGGGCACAAACACACCTGTCACCCGACCAGAGCCTGATGAGGTGGACGGCGCTGCATCCAGCCGACTCTCTCGGGAGTTAAGATCAACCACCAGTTGTTGGCCACGCACGAGGTTTTCGCCCTGCTGGAGGATCACACTGCCAGTTAGCGTGATAATCTCTGTAATGAAGTCAAAGCGCGCTTCCTCGCCAGCGGCGTACTGATCTTCAGAGCGTATCTCCACCGCACCAAATGCTTCCAAAAGGCGAAGCCCCTGGTTGCTGGTCGGTCCAATGGCGCCCTCGCCACCTGATTGGTAGTGCACCCGCAGTTCGCGTGTGCTCAATGTGGCTGTGCCCTGCACCACTTCAACATTGCCGCGAAAGATCGCCACGTTCTGCGCGTCAAGCACTTCAAGATTATCCGCTTCAATTTCAATGGGATCATCAGCCTCCTGCGAGAAACCACTCAAACCGTCCGCCAGCGTTTGTGCGCTCGCAATCGATGCGCCCAGCGCAAAGAACGCCAGGGGCACCCAAGACAACCATCTCATCGGTAGTACGCGCATGCTTATGTCCCATCCCGTGCTGGTGTGAACACCATACGCACACCATCGGTAAACAGGAGCCGTTCACCGCCGTCAAATCCTTGAACACCGCCCGCATCCAGAGTGACCTCGTCATTGGCGATGCGTACCGGCTCTTGCGAGCGCAATGTGCCGTTTTCAAGATCAACTTCGCTGACGCCCAGATAGGCCTGCCCGCCGGAAGAGAGGCGCAGTTCGACCCCGCCCTCTTCGAACACCAGTTTCTGACTGCCGCTATCAAAGCGTGCTTGCGGTGCCACGATGAAAGCCTGCTCATCATCATCGATGGTAATTTCGCCTTCCAACTGCCGCATGATGATCACCGGATCCACGGAAAGAGATTGGAAGGCTTCGGCGGCGCGCAGCTCATACGGGCGGCCTTCTTCATCCTCACCACGCAAAACCGGAGCATCCATGGCAATGCCTTCATCGGTGACGGTAACATCAGCAATATCAAGGTCAGGCACCGTCGCGGTTGAGTACCACCAACCGAGTAGGACCACGACAACGCTAACCACGCCAGCAGCGGGCACGATGAAGCGCAGCGCACGGACCCTTCCGGAGTGGCGCCGCGCAGCGGTGAATGCATCGGCACGGCTCGCTGGCGCCGTGACGCGATCACGAGTGGGCGAAGATATCGCTGTCACCCCAACCCAACAAATCAAGTTTGGCGCGTGTGGGAAGGAAACCGAAAGCAGCTTCTGCAAGCTCGCGGCGCTGTTCGCGGTCAAGCATATCATCAAGCTTGGCTTTGAGCGCATGCAGATGCAGGACATCGGAGGCTGCGTAGGCTTGCTGCGCTTCGGTGAGAGTGTCGGCACCCCAATCGCTCGATTGCTGCTGTTTGGACATGTCCACGCCCAGAAGCTCCTTTGAAATCGACTTCAATCCATGCTGGTCGGTGTAAGTCCGCGTCAGCCGAGAGGCGATTTTGGTGCAGAAAACAGGCGTTGTCATGACGCCAAAAGACTTGAACAGTAGCGCAACGTCAAAGCGCGCAAAATGAAAGATCTTGGTCCGTGCCGGATCAGCCAACAGCGCTTCCAAATTGGGTGCCGAGGTCTGTCCTTTCGCGATTTGGACAACATCGGCCGTGCCATCGCCAGGCGATAGCTGGACCACGCAAAGCCTGTCGCGATGAGGGTGAAGGCCCATGGCTTCGGTATCGATGGCGACATGATCGCCGTAAGCGTCAAGCGAGGGCAGGTCGCCCATATGCAATCGGATGGTTGTCATTGTGTTGTCCGGCGAGAAGTGTGCGTGGCCGCGTGCATAGCAAGCGCAGGTTAATGGGTCCAATAGGCATTGTGGCGCTGCTTAATACAGCCGCCATAGATGGCTGCTTTAAAGTAGTTTTTGGTCTGCGAGGGCAGAGAGTTCGATGTCGGTGTTTTGATGGATCCAGTCCACGGGCTGTTAACGCTCTCGTTACGCTACCGGACGATCGCTCGGTCTACGTAACCATTTCAAAGCACAAATCCGCGACAAGTGTGCGCAACAAGCTCATCAAAACACGAGCGAACGCTCAAACAGGCGGATCACAACCATGCGCGACACTGTCTTCACCAACTTCGACGAACAGAAAGCAACACTCTGGGGAGAGCATATTCTCCCGCTCAAACACAATCTGCACGAACGCTCGACCTTCACAAATGATGGCTTGGCGACGTTGCTTGACAGTATCCCAGAAGACCGGATCGCCATCAATACGATGGGTCCGAAGGGTGATGATGTCTCAACATGGTCTTACTGCCAGCGTGGCGATCTAAGCGGCGAACAACTCATCGAGGCAGTTGGGCAAGGGCGTATTTGGATCAATCTCACCAAAATCAATGAGACGGCTGAAGAGTTTGGCGATCTGCTTGACGAGATGTTTGCGTCCATCGGCGTTCACGTTCGCGACTTGAACGTCTACCGCAACAGCATGGGTCTGCTGATCTCATCCCCGAATGCGCAGGTCTTTTATCACGCTGACGTGCCAGGCCAGTCGCTGTGGCAGATCCGCGGTGAAAAGCGCATCTACATCTATCCCAACCGACCACCTTTCTTGCACGCCTCTGACCTTGAAGGCATCATCCGTGGTGTGACTGAGGAAGAGATCGGCTACGAACCCTGGTTCGATGAGCACGCGAGTGTCTTCGATCTCAAGCCTGGCGATATGCTGCATTGGCCGCTCAATGGGCCGCATCGGGTGGAAAACAAAGACTGTCTCAACGTTTCCTTGACGACGGAACACTGGACCCCTGAAATCCGTCGTCACTTTGCTGTGCACTACGGTAACAGCGTTCTGCGATCCTTTGGTTGGACTCCAAAATCAACCGATCTTTATGGCCCGAATGCCTGGGCTAAGTTCGGTTTGACTGCGTTTTGGCGTCTTTCCGGGATGCAAAAACGTCAGAGTTTCAAGCGCAAGGTGCGTTTCAAGCTTGATATGTCTGCTCCTGGTCTCCTGGTTCCATTGCATGCGAACAATGGGATGGCTCAAGCGTGACCCAAGCCTACGCCCCATCGCAGGTCATGACGCGCTTTCCTGCCTTTATGCGGCCATTCATTGGCCAAGGACCAATGGTAATTGGTGTGCGTATAGTGGCCGCGGGGCTTGCGTTTGTCGCACAAGTTTTGGCCTCACGCCTGATCGGCGCCGAAGACTTTGGTCGCTACGCGTTAGCGCTCGTTTGGCTTCTTATCCTCGGTCACTTTGCGACCTTGGGCACGAACCAGCTCGTTTGCCGGTACCTTTCTTCCTACACCGTCAAAGGTGAGACCGACCGTGCGTTGGGTCTGCTGTACTTTGTGATCACGCTTTCAGGCGGTACAAGTCTCCTTGTCGCAGCAACGGGTTTGGTCGCCGTCCATAGTGGCTTTTTCGATTTGCCAGACGTGACGGTGACACTTGCAACGATGGTGCTGCTTTTCATGCCGCTCCTCACACTGCAAGATTACCTTGAGGCGATCTCACGAGGTTTGGACAAGCCGCTTCGAGGCATCGCGCCGTCTTATCTTACGCGACATGTAGCCGTCATCATCGGCATTGCGTTGGTTGTTGTTCTTGGACTTGATGCCAACGCGGTTGTCCTACTCAGCTTCACCCTGACGGGGCTTGTTGTGACGCTGGTGCTTCAGGCAAGCCTTCTCCACCGCTCCTTGCGACGTGCTTTGGGCAAAACCAGTCCAGTTTATCATCGGACGTCATGGTTCTGGACCGCCTTGCCAATGGCTGGCATCGACTTGACCAAGCTGCTGTTCAAAAACGGCGATGTTCTTATCCTTGGGCTTTTTGTGGCGCCAGAACTTGTTGCGACTTATTTTGCCGCAACGCGTATTTCACAGATCCTCGATTATGTTCCTTACAGCGTAACGGCGACTACCGCTCAGAAGTACGCAGCCCATCACGCACGCGGCGATCGTTTCCGGTTGCAGCGTCTGATTGCCAAGGCATCGTTGGCCAATGTTGTGCTTTCAGCCATTATCGCGCTGGCTATCGGGCTTGCTGCCCCCTGGCTCTTGTCGCTTTTTGGACCGAGCTATGGCGAAGGCGCACAAATTGTTGTGATTCTGGCTTGCGGCCTTGTGGCATCTGCGTTGTTCGGCCCCGGAGAAGATGTCCTCAACATGTTGGGGCAGGAACGCGTCTGCTCGTTTGTTCATATAGTCGTGCTTCTGGTGGCACTGGCGCTTTATCTCATTTTTGTACCCATGTTCGGCATCGTTGCAGCAGCCTGCATTACAAGCTTAGCGCTGGTTCTGCGTGACATGCTGCTCGCTTTTTTTGCTTACCGTAATCTCGGCCTCTTGCTGCCTGTCGGCTTCGGGTTCGCATCACATTGAGTTGGGAAAACTCGGCATGAGTCTCGACACCAACACGGTGGCGTTTGACCATCAGACCGTCAGCTCAATCGAAAACCCGATTATGCATCGCGTTGAGGTTGACTGCGAGCCTTTGGCTGCATTGGTCGATCACGCGGGCAAGGACTGGCGTGACCTATTGCACCGTAGCCTGGTGGAAAACCCGTTCTTGCATCCCGCATTGGTCAAAGCTGGCATAGATAACCGCTTGAACGGACGAGGGAACAACGCCGTTGTTGTGTCCGTCAACGGTCGGATAGAGGGCTTGTTTCCATCCAGGCCGGCTCATATTCGCGGCATCAGCATCCCTGCTGCCGTCGCCACTGAGCTCAACCTTTATCACTTTAACGGTGCGCCACTTGTTTCACGCGACAAGGCTTCAGAGGTGTTGCGAGCATGGCTCAGCGCTTTTGGCACAAAAGGCGCCTCTGCCGCGTGGGTGATGCGCAACATCAACTTGGAGGGAGAGTTCGCAGCTTTGGTGGTCAGCCTAGCTGGCGAAGCCGGTTACGGCTTTCATGTCATCCCTCGACACAGACGTCGTCGACTAACCCGTGAATTTGATGGGTTTGATGAACACATCAAGGCGGTTTTTTCCAAGAATAGAATTCAAGGCTTACGTCGCAACATACGTCGTCTCTCAGAAGTGGGTGATGTACGCTTTGAGCGAGCCGTTGAGAAAGACTTGGTCGCACAACGAGTAGAAGAATTCTTGCATTTGGAAGCAAGTGGTTGGAAGGGCGAAGCTGAAACAGCATTTTTGAACAACCCATCAACCGCTGCATACGCAAGAGCCGCCTATGCGACCGATGGCGATAAGGGTTTTGTCTCGACCAATGCGTTGCTTCTTGATGAGGTACCCATCGCTTTGAGTATCAACCTTCAAGCTGGCGATGTGCGCTTCACGCCCAAAAGCGCCTTCAACGAAGAGTATCGAAAATTTTCACCGGGCGTTGTTCTCCGATACCGCGTCATCGAAGCTTTTTATCAGGAGCAAACGTGCGAACTGATGGACTCAGCAACAACAGTGAGCGCCAATATTCACACCGAGATATGGAACAAAGAAGTCAGCCACGGGGATATCATCATTGCCAGATCGCCCTTGCAAGCAAATGCAATTGCTATGGCCTTCAGCGGTTTTGAGAACGCCAAGCCTTTCCTCAAACGTTTGCGCGACAAGATAACCTAGGATCCGCTTTTCGCCAGTAGTCGACCAACCGGCGCGTAAGTTAGCGTGGCCTCAAAGCCGACGGGCAGCGAGAGGTCATGTGGGCATGAATTGCTTTGGTCGGCGATCCGTTTCCACCTTTCCGATCATCGTCTTCGCTTTTCTAGAAAAAGCTGCGGAATGCATGCCTTCACACCTCTACTGCGAGCAGCGGTCTTAGTATTATCTTCAGCGCAATGTTGTCTCATAGGCGCCTAACGCAGGGCAGTTGTGTAAGGGGCATGGGATATGGATATCGCCTACGTTTCCATGAGGGATCTGGTTGAGCAGTCTGCTGAGGATTGGCGAGAACTCCTGACGCACCCCCTCACCGAAAATCCGTTTCTCCACCCATCATATGTGAAAGCGGGCCTCGATGCCGGGTTGGACGACTCCCAAAGCGCTGCTGTGAAGGTGTCACGCGCCAGCAAGCTGGCAGCTGTGTTTCCGTACTCCCCTCTGAAACTGAGCGGATTGAAAGTGCCTGGCGTATGGACCTCAGAACTCAATATCTATCATTTCAATGGTGCTCCGCTTATCGCGCAGGATCAGCCCGCAGATCTGATCAAAGCCTGGCTGGAAACAATGGGCAGCAAAGGTGTTCCTGGTGCCTGCGTGCTGCGTCATATAGATTTGAGCAGCGATGTAACCCGTCTCATTAAAGAGGTTGCACAAGCGACAGGTCGAAGGGTTCGCACGATTCATCGGTATGATCGCCCTTTCTTGACGCGCGCCCATGATGGTTTCGAAGACCATGTCAAAACGGTGCTCTCCAAGCGCCGCGTGAAAGACATCCGGCGCAATCTCCGCCGTCTTGGCGAAAAGGGTGAGGTGCGGCTTGAGCATGTTACGGATCAAGCTGCTGTTGCTGCGCGATTGGAAGACTTCCTGCAGATGGAGGCGGCCGGTTGGAAAGGCGAAGCGGGCACAGCATTTTTAAGCCAGGACAAGAGCGCCGGCTTCGCGCGTGCCGCGTTTGCAACGGACGGCCAGGAAGAGCTCATCTCAACCGACACGCTGCTTGTTGATGATGTGCCGATTGCCGTGAGCCTCAATATGCAATCCGGGACCACCCGTTTCACGCCAAAAGGCGCAATCGATGAGGCCTACCGTAGTGTCTCGCCCGGCGTTTTGCTGGAATACTTGGTGATCGAAGCGTTTTACGCCAACCAGGACTGCGACATCATGGATTCAGCCATCACAACCGACAGTCATGTCGTCGCTGGGCTTTGGAACGAAGACGTGCCCCATGGAGATGTCATTGTTGCAACGTCGAGTTGGAAAGCGAACGCTGTTGCGGCGATCCTCAATGGATTCGAGAACGCCAAACCGCTGGTGAAATGTCTGCGGGACAAGATCTCGTAAGCTGAACGGAATGTGATTGGGCAAAATGCTCAGAACAGAGCAATAGTGGTGCCCAGGAGAAGACTCGAACTTCCACGATCTTGCGATCACTGGCACCTGAAGCCAGCGCGTCTACCAATTCCGCCACCTGGGCAAGTGGGTAAGGTTGAGCGCGATGCATTACGGCTGGCGTGCGGTCCTGTCAACGGCCTGTGCAAAGAACCCACCATTCGGCGAAGGTGAGACCATTCACCGGCTTGCGCACACGTTGCTGTGCACGGTAGAGCAGCGCTAACGGACATCCACAAAGGACGAATGGCGTCATGGCTGATACCCCCGGCAATGCAGGGCTCAATGGCAAACTTGTCACCGTGTTTGGCGGCTCAGGCTTTCTCGGTCGTTACATCGTGCGTGAGCTTGCAAAAAAAGGCTACCGCGTGCGCGTTGCCGTACGAAGGCCTGATCTGGCTGGTCATACACAGCCCATGGGTGCTGTCGGGCAGGTACAGGCCATTCAAGCCAATTTGCGGTATGGTTGGTCCGTGGAGCGTGCAATTGAAGGCGTCGATGCTGTTGTGAACCTGGTCGGCATTTTGCACGAGTCCGGCAAGCAGTCCTTTGAGAAGGTACAAGCTGAAGGGCCAGGCCTCATTGCTCAGGCCTGCAAAAAAGCCGGTATCACCAATCTGGTGCATGTGTCGGCGATCAGCGCGGATGAAAACTCACCAGCCGAGTATGCACGTTCCAAAGCACAGGGTGAAAAGGCGGTTCACGCCGCGGTGCCTGACGCTATCATCATGCGTCCGTCCATTGTTTTCGGGCCAGAAGACGAGTTCTTCAACCGCTTTGCCAACATGGCGCGTATGTCGCCAATCTTGCCCGTGGTCGGACCCAAAACACAGTTCCAGCCGGTTTATGTCGGCGATGTCGCCGATGCTGTGGCGATGGCTGTCGATGGTGGAGCAAAACCCGGCGCGACGTACGAGCTGGGTGGACCAGAGGTGGATACCTTTGAGGGCCTCATGGAGCGCATGCTCAAAGTGATTGACCGCAAGCGCCCGATCATCGCCATGCCAACACGTGTGGCCGAGCTTCAGGCCAAAGTGTTTGAAGTTCTGCCCAATCCGATTTTGACCGTTGATCAGGTGAAAATGCTTGCCAACGACAATGTCGTTTCGCAGGACGCAAGCGATGAGGGGCGCACACTAACGGGTCTCGGGCTGAATCCAGCAGCTATTGACGCGATCATTCCAACTTACCTCTGGCGCTACCGTAAGCACGGTCAGTATGCTGCGCTTGGCGCTAAGCCCTGATGAATGATCAAACTTCGGATGCTCAAGTGATCCGTGGTCTGGCAGCACCTTGGTAGAGGCTCCAGTTCAGCGTGAGAGCGTTGGTTTCACCCTAGAAGCGCTAGCCCCAAAAAGCCGATCGATCCAACGATAATCCGCCACCAGGCGAAGAGGGCAAAGCCGTGCTGACTCACATAGTCAAGCACCCAGCGCACCACGATCACCGCCATGATGAAGGCTGCCACAAAGCCAACAGCCACCACCATCAATCCGTCGGTGGTAACGATGTCGCGGTTTTGAAAAAGATCGTAGACGAACGCCCCCGCCATCGTTGGCATGGCGAGGAAGAACGTGAACTCTGCTGCTGAGCGCTTGTCCGTGCCCATCAGAAGCGAACCCACAATAGTTGAGCCTGACCGCGACATGCCTGGGATCAGAGCCAGCACCTGAAAAAGTCCGATCTTCAGGCACATAGACAGGGGGTAGTCCATAATATCGGTGTATTTTGGCTGAAGCGTCATGCGGTCGACAAGCAGCAAGATGATACCGCCGATGATCAAGGTGGTGCAGATGAGGGCAGGGGTCTCAAAAAGCACAGTCTTGATGAGTTCGTGAAAAAGAACGCCCATCACGGCGGCAGGAAGGAAGGCCAAAACAATGCCTGCAACGAACCGGCGCGCCTTGGAGCTGGATGGCAAGTCAGCGGCTATCTTTAAAAGCTTGGCCATGTAGACCGAAAGGACGGCCAAGATAGCGCCGAGCTGAATGAGAACCTCGAAGATTTTACCTTCGTTCTCAAAGCCCAGAAAATGGCCAGCCAAAAGAATATGCCCTGTTGAAGACACTGGAATGAATTCAGTAAGCCCTTCCAACAGACCGAGGATAAGCGCGTTGAAAAAAGTCTCTAAGGTCATGGAAGGTCCGTTGTGGGGAGAGGTGCTAGGCCGTTGATAACGATGCCTAGCAGATGAGTGTAAAGATAAGTCTGCACGACTTGAGGCTGTCGCGGTCCGTGCCTATACGATGCACACCTGATTGAACAAGCGCCTTGGTTTGGCCATCAGACGTCGTCAGACCCGCCAAGCCTTTTCCGTCTTGCTCTTCCAATCAACCGTGACGGCTTCATGACCACGCTTTACCAATTGCCGCTTGATGCTTCCTCGCGCTTTGTTCGCCTTGTGTTGGCCGAATACGGGCAGGCAGTGCACCTGGAACAAGAAAAGATATGGGAGCGTCGCCGAGAGTTTCTGGCGCTCAATCCTGCCGCTTCTGTGCCGGTGTTGAAGACCGATGATGACTTGGTGGTTGTCGGTCCCAACCCGATCGTCGGCTATCTCACCGAAGTGCATGAGGATCGTGGCGCGCCGCATATGCCAACCGATGTCGCCGCGCGCGCCGAAGTGCGACGTCTGGTCGATTGGGCTCTGGTGCTTATGGAGCATGATGTGACTGCGGTTCTCGTCCATGAGAAGGCTGAGAAGCGTGGTATTCCCGCCAATCTGGGTGGTGGACCGCCAGATACCAGCGCCATGCGCATCGCGCGCGATAATCTTGATTGGCACTTGGACTATATCGGCCATGTTCTGGCGAGCCGCGACTGGTTGGCTGGCGAGCGTATGACCCTGGCCGATCTGGCGTTTGCTGCGGCGCTGTCCTCACTGGACTATCTTGGCGAGGTGTCGTGGGCGGATCGCTCTGTCGCCAAACTGTGGTACGCGCGCGTCAAAAGCCGTCCTTCCTTTGCACCGCTTCTGGAGGAGCGTGTCAGTGGTGTGATACCACCGGCGCACTATGACGACCCGGACTTTTAGTCAAAAGCAGATCGATTTCATCCACACCGCTGCGCGAGATGTGGGCTTTGATACCTGCGCCATCACACATGCTGAGCGGATCAACGACCTACGACCGCGCCTGGAGCGGTTTGTGGCACTAGGTCGTCACGGCACAATGGGGTGGATGGAGGAAACGCTGGAGCGCCGCGGCCACCCACGGACGCTTTGGCCAGAGGCGCGCGCGATCATCATGCTGGGCCTATCCTATGGCCCAGCAACGGACCCTATGGGCACCCTTGATCAGGGTGATGTTGGCACGATCTCTGTTTATGCGCGCAATCGGGATTATCACGATGTCATCAAAGGGCGACTGAAAACACTCGCTTCCAAAGTCGTCTCCAAACTGGGAGGTGGCGTCAAAGTCTTCGTCGACACTGCACCGGTTATGGAAAAGCCGTTGGCTGAAGCGGCCGGGCTTGGCTGGCAGGGCAAGCACACCAATCTCGTTTCGCGCGAGCATGGGTCCTGGCTTTTTCTAGGCGCTATCTTCACCACGCTCGACTTGCCTGATGACGCTCCAGAAAGTGACCATTGCGGGTCCTGTACGCGGTGTTTGGATGTTTGCCCGACCAACGCGTTTCCTGCGCCCTATCAGCTGGATGCGCGGCGCTGCATATCCTACCTCACCATTGAGCACAGAGGCCCCATCCCGCTGGAGTTTCGCAAGGCGATGGGTAACCGCATCTATGGCTGCGACGATTGCCTAGCTGTCTGTCCCTGGAACAAGTTTGCTGAGACCGCCCGCGAGACGAAGCTAAAAGCGCGAGACGATCTAAACGCCCCCAAGCTTGCTGATCTCCTTGCTCTTGATGATGTTGCGTTTCGCCAGCTCTTTTCCGGCTCGCCTATCAAGCGGATCGGGCGTGACAGGTTCGTGCGCAACTGCCTGATCGCAGCGGGCAATAGCGAGGATAAAACCTTAGTCCCGCACGTGGACGCGCTTCTGACCGACCCATCAGACGTGGTGCGGGACGCTGCGCAATGGGCGATAGTGGAACTGGCGGGAAAGTAGCAACAACCAAAGGCGTCATCCTCGCCCTTGTGGCGGGGATCCATGCCGAGGAGGTCCCGATCATGGAAGCGAGCAGAAAGCGCCTGGAAACGGATCCCCGTGACAAGCACAGGGATGAGGGCAATGGGGCGCCTGTTTAAACCGGCTCGGACCCGTCGGCTTTCAGCGAGTACCCAGCCAGATAGAGCGAGCCGCAAACGAGAACCCGTGCCGGTTCGCCAGCGGCCATCTCAATTTCTTGCAGTGCATCTTCAAGACTTGGCGAGACCGAAGCAAAGGTGCCGCCCTCGGCCGCCGATGAAGCAAGGCTCACCGTATCATAGCTGTTCTCATGCCCAGGAATTGGGATCGCGATCACTTGGCGTGCAAGACCGGCAAAAGGCTCAAAAAAACTTGAGGCATCTTTGGTGCGCAACATGCCTGAGACCACATAGAGTGGACGTGGCACACGGTCTTCAAGATCGGCCATCGCCTCAGCGAGCGCCTGCCCACCTCCGGCATTGTGTCCGCCGTCAAGCCAAACATCGCAAGATGGGGCAAGCGCTGCCAGTGTGCCCGTCAGCTTTTGCAGGCGGCCCGGCCACGTCACTGTGCTCATGGCCGTCTCAACGGCTTGGTCTGGCAACTCAAACTGGCTGTGGCGCATGCAGGCAATGGCAAGGCCAGCATTGGCGATCTGGTGGCGTCCAGGAAGGCGTGGAAGCGGTAAGTCCAACAGGCCAAAAGCATCTTGGTAGACCAAGCGACCATGCTCCTCATAAGCCATGTAATCCTGCCCGTGGATGACGAGCGGCGCACCCACACGATCAGCAACGGCACGGATAACATTCAAGGCGGCAGGCTCTTGCGGGCCGATAACAGCGGTCACATCGCGTTTTAAGATGCCTGCCTTCTCGCCGGCGATTTTTTCCAGTGTGTCGCCAAGAAAACCCATATGATCCATTGAGATCGGCGTGATGGCGCACAGATGCGGCGTTTCCACCACGTTTGTGGCATCGAGCCGACCGCCTAAGCCGACTTCGAGCAGCGTGGCATCTGCTGGGTTTTGTGCAAACAGCACCATGGCAGCGGCCGTCGTCGCTTCAAAGAAGGTGATCGCTTGGCCAGCGTTGACCCGTTCGCAGTGAAGCAGTGTTTCGGTGAGAGCCGCATCGGACACAAACTGGCCGTCACCAGGCTTGCCGATGCGGATGCGCTCATTGAACCGCACCAGATGAGGCGAGGTGTAGACGTGGGCACTGCGCGCATCGGCTTCCAGCATGGCGCGCATGAAAGCGATCGTGGAGCCTTTGCCATTGGTACCAGCCACATGGACGACCGGTGGCAGACGCAGATGCGGGTTACCCAGATCGTTCAGCAGACGGGCAAGCCGCTCCAGGCCAAGATCCCAGGCGCGTGGGTGCAGCGTGGTAAAACGATGCAGCAGGTCAAGAACATCGACCTTGTCGGTGGATGCCCGCCCGCCCGTGTTGGGCATCACCGGATCGTTCATGCGGGTTGCGTTTCGCTTTGAGCAGAGGGTTCAAGCGCTTCGTCAGCCGTTTCGCCGTCGCCGTCGCTCTCAACGGTTTCTTCGGTCATCTCTTCAGGGGCCTCCAGCGCTGGTAGGGCGACCGGGTTCATGAACAGATCAACCAAGCGTGCGAGCGTGTCGCGCATATCTTTGCGGGTCACCACCATATCGAGCATGCCATGCTCCAGAAGGTATTCTGAGCGTTGGAAGCCCTCGGGCAGTTTTTCCCGGATTGTCTGTTCGATGACACGCGGGCCGGCAAAACCAATTAGCGCCCCGGGTTCGGCGATATGGATATCGCCAAGCATGGCGTAGGAGGCGGTCACGCCGCCCGTGGTCGGATTGGTCAGCACCACGATGTAGGGCAGGCCTGCCTCTTTCACGCGCTGAACAGCGACGGTTGTGCGTGGCAACTGCATCAGCGAGAGGATACCCTCTTGCATGCGTGCACCACCAGAAGCGGCAAAGAGGATCAGGGGACGGCGACGTTCGACGGCTACCTCGGCAGCTTTGATGAAGGCCTCACCAGCCGCCATGCCAAGCGATCCACCCATGAAGGCAAAGTTTTGTGCAGCCACAACAACAGGCTGGGCATGGATGGTCCCAGCAGCAACCAGAAAGGCGTCTTGCTCGCTCGTCTTGCCGCGCGCATCGCGAATGCGGTCAGTGTACTTGCGCTCGTCGCGAAATTTGAGCGGATCGGCGACAACATCCGGCGTTTCGATCAGTTCAAACTGTGCTTCATCGAACAATCGCTCCAAGCGCTTGCGAACCGGCATGCGCATATGATGGCCAGAGCTTGGCACCACCCAGTCATTGTTTTCCAGATCACGGTGGAACACCATCTCACCGGTTTCTGGGCACTTGATCCAGAGGTTCTCCGGCGTTTGGCTCGAAGAGGAGAACAGGGTGCGGATTTTTGGTCGCACAACATTGTCGATCCAGTTCACGGGGCGATTTCTCCTAGGTGTAAGGCTGGTGCCAGACTTGGGTGAGCACCCTAGCTAGATTTGGCTGCGCGGCGTACGCCACCAGCAAGCTGTGCGGTCATTTCTGTCACCGCTTTTAGCGTCATATCGGTGGCCTTGCCATCCTCATCAAGGCTCTGCGCTATGGAGTCGACCAAAGCAGAGCCGACAACCACCCCATCAGCCACCGCACCGATGCCGGCTGCATCATCGGGCGTTTTGATGCCGAAGCCCACCGCAACTGGCAAGTCTGAGTGTCGTTTGATCCGCGCGACAGCCTCGCCAACCTGTGCTGGGTCAGCGCTTGCGGTGCCTGTAATGCCTTTAATGGCCACGTAGTAGACAAAGCCTGACGTGTTGTTGAGAACGGCTGGCAGGCGTCTATCATCGGTTGTTGGGGTAGCCAGACGCACGAAGTTGAGACCAGCTTTCAGCGCAGGCAAGCAAAGCTCTTCGTCGGTCTCGGGTGGCAAATCGACCACGATCAAGCCGTCAACGCCCACGCGCAGCGCCTCGGTTAGAAACGCGTCCACTCCATAGATGTAGATGGGGTTGTAGTAGCCCATCAAGATGATGGGTGTCTCTGTGTCGGTTTCGCGAAACTGCTCCACCAACTTCAGAGTTTTGGCCAGGGTTTGGCCGCCCTGTAGCGAGCGCCGTGCCGCCGCTTGAATAGAGGGGCCATCGGCCATCGGATCAGAGAACGGCATGCCGAGCTCGATAAGATCGGCGCCCCACATAGCAAGTGATTTCATGATGCCCAGTGAGGTTTCCATGTCTGGGTCACCACCCATCACATAGGTCATGAGAGCCGGGCGACCTTCCTCTTTGAGGGCCGCAAAGCGGGCTTCGATACGCGTTGTCATTTACACACTCATTTCCCGCTCTGTTCCTGCAGAGCGCCCGCAGGAGAGTCTTTCGAGACCACTTTCTCACCGTCTTCTTTGGTGAAGTGGCTGATTTTGTCAGCGTTTGGGAGAACCGCCAGCACCTTTTCTGATGGGCGCGAGAGCACCGTTCCCAGCGGTGTGACCACGATGGGGCGATTCATCAGGATGGGATGCTCCACCATCGCGTCGATCAATTGATCGTCGGTGAAGTCTGGACTGTCCAGGCCAAGCTCCTCATAGGGCGTGCCCTTCTTACGCAACACCTCGCGCACCGACAGCCCCGTCGCCTTGATCAACTCAACCAAAGTCTCGCGACTTGGCGGAGTTTTCAAATACTCGATAACCACTGGTTCTTCCCCAGAAGCGAGGATCATCTCCAGCGTGTTGCGCGAGGTGCCACACTTTGGGTTGTGGTAGATCGTAATGGTCATGCGAGAACCCTATTGCCGCGCTGCATCTTCAGCTTCCAAAGCCTGCGCAACGGTGTGCACATCCTTGTCGCCGCGCCCACAGAGATTCATCACCAGGATCTGGTCTTTGCCCATGGTAGGTGCGATTTTTGCAACATGCGCCAATGCGTGAGCGGGTTCCAAGGCGGGCAGAATACCTTCGGTGCGCGACAGCAGTTTGAAAGCGTTCAGTGCTTCGCTGTCGGTCACCGGCACATACTCAACGCGACCGATATCCTTCAGCCAGGAATGTTCTGGCCCGATGCCGGGATAATCAAGGCCTGCCGAAATCGAGTGACCCTCCAAAATTTGTCCGTCCTCATCTTGCAGCAGGAAGGTACGATTGCCGTGTAGTACGCCCGGTTTGCCGCCTGATAAGGAAGCGGCGTGGCCGTTCTCAACGTCCACACCGTGCCCGCCCGCTTCAACGCCAATCAGCTTAACATCGCTGTCGTCAAGGAATGGGTGGAACAGTCCGATAGCATTGGATCCACCGCCAACACAGGCCACGGCGGCGTCTGGTAGGCGACCTTCCACTTCCAACATCTGTCCGCGCAACTCTTTGCCAATCACCGATTGGAAGTCGCGCACCAGCATCGGATAGGGATGTGGGCCTGCTGCGGTGCCGATCAAATAATAGGTTTCGTCCACCGTTGCGACCCAGTCGCGCAGCGCCTCGTTCATCGCATCTTTCAGCGTACCAGCACCCGCCGTAACGGGAATGACCTCCGCGCCGAGCAGCTTCATGCGGAAGACATTCGGAGCCTGCCGTTCCACATCGGTGGCACCCATATAAACAACGCATTTTAGCCCGAACCGGGCGCAGACAGTGGCTGTGGCGACCCCATGCTGGCCGGCACCTGTCTCAGCGATAATGCGCGTTTTGCCCATGCGGCGGGCAAGCAAAATCTGTCCAAGGCAATTGTTAATCTTGTGGCTGCCGGTGTGGTTCAGCTCATCACGTTTGAAATAGATCTTTGCGCCGCCAAGCTCTTCGGTTAGCCGCTCAGCGAAATAGAGTGGCGAAGGGCGGCCCGCATAGGTCGCGTTGAGGCCATCAAGCTCAGCTTGAAAAGCAGGGTCGGCTTTCGCGTCCTCATAGGCTTTTTCCAGATCGAGGATCAGTGGCATCAGCGTTTCAGCGACGAAGCGCCCGCCAAACAAACCAAAGTGACCGGCCTCGTCGGGGCCGGTGCGGAAGGAGTTGGGCTGCGCAGCCGAACCGGTTGTATATGTCGTCATGCGCTGGACCTTATCTTAGGCGTGGAGGCTGCTTTGGCAGCGTGAATAAACTGTTCGATCATGGCTGCATCTTTGCGGCCAGGGGCGCTTTCAACGCCGGAAGAAACGTCAACGCCTGGTGCGTTGGTCGCGACGATGGCTTCACCCACATTGGAGGGGTTCAGACCTCCCGAAAGCATGAAGGGTTGCGAGCGGTCAAGCGTATCGAGAAGTGACCAGTCGAACACAGCACCTAACCCCCCTGGGCGCGTCGCATCTTTGGGCGGCTTTGCATCCAGAAGAATTCGATCGGCGATACCAACAAAACCATTGGCTTTGACCGTATCCTCCCCAGAGCCAATGCCCAGCGCCTTCATCACCGGCTGGCCAAATTTGGCACGCACCGACTTAACGCGGCTCTCGTCCTCTCGCCCATGCAATTGCCACCAGTCGGGCTTCACTGCGTCATCAAGGGCGCTGAGGTGCGCATCAGTGGCATCGACGGTCAAGATAACAATCTCAGCACGACCGCGCGCCTGGTTCGCGAGTGCCCCCATCGTCGACAGCTCAACATGGCGCGGGCTTTTCTGGAAGCTCACAAGGCCAATCATATCGGCCCCAGCACCCAGTGCCGCTTCCAGAGTTTCTGGCTCGCTCAAGCCACAGATTTTCACAACAACGGTAGACATCGCGGTGATCTAGCCGGGCAGGCAGTTTGGAGCAAGCATGAGGTGACGGCAAAGCGGTCTGGGGTTAAGACCGTGTCATGAACAATGCTTTGTCTTCAGCCGAAATCGAGCGTTACGCCAGACACTTGGTCATCCGAGACGTGGGTGGGCCAGGGCAACAGAAACTGAAGGCTGCCCATGTGGCGGTAATTGGTGCAGGGGGACTTGGCGCGCCGTGCCTGCTCTATCTCGCGGCGGCAGGTGTCGGGACGCTGACGATCATCGATGATGATGCGGTTTCTCTGTCCAACCTGCAGCGCCAAATCATCCATCCAACCGAGCGGATCGGCGATGCTAAGGTCGAGAGCGCCAGTGTTGCGCTCCAAGCGGTCAACCCACACGTCGTGCTGATCAAACACCAGCTAAGGCTGTCGCCAGACAATGCGACCGATCTGCTAAAGGGTGCTGATATGGTAGTGGATGGGTCAGACAGCTTCGAAACGCGCGCTGATGCTGCCGTGGCCTGTGAGGCCCTGAAGATCCCTCTGGTGACGGGTGCGGTGTCAGTCTGGGAAGGTTCGCTCACCGTCATCGCGCCGCACCGTATCAAGCCGGGTGGTAGCAACTATCCTCGTTTCACCGACCTCTACCCCACACCGCCAGCGCCTGGGTCGCTGCCAACATGCTCTGAGGTGGGCGTTATCGGCGCTTTGACGGGCATGCTTGGCACGATGCAGGCAATGGAGGTGATCAAGCTGATCACGGGCGCCGGCGAGCCACTGCTCGGTCGCTTACTTTTAGTTAATGCGTTGACCATGCGGTTTGAAGAAATCGCCTATGGCTGAAGCCAAAAGGTGAGCATAGCCCAGCGCGCGATGAATGTGCACCGCCCGGCCTGCGGCAGGCAGGGCGACTAGTCTACAACATACTCGGCAGCACCCTGTCAGGTGGGCGGTGCCCGTCGGCGAAGGTGCGGATGTTGATGATCACCTTCTCCCCCATATCGATGCGGCTTTCCAAGGTGGCTGAACCCATATGGGGAAGTAGGACCACCTTGTTTTCGCGGGCAAGCTTGATCAGCTTCGGGTCGGCAGACGGTTCATGCTCAAAAACATCAAGCCCGGCACCAGCCAACTGATCGTTTTCCAACATCCGGATCAGTGCGGCTTCATCGATGATCTCACCGCGCGCGGTGTTCACAATGAAGGCTGATGGTTTCATCAGTTTCAGGCGGCGCGCTGAAAGCAGGTGAAAAGTTGCTGGGGTGTGCGGGCAATGCACGGACACCACATCCATACGGGCCAGCATCTGGTCCAGCGAATCCCAATAGGTGGCCTCAAGCTCTTCTTCGATATCGGCGGCAACCCGGCGACGATTGTGATAGTGGATAGCAAGACCAAACGCTTTGGCGCGCCGAGCCACCGCTTGGCCAATGCGGCCCATGCCGACAATGCCCAACCGTTTACCCCAAATACGATGCCCGAGCATCCAGGTGGGTGACCAGCCTTCCCAATTCTCCGCGTGATCGACCAGATACCGCGCGCCCTCTTTTAGTCGGCGTGGGACAGCCAGCATCAAAGCCAGCGTCATATCGGCGGTGTCTTCGGTAAGGACACCCGGCGTGTTGGTCACGATGATTGAGCGGTTGTTGGCAGCATCGACATCAATATTGTCCACACCAGCGCCAAACTGAGCGATCATCTTCAGTTTTGGGCCGGCCTGAGCGAGCACGCCTGCGTCAATCTTGTCTGTAACGGTTGGCACCAGAACATCAGCGGTTTGAGCCGCTTCGACCAACTCAGCCTGCGTCATCGGGCGGTCATCGGTGTTCAGCTTGGCGTCGAACAGTTCGCGCATGCGCGTCTCAACCACATCGGGCAGCTTCCGCGTGACCACGATTTGAGGTTTTGTCTTCGCCATCTGCACTCACCTTTTCATGTGGGTCATCAAACGCCGGTTGGCGGTTTTTGACCCAATCTTAACGCTGCTGCGCTCACTATCGGCCTAACAACCGCACGCAATCATCCTTGTCTAGCCAAACCAAAGGCGAGCCATGGTGATGCCTGCTTTTCAAGGCTTATCGCAGCGCACAATGTCCTGTCCAATCCGCATCGTCAGTTTCGCACAATCGCTTATGTTCATCCTCGCCGTCTTGATGACGATGATTGTCGGGAGTGCCCTGCCTGCGCACGCGCAGGCGCCCGCCATACAGAACGGCGTCACGGTAGGCCCTGTTACCGGTTTTCCCCTTCCGCGGTTTGTTTCCATCCGCCCGAACGAGGCCAATGTTCGCGTTGGACCGGGTAGCGCTTATGATATCCGCTGGACTTTCGTGCGCTCTGGACTGCCTGTTGAGATCACAGCCGAGTTTGGTAATTGGCGAAAAATCCGTGACATGGAGGGGGACGAGGGCTGGATTCGTCACGATCTGCTAACCGGGCGCCGCACGGCGGTGATTGCTCCATGGAGTGATGGCGACCCCATCCCAGCGCGTCGTGCACCCTCGCAGGACGCCAACACGCGTTTTCTGCTTCAGCCCGGCGTTCTAGGAGAAATTTTGGAGTGTGATGGAACGTGGTGCGAAGTGACATCGGCCAACCCACAAGTTCAGTGGCGCGGTTTTGTGCGCCAAACATCGCTCTGGGGTGCGTACCCAGATGAGGCATTTAGGGCCAACTAGGTCCAGCGGTCGGTGGTTTAGTCGGCTTTCGGTCGGACGCGAACCAGCACGTCAACACTTACCAATTCCATGCCGTCTGGAATCTCTGGCAGTCGGTTCACCGAAACTGCGTTCGACGGCACATCAATCACCTTGTCCTCATGCTCTAGGAACATGTGGTGGTGATCGCCAATGTTGGTGTCGAAATAGGTGCGTGTGGAATCAACTGTGATCTCACGTAACAACCCGGCCGCGGTGAATTGATGCAGCGTGTTGTAGACGGTGGCCAGTGAAACATCCGCTCCGGATTGCTTGGCCACGTCGTAGAGCCATTCGGCCGAGACGTGACGATCTTCACCATCAAACAAGATTGATGCGAGGGCTACTCGTTGACGCGTGGGGCGCAAACCGGCCGCACGCAGTTGAGCGGTGGTCGCAGTCAATGCGGCACTTGGCGCTGTAAAGTCTGTGCTGTCCATCGAGGCCGTCATGCTGATCTCTAAAATATTTGGAACGATGAAAATCCACGAGGTTTTTGGTAACTGCTTGTGCAGCGCACCACAAACCAGCGTTTTCACGCCCATACACCTCTCGTATGTGCCGGTTTCCGGGCGAAAGGTCAAGGTTGGCAGGGCTCACCCAAGGCGCTGCGACACACTTTTTGCAAGTCATTCGCATTTTACCGGACGTTTTTTCCAACAAAAGGCCGAACGTGCCTAAACACGACTGGGGCTTGTTTTGCGGCGTTAAACTGTTACCACCCGCTGAAAAAACACCTTGCAGTCGGCTCGCGTTACCGTTCTTCCCGGCTGATCTTCTTGGGAGCCTTGTATGTCCGACCGCCCATCATCTCTTACCTACGATCAATTGATTGAATGTGCCGAAGGCAAAATGTTCGGCCCCGGCAACGCACAGTTGCCCGCGCCGCCCATGCTTATGTTTGATCGTATCACGTCGATCAGCGAGGAAGGCGGTGCCAACGATAAAGGCCATGTGTTGGCCGAATTGGATGTGAATCCTGATCTTTGGTTCTTTAAGTGTCACTTCATTGGCGACCCTGTGATGCCAGGTTGTCTGGGCTTGGACGCGCTGTGGCAGCTCACCGGTTTCTATCTCGGTTGGCTGGGCGAGAAGGGCCGTGGCCGCGCGCTTGGCGTTGGCGAGGTAAAGTTCACCGGACAGGTTCAGCCTCATGTCAAAACCGTTGAATACGGCGTGGACATGAAGCGGGTCATGCGCTCACGGCTGAAACTTGCCATTGCCGACGGTTGGGTGAAAGCTGATGGCGAGACCATCTTCACAGTGCAAGGCATGCGCGTCGGTCTGTTTGAAGATGAGACTTCCTAATCCCACCTGCTAACACTATTTGGCAGAACAAGCGGGTTTCCGCATTTACCATTTGAGGAGATCGCCATGCGGCGCGTCGTCGTCACCGGGATGGGCATTGTGTCCTCCATTGGCAACACCACCGATGAGGTGCTCGAAAGCTTGCGTACGGCCAAGTCTGGCATCGATACAGCGCAAGACTATGTTGATCTTGGCTTCCGCTGCCAGGTGCACGGCATGCCGACGGTCGATGTGGAAAGTCTGGTGGATCGCCGCAACATGCGGTTCCATGGCGGTGGCACAGCCTGGAACCATATCGCGATGGATCAGGCCATTGCCGATGCGGGTCTGGCGCCTGAAGAGGTATCAAACCCTCGCACCGGCATCATCATGGGCTCTGGCGGTCCCTCGACCAAAGTGATTGTGGAATCAGCGGCCATCACCAAAGAAAAAGGTCCAAAACGCGTTGGACCATTCGCGGTACCCAAAGCGATGTCGTCCACCGCGTCGGCAACGCTTGCGACCTTTTTCAAGATCAAGGGTGTGAACTACTCCATCTCCTCGGCCTGCTCCACATCCGCGCATTGTATCGGCAATGCCATGGAGCAGATCCAATGGGGCAAACAGGACCGCGTGTTTGCCGGTGGCTGCGAAGATCTCGACTGGACGCTCTCGGTCCTGTTCGACGCGATGGGCGCCATGTCATCAAAGTTTAATGACACGCCTTCGCGTGCCTCACGTGCTTATGACAAGAACCGCGATGGGTTTGTTATCGCGGGCGGCGCTGGTGTTTTGGTCCTAGAAGACTACGAGACAGCCAAGGCTCGTGGTGCAAAAATCTATGCCGAGCTGATCGGCTATGGCGCAACCTCAGACGGCCACGACATGGTCGCGCCTTCGGGTGAAGGGGCTGTGCGCTGCATGCAGCAGGCGCTTGAAACCGTCGATATGCCCGTCGACTACATCAATCCCCATGGCACATCGACGCCCGTTGGCGACGTCACCGAGGCCAAAGCCATCCGCGAAGTGTTTGGATCGGATATTCCGGTCATCTCAGCAACCAAGTCTTTGACAGGTCATTCATTGGGCGCCACTGGTGTGCAAGAGGCCATTTACTCGCTGCTGATGATGAACAATGACTTCATCTGCGAAAGCGCGCATATCGACGAACTCGATCCTGATGTCGCCGATCTGCCAATTGCGCTGGAACGCAAAGAACAAAAGGTGGCAGTGGCCCTTTCGAACTCCTTTGGGTTCGGCGGCACGAACTGCACGCTCGTGTTCAAACACCCTGACGCGTAAGCCGGAGTATCACGTATGACACAGCTTATGGCTGGCAAGCGCGGCCTCATCATGGGCGTCGCCAACAATCACTCGATTGCCTGGGGCATCGCAAAAATGCTCGCCGATCATGGGGCAGAGCTGGCGTTCACCCATCAAGGCGCGTCGATGGAGCGCCGGGTTCGCCCATTGGCTGAAAGCGTTGGGTCGTCAATTGTGATGGATTGCGATGTGGAAGACATCGCCTCTGTTGATGCGGTTTTCGACACGTTGAAATCGGAATGGGGTAGCATCGATTTCTTCGTTCACGCCGTGGCGTTCTCCGACAAGAATGAGCTTGCCGGACGTTTCGCAGACACGAGCCGGGGCAATTTTACCCGGACCATGACGATCTCATGCTTCTCCTTCGTGGAAACCGCCAAGCGGGCCGCCGCTTTGATGACGGATGGCGGGTCCATGGTAACGCTCACCTATGATGGCTCGCAGCGTGTGATGCCCAACTACAATGTCATGGGCGTGGCCAAAGCGGCACTTGAAGCATCCGTTCGCTATTTGGCCACTGATTTCGGTCGCGATGCGATCCGCGTGAACGCGATTTCGGCGGGGCCCATGCGCACGCTCGCTGGTGCTGGGGTCGCTGATGCGCGTTTGATGTTCAACTTCCAGAAACAGCATGCTCCCCTGGGCCGCACCGTGACACTGGATGAGGTGGGCGGCGCAGGCCTTTATCTGCTTTCTGATCTTGGAAGCGGCGTAACAGGCGAAGTTCACTATGTGGATTCTGGCTACAACACCATTTCCATGCCGCGCCTGGAAGCGCTGAAGACTCTGCCCACGGCTGAGTAGCACCATGAGGCTGGTGATTGTCGGCTATGGCTATTCCTCCAGGGCAATTCACCAGGCTCTGGACAATGGCTTTGAAAGTCTGACTGTCACCACACGAACAGCGGAAAAGGCCGAGCAGCTGCGCGCCGATGGTCTTGATGCTGTGGTGTTTGATGGCACCGCTCCATCAGACGGTCTTGCGTCTGCTCTGGCGTCGGCAACCCATCTCATTATGTCCGCCGCGCCTGGCGACGTAGGCGATCCCTTGCTGGCTCAGCATGAGATTGCTGTGGCGCGGGATTTGCAATGGGTTGGCTATCTCTCCACCGTCGGCGTCTATGGCAATCATGACGGCGCTTGGATTGATGAGACGACGCCTGCCGATCCGCAAAGCAAGCGCTCAAAACTGCGTGTGGCGGCTGAGAAGGCGTGGCTCCACCGGCAGGCCAAGATCGGTTTTGCGCTTGGTGTCTTTCGGTTGGCCGGGATTTATGGGCAAGGCCGCTCAGCGCTCGACAAAGTGCGTGATGGTACGGCCCGCCGCATCATCAAGCCTGGCCAAGTTTTCAATCGCATCCATGTCGATGATATCGGCCGTGTTGTTGCGTCGGGGGCAGCGCAAAGTGTCGGCGGCATCTTCAATGTTACAGACGATGAGCCTTGCCCGCCCCAAAATGTGATCGCGCATGCATCGTCGCTGGTTGGCGTTGAACCGCCGCCTGAGATTGCCTTTGAAGACGCCGACCTCTCACCCATGGGGCGGTCGTTCTATGGTGAGAACAAGCGGGTTTCGAACGCCAAGATCAAAAAGGCGTTCGGGCCTATGCTCTATCCAACCTACCGTGAAGGTTTGGCCGGGTTGCTCTAATCCAACACCTTCTGCATCAGCACCAGATCCAGCCAGCGGTCGAACTTGCGACCCACCTGCTTCAGATGGGCGACCTGCTCGAAGCCATGCTTAGCGTGTAGAGCAAGCGAGGCAGTGTTTTCCGCCTCAAGTCCGCCAACGAGCACATGCACACCGTCGGCCCGAGCGCGCCCTTCCAGCGCATTCATGAGCTTGCTGGCAATCCCTTTTCCGCGATGGGCCGCATCGACATAGATCGACAGCTCACGGCTGTGTTTGTAGCCATCATTGGGGCGAAACGGGCCGTAGGTCGCGTAGCCTGTGCACGCACCATTGAGCTCGGCCACCAGCACAGGAAATCCCTGTTTAACACGATCTTGCCACCAATGCCGCCGGTCATCCAAGTCGCTCAGGCGCTCATTCCAGATCGCCGTCGTGGTCGCAACAGCATCGTTGTAGATGGCCAGAATGGCAGGCAAGTCAGCGTCGATCGCCGGGCGGATCAAAATCTCAGACATGGGGTGTCATTGCCCATGTCGAGCTGTTCGGCAAGCCAACATACCAAATCACGGCCCTGATACAAGTTTACCTGGTGTGCATTAGGGGATAATAATCAACTTGACGCGGGGTAAAAAGAAAGAGAAATCAGTCTGTTAAAGCGTCTTGATGCAAAGCGTTAGCACCCTCTTTACGTTCTATTGCGTATAGAATTCCCTTTGGGTCACACATCGTGTGATGAGGGAGCTCTTTTTGTCCATTGCCGCATCGTTTAGCGATCAGCCGGTCGATCACCAAACGCCCTCGCGCTTGACCTATCGGTTGGCGATGTTTGCTGTACTCGCGGTCTTTCTGGGCTCTCTTGCAGCCTTCGCTGCACGGCCTGCGGAAGGCGCATCTTTCGCGGTTATTGTGCCACCCCATACGGCCCCTGCCGGCCTGATGCGCACGGTTGCTGAGGCCGATGGCGTGCTTGTTCGCCAGAGTCGCTACCCCTGGTTAGCGATAGCAGCACCCCGTGCCGAACAGTCTGCATCGCAGTTCCGCGCCGCTTTGTCTGATGCAGGTGCTGTTCTTCTGCTCCATCCAGCGCTGCTTGCTGGATGTTTCACCGAACCTTCTTCCGCCGCCAGAACGAGAGACATCTCATGAGCGATACATCTTCAGCCATTTTGGCCACCGACAACGCACTTTCCAAATTACGCGCCCAGTTCGCTCGGGTGCTCGTTCCACTGTTGTGGTTGAACGTGGGCTTGATTGCCATGTCGGTGATGTTTGTCACCGAGCAGGCGCCACTGTTCTTGGTGCCGGCTGGTGCTGTCCTGGCGGCTGCAACCACGTTCTCTTGGTGGAAGTATGGATCTGTTCAGCTCACCCGCGACCTTTCCGCCTTGGCGATGATGGCTCAAGTGGCGTTCTTGGTGATGGCTTTTACCGGTCATGCCTACCAGATCGACATGCACATGTACTTCTTTGCCAGTCTGGCCATTTTGGCGGCCTGGTGTGACTGGCGCCCCATCGTAATCGGCGCGGCCATCACAGCCGTGCATCATTTATCATTCAACTTCTTGCTGCCCTTTGCCGTATTTCCCGAAGGTATGAGCATTGCGCGTGTGTTGGTTCACGCCGTTATTCTTATCGCTCAAACAGCCGCCTTGGTCTTCCTTACGCACGCGCTGGAAGCGGCTCTGCGTGCATCGAAACTGGCCGTTGATGATGCACGTGACGCGCAAAGCAAAGCCGATGCTCTTTCCGCTGATCTGAATGTCAGCGCGCAGGAAGAACGTGATCGTCGTGAACGCTCTGCTGCGGTCATCGATCAGTTGCAAGAACGTGCATCCGAAGTGGTGTCGACGCTACGTGACACCGCTCAGCAATTGGGAGGTGCAGCCCAGTCGGTCACCGGAAAAACCCAATCGAGCAAGGCCTTGGCGACCGAGATCACCACGGATGCTGGTCAGGCTGCGGACCGTATTGCCTCCGTTGCTGCCACCACTGTTGAATTGGACCAGTCAATCGCCGAAATTTCCAATCGCTTGAATGCCTCGCGCGAGCACTCGCAGGCCGGTGCCCAAAGCGCCGAAGAGGCAATGGTCACGGTGCGATCCTTGGTGGAGCGTGCCGACGCAATCCACCGCGTGATCGAACTGATCTCCGATATCGCGGAACAGACCAATCTGCTCGCCCTCAACGCCACCATTGAAGCCGCGCGTGCTGGCGAGGCCGGACGTGGTTTTGCCGTCGTGGCATCTGAGGTGAAATCGTTGGCCGAGCAAACTGGTAAGGCAACTGAAGAAATCTCTGGTCAGATTGCAGGCATTCAAGATGCCTCATCCGGCGCTGCCGATGGGCTGAGCGGTATTCATGGCGTCATCGGTGAGATCAACGAGACGCTTGCCGATCTCGCCTCTGTTGTCAGTCAGCAGTCGGCGGCCACCAACGAGATCGCGTCCAGTATGGATGGGGCCTCAGATAACGCCAAAGGCGTATCGGGCGAGCTGTGTGGTGTTGTGTCAGCCGTTGAAGCAATCGAACAGGAAATGGGCCAGGTTGAGCAAGGGTCAGGCTCTTTGCTCCAGCAGGCCGAAACACTGTTGGCGGAAATTGAGGGTGCGCGCCAAAAACTGGCCGCCTAGCCAAACAGTCCACTGAAAGCGCGCAAGGCGAATGCCCACAAGAAGGGCAGCCTTGCCGCCAATTGCGCTTTGACGGCGATGGCCGCGCGCGGCATCTTACCCTTGAGCGTTTTCAAGGAGTGAGTGATGAGCATCGCAACAGTCGATACTGGCAATGGCCCACGGGCTTTTTTTGAGTTTGGTCTTGAGGCCAAACCCACACCGTTTGACGCCATTCCCTTGATCGACTTCGGCCCGATGCTTTCTGACGATCCTGCTGAGCGCGCCAAGGTTGGCGCTGAAGTGCGCAAAGCCTGCACGGAGGTCGGCTTCTTCTATGCGCTCAACCATGGTGTGCCCAAAAAGGTGATCGACAACACCTTTGCCGCAGCTCACCGTTTCTTCGCCTTGCCCGATATGATCAAGCAGACAATCAGTGTTGAAAAGTCTGACAACAATCGCGGGTACACCGCATTGCTTGGAGAGAACACTGATCCCACTGCTAAAGGCGATATGCACGAGGCGTTTGATTTTGCATTGGAGATGGATGCTGATGATCCTGACCTTGCCAAAGGGCTGTTTGGCTATGCACCTAACCAATGGCCGGACCCTAACCACGAAGGCATGAATGATTTTCGTCAGACGCTGCTCACGTATCATGAAGAAGCGCTGACCTTTGGTGCACGCATTTTTCAAGCGTTTGCTTTGGCATTGGAACTGCCTGAAGACTATTTCACACCCAAAATCACCAAGCCGTTGGCCGTGGCACGTGTCCTTCACTATCCTCCACAAGAGGGTAAGATTGATGAGAAGCAGATCGGCATCGGCGCCCACTCGGACTATGAGTGTTTCACCATCCTTTGTACCGATGAGAAGGCTGCCTTGCAGGTGCTGAATGCCGCTGGCGAGTGGATCGAAGCCCCGCCGGTGGAAGGCGCGTTTATCGTCAATGTCGGCGACATGATGGAGCGTTGGACGAACGACTACTTCAAATCAACCATCCATCGCGCGATCAACCGCTCTGGCAAACAGCGCTATTCCATCCCGCTGTTCTTTGGCACCAATCCCGATGTGGAGATCGCTGTGCTGGAAAGCTGCCAATCAGCCAGCAACCCACCGCGCTATGAACCGATCCAGGCCGGCGCTTATGTGGAGCAACGTATCACCGAGACGTATGCGCATCGCCAGGAAGACTAGACCCCTCGACCTGCATCAACCTAGCTTTCTGGCGGCAGGTTGCGCCACCAAGTCAATGTCTCAGCAATCGTCGTTTCCATAGACCGCGGCGCCATGCCGAACTTAGCTTGGAAGGCTGAACTGTCGAGCACAAAAGGTGCATCGCACTGATAGCGCACCTCCGCGACCTCTCTCAGCACAGGAATGAACGGGCTGAGCAGCGTCTGGGTCAGTGCGCTCATCGCGCCAACAGGCTTCGGTGCCATGTCCAGTTGTGCAAAGGCAATCGTGGCGATTTGATTGGCTGAAAGCGCCGGTGCAGTGGGCACATGCCAGGCACGGCCGTAGGCATCCTCTGGCGCATTGCTCAGTGTGATCATCGCGCGCCCAAGATCATCAATGTTGGTGTGACTGTGCGGCAAATCGGGATTGCCGATCCAGGCTGGTTTCTTGCCCGCTAGAATGCGGGGCCAATACCGCTCGCCAAGCGCAGCAATGCGAACACGTGGCCCAACGAAATCAGACGCTCTGGCCAAAACCGCTTGAACATCACCGGTCTTGTGCCGTTTGAGCAGATCATCGGCCATCCGCGCACGCAGGGCACCTTTTTTGCCTGATGCTTGCATGGGCGTCGCTTCGATGAGAACGCCAGTCTGTCCATACCCATAGGCATTGTCGAGTACCACAAGCTTTGCACCGGCGTTGGCGGCGGCATCGATGATGCTTGACTGAAGGCGAGGGAAGTCTTGTGCCCAGCGATCATAGCGAGGGGCAGCACAGTGATAGATGACGCGCGCCCGGCTAAGCGTTGCCTTCGCATCATCGGGGTTGGAAAGGTCTGCAACAGTGTGTTGAACGCCTTTTGGCAAACCAGACGGCACGCGCCGACTCACAAGCGTCACACTGGCATCGAGCGCAGCAAGTTGCCGCGCAACACTCCAACCAGCGGGGCCAGCGCCGAGCACACAATGATAGGGGGAAGAGGCCATACGACCCTATCGTGCAGAGCAGGGTGGCGAAGCAATGACGGAGGTCAACGGCACAAAAAAACCGGCGGACAGCGCCGCCGGTTTCATCACACTAACCTGGTCGTGATCGTTATGCTGCGTGGTGCAATCGATCATAAAGCCAAGGATTGCCTTTGCCGACTGAGCCAAGGGCTTTGGCGCCGGCCAGGATCAGCAGATCCAGAACTGGCTCCAAAATAATCACCGTCATATAGGCAACGCCGAAGGTGCCAACCGCCGAGAGGTTTTCAGCTCCAAAGCCCTGGCCATAAAACGCCCAGAAAGCAACCCAAGCCACCACACCACCTTGATACATGGCCGATAGCGCCAGCACGTCGCGGTAACGCAAATCCACATAGGCTGTGCCAGTTGGAATGATGCGTTTGGCAAGCAGTGAAACAGCCCAAAGCGGGACAACAAGCGTGGTCACGTTCATGGCGTATTGCGGCAAATCGGCAGGAGCGAAAAGCACGCCTTGTGCCAAAAGCCCAAGGGCAAAACCAATGGCCGCCGGTCCAGCTCCAAACACCAGATAAAGCGTGGCACCCAAGATGAGGTGCACCTCCGATACGCCGACCGGATATTTGAAGAAGACTTCAAAGAAGATGAAAACGGCAACAGTTGAAAGGGCGGCACGAAGGCCGAACGACAAGAAACCATCCTTGCTGATTGTGTCCCACGCCATTTTGGCGGCAAGGCCTGCAGCGCCAGCAGCGGTTGCGTAAGACAAAACAAGTTTTGCGCCGTCCACGACGCCCGGTTCAATATGCATGAAGATCACTCCTGAAAAGCGCACCCATCGTGCGCGGGTCATAGGTTCATGCTCAGGCAGGTCTCCTGGCTCGCGATCATCACCACATCCCACCTTCCCAGATCGTCTCGATCCAGTGGTCTTGGAGATATGGCTCACGCTTACAGTTGCGTGGGCAGCTGCGGCTAAAGCCCCCTGTTTGGGTCGGCCTGTCCCGCATTCCCTTTTCACCCAACCGGCCATACGCTGGCATGATCGGTCAGGCACCTGAACGGTGGCGACACTAAACGTGCGGCAGTTGGTCCGCAAACGGAGTTTCCCTCATCGCCATCATCCCTTTGCCGGATGCAGACGCAATGCTATAGGCGGCATATGAACCAAACCGCTCTTGCCCCCCAGGCTGGTACCGCCGATGAACCGGTGGAAATCAGCCATATCCGCAACTTTTCCATCGTCGCGCATATCGACCATGGCAAGTCAACGCTGGCCGACCGCCTCATCCAAATGACAGGTGGTCTCACCGAGCGTGAGATGAAGGATCAGATCCTCGATTCGATGGATATCGAGCGCGAGCGCGGGATCACTATTAAGGCGCAGACTGTCCGCTTGCTCTATCAGGCGCAAGACGGTGAGACCTACACACTGAACCTGATCGATACGCCGGGCCATGTGGACTTCGCGTACGAGGTGAATCGGTCCCTGGCAGCCTGCGAAGGCTCATTGCTTGTGGTCGATGCGTCTCAGGGCGTCGAAGCGCAGACGCTGGCCAATGTCTATCAGGCGATTGAGAACGATCATGAGATCGTACCGGTGCTCAATAAAGTCGATCTGCCTGCTGCCGAGCCGGAGCGCGTGCAGCAGCAAATTGAGGATGTGATCGGTCTGGATGCCACCGACGCGGTGATGATTTCAGCCAAAACTGGCCTTGGCGTTGAAGATGTTCTTGAAGCGATCGTCACCCGCCTGCCAGCGCCCAAAGGCAACCCCAATGCAACGCTGAAAGCCATGCTGGTCGACAGTTGGTACGATGCTTATCTCGGCGTTGTCGTGCTGGTTCGCGTCATCGATGGCAAGCTGAAAAAAGGCCAGAAGGTGCGCATGATGGGCACCGGCGCGACTTATGACGTGGACCGGGTGGGCGTGATCACGCCGAAGCTGGCGACGCTCAATGAACTCGGCCCTGGCGAGATCGGTTTTATGACCGCCTCGATCAAAGAGGTGGCGGATACTCGCGTCGGCGACACGATCACGGATGAAAAAAAGCCCACCGAAACCATGCTGGAAGGCTTCAAACCTGCCCAGCCAGTCGTATTCTGTGGCCTGTTCCCAGTCGATGCAGCGGACTTTGAAGACTTGCGCGCCGCCATGGGCAAACTGCGCCTTAATGATGCAAGTTTCTCGTTTGAAATGGAAAGCTCCGCGGCGCTTGGCTTCGGCTTCCGCTGCGGGTTCCTCGGCCTTTTGCACTTGGAAATCATCCAGGAACGTCTGGAGCGTGAGTTCAATCTTGATCTCATCGCAACGGCCCCTTCGGTGGTTTATGAGATCCAACTGCGCAAGGGCGCCAATGATGAAGGCGAGCCGGAGGTGGAAGAACTCCACAACCCCGCCGATATGCCCGATGTGATGAAGATCGAGGAAATCCGCGAGCCCTGGATCACCGCGACCATCCTGACGCCGGACGAGTATCTCGGACCGATCTTGAAGCTTTGCCAGGAACGACGTGGCATCCAAAAAGAGCTGTCCTACGTCGGTGCCCGCGCGATGTTGGTTTACAATCTGCCGCTCAATGAGGTGGTGTTTGATTTCTACGATCGGTTGAAATCCATCTCCAAAGGCTATGCAAGTTTTGATTATCAAATCACCGGCTATGAAGCGGGCGATCTGGTTAAGATGCAGATCCTCGTCAATTCTGATCCCGTGGATGCGCTGTCTATCTTGGTGCATCGCAGCCAAGCGGAGTATCGCGGCCGAGCGATGTGCGAAAAGCTAAAGGATCTTATTCCTCAGCACATGTTTGTGATTCCGATCCAGGCGGCCATCGGTGGCAAGATTATTGCCCGTGAGACGATCCGCGCCCTGCGGAAGGACGTGACGGCCAAATGCTATGGCGGCGACGTGACGCGTAAACGAAAACTGCTGGAAAAGCAGAAGGCCGGTAAGAAGAAGATGCGCCAATTCGGCAAGGTCGATATCCCGCAGGAAGCCTTCATCAAAGCGCTGAAGATGGACAGCTAAGCCAAGATTGCAGCCGCCGCGCGCAACCCGCTCAAATACGCGCAGTGAACATTGCCGTGATAATCAAAGCTGGTGTGCTCGCCGGCAAAGTGCAGCGGTCCTATCGGCTCGGCGAAGCGATTGAAATCATCGGGTGTCGCGCCGAGCTTGGCGAACGAATAGGCGCCCAGCGCGAGCGGGTCATTGGACCATGCGGTTTTGAGAACACCAGTCGGTTCTGGGATGGTATTGCCGAACACGCCGCGCAGCACATCCATCATATCCGCCGTCGCATCGTCCTCGCTCATCGTGTCGGCAATGGGCGCGTAGGCCCCGAGGCTCACGCCCATGAGGATGGGCGCGTCACCATAGGTCATCGTGTTCATGAAGTAGGGCCAACGGCCCATCAGCTCCGTGACCACCCCGAAATATTGCACGTCCTGCGGCCAAAAAGGGGCATCAAAGCGCAGCGCAAGCTTTGTTGCTTGGCCCATGCCCAACGCTTGGATCGATCTTTGGTATTCACTTGGCAAAGGCGGGTCGAAGGCTATGCGCCCTGCTTTCAGAACGCCAAGCGGCAGCGTACAAACGAGATGCTTAGCCTCGAATGTACCGTTTTCTGTGGTGACAGACACACCTTCTGGGCCATAGGCGATGCTTTGAACCATTTCGCCGAAGCGAATGTCCAGTTCGCGCGCCAACCCAGGCAAGATGCGTTCATAGCCGTCGGGTAGAATGACATCGGTGCCTGCAAAGGCATCATCTTCATCCCAGAAGGCCGCGGAGATGTCGTGGACGGAGCCACCGGTCAGAAACTCCAAATAGGCTGACAACATCCAGCGCATGAGTGGGTCCTCAAGCTCACCATTGCCAAACCGCCGGATCGCTTCAGACATCGCGATATCGTTGTCCACGCCATCATCAACAGCTGCCGCAAGGCGCGCCAATCGCGCCTCACCGGCCACCACATCAGCATCACGAACCGCGGTTCCATCCGCGCGGTAAACCTCCAGACTGTTGTCATCGGTCAAAAAGGTTTGCAGATCAGCGCGGCCAGCCAGATCAGAGATTGGATTGCCATCCGGGCCGTGGATCCAACCAGCGCCCAACTCCACCGGAAGTCCAAGCGATCGATCAGTATGTATGCGCCCGCCAATGCGGCCAGACGCTTCCAGCACCACAACAGCTCGACCCGCATCGGCAAGAGCGCGCGCGGCCGCCAAACCAGCAATACCGGCGCCGACAACCAGGACATTAGGATTGGACACGGCCCGCGCAGCTTCAGGGGCTAGCGTTGCCGCCAATCCAAGCTTTAAGGCATCGCGGCGCGTGGGAGGCCGAAATCTCATGCAGCAGCGGCCAGCTCGTAATCCGGTGTTCCGGACCAGGTGAAGGTCCAACTCGCACCTGGCCTGACATTTTGAACGATGTGCGGGTCAAAGGCGACGAAACATCGTCCGCCCTTGTGACGAACCGACTGATAGAGCAGCCCGCGATGGCCCTCGGCGCGCAGCGCGCGGGCAAGAGCTTGTCCAGCCGGGTAGCCAAGGGCTGGGTCGTCTTGCAATGCGTCGGGATGTGATGCGCTGGAGATGCTGGGGAAGGTTCCCACAAAGTCGGCCAGAAGCTCCACATAGCGGGCCTCATCGTCATAAACGCCAATAAAGCTGAGCTCTCGCGTGCGGTGATAGCCAACCTCGGCAGCCGATGTTTGAAGGTCATAGGCGCAGTACCAGGCGCCCCGGCTTTCATCGTTGAACCGGTTGCCCCCGGTGCGCGTGTAAGCAAAGGCGGCGTTGATGTGGCTCTGGCCATAAACGCGCAAATCCGCGCTGCGCCGGGCAAAGGCAAGCTCACGCCGGTCCAAGGCGGGGGAACCCTCGCGCTCCACCTTCAGGCGTTGGTTTGTCATCGCTTCCAACTCGGCCAAAAGCTCCGCCTCATCATCACTATCGACAAGGCCGCGCAAAACAGGCGGTTTGTGGTAGGTGGCTGGGATCAGGCGAACCAGCGCACGATCATTGATCAATTGAAGGTTCAAGCGCCGCCCCGCAGCGCGTCCACATAGGTGCGCACAGCAATAATAGTCGGCAAACCACCTTCTATCATGCGAGCAAGAGGGCGTTGCCCATCAAACAAAGGGCCGGTATTCTCAAGCTTCACCCATTGATCGCTCAAAGGTGAGTCGAAATAGAGCGCCAATGCCTTGTAGAGGCCAACAAGCGCACTCAAACGCAACATCTGATCGCGGGTCAGGTCACCGGAGAATTGGCCGGTTTTGATCCGCTTCCACGTCGATTCCGAAACGTCGAGAAGGTCTGCTGCTTCGCGCAACGTTAGGCGCCATTCTGCGGCCAGTCTGCTGTAGGCTTTTAAGCCAACAGACTGCATGTCAGTGGGCGCTGACTGAAGATCGGCAAGGGCCATAATGTTTCTCCTTGCTCACAATATAGTCCAAATGGACGTAATAACAAGGTCAAAAGGACTTGGATATGTCTGATCTCAACAACCGAACCGTCTTCATCACTGGTGCGAGTCGCGGCATCGGCGCCGCCACCGCCCACGAGTTTGCCCGTCAAGGCGCCAATGTTGTGTTGGCAGCTCGCTCCACCGGCGACATTGAAAAGCATGCCGCCGCCATTCAAGCCAATGGTGGCAAGGCACTGGCTGTTGCCTGTGACGTGGCGGACAACACTCAGGTGGAGTTGGCAGTTAAAGCCGCTGAAAATGCTTTCGGTTCTGTCACTGTGCTCGTCAACAATGCTGGTATTATCGATCCGATCGGCCGCATGGATGACCTTGATCCTGCCGACTGGGGCAAGGTCATCGATATCAACGTAAAGGGCGTTTATCACTGTGCCCGCGCTGTTTTGCCAGGCATGCAGGCGGCGGGTGGGGGAACCATCGTCAACATTTCCTCCGGAGCTGCAACCAATGCCATGGAGGGCTGGAGCCACTACTGCTCATCCAAAGCCGCAGTGCTGATGGTGACTCGCTGTTTGCACAAGGAGTTTGCCGACAAGGGCGTTCGAGCCGTCGGCCTGTCGCCGGGTACGGTGGCGACGCAAATGCAAGTTGATATCAAAGCGTCAGGCATCAATCCGGTCAGCCAGCTTGATCCCAACGTGCATATTCCGCCTGAATGGCCCGCCAAAGCCATTGCCTGGCTCTGCACAGCTGAGGCTGATCCGCATCTGGGTGGCGACGTTTCTTTGCGTGATGAGGCGATTAGACAGGCGGTTGGGCTGATTTAGGTTTTTAGGCGTTCAGTCACGCAACCGTGCACCCACTTTGAGCATGGCTGATGTTTAGGCCATCTTGTCGCAGGGCAAGATTCATGGCATGGGTGATTTTAATACTCAGCGTCACGGGAGACGCTGCCAACGCAAGTTGGCAGGGCCGAAGAAGCAACCTCCCCGGAATCTTTCAGGCGAAAGGACCGTGGCGCGACAAGGCAATCTGGAGAGCGATCATCACGTGATGATCCACCGAAGGAGCAACGCCGCTGATCACCGCGCCACAAGGGTGCGAAGCCCTTTCAAGGGGGTGAAGCGACGAAACTCTCAGGTTCGAGGACAGATGGGGACCGAAAGGTGCAACGGACAAGCACCAGACGGTCCATCACGTCCGCAACTTGAAGAGGCCTTGTGTGATGAACGCACCCACCACCTCGCAGCAGCTTAAAAATGCCACCGCGCTCGCCGGAAACATTCCTGGTGCACGCTCTCCGTCTTCATCGCGCAGTGTCGCCGTCATCGGGGCCGGGATAACGGGTGTCACCGTTGCCTACGCACTGGCCAAACGCGGTTTGCAGGTGACGGTCTTTGATCGTCATCGCTATCCGGCCATGGAAACAAGCTTCGCCAATGGCGGTCAGCTTTCAGCCTCCAATGCAGAGGTCTGGAACCATCCCGGCAACATCATAAAAGGCATCAAGTGGATGTTCGCCACCGATGCGCCGCTGCTCTTCAATATGACACCGAGCTGGCACAAATACTCATGGATTGCCGAGTTCATGGCCGCCATGCGCAACTATGAAGCCAACACAGTGCGCTCAGCCGAAATCGCGATCATGGCCCGCAAGAACCTGTTCGACTGGGCGCAGGCCGAAGGCATCGACTTCAATCATGAGAAGCGCGGCATTGTGCATGTCTACAGAACGGACAAAGCCACGCAGCATGCGCGTATGGTCAATGGTCTGCTGGAGAAAGCGGGTCTTGACCGCCGCGAGATTGCACCTGAAGAAGCCAAGCAGCTCGAGCCGACGCTTGCTGGGGACGTTAAGGGCGCGTTTTACACGCCGTCGGACACCACAGGTGACATCCACAAGTTTACAGTCGGCCTGGCAGAGGCTGCCAAGCGGTTGGGCGTGCGCTTTGAGCAAGATGTTGATGTTCAACATGTCTCTGCGGGCAATGGTATCGCGGTGCGCTACGCCAAGGATGGAGCCAATTCAACCGAGCGTTTTGATCAGATCGTGGTTGCGGCTGGTGTCGGCTCCCGTGCCTTCGGCAAGCAGCTTGGCGACCGGGTAAATGTCTACCCTGTCAAGGGCTACTCGATCACCGTGGAGCTAAAAGACAAGGCAGCGCAGGTAGAAGCGCCCTGGATGAGCTTTGTCGACGACGACGCAAAAATCGTCACTTCTCGCTTGGGCGCGGACCGGTTCCGTGTTGCTGGTACAGCCGAGTTTAATGGCTTCAATCGCGACATTCGCGCTGATCGCATTCGCCCGCTTGTTGAGTGGTGTCATGCGCTGTTTCCGGGCATGCCAACAGAGCATGTCGTGCCCTGGGCGGGTTTGCGTCCAATGATGCCTGATATGATGCCGCGCTTGAAAAAAGGCAGAGCGCCAGGCGTGCATTACCATTGTGGCCACGGTCACCTGGGTTGGACGATGTCAGCGGGAACCGCCGAGCTCGTAGCCGAAAACGTGTTGCAAGAAGTTTTGGCTTAGCACACGGTCAAACGAAAACGGCCTGGACGCCCGCTGAAGCGTCCAGGCCAGACTGAAGGTGGGTACAGGGAAGGACCAACTTTCAGCCATTCCGGGGGGTCAGAAGGGGTGTTTAGCGCAACACGCGCGTTTGGCTGATGCGCTTGAGCTCGGTCCCTGCGCTTTCACGCAGAGGCAAATTGTAGGCCCGTAGGACATCGCCACGGGTGATCCCCATGTCGCAGAGCATATGGTCATCAAGCTCCAGCATCTCGCGTATGCCGCGGCGATACTGAACACGCGCATAGAGGTCTTCCGCCGCGTGCCACACTGATGTGACAGCATGGGCCGTGGCGCTGAGAGCGTTGTGCACGAAAGCGCCGATGCTTGAGGGCGCTCGTGTGGTGTTGTGAACGGTCATTTTTGTCTCCTTTGAGTCAGTAAACGAACCGCCTCGCAGGTGGTCCGTTTGCCAATGAGGAGACTTCGCGAAGGTCTCAAGATGGACAATGCGCGCAGATCATGCTTCAATCAAACGAATAGTTTTGAAGGTAACTGTCAGAAAAAATTGAAAGACGGTTTTCCAAGGATCCACGGCCATGAATGTGTCCACCACTGTCCAGCCTGGCCCTCTGCTGGAACTTGATCTCCTGCGAACCCTGGTCGCGATTGCTGAGACAGGCAATTTCTCTGCCGCTGCCGACCGTTTAGGGCGCACGCCTTCGGCGGTTTCCATGCAAGTGAAGAAGATGGAAGAGCTTATCGGCGCAACGCTGTTTGTGCGCGATAGCCGCTCTGTCAGCCTCACGCGCGACGGCGAGGCTTTGCTGGAGCATGGCAGGCGTTTGCTTGCGCTCAACCGCGAGATGATGGCGCGTTTTGTTGAGCCCGAACTGGTCGGCGAGGTGCATCTTGGCGCGCCCGATGATGTCGCCGAACGGTTCTTGCCAAGCATGCTACAGCGGTTCACCGAAACATTTCCCGGCATTCTCCTTAGCGTCACTGTGGACGGCACCGCGCGCTTGATCGAGAGCGTGGAGCGCGGAGAGCTCGATCTGGCCGTTGTAACGTGCGAAACCGGCTTCAACACCGATGGCCGAGCTGAGATCGTGCACCGCGAACCGTTGGTTTGGGCTTGTGTGGCCGGTGGCGTTGCCGCCGAGCAACGCCCTTTGCCAGTATCCATGTGGGAAGAAGGGTGTCTTTGGCGCAAAGGCTCACTGGAAGCCTTGGAGCGTGGGGGCTGGGATTACAGGATCGCGTTTCAAAGCTCTAACATTTCTGGTCAGCGCGCCGCTGTGCTTGCCGATCTGGCGATAGCGCCGTTGTCACGCTCGCACATCACCGGTCGTATCGTTGAGGCGAAAGCTGCGTGTGGTTTGCCGTCATTGCCTGATTGTGCCCTGGGTTTGATGGTGAGGGACAATCCCTCGCCACCCGTCGCCGCTGCCGCTGCGCAGGTCCGCGAATGCTTTGCCCGTCATGCCAACAAGCATTCTTAGACCCAGCCGCCGTGGCGTGCTTGCAGGTTTGGGCTTTGTCGCACTCAGTGGCCAACGAGCCTTTGCCATGGGGCCAGGTGTGACCCGTCCGCCCGGCTTTTATGTGCCAGATGAGGCACTGCGACACGAACGCACCTTCATGCAATGGCCGGTGAGCCGCGAGGTTCACCTGGAAAGAGACTTTCTGGCTTACCTGCAAGAGACCATTGCTGAGATCGCCAACAGCATTGTGGATTTCGAACCAGTGGTCATGCTCATGGCGCCTGAGCATGAGCGTGCCGCTCGTCGATTGCTATCTGGTGCGGTCGAAATCTGGCCCATCCCAACGGAAGATCTTTGGGCCCGCGATTCCGGACCGCTGTTCGTTGTTGACGGGCAGGGCGATCTGGCCATTCGTCAGATGAATTTCAACGGTTGGGGCGGCAAGCAGGTACACATCCATGATGGCCAAATCGCCGCGCGCGTCGCTGACCGCATGGGGCTCCAACTGCTCGACAATGGGCTTGTTGGCGAGCCTGGCGGTGTCGAAACCGATGGAGAGGCCACGCTGATCGCCCATGAAAGCTCGTGGGTGAACCCCAACCGCAACGGGCAATCCAAAGAGGAGATCGGTGCGCTGTTGAAAGAAGCCTATGGCGGCCTGGAGCTGATCTGGGCACCGGGTATCGCAGGCGAAGACATCACCGACTATCACATTGATAGCCTCGCCCGTTTCGTTGAGCCCGGCGAGGTCATCATACAACTGCCGGCGGAATACGATCCCGATGATCTCTGGAACGGTGCTGCGCACCAAACCTTCGACATCCTTGCCGGGGCCAGCGACGCCGCTGGGCGACGGCTCAACCTTACGGTGATCACCGAGCCGCAGCGTGTTCGCGTGCGCTCGGATGATTTCGTTGCATCCTACGTCAACTACTATGTCTGCAATGGTGCCGTCATCGCGGCCGAATTTGGCGACCGGGAAACGGACGAGGAAGCGCGCCGCGTTCTGGCCAACGCCTATCCAAACCGTGAGATCGTTCTGCTCAATGTCGACGCTCTTGGAGAGATCGGCGGCGGCATCCACTGTGCAACACGCGAACAACCTGCGGTTTGATGAGCCATTCCAAGATCGACTCCATCGAGGCCCTTGAGGCGCTCTACGGCACGCCCGTGGCAGCCGCCACGGTCAAGGTGTCCTCAGTCATCACGCCAGAGTACCGCGCGTTGATCCAGGCTTCACCCTTTTGCGCGCTAGCCACTGTGGGGCCTGAAGGGCTCGACTGCTCGCCGCGCGGAGATGCGCCCGAAAACGGCATGGATGGTATGGTGCGCATCGTCGATGAGCGCACCCTCATGATTCCCGACAGGCGTGGCAACAATCGTCTGGACAGTCTGCGCAACATCGTGCGCGATCCGCGCGTGGCGTTACTGTTTCTTATTCCGGGGTCCGGCACCACCTTGCGCATCAATGGGCAGGCGCACATCACCGCCGATCCAGACGTGCTGGAGAGATACGCAGTGGACCGCAAAACACCGCGCAGCGTGATCGTCATTGCGATTGAGGAAATCTACTTCCAATGCGCCCGCGCGGTTGTACGCGCCGATCTTTGGAACGCTGAAAAGCATGCTGATCCGGGTAATCTGCCGACGCCCGGCGACATCTTGGCGGTGCAAAGCGCTGGCGAAGAGGGCGGCGAAACCTACGACCGCGGATGGCCTGACCGCGCCGCCAAAACCATGTGGTGACGCTCAGCCGTCGGCCAGAACTTGTAGCTGAAAGCTGGTGCGCTCGCGCACATCGCGCAGCGTTTGCCGGGTGATATCAACGTTGAACTGCGCGTCATGGATGTCGGCGCGCACATCATCGGCTTCGTTGCGCAGGATCCAAAGGTTCTGGCGAGCGCTGCGCCGAGCGTCGCGGTTGTCAGCTGCATCGACGCGCTGTTGGGCTGCGTCAATCTCTTCTTGGGTGTCCGTCAATCGGCGTTCCAGGTTGCGTAACCGCTGCTCTGCTTCTGCCACATCTTGTTCAGCATCGTAGACCTGCTCGCCAAGCAGATGCCCATGCAGAAAGCCAGGCGCAGTTTCAGCTGGGCAAACATTCGGCGCGGAGCGACCGCGCTCGCCGACCCGGTACCCGGAAACCGGCGTGCAGTAAGAGAGCAAGCCAATGTCGCGGCCTGCGCGATAGGCGCCTTCATCAATGATGGCTGGCGTATCGCGACACGCGCGGCGATGATCGTCGAGCCGTAAGAGCACATGGCCCTGCTGACCATCATTGACGCCAATCTGATACCAGTCACCGCGCACGCATTCTTCGTGGCTGAGTGTGGCACACCCGGCCAGCGTAAGCGCCAGCAGCAAACCCGCAAGGGCGAGCAGTACCTTCTGATTGGGCTGAGGAAGGATCAAAGCGTTGAATGAGCGGATCGTCATCGCATCGCCTCTATCGTGTTCCACCTGTACCGAAGATGAACCAAAAGTTCAGACACTCGACGGGCGCCCTCAACTTGGGTCATGCTCGCAGATGGGGCAAAGAGCAGAGACGTGATTCCGTGTCGATCCGACATCTTACTCGCAGGCTAAAATGGTCACTGGGTATCACCGTGACAGGTGCACTGGTCGCTGGCCTTGCGGTTGCGCAAACGGTGCCCAACCCGGTCCCTCGCCCAGACCGTGCTCCGGAGGCGGTGATACCGGTGCCGGTATCAGCCACCACACCTGCCCGTCAGCTGTTTGGCGGTGAGCCGACACCCGCACCGCTGCAAGCGCGCTCCATTGGTGGCTATGCCCGTGGCTGTCTAGCCGGTGCGGTTCCGCTGGCCGTCGATGGTCCAGCCTGGCAGGCCATGCGCCTGTCGCGAAATCGCAATTGGGGCCACCCAGCGCTGGTGGCGTATCTGCAGGAACTCGCTGTTGCTGGTCGCGAGCAGGAGGGGTGGAACGGCCTTTTGGTCGGTGACATGAGCCAACCGCGTGGCGGACCGATGCTTACAGGCCACCGTTCCCATCAGATCGGATTGGATGCCGATATCTGGCTAACGCCCATGCCGGACCGGACGCTAAGCCGACAGGAACGGGAGGAAATCTCCGCCATCTCCATGTTGCAAGATGGCACGCGCACCATCAGCACCAGCCGGTGGAGCGAAAACCACGCCCGTATCATCCGACGCGCCGCCATCGATGATCGGGTGGCGCGCATTTTCGTGCACCCAGCGATCAAGGAACAGCTGTGCGCCTGGGAAAGCCCGAGCGCTGATCGGTCGTGGCTGCGCCGCGTGCGCCCTTGGTATGGGCATCATTACCACTTCCATGTGCGGCTTTCCTGCCCAGCTGGAATGGAAGGGTGCCAAAACCAAAACCCGCCACCTGCTGGTGACGGGTGCGGCGAGGAATTGGCTTGGTGGTTGGGCCCCGAGCCGTGGCAGCCAAGCGATACGCCCGCGCGCCCGAGACCTGAAACCATGCTGTCAGACCTACCGGCAGCGTGCAGCCAAGTGCTGGTCGCCAACTAGTTTCGGGCGTAATGCCCTATCCTCTTGGAACATCCGCTTTTAGGCGGGAGCTCCTGTCCCAATCGGACAACTCACGCCCGTCCCGCCCATTCCGCAATAGCCATTGGGGTTCTTGGCAAGATATTGCTGGTGATAGTCCTCAGCGAAATAGAAAGGCCCTGCTTCGCGGATTTCGGTCGTGATTTGGCCGCGTCCAGCTGACTTCAAAGCCTCTTGGTACATCGCCTTGGAGGCCTGCGCGGTGGCCAAGTCATCCTCGTCGGTCAGATAGATGCCCGAGCGATACTGCGTGCCGACGTCATTGCCCTGGCGCATGCCTTGCGTTGGATCATGGGCTTCCCAGAACGCTTTCAGCAAAGTTTCGAGGCTTGTTACCGACGGATTGTAAACGATCCGCACCACCTCATTGTGTCCGGTTCGGCCTGAGCAAACCTCTTCATAAGTCGGATTGGGTGTCGACCCAGCAGCATAACCAACAGCCGTTACATAGACACCAGGTAGTGACCAGAACGCTTTTTCAGCACCCCAGAAGCAACCAAGGCCGACATCCAGAACCTTGTGGCCATCCGGATAAGGGGCCGCGAGCGGCAGGCCATTGACGAAGTGTGTTTCAGCCGTCGGGATGGGCGCATCGCGACCTTCCAAAGCTTCGCCTTCGCCGGGCATCTCGGTTTTCTTGGTCAGGGATGCAAACAGATTCAGCATGGCAAAAGCCCTTTCTCGTCTGGCCCTAGGGGGCTGCGAATGTCAGGCCAAGAGGTGGGTCTTGGCCATGGATGCGTCAAGGCGTACCACACCGTGATGCCGGTCACAGCCGCGTGAAGCGTGCAATTGGATAACCAAACTGCCATCAAAGTGACGCGAAGCGCACAAAAAAGGTGGCCAACACTCTCCCTTGGCGGTTTCATGGCCGTCGATCCTCATTTGCACGCTAGGACATACCATGCGCTCGCTCTGCCTCACTTTGCTTTCCTCCACATCGCTCTTGCTGGCCACCAGCGTTGGGGCACAGACAATCGACCAAGCAGGTGCAGACGCATTGGAAGCGCAAGTTCCGCTTGTTTTGGACTTTCTCTTTCAAGGCTCGCCAGATGTGAACTTCGCATTTGATGGTGAGGTCGAGGCCGTTCCCGATGGTGATAGCTATGATCTATCGATTCCTGCCATCACAGTGGATGTGAATGGCGACGCTGACGTCGCCGTGCCACCCTTTGCAGTGGAAGTGACGCCGCAGGACAATGGCTGGCAGCGAGCGCGGTGGGACTTTCCAGGGTCAGTTGTGGTCACCAATCCACGCAACAGTGATGACCGAGCCGACATCGCGTTCACCAGCAATGACAATGATATGGTCATCGCGCCAGAGTACAGCATGGCCCTGCAAGCAGATGTCAGCCTGTCGGATTTGTCAGTCACCGTGCAGGGTCATCAAGGTGATATCACGGTTCAAAGCATCGACATGACCGTGGACACTGATCCATCTGGTACCGGTGAACATAGCTTCGATTCTGAAACACTGGCGACGCTTGAACGCCTTCGGATCGATATCCCAAGCGAACAGGTCTTGTTGCAGCTGGAATCCGTAGAACTCTCTGGCACCTCTGCCCGTCAGCGACTTGATCTTTTCGCTGGCCTCCAACAGCGTGTGCAGGGGCTTGATCCAGAAAGCGAAGCGTTTCTAACCGAGTTCGTCGAAGTGCTGCGCGAGAACGCGGGCGAAAAATGGATCGGAGATGCGTCCTACACCATGGGTCTGGATGGGCTCTCTTTCACCATTGAAGATGTCAGCGGATCACTGGGTGCTTTGGGCTTGTCCATGACAGCAGATGACCTTGATGAAGCCGCAGCTGAGCTTGGCCTTTCAATCAATGTTGATGATATCACCACAACAGATGTTCCCCCGCAGTTCGCTCAGCTCATCCCGGTACGCGCGGATTTGGACCTGGTGGCGGTAGACGCACCGGTCCAGGCCATCAGTGACCAACTCTACGGCTATCTAGGTGAAGCGCCCAGTGACGAAGAATTGTTCGGACCGAAGGGTCGCCGCGCAGGCGTTGGCAATCCCTTGGCCAGTCTTCAAGATATCGACCCGATGGAGTTCTTGGGTATCTTGATGAGCTCAGAGGTTGAAGTGGTGCTGCAGGACTTCTTTGTCGAAGCCGACATCGGCTATGTGGCCGCTGAAGGCACAGTGCAGCCCGATGCCCAGGCAGCCTTGCAAGCCACCGCCGACTTGGACCTGCAGATCGCCGGATTACCAGAAATGATTGCCTTTGCGCAGCAAATGGGCGGCGAAGCGGCGGACGGTGCGGCCTTTGTTTCGGTTCTGGCGGCAATGGGTCGTGATGCAACCGATGAGGATGGCCGCGACATCAAAGAGTTCGATCTGCAGTTGACGCAGTCTGGTCAGATATTGCTCAACGGCAACGATATGAGCGCAATGATGGGCATATTCCAGTAACGGTCGACCTTACCCGGCCGTTTCGACCGCAGCAGCGTCGATCTTCACTTTGGGACGTCGCGCGATCACCGCAAGGATGAGCCCGAGGCCGCCAATCGCTGCCCAATCCCACCAGAGAAGAATGGTCTGAATGACGGGATCCCAAAGATAGGGGGAAATAGAGCGCTGGATGTAAGACTGTGCTCCATTAAGCCACTCCGGTATGGTCGCGTAGAACAAGTCGCCTAGTAGCTGAGGCGTAAAGCCTGAAAAGGATGACCAGTCCATAGCGGCCAGATCATCCGCCAGCAGCACCAGCGCGATTGCCAGAAGCGCCAGGCCGAGCAGGCGGATCGGGAAGCGTATGACCGCCATAGCGGGTCTCCTTGCAGAAGTATCATATGCCAGTCTTATCATCCTGGCGGGCCGGGCAGATGTATGGAGCTTTTCGCTCAGCAGCAAGGCGCTCGCGCGCCGTTGCACGCAAGTGTGATGCCGGGTGAGCTTGGGCGCTACCCGTCGTGATCGCCCAAAACCAACAAGTTTGCGCCCACGGGTAATGCGCGAAGGGGTGATGGAGAGCGCTGTTCAACAGTCCGTTTGAGCTTGCGCACGCCATCAGCTAGACAGACGTTTCAACCGCCTTTTCGAGCCAAGGTCTCCTTCTTGATGCCCAATCCTTCCGCTTTACCGAACGCTTTTCCAGCTGATTCCGGGCATGAGGGCAGCATCCTTGATGCTGCCAAAACCGTGCTGGCCACCGAGCGCGCTGGCTTGGGTGCACTGGAAGCCTCACTGAATGGGGAGTTCGTTACTGCCGTTCAATGGATTTTGGGCGTGAAAGGCCGGGTGATTGTCTCCGGCATGGGCAAGTCCGGGCATATCGGCACGAAGATCGCTGCAACGTTGGCCTCCACCGGCACGCCAGCCCATTTCGTGCATCCAGCTGAGGCAAGCCATGGCGACCTCGGTATGATCACGCCGGATGATCTCTGCATTCTCATCTCCAATTCAGGCGAAAGCCGCGAGCTTGCCGATATTGTTGCCTACACGCGCCGTTTTGCGATCGGCATGATTGCCATCACCAAGGTGCGCGAAAGCTCGCTTGGCAAACAGGCCGATCTCATCCTGCAACTGCCAGACGTGCCCGAAGCCTGCACCATCGGCATGGCGCCTACGACGTCCACGACCTGCACCTTGGCGCTGGGTGATGCGCTGGCCATCGCTGCGATGAATGAGCGTGATTTTGATGCGTCCAGCTTTGGAAACTACCACCCAGGCGGCAAGCTTGGGTCTCATCTCATGGATGTGGCCGCGTTGATGCATGCCGGGCCGGAATTGCCGCGCGTCGCGCCCGATGCTTCCATGGGTGATGTGCTTGTTGAGATGACCGCCAAAGGTCTTGGCATCGCCCTTGTTGTCGATGATACCGACCATTTGAAAGGCATCATCACCGATGGCGATCTGCGGCGCAATTTGGTGGGCTTGATGGATCACATTGCCCTGGATATCGCCACGAAATCGCCGCGCACCATCCAACCATCGGCGCTGGCAAGTGCCGCGATTGGTGTGATGAACGAGCGTGAAATCACTGTACTTGCTGTGGTCGATGAAGCCGGGATTTTACAAGGCGTTTTGCATATGCACGACTGCTTGCGCGCAGGCATCGTCTAGGTTTCTGTCCTTTCTTGCTTGCGTTTGCAGAACTTCGGGCCTAAAGAGGCGCCGCTGCTAGGGGCAGCACCCAGGTCCGCGGAAAGCCGTCATCGGCGCCCCTTTTGATTGGTTTTTGATACCCTTCCCGGTATTTCTCATGCCCGAACGTAGCGGATCGGCGGGCGTTTTGATGAGGAAGCCGATGACCAAGTCCCTAGACCAATTGCGCCGCGATGCGCGTGCCCTAAAGACCGCTTATGATGTTGGTGATGTGCATGCGCGCGAGCGTCTGCGTCTGCGTCCACCGCGACCCAAAGGCACGCCGCTCAAGCATGCCGACTATTTGCATGTCGTTGCCCAAGAAAACGGGTTCGCCAGTTGGCCAGCGCTCAAGCTTGCTGTCGAGCTACATGGCATAGACCGCGCCACCAAACTGCAACGCCTGAAAGTCGCTCTTTACAACGGCCAGATGGCGGTGGTTGAGAGGCTGCTCTCCGACGTCCCCGATCTTGCCGATGGCGTGCTTAGCCTGGAGATCGCGCTTTACCGGCGTGAGGCAGTAGAAACGGCGCTGCAAGTCGATCCGTCTTGTCTAGCGCATGACCTTGGGCCAGCGCCGGCTTTTGTGCATCTTGCGCGCTCACGGTTCATCCACAAGCACCGCGAACGCGAAGCCGACATGCTGGCCATCGCCGACTTGCTCCTGGCACATGGTGCCGATGTGAACGAGGGGTTCTTGGTCGCGGAAGGGTCGGACCATTACCTTTCACCGCTTTATCTCGCCATTGGGCACGCGAACAACATGCCGCTGGGGCGTTGGTTGTTGGAGCATGGTGCCGATCCCAACGACAATGAATCACTCTACCATGCCACTGAGCTCGGTCATCATGAGGGCCTCAAAATGCTGCTGGAACATGGTGCTGATCCACATGGTACCAACGCCATGCTCCGCGCGATGGACTTCCATGATGTGGACGCGGTGCGCATGCTGTTGGACGCAGGCGCTCTAGTTGACGAGTTCAATGACGCTGAAGTGGGCGGGGAAAAGCCTTGGGTGGTGCCTGCGCTTCATCAAGCGGCAAGGCGGATGTCACCACCAGCGATGATCGACTTGCTCCTTGAAGCCGGCGCTGATCCTAGTCGGACGTATCAGGGTTGCACGGCCTACGGGTACGCGCGGGTGTTCGGCAACCGCGATCTAGCACGTGCGATTGAGGCGCGTGGAGATACGCCCGATCTCACATCGGAGGAAGCGTTGCTTGCCAAAGCCGCCGATGGCGAGGACGTCTCAGGTCTTTTTGTCGATACGGCGAAACTGCCCGAAGCCTATCGCAACATCATCCGAGTAATCCTGCATCTGCCGGGCAAGCTCGACCATGTGAAGCGTTTGGTGGCCATGGGCGTCGAGTTTGATCGCCCCGACAGCGAGGGCTTAACCCCTGTCCAGGTCGCGGGCTGGGAGGGGCTGCCCGAGGTGATGGCCTATTTCCTGTCGCTCAGCCCTGACCTCTCACACATTAACAACTATGAAGGTACACTGCTTTCAACCATCGTTCATGGCTCTGAAAACTGTCCGCAGCGGGCCGAGCGCGATTATGTCGGGTGTCTTGAGCTTGCCCTCCATGAGGGTGTGGCCTTGCCGCGCCGCGCGCCTGACATGGCTGGCGACCCTGAAGTGGCAGCCTTCCTGACGGAATGGGCCGAAGCCCATCCTGGTCAGGTGGTTGAGGGTGGTGTGGTTTAGGCAGCGATTCAATGGCCTCTACACAGCATTGCGTGTGTAGAGGCCATTGATCTGTCCGTCCTCGGCAAGCGACAGCCCCCATTCGGTGCGGCCATTGGCAAACTGCACCTCATAAATGTCGTAGCCATGGCCATCGACACCTTTGAAGGTGATGGCGCCTGGTTCTCCCAGGCGTTCCATCTCAGCTTCGATCATATCCGCTTGGGTCCGCGCCAGATCAGCCAAGGGTGCCGTCATGCGATCATAGTCAACGGTGCCGTTGACGTGTTGGTCGATCATCTCGCGCATCACAGCTTCGCTGCCTGGCGCGGGGGTTTTATCGGCGATGCGCTGCTCCAAGGTTTTTACAACGGCGGAAAAGGCGTCATCGCCCACTTTCTTGGCCAGCAGCTCATGGCCGTTTTGGTGCAAGGTGAGGGCGGTAACGAGGCCAGCATCATCACGCCGAAAGGTAACTTGGGCCGCGACGACAGTGGTGAAGAAGGCATCCTTGGCTTCTGGCTGAAACAGCACTTCCGGTTGGCCGATCAACTGCAAGTAGAGCTCACCCTTCTTCAGCGAAATGGCCACCAGCGAGCCATCTTCCATGGCGTAACTACCGGGATAGTCGGTCAGCGTGTCTGGATCGATGGTTGCGGCGTTGCGTGGCCGCGACTGTTCATAGCGTTTCCACGCCAGCGCATCGTCTTGGGTCGGGGTCATGATGGTCTCCTTGGCAAGTTTGATCATGTCATCCAGTGAGAGAACCTCACCATCAGCATGTTTGCTTTGAAGAGAGCGAACCAACGCCAAGCTGTGATCGATGCGAGCCTGACGGCCGCGCAGGGTTTCCTCCTGCACGGTGAGAAAATCAGCTAGGTCTGTCGGCTGTCCGGAAAGCACTTGGCCAATCCGAAATAGGGTGAGCCCGAGCTGTTGCAGCATCATGATTTCATTAAGCCGCGCGATCTCACGGCTCCCATAAAGCCGCCAGTTCTTTTCCGTGCGTCGCGGTTCGATCAGACCACGGTCTTCATAGACCCGCAGTGCCTTGGTCGTAAGGCCAAGGCGACGGGCACAGTCAGCAGCGGTCAACAAGGTTTCGTCGGTCATCTTTCTCTCCGACGTATCCATTTAGGGTATGCCCTAGGGGCCGGTGCAAGAGGGTGACGGCAAAAATGTTGGGCCCTAGTGTCGTGCCATCATCAGGCGAGCCATGTCGATCATGCGTGCCGAAAAACCCCACTCATTGTCGTACCAGCCAAAGAGCCGCACTTGATGATCGCCCAGTTGGCGTGTTTCCGGCATGGCCAAAACGAGTGATTCCGGTCTGGCGCGCATATCGGTGGAGACGCAGGGGTCGTGCGTGAGTCCAACCAGGGGCGACTCCGAAAACATCTTTTCGAGCAAACCATCCATCGGGCCATCGGGAGCGCGTTCCAGCTGCAAGACAGCATCAATAGCCGACACGCTGATGCAAGGCACCCGCACCGCAGAGACGGTGAGCTTCTCTGCCATGCTTGGGAGCACGCGCGTCACCTGTGTGGCCGCACTGGTGCTCGTCGGCACCATGGAAACAGCAGCAGCGCGACTGCGCTCAAGGCTGGCTGCCGGCGCATCCACTGTAGGCTGGCTGCCAGTGTAGCAATGGACGGTCGTAATGTGGGCTCGCGCAATGCCAAGCGCTTCTTCCAGCCGCTTCAACAAGGGTGCGATAGCATTGGTGGTGCAAGAGGCATTGGAGACGATGGTCGCATCACCGATCTGATCGTCGTTGGCGCCGAGCACCGCTGTAAGATCAGCGGCGTCCGACGGCCCAGAGATCAGGATTGCCTTAGCGCCAGCTTTCAGTCCACGCTCGGTGACATCGCGTGTCTTCGCCTTGCCGGTGCATTCCAACACCAGGTCGATGCTGGAGAGATCAGCCTGCGAAATGTCGGCGAGCGTCGTGAAGGGGATGGCTTTGCCTTCGACGACCAGGGCACCGGGTGCTTCTTCGACAGCCTTGGGATAGGGGCCAAAGACCGAGTCATAACGAAACAGATAGGCGCAGGTTTCGAGTGGAGCGATATCGTTGATGCCAACCACCTCAATATCGCTGTTGCGATCATCGCTGAGGATTTGACGCAGAAGGGTCCGGCCGATCCGGCCGAACCCATTGATCAGAACACGCATGGCTTTGAATGACTTTGCAAAAGAGGCCCTAAGGCCGAGGTTAGAAATCGACCTCGATAGCGATGCCTTTTTCGATCGCAAGGTCAACCACGCTTGCGGCCACAGCAAGATCTTGCAGGCCAACACCGGTGCCGTCAAACAGCGTGATCTGGTCGGCTCCCGTGCGCCCGCCATGGGCGCCGTTGATCACCGCGCCAATTTGGTTGACGTCACTTTCCTTGATCAACCCTTGGCCAACCGCATGCTGCGCCTCGCCAATGCTGATCGATTGCGCCACCTCGTCGGTGAACACGGCTGAACGCCGAAGCAGCGCCGGGTCCACCTCCTGCTTGCCCTCGGTGTCGGTGCCCATGCACGCGATGTGCGTGCCAGGGCTGACCTGATCAGCCATCAGGATTGCATCATGTGAGGAGGTGATGGAGATGATCACATCGGCATTCTGCATCCCGTCGAGTTCCACCGCTTCAAACGGCAAGCCCGCTTCCTCAGCCACTTTCTCAAGGTTCGGCAGCATCTCAGGATGGAAGTTCCAACCGATCACCTTTTCAAAGGAGCGCTGCTCTAGCGCGGCACGCAGCTGGAACGTCGCCTGATGACCCGCACCAATCATGCCGATCACTTTGGCATCCTCGCGTGCCAAATGCTTGATGGAGACAGACGATGCAGCGGCTGTGCGAAGTGCCGTCAGCAAGTTTCCGCCAACAATCGCCTTTACCTTGCCGGTGTCTGGGTCAAACAGAAACACCGTCGACTGGTGATTGATGATGCTGTGGGTCGCCAGATTGTTCGGCCAGTAGCCGCCAGCTTTCAAACCCAGCGTTAGCCCAGCACGGTCAAATCCACCTTTGAAGCCATAGAGCGCATCGACATGACCAATCGCCTCGCGCACTACCGGGAAATTGTAGGCGTCATTGGAGGCCATCGCAGCGAAGACTTTCTCCACCGCATTAAAGGCAGCCTCGCGCGTCATCAGATCAGCGATTTCACGTTCTGGAACAATCCACATGTCTAGAGTCCTTTGAAAACAAATGCGCCCGCGCGACTGGGTGTGCCGCGCGGGCGAAAAGATGCAAACCGTGGAGGCCGCAGGCTCCTAGTAGGCTTTGCCGCGTGCCGAGACCGGCCAGAGGGTTTCCACCTTGCCGCTGCGCACGCCGACATACCAGTCGTGGACATTGCAGGTTGGGTCACAGTGTCCGGGCACCAAGCGCAGCTTGTCGTTCACTTTCAGCACACCCTGCGGATCGGCAACGACACCGTGCTCATCAGAGCATTTAATATACTCCACATCGTCGCGCCCGAAGATGAAGGGCAGACCGCTATCCACCGACTGCGCCTTGAGACCGGCATCAACAATGGCTTTGTCGGCTTTAGCATGGCTCATCACGCTGGTCAGGATGAACAATGCGTTCTCCCATTCGCCCTGGTCGATGCGGTTGCCGTCCTTGTCGAGGATGCGGCCATAGTCGGCGTCCATGAAAGCGTAGGAGCCGCACTGAAGCTCGTTGTAAACGCCTGACGTGCTCTCGAAATAGTAAGAACCGGTGCCACCGCCGCCGACAATATCGCACTCGAGGCCATCGGCTTTCAGCGTATCGACAGCGTCTTTCACCATCGCCACAGCAATATCGATTTTCGCCTTGCGATCATCGTAGGAGTCCATGTGCTGCATGGCACCCTGATAGGCCTGGATGCCGGAGAACTTCAGGCCCGGCGCCGCATCAATAGCTTTGGCGATCTCAACGACCTCTGGTGTTGTCGTCACGCCACACCGGCCAGCACCGCAGTCGATTTCAACAAGGCACTCAATCTCGGTTCCGTGCTTCTGCGCCGCTGCAGAAAGATCAGCCACATTGGCCACATCATCGACGCAGCAGATGGCACGTGCGCCAAGCTTGGGGATGCGTGCCAGACGGTCGATTTTGGCTGGGTCGCGGACCTGATTGGAAACCAGCACGTCTTTGATGCCGCCACGAGCAAAGACCTCAGCTTCGGAGACTTTCTGGCAGCACACGCCACAGGCGCCGCCCATCTCCATCTGCAGCTTCGCCACATCGACCGACTTGTGCATTTTGCCATGCACACGGTGGCGCATGCCTTTGGACTGCGCGTAGTCGCCCATCTTCTTGATGTTTCGTTCAAGCGCATCAAGATCCAAGATCAGACAAGGCGTCTGAATGGTCGCCTCATCCATGCCTGGAACGGCTGGTACATCATAGCCAACGTCGAGCGCGTTGATGTTCACTGGTGCGTTCATCGATCAGTCTCCCTTCACTTGATCCAAATCACTTGATCCATGGCAACGTGTCGAGATCGACATTGCCGCCGGTAATGATGACGCCGACCCGCTTGCCCGCGAACCGGTCCTTATTCTTCAAAATGGTGGCGAGCGGCACCGAACAGCTGGCTTCCATCACGATCTTCATGCGCTTCCACGTCAGCTTCATCGCATCGATGATTTCTTGCTCTGAGGCGGTCAGAATATCGGTGACGTGGTTCGATACGAAGTGCCAGGTCAGCTCTTTCAGTGGCACTTTGAGGCCATCCGCAATAGTCACTGGCGCGTCGTCTGCGATGATGTGGCCGGCTTTGAAACTGCGATAGGCATCATCGGCCTGTTCCGGTTCAGCGGCGATGATCTCCGTTTCCGGGGCGATGTTGGAGAGTGTCAGACAAGTGCCTGAAATCATGCCACCACCGCCAATAGGGGCAATGACGATATCCACGCCATCGGTCTGCTCCATAAGCTCGCGAGAGCAGGTGCCCTGACCAGCAATCACGCGCGGGTCATTGTAGGGGTGCACGAAATCGCCACCCGTTTTGGCTTGGACTTGCGCGAACACCTCTTCACGGCTCGACGTCGATGGCTCGCACTCGGTGATGATGCCGCCATAACCTTTCACGGCATCCTTCTTCGCCTGCGGGGCCGTGCGTGGCATCACCACATTGCAGGGTATGCCGCGACGTCCGGCAGCGTAGCTCAGCGACAAGGCATGGTTGCCGGAGGAATGCGTGGCGACACCTTGCTTGGCGTCTTCCTCTGACAGGCCGAACACAGCGTTCGACGCGCCGCGTACCTTAAACGCACCAGCCTTTTGGAAGTTCTCGCATTTGAAGAACAGCTCGGCCCCAACCAGATCGTTGAAATAGGACGATGTCAGAACAGGCGTGCGGTGAATGTGCGGCTCGATCCGCTCATGCGCCGCCAGAACGTCATCATAGGTGGGTATGTACATTGGATAACCTTCCTCAAGCAGCAAGCTTCGGCGCCATAGCGGGGCTTGCGCGATAATAGTCTTGCGCGGCGGCGACCCCTGATCCGAGCTGGATGTCGAGGCCAAGATCGACCATGCACATTTCAGCGGTCGCGATGCCACTTAGGGCCATCACATCGGTGAGGCTGCCCAGATGGCCGATACGGAACACCTTGCCCGCCACTTCGCCAAGTCCGACACCAAAAGCCACACCATAGGTGCTGGCCGCATGCTGCACGATGCTGGTGGCGTTGAAGCCGGTTGGCGTTTTGATCGCACTCACCGTATCAGAATGAACTTCGGGAGAAGCTGCGCAAAGCTCAAGGCCCCAAGCTGAAACAGCCCGGCGAACACCCTCTGCAATGCGATAGTGGCGCGCAAAAACGTTCTCCAGACCTTCGTCCAAGATCATCTGGCAGGCAGTGTGCAGCCCATTGATAAGCCCAATCGCCGGTGTGTAGGGATAGGCGCTGCTTTCGTAGCCCTTCAGCATGTCGTGGACGTCAAAGAAGGTGCGCGGAAGCGTAGCGGTCTTCGTGGCAGCCATCGCTTTGTCGCTGAAGCCGACAATCGCCAAACCGGCAGTAAGCATGAAACCCTTTTGTGAGCCCGTGACGGCAACATCAACGCCCCACTCATCAAAGCGGAAATCCATGGAGGCAATCGATGACACGCCATCCACGAACAGCAGGGCAGGGTGGCCAGCATCATCAAGCGCTTTGCGTACAGCAGCAATGTCAGAGCGCACCCCAGTGGCGGTCTCATTGTGCGTGGCCAGCACGGCTTTGATGGTGTGGGCTTTGTCAGCCTTCAAAATCTCGACATAGCGATCAGCCGGCAGGCCATGGCCCCAAGGGGTTTCGACAATCTCCACTTTCAAACCATGACGATGACACATATCGATCCAGCGGTGGGAAAACATGCCGTTGCGCGCGGCCAGAACCGCGTCGCCAGCGCAAAGTGTGTTGGTGAGCGCCGTTTCCCAGCCGCCGGTACCGGTGGAGGGAAAAATGAAAACTTCCGCGCTTTGGCTCTTCAAGATTTGCCGTACGCCATCACGGGCTGGATGAAGCACGCTGCCGAAAAACGGTGAGCGGTGATCAACCGTGGGCATGTCACATGCCTTGCGCAGGCTTTCAGGAATGTTTGTCGGGCCTGGAATGAAAACTGGATTTTGCAAGCTCATGACCGTTTCCTCCGTACTGTGCGGTCACCATACGGAGAAAGACGGAGGGAGGAAATTTTTTTGAAATATTTTTTCAGAAAGGCACAAGTGAGATTATTTCAATCTTGTCAGACACTTATATTTTTCATATCGTGAATACATATTTCACAATAGAATAAGTGAATCATGAACGAGTTGAAAACCGACAAGCCAGGCCGTCATCGCGCCCGTGGAAGACCGCGCGGATGGGATGACAAAACAGCCCAAAACACCATCAAATCCCTCGACCGGGCGATGGAGGTTTTTGAATTTTTAAGTGAGGCCCAGGGCAAAACGCTGTCGACGCTTGCTTCTGAGATGGGCCAGTCGCCAGCCACGGTGTATCGCATCCTTGTTACACTTGAAGGGCGCGGCTTGGTGGAGTTCGATGCCGACGAGCAAGTGTGGCACATTGGTTCGCAGGCCTTTGTGATCGGCGCGCGTTTCCTGCGTCGGTCCAGTCTTGTTGATCGTGCACGCCCCATCCTGCGTAAGCTCATGGCGCAGACGGGCGAGACAGCGAATTTGGGCATGGAGCGCAATGGCTCGGTGCTTTTCATTGGCCAAGTTGAAACCCACGAAAGCATCCGTGCTTTCTTTCCACCGGGCACGCTATCGCCCATGCATGCATCAGGTATTGGCAAGTCATTGCTGGCGCATATGGATGAGGAGCGCTTGCAACGGGTTTTTTCTGCGCAAAGCCCGCAGGCTTTCACCAAGCACACCATCACCGATCTGGATGCGCTCCGTGCTGATCTGGCAGAAACGCGCGATCGCGGTTTTGCTATTGATGGAGAGGAGAAGAATTTGGGCATGCGCTGCATCGCTGCTCCGGTGTTCGATATGAGCAAAGAAGCGGTTGCAGGTATTTCCGTGTCCGGTCCAACCAGTCGTGTGGGCTTGGAGCAGATCGGCCTCTTAAGCACCGCTGTTATCGAAGCTGCCGCAGCCCTATCCCAGTCCATCGGTGGGGAGCCACCTTCAACGTTGTCCTCAAAACTGTGATGTCGCTACCGGTGCTGTGGGCCAACTTGCGGAGTGACATACGCTTGGTGAAAATAGTCCCGCAAAACGCTCATTGCAGGCGAGAACTCAGCGGCTCGGTCCCAGGCAAGGCCAACATCCATAGATGGTAGGCTAACATCAGTCGCTGCTGTTTCCAGCCGTTTGCCCTCCAGTGACCATGGCCGGAGAACCATGTCTGAAAGAATGGTGACGCCACGCCCATTGGCGACCATTGAGCGGACTGCTTCCACCGAGGAAGTGCGCAGCTTGGTGCGTGGTGTATAGTTGGTTTTGCTCCAATAGCGCATGGTCGTATGCGCCGCCTCATCCACCGTCAACATAATGTAATCTTCCTGCGCGATCTCTTTGAATGTCGCCTTGCCATTACGTGCAAAGCGATGGCCGCTCGGCACCCAAAGGCGGCGCGGCGAACGCATTAAAGTTTCGGTTTCAAGATGCGGATTGCTGAGGTTGGACGTTAGTAGCACCGCCATATCAAAGCGGTTGGATAACAGTCCCTCTTCGATGCTCTCGCGGTTAAGTTCGTGCAATGTGATATCAAGGCCAGGGTGCAGCTGGGCGAGTTGGTCAAGATGATAGGGCAGGAAGTAGCCCATCACCGTGTAAGTTGCGGCTAGCGAGAGCGTACCCGTCAACTCACTGGGCCGCCGGGAAAGCTTCGTCGCCTTGTCCACCTTCTCCAAAATGTCTTTGCAGGAGGCGAGGAATTCGCGGCCAGTTTCGGTGAGTTCCATGCCGTGTGACGTTCGCTGAAACAGCTCTGTGTCCAGCGTCTGCTCAAGCTCCTTGATAGCACTGGTGACGGAAGACTGAGAGATGGACAACGCGTTGGCAGCGCGGCTCACTTGACCTGTTTCTGCCGTCGCAACGAAGTATTTCAGGTGCCTCAGATTCATGCTGACTGCTCAATTTGTTGTCATTTGAAACAACGATATCAGTTTAGCACATAATGCGAAAGTGGCCTCTTAGTGTGAGTGAAACCGATTTGAGCATCTGATTTTATTCAGAAAAATAGCGCTCCATCTATTATCGTATTTCTCGATATAGCTTCCACAAAAAATAGAACTTTTCATTTTTCGGAGCCTTTGGAAGCCTATGCCGCACCTAGGGAAGAGGCGTTTGATGAAAAGTGTGGTCGATCTGAATTGCGACATGGGCGAAGGGTTCGGCCAGTGGTCTCTCGGTGATGCACCCGATGAAGACATCATGGCGCTCATCAGTTCGGCCAATGTTGCAACTGGCTTCCATGCCGGTGATCCCAACTCCATGAACCGTGTCGTCCAACTGGCGGGCAAGTACGGTGTCGGGTTGGGTGCGCATCCCGGATACAATGATTTGCAAGGCTTTGGCCGCCGCCGCATAGACACCAGCGCTGAAGAGCTGGTGAATGATATTCTCTACCAGGTAGGGGCGCTCCGCGAGTTTGGTCGCCGCCACGGCGTGTCGCTCCAGCATATCAAGCCCCACGGCGCGCTCTATATGGAGGCCGCGGTCAATGAGCAGCTCTCCCAGCACCTGGTAGAAACCCTCGCCGATGTTTCCGGTGACACCATCCTTTTCTGTATGGGCATCTCCAAGACCTATGAGATCGCCAAGAACGCAGGGCATCCAGTGGTGCGCGAGTTCTACGCCGACCGAGACTATGACGCGTCAGGGTCCATCGTCTTTCGTCGCCAAGTTGGTCGGCCCAACATCGAACAGATCGCTGCCAAGTGCGTGAAAGCCTGCGCTGAAGGAACAGTGACAACGGTCGATGGCGATGAAGTGGACATCGCCTTTGAATCGATCTGCTTCCATTCCGACACGCCGGGCGCCTTGGATATGGGCAAAGCCATTCGTGCTGCGCTGACCGACGCTGGGATCAACATCGCACCCGCTGCCACCGTTATCGGTCATTAGCCAACCAGCAGAACCGAGAAAACGGACAAGAAACCGAATACGAGGAACTCAATCATGGCCGCCATTCAATCCCCGCTTCCGGGCACGTTCTACCATAAGCCAGATCCGAACTCCGCACCTTTCAAGGCCAAGGGCGACAGCGTGGCCGTTGGCGATACCATTGGGCTCGTAGAAGTGATGAAGACCTTCATCGAGGTCAAATCCGAGAGTGCGGGCACCTTTGACGGTTATGTGGCGGAGAACGAAACGCCGGTCACGGCAGGCCAGGTTCTTGCGGAGCTGGCGGGCTAGCCATGGCCATTTCGCGCCTTCTTATTGCAAACCGTGGCGAGATCGCTGTGCGGATCAACCGCGCTGCTAAGGCGCTCGGTATCGAGACTGTACAGGTCTATTCTGAAGCTGATGCGGACATGATGGCTGTTGGGCTCGCTGATGTGTCCGTTTGCATCGGCCCGGCCAAAGCCAGCGATTCATATCTCAACATTGAGAAGGTCATCGGTGCCGCCGCAGAAACCGGCGCTGATGCCGTGCATCCTGGCTATGGCTTCCTTGCAGAAAGCGCTGCCTTTGCGCGTGCTGTAATCGATGCGGGCATGACCTTCGTTGGGCCGGATGCCGACACCATCGACCGTATGGGTGACAAGGTCGCTGCACGTGAAGCGGCGCAGGCGGCAGGCGTACCCGTTGTGCCCGGCTCAAAAGGCCGTCTTGAAACGGTTGACGAGGCCGCGCAGTTGGCTGGCGATATCGGTTACCCCGTCATGATCAAGGCTGCTGCCGGTGGCGGCGGCAAGGGCATCCGCATTGCCCAAAACGAAGACGAATTGCGCGCTATGGCGCCACAAGCGCAAGCTGAGGCCGCGTCGGCCTTTGGCGACGGCGGGCTTTACCTTGAGCGTGCGATCCGTTCGCCCCGCCACATCGAAGTGCAAATCATGGGCGATGGCGACCGTGCTGTTCACTACTTTGAACGTGAATGCTCCCTTCAACGGCGACGCCAAAAAGTGTGGGAAGAGGCTGGTGCGTCATGTCTTGATGAGCCCACGCGCCAAGCACTCTGCGCCAGCGCCGTCGCACTTGCCGAGGCTGTCAACTATCGCGGCGCGGGCACGCTTGAATATCTCTACGACGAAACCTCCAACGAGTTCTTCTTCATCGAGATGAACACGCGCATTCAGGTGGAGCATCCCGTCACCGAGATGATCACTGGCGTTGGTCTTGTGGAAGAGATGATCAAGGTGTGCGGTGGCGCATCTCTCACTCACACGCAAGATACTATCTCACGCAACGGTCACGCCATTGAAGTGCGGATCAACGCCGAAGATCCCTTCATGCAGTTCATGCCCTGGCCGGGTCAGGTTGCAGCGATGAAGGTGCCGGATGTGGCAGGCAGCCGTTTCGATCACTTCATTTACGAAGGCTACCAGATCCCGCCGTTTTACGATTCCTTGGTCGGGAAGCTCATTGTGCATGGTGCCTCGCGCGCCGATGCCATTGCCACCCTGTCGCAGGCGCTCGATCAACTGGCGATCGACGGCATCAAAACAACGATCCCCCTGCATCAAGCCCTCTGCCGCGACCCCAGCGTACTGGCGGGCGATTTCCACACCCAATGGCTCGAACCCTGGCTTGATGCCGGGAACTTGATGCCGCCCCAATCACAAGGAGCAGCATAATGAAAACCCGCTACACGAATGGCGGCGATGAGCACATCTATGTCGAGATGGACGATGAGATGTCCCTCGATGCGTTCTTCAAATCGCTGTCCATGAGCAACGCTGTGCGCGATGCCAACATTGAAGGCGTGACGGAAATCTGTCCGGCAAACGCTTCGTTCCAAGTGCGCTTTGACCCAGATGTCATTCATCCAGATGATATCATGGCCCGCATCAAAGAGCTGGAGCACAAGGCCGAGGATGCCGACAAAAGGCTATCAACGCGCATCATTGAAATCCCAGTCTACTACCAAGACCCTTGGACGCACGAAACGCTGATGCGCTTCCGCGAGCGTCATCAAGACCCGACAGGGACTGACTTGGACTACGCGGCCAAGATCAACGGCTATGATAGTGCCGAAGCCTTCATTGAGGCTCATCACTCCCAGCCTTGGTTTGTTTCTATGGTCGGGTTCGTGGCTGGTCTGCCGTTTCTGTACCAGCTTGTTGAGCGCGAAAAGCAGCTTGAGGTGCCCAAATATCTCCGCCCGCGTACCGACACGCCCAAGCTCACAGTTGGCTATGGCGGTTGCTTCTCTTGCATCTACTCAGTGCGCGGCGCTGGCGGCTATCAGATGTTTGGCATCACCCCGATGCCGATCTTCGATCCGGAGCAAAAGACCTCGTACCTGAAAGACTTCATGGTCTTCTTCAAGCCAGGTGACATCGTCAAATGGAAGCCCATTGATCGGGCCGAGTACGATCGCATTCTCAAAGAGGTTGAGGCCAACACGTACGCACCGCGCATCGCCGAGGTTGAGTTCGACCTTGATGCATTCAACGCGGATATGCGCGGCACCAACGCCAAACTGCTGGAGGCCCTCAATGTCGCTTAAGATAAAAAATCCCGGCCTCTCAACCTCCATTCAAGATCTCGGTCGACCCGGCTATTTCCACTTGGGAATTCCCGTTGGTGGGGCCATGGATCGATTGGCTATGCGCGCCGCCAACATGTTGGTTGGTAACCCTGAAGACGCAGCTGGATTGGAAGCTGTGTTCATGGGGCCTGAAATTGAGTTCACCGCGCCCGCCACCGTTGCCGTAACAGGCGCGACCATGCCCATCCTGTTGGATGGAGAGGAGCAAGAGCCTTGGACATCCTTCGCGGTGAAGGCAGGTCAAACGCTGAGCTTCGGCTTTCTTAAAGACGGTGCGCGTATCTACATCGCTGTCTCGGGTGGCATCAGCACACCGCCAGCCCTTGGCAGCCGGTCCACCTATCCCATCGGTGCTTTGGGCGGCTATGAGGGCCGCGCGATTGCAGCGGGGGATGACATTCCCGTCGGGCAGGGGGCTGGGGCCGCAGGCAAAAGCGTTCCTGAAAATCTTCGCCGCGGTCCAGGCTCCCCCACGACCTTGCGGGTCTTGCCTGGTCTCTACTGGCATCGCCTCACCGAAGCATCGGGCCAGAATTTCTTCGACGATGATTGGGCTGTGGCGCCGGAAGCAGACCGCATGGGGTACCGCTTCAAAGGTGGGCGCCCGCTGGAATTCGTAGACCGCGAACCGCCCTTTGGTGCGGGTTCAGACCCGTCCAATATTGTTGATGGTTGCTACTCATACGGCTCCATTCAGGTGCCTGGTGGAACCGAACCCATCGTCTTGCATCGAGATGCTGTGTCCGGCGGCGGTTATTTTACGCTCGGCGCCATCATATCGGCAGACATGGACCTGATCGGTCAGCTTCAACCGCACATGCCGGTGAAGTTCCAAAAGGTCGACATGGATGGTGCTCTGGCCGCCCGCAAGGATCGCAAGGCCGTCCTCGGCGCAATCCGTGAGGCCCTTTCCTGAGATCTTCGACCACGCCCCAGCTGGCGCCATATAACTGGGCCCAGCGTTCCCCCCGGATCAAGACACCAAAAAGAACAGACCACATTCAACTTGGAGGACTACCCAATGACTTTGACCAAGAAGCTGCTTGCAACGGTCGCCGTTGCCAGCCTTTTGCCAGCCAGCGCGTTTGCGATGGACAGCTGGTTTCCTTATCCCGCTCAACAAGTAACCCCTCCCTTCTCCGCTGACGGGGAAGTGAGCGATGTGAGCTATGAAGCGCTGGAATCAGCCAGTCAGCCATGGAACATCTGTGTATCGTTCCCACACATGAAAGATGCTTACTGGCTTGGCGTGAATTATGGTGTGGCCGATGAAGCTGAACGCCTTGGCGTCAACCTTAACCTTGTGGAAGCAGGTGGCTACACGGAACTCACAACCCAGATCAGTCAGTTGGAAGACTGTGTTGCTGGTGGTGCGCAGGCCGTGGCAATTGGCGCGATCTCAGGCGATGGCTTGAACAATGTGATTGCTGAAATCGCTGCCCAAGGTATCCCGGTGATTGATTTGGTGAACGGTGTTTCCTCAGAAGACATCACTGCCAAAGCGCTCGTGTCATTCTACACCATGGGTGCTGAAACGGGCCGCTATCTTGCTGAGCAGCATCCCGCTGGCAGCGATCCGGTTCAGGTCGGTTGGTTCCCAGGACCAGCGGGCGCTGGTTGGGTGGAAGCGGCGCATCAGGGCTTCATGGAAGCCGTAGAGGGCTCAGCTATCGAAGTCCTTGAACCGCGCTACGGCGATACCGGTCGTGAGGTTCAGCTTTCTCTGGTTGAAGACGTTCTCCAGGCCAACCCAGATGTGCGTTATCTGGCGGGTACGGCTGTGACGGCCGAAGCCGCGCAGGGCCTGATCCGCGAACGCGGGCTGGTTGGTGAGGTTGAACTTCTCTCCTTCTACATGACCCCTGGCGTCTACACGGGTATCCAGCGTGGTTTCATCTTAGCAGCTCCCGCCGACAGCATGGTGATCCAAGGCCGCATGGCGATTGACCAAGCCGTCCGCGCGCTGGAAGGCGAAGACCTCATCTCCCATGTTGGGCCGCAGATCTTTGTGGTCGATCCCGACAACATCAACGATGTGCCACGTGAGAACATCCTTCCGCCGGATGGTTTCTCACCTGTGTTCAGCGTCGAAAACTAAGGGAGCTGAGCCGCGCCCTCCCGACGCGGCTCACTCACAATGCTGGGCTGGGAGAGCCTCTCCCAGCCCACTCTTTTGCCAAAGGTCCATCCCGTGTCATCCGCCGCGCAACCGCTGATCTCTCTTGAGAAGCTCACCAAACGCTATCCCGGCGTTGTGGCGTTGAACGCTGTCGATTTCGACCTACAGGCTGGCGAAGTGCATGTTCTTTTCGGTGAAAATGGCGCCGGAAAGTCGACGCTGATTTCGTTGCTCGCCGGGGCCAACAATCCCTCGGGCGGCACAATGAGCCTTGATGGTCAGCCGCTGCATTTTACGAGTGTCGCCGATGCGCAGGACAAAGGCATCTACACCGTTTTCCAGGAGTTCAGCCTGCTGCCGACGCTGACCGTCGCGCAAAACATCTTTATGGGTTGGGAGCCGCTGATCGGACCGTTTCTCGACCATAAAACCATGCGTCGGCGTTCCAAAGAGATGCTCGCCGAACTTGGTTTTGACATCGACCCCAATGTGACTGTGGCCAGCCTGTCGCGCGCGCAGCAGCAGATGGTCGAGATCACCAAAGCTTTTCACGGTGACCTCAAAGTTCTTATCCTCGATGAGCCAACAGCATCGCTAACCGACAAGGAAGTTGATCATTTGTTCGACTTTGTCTTGTCGCTCAAACAGCGTGGTGTGGGCGTCATCTACATCTCCCACCGTATTCAGGAATTTGCCCGCATAGCTGACCGCATCACTGTGCTGCGTGACGGCGCTAAGATCGGCACCGTGGCCATGAACGAGACCGATGAGGCCGCTCTGGTTGAGATGATGACCGGGCGTGCCATCGACGAAATCTACCCGAAAATCGACAATCTTGAAGGTGAGACCCTTTTGGAGGTGGAGAACCTTTCCACCGACGGTGTTCATGGAGCGAGTTTCACCGTGCGCGCTGGTGAGGTTCTTGGCGTCGCTGGGCTCGTCGGGTCAGGCAAGTCACGTCTGTTTCGTGCCTTGATGGGGCTCATGCCACACGCGCATGGAACAGTGCGTTTGAAAGGCCAGGATATCAGCAAGGCCCCCACAGCAGCGATCATCCGTGCTGGCATGTACTACCTTTCATCCGACCGCAAGAATGAGGGGCTGGATCTGGCCAAACGATCCGATCAGAACCTCGCGGTGAACCTCATCATGGGCGACAAGGTGCCCAATCGTTCCGCTTTTGTGGATCGCAAGGCGGTGAGCGCAGAGGTTCTGACCATCTTAGATCACGTGGAGCTTTCAGAAGGCTACCGCAGAAAAGTTGTTTCTCAGCTCTCCGGCGGCAATCAGCAAAAAGTTCTGTTTGGCCGCTGCTTTGGCCAGCACGCCGATGTCTACATTTTCGATGAGCCGACAGTTGGCGTTGATATGGGCACGCGAGCTGCCCTCTACCTCTTGATCAAAGAGCTTTGTGAAGCCGGTAAAGCCATCATCGTGATCTCCTCTGATCTACCTGAAGTGATGAACCTTTCTCACCGTTTGCTGGTGCTCGCCCATGGCGCGGTTACTGCCGAGCTTGCTGGTGAGGACATGCGCGAGGATGTGGTGTTGAAATATTTCTTTGATGAATCTGGAGCGCAATCATGAGCCCCAACCCTGAAACAGGCGGCGCGAAACAGGACGTTGCTCCATCTGAACCCACGCGATCTGGCGCTCTGGCGCTGATCCGCAACGTTTTCGTAAAGGTGGGCGTGCTGCCCTTTTTCCTGGTCGCTGCCGTGGTCATCTTCGCGCTGTTGTCCTCGTCCTTCTTGACCATGCAGAACATGGTCAATGTGGCCCGCCAATCGGTGTTCTTGGTGCTTGTCTCCATGGGCCAGATGGTGGTGCTGATCTCAGGCGGTTTCGACCTTTCCGTTGGGACCGCAATAGCGCTCACCTCGGTGGTCTCCGCCTTGGGTATGGTTTGGCTGGCAGGCGTCTTCCCCGATGCCATTTGGCTCGCCATCGTTCTGGGCGCCTGCATGGGCTTTGGTGCGGCATTGCTGGTCGGTTTGGTCAACGGCATTGGCGTGGCCTATTTTGAGGTTTCGCCTTTCATCATGACGTTGGGAGTGTCTTCGGTGGGCGCGGGCATTGCGCTCTTCCTCACCGGTGGTGTGCCTGTTTCCGGCATGCCCTTTGTGTTTGCCGATACGCTGGGCTTCGGGCGATTATGGGGAATACCTGCGCCCGTTCTTGTCGCCATTGTCTTTATTGTCATCATGTGGGTTTTGATGACGCAAACTCGTTTGGGAACGCAGATTTACGCCGTTGGGGGCAACATCAAAGCCGCCCACCTTTCGGCAATCAACACCAAGCGCACGCTTTTGATGTGCTATCTCATTTGCGCGTTCATCGCTTCGGTGACGGGGCTTTTGCTAACCGCACGCGTGGAGTCTGGCGAGGCCAATCTCGGCGCCTCTATTGCGCTTGAGTCCATCGCTGCATGCGTGATCGCCGGTGTGTCGTTGCGCGGTGGGATCGGCAGTGTGCTAAGTGTCGTGCTCGGCGCCTTCTTCATCGTGTTGGTGCAAAATGGGATGAACCTTGCGCAAATCAGCTCCTACATGCAGATGGTGCTTCTGGGTGCGCTGCTCATCCTCGCTGTGATATTTGACCAATTCCGCTACAGGCTGATCCTTAGCGGCGGATAGCTTTTCGGTTTTTGTTTTGGTGTCTTCGCCTCTCCAGCCCATGTCGTTTGAGTTCTCCAACGTCTCGCTGGAGATGGAGGGCAAAGCCATCATCACCGATCTTTCGGTGCGAGCTGACGAACACCGCATCGGTGTTGTCGGTCGCAACGGATCGGGCAAGTCAACTTTTGCACGCCTCTTCTGCGGGTTGGTGAAGCCAACCGGTGGCACGGTTCGGGTCGATGGCATCGATGTCTACGCGGACCGTGCGGCAGCCCTCTCAACCGTTGGTATCCTCTTTCAGAACTCTGATCATCAGATCATTTTCCCGACGGTCGAAGAGGAGCTGGCTTTTGGCCTCTTGCAAAAGGGTTGGAACAAAAACCAAGCCAGCGAGAAGGTTGAAGCGGTCCTGGAGAGCTTTGACAAAACCCACTGGGCCAAAGAGGCGGTGCACCGCCTGTCACAAGGGCAAAAGCGCCTTGTCTGCCTGATGGCTGTGCTCGCGATGGAACCCAAAGCGATTGTGTTGGATGAACCCTATTCCGGTTTGGACATTCCAACGCAGATGCAGCTCGCGCGCACGTTAGAAGCGATCCCCACCATGCTGGTGCACATCGCTCATGATCCCTCGCACTTGGCCGATTGCTCGCGCATTTTGTGGATAGATGAAGGGCGGCTTGCGATGGATGGGCCACCACTGAAAGTGCTGCCGGCATTTGATGCGCGCATGCGCCAATTGGGGGGTAACGATGATATCTCTGACCTCGCCAGTTGAAACGCGCGCTCACGGCTGGCCTGCGGGAGCAAAGCTTCTCTTGCTTTGCGCCGCAACCATCATCTTGGTTGCCAATCAAAGCCTTGCCTTTCAGATAGCTGCCTTTCTTGCTTGCCTGGCGCTCTATGCCCTGCCGGGGCGCACATTTTTCACGGCCGGTATCAAGGCACTGTGGGCGCTTTGGCCATTCCTTGTTCTGTTGGTCGTTTGGCACTTGGTCATCGGCGATCCATCAGGCGGCGCGCTCATCGCACTACGACTGCTGACGGCTGTTGGCTTGGCCACACTTGTGACCATGACAACCCGTTTGTCGGATATGATTGCGGTCGTGCAATGGCTATTGAAGCCCTTCGCGCGATTTGGTCTCAACACCCGCGCGTTGGAACTGGGCATTGCGCTGGTCATCCGTTTCACCCCCACGCTGGCAGACAAGGGCCGTCAGTTGGGGGCGGCATGGCAAGCGCGCGCTCGAAGTAAACCACGCTGGCGCGTGATCCTACCCTTCACTGTGTTGGCCATCGATGATGCTGAACAGGTCGCTGAGGCCATTCGTGCACGCGGCGGTCTCAACCCAACACCAAGACGCTGATTTCAAAGGACGTCCCATGGAACGCAATCTGACCCTCATTGCCCTGTTTGCCGCGCTTATTGCGGCGCTTGGCCTCATCCCAGCCTTCTCTCTTGGGTTTGGTGTGCCGATCACAGCGCAGACCCTCGCCATCATGCTGTGCGGCACGGTGCTGGGTGCGAAGCGCGGCACACTGGCTGTGCTGTTGTTTTTGCTGCTGGTTGCCGTTGGCTTGCCATTGCTTGCCGGTGGTCGCGGCGGCCTGGGTGTCTTTGCCGGTCCAACGGCTGGGTTCTTGTTTGGATGGCCAGTTGCGGCCTTCGTAACAGGCTTGATTGTTGAGCGCTGGCGCAGCGCGAACCTGACAGTGGTTGCGATCATTGCCAGCATCATTGGTGGCATCATCGTTCTTTACGCGTTTGGTATTGTCGGCATGTCGATCGTTTTGGATCGCACTTTGGTGGAAGCTACTGCGCTGGTCACAGCCTTCATCCCTGGCGATGTTGCCAAAGCCATCGTGGCAGGCATTTTGACTGCGGCGCTTTACAAGGCCCGGCCACAAAGTGTGCTGTCGCGCACTGATCAGGCTTAGAGGCTGGTTATGTGTAACTCATCTGTCGGGACCGCCGTTCCAACCGTTCAAATCGAGAACGAAACCGTTCGAGTCACGCGATGGGACTTCGCCAAGAAGGGCGACAACACCGGTTGGCATCGGCACGGGCACGACTATGTGGTTGTGCCTCTGTTTGACGGAGCGCTCGACATCAAGGGTCCTGATGGCACAATCACGAAGGCTCCGATGCAGATCGGGGCAAGCTATGCCCGCGGGGCTGGTGTGGAGCACGATGTGATCAATGCCAACGATTATCCTGTTGCGTTTGTAGAGATCGAAATGCTGGCAACCAGCGAGGAGAGCTGACCAGCTCTCCTCAGATTGAGCTGGTTAGGCCTCGATGCTGCCGAGGCAGACATATTTGATCTCCAAATAGTCATCGATGCCGTACTTAGAGCCTTCTCGGCCTTGCCCAGACTGTTTGACCCCACCGAACGGCGCCATTTCGTTGGAGATGATACCGGTGTTGACGCCGACCATGCCGTATTCCAGCGCTTCAGCAACGCGCCACACTTGGGCGAGGTCCTTGGCATAGAAATACGCGGCTAAGCCGAACTCGGTGTCGTTGGCTTTGGCAATCACATCGTCCACACCATCGAAAGCAAACAAAGGCGCGACCGGTCCGAACGTTTCCTCACGCGCGATCGCCATATCGCTCGTTACGCCGGTCAGAACGGTGGGTTCAAAATAGGTGCCGCCACGTTGGTGGGGGCTGCCTCCAACGGCAAGCGTGGCACCCTTCTGGGTTGCGTCGGCAATATGGTCTTGCACCTTCTCCACGGCCGCTTGATTGATCAGCGGCCCAGCGTCGATGCCATCCTCAAAGCCATCGCCAACGTGAAGCGCTTTTACCGCGTCCACCAGCTTGGCAGCGAAGGCATCATAGACGCCGGACTGCACATAGATGCGGTTCGCGCAGACGCAGGTCTGCCCATTGTTGCGGTACTTTGAGATCATCGCGCCTTCGACTGCCGCATCCAGGTCAGCATCGTTGAAGACGATGAAAGGAGCGTTGCCGCCCAATTCCATGGATGTGCGCATCACCTGCTCTGCAGCCTGCTTCATAAGGATCTTGCCAACGCGGGTGGACCCGGTGAAGGAGAGTTTGCGCACTTTGTCATGAGAGCAAAAAGTCTTACCCATGGTGGCGCTGTCGGTTGTTGTTAGAACGCTAAAAAGGCCTCTCGGCAGACCTGCGCGTTCCGCCAAAACACCCATGGCGAGTGCCGAAAGGGGGGTTAGCTCGGCCGGCTTGGCTACAAAAGCACAGCCGACAGCAAGGGCGGGCGCCATTTTTCGTGCCATCATCGCGTTGGGGAAGTTCCAAGGCGTGATGGACGCCACGACACCCACCGGCTGTTTGAGGACCACAACCCGTTTGTCGCCCTGATGGCCAGGAATGATGTCGCCGTAAACGCGCTTTGCTTCTTCGGCGAACCATTCCACATAGCTTGCGCCGTAGAGGATTTCGCCCCTGGCTTCGGCCAACGGTTTGCCCATTTCCGCGGTGAGAATGATGGCGAGATCATCGGCATTGTCCACCATCAGATCGTGCAGTCGACGAAGCACAGCGCTTCGCTCTTTGCTGGTTCGGGCAGCCCAGTCTTTTTGCGCTTCATAGGCAGCATCTATGGCCTGGTCAGCTTCCTTTGACCCCAGGTCGGGCAGATCAGCAAGCGTCTCACCTGTCGATGGGTTGGTGACCGTGAAGGTTTTGCCCGATGGGGCCGTTTTGAGCCAACGCCCCGCCACCAGAGCGGCATCGACCGCAAGGTCTTTGTCGTTCAACCGATCACTAAGGGTGGATGCTATCATGCTGCTTTTTCCTTGTTTGAGGTCGTTGCCACAGCCTGTTTGATGGATGCCTCGATGATGTCGAGCGCTTCGGCAAAAACCTTATCTTGAATGGTGACCGGGGCTAGAAAACGGATCACATTGGCAAACACACCGCAGGTTAGCAAAATTAAGCCTCGCTCCAGTGCGGCGTCCTTAACGGCCAGTGTGAACGCCGTATCAGGTGTGCCGTTCCCGGGATTTGCAAATTCCACTGCAGTCATAAAGCCCGGACCACGAACATCGGCAATCTGTGGCACCTCAACCCTTAGTGTTTCAAGCCGGTGTTTCAACTGGTTGCCCAACTGGGAAGCCCGTGCACACAGTTTTTCATCCTCGATCACATCGAGCACGGCATGGGCCGCCGCGATGCCGATTGGGTTGCCGCCATAGGTGCCACCAAGTCCGCCTGGGGCAGCAGCGTCCATCAGCTCTGCGCGGCCTGTAACCGCGGCCAGAGGAAAGCCACCCGCGAGGCCCTTGGCCATGGTTGTGAGATCGGCAGCCACGCCGTGATGATCCATGGCAAAAAGTTTGCCGGTTCGCGCGAAGCCGGTCTGGACCTCATCGGCAATCAACACAATGCCATGGGCATCGCAGATCGTGCGCAGCTTGCGCAGGAATGACGTTGGCGCTTCGTAAAACCCGCCTTCACCTTGCACCGGCTCAATCACCATCGCGGCTACGCGAGTAGGGTCTACGTCAGCTTTGAACAGTCGATCCAGAGCCACCAAAGCATCGTCTTCACCCATACCATGCAGCGGTACAGGGAAGGGGGCGTGAAACACATCACCTGGCATCGCCCCAAAGCCCGCCTTGTAGGGAAACACCTTGCCGGTCATCGACATGGTCATAAAGGTGCGTCCGTGAAAACCACCTGAGAAGGCGATCACTGCATCGCGACCGGTGGCAGCACGCGCGATCTTGATGGCGTTTTCCACCGCTTCTGCCCCCGTAGAGACGAAAACAGTCTTTTTCTCAAAGTCACCTGGTACAGCTGCGTTCAAGCGTTCGGCCAGCCGCACATAGTTCTCATAAGGCACCACCTGATGACAGGTATGGGTGAACTGATCGAGCTGTTGTTTCACGGCCTCGATCACGCGGGGGTGGCGGTGACCGGTGTTGACCACAGCGATCCCGGCGGCAAAGTCGATATAGCGCTTGCCTTCGATGTCCCAGATTTCAGCGTTTTCCGCTTTGGCGGCGTAAACCTGTGTCATCGTGCCGACACCCCGCGCAATGGCGTTCTGGCGCCGCGAGCTCACATCTGCGTTCAACATACTGATCTTCTCCTCACCGGTTTGCTAGCTTTATCGAAAGCGTAGGAGGAAAAAAGCTTGCCAGTAAGTCTGTTTTGTTGATGCGCTAAGCTACTGATGTCAAAGAGAGTGCGACCATACCGTTTAGGATATTGATCATGTTGAACACCCCTGATCCAGAGAATGCCGAGCTTGGCCATCGCTTGCGGCTGCTGCGCACCCGTGCAGGTCTGTCGCAGCGAGCGCTTGCCAAGAAAGTGGGTGTTGCCAGCGCAACCATCTCACTGATGGAAGCTGGCAAGATCAGCCCATCGGTCGGTTCGCTGAAGCGTGTTCTCAAAGGCATTCCCATCGGCTTAGCGGAGTTTTTTGCCTTTGAGCCGGAGCCTGATCACACAGTGTTTTACGCCGCAGAGGACTTAACTGAGATCGGCAAGGGTCGCTTGTCATTGAAGCAAGTCGGCACACATTTGCTCGGCCGAAGCTTGCAGATTTTGAAAGAAACCTATGGCCTGAACGCGGATACCGGCCGGGTCATGTACGAGCATGAGGGTGAGGAGGGCGGTATTGTGATCGCCGGACATGTCGAGGTGACGGTTGGTGAAGAAAGAAAGATCCTCGGCCCCGGCGATGCCTATCTGTTTCACAGCCAAAAACCGCATCGCTTCCGGCAAGTGGGCCCGGTGGAAAGCGTGGTGATCAGCGCCTGCACACCACCGACTTTTTAGCCTGGTTCAAGGCTGCGTTCCTAGCGCGCGTTTCAGTGCGACATAATCGGTTTTCGATCGGTGGCGGTGATCCTGGGGTATAGTGCGAAGATAGCGAACATCATCAATGCCAAGCCTCTGAGCTTCTTGCCGCCACTGATCAAGACAAGCTTTGTCACCTGACACTGCAAGCACCGCCTTGCCGTCAATCTCAGCCAGTGCGGAACGGTCCGCGCCCGGCCAGAAGCGCGCCGCCGTCTCCACGGCAAAAGGATCGATACCAGCCACCTGCGCCGCGTGACGGCCCAACAGCCAGAGCCGACCTTGCGCGTCAAACCGTCCCGCATCTCCAGTGCGATGCCAGATATGGTCATCATGTTGAACTTTGGTCTCTGCGTTTTGGGAGGTGTCGAGATAGCTCTCATTGACATGAGCGCCCGCGACCAAGATTTCTCGATCTTCCAGCCGAACGTCCACTGCCAACGCCGGTTTACCGGCCAGCAAACCTCCGCCGGTTTGCATGCTCTCCAAATCGTCCTTCGATATCGCGTTGTAGTCCAAATGCGCGATGGGTTCGGCCTCGGTGGAGCCGTAGACGGAGACCATCCGAAGGCCCGGTTGCAGACCGGCCAGTCGTCCCAAAGTGTCGGGGAACACCGGACCGCCACCGGTGAAAATGGCGTGAAGTGCAGGCAGTGTCGTCTGCTGGCTGAGCGTTTCACAGATAATCGGAGGCACCAAAAGGCGCGTAACGCCTTGGCGTTCTATCTGCCGATGAATTGTTTGTGCGCTGACACGGTCATGGCGACTGAGCTTCCAAGCGGGCAGAACAGACGTCACGCCGAGCGAAAGGCAGACCAAGACGAAGACAGGAAAGGCGACCAAGTCCCGGGCATCCTCCGACCCTGGTTCCAACAACGGCCTGATCGCTTCGTTCTGTGCCATCATAAAAGCATGGCTGCGCTCGATGGCTTTGGGTGACCCGGTTGATCCACTTGTGAAAGAGATCAGAGCTGGCTGGTTCTGTTCGACGCGGTATGTACCGTTCCACGCAGCCCCGGTTCTGCGCGGCGTCAGGCGCAGCGGCAATCGACGAAGCTCGGGAAGCAGCCACCCAAGCCAACGATACCAGCTTGCTGCGAGAAACGCCTTCGGTTGAGTTGTCCGAACGGCGTGACGCAGGCCTTTCAAGCCCATTGCTGGCTCAGGAAACACCACCACAGCGCCCAGGCGCCATAGGGCAGCAAGGCAAGCGTAGAGCGCAATGCCCACCGGCATTGCCACCAAAACACGGTCGCCTGGACCGATACCCTGCGCATCAAAGTAAGCGGCAAAAACACGGCCCAACCGGTCGAGCCTCGTATAGTTGACGCTCTTACCTGAGCCCTCAACGATAGCAGGTCGCTGCCCGTAAGCACGCACCGCATCATCGAAGGCGTCGATAATCGTTGTCACAAGACGTGGCCAAACAAGTGGTAGCGACGGAAGATCGATCCGCCCAGTTTCTCACTGCGCTGCCGAGCAATATTGTCTTCATGCATCAGCGCGTGGATCGTCGTGGTGAGGCCGAGTTCAAGCGCGTTGCGGTGAAACACATCGGCCAAAAGGTGCCCAGCACCGAACACCGAACTGGCATAGGTTTTAAGAATGGCGGTTTTGGTTTGAGGGCCCTGAGAAAAATCAGGAATGCCAAACAAAAAACCTACCAAAGCACCGCGGTCCCGCCGGGCAAACAAGATGAGCTCGCGCTTCAAGAACGGTACATACGGCATGTACATGCCGAGGAAGGTCTCTTTTGAGATCGGTTTGTAGAACCGGTTGCGCGCAAACCCTGCGAGCGAAAAATCGTAGACATCACCAAAAAATGCCTCGGGTGCTTCACCATCCCATGTCTGGATCTCAAGACCTTTTCGCCCACCGCGCCGTTTGGCAATGCCATGCTCGGTTTGGGTGCGCGATGAAACATAACCGCTAATGGGCTGGAAGCCAGCAGCCTCAAGCGCTGCAACATCATGGGTGCCACTTTGCGGTTCCATCAAAAAGGCGGGTGATCCATCGCTTTGCGTGACTGCGCGATAGCTGTGCCATGTGTCGCCGTCCATTGGACCGATCACGGCGTCAAACCCTTCTTTTTTGAGTTGCTTATTTGCTTGCTTGAGAAGCGCTGCACCGCCTTCAGCGGCGGTAAACTTGAAACTTCCCACGGCGGCGGTTTTTCGTTCGTCCCAGCTTGGCGCGTCACGATAGATCAGCAGGCTTGCATCAGCGTTCTCAAGCGATTGTTGCTCGTGCTCGCCGGTCTGACTGTTCATGGTGCAAAGCCCTTCTGTTGGAAATACAGGAACAAAAAACTGGCCAGAGGGATCGATGTGCCCACCACACCCACTTTGGCGTATCGTTTGCTTTGAAAAAGCGCCGGATAGAGCGCACTGATCAGGGCGGGAAGGGCCAACCCCAAACCCACGGTTATTGAAAGCGCCTCATGCCAACCTTGTGAGCTTGCGTTGAACTGGGTGTTGAACAGAACCAGCGCTGTCAGACACCCAGCAAGCACCAAGCCCAGGCCGATCGCTGCCATGAGACGCAGGATCAACGGTTTATGGGCCATCGCCAGCATCGCGCATTGCGTAACGATGGCTGCGCAGGCGATGCCGTAAAAAGAGATCGCGGTGTAGCCCAGCGCCAACCCTCCGAGCAGCGCGGCAAAGGACAACACCGCCAACATCGCGAGCATGTCCAGATCAGGATGCCGAGAATCGCTTGGGTTGTTCCGCCGTGCGAAGGTTTGGGAGATCAGGGCGAGGGTCGGCATGATCACGTTTGGCCAAGCCGTAACCGCACCAATCATGAACAGACCAGCGGTGTAGGCCCGTGATGTATGCGCCGACAGATCCAAAAGTGCTCTGCCATAGCCATAAATCAGAACGAACGTGGCAAGGAATCCGCTTGCCAGAAGAAGAAGCGTGAGTGGTGAGCTTTCCATGTGGAACACCAGCAACAGCAAAACGCCGACCGGCACGAAATAGTTGTCCAAACCGCGCCAGCTATCCGCCTCCACCACTGTCGCGAACGCGGCGGTTACAAAGGACAGCAAGACGACACCACCGCGCGGAACGTCCGACAGTAAGAGCAGCATGGTGAAGGCTAGAACCAAGGTCACCAGGAAGAAAATGATGGACCCTTCAATGCTCTTGTGCCCATCCTCGATGGTGTAGTGGAGACGTCCATAGGCCGAGCCAGCCACCGCAGCTGCCGCATCCGACAGCGTCAAAACGGCAAGCGGCATGAGATAGAGGATCGCGATGGCTCCTCCATCGGAATAGAAATACAGCGTGCCAAGCGCCGCAACGAGCATGATATCGCCACAAGATTTACGCTCCACCCCGTGCAGAACTTGGCCAAAGCGTGATGATGCCACCTTTGGAAGCCGCAGGCCCGCCATCACCAGGAGTGTCAGCGCCAGCAGGCCATAGAACAGCGTGTCATTCGGCAGCAGCCACGGCAGTGCCATCGCAAAAAGGCCGGTTCCAACATGCACAGTTTTGCGTTGGATCTCAGCACCCCAGTCCCAACGCTTTGCAGCCTGACCAACTCCCCAAATGCCGACAAGAAAAAACCCAACAGAAAGGGGCAGCAGAATTGTAGCGGGAGGGACTGGAAGGCTCACCGAAGCACATCCTCAACAACGAAGTCGCTATAGAAGAAGGCTTTGTCCATCGCCTTGCAGCTCTCTTCGATCGTGCGCTGTGTTTCCACGCATGGTGCGTGTTCTTGCGGCACACGGCGGGGCGCCATCATGTTCCAGTAGACCAGTCTTGCTCCGGGATTGGCGGAGGTCAGCACATCACCATAAACCGCGCTGAACACATCTGGTGACATGTACTCAAAGATATCTGACAGATTGTAGCCATCCGCCATTTCTTCGCTTGCCGTGAACGCTTCCAGCGATCCGTGGCGGATGTCGAGCCGGTCCAGCCTCTCGCGGATGGTGTCAAAGTGCTCCGCGCGCCAAGCCATCGGAAGATGGTCGCCGTGAGATGCGTTCATGATCCAATAAAGATAAGGATTTCTCGCTGGATCACAGGTCACTGCCGCGTGATGCAAGCGTCCCATCACATGGTCGGCAGCTGAGCCCTCAACATGCTCGAAAAAAGCTTTGTCGCGTCCCAAACGCCCCATCATGAAGCGTGAAAAGAACAACTTCACCATCAGCCGCCAACGCCAACTGTTCCAGCGTTCATCGAAGAACTTTTCTCGGCCTGTTGCGTCGCGAGACACAAAGATCGCATCAACAGTCTGACGAGAATGAACAAAGGGCAAGACGCGGTTTTTGAACAGTCGGAAATAGCGCTCGAACTTGCCGCACCCACCTGCCCCATAGGACGCGACATCTTCTTTCCGGGCCGACCAGAAAGCTTGAGTGGTCTCAGATGCATCCGCCAAAGCCTTGGTAAGCAGTGTCTCCCTCCGGTCGGACGCTCGCGATCCCATAAGCTCCAGAAACTCTTGGTGGTCCAAGGATCGATAGGCCCCAATACGCAGATTGAGGCACTGAATCTGCGCTGCTGATAGGTCAACCGTCACCACTCGATCTGGATCGAGAGTGAGCATGGCTAAGGCATTGTCGCCTGCCGAGCAAATCGACACCAAGGTGGCGCCAGGGCGTGGCCCCAGGGCCTTGGTCAAAACGTCGGCATCTTCCCAGAGTTGAGCATACCGAATGTCGTCAAAGCGCGCTTTGGAGGATATCTGCGCGGTCACGGTTCATGCCTCACAACCTTGCCGGTGGCGCCATCCACCGTGATGGTCTCGCCATCCTCAATCCAGCGCGTTGCATTCTTCAGCGCGACAACACAGGGAATGCCCATCTCACGGGCAACAATGGCTGAGTGTGAAAGCAAGCTGCCACGCTCCACGACAATCGCCGACGCGTTGGCAAAGACGGCAATCCATCCAGGGTCAGTGTGCCGCGCTACCAAGATGTCGCCACTCTCAAGGCTCTGCTTTGTTGGATCGTCGATCACCCGCGCCTTGGCGGTTACGATACCTGCCGAGCACGCTGTGCCGGTGCGGGTAAGGGCGGTGTCATCGTCGTCCTGCATCATATCGGCTGTTTGCTCAGCAACTCCAACATTGATCGCTGCACCACGAATGGTAAGGCGTTCAGGCGGATCAGGACGTTGTCCAAAGCGCGTCATCTCAGCTTGGCGCAGCTTGACCAACGCGCGTAGGTCTTGTGTCGGCGCAAAGCCTTCGATCGCGCCCAGAAGTTCGTTGACCGTCAGATCGAAAACGTCCCGTGGGTCATCCAAATGGCCGAGCGCGGTTAGTTCGCGTCCCATCGCCAGAAAAACGTTGCGCGCGCGCCCAAATATACGCGTGCGTTCAAAGCGCAGATTCTCACGGTCACGAACCCGCGCCTTTGCCCAGTTCACAAACGAGCGTGCAATCATCCTTCGGATTGGCCTGCCCTTGGGAAGCGTTGAAAAGCTCTCAACCGACACGGTTGCCTGCGCCGGTGTTGCAGGCGAACGCGCGGCAGCAGCCGTAATGGCGGCGATCAGCGGTGAGGGATCGTCGTGCAGCGTCAAGCTTTCCAGTTTCAGCTCTTGGGTGCACCGCTCGCCGAACTTTTCCAGATAGCCATCAAACGCTTTGTACAGCTCAGCGTGTGGCTCCAAAGCTTTGACGCCTTTCTCGCGCAGTTGATCATCAAGTCCATCGATTTGCCGAACCATTGCGCCCATTGCCGCAATGCGCTGTGCCGGCTCGGCGGAGATGATATCGCCCTGGCCGATCATCACCTGATTGTGCAGATCAAGACCGACCTGTCCGAACCAACCCTCCATCATCTTGCGCGAGGCACCAAAGGCCATCATGCACAAAAAGTCATTCACGATGGGGGCATCCCAGCGGTCGAGAAGCGAGGCTTCTATCCGCCGATATTCTTCTGCCAACTGCGTAAGGTTTGCCGTTTGATGGTCCAGTGATTCAGGACCAAGCGCAGCGTTCAACCGCGTGTAGAAGTCTTTGATTGTCGTTTTGAGCCGCAGCGCCTGTCCCAGCAGGCCGACGCCGGCTCGTGCCATGCGGGCATACTCTCGCCAGCGCGCAAAGCCAACAAGCTCGCCGGGACCAATGTTGGCCGTCACCGCCTCCGGCAAGGGCTCGGACACACCCATCATGGTTTCCATGTGGGAGCGATTGATCGCAAAACCTGGCAGCAGTGCCAGCGCCCGATACCAGTTACCGAGATTGTAATAGACACGCCCCTCCACGCGGGCGAGCATGTTTTCAAAGACCGGCGCATTGGCGACAATCACATCCTCGCGCACGCCCACCATACGTACAAAAGCGCGGTACACACGGGCGTAAGCGTACTGCGCGAACGAGTAGGTGAGTGGCGACACAAGCCCCGGATAGCTCTCAACAATGTTGGAGTTATCGAAAATCAGGACCTGATCATCAGCGTGTGCCGGTGCTTTGAGGGGCGTGGTAATGGGCCTTGCCTGCAAGATGTGCAGGTTCTCACCCTGATAGGCCCACTCAATATCCTGAGGTGCACCAAAGGCCTGCTCAACACGCGCCGCTAGATCGGCCACAGCAAGCGCTTGGGTCGCCGATAGAACAGGCTTCACATCAGGCGACGTCAGAATGCTGCTCTGCTGCCTGTCGATCAGCCATGTCTCGCCATCTTCGGCGCCGGATACCAGCTGGTCGCCAAGTCCTTCGATTGCTGAGACAATGGCATGATGGCGAAGCCCGCTTACCGGGTCGGCTGAGAAGGCCACACCGGCAGAGTCAGCATTGATCATGGTCTGTACAACAATCGCCGGAGCTGGTTCGGCGGCATCCAAGCCGCGCGCATCGCGATAATCGGCGACACTGCCCACATGTCCTGATTCCCAGACTTTGTGCGCTGCTGTTTTCACATGATCTGCGGTTACGTTGAGCAAGCTCAGAAACTGTCCGGCGTGGGAATGCTCTGCTCCGTCTTCCTGGGCGCCGGAAGAGCGCACCGCAAAGGGCCCCGCTCCCAAGCTCTGCAGGGCCTTGGAGAGTACTTGAGCTTCCGTTTCAATCAGCCCTTTTGCATCAAAGGCCGACGGCAAGATGACGAAGAAAGGCGGCGGATTGAAGCCTGCGCCAGCCAGTCGGTCTAGGGCCCTTGCTTTGCCGCCTGCAGCAGGTGGTAGCGGCGTTTCGCTCGGGTGAAGGACCAGATGGCTCACGATGCCCATCCAACCACCAGGGGCGCAAAACCTGCTGCTGTGTAGCACACGAAAACCCAAAGGCCGGACACCGTATCAAGCCATTGTTGACGCTTGTCGGTCGGCGCCTTGCGCATCGCCGCGCCAATCCAAAAAGCACCCAGCAGCATGATCAAGCCGGGCAGGGCGGTTGCGATCAGGTGGCCGGTTGCATGGCCGACACCAACCAGAAGGCCAAAGGAAAGAGCAAGCAGCACCATCCAAATCGAAACAGCCGATGGAATGCCCCACAGTCGCGAGTAGCTGTCGACGCCTTCCCGCTCATTTTCTGGAGTCCAGATTTTCCTGCCAATTTCCAAGACACATCCGTTGACGAAAGACAGGATCAGAAAGAGCACGAGAGTTGGTGCTGGCCCACCATTGGCTGGCAGCCATTCAGCGCCGGTCACAAACAGGTCAAGCAGCGGCATGATGGCCATGTGCGAGACGAGATAAAGGACGGGACGAGCCTTCAGCCACTTTGGTGCGAAAAACTCCACTGTCATCAGAGCAAGCCAGAGCCAGACCAGCCCAAGTAGCAACAGCAAGGGGGGATGGTAGCCTAGCGTGATCAACACAGCGACAGGCACCAAGGCAGCACCAAGCGTTAGGATTACACGTAGAGAAACAAGACCGCGCGGCACAGGCCGTTCGGGTCGATAGCGCCGATCATCTTCGGCATCTTTCAACTCATCGCATGCGCGCAGCTGAATAAAGATGATAAGCGATACCAGGAATGCCGTTGCATAGGCGCCCCAACCGGGCAGGGCGCGGTCGGCCAGAAAGGCCGAAACGTTGACACTGGCAGCGCTGAAAACGGCAAGAAGAGTAGCTGTTTTGGCAAGCGGAATGCGCTCCGCTTGATAGATCCAAAGCCGCTGAACCAGGCTCAACGAACCCTCAGAAGCATGTTTTTGGCTCATGATCGGTTCCGCGCAAGGCGCTCGTGGGCGCTCGCAAAATGACCGCTGGCCATGGCTGCAACGATGGAAATTTCGCCGCACAAGCAGAGGGCGGCTGCCACCTCGGCCAAGGCGCTGCGTTTGCCTGGACCTTGCAAGCCCATGATACGAAGTCCGGCTGCCTGGCTGGGCAACCCCGTGCCGCCACCAACGGTACCAACCAACAAATTGGGCAGAGTGACGGACACCGAAAGGTCTCCATCTTTGTCTTCCATACGCGTGAAACCAACCGCGGACTCTGCAACGCAAGCCGCATCTTGTCCTGTTGCGATGAAGAGAGCCGCCAAGGCGTTGGCATAATGGGCTTGCGTGCCAAGTTGACCAGAAAGAACCGAGCCGAGATTGGCCACGCGCCCGTAGTCGAGCATCTGCTCAACCGTGCAATGCAGGTGCTTTTTGACCAGATCGGCGGGGATCATGGTGCTTGCCACAACCTTGGCTCCGCGCCCGGTCAACAGCCCAAGAAACGAACCCTTCTTGTCGCCCGAGTAGTTGCCTTCAACATAGTGGCTGATCGGCGTGATGGGCGAGTGCGCGACGATGTGCTCGCAAAGCGCAGCTGTCGCGATTGTCACCATGTTCTGGCCAGACGCATCGCCGGTTAGATAACGGCAACGCAGGAAGCAAATGTCATTGTCCATCGCTGGTTCAAGCGAGATCAATTTGCCATGACCAGTTGTCGCCTCTGCAACAGCTTTCAGCGTTTCAGCTTGATCAACGATCCAGTTCACGAACAGACCGTTCTGAGCAAGGTTTTCAAAACGAAAAGCGGGTGTGCGCAACACTCCATCATAGGTGAGCGCGGCCGAGATGCCGCCAGATGCTGCGGTCAGTTCTGCGCCGCGCCCATAGGAGGCCACCAGAGCGGCTTCGCTGGTCGCCAACGGCACAAGATAGTCACCCTGGGCATGTAGGCCGTTAACGCGCAACGGACCGATCAGCCCAACCGGAACCTTTACTGTCCCGATCATGTTCTCAATGTTGGCCGTATAAGCATCCAGTGCGTTGGCGGTCTCGCTATCCAGGAGCCTATCGCGATCCTGTTCGCTTGCCTGCGTGTCAGCCAAAATGCGCTCCCAAAAGCGTTGAACACTTTTGGACGTTGCTTGGCGCGCTGGGCGCAGGCGATGAAGCCCACCTGGCTTGGCTTGAAGCGTCGGCGCCACGTTATCGGCATCAAACCGAGCGCGCAGGCGTTTCAGCAGATCGGTGACATGAAAGGGAACAATCAGAGCTGGAACCTTCGCGAACAGCAAAACTTTAAAGGTGTGAAAGCCCGGTTAGATCACATCAGCTAATAGCCACCTAACAGGAATGATCAATATGATCAGGAATGCGCGTCCAGCAGGGCGCCGATGCGCACCTTGGCTTCCTCGTAAAGTGGCGTCGTGGATTGTAACACTTCGTCGGTGCGCATGAAGTCGAGCACCTGCCAATTGCCAACTTTGGGCTGGAGAAGAAGGTCGCACTGCAGGTGGCGTGTTTTCTCCAAAATGATCGTACGCTGCATCAACTGATTGGCCCCTGAGAGAGCATCCACTTTGTTGGGCAAACGGCCTTCTTCGCCTTCAGGACCACCGCTGACATCAACACCAATGATGATCGATGCTCTACTCTGTAAAGGGTCGATCGGCACTGGATTGGTGGCACCACCATCGATGTGGACAACACCATCAATGATGACGGGTTGAAAAACGGCGGCCATGGCTGCTGATGCTGCAATAGCCGGTATCAGGGGGCCGTGATCGAAAATCGCATCATCATGTTGGTAATAGCGGGTTGCCACGATGTGCATGGGAATGCTCAGCTTTTCAATACGAGCAGGCAAACTGGTGGGCAGCAAGCGGTTTAGAATGCGTTCCAGATCCAACTCACCCAGTCTTGGACGCCCGGACCCTGTTAGCTCGTCCAAGCTGCGTGCACGCAGTTCCCAAAGGCTGGTTGCAATGGCTTTGCGGTCACCAAATCGCTCCATCAGCAGTGTCAAAACATCGTTTCCAGTTAGGCCCGATGCGTAACAGGCTCCGATAAGGGCACCGATGGATGTGCCTGACAGAACGGATGGCTGGATGCCCAAATCATCCAGCGCTCGCAGCACATGCACATGCGCCAAGCCGCGCGCTCCGCCAGCACCGAGAGCAAGCCCAAACGAAGGTGATGTGCGGTTCATGGAGATGTCCGTTGTTTGGTGCAAAGGCTAGGGCGCGTTGTTTGGCCCATACGTGATAGTGCAGGGCAAAGGAAACAAGGGGCTATCTGCTGGGCAAGACTGTCAGCGCAGAGAACGACGCCACAAGGATAGACCCTATGGTTTGGTCGGCCTGATATTCGGCATTATTGGGCGTGGGTTGAGTGATCAACGACCGAGCACAGTGATTGTAGGGCTTCAAGCCACCTTTGCAACGCGAGGTCTTCTCGGTAGAACACCTGTACCTTTCGACCATCAGTTGGGCAACGGTTGCCGCAATGCAGCTTGCCTTATGCTGAAGGACGTCGCTGAAAAGATAGGATCTCATGCGCGATCTTTCGACCCTGCCACGGCCCATAAAATCAGCCATTGTCTTTGCAACCGATGGCTTGCTTTTGCCGCTCGCCCTATGGATGGCGTTTGGGTTCCGGTTAGGACCGTTTGATCCATCCAGACCGCTGGGATTGGTCGACCCATTTGCCTGGATTGAGTTGGCGGATGTTGCCATCATCTGGCTTGGATCGGTCGGCATCCTAGCGGGTTCTCGGCTTTATAGGATCAAGCTTCACGCCATCGATCTGGATGCCATTCGGCGCATCGCCGTCTGCTCGGCCACCATCGGTTTTTTTGCAGCGACGGCCGCCTTTTTCCTTCAAACAGGTGCACCCCGGTCGATTCCGGTCCTCTACGGTGCAAGCTTCTTTCTGCTTGCCGTATGCGTCCGTATCGCAGCCCTGCGTTTTTTGCTGGCAGCCGCCAGATTTGGCAGCAACCGCAAGCCTGTCGCGATTTATGGTGCCGGTGCCGCTGGGATCCAATTGGCGGCATCGCTGAAGCAATCGGCAGAGCTTGAGCCGGTTATGTTTATTGATGACAATCCATCGCTCCACAATGTTATTGTTTCCGGCATTCGCGTCAAACCATTGGGTACGCTAAAAAAGGCCGCAAAGGAGGGACGGGTCGAACAGGTTTTGATCGCGATCCCATCCTTGCCCCTGGATCGCAAGGAAACCTTGATCCGCGAGATGCGCGAGATGGGTTGTGAGGTCAAAGTTGTTCCCTCTTATGTCGACCTTGTATCCGGCAAGGCGAATTTGGAGAGCCTTATCGCCGTCGATCCGGATGATCTGCTCGGCCGGGACAAAGTTGACCTCGACATTCCAGAGATAGCCAAGGCCTATGCCGGACGATCCGTCATGGTGACAGGGTCCGGGGGATCGATCGGAGGGGATCTTTGCCGCCAATTGCTTGATTGCGGCCCTGTGCAACTCATCTTGTTCGACCGTAGTGAGCCCGCGCTGTATGAGATCGAACGTCAACTTAGGAAGGACGCTGATGACAAGAATGTCAGTCTCCTGACCATCTTGGGCTCTGTAACCGATAGATCGGCTATCGAGGCAGCTTTGCGTACCAACGCGGTCGATGTTGTCCTCCACGCCGCCGCTTACAAGCATGTACCGCTGATCGAAACCAATGAGGTCGAAGGGGCCCGCAACAATGTTCTCGGCACGAGTGTCGTGGTCGATGCCTGTATTGCCGCAGAACTCGACCGGTGTATCCTTGTTTCCACCGACAAGGCCGTTCGCCCGACCAATGTCATGGGCGCGACGAAGCGACTGGCGGAGTTGGTCGTGTGCAACGCACAGCAGCGACAAACCAAGACGCGGTTCTCTTTTGTCCGGTTTGGGAACGTCCTGGGTTCGTCCGGGTCGGTGGTACCGCTGTTCTCCAAACAGATCGCAAGCGGCGGCCCGGTGACGGTCACCCACCCGGAGGTGACGCGGTACTTCATGACCGTCTCCGAGGCTGCGCGGCTTGTGCTCTTGGCAGGTGCTTATGCCCGCGGTGACGATCTGTTCGTCCTCGACATGGGCAAACCGGTCAAAATCATCGATTTGGCCAAGCGCATGATTAAGTTGTCGGGTCACACGGTGCGTGATTCTGACGATCCGCACGGCGATATACCCATAGAAATCACCGGCCTCCGCCCAGGTGAGAAACTCTATGAGGAATTGCTTGTTGAAGACGATGCTCTAACTACAACGCCCCACCCCAAGATCTTCAGAGCACAGACATCGGGAGTGGAAAATCAAACGCGGGTTGACATGCTGACGGCCGTACAGAATGCCGTAGCCAGGAGAGACGATCATGCCATTAGATCCATCGCCTCCGCCTACGTAGAAGATTTTGAAGGTCAAAGAGGTGCAGAAAACATCGTTCGGCTTGCTACTCCAAGATCGATTTCTCAGTAACAATCGCTACGAAGATCGGCTCTTGATCACTAACATTTATTTTGAATCAGGCTTTCTAGCAAGTTTATCAATTTCGCACCTGAATTTCGACCATATTATAGTGTATGATAGTAATTATTCTTTCGATTGTCGTTTTAATCTATATACGTGAGAAACGCTCGAGCCCGTTGGCCTTTAGAGCAGCGATAGGAACGACACATGGTGCCGATACTCGGGCCTCGCATCAGTGCGAATAATCCAAGTGTCGCGACCACATAGCAGGCAATAGGCCGCATCTAAGAATCACTTTAAGGTGGTTTACAGCTAGTGCGCGAGCAAACTTCTGAGCCAGCATACCAGACAAGCGGGCTTAGGTTCAGTCATTGACCGTCAATCTTCAGATGTGCTTGTTAGCCAAGCCGCAACGAAGTACACGAGCTTGCCGTGGGCTGTCTGGTATTCGCAACTCGACTGCAAATTCCGCAGCTGTCCGCTTATCCTTCCATGGCGCAATCTGTGTGAAACGTCAAAAAGTAGACGGAAGTACCCTACGTGCCAATCAGCACTGCACCCCCCGGCATACATGACTTGAACATCGCCGTGGTTGGCCTTGGCTATGTCGGGCTTCCCCTCGCCGTTGAGTTTGGCAAACAGCGTCCGGTCGTCGGCTTCGATGTTAATGGCGCGAGGGTCGACGCACTTCGGAACGGCCACGACGCCACACTAGAGGTGACGGATCAAGAATTGGCCGAGGCGTCCAAGCTGACATTTTCGTCGTCGCCATCCGCAATTGCCGACTGCAACCTTTACATCGTTACCGTACCTACGCCCATTGACGCGTCAAAGCGTCCCGACCTCACTCCTCTGATTTCTGCTTCCAAGACGATCGGTGCGGTGCTCAAACGGGGTGATATCGTTGTCTACGAATCCACGGTCTATCCTGGCGCAACGGAAGACGACTGCGTGCCTGTCTTGGAGGAAGTCTCGGGGCTGGCGTTCAACATCGATTTCTTCGCCGGTTATAGCCCCGAAAGGATCAACCCGGGCGATAAGAACCATCGCCTGACCGACATCAGAAAAGTTACATCGGGCTCCACCCCGGAGATCGCAGACCTGATCGACGCGCTCTATGCCAGCATTGTCACGGCCGGGACCTACAAAGCCGATAGCATTCGCGTTGCAGAAGCGGCCAAGGTCATTGAGAACACCCAGCGCGACCTCAACATCGCACTCGTGAACGAATTGGCAATCATCTTCAATCGCATGAATCTGGATACCGAAGCGATCCTCAAGACCGCTGGTACCAAATGGAATTTTTTGGCATTTCGACCGGGGCTGGTCGGAGGGCACTGCATCGGCGTTGATCCGTATTATCTTACGTTCAAAGCCGAGACGATTGGCTATCACCCTGAGATCATACTGGCGGGGCGCCGCATCAACGACGGCATGGGCGCCTATGTGGCCAATCAGATGGTTAAGGCGATGATTGAGCGTCGAATCCACATAAAAGGGTCAAGGATTTTGGTGCTTGGCATCACATTCAAGGAAAACTGCCCAGACCTGAGGAACACCCGGGTTATCGATGTTGTCAGGGAGTTGGGTGACTATGGCGCGGATGTCGACGTCCACGATCCATGGGCCGATCCCAAGGAAGCTCGGGATCAATACAGCCTAGAGCTTCTGCCAAACCCCGAAGCCGGCGCTTATGACGGCATCGTCATCGCAGTCGCCCATCGAGAGTTCGAGGGGCTCAATGCTGAGCAACTGCATGCCTTGGGCAAGGGGAACTTCGTCCTGTACGATCTAAAGAACGTTATCGACCGCGACCTATCGGACTTGCGCCTGTGAAGCGGACGTCTCTTGCCAGGAAAGGATCGTAATGAGTCTTGGTTCCAAGCAAATCAGTGGCAATTATTTGTCAGCTATCTAACGAATGGCGCTTGATCGTCAAAGGAGAGAGAATTGATCGAAGGTCTTGTGCCCGTGATGGTCACACCAATGCGGGAAGATGGTTCAATTGACAGCGATGGAATTCACTCGCTTGTCGAATTTTTGATTGCCAAGAGGAGCGGAGGTCTATGGGTCCTCGGATCCGCGGGTGAAGACCTCAATATCGGCTTCGAAGAAAAGGTAGCTGTTGCCCGCGAGACGGTCGCGGCTGCAAAGGGACGAATACCCTTGCTCATCGGCACCGGTCTGGCTTCCATCCGCGACAACCTGGCGTTTTTTGACCGCGTCGCTGACGTCAAAATCGACGGCCTGCATATCATTCCACTCGACGTCAAAATGAGCGACGCGCGGCTCGTTCATTTGATTCTCACCCTTGCTGATCGGGCACCGCACCCTCTGTGGCTCTATCACAATCCCAAGCGAGGCAAGGCGATATCGGACGTTGTCATCAAGGCGGTCAGAGACCACGCCAATGTGGCTGGGATCAAGGTTGGCGGCTACAATCTGGTCGAAATGATGCGCGCCCTGGCGCTTCAGGATGATGGTTTTCAGGTCATCGGGGCAGGCGGCGCCCAGATGTACGCGATGCTGGTTTTGGGGGCCAAGGCGCATACGACGAGCGAAGGCTCTTGCCTTCCCGAGCTTTTCACGGACTTGCACGATACGTTTGTCTCGGGGGATTGGTCCACAGCGCGGGCGAAACAGTACGCGATCATGGCGTTCTCACAGGGGCTCCCAAGAACGGACAATGGAGAGTATGCAGCAGAAGAGAAATACGTTCTCCACCTGCGCGGTATCTGCGACGAGTTCGTCAATCCGCTGTACCGTCTTCTGACCGACGACGAAAAAGCCAGACTACGCAGCGCACTCGATGCCTTGCCGATTGCGCTCGACGAGCCGATTCCACGCGTGGCATCCTAAGATTCCGTGAAATCGCCACTGGTTCCCAACAATGTCTCAATCGCCTCCCAGCATTTTGGCCATCATCCCTGCCAAGCTCACATCTCGCCGGCTGGTTCGGAAAAACCTGGCTTTGTTGTTCGAACGACCCCTGCTTTCGTACACTCTGGCTGCCGCTCGACTCACGCCCTCGATAAGTAAGACGATCGTCAGTAGCGAAAGCCCAGTGGTGCACAAGCTGGCGGTGCGGTATGGTGCGCAGTCTCACCACCGGTCTGAGGCACTGTGCCAGCCCGATGTTACCAATCAAAAAGTCATCGAAGCGGTCTTGGAAGAAGAGCGCATCGCCGGCGAAGTTCCGGACTACGTTGTTCTGCTGCAGCCGACGCACCCGCTCCGCCGACCGCGCGACCTTGCCCGCGCAATCGACTTGTTCCAATTGCACGATGAGGCGGACTGTCTTATGACTGTTGCGCCTGTCGACCTGCTCCTCGGCGAGATTGATGCAGATGGGTTGCTTATTCCAGAACGTGATCTGCGAATACCGAAGCGGCAGCGTGCCCAACGCTATCGCAACACAGGGTCGTTTTATCTATTCAGGCCTTCGCGAACCTTGGATGAAGGTCGCCTGTTCGGATCCAAGATCCTCCCCTTCATTATGGAGCATCCGGAGTTTGAAGTTGATATTGACTATGCCACTGATCTTGAACGTGCCGACGCGCTGTTGCGGGCAAATCTGCATCATTTCAACGACCTAATTGAGGATATAGATTCTGTATGAAGCGGATAGTCGGCGTCGCACAGGGCAGCAGCTTCGGCTTGATGATCGACTTGGCGCGCGCTTTGGAAGCCTCGCACGATGCAGTCATGGTCGGCGCCTTCGTGAGCGACTCGGCCGCTTTTCAGCGCATTTCGCAGGCGCGTCCGGAGGCCTACCTGCAAAACCTTGACCTGGTCAAAGAATGGGACGTAACCCATCGTGCCATTTCGCGGGTGCACTTGCGGCAGGAAGACCGGGATGTTGTTACCGCCTATGAACACGAGGTGGGAGAGCCTGCTTGGCATGCTCTCTTGGCAGACAGGCGATTGTTCCACGGACGTTACAGCAAGCGCACGCAAGACTATCGTCCGCATTTGAGCGAAACTCAGATGCTGGCCGTTTTGGCCGAAACGCTGCGTGGCTTCGAAGAACTGTTGGCAGCGACGGATCCGGATATCATCCTGACATTCGGAACGGCAACTCTGAGCGACTATATCGCAGGGCGCTTGGCCAAAGCACGAGGCATTGACTACCTGCAACTCAAAGCCACTAAGGTGCGCAACTATGTGTCCCTGAATGACGATATGATTGCGCTTTCCTCACACATCGCCAAGCACTACGCGGCACGCGATACCAGCCGACAGGCAAAGGCGATTGCGCGGTCCTATATTGACACTGTCAAGGCCGAGGGCGTTAAATATGAGGGCGCCATTCGGCTGGATCAACGGCTTCTGGATTTCAAACCCCACAGGCAGTTGGTGAAACTTGCGAAAGCGGCCGCTCTAGAACTCCGCCGCCAGGGCAACTCCGTCGTGCGCGATGACAACCACCTTGATGGCTTCATAATACCCGCCCTCATCGAAGGCATCGTTCAGCCTTGGCGTGCGCGCAAGCTGAGCAAGCGGCTAGGTAAAAGCTTCTTGCAACTGGCAGACATCGAAAAGCTTGGAGACTTCGGCTTCTTTCCACTGCATTTCGAACCTGAGGTATCCATGCAGGTCTTTGGTCGGCCGTTTCAGAACCAAATCGAACTCATCAGGACCCTGGCCCTCGCTCTGCCCAGCAACGTTGTACTTCTGGTCAAGGAACACCCGCGATCGATCGGCTTCAGACCGGTTGGCTACTACGAAAAAATCCTGGAGATTCCCAACGTCCGGCTTGCTGACCCATTTCTGCCGTCCATCGCTTTGGTCAAGCGGGCGAAGCTCGTTGCCATAATTTCCGGCACCATTGGTTTGGAGGCCGCCATCCTTGGCAAGCCGGTCCTTGCCTTTGGGCGCCCGACCTACTGCGCACTGCCGGGCGCGATCGTGAGCAAGGTGAAGGACCTCTGGCGGCTGCCGCAGCAGATCACAACCCTCTTGACTCTGGCTGAGACGTCCGGCGATGACGCGATAGAGTGTTTTATCGCAGCCATAGTCGATGGTTCGGTTCCTATCGACCTTTATGCAAACCTGCTGGGTAAGGAGAACCGCCATCGTGAAGTCAACGATTTGGCAGGCGACGAGACGGACCAGAGATCACGCGACTTGGAACGCCTGGCCGACTATACCCGCTTGCGAATTGGTGCAACGCGGCCACATTGACGAACCCATACCGGGGCGCACAGCGTGACCCTCAATGCCATCAACGCTCCGGCAGATTCAACAAAGACATGAGCATACAGGCCGCGGGACGATGGTCGGTAGCCCAGGTATGAGTTGCGACCACAGGACATAGCATCATGAGCATTTCGACGTTCCAAATCGGTGCGCGTACGATCAGCAGCGCGCAGTCGGCTTTTTTGATTGCAGAAGTCGCTCAATCCCATGACGGATCCCTTGGGCAGGCCCACGCTTTTATCAATGCTGCAGCAGATGCTGGTGCCGACGCAATCAAGTTTCAAACGCATATCGCATCTGCCGAAAGCACGATTGAAGAGCCTTTTCGCGTGCGTTTGTCGGGAAACCAGGATGACACCCGTTATGATTACTGGCGCCGCATGGAATTCACCAAGGACCAATGGAACAGTCTGGCGCAGCACGCGGCGAGCCGTGACATCATATTCTTGAGCACGCCGTTTTCGTTGGAAGCGGTAACACTGCTGAACGACCTTCAGATGCCCGCCTGGAAGATAGGTTCCGGCGAGGTCAACAACTGGCAGCTCCTGGATGCCTGCGCTGCAACTGGCAAGCCCGTTTTGTTGAGCAGTGGAATGAGTGGTTGGGCTGAAATCGATGCGGCGGTCGACAGGTTGCGTCAAGCTGAGGTGCCTGTTGGCGTCTTGCAGTGTTCAAGTCGGTATCCCACCCCCTTTGAACAGGTGGGTTTGAACGTACTAGATGACATGCGGCAGCGGTATGGTCTGCCGGTTGGTTTATCCGACCACAGTGGAACTGTTTTCCCGGCGCTGGCGGCAATGGCGGGCAATGCTCAGATTATCGAACTGCACGTCACATTTCACCGCAAAATGTTCGGGCCGGACGTCCCCGCTTCAGTGACATTTGAAGAACTTGCCTTCATCGTTGAAGCCCGCTCGGCCTTCGATATCATGGCGCGAAATCCGGTTGCCAAAGATGACAACGCGGAGCAGTTGGCGGACTTGCGGGCTCTCTTCAACAAGAGCGTGGCTCTTCGCAATCCTCTGCCGGCCGGTTCCAGGTTGACGCTTGCAGACCTTACTGCCAAGAAGCCCGGGCACGGAATTCCGGCCGCCCAGTTGGCAGAGCTTGCAGGCCTCAGACTAGCAAAAGACGTGTCGGCTGATCGTGTTTTGCTTTGGGACGATATCGAGGGCTCATCCGAGTAGTTTCGAGCTTTTCCGTCGGCAACACTGCCAGCATGATAGTACATACGAACCATCCGTTGTTTTCGAGGACTCATATGACATCAACCAAACGCCGCATTTGTATTGTGGTGGCGAGTTCGGGCGAATTATGGCCGCATCAAAAGTGTACTGCGCGCGATTGACGATCATCCGGACTTGGAACTCAGTCTGATCGTTGCAGCCTCGGCACTTCTCTATCGCTATGGCAATGTGGTCGACAAAATCCGCGAGGATGGCTTCCAGATTGACGCACAAGTCTATTCGATTATTGAAGGTGACAACCCGACAACCATGGCCAAATCGACCGGCCTTGGTGTTATCGAACTCTCAACCTTGATGGAAAACCTGCAGCCGGACGTTGTACTCACCGTTGCTGATCGTTTTGAAACTATGTCGACGGCGATCGCGGCCTCCTACATGAACATTCCCTTGGCTCATACGCAGGGTGGAGAAGTAACGGGCTCGATTGATGAAAGCGTTCGTCATGCAATCACAAAGCTGTCTCACCTGCATTTGGTGACCAACGACCAGTCGCAGCAAAGAGTTCTTCAAATGGGCGAAGACCCGGACTCTGTCTTCATCACCGGCTGCCCGTCCATCGATGCGATTGCTTCCACCGACATGAAGATGCCGGTGGATTTTTTCGAGAACTACGGAGGGACGGGGCCAGGCCTCGATCCCAGCCGTCCCTATCTGGTTGTGCTCCAACATCCAGTTACGACCGAGTTCGGTCAGGGATTGGAGCAAATTAACGAAACGTTGTCCGCGGTTCATACATTAGACATACAAGCCGTCTGGCTTTGGCCGAACATCGATGCGGGATCGGATGATATCTCTAAGGGCTTGCGGATGTTTCGCACCCGGAATCCGGATGCTCCCATCCACTTTTTTCGAAACTTTGGGGTCGAGGACTATGCGCGCCTTATCAAGAATTCCGCATGCCTTCTTGGCAACTCGTCCAGTGGAATCCGCGAAGGAGCATTTCTCGGTGTTCCGGTCGTAAACATAGGGTCACGTCAAAAAGGACGCGAACGGGCACATAATGTAATCGACGTCGGATATGACAGGGCGGGTATTGAGCAGGCAGTTCGCAAACAAATCGCTCATGGCCACTATCAGACCGACATGCTGTACGGCGATGGTAGGGCCGGGCCAAGGATTGCCGAGATCTTGGCCAATGCGAAAATATCAATCCAAAAATCCTTCTTCACGCGCTGACGACATGACGTCTGACAACGAACACGCCCACATAACCGGCAGCACGACTGCTTTCGATACCAATTGGCGGAGCCGCGAGGAGTCGTATTACAACCATTGGGTTCGAGGACGGCCAGCCAATCAGATTCAGCTCGCATTCCGCAGCCATTGGGAGGTTTTCCAGGGCCTGATGGGCGAAGCCGCCGAAAGGAAGGGGCAGGCACTTGAGGTTGGGTGCGGGCGCGGCTCGCTTTCCAGTTACTTCGCAGACGCCGGGTGGGAGTGTACGCTTCTGGACTATTCGGCCACCGCCTTGACCATTGCCAGCGAGATTTTTCAGCGGAACGGACTGCTTGGGACGTTCACCACTGGTGACGCAAATGCACTTCCGTTTCCCGACAACAGTTTCGACGCGACGACCAGCATAGGCTTGCTGGAGCATTTCGAAGATGTACGTCAGCCGATTGCCGAACAACTTCGTGTCCTCAAGCCGGGCGGCTGGTTTATCGCCTACATTGTGCCCGAACGCCCAGACAATGTTCAGCGCTACTTTAACTGGGCCAATCGCGGGCTCAAATTGCTGGCATCGAGCCACACCGAATCCCAGCCACCGAAGGATGACGTCTACCGCAGCGACCTGGGCTCGGAACGCTATCTCAAAGCCATCAAAGGTTTACCGTTCGAGAACGTCAACACTTTTGGCATGTATCCGATGCCGATGATCAGCCACTCGCCGGAGTTTCCGTTCACACTGCTTCCACCTCCCGCTGAATGGATTCTCACGCGCATCTTTCAAGCCGCATTGGCATCCCGCCGTCTCCTTACGGGACAACACGGCTGGATCTGTTCCGAAAGGTTGGGGCAAGCCTTTCTGCTAGCCTTCCAGAAGAGCGCGCGGTGACGGTATTCCGCATTCTAAACATCGAGCCTGTCGGCTTTGCGGAAGAAGCTAGCGAAATCCTCAGGGGTATCGGTATGCTCGATGAAATTGCCTGTGACCGCGCACGTCTCCTGCAGTGCATTGCAGATTATAATGCCCTAGTCTTACGCTTCGGTGTCCGCGTCGACAAAGAGCTCATTGACAAGGCAACCAAACTACGTGTGATTGCCTGTCCGGCCACAGGGACCGAACACATCGACACGGAAGCAGCCAGGGCACGTGGTATCGAAGTTCTGTCACTCAAGGGCGACCAAGAGTTCCTTCACGGATTGTCTGCCACAGCTGAACTTGCCTGGGCGCTACTATTGATGTTGGCAAGAAATATGCCCGCAGCCGCCGAAAGCGTGAAAAGAGGCGTTTGGGATCGCGACGCATTTCAAGGTTTTCAACTCAAAGGTAAAACCCTTGGTATCATCGGCTACGGCCGATTAGGGCGCATGGTGGCGAACTACGGGAGTGCGTTTGGTATGACCGTGCTTGCAAATGATATTAGGACCGACTTGCGAGATAGCGGGGTGCGAATGGTCTCGATGGCCACCGTGCTGCGAGAGTCAGACGTCATAACGTTGCACGTGCCTTTGAGTTCAACAACACATAGTCTAATCGATGCTGCAGCAATCAAGCAGATTAAGCCAGGATCATTTATTGTGAATACTTCACGTGGGGAGATTGTGGAAGAATATGCCTTAGCATCGGCCTTGACATCAGGTTCGATTGGCGGATACGCCACGGATGTTCTATCGGGCGAAGGCCTCAAACAACGCGATTGGCCACGCAGTAACCTTATATGGAAAGGTTTTCGCGATGATCCTCGCGTAATCATTACTCCACATATCGGTGGAAAGACAGTCGAGTCCAACCGAGATGCAGATATACATATCGCAAAAAAAATCGCTTCGTTGTTCAGTTGAACAAAAATTCTGCATATTTTTGTCACGCTGAAATCCATCTGCTAGTTTTGCTACATTGAACTGATGACACTATTGGACGGCCGCGGCTGTCTTTGGAAATTGGTGTAATATGGTTCGTTGTTTATCAACGAGCCCATCGTTCATAACATGTACGAACTGGTGGTCTGATCATTGCCCAATGATTCGACTTTGCGATAACGCGTGAATTAATCGTTTTGTCGATTGCGCTACGCCCATTGGCGATAGCTGCCGGCATGTTAAGAGGTTGGTAGATTTTTTTGGAGTTTGGCACAGCGTGGCCGCTAGCAAAATTCACCCATCAAAAAGTGCGTTTATGTTACCTCACCGCTCACAGACTGCGCGCAACGTTGGAGTCAATGCGCTGCAAAAAGTGACTGTTGGAACGGCCGGCTTGGCTGTTACCGCGGTTCTCGCGCGCAACTTCCCGCTCGAGTTGTTGGGTGTTTGGGCGTTGGTTTCCGGCGTCGTTAACATTGTAACCTTTGCGGACTTCGGTTTGCCCTCGGCATTACCGCGTCTTCTGCCAGCAATGCGGGCGGACAGTACTCGCGGAGACCCCAGAGCGGTGGTAGCCATCGCGCTGATAGTAGCCACGACCATGGCATTGGTTGTTTTTGGAATCGCTTTTCCCGTCGGCCTGTCATTGCCCACAATGTACAATATAAGTTCTGACCTACATCATAATTCTTCTTTACTTTTTATATTGTCTTTTTTCATTGGTGGTATACTTCTACCACTGCGCTTCAGCACTGGGGTGCTAGCCGCCTCCCATCGGTATGATCTAATTGGTTATGCAGAGATGGCATCTGCAATTACGAAGATAGCAGGCGTCTTTATGCTCTCATTTTGGATCAATCAATCGTTTGTCGTTGTGGCTGTATATATGCTAGCTTGCTCGTTAATTGCCCCTCTGTTGCAATGCACCTACGCAATCCGACTGGCCAAACCGCGCTTACCAACCTGGTCGGAATTCAGAATTCTTACTCTTCCCATGATTTCACTAGCCGCGGCTTCTTTGGCCGTATCCCTCGCAACGGCATTGACACTTCATGGCCCGGCGATGATCGCGAGCGCGATAGAAGGTGGAGCAAATGCAGCTGCCTTGATCGGTTTGCCAATCATGTTGAGTGCCGGTCTTATGGCGATAGCCCGATCAAGCGCTGGATTTTTGACTCCGATCGCGAGCGGACTCGCAGCACAGATGGATTTCGACAAAGTCTATCAAGCTTATCGCGTCAGTACGCACACCTTGACCCTCGTTATGGGGGGTATGGCCGCCGTGATTTCATTAGTCGGAGTGCCTGTTCTTAATTTATGGCTGGATGGTCACAACCTACTCGGAGATAGTGTTTCGACCATGGCAACTGTTTTAACATTATTTACGTTTACTGCCGCGATCACTGCTCCTGGGTTGACCGCACGAGTTGTTCTCAGTGCAAGTAATGCTCATTGGCGCGCAGGAATAACCGAACTACTTGGTTCATTTATCGCAATCTTCGCCGCAGTTGCGCTATACGCATTGGACTTCGGTATCATCGGCATTGCAATGGGAATAAGCGGAATCGTTATACTACGTGGATGCGTTGTTATGCCCTTAATCCTATCCAAACACCTGGGGATAAGCTTTTCGAGGTTACTGATTGAGGGTTGGGTCGGCCCTGCCCTAATCGCAATTGTATTCACCAGCTTAGCATGGTGGATAGGCGGCTTGATCGCCGGCTGGAGTAAGATTGGCCTGTTCTTATCAATGCTTTTCTTTGCTATTATTTGGGCAATTGCATGTATTGTCACAATGCGTACAGTCGGCAACCAGGTCAAGGGACTACTACACAGAATAGGTCAACCATCTTGGCTCAGATAGTCTACTCACCAAGGCATGATTCAGATGTTCACTAAAGGGCGCAGGTTCTTGGCCGCACAAATGCATCGATTTTCTGTAACTATCGCTCATCATTTCTATTTTCGGCGCTACCGCTCTCTTTTTCAATGTACAAATGAAATTGTTACACGTTACAGAACAATTGGAGGTTTGACGCATCGTTACCAAGTATACAAACTCATTGAACTGCAGCGAATTCTAGAAGAACATCAACCTGAAAGAATTTTAGAACTTGGCGCTGGAACCACCACTGCCCTGCTTGCAATCTATGTAAAGCAGTCCAAACATCGTGCTCTTACAACAATTGATGAAAGCGATAAGTGGCTTGAGCAAGCCAAGAAACTGGCGGGGATTGTTGATTTTGACAAACAATTTCAAATGATAAGTACGGACGCTGTCGCCGATATCAAGATTCCGGCGGTTCGTTACGCTAAGGTTCCCATTGAGGCTTACGACTTAGTGCTGATTGATGGGCCCTCCCTGAGAATTGATGGCAACCAAAGAAAAGATGCAATAAACGACAACATCTTCGATTTAATAGAACAATTCCCACCACAAACAATTGTTGTTGACGGTCGATTTTCCACTGTTACCGCGATCGAGAAGCACTATAACAAATTCTATCAAGCCTTACCTTCTCAAGTTCGACGGTCCATTCTGCCCTTGAACTATCGCTATTTCTCTATTTTTGACAAAACACAATGATATCAGCTCCATTATGAATAACATTGTTTTGTTACCGAAAGCTTCAATTACCAACCTGGTTTTTTACTTGATAGGCGATTTTTGTTGTCAGCCATTGAATTTGATCCACCAAATATGCGCAAAATTTTGCAACTAGACAGGACTATTTTTTTCCTTCTCGCGATTGTTGTCGCAGTAAGTATGTCAATAGGACTAATAAATTGGCTTGGAGTACCACTATGGTTGATTCGGCTTATACTGGACGCTTCAGTTTTGCTTTTGACGTGCTTAGCCCTGTGTTTGTTCGAAAATCGCACAGTAGCGCTTAGTCTTTTAATTCCGCTTTTTCTTGTTACTGTGATTGGCGCTTTAGGTGCGTGGACACTCGAACAAGATTTATTGGTAGCTATTCTTTATGCCCGAAAAATACTTGCCATATCTATCTTGTTTGCTGCGGGCTATTTGATTGGCATATCTAGCTCGGCAGCTCGATCAGCGCTGATCATAACACTCACCTTTTTTCTCGCGCAGCCAGTTTTTGGGGCTGGCAAGCTGTTGTTCTATGGAATAGACGAAAAAGTCTGGATTGGTACGCTCCATCAAACAGCGGGGCAGCTCGGCCTTCTTTTTGCACTAGTAGCGATGGCGGTAATTGTTCCGATCGGCATTTTTCAGCGCCGTTGGGTGCTGCTTTTTTTGCCGGTTGCGATTTGTTTCGCGATCATCAACGAGAAACGGGCAATACTGGTTGCTGGCCCAACGATGTTATTTATTATGCTTTTTATTTGCACTTTTGCTTATCTTTTGCACTCAAGAAAAAACGGATTTTTTGAAAAAGCATTGACAATTGATAGAAAATCAATTTTCTTTATCTGTTTTTGCGCGATGATAGCCATCCCGAGCGCTATTATCGCAATCCCATCTCTTAATTCAATGGATAGAAATTGGGGAGGGTTAGAAAGTCTTTCGTCAATTTCCCGATTGCTGAACGAATTTGTTTTCGCTTTCATTTATACGCATGATTACTTATTTCGCGACTTTAATCACCAGATGAATTCGTCCGAATTTGATGTTGATCAGAACTTGAATATTCAGATTGGGCGTTTGCAGATAATGATTGACACGATCAAAATTGCTTGGGACGCGCCAATAGCAAATAGAATTTTCGGCTTCGGTGGCATGATCATTGACCCGACTTATTTGCTTGGATCCGACCGAAGCGACTTGATGTTCGAAAAATTTGGTATTCGGGGCCAACTGCCATTCGCATTAATGACTTTGGTAGAGGCAGGCTTTTTTGGTTTGCTCCTACTGGTTTCTTGGTTTGGGTTAGTGGGCGCGCTATTGTTGCGGAGATTGCTTCAGGCCGTTGATACCACAGGCATGGTTTTCACAATTATTGGAATTGGACTATTTGGCACCCTCGCCTTTGATGTTTTTTTATATTCAGATGCGTTGTGGCGCTCTGGAGCACTGGGGCCAGTTGTTTTCCTGTTCCTCGGCGCCGTGCTTAGTGATCAGACAAGTTTGGTACGATCTCAATGAGTTGGAGCCTATCGATCGAAACGAAGATTTCTCGCTGCCGCGCGTTCATCCATTCCTGTCGCGCTGATGTAGCTGACTATCGGCTAACTCCGAAGGCTGAGCCTACTGCTTACGCCAGATGCTTTGCAGTTTTCGCACTTCATCTAATTGGCGCGCGCGACGTCTTAGATTCGTCCCGAGACGCCCTTACTGAGGCACTATATCGCGACATCCGAGCCAGACGCGCGCTGGTAGGAAGTAAGGTTCCGCAGGACAAGGCCTTTCGGCAACTGCTATGCTTCACGCTCAGCGCGCTCACAATTCTCGATGCACTTGATGAGGACCCACTAGTTGATCTTGTCACCGAACAGATGCCAACCGATATAGCGGCAGAGTTGAGTAAAGTAGGCGCCTTCCAAGGATTAGCTCAATCTGGGAACCAGGCGATGTTTCTAGCGATCTTTTTATTGCATATGCGAAGGTATACAAGCCTCGATACAGGGGAGCAACTTGCGTCTTGGTTGGGCCTTCACATCGCTACAATGAACCGCTTCGGTTTTTGGGGCCCAGACAGGGGATCGACTCACCTCCAATTTCAAAATGGCTACCATCAGTATGAGATTTTTGAGTACATGCGTGCTACCATTCCCAGGCAAATGGAAGCCGTCTCAATGGTTGCGAGTTCTAGCGGACGAGACTGGTCATTTCGCACCCTATCCCGGTGGTGGCGCGTGCTTTGACTATGATGCTGTATTCATCTTGACATCGGCCGGCGGAACCTCAGGCATAGAAGACAACAAGTCTCTGCTTGAGCGGACGGCCCAGGCGATTGCGAACGAGCAACAATTGGACGGTGGCTTTTGCGAGAGCCTTTGTGTAAGACCTCGCCATCGCAACTGGCACCGTTTTGTAAAACGGGCATACACTGCTGACAACCTAACCTTGTTTCGAGAAAGGTTGCGTTACTCGATCACTTTGCAGCGGGCTAAACACGACCGGATCAGTACTCACTGGAGTAACTACAGCCGTCAATGGAACGAGTCCAACCTATGGGACTCGTACTTTCGCATGCTCACCATTGCTCGGATCGATTGCGCGTTGAACCCCAAGCGTGCAGAAAAATGGGGTTTCATTGACTACCCAGGCATCGGCTGGCACCCCTCTCTCAGAACTGTCCCGGAGCAACTGGCTAGTGCCCATCCCTGACAAAAGCAATTCCGCTTGCAGTCTGGACATCTGCTCTGCATGTGGGGCTGCTGACTGGGATGAGATGCTAGTCCTTAACGACGAGAGACGTGTGCGCTTCGATACCTTTGTTCGTTTGAAGTACGGTTCTCTTTTCGAAACATGGGCCGACACTCACAGAGTTTCCTTAGCGAAGTGCAATCAGTGCGGTCATCGGTGGTATCCCGTCGTCCCGAATGACGAAGTACTAGCAAAGATGTATGAAACGGCTTTGCCGTTGAAAAGAACCGCCGGCGACGGGCAGCAGCCGACTAAGCAGATGGTCGCCAGGATGCGTCAACTGCGAGGTTTAGCTGGGCAGGAAGCGCGCCTACTGGATTTTGGAAGCGGGAATTGTCGTTGGGCGAGAGCAGCGATCGAAGCAGGGTTTCAGGTGACGGCCTTCGAACCCAACAAAAACCGTGGATCCATTGCAAACTCAGAAGAGAATTTCTTGTTCGTTTCGGACTACTCTGCCTTGATCGGCAGCAAGTTCGACGTCATCCACGTCGAGCAGGTTCTTGAGCATTTGTCGCGGCCTTTCGACGTTCTTACCGGCCTGAAGAAGCTGATCAACCCGCACGGCTTGATCATCGTTCGTGTGCCGAACGTCGCTAAAGAAGAAATCCTGCGACCGATTTGGGAGACCTGGCCATTCGACGGGACAAGCCCTCATGTGATGGCTCCCTTTGAGCACATCCAAGGATACACACCGAGATCACTTGAGGCTCTTGTCAATCGCGCGGGATTCGAGGCGCTGCCACTGTTCAAACTGGCACTCTACATGCCAAAGCATGTCTTGCACCGGCTCGCTTCACACATTCACCCGTCCGTCGGTCAAACCCAGATAGTTGCCATTAAAAAATGACCCGTCATAGGAAACATCTCGAACTATTTTGCAGCTATAATGCGACACAGCACAAACCTAAGGCGCTAGCTCGAAGTTGCATGGAAAGAGCCAAGTGACCTCAGTTTACTATATTTCACCGTCCATTCTACCGTCGCGAACGGCAAACTCGGCTCATGTGGCACATCAGTGCGCTGGCCTCGCTATGGCCGGTGCTAAGGTCACGTTAGTCACCAAGCGAGGCATTGCCGATCCGTCCCGACTGCCAGAGGCCATATCAACAGCTTACGGCATATCCTCCAACTCTTTTGCGACACTAAGCTATTTCAGCCGATCGGAATGGGGGAACAGTCTGCGGATTGCGGTTTTGGCACTTGCGCAGTTGGCGCGTCAGGCAAGGCCAGACCTCGTGATATCACGCAACCTTTATGCGGCGTATATTCTGGCTGTTGCTCTGCGCTGGCCACTAGTCTTCGAGACCCACCAGCTCGAGTTCGGACTCCGTAAACTCCTTCAATGCGCTATCATGACACGGCCAAATACCCTTACAGTGGTCATTTCAGAACAATTGAAGTCCATTCTCACAGACCATCATAGTGTTGCTCCGGCTTGCAGTATCGTTCTTCACGATGCGGCGCCCGCCGGCATCGAGCCGTTGGCGCCATCACACAGGTATTCCGAACTCGCCGCGCTTGTTCCGAACTTGGACATCTCGGAATGGGAAAGTGTATGCGGATACTTTGGGCACTTATACGCCGGCCGTGGCATAAAAATCATCGAAAGCATGGCCGCTGCACGCCCCAACGTGCTGTTCTTGGTCGTTGGAGGCAATAACGCCGATGTCGCGGCCCATCGCTCAAATACGTGCCTCGAAAATCTGGTATATACCGGCTTCGTGCAGCATCCCGTGGCGCTTCGCGCGATGTCCGCTTGCGATGTGCTGCTTATGCCCTATCAAAGGAATGTCTCAATCGGCGTTGCCAACCAGGACACGGCGCGCTGGATGTCACCCATGAAGATGTTTGAATATCTAGCGTCGGGAACACCGATCATCTCGTCCGACTTGCCCGTTTTGCGCGAAGTCCTGGAGGATGGCCACACAGCTCTGCTTGCGCCACCGGATGTGCCCGAAGCTTGGATAGGCTGTCTGGATCGCCTTCTGGACGATCCGGATTTGGCAGAAACGATCGGCGCCGCTGGCCATCAGGCATATCTGACGAAACACACGTGGCAGCTAAGGGCTGAGGCGATCCTGGCCGCGGCAAAGGCAAGCATGGCGGCACAAAAAAACCCATGAGACAATTATTCGTTCTTGTGCCGTCCATGAGCCCAGAAGGACCGGTCAAAGGTGCCATTGCGCTTGCTAATGCACTGGTCAACGAACGGAAGGTGACATTGGTTTCCGTCAAATCAGGGCCCGGCGCGCAGGCTGTGCTCGACCATCGTGTTCGACATCTGGATCTTCATGCCGCAGGGAAGTGGTACAAAGGGGTGCGGCGTTTGCGCCAAGTCCTTGAAGAGGCTGGGGGACGTGGTGGCTCATCAGCAGGCGGTGCAACCATGATCTCATTCTGCCTATCCGCAGATGCAATGGCCCTTTTGGTCCGCAAGAGCGCACACTGGATATCAAGTGTGCGTGGCAACCTACCGCGCAACTATCATTTCGACTATGGGCTTACCGGCTTGCTGCTGGCCAAGCTCCACCTGATGACCTTGGGGTTGGCCGACAAAGTCGTCGCTATGACCGAGCCTATGGCGGAACAGGTTGGTTGCTATATCAACCGGCGACCGGCCATTATCGGCAACTTCGTCGACGAGGCCGTGCTTGAACCCTACCGCCGCCCAGCAGGTCGAAACAAACCACTACATTTTGTTTTTCTTGGCAGCCTCAGTGCCCGCAAACAACCGCTTGAATTGATAGCGGCCGCTCACCAGCTGATCAACAGTGGAAAGACCATTCAGGTGACCCTGGTAGGGGAGGGCGTGCTGCGCGCCGACATCGAGGCCGCCATACGGTCCGCCAATCTAAAGGATAACATCCAACTCACCGGTCAGCTCGACGACCCTTACCTCATCCTGGCGCAAGCTGACGCGCTGGTTCTTCCGTCCATGTCGGAGGGAGTCAGCCGAGCTGTGCTTGAAGCTTTGCATCTTGGAATTCCGGCCGTACTGCGGGATGTCGACGGCAACCGCGAGGTGATCGAGCCCGGTATCAATGGCACGCTCTTCAGCGATCCTGCGCAACTCTCCCGGTGTATGTTAGAGGCAGCAGATCTCAGACGCAGCATTACCTCCCAGCAAAGCCTTCTGCCTTCTAGGTTTCGCCAAAAGGCATGTGCGTCCTCCTACCTAGATTTGGCGGAAGCATTATGACCGCTTTTGACACCTACTACAGCTACCTGCGTACGAGGAGCTTGAAGGGACTTATCTACCGCCGCCTATTCCTCTACCCGAGGCTGTCAAAACAGCTGAGCGGTGTCGCGTTGGATATCGGATGCGGTATTGGCGACTTCCTTGCTTTTCGTAAAGAGACGGTCGGAGTGGACATCAATCCCAAGCTTGTAGCGCATTGCCATGCGCGCGGGCTAACGGCCCATGTCATGGCACCAGATGTTTTACCGTTTGGCGATGGATCCTTTGATGCTGGCATTATGGACAATGTATTGGAGCATATCAACGAGCCTGGTCCGCTGTTGGCCGAGGCGCATCGGGTGCTGAAACCGGGCGCGACCCTTGTCATCGGCGTTCCGGGACAGAAAGGCTATCAAGCGGACCCTGACCATAAGATCTTCTACAACGAAGAGCGGCTGATACGACGGCTCGCTGACAGCGGGTTTGAACTCAAAAGGTCTTTCTATATGCCGCTACCTTCGACATTTCTTGCCCACCGCCTCACGCAACACTGCCTGTACGCAACGTTCAAGCCGTTGTAGATGATCCTCAACCGAAAGGACCTCGGCCCCTGCGTTGCGAGTTCGCCTTGGTTAGAGCATATTTTATATTATTCAACTCGCTGAAAAGACTTCGGTTTTTCGATTTTGGGTATGGTTTGGTCTGAAAACCGCACAGAGTCTCGTCGCTAGTGAACCTACCGCCGTGATTGACCGAACAATAGGCAAGGGAATCGGTAAAGCAAATTAGATGTGATACAGTGCAAACCGCAAAGAATGACCGCGAAGCTGCACACAGCTGCTGATCATATCTCGCAGAAGAGACAGTGGATTGATGCAACCCTCAGATTCAAGTTGGGAAGCAGGCGTACCAACTCCCGCTTAACCAATGTGGCGAAGATGGCGCAGATCAGACAGGCGAAATCGACCGGCTATACAAAATGATTGAATGGAGCACAGCTTTGGCGTAGTTGTCACCGTGATCGTCGCCCGAAAGCTTAATGGTTGGGCTATCCGGACTGAGAAGTGGTACAACGGCTCTAACCGTTGAGTTTCTTATTGCGCCAGTGGCTACCAATTTGGTTTGAAGCTTCCACACAGTAGAATTTGCTCGTCCGAATGCGATAACAGCCACGGCAAAAAGAAACACTTTGGGCCAAAATGCGAATAGCTATCACCGGTGCATCTGGTTTTATTGGAGTTGCCTTGGTCGCACATTTGGCTGATCGACATGACCTGATTCTTCTTGGGCGCGATCCGCAGAGACTTGCAGCGCAGTTCGGCCATAGATTTCCAACTTTCCACAACACTGAAGCCCTTGGTGCTTTCGCCGATGTGGATGTAGTAGTTCACCTTGCAGCTGCTCTGCCTGGAACGCTTGCCTCAGAAGCGGAGTACCAAGAAGCGAACACAACACTTACAATGAATATGGGTGAAGCGGCGGCAGCCGCACACGTTCAAATCTTCATCAATGCTACGACACTCGGTTGGAATCGCAATGCCTATTCGAGAACAAAGCTTGCCGCTGAAGATGGGCTTAACTATGTGCCTGGTCTTAGGGTGGCCCATATTCGGTTGCCCGCTGTTTACTCAAACAATTTTAGTGGCCGACTATCGATCTTAAATTCATTTCCAGAGTTTCTACGTTTACCGTTGTTTCAGTGTTTAGGATCATTAAGACCAACTGCATCTATGGAACACGTTGTGTTTTCTATAGATAATCTGATTGAATTACGCCAAAAAGGCAATTATATTGTATCAGACCGTCAAATGAATAATAAAATTTATCTAAATCTGAAGCTTTTTGTCGATTATACATTTTCTTTGGGTGTTATATTATTTTTTTGGTGGCTTTTCATCTTTATTTTTTTTGCCATTCGCTTGGATTCAAACGGCCCACCTGTTTTTGTCCAAAAGCGCGTCGGCAAGGACCGCAAAATCTTTGAATGCTTTAAGTTTCGGACTATGCATATCGGAACTGCTAACGCGGCAACACATCAGATTTCGGAAGATGCAATTACTCGGGTTGGTCGCCTCCTTCGCCGGACCAAACTTGACGAGCTTCCACAAGTAATGAACATTCTGAAACGAGACATGAGCCTTGTCGGCCCACGTCCATGCTTGCCCGTACAAAAAGAATTGGTTGAAGCCCGCGATGAACTTGGCGTCTACGAAGTTCTTCCCGGATTAACGGGGCTTTCCCAGGTTGACGGGATCGATATGAGTAGTCCTCGGCGACTGGCGCGTTCCGATGAATACTATGTCGCAACACGAAACCTTTTAACGGATCTGATGATCATTCTTAGGACAATAGCGCCCCGTAAAAGAGAGGATCGCGTCTAGCATAGAATGCTGTGACCTAGCCATCGGGATCAAGACCGTGAGTCAGTAGATTCTGTTCTTCTTGGCGATGACAGCTCATAGTCTGCCTTTTTGCGATGGCTCCATTGATGTCGGCATTATGGACAATGTGTTGGAGTATATAAGCGAGCCTGGTCCGCTGTTGGCCGAGGCGCATCGGTTGCTGAAACCGGACGCCACCCTCTTCGTCGGCGTTCCGGGAGAGAAGGGCTGTCATGCTGACACAGACCACAAGATCTTCTACAATGAAGAGCGGCTGATACGATGTCACTGACAGCGGGTTTGAGCTCAAAAGGTCCTTCTATATGCCGCTACGTTCGACATTTCTTGCCCGCCGCCTCTCGCAGTACTGCCTCTATGCGTCTTTCGATAGAAGGTGACGATTTCTAGTCAGTGACCGGCCAAGCGAGAAATCGCATTCCTCAATGGCTCCCCCATGATGGCCTGAGAGCCGCGGCTGGATAGGTGGCCTCTATCCTTGTACAGAACAAGTTCATCCTGCATCATACGGCAGAGCCCGTTGGTGCAGAGAAACTCCGAAGGATCGAGGACGTCCACACCTGCTTCTGAGGCGGCAATGTGCACGTATTCGACCTCCCATTGCGCTGTAGGCAACCTTCGTCGCGTACCGATCAATTGGTCGATCGGCGCGAAGAAGCTAGCTCGAGCAAGGTACATCGGGACGTCAACCACGTAGCTTGGCACCTGACCGACCACCAAGACCGAGGTTGTTTGCGTAAGCGAATAAGCTAGCGTCGTACTTAAGCCTGCACCGATTCCTTCCTCAGTTGCATCTTCCTCGTAAGTGCGGAACGAGACGGGATTGTCGCGACCATAGGACCGCCAGTTTGCGGCCATGACCAACAGATCGAAAGCCTCGTTCTTCATCAGATCTCTGACAGCATCATTAGCCTCGGCGCAGTTGCCTTTCTCCGTTTCCAAATCGAGAATTGGTGGACACCCATTGGTCGCGACGAACGTCAGTTCGTACCCATCCGAGTCTGTCAAATCCACCATCGGAGGCAGCAGGGCGGTTGCATACAAATCTCCCCACAGCAGAACCCGGAGCCCCGTTGCTCCCGAAGTGGTGTATCGACAAATGTCCCCAGTCCGGATTTCGGACGGATCCGGATCCGCGCAAGTGAACTGATCAGGCGTCCAATCCGAGCGGGCGTCAGCCATGCGACGTACTTCGGGATCGACACGTTGTGGCAAACCTCCAGAACGATGAATGGCCAGATTCGTGACTGACGCCGCACTAATTACAACAATTGTCGCAGCGATGGTCTCGCCGGTGAAGATACGTGTCTTTCTGAAGCGGGCTGGGTTTTCGATGAATTCTAACGTTAGGATAGATAGCAAAATCGATCCTGCAAAGACCGCCATTTGCTCGGGCACTGTGAGCGAACGACCTAGATAGTAAACGACAAAACAGATCACAGGCCAGTGCCACAGGTACAGAGCGTAAGACAGCCGTCCGAGGCCTACCATCGGTGCGGCAGATAGGACCAACCCTGGGATTGTTTTGCGCTCGCTGTCTCCAAAAATCACCAACGCCGTGCCTATGCAAGGTATCAACGTCGGAAATCCAGGATGCGTTGTGTCCGAAGTGAAGAATACGATGCTCCACAAAACAAGAACAACCCCGATCGCGGAACACGCTTCCTTGGCCACATCTGTAACCCTTATCCGATCTTGTCGTAACGCGATCGCAAGCAGCACACCTAACAGGAGTTCCCAAGCTCGAAATGGGATGAGGAAGAAGGCCATATCCGGCTGGTTCGGGACCACGAACACGCACAATGCAAAGGATAAGCCAGCCAACGCGCCGAAAATTGGAAAAAGATGCGATCCGCACCACCTAGCCACAACCAGCGTCATAACAGGGAAGACAAGATAGAACTGTTCCTCCACCGACAGCGACCAAAAGTGTAGTAGCGGTTTGGAATGCGCGTCAGGACTAAAATACCCCGATACTCCGAAGAAATAGTGGTTGGAGTGTAACAACAGTGCAGACACTGCAGACGAACCAAAGGCAGAATAGTCGTCTGGCATGAGTAGCGCATAACCGAATATGGTACTGACACCAACAACGAGAAGGAAAGGAGCTGCCAACCGTCGTGCGCGACGTTCATAGAAACTCAAAAGCGTGAAACGCTCTGCATCGATATCGGCGAATATAGATTTAGCTATGAGGAAGCCCGATATCACAAAGAAGACATCTACCCCCAGAAATCCTCCTGGAACAAGTGTTGAATCAAGATGGTAGAACACAACGGCCAAGACGGCTATCGCCCGCAAGCCGTCGATTTCCAACCTGTGCGCCTTGTTATTGGCTCGGATTCTTTTTTTGCCGATCACGGCATGTCCTCGACGCTGCGACTGAGCCAACGTGAATATGAACTATTCAACTTGGAGCGTCTTTCTGGGGACGAACTGCCTGCACTCCCTAGCAGAGGGATTGCGTTGGCAGATATAGCGTTCAAGTCTTCTATTCACTCGACTTCTCCAACATGAGCTCTTCGCGAGCCACTTCTTCAAGGTATTGACCATACTGAGATTTCCCAAGCCGTTGCGCTAAATCGACGAGTTCTTCGCGCGAAATCCACCGAAGTCTAAAGGCTATCTCTTCGGGGCAGGCGATCCGATGGCCTTGCCGCTTTACGAGTGTGCGGACGAACTCGGACGCTTCAAGCAAGCTGTCCGGTGTGCCCGTATCCAGCCAAGCAAAGCCCCGCCCAAGACGCTGTACCTTCAACTTGCCGCGGCCCATATAGGCGCGGTTCACATCGGTTATCTCCAGTTCCCCGCGAGCCGAAGGAGCCAGTGAGCGGGCGATCTCCACCACATCCCGATCATAGAAATAGAGCCCTGTAACTGCCCACGATGACCGGGGCAGTGCTGGCTTCTCCTCAATGGAAATCGCCACGTCCGCCTCATCGAACTCGATGACGCCATACCGCTCCGGGTCAGTAACGTGATAGGCAAAGATCACAGCATTGCCGGCTTCGGCTTGCGCCCGGGCCCGCGAAAGCTGCGATTGCAGGTCGTGGCCGAAATAGACGTTGTCGCCCAGAATTAGAGCCGACGGACCGTCACCAACGAAGTCTGCGCCAATGTGATACGCCTGTGCTAGACCCTCGGGCCTGGGTTGGGCCTTGTACGATAATGCCACGCCCCATCGCGCACCATCGCCCATGAGTGCTTGGAACCGTGGGAGTTCATCCGGCGTTGTGATGATAAGGATATCGCGAATCCCGGCCAGCATCAGCGTGGTCAGCGGATAGAAAATCATGGGTTTGTCGTAGACCGGCAGAAGCTGCTTCGACACAACACTCGTCATAGGGTGCAGGCGCGTCCCGGCTCCGCCCGCCAGGATAATTCCCTTCATGACAGCATCCTCTCATCCTCTTTCGTGGTGTCCAGTTTGAGACAAGCCTCGACAGCCTCGGCGATATGAGTGCGCCAGTGGGGTAGGGTCCAACCGAATGCGGCAGCAAACCGGGAACAGTCGAGACGAGCATCAGCCGGCCGCCTCGTCGGGCTCGCATACTCGTCTGTCGAAACGCGCTCGACACGCGCGGCAGGCCCGTTTCTTGCCGCGCTTTCGGCAAAAATTGCCTCCGCAAAGTCTGCCCAGCTTGCCTGACCGGCGGCTGTCATATGGAAGATACCTCGCACGGCCTTATCTGAATCATCAACGAGCCTGCGCGCAACCAGGATTGCGCCCAACGCCACATCCATTGCGTAGGTTGGCGCGCCAAACTGGTCGGCAACCACGCGAACAACGGGGCGCTCGTTTGCTAGACGAAGCATGGTGCTAAGGAAGTTCCTACCGGTTGGCGAGTAGACCCACGCCGTGCGCAAGATTACGTAATTCAGCCCGCTTCGGCCTATGGCCACTTCGCCAGCTTCCTTGGAGCAACCGTAGACCCCCAGCGGCGATGTTGGATCGGCTTCAATGTAAGGGCGCCCTAGAGAGCCATCGAACACATAGTCGGTCGAAAGATGAACCAGCGGGATACCGAGATGCTCCGCCGCCTCAGCAATAGTCTTAGCGCCGGTCGCGTTGACGGCAAAGGCCAATTCGCTTTCGTTTTCTGCCTGGTCAACGGCGGTATAGGCGGCAGCGTTGATGATGACATCTGGAGCGGCACTGGCGAGGGCAGGTAAAATGGTTGCTGGCTGCGCAAGATCCAACGTTGGGCGCGCCAGTGATATGATTTCGGCGCTCTCATCGGTTAGCGACCGAATGGCATGCGCCACTTGACCATTTCTGCCCGTCACCACGATCCGCATTGCATGATCCTTATTCGAAATAGGCTGGAAGTGCCGACAGTGGCGGGTGGCGCCTATCCTTGTCCGACACCTCCAACGCATCGTTTGGAAGCTGCCAATCGATGCCCAATTCGCGATCATCGAACGCCAGTCCGAAGTCGTGATCAGGAGCGTATGGCGCACTCACCTTGTAGACGACGAGTGTATTCGGCTCCAGCGTAACGAAACCATGGGCAAAACCGCGTGGAATAAACAACTGCCGACCGGTCTCTGCCGACAATTCAACCGCGACGTGCCGCCCGTAGGTGACCGCTCCGCGGCGCAGGTCGACAGCCACATCGAGAACACAACCCCGCGCGACCCGAACCAGCTTGTCCTGGGCGAACGGCGGCGCCTGAAAATGCAATCCCCGCAAAGTACCGGTCTTGACCGAGAGCGACTCATTGTCCTGCAAGAACTCGACCGAGATGCCTTCCGATTCCAACAGTTCCTTTTTCCAGGTCTCGGAAAAATAGCCCCGACGATCGTCATGACGTTTGGGAAGGAGCGTCTTGACTACATCAATATCGGTTGCCTCGATCAGCATCAGGCGGCCCCAATCCCCAGCCTTTCACCCCGATAAAGACCTGATCTTATACGCCCCCACCAGCGGCGGTTGTCGACATACCACTGCACCGTTTCGGCAAGCCCTGTCTCGAAACTGCGTGTTGGCTGCCAGCCCAATGCACGAGTCATCTTGCCCGAGTCGATGGCATACCGAGCATCATGCCCTGGTCGGTCTTCAACAAAGGAAATCAGCTGGTGTCGGGGGGCGATGGACGGATCGGGCAAAAGCTCATCGAGAGCGGCGCACACCGCACGAACCACATCGATATTAGGTCTCTCTAAATCGCCACCAACGCAGTAGGTCTCGCCCGGCTGACCTTCATCCGCCACTAGGCAGAGCGCTTCCACATGATCTTCGACATGAACCCAGTCGCGCACATTTTCCCCATTGCCATAGACAGGCAGAGGCAACCCCTCGATGCCATTGAGAATCATCAATGGAATTAGTTTCTCGGGAAACTGGTATGGTCCGTAATTGTTGGAGCAATTCGTTATCAACGCCGGCAAGCCGTAGGTGTGATACCAAGCTCGTACAAGATGGTCACTTGAAGCTTTCGAAGCGGCATAGGGCGAGCGCGGGTCGTAGGCCGTTGTTTCGCAGAAACGGCCCTCGGCACCCAAAGATCCAAATACTTCATCGGTCGAAATATGCAGGAAGCGAAAACGCGAGCGGAGAGGTCCCTGCAATCCTCTCCAGTAGTCCAGCGCCGCCTGCAGGAGCACAACTGTTCCGACCACATTCGTTCGAATGAAGTTTGCTGGTCCGTCGATTGAGCGATCGACATGCGTTTCCGCAGCCAGGTGGATGATACGGTCTGGAGCGAAGAGCCCGATCGCGTCGGCGACTGTCTGCTTATCAGCAATATCAGCCTGCAAAAAGGTAAAGCGCGGATCGTCGACAACCGGCGCGAGCGAGTTGAGATTGCCCGCATACGTCAAAGCATCAAGGACAAAAACATGATCGTCCCTTTCCCGAATGAGAAAGCGCGTCAGTGCCGAACCAATGAAACCTGCGCCCCCCGTAACGAGCGTTCGTCTTGCCATATCTTCGTTCCAACCGCGTCAATCTGGTGTTTGATCCAAGTGAGCCAGCTGCACCATATACGGGGGTTCAGGCAAGCCGCCATCCCCATTTGCCAAAGTACCGAATGCCATTGCGCACCAACACCAAGGCAATGCGCCCGCTCCTATGCGCCGTACGCTGCCATCCATGCACAACGGTGACATCGGGGTTGAAGACGGTTCTCCAACCTGCAGCCTGGAGCATTCGAGACAGATCCGCATCTTCGAAATAGAGGAAAAATCGGTCGTCGAACCCTCCAACCGCATCGAGAGCTGATCGTCGGCAAACCATCAAGGCGCCGGAGCAAAAAGGCACGTCGTAGGATGTCTCATAACCGATTTCGGCCATTTCGTAATGTGCCATTCTGCTCTTGCAGATGTCGCCCAGGCGGCCCAAGGCAAACCGACGCAGAGCCAGATCAAGCACGGTTGGATGCTGCCGGTTAGAATGCTGTACGGATCCGTCCGGCCAAGTCATGCGAGGGCTCATAAGACCGACATCACGATGGTCGGCCAGAAACGACGCGCTGTCCCGGAAGAAACCCGGCGTCACGACGATATCCGGATTGCAGATCACGTGCACGGGAGCCTCCGAATGCCTCAAAATCGCATTGTGACCGCGGCCATATCCGATGTTGTCACTGCCATCGACCATGGCAAGCGTCGGTTCCGTCGCCGCGATCTGATCGATCAAGGCGGTCGTCTCATCGCTCGAGCCATTGTCCCGAACCCATATGTTCACCTCGCCGGGGTAGGCGTGGGCCGCCACGACTAGGCTCTCCAACGTCGCTGCTATCGTCACGGCGCTTTGATAAGTTACCACGCCCACGCTGATAGAAGGGTGCTTGACCGGAGTTGGATGGTTATCGATTTGCATGAGAATAACTTTGTATGGGCAGTTATGGGTACGCAGGATTTCGTTGGCCTCGAATCGGGCATTCGCAATTCAATAGCAACACAATTCTTGGCCTGCGACAGGTTTTCTGCGATTTGTTTTCCCTAAGTCACATTAGCTGAGGCAGAGTTTTCCGGTGCTATTTCCCTTGGCTTGGAGAAGGGCAGAGCGCCTGGACGCTCATCAGTTCTTGAGCCTTGCGAACGCTCGAAAAAGTTGCATGCTTAAAGCAAGGACGGGGATGAGCACGGTCCACGCGGGCCAGTCGGCAAAAAAGTCCCGATGGGCCTCAAAGGATCGTAAGGCGCATCCGGCCCGTGTTCCGAATTTGCTCCAGCAAACTCGGCCGCCACGCGAGTGCACGTTGGGTAGAGCGCAAAAAGCCTTAAAAAATTTGCCCGTAACGAGCGTTCATCGGGTATCGCTTCAAGTCTATGGATGGGATAGGCTTTCCTCGGGAACATCCCTGGCGAACAATTTGTCTGCTCTGACACGCTCAATCCGCGTATGAACTTGCTGATCGTTGGCACTCCGATCAGTCTGGCCTCCGCTTCTGGCGGCGTTAAACAACCTGCTCAACTGTTTTGCTCTTCCAGCTCATTGTTATGCCGTCCACGAGTGCGAATACTTTCAAACATTGAAAGCCACCATGGCTTCTCAACCGGAAGCTTGATTTAACCCGGTATGAGAATGTCTACCATCCTTATGGCTGTATGTAGGCTTTAAGCGTTGATGCCGTTAGGGTAATAACTACAATACCGACCAGCGCCCACCACCAATGCTGCCAGGCGCCATGGCTGACATAGGCGACAGACCATGCCCCGGCCATCAGGATCGCCGCAATCCTCGTCGACTTTTCCGGAAGTCGTAGTATTTGGCGCAGGAAAAGCCCCATCAAGGCCGATGAGAGAAGAATGCCCATGAAGCCAAGCTCATACCAGACCTGCAGCGACCCATTGTGTGGGTGACCGTAAGCGAGGCGGCTTACAACTACGGGGTCTGTGCCACGGTAGGCTTCATTCGCCCACAGTGATGCCTGCAAGCCGTGTCCGAAGAGCGGGCTATTCAGGCTTTGCTGAGTATAGGCCCACCATATCTCTAGGCGTATAAAGTGATGGGGGTGTGTTGTGAGAACCGATGATAGTGAAGCAACCGCTTCTGGTGTGACGGTCTTATAGAGTGCCAAGGCGATAGCTGGGGCAAACACGTGGCTGGCAAGAACGGCAAGGCCTACAAAAAGTGCCAATGTTCGCGGCTTAACTGTCAGCGACAGAGCTGATGTTGCAGCAAGAACAAATACGCCCAGTTTTGCGGACTCAGAGTGGGAAAGGAAAACTGCAACCACAGCCAGAACGACTATCGCTAAGGTGACGAGTGGGCGCTTCCGAGAACCTTCTAGCAAAAGGATCAATGGAAGAAACAATACCACTGCGACAGCCGCGCGATTGAGACGAAAAGGTTCTGCCGACGCACCAAGAGCCGATCGAATGGGGCTGCCAAAGTGCAGTTCGATCAGGATAAGAACGCAGGCAAGGATCACCGAAAGGGGTAGTGCCCAGACCAACCAACCTGGCACCTCGACCTGTCGAGCCATTAAGAGACAACATACGGCCGCTGCCAGCGTTGCGACCGTTGTCTGAGAAAGCGCGCCAAGTCCTCTTGAGGCCTCTGGTGCCCAAGAGAGAGAAACTAGGGCAAACAGGATGATTGCAATCGCAAGCGGGCCGACCGGCGATGATGTCATGATTTGCCAGACGGACTGTTTCAGTATGGCCCATGACTTGGCGAGGCCATCAGTTTGCACAGACGTCAGCACAATAAGGGCCGTCGCGAGGACCAGCATCGGAAAGGCGATGTTGCGGGAAAGGGCTGTTGCAACGGGTGTTGCAAGGAGAATAGCCAGGGCAAGGCTACTCGGCCAAGGTGGTCTTACAACGCTGATCACGTGAGTCCTGCAGCTTGTGAGGTGAGGAGACCTAGTTTTGAGCAAGAGTTTCAACCATCTCGAACGCACAAACGCAATGGCAAGTCAGTTGGAAAAGCATACTTTATGGCCATCGAACCATACCTGCTAGTTCAGCGAGCAAGCGCCGCCTTTTCGACATATCGCGCGACGACCTCGACATTCTTCCAGCCGCCTGCCGTCATGATGGCGACGGTATCGTAGCCAGCTGCCATCAAGTCCTGCGCCGCGCCCACACGCATTGAGTGGCCGCTCAAGCACGCAACGATGTTTTGGTCCAGGCCAGCTCGCCGCGCAGATGCTTTGACGAGCCGCCTGACTGAGGATGTTTCCATATGTCCCTGGCGAAGTTTCCCGGCCACAAGACCCCTAAACAGTGGGCCATCGTTGATGCCCGATGTCCGGAGCCATTGATCGATTTTTTCTGCCGTCGCGGAGGATAAACGAGCCAATCGGCCATCGCCGAACGGGTCGTTTTTGGAGCGTGGAATGTAGGCAGTTTGGCTCGCAAGATCGATATCATTTACCTTCATCCAAGCAAGCTCCGAACTGCGACAGAGTGTATCGTAACCAACGCTGACGATCGCTGCGTCGCGCAGCCCTGCGAGGGTCTGCGGACAGGCATCAAGGATCGACGTCAAAATCTCCGCGGTCAACCCACGCACCTGTTTCGGACGGCGACCTTTGGTCCGTGCAGCGCGGCGAAGCGAAAGATAAACCACCGATGTGTCGATGGGTGACGGGAGATCGCACATGCGATGCAGGAACTTGATAGCCGAAACACGCCGCCGGATCGTAGCGTACGAATAGTTCGCGATCTGATCATCGATGAACGCAGCCACGATGTCTGCGGAAGCAGGGATGATTTCTGCGCCTTTGTTGGTACACCAAGCAGTAAAGATGTCCAAGTCGCACCGATAGCCTCGAAGAGTGAAGTCGGAATATGCGCCAACGCACCGTGCGAAGATGGCGTCAAGGACACTTGCTGTGTGGCCATAATTGCTGGAGTATCGAACCAGATCATTCATAAGTCATAAAATAGTACTTAAAGAGCTCCTGTCAATGATCTCATCGGTTCAAATTCGTGCTGCGCGCGGACTGTTAAATATATCCGCCGCTGAATTGGCCGAGAAAGCAGATGTCACTTGGAAGACGATCCAGCGTTTCGAAAGCGCAAACATGATCCCACCTTCCCGCGCGGGCACGCTTGAGCGTGTGAAAGAAGCCCTTGAAAGCGCCGGTATCGAGTTCATCGGCGACCCGTTGAACTCACCGGGTGTGCGCCTGCGCCGACAGGCCGATGATGAGACAAACAATAGGTCGGAGCGCTAGATCAGACCGCGAGCTTTCACCCTCACATGCTCATCATTGATTTTCTGCTGGCCCTTGCCACGAGCCATGTCTCACGCGTCCGTTCCTTCGCATTCCCGCCAAATCCCAGCTATTCCCACTTAATCCCGCAAAAACCCTCAACGCCCGATAACGCCACTTGGCGTTCGTCGGGATTGCAAGTCAATGTGCAATATGCTGTCACGATTCGTGTTCACGATAGACGGCGTTTGTCCTTCGAAGCAAAGCGCGCACCACCGTTTGGTAGAAGTCGTGGAAGTTGGTGGATCAACCTAGCACTGCACCAAGCATGCGATTGGATCGTAGAACCACATCACGGAAAAATGGCGGACCTGCTGGGACAAAGTCCGAACCTTCTGGATGATCTTTTCCAAGATCTAGAAGACCGGGAAGTAATTTTGAATTCTCTGCTGGGTTTTGGTTTAATCAAAATCAGGATGAGATGAAACAGCCCACCTTGGCTATAGATTAGCGCCAAAAGGCGGGGTCGAGCCCCTATCGAACACTCAATCACTTAACGCATACCATTGCGTGTCAGCTTCGACCCGATGAGTTTCGATAAAGCATGGCAACGACGAACGCGGCGAAAGCGACGCCGCCGCCTACATAGCCAAGCATTCCAAAGCCCAATGAACCAACAACCAGACCACCAAGGCCGGCCCCCACGCCTTGGCCGAGATAAATAACAGATGTGTTCATCGCGAGCGTGAGGGCGCTTTGGTTGGGATCGGCCTGCACGAGAGCTTTTTCAATCGCTGGTGACGGCGCGATCAATGCTGCGGATGTGAAGAAAATCACGAGCGCGACAAACGCTATGGTGGCAAGCGAACCAGCTACGCCAACTGCAAAAGCAACAGTCCAAAGCGACAATGCAACGGCCAGTACCAAGTACATCACCCGCATGTTGGGTAGGAAGGCACGCCGGTCTGCCAGAAGGCTACCCACTACCAATCCGGCCATTGAGCCAAATCCGATTGCGGACTGCATCGCGCCAATGGCTGCTCCTTCAAAGCCAGTGGTTTCTGTGATGACTGGACCAAGATAGGCAATCACCGGATAGGCGGCGACAAAGGACATTCCAATCAAGAACAATCCAAGCTGAACGATGGGGAGCTTAGCTACGCCCCAGTCCGCGCGCGGCGCAGTTTCATTCGGTCGGCTTGACGGCACACCAAAAGCAATGGCCGGGATCACGGCCAGCGCGACGATCGCCGCGAAGAGGAACGTCGCACGCCAGCCAAACAGGCCTCCAACAACCGTTCCCAATGGTACGCCAGCGATGAAGGCGATTGTTAGTCCAGACAGGATGATACCAAGGGCTTGGCCTTGCTTCTCGGGCGGGACGAGGCTTGCTCCGATGGCTCCTGCCATTGGCATGACCGCCGCCGAAACGACGGCAACCAAAATACGCGCTGCCAAAAAGCCCTCGAACACAGGAAGGAAGGCAGTAAGTGTGTTGATGATCGCAACACTCGCCAAAGACGCAATCAAAACTCGCTTGCGTTCAAAGAGCGACAGAGCGCTGACCACCAAGGGCGAGGCGATGGCGCTTGTAATTGCGAATGCCGCCAAAAGTTGTCCGGCCGTTGCGACAGAGACATCCAAATCATCGGCAAGGTCGGCTAACAGCCCCGAAAACACATAACTCTGGGTTCCGACCACGAAGGCAGCAAGTGCCAGCAGATAAACAGCATACGGCATCGGCTACGCTTTCCTTGTTGCTGGAGCAACCAGCGCTGCAAGGCTTTCGCGCAAACGTTGGCGCATTGAGCCATCACTGAATGTCGCCAGTTCTGCATCGAACGTGACGTCCCAGGGACCAACCGACAAACTGCCGCGCAAATCTGCGCCCATGTAGGGCGCACTATCAACGGCGGTTGCCAAGACGCTTGCTGCACCTTGGTCACCGGCGGAAGCGGACAAAAACAAAGCTGGTTTGTTTTGGTAGACGTCAATGTCGATCCGTGATGCCCAATCGAGAATGTTCTTGAAAGCTGCGGTGTAGGTGCCGTTGTGCTCGGCAAACGAGGCGATGATCGCATCAGCCCGCTCAATGCGCGCCATGAACGCTTTGGCTTGGGGCGGAATGCCGATCTCTCTTTCGCGATCGACCGAGAAGATGGGCATTTCAAAGTCGTTGAGATCGAGAAGATCAATGGAGCACTTGCCGTCGAATGCAGCGGCGAGAGTGCTCGCCGCGTGATAGGCAAGTTGGCGATTTATTGAGTTACAACTCGTGCTCGCGCCAAAGGCCAGGATCTTCATTTTCAGTCTCGATTTACAAAACAGTTTTCACTTTCTTGGCCGAGTCTGACATGCTACATTTACGCATAAAAGATACGAAAACGCGCTCTTAATGCGCGAATTTGCGGCATGAACGATGGACAATTGGAACGAGATCAGAACCGCGGCAACGGTCGCGCGGCTGCAAACCATCAGCGCTGCTGCTGAGGCGTTGGGTGTGCATCGTGCGACCGTGACACGTCACATCGATGCGCTTGAAACAGAACTGGGTGCAAAGCTTTTCCAACGACACGCCCGCGGCTTCACGCCGACAGAACTCGGTCAGGAGCTCTTACGCATAGCCGATGCCACGGGCACTCAGTTTGGAGAACTTGTGCGGCTTGCCCGCGGTTCAGCAGATGAATTGCATGGCGAGATCGTGATCACCTGCCTGGATGTGCTTGTTCCTTACGTACTGCCAAAAATTGCGCGGTTTCAGAAGGATCATCCTGGCATGGATATCCGCATGATCAGCAGTGATCGGAAGCTCAAGCTAGAATATGGCGAAGCTGATATGGCGTTTCGCATCGGTCCAAAGCCAAACCACCCTGACAATGTCGTCCTTGATATCGGCTCGCTCGGAATGGGTCTGTTTGCAAGCCAGGACTATATAGAAGCCCACGGTAAACCCAACTCGATCAAAGACTTCGCTCATCATCGCTTTATCGGGGTGGATGCATCTGCGCCCGATACTCCTTATCTGCAATGGCTTCATGAGGTGGTTCCAAGCGCATCGATCAACGTCAAGGTGAACTCAGTCTTGGCTTTGTGGGAAGCGGTTGGAGCAGGTCTTGGTGTTGGGTTTCACCCGCTGAAAAACACAGCAGAAAAGAACCTTGTTTCCGTCTGGCAAGCCCAAGCAGACTGGCATGAAACCATATGGGCGGTCTCTCATATGGATTTGCATCGGACTGCAAAGGTGCAGGCGCTTGCCCGCATCCTAAGATCGGCCCAATGATTGCCTTGTAGCATAAATGCGCATTGAAAGCGCATTTGTTGTCATTCTCAGCTTTCATACGGCATATCATATTGATCCCAACACGAAGAAGTTGGGAGAAAAACATGATCAAAAAGACATATGACCGTCCAATCGTTGTCGCAGGATCCACCGGCAAACAGGGCGGCGCTGTTGCTCGCCATCTGTTGGCGGGTGGGCACGCAGTGCGGGCGCTCACCCGCAACCCCTCCAAACCTGCCGCTCAGGCCTTGGCCGACTCCGGTGCAGAAGTGGTGGCGGCTGATCTGGAAGACCGAGCGTCCCTAGATGCGGCGCTGAAAGGTGCTGCTGGGCTTTACTCTGTGCAGGATTTTCTGGAGGCCGGTGTGGAGGCTGAAGAGCGCCAGGGGCTCAACTTGACCGCTGCGCTGGCTGCCTCCGGCATTGAGCACGTCGTCTACACTGGTGCGTCGACGATGGACCGAAACACCGAAGTCCCGCATCTCGACAGCAAGTGGAACATCGAGATGGCCGTTCGTGCGTCCGGCAAACCGTGGACCGTTTTTCGCCCTGCCGCCTTCATGGACAATTGGGAATGGGATCGCCAAAGCATCATGGAGTCAGGGTTGGTTCGCTATCCAATGCATCCAACGATGCCCTACGCGCAGATCGCCTGCGATGACATCGGCCGCATGGTTGCGCAAGCATTTGAGAAGCCCGAGGTTTGGGCCAACAAAGCCGCGCCTATCACAGGCGATGTTTCCACGATGGAGGAGATTACGGCAACGCTCGGCAAAGTCCTTGGTCGCGAGCTTCGCTATCAGCAACTCACATGGGACGAGGTTCAGGCCGAGCAAGGCGAAGAGCTGATGCTGATGTATCGCTCTTTCGACACTTACGGCATGGATGGCTCGCCCTATTATCTGAAGCATTGGCTTGGCGACATCACCAGCTTTGACACCTATCTGCGCACTACCGGTTGGGATCAGTAAGCGAGATGGCCTCAACGATTGCCGAGGTTCTGAGCTTCTGGTTCAGCGATGATACCAAGGCCCATTGGTTCGCATCAACACCTGCGTTTGATGCGCGCGTGAAAGAGGTTCTAGGGCAAACCTATGAACTCGGCGCCAACGGCAACTTGATCCATTGGGAGCAAACGCGGGAGGGCCGACTGGCCCTCTTGATCTTGCTTGATCAAGTGCCGCGTATGATCTTTCGTGGAACGCCGGAAAGTTATGCGAGCGATGATGCGGCATTGGCGCTAGCCAAGCGATGTCTTTTGCATGGTGACGATATCGCGCTGCCGAAAGAGGATAAGCGCCGCTCGTTTCTCTATCTGCCGTTTATGCACAGTGAGAACTTGGACGATCAACGCCGCAGCGTGGAGTTGCACGAAACCTATGGCCCTGAAGCTGGGCTGAACTGGGCGCGCGGACATCGAGACGTCATCGCCCGTTTCGGTCGTTTTCCACATCGCAACGCGCGGTTGGGGCGACAAAGTACAGCTTCAGAACTGGACTTCTTAGAAGCAAAGGATGGCGCGTGATGACGACATTTGAAGACGGTGAAGCGGTTGCACGGGCCTTCTTCGATGCTTGGAATGCTGGCGATGCCGATGCCATTGCGGCTTTGTTTGTTGACGACGCTGACTTCGTCAATGTTGTGGGGTTCTGGTGGCGAAACGCGAAACAAATTCGCAAAGCCCATGATTATGGCTTTCGGCACATCTTTGGCGATGCCAAGTGTGAAATCACGGAACTCCGCGTTCGCGAGCTCACACCAGACATCCAGATCGTTCACACAGTATCGACGCTTGATGGACAAACAGCGCCCGATGGTGAGACGGCTGCTCAGCGCGTTGCTGTGATTTCGATGGTCACACAGCGGCGCTCAGACGGGTATCGGATTGTGAGCTGCCAGAACACAGACCGGGTTGAAGGTGCCGACACGCATATTGCGGCACCATCTGGCCTGCGCCCCATCAGCTATCAACGGTGACGCCAAGATGGGTATGATGATTGATGGCCAGTGGGTCTATGAGGACGATGAAGTGGAGGATGGCGCATTCAAGCGCGAGACAACAACGTTTCGAAGTTGGATCACGCGGGACGGTTCAGCAGGAGAAACCGGAGAAGCCGGGTTCAAAGCTGAAAGCGGGCGTTATCATCTCTACGTCTCCTATGCGTGTCCATGGGCGCATCGCACGATCCTCTATCGATCCCTGAAAGGTCTTGAGAGCCATATCGGCATGTCGGTGGTCTCTCCCTATTTAGGGGAAGATAGCTGGGCCTTTGATATGGACATCGATGGCACCACCGGCGATCCGCTCAACGGAGCTCGATATCTGCGTGACATCTATTCTAAAGCCCGTCGCGATATGACGGGTCGCGTCAGTGTTCCGGTCCTCTGGGATAAAGAGCACCAAACCATCGTTTCGAATGAGAGCGCTGAGATTATTCGAATGTTCGACGAAGCTTTTGTCGACGTAACGGGCATCGAGGCTGAATACCGGCCGCGTCATCTGGTTCCCGAAATCAACGAGACAAATTTGCGGGTGTTTCGCACCATCAACAACGGCGTCTACCGGGCTGGTTTTGCATCAAAGCAGGAGCAGTATGACGAAGCGGTTGCTGATTTGTTTGAGTCTTTAGACTGGCTCGAAGAGGTCCTGTCTGAGCAGCCCTACTTGGCGGGTGGGCATGTCACCGAGGCAGATTGGCGCTTGTTCACCACGGCTGTTCGGTTCGATCATGTCTACCACGGCCTGTTCAAATGCAATTGGCGCCAGCTTGCAGACTATCCAGCGATCAGCCGATGGATGCGTGATCTTCATGCACGCCCAGGGGTGGCTTACACCGTGCGCCTTGACCACATTGTTCCGCACTATTGGTGGAGCTTGCACTGGATCAATCCAACGAGAATCGTGCCGCGTGGGCCGCACAGCTTTCTGTGAACTGGCAACTTTTGAGAATATCCGATCGGAGTAGGAAGGTGCGAAACCCCTACGGCTTCTGAAATGACCGCTTTCTTCTGCATTACTGCCGACGATTTTGCCGAACTTTGAGATAAGTTCGCCCGAGAATCTCCCACCGTAAGGCCGGACCGGCTTATGGTGAGCCTGAAAACTCAACCGTGCTGCTCTGAACCCGCCAAACGGGTTCGGACGCGCTACCGTTTTATGGAAATGGCGGACAGAGAGGGATTCGAACCCTCGAGACGGTTACCCGCCTACACACTTTCCAGGCGTGCGCCTTCGACCACTCGGCCATCTGTCCCAACGTTCGCTGAAAAGCGCACGCAAGCTTATTTGAAAGCGAAGAGCAAACTTCGCATGGGCGCGCTGCGCCCAGAATGCGCGTGGTTAGCGCGGGTCAGGCCAGCTTTCAAGGTCTCTCGCACCACCAATGAGAAAAAGAGTAAAGCCTGCGCGCTGTGACCAATGGTCGGGTGGCATCAGGCGAAACTCTAAGGCTAAGAGGCGCGCATTCTCGGAGACTCTTTACCATGCTGCCTCTTATCCTGTTTACCGCCGCGTCGTTGCTTAGCCTGGCCTGGTTCTTCGTCCACCTCATCCTCGGCGGAAAAGAGGTTGCACGGCCCCTGCTTGCTGACGAGGGCCTTCCGGACATGGCTCGCCAGGTGCTTTATGTTTGTTGGCACTTTGTGTCGGCCACCATTGCAATCATGGCGATCCTGTTTGCGTTGGCAGTTATGCTGAACAACTCAGGCTATGCCGTTGGCGGAACGCTTCTCGCGGCGGGATTCGCGCTGGCAGGTATCGCGATCGGTCCCTTGCGGGGATGGCGTTACAGCACCATCCCACAAGGCTGGCTTTTCGTGCCCGTCGCCGCCATGGGCGCCGCGGGCCTTATGCTCTAGGCCCGCAACACCCCACCAGCTGCCTTCTCAACGGCGCCAACGATCTTGGCCGACACAGCATCAATCTCTTCGTCGGTCATCGTGCGCTCGCGCGGTTGCAACGTGACCTCAATGGCCAGCGATTTCTTGCCCGTCTCCATTCGCTCACCGGCATACACGTCAAACAGCGAGACATCGCTGATCAACGCTTTGTCGGCGCCTTTGGCCGCGCGCAGCACCTTGTCGGCGGTTGTATCAACATCCACCACGAAGGCGAAGTCACGGCGCACGGGCATCAAGTCGTGCAGAGTCAGCGGCGGCTTTGTGCGCGTCGCCTTCTTGCGCGGCGCGGGGATGGCATCGAGCGTGATTTCAAATGCAACCGCTGGCCCTTCCACATCCATCGCTTTGAGCAGGCGAGGGTGAAGTGCACCGAAATGGCCAAAAACATCCTTGCCACGGCGCAGCGTGCCGCACTGTCCTGGATGATACCAATCGGGCCCACCTGCCTCGATCTGTACGGTGGAGGCGTCCAAACCCAAATCATCGAGCAACGACAGCGCATCGGCCTTAGCATTGAAGGCTGAAACAACGGGGAAATCGCCCACCCAATGACGGCCTTGGCCTGCCATCACAGCAGTGCCGCGGCGCACGCCGCACGCAGCAATGGTTTGGTCCTCCGGCGCATCACCAGCAAACACCTGGCCAACTTCAAACAGCGCCACGTCGCGGGTGCCGCGATCCACATTGGCTTGAACGTTGCGCAAAAGGCCTGGCAACAGGCTGGGGCGCATGGTGCTCATGTCCGTGGAGATCGGGTTGGCGAGCTGCAGCACAGCTGATCCGCCGCCAAAATGCTCCGCATCATCCTGACGCACGAACGACCAGGTGACCGCCTCCATAAGGCCGCGCGCTGCCAGCACGCGTTTGGCGCGGCGGGTCTTTTTCTGGATGTCTGTCAGCACCGGCTGGATCACCGTTTGGCGACCAATCGATGGGGTCACGGGCACGCGGTCCACGCCTTCAATGCGCATCACCTCTTCCACCAGGTCGGCTTTGCCTTCCACATCCGGGCGCCAGCTTGGCACCGCCACTTTCAGCTCCTCGCCAGAGCCTGCCGCCCAAAAGCCGAGAAGCTTCATGATGGCTTTCACCTCATGGCTTGGCACATCAAGGCCGGACAGGCGCTTCACCTCGGCGACTGGGAAATCAATGATCTTGTCGACATCGGGGATGGCACCAGCAACCGTCTTTTCCGTCGGTGTTCCACCGCACAGATCGACGACCAACTGCGTTGCCAAATCCAAGCCTTGCTCGTTGAAGGCGGGGTCCACACCGCGTTCAAAGCGATAACGCGCATCAGTGACAATGCCGAGCTTGCGGCCAGTGGAGGCGATGTTGTCGGGCATCCAAAGCGCGGATTCAATCAGCACGTCTGTGGTGGTCTCATCGCACCCAGACTCCTCGCCACCCATGATGCCCGACAGCGATTCTACGCCGTTCTCATCGGCAATCACAGACATGCTGGTATCAAGCGTGTACTCTTTGCCGTCGAGCCCCAGGAAGCGCTCGCCATCTTTGGCCTCGCGCACGGTGAGATTGCCCTTCACCTTGGCAGCGTCGAACACGTGTAGCGGACGGCCACGGTCGAACGTCACATAGTTGGTGATGTCCACCAGCGTGTTGATCGGGCGCAGGCCAATGGCCTTCAGGCGCTTTTGCATCCAAAGCGGTGAGGGGCCGTTTTTCACGCCACGCACCAGGCGCAGGGCAAAGGTTGGGCAGAGGCTCTCGCCCTTGAAATCAAGCGTGACAGAAACGGGGCAAGCACCGTCGCCTGCAATGACAGGCACGGTGCCATCTTTCAGCTTGCCAACGCCAGCCGCCGCAAGATCGCGAGCGATGCCATAGACGCCCGTGCAGTCAGGTCGATTGGGCGTCAGGCCAATATCGATCACCGGATCATCAAGCTCAGCGAATGTCGCATAGGAGGTTCCAGCAGCCACCTCGGTGGTCAGATCGATGATTCCGTCATGCTCATCGGAGAGTTCCAACTCGCGTTCTGAAAGCATCATGCCGCGTGATTCCACGCCGCGAATTTTGCCAACCTGTAGGGTCACGTCGATGCCCGGCACATAGGCACCTGGAGGCGCAAAAACGCCTGTCAGGCCTTCGCGCGCGTTGGGCGCGCCACACACCACCTGCACCAGGTCGCCGGACCCGGTGTCAACGTCAAGCACGCGCAACCGATCAGCATCGGGGTGCTGCTTGGCGCTCACCACCTTGGCGATCACAAAGGGCGCATAAAGCGCGCGGTCATCCACGTCTTCGACCTCAAGGCCGATGCGTGTGAGGGTGTCGACAATGGTGGCCAGATCGGCGTCGGTCTCAAGGTGATCCTTGAGCCAGGAAAGCGTGAACTTCATGGCGTAACAATATCCGCAAAGACGGGTGAAAATGCTGCTGTGCGAAATCGCATGGATCGTCGCGCCTTGCAATGCTTGGGGCGAGAGCGACGCGAACGCACCAGCGAAACTTGCAATGCTTGGCGCTTAAGCTACACCACGCCCATGCTGAAACTTCTCTTCATGGGAACGCCGGATTTCGCCGTTCCAACATTGCTGGAACTGGTTGGACAGGGCCACGAGATCATCGCTTGCTACACGCGTGCCCCCGCACCCGCCGGACGGGGCATGGAGCTGCGCCGCTCGCCTGTGCACGAACAGGCTGAGGCGCTGGGTATCCCCGTGCTGCACCCCCAAAGCCTGAAAAGTGATGAGGAAAAGGACCGTTTTGCCGACCTTGGTGCCGATGCGGCGGTGGTGGTTGCGTATGGCATGATCTTGCCCAAGGCCGTTCTCGAAGCGCCAGAACATGGTTGCTACAATCTGCATGCCTCGCTGTTGCCGCGCTGGCGGGGCGCTGCGCCAATCAATCGGGCCGTTATGGAAGGCGATGCTGAAACCGGCGTGATGGTGATGAAGATGGCCAGAGGCCTCGACACTGGCCCGGTCGCGATGGCCGAGCGGCTGACCATCACCGACACCATGACGGCGCAAGATGTGCATGACAGGCTAGCCCGGCTTGGGGCGGACTTGATGGGCCGGGCGATGGCGGCTCTCTCACGCGGGTCTCTGCAACTGACCGAGCAGGACGAGGACAGCGCCACCTACGCCGCTAAGATTGAGAAAGCCGAAGCGAAGATCGATTGGTCGCGCCCGGCGTTCAACGTTCTGCGGCACATTCACGGGCTTTCGCCTTTTCCTGGTGCTTGGACGGAGTTTGAGGCCAAGGGCAAGCGTGAGCGTTTAAAGGTGCTGCGGGTGGAACCGGCCAATGGATCCGGCACGCCTGGAACGCTGCTCGATGACCATGGCGTGGCGTGTGGTGACGGCGCCATCAAATTGATCGAGGTGCAACGCGCGGGCAAGAAGCCGATGGATGTGGCGACGTTTTTGAACGGGGCGGGGCTCAAGCCCGGTGATCAGTTGGGATGAGCCAACACCCAAGCGGTCGGGCCGAAGGCGCGCAGCGGCGTGTCCAACGAGAAAGCGATGCCTAGATACAAGCTTCTCATCGAATATGATGGCGGTCCCTATGCCGGGTTCCAACGCCAGGATGGCCCGCCCACTGTGCAAGGCGTTCTGGAAGCTGCGGTCACAGCCTTTTCCGGCGAAGAGGTCACGCTGAAAGCAGCTGGACGCACTGATACCGGCGTTCACGCCACAGGCCAGGTGATCCATGTCGATCTGCAAAAAGATTGGCCGGCCGACACGGTGCGCGATGCGATGAACGCCCATATGCGAGAAGAAAAGGTCGCCGTGCTGACTGCCGAAGAGGTCGGTGAAGACTTCGATGCCCGCTTCTCTGCCACCAAACGCCACTATCGCTATACGATCTTGAACCGTCGCCCCCAACCGGTGCTGGAGCGGGGCTATGTTTGGGGGGTGTCCAAGCCCTTGGATGAAGTCATGATGCAAGCAGCTGCCGACCGGCTGATCGGCCATCATGATTTTACAACCTTTCGCTCCGTGCAGTGCCAGGCCAACAGCCCGATGCGCACGCTCGATGTGCTGAATGTCCGGCGCGAAGGCGAGCATGTGGTGATCGAGGCGGCTGCTCGCTCTTTCTTGCACAACCAGGTGCGCTCATTGGTTGGGGCTCTGAAGCAGGCAGGGGAGGGCAGGCTCACCCCCGATGATGTTGAGGCCATGCTCAACGCGCGCGACCGTCATGCGTGTGCGCCCGTCGCGCCACCTGACGGGTTGGTGTTTACGAGGGTGGACTATTAGGCCCAGTTACGCCGTTCGATAGATGGTCATAACGACACCATTGGCACAGGCTTCAGATTTGATGAGGCGCAGACTGTCCAGTGGAGCACCGGTTTCGAAGACCCGCTTGCCAGCGCCGACGACCGCCGGAAAGGTCCACAAACGAAACTCGTCGATGAGCTGATGGCTGAGCAGGGTCTGAATCAGCTCAGCGCTGCCATGCACTTGGAGGAGAGGGCCTTCTTGCGCCTTGAGGGCTTTGATTTCAGCCGCCACATCGCCATGGATAAGGTGCGAGTTGGTCCAGCTCAAACTGGGCGATCCGTTCGAGACAACATATTTGCGAGCGGCGTTCATACGATCTGCTGCCGGATCGTTTTCGACGGTGCTCCAATGGCCTGCAAACTGATCATACGTCTTGCGTCCGAACAGCATGTCGTACGGTGCTGCCATCGCCTCGCGACCCACTTGAGCCATCACCTCTTCGAAGTAGGGCGCGGCCCAACCGCCTTTGTCAAAGCCACCTGAACGATCCTCATCAGGCATCATCGGCGCCTGCATCACGCCATCCAAGGTTTGAAACGTCAGGATCGCGAGGTCTCTCATGGTCTCTCTCTCAAAAAGGGTATCGTTCTCATCAGAATATCACTTCGATGGCTGGTTGAGGATTTCAACTGGCTGGATGACCAACTGTTCATCCCAGTCTGCGGTGAATGAGGCCCATCAGCACACCAGAAACCACGAACTGCACCAAGCTAGCGCTGCCCTCGACCGAAATCCAACCAAGCAGAGACGGCACGGCGTATTTCGATGGTTCCACGAGCGCGATGTAGCTGCCTAAGAACACGCCGAAGGCAAGTGCAACCACCAGCCCATCACGAACAGTGGTTCCCTTTGGGCTTATCTTGTCGAGTGCCACCGACATGATAGCGCCCTGCACCAGCATCACCGAAAGGCCAAGGATGAGGATCGGGTGAGGGCGCATGAACGCGATTGTGGCGAAATGCTCGGCGTTGATGACAGAGTGGGAAAACCCTTGCACGCCGAAGGAGACGATCAGGAACGCAAGGATCGACAAAGCGTGCTTGGCCACAGGTCACATGCCTTCGCCACGCTTCCACAACGCCAACGGTGCGCCGCCTGGGTCCGTGATGAAACTTGCCGTGCCCGCTGGTCCTTTTTGGTTCTCTGCAATCACCGTCGCACCATTGGCTTCGGCGGCTTTGGTCTCAGCCTCTAGATCATCGACCTCGATGTACGGCACCCATCCACGGACACCTGCCATCGCATCACATGTTGCTGAAAAGGGCAGGCCGTCGGGCGACGCGCCGTCGGTGAGAAAGGTCATCGGGCCGATATCCTTATCGGTCCAACCAAATGTTCGGGTCAGAAAGTCGGTTGTTTTGGTGCGATCAGGTCCGATGTTGTCGAACCATACAAACGGTGCTGCCATAAGGCCTCTCCATTTCACTTGTTTTTTGCAAGTGAATTGCTAGGCCAACAACTTGCCAATTGCAAGTGGAAAGTCAGCGCCTATATCTCGGCACATGACACAAGCAGACAAAAAAGCCTGGGTTGGCTGCCCAGCGCGGTATGCGGCGGGCATCTTTGGTGACAAATGGTGCTTTGTGCTGCTGCGCGATGTGCTGCTGCACGGCAAGCGGTACTACGGTGAGTTTCTGGCTTCAGACGAACGCATTGCCACCAATGTACTGGCGAACCGACTGACGCGTCTTGAAGACACCGGCATGCTCAGCCGCCATGTTGACCCGAAGAAAAAGAGCAAGGTGTTCTACCGCCCCACTCAAAAGGCCCGCGCGCTGTTGCCAGCCTTTCTGGGCATGCTGGTCTGGTCGACCGAGTATGATGAGCACACCGAAGCGCCGGAGTCCTTCGCCAAAGCCTTCCGCGACGACCCCAAAGCGACGATTGCCTGGTATGAGGCTGAAATCGACCGCGTGGATGGGCAGATTATGACGCAAAGCGCATAGCGCTGCGGGACAACCTCATCTTTCTTGCTCTGTGCCTATGCACAGCCGCCCCTGCTTTGGCTCTGTTCGCTGCGCGAACAACCGCGGGGCTTATCCCCGCCTCCATTTTCGTCCGGCATGATCGCCTTGCCTTCCATCACACCTAGGGAGGCTTGGGGTCGTTCCCCAGGCCGGTGGAAGGGCGAGCGCTCATCGTTGGTTTGGGGGTAACGGCCCATAGCTTCATGAGGGCGAAACCGGATGTGGTCTGGTCTGCGAGCAAAGGCTTGGACAACACGTGGCGGGTCGAGAGTGAAAGCGGTTGTGCGCCAAGCACAGAGCGTCACTCAAAAGTGGATTGGTTGGTACGCTTAGTGCGTAGCTTCCAAGACATGGCCAAAAGCCCCCGCATCATTTGTGGCTCGGCGGGGTGGGGAAACCTATGGCCGTCGTTTGTGCGCCTGGGGTGGAGAAAAAGCTAACTCACCCCGGATCCTCCGGATAAGCCAAAAAACGTCTCGTACGGGGTGCCATGCGGCATCGAATTTGTTTCTACAGTCATAAGGCGATGCTTCACGGCACCCCGTCTTCCTGCAGTGCTTTGTTTGAAAACAAGTCAGTCCTGCCATCGATCAGCCCACACTGCTCTCCTAAAGAGCGGTGGTTTTGGTGTTTCTCCAGCAACCACCAGACCTTGCCGGTGATTGGTTGATCCATCCATGTCCCACCCCTTACCGCTCCCAAAGGGGGGATCAAAGAGCCGGGAGCAATATGCCCTCTCTCCGCGCTGGGGAGGGATCGATGGTGGGGTTGTTGACCACAAATGGAGTCTTAAGGAGCGGATCTAACGCTCGAAAAAACGCTCCAGCACTTGGCCGTAAATGTCTGTCAGCGCTTCAAGATGGGCAATCTCAACATGCTCATCCACCTGATGCATGGTCTGGCCGACAAGACCAAACTCCACCACCGGGCAGTAGTCCTTGATGAAGCGTGCATCGGATGTGCCGCCAGATGTTGAGAGTTTTGGCGTGATGCCGGTTGCAGCTTCGATGGCATCCACCAAGCTATCCACGAACGCGCCTGGTGGCGTGTAAAACGCCTCGCTCGCATCTTGCTTAACGGCAAGCTCATAGCTGCAACCTTGCCAGTCAACGGCGTCCAGTCGGCCACGCAGCTCAGCCTCCAGGCTGGCTTTGGTCCAGGTCGAGTTAAAGCGCACATTCACCCGTGCGCTGGCGCGCTGCGGAATCACATTGGTTGCTGGATTGCCGGTGTCGATGGTGACCGGTTCAAGATTGGAAGGCTGGAAAAGATCGGTGCCCTCATCCAGTGGCGCTTTCAGTGCAGCGAGCGCGTTCACCAGAGGCGTCAGCGGGTTGGCGGCCAAATGCGGGTAAGCGACATGCCCTTGAACGCCTTCAACCGTGATCGTGGCGGTGAGCGACCCACGCCGCCCAACTTTGATCATCTCGCCCATAGTTTCTGGATTGGTCGGCTCGCCCAGAAGGCAGGCGTCGATCCGCTCACCCTTTTGGTCGATGTGCTTCATCAGCGGGTCGGTGCCGTTGACGGCGGGGCCTTCCTCATCACCGGTCAGGATAAAGGACAACCGTCCACCGAAGTCTGGCCCATGGGCGTCAAGAAATCGGGCGCTGGCGGCGATCATCGCTGCAACGCCGCCTTTCATATCCACCGCGCCACGCCCATACAGCTTGCCGCCCTCGATCATCGCGGCAAACGGGTCATGCGACCAATCGTTGGCATCGCCTTCCGGCACAACATCCAAATGGCCAGCAAAGGCAAAATGCTTGGCGTTCGTACCACTTACAGAACCGATGGCCGAAAAGAGGTTGGCAATATCGGGGGTATCAGGGGCGGAAAAAACCGGCTGGTCATTGTCTAAACCAAGGCCGGCCAGCATCGCTGCCACACCATCCAGAGCGCTGGCACTTTCAGGCGTGACACTTGGATAGCGGATCAAGGCCTGAAGAACGGCCACTGGATCGCGAACATCCAAGTTAGCCTCATCAGGCGTGCTCATTCCTTGTCCCCATCATCCGGCATGGTTGGTGGTGGTTGGGTGGGGCGCGCATCGCGCTGCCAACCAAACTTGTTGGGACCCTCATCGCCTTTGCGGATACCCAGCCACAGCGACATGATGATCGCCACCGGTGGAATGATCAGGCCAAGCGCGAAGAAGCCTGTCATGTTCAGATCGTGCAAGCGCTTGATGGACACCAAGATCGAGCAGATGGAGGACATCGTATAAATGAACGACGCCACCGGACTTGGCGTCAGAACTACACTGCCGGTGTCAGGGTCGACGACGAACAGCCCGCTCGCGCCTACCAGTGCGGCCAAGAACAAAACCGACAACCAGTACACTTGGCGGCCGACGCGCCCATCAAAACGAAAGAACAGCCAGAAAAATGTGTGCCAATCCACCGGTCCAGCTGGACCTGAAGGTGGCTGTTGTGAAGCGTTGGAGGGCGGCAAAGGCGGCGGGTTGGCCAAAGGGTTGGTCCTGCGAAGAAGAGAGCTGGTGAACAGGATCGCTCACCTGTCTCTCTAGATGTTTGGAAGAGCGCCCGCTTTCAAGGGTAAATCGCAAAGAGCCTCAGGTTGCGACCCTAGTTGTGGCTCGATGCGCTGTGTTCGCTGGTGCGCAGATAACGCTCTTCCTCGCGCGGATCGGGGCCAAAGCGATTGAGGCCGCGCGTTCCTGGCAGAAAGAGCAATGAAAAGTAGGCGTAGAGGTTCACGATCGGGACCATGCCCAGCAGAACAAACCAGCCAGATTTGTCGCGGTCATGCCAGCGTTTTATCCCCATGGCCAGGCACGGCCATAGAATGACAACGCCAGCCAATCCAAGAAACAAGGGAGCTGGCTCCAAAGTGTACTCACCCGGCGTGCCGGTGGGGATCATCTCAACGTCGCGGAACACAAAGTCAGCGCTGAGGCCAAGCGCGAGGATGATCATCACCACAAGGATGCCAAACCAATAGTCACGGCGCCGAAAACGACCTTTGGGCGACAGGAAGTAGGTGAACATGGAAAAGCGTCTCTGGTGTTAGTCGCGCAGCAGCTCGTTGATGCCGGTTTTGGAACGGGTTTTCTCATCAACCTGTTTGACGATCACCGCGCAGTAGAGGTTCGGTGCGGGCTGCCCATTGCCCATCGGCGTTGCACTCGGCATCGATCCAGCCACCACCACCGAATAAGGGGGAACTTCACCATAGGTGATTTCGCCGGTCATGCGGTTCACGATGCGTGTCGATTGGCCAATGAACACGCCCATACCAAGCACGGAACCTTCACGCACAATACAGCCTTCAACCACCTCAGAACGTGCGCCGATGAAACAATTGTCTTCAATGATCGTTGGCCCTGCCTGCATGGGCTCCAGCACCCCGCCAATGCCTACACCGCCTGAGAGATGCACGTTCTTGCCGATCTGAGCGCACGAGCCGACCGTTGCCCAGCCATCGACCATGGTGCCTTCATCCACATAGGCGCCCAGATTGACGAAGGAGGGCATCAGCACCACACCGGGAGCAATGAAAGCTGAACGTCTTGCCACTGCGCCTGGCACAGCGCGGAAGGCAGCTTTTTCAAAGTCCATGGCGCCCCAGCCATCAAATTTGGATGGAACCTTGTCCCACCAAACAGCATCGCCCGGCGCGCCCTTGATGACTTCCATCGGCGTCAAACGGAAGGAGAGCAACACCGCCTTTTTCAGCCATTGATGCACGGTCCACGTGCCGTCCTCGCCACGGGTCGCAACGCGCGCTTTGCCCTTGTCGAGCAAATCCAATGCTGCATCGACAGCATCGCGAACCTCACCACGTGTGTTCACATCGATCGTGTCCCGCTCGTCAAAGGCCTTGGTGACGGTGGCTTCAATGGCGGCGTGGTCGGTCATGGCATGGTGCATGGGGGAGGGTCCTTCCAAAAGGTCGGTCAGTGTGAAATGGCGGCGCGGATATCTTCAAGAAAGTCCGCAAGATGGTCGGTGACGTAGAGCACATGATTATCATCGCGGCCCTCCAGCTCCCAGTCCTCGTGAAAAACCTCACGGGTGCCACGCGGCACGATCAAGGTGGTCAGCATACCGCGCTCATGCGGCACTTTGAGGTTGCGCGAGAGGTCCTCGAACATGGCCGCTTTGGCGGGGTCAATGCCGGTGAGCTCAAGAAATTTGTCATAGGTCGAGCCGTTTGGCTTCGGGATAAGGTCGGCTGAGACGATATCGAAAATGTGCTGGAACTCGGTGGAGACGCCAAGCCGGTCAAGCACAGCCTCGGCATGCTTCACAGTCCCGTTGGTGAACACATATTTGTGGCCCGGCAGCGCCTCAATCATGGTGTTGAGCTTGGGGTCTGGTTCGAGCACCGAGTGATCAATGTCGTGCACATAGTCGAGGAAATCGTCCGGCGTGATGCCCTGCTCAATCATCAGACCACGCATCGTGGTGCCATAGGTTCTATAATAGCTCTTCTGAACTTTGCGCGCCTCGCCCTTTTCCAAATCCATCAGTTTGGAAAGGTAGGAGGTCATCTTCTCGTCGATCTGCGCAAACAGGTTCGAGTGATGCGGGTAAAGCGTGTTATCGAGATCAAAGATCCAGTTCTCAACGCGTGCAAACGCCTCAAGACCACTATGTTGTTCGTGTTCGGTTACCATAGTGGCTCAGCTTTCTATCGGGTGATCAGCGTGCCTGCGCCGTGGGCTGTGAAGAGTTCCAACAGCACGCAGTGCGGCACCTTGCCATTGAGAATAACAACGCCCTCTACGCCTTGCTCCACAGCCTGAATGCAGGTCTCAACTTTTGGGATCATACCGCCTGCGATCGTCCCATCGGCTATCAGAGTGCGCGCCTTCGCGATGGTGAGTTCGGGGATGAGGTTTTTCTCAGCATCCAACACGCCGTCGACATCGGTGAGGAACAAAAGCCGGGTTGCGTTCAGCGCGCCCGCCACAGCGCCAGCAAAGGTATCAGCGTTGACGTTGTAGGTCTTGCCATCAGCACCTGAGGCCACCGGTGCGATGACCGGTATCAGCGCTTCTTGCGTGACCATATCGAGCACGGACGGATTGACCGTTTCTGGTTCACCGACAAAGCCAAGATCGACCACTTTCTCGATGTTGGAATCGGTATCGCGCGTGGTGCGGGTGAGTTTCTTCACCGTCACCATCTGCCCGTCTTTGCCGCAGAGCCCGATGGCCTTGCCGCCAGCCGAGGTGATTTCTTGTACGATCTGTTTGTTGATGGAGCCGGCGAGAACCATCTCGACCACCTCGATGGTCTGTTCGTCCGTGACACGCAGACCACTTTCAAACCGGCTTTCAATGCCTAGCTTGTCGAGCATGGAGGCGATCTGCGGTCCACCGCCATGCACCACGATCGGCTTGATGCCCGATTGTTTCAGCAGGGCGATATCGCGAGCAAACGCGGCAGACAGTTCCGCATCGCCCATGGCGTGCCCACCATACTTCACCACAATGGTTTGATCTGTGTAGCGCTGCATGAAGGGCAGAGCCTGGCTGATCAGCCGGGCTTGGCGCACAGGCTTGGGTTCCAGCGGCACGTTGGGATCATCGTCAAAGGGCATGAAAAAGGCTTGAGGCTTCAGATCAGAGAAAGGCGAGTGGAGGAAGGACACTGTGTAGCGCCAAAGGTCAAGCTTTCCTAACAATCTGCGTCACCACGCCAGGTCGACTGCGACAACGTCATGCATCACTGTCGTATCGGTCTGGAGGTATGGCACACCATGACATCGCTTACGGTCCGCGAGGATTATTCCTACCGCGCCGATCCTGACGTTCCTGACTTTGACGACAGCGATCCGATCACCTTCATGGATGGCGAATGCGTTCTTTGCACTTTTGGAGCTAGACTCATTGCTCGGTTCGATCGCGATGATCGTTTCAAAATTTGTCGGGTACAGACACCGCTAGGACGGTCAATTCTTACACACTACGGCCTTTCTGTGGGTGACCCAGAAAGTTGGCTCCTGTTGGTCAACGGCAAAGCCTACACGTCATTGGACGCCATGATCCGCGCTGGGCGCTTGGTTGGAGGCATTGGGTGGCTCCTGCAGCCGCTGCGCCTGTTGCCGCGAGCGGTTCAGGATTGGCTGTATCTGCGGTTGGCGCGAAATCGCTATGCCCTGTTTGGGCGCACCGATATGTGTGCAGTGCCTGACCCTCGGCTTCGCGCTAAGTTGATGGACTAAGCCTTGGGCAGCCCTACACTCTTCCGTGCAGCTCTGGGTGATCGATGGCAAGAAATTCACCCGGCAGTCCAAGCCCTGCACAAAGACGGCCCAAAGGCCTCGTTCTCGGGCAAGGCGACGATCAAACGTGGCCGTGGGGTGATCGCAGGACTTGTCTGTTGGGTGTTCGGTTTCCCGCCGGTTGGCGATGACATACCCGTACAAGTCTCCAAAATGCGGTTTCAAACCCGCGAGCAATGGTCGCGACGCTTTGGTGAGCACGTGTTTCGCTCAACCTGCCTGTCATCGAAAAGGCCGTATCATGTTCGTGAGCGTGTCGGGCTGATGACATTTGAGCAGGAGCTGCTGCCCGTCCAAGGCGGTATGCAGCTCGCGTTGCGGCGAGGCTGGTTTTTGGTGTTACCAGTGCCTTCCCCACTGCTGCCCTCGGTGGACGCTCATGAGGGTGTCGACGATGGCCGCTTCACCTTTGATATTCGTCTAGCAACGCCGTCCTGGTTCCCAGGCGGCACGGCCTTGCTGGTGCACTACAAAGGGTGGCTGGTTCCTGAGGATGAGTTGCCTGCGCCGTCATCCACACCCGCCTCAAACTGAAGGGCACCCAGATCATTCAAAAGGCGGGCAATGAAGCCGCGCAGCGTGTCGATGCCCTGCTTCTTTTCGCTGCTGGTCACGGCGATAAAGGGATAGGCCGCGGGGCGTCGCTGGATGCCATCCAGTACGCTTTGCTTCACCCGTTCGATCTGGCCGGGTTTCAGCTTGTCGGTCTTGGTGAGCACGATCTGATAGCTCACCGCCGTCTCATCGAGCATTTTCAGGATGTCGAGGTCGTTCTTCTTCAGCCCATGGCGAGAATCGATCAGCACGAACACCCGTGCCAGTTCCACGCGGCCTTGCAGGTAGCGGCGGATGAGCTTGTTCCATTTTTCCACCGCATCAAGCGGTGCTTTGGCAAAGCCATAGCCAGGCATATCAACGATACGGAAGGGCATACCGTCAGCGGAGAACAGGTTCAGTTCCTGCGTTCGCCCTGGCGTGTTGGAGGTTCGCGCCAAACCCTTTTGGTTGACCAGCGCGTTGAGAAGGGAGGATTTGCCAACATTGGAGCGGCCGGCAAAAGCAATCTCAATTCGCCCATCGACCGGAAGGCCGGAGGCGGCAACCACGCCTTTTTCAAACAGCCACTCGCGGGCAAACAGCTGATCGCCCGCGTCCAGCAATCCTTCTGACAGGCCAATCGCCTCCAGATCAGCCTCATGCGCAGCCATGACGGCGGCTATTCAGCTGGCTGCTTGGCGGGTTTCTTGCCGAACATGGCTTTCAGATTATCCCAAAGCTCAATCTTCACCCCATGGCGTTTCATGATGAACGCCTGCTGGATGACCGACAGGAAGTTGTTCCACGTCCAGTAGATCACAAGACCGGCAGGGAAGGTGGCCAGCATGAACGTGAACACCACCGGCATCCAGGTGAAAATCATCGCCTGGGTCGGGTCCGTCGGCGTTGGGTTCAGCTTCATCTGAATGAACATCGTGATGCCCATCAGGATCGGCCAGACGCCCAGCCCGAGCAGCGGACCAATCAGCGGCACCAGCGTTGGGTCGTAAGGCAACAACCCAAACAGGTTGAACAGAGATGTCGGGTCAGCGGCGGAGAGATCCTGGATCCACCCGAAGAACGGCGCGTGACGCATCTCAATGGTAACGAAGAGCACCTTGTAGAGCGCGAAGAACACTGGGATCTGGATGAGCACCGGCCAACAGCCAGCGACCGGGTTGATCTTCTCTTTCTTATAGAGCTCCATCATGTGCTTCTGGAGCTCTGGCTTGTCGTCCTTATAGCGGTCCTGAATCTCTTTAAGCTGCGGCTGGACCTTCTTCATCTTCGACATCGATGCGTAAGACTTGTTGGCTAGCGGCAGGAAGACCAGCTTGATGGCAACGGTGATGAGAAGGATTGCAACGCCAAAATTGCCAAAGATGCCAAACAGCCATTTGATGGCGAAGAACATGGGCTTGGTGAGGAAGTAGAACCAACCCCAGTCGATCAGCAGCTCAAAGCGCTCAATACCCAGATCCGCTTCGTAGCCATCCACGATGGCCACTTCCTTGGCGCCGGCAAACAGCTGGTTCTCAATGCCAATGCTGGTGCCTGGAGCAACCTCAAAACCGCCGCCCAAATAGGCCGCAATAAAGCTCTCGCCGGTCAGGATTTGATCCATGCGGAACTCACCGCGATAGCTTTCAAGACCCGATGGGATAAGCGTTGCCGCCCAATACTTATCGGTGATGCCAAGCCAGCCACCTGACACATCGCGATACTGCGTGGTGCCATCATCGCGAACATCATCGTAGTCGAGCTCGGCCAGACCGTCTTCGCCAAAGAAACCGATCAGGCCTTCGTGCAGAATGAACATCCGGCTGGTGCGTGGCTCACCGTGGCGGGCGACCAGGCCGTAGGGATAAAGCAGAACACCGGCTTCGGTTGTGTTTTCCACCTCTTGGCGGACGGTGAACATATAGTCCTCATCCACCGATATGACCCGGCGGAAGATGATGCCCTCGCCATTGTCATAGACCAGCGTAACCGGCGTCGTGGCTGTCAGCGTGTCATTGCCTTCCACCTGCCACATCGTATCTGCGCCTGGCAGCGTGGCGGCGCCACCAGCACCCTGTGCCCAGCCGAACTCAGCGTAGAAGGGGTCTTCCGACCCTGATGGCGAAAACAGCACAACGGTGTCGGAGTCTTCATCCAGCGTTTCGCGATATTCCACCAGGTGAATGTCGTCGATCCGTGCACCCTGCAGGGCAATGGTGCCGGTAATGTGCGAGGTTTCGATCTGAATGCGGTCTGTTCCAGCAATGATCGACTCGCGATCAAGCGTGGTTGGAACCAGTGAACCGCCGGGACTCACTTGCACCGCGCCGGCAACACCTGGGGCGCTCTCATCCACAATCACTGGCGATCCGCTTGCATCGACGCCGGTTTGCGCTTCAAGCGCAGCGCGTTCCGCTTCCATCTGCGGACCGACATACAGATACTGCCACGCCACCAAGATGCCGAGCGACAAAGCGATGGCGAGAATGTAATTGCGGTTTTCCATGGACTACCCGGCGTTATCTGCTGTGTTGGCCGCGCTTAGGCTGCGCGTGCGTGGACCTTGTTCAGCCCGCTTTGAAGGGCGCTCGTCAATGCGTCAAACGGCGCGCTCTCTGCGCGCGCCCGTGCGATGAGGACATAATCATATCCGGCCTGAAAACCTAGACCCGCTGGCGAAGTTATAGCACTTTTCAGACGTCGTTTGATGCGGTTTCTCACCACAGCATTACCCACTTTGCGCGTGACGGTGATGCCAACACGAGGGGGATGCGTATCGTCGCGATGTCTCGCTTGAAGCACAAAGGGCGCACAATGCGCCCGTTTTCCGCGTTTGGCGGCAAGATAGTCACTGCGCCGGTTCAGCTTGAGCAACGTCGTTTCCCGATCGCGCCCTGCCGTTCCTGGAAACACCAAGCTGGTCGCGGTGATGCCATGCATATGTCACCACCCACCCAGACTATTGTTTAAGCGCTCAAGCGCTTACGGCCGCGAGAACGGCGTGCTGCCAAAACCTTACGACCACCTTTGGTCGCCAAGCGCGCACGGAAACCGTGACGGCGTTTGCGCACGAGTTTGGAAGGTTGATAGGTACGTTTCATCGGTCGAACTCTTCACGTTGAGCATCAGCGCCCGCATCAGCATGCGCCAAGAAGCTTCTAAAATTGCTGAAGTGCTGGCGTGCGTTCGTAAGGCCAGAGCCGCAAGCACCAGAACAAGCCGCGCTTATACGGGCGGCTTTGAGGAAAAGTCAATTGATAGGGCGCATAATGACGTTGGTTGCCGCCATGAAATGAGCACAACAGGCAACCTCGCGCCAAGCTCGCGGTGAACTCACGCCGCATCACGCCGCAATTGCCCAGTATAACGGGCGTTCACAAGGCCGTGTGATCATGCGCGAGGCCGATGATTTGGAAAGGTTGCGCTGCTATGTGCCCCTTCAACGCACCAACGCGATCCCCTCATGCCCTGACCCAAAAGGGCCGTTCAAAGGAAACATCATCATGGCCCCGCCATCTGCACAGGACGCTGTAATGACAGGTCAACCTACCCCCCAAACCCCGAAGGCGTCTTCGCCTTTTGTCAGCTTGCTCAAACGCTTTGGACCGCTGGTCGTCATCGCAGCGGCAATGGCTGCCGCTTTCGCCTTTGGTTTGGACGACCATCTCAGCCTGTCCGGCCTTATCCAGCAGCGCGAGATGTTGGCCGGTTTCATCAATGACAACTTGCTGCTGTCAGTTGTTGGGTTCGGCGTGCTCTATGCCCTTGCGGTTGCTTTGAGCTTTCCAGCAGCCAGCCTTTTGACCATAGCGGCCGGCTTCCTTTTCGGTTGGTTCTTCGGTGGCCTTACCGTTGTGGTCGCCGCGACCGTCGGAGCGACAGCTCTGTTCATGGCGGCACGTACCGCCTTTGGTCAGGCGATTGCCGAAAAGGCCGGACCGACACTGAAAAAGCTTCTGGAAGGTTTCAAGAAAGACGGTTTCAACTATCTGCTTTTCCTGCGCTTAACGCCGATCTTTCCCTTCACTTTGGTCAACATTGCGCCTGCGCTGGCGAACTTGCCGCTGCGCTCATACGTCCTGGCAACCTTCTTTGGTATCGCGCCAGGGACATTTGCCTATGCGTTTGTCGGCTCCGGCCTTGATAGTGTGATCATGGCCCAGGAAGCTGCGAACCCCGGTTGCGCTGCCGCTGGCACCTGCTCCATTGACCTTGCCTCGTTGGTCACAACGGAGATCATCATTGCCTTTGCTGCACTTGGTGCCGTTGCCCTTATTCCACCAGTGATGAAAGCCATTCGCGCACGCCGTGTGAACAAAGCCGCCTAAGCGTACTTTCCATCGCCATTCACGCCCAAACGGGGTAGTCCTAAGAGGCTGCCCGAAGGAACCACCATGTCCAGTTCTGCCCCCCAAAACGCTCCCTCGCTCGAACCCGCGCCGCCGGGTGATGCTCCGCAAACGCTGACCCCCGATGTTGTTGTCATCGGAGGCGGCTCTGGTGGGCTGACAACCGCTGCTGTGATGGCAAGCTTTGGCGTGCCGGTCGTGTTGATTGAAAAGCACAAGATGGGTGGCGATTGCCTGAACGTTGGCTGTGTACCCTCAAAGGCCATCTTGGCTGCCGCCAAGCACGCCCATGCCATCATGGAGGGGCCGAAGTTCGGCATCCATGCGAAGGGCAAAAAGGGCGCGCCGTTCGATGTCGATTTCTCCACCGTCCACGACCACATCAAAGACGTGATTGGCACCATTGCACCAGTGGACTCCGTTGAACGCTACGAGGGCCTGGGTGTCACGGTGCTGGGTGGTGAAGCCCGTTTCACCGGTCCGCAAACCGTTCAAGTTGGCAACACAACCGTCAAAGCACGCCGCGTGGTGATTGCCACCGGGTCACGGCCTGCTGTGCCGCCGATCCCCGGTCTTGATACCGTGCCTTACCTTACCAACGAAGTGATCTTCGACCGTAAGGAACTGCCCGAGCATCTCATCATCGTTGGCGCGGGCCCCATCGGCCTAGAATTGGCGCAGGCCCACAACAGGCTCGGCGCTAAGGTGACCGTACTGGAAGGCTTCAAAGTCCTTGGCCGAGAGGATCGTGAGGCGGCCGAGCTGGTGAAATCCACACTGGAAGGTGAGGGTGTTGCTATCCACGAGCATGCCATGGTGACGGGTGTTGCCAAGGACGGCGATGGCGTTGCCGTCACCATTGAGGTTGGCGAGGGTGACAGCAAAGAAACGCAAACCATCAATGGCTCGCACATCATGGTCGCGGCTGGACGTGCGGTGAATGTTGAAGGCCTCGATCTTGAGAAGGCTGGCATTGACTATGACCGTCGCGGCATCAAAGTGGATGCGGGCATGCGCACCACCAACAAGAAAGTCTACGCTATAGGCGATGTGGCTGGTGGTCTTCAGTTCACCCATGTGGCTGGCTATCACGGCGCGCTTATCGCCCGGAACATCCTCTTCCGCCTGCCAATCAAACAGAACGCCACCATATTACCGAAGACGACCTACACCGACCCTGAAGTGGCTTCCGTTGGCGCGACCGAGGAAGAGCTGAAGGGGATGCCGGGACTGCGTGTTCTGCGTTGGGCTTTCCACGAAAATGATCGAGCGATTGCCGAACGCACGACAGAAGGCTTCATCAAAGTGTTCACCACCAAGCGCGGGAAAATTCTCGGTGCAGTGATCGTTGGACCAAAAGCCGGTGAAATCATTGCGCTCTGGGGTCTTGCCATTGCCAAAGGCATGAAGATCTCCGACATCACCTCCTGGGTGGCCGCTTATCCCACCTTGTCAGAGGTCGGACGCCGGGCAGCGGTGGAGTACTACAAGGGTGCAACAGAGAACCCGACCCTGCGCAAGGTGATCACCTTCTTGCAGCGCTTCGGATAGGCTGCATAGTACCCATCATGCGCGACCCAGGCACCACCGTTACGCCCATCAAACAGACCCGCACCCGCAAGGGCGCGGGGCTTTCAGCCAAGCTCCTCGTTTTGACGATCCTGTTCGTCATGCTCGCCGAGGTACTGATTTTTGTGCCCTCCATTGCCAACTTCCGAAACACTTGGCTCCAGGATCGTCTTGCCGATGCTGAGTTGGCTGTAGCGGCGCTCGATCCGGTGGCGTTTGGTTATGGATTTGGTGCCGAAACCGGCGATGCAATGATGCAGCAGGTGCTGCTGGAAACGCTGGAAGCCCACGAACTGGTGTTGGTCACTCGCACCGGTCGGCAGGTGCTGGCGCAACGCGCCGGGATCGACGGCAGCCTGGTCGCCAACATGGCCATCGATGTGGATGTGACCACCAGCAACCCTTTGCGGTCAATCTGGGAAGCGTTTGAAACGCTGGCCGGTGGGGATAATGTTCTGCGCATTCATGGCGGGCCAGAGCCGGCCACCGGGCGCTATGTCGAGGTGGTGGTCGAAGAGTATTATCTGCGCGATGCGATGCTCGATTTCTCGCGCAACATCATCATGCTCTCCATCGTCATCTCCTTGATCACGGCGGGGCTGGTCTATCTCAGCCTCAATGCGCTTTTCGTCAAACCACTGCGGCGCCTTGATGAGGCGATGGCAACCTTTGCCGATGCGCCGGAAGACCCTGATGCCATGATCTCACCCTCCAACCGGCGTGACGAGCTGGGCAACGCTGAAGTGCGCTTGGCGGCCATGCAATCGGACGTGCGCACCATGCTCACCGAACGGCGTCGGCTTGCCGATGTTGGGCTGGCGGTTTCGAAGATCAATCATGACCTACGTAACCTCTTGTCCAGCGCCCATCTGCTCTCTGAGCGCCTTGATATGATCGCTGACCCGCATGTGCAGCGCGTGGCACCAAAAATTGTCCGCGCCATCGACCGGGCCGTTTCCTTTTGCGAGGCAACGCTGGCTTACGGTCAGGTGCGCGAGGAGGCTCCGGAGCGCTCGACCTTCACGTTGGCCAATCTAGTTGATGAGGCAGCCGAATTTGCCGGTCTTACCAATCATCGCACATTGGCTTTCTCGAACGACGTTGATGCCTCGCTTGCAACGCGTGTGGGTCAGGAGAACCTGTTCCGTATTCTCCTTAACCTCATGCGCAATGGCCGCCATGCGCTGGAAGCGGTGGGAGAAACAGAAACTCAGCTTCGGCTTTCGGTGAGTGCTGCCTTTATGGGCGAGACATTGACAATCACCGTTGCTGACACAGGACCAGGGATCCCTGAGGCTGTGCGCGAGAAACTGTTCCAGCCCTTTCATGGCGATGCCGGTCGCCGCGGTTCGACGGGTCTTGGCCTTGCCATCGCCAAGGAGCTGGCTGAGGCAGATGGCGGCACAATCACACTGGTTGATCCGAGCGAAACGGAGGAAAGTTCAGGTGCCGTTTTCACCATAACCTTGCCCGACGCGCGGGTTGATGATGGCACGTGAAGAAGGCTGCCAATCGCGCCTTGCAATTGCGTGAGCGGTGGGCTAAGCGTGCGCGCCTTGAAGGTGATCAGCGCGATACGGCGCGATCCTCAAGTGATGCACCGGTAGCTCAGCTGGATAGAGCACCAGACTACGAATCTGGGGGTCGGGAGTTCGAATCTTCCCCGGTGCGCCACAGCCATTCATTTGCAATTGGTCGAACGAGCCTCAGGTGTTTGCGGAGCAAATGCCGAGAACGATCCTTCCGCGTTCAAAGCCTCCTCATCGATGCGCGCCGTCTTTTTCAATCAGCTTAGCGCATCAGTGCGGCACGCCTAGCATCGCTTCCCAGCGTTGTGGGTGACCGAACAGATAGCCTTGAAACAGATTGCAGCCTTCGCGCTTAAGCGCATCGCGTTGTTCGTTGGTTTCAACACCTTCTGCAACAACTGCTGCGCCAAGATCGATACCAAGTGAGGTCACCGCACGCACCACAGCGGCGCTGATCGGATCATCGACCATGCGTTGAACGAACGATTGGTCGATCTTGATCTTGTCAAACCGGAAACGTTGCAAATAGCTCAGGCTGGCATGTCCGGTACCAAAGTCATCAAGCGCGAGCCGCAACCCCATGTCGCGTAACGCGTTGAGCGCCTCAAGCGTGCGTTGATCATCCGACATGATCACCGTTTCGGTGATTTCCAGTTCCAATTGATCGGGCTTGATATCGAAGCGATCCATCGCTGCTTGGACGCGCTCGACAAATCCGCAGTCGCGCAATTGCAATGGCGACAAATTCATGGCGATGCGCATACCAGGAGGCAGATAGGCGGCCGCTTCCACGGTTTTGTGCAGCACCCAGTCCCCAAGCCCAACCATCAGGCTGGACTCCTCAGCCAGCGGCACGAATCGAGCCGGTGAAACCTTGCCGCGTGTGGGGTGATCCCAACGCAGCAGCGCCTCATAGACCATCGGTTCGCCCGTTTCACCATCCACCACCGGTTGAAGGTGCAGCTCAAAAGCCCCGGTTTCGATAGCGCTACGTAGATCGTCTTCCAGGGCGCGCCGTTCTTGCAGCGCCTCACCCATGGCGCTGGTGTAAATGGCGTAGGTTCGCCGGCCGCTTTTCTTCGCCTCGTAGAGCGCCACATCGGCATCGCGAAGCATGCCCGCTGGCTCTTGTCCGTTGTAGGCGGCAACGCCGACGCTCACGCCCACCTTCACCTGGTTCTCACCGATCAAGAATGGCTGGTTCAAAGTCGCAACAATGCGGCTTGCCAGTGCCACGATATCGGAGCTTTGCCGCACCCCATACTGCAAGATTGTGAACTCATCACCGCCAAAACGGGCCAAAATGTCACCCGCTTTGATCGAAGCGCGCAGACGCTTGCCCACTTCGATCAACAGTCGGTCGCCGGCTTCGTGGCCAAGCGTGTCATTGACATCCTTAAAGTGATCAAGGTCCAGGCAGTGCACCGCGACACTTGATGCTGTGTGCGGGCGCAGCAGAGCCTCGCGTAGCTGCTTCAACAGCATGAAACGATTGGGAAGACCGGTCAGATGGTCATGGTGGGCGAGGTGGTTGATCTCTTCTTCGGCGGCAACCCTGTCGGTCGCATCCACCACGGTGCCTTCATAGAACAGTGGGGTGCCGGACGGGTCGTAGACGATCCAGGCATTTTCGGAAATCCAAATGCGCTCGCGCGTTTTGTGGCGATAAATCTCAGAAACGAAATCAGTCACACGCCCATGGGCTGCCAGTTCGCGCTGAAAGTCTTCCCTGCGAGTTGGGTCGACATACCATTCAGCAGCGATGTTGTTGACAGCAGGAAGCATCTCCTCCTCGCTGTCATAGCCGTTAAGCTGAACCAGCACAGGGTTGGCGCGCAACTGTTTGCCATCAAAGCTGGAGCGATAGATGCCAATAACCGCGTTGTTGAAGAGGCTTCGATATTCCTCTTCAGCGATCCGCAAAAGGCGGCCTTGTTCGCAGAGGTCGCTCGCCTCGCAAAGGATTAGCATCCAGCCACCATCGTCGAGGCAACGCACATCAAGCAGAACCCCACCGCGACCTGGCATATGGGCTGAAAAATGGACGTCTTGCTGTTCTATGGACGGATTGGCGATGAAGTCCTTAAGTGCACTCTCACTGATGGAGTCGTTGCCAGGCTCCATCTGGCCAAGGCAGGCCTGCAACGGTTTGCCAATCAGGCTATGGCGTGGTCGATCAACATCCAGTCCAAGCATCCCACCGGCTGTGGAGTTGATAGCGCGCACAAGGCCGTCAGCATCCAAAAGCACGACGCCATCGCTCAAACCGTCCAAGAGGTCGATGGAAAGGCTGGCTGGCTGACCGGTTGGCGCGTCGGTTGAAGGATGCCGAAGAACATCCATCGCAAGCGATGTGCTGGCCTCATAGCAATCACTGACGGCCGAGAGCAGGCGTGCCACATCAACCGCACCTTGCGGTCCTGTCGCATCGCGCAGCTGTTGCTTCACAAGCGGATGCAGTGCTCCGTTGCTATCGTCAGTCTCACGTGATGCCCTAGCGTGATGGCTCACCATAATTGGCGATCAACTCCAACATCTCATTCTATACATTGGCAGGGTTCACTCGCGCCTTTTTCACGGCGCCGTGTCTTAGTTGACGTTAAGTCCACTGCCTTTAACAACTGGTTTATTGGCGTTCGTTTTGTTGAAGAAGTGTTGACGAGATGTCATCAATTCTAAGCAACAAACGTTTGCCCCTGTACATCCACAAGATACTGTTGTTGGTCTGCTGAAAGGGATTAGCCGATACGATCCATCAGTGCGAAGTAACTCATCGCCAAGAAGAGGATGGGGCCTCGCAAAGTTGTGCCTCCAGGAAACGTCGGACAGGGCAAACGTTCCATCAGATCAAGCAAAGCAGGATCGTGGGAGAGCGCGTCCGCAACGATCTTGCCGGCAAACGGCGCGTTGATGACCCCTTGACCGGAAAAACCCGCTGCAACCGTCACCCGCGGCGCCAAACGGCGAATGAGCGGTAAGCGGTTTTGCGTGATCGCCAATGTGCCGCCCCAGGCGTGGTCGATCTCCACATCGGCCAGATCGGGATACACCTCTGCCAGATGCGGGCGAACGAAGGCCTCAATGTCGTTTGGGAAGGCTTTGGAGAACTTTTCTCCACCGCCGAACAGAAGTCGCCCATCTGGGGTGGGTCGCCAGTAGCGCACAACAAACCGTGTATCCGAGGCGGCATCACCATGGGGTAGAATACCGCCATCTGCCCAAGCACCAATGGGTTTGGTCGCCACGATGAAGTTGGTGATTGGCAGAACGCGCGCATCGCTGTCTTTGTGCAAGCCGCGCATATAGCCATTGCCGGTCAGCACCACATGCTGTGCCCGTACAGTGCCTCGGTTGGTTTGAACCTCGACGCGCAGATCACTTGCATCGAGCCCAGTCACCTGTGTGCCGTCATGGATCGTCGCGCCGCCCTTCTCCGCCGCCTCAGCGAGCGCGGTGACGAAGGCCAGTGGGTGAATATGCCCACCCTGACTGTCGCGGATGGCGCCAACATGCCCACCCGTCCCCAAAGCTGTCTGCGTTTCGGCAGCATCCAAAACCTGCGCAGGTTCCACGCCGAACCGTTCATGGGCATAGGTGTTGTAGGCGACCTCTTCATCGAGATCCTTCGTCTTCCGGCACGCGGTTATGAGCCCGTGGGTTCGATCACAAGGAATGCTGCTCTCGTCGATCAATGCATCTATGTGGTTGAGCGCCGCTTCACCCGCATCGCGGATTTGGACGGCGAAGGTCTCGCCAATGGTTTCGGCAAACCATTGAAGATCCTGGCGGAAGCCGGGGTGAAGCTGCCCCCCATTGCGGCCCGATGCGCCCCAGCCCACGCGTTCGGCATCCAGCAGGATGACTCTCTGTCCAGCCTTCGATAGATGATAGGCAGCTGACACGCCAGCAAATCCGGCGCCAACAATGCAGACATCGCAAGCTGTATCACCGCTGAGCGGCTCTCGAACGCGATTCAGCGCGCCTGGAAGGCTTGCAGCGTACCAGCTTGGAGCATGCGCACCCACACGCTCACCAGAGGTTTCGGCGCTTTAGCTCTGCGCCTGTTTCATCCAGAACTTTGCCCACGGTGGCCCCCATCCACTCCAGTTCATCGGGCGTGATCACCAAGGGTGGTGAAAGGATCATGCTGTCGCGCACTGCTCGCATCACAAGTCCGTGCTGGAAGCTGATATCGCGGCAGATCGTCCCGACATCACCATAGTTGGCAAACCGATCCCGAGAGTCCTTGTTGGGCACCAACTCGATAGCTCCAAGCAGGCCTTTCGTACGTGCCTCACCCACCAAGGGATGATCGGCCAATGAGGCGAACATCTTTGCAAATCCGGGCGCTGCGACATCGCGCACATGCTCCACCACGCCTTCGTCCTGCATGATCTGCAAATTGGCGATCGCAGCCGCCGCGCAGGCCGGGTGACCGGAATAGGTGTAGCCGTGAAAGAACTCACTGCCTGTGTGCTCCAGCACGTCGGCAACGCGATCATGCACCAACACACCGCCCATCGGCAGGTAACCCGAGGTCATGCCTTTGGCGACCGCAATAAGATCGGGTTCGATGTTGTAGACGGTGGAACCAAACCATTCGCCGAGGCGCCCAAAGCCCGAGATCACTTCATCGGCAATCAGCAGAATGTCGCGGTCGGCGAGGATGCGTTTCACCTCTGGCCAATAGGTCTCGGGCGGGATGATGACGCCACCAGCGCCTTGGATGGGCTCAGCCATAAAGGCAGCGATCTTATCCTCGCCAATCCGATCAATCGCCTCTTCGAGCTTGCGCGCTGCGGCGATGCCAAACTCATCCGGCGACATGTCGCCGCCCTCATCAAACCAATAAGGTTGGTCGATATGGTGGATGCCTGGGATCGGCAGGTCGCCTTGGGCGTGCATGGCCTTCATGCCGCCCAGACTTGTCCCTGCCACCGTTGAGCCATGGTAGGCGTTCCAGCGGGTGATAATGGTCTTTTTGTTGGGCTTACCTTTGATATCCCAGAAATAGCGTACCAGCCTTAGAACCGTGTCGTTCGCCTCCGACCCCGATGAGACGTAGAACATCTGATTGTAGGGGTCTGGCGCGAGTTTTGCGATCATCTCTGACAGGGCGATCACTGGCGGATGGGTCGTCTTGAAGAAGGTGTTGTAGTAGGAAAGTTCGCGCATCTGCGCTGCCACAGCATCAGCGATCTCTGTGCGACCATGGCCGATTTGCACATTCCAGAGGCCCGCCATGCCATCCATAATACGCTTGCCATCACTATCCGTTAGCCAGACGCCATCACCTTTGACGATGACGCGAGAACCTTCCTGGCGCAGTGAGCCGTGATCGGTGAACGGGTGCAGATGGTGACTGGCGTCGAGCGCTTGTAGCGCGTCCGTTGGGTAGGTGTTGGATAGTTCGCTCATCACACACTCAGCAAAAGATGCTCGCGCTCCCAAGGGGAAATCACGCGCATAAAGGTTTCATATTCGCCCTCTTTGATCGCCTTGTAGGTGTAGATGAAGGTGCGCCCGATCAGGTCCACAAGTTCTTCTTCCTCTGTCAGACGCTCCAAAGCCTCATTCAGCGACCGTGGCAGTCCGTAGGGCAGATCATGGCCTTCCTCTTCAATGGGATCATCGGGCGCAAGACCTTTCACCATGCCAAGATACCCACAGGCCAAGGAGGCAGCGATGGCCAGATAGGGGTTGCAGTCAGACCCAGGCGCACGGTTCTCAAGACGGCGCGCTGCTGGCGATGAGCTGGGTACACGCAGGCCAACCGTGCGGTTGTCATGACCCCAATGCAGATTGATGGGTGGTGAGCCCAGAGCACCGCGGGCTAAGCGCCGGTAGCTGTTCACGTAGGGCGCCAAGATCGCCATTACGTGCGGAAGATAGGCCTGTTGGCCGGCAATAAAGCCGCCAAAGAGGTCCGTGGTCTTGCCTTCAGTATTAGAAAAGACATTGCGGCCGGTTTCTTTGTCGACCACAGATTGGTGAATGTGCATGGCCGAACCCGGCTCGCTCGACATCGGCTTGGCCATAAAGGTGGCGTACATATCATGGCGCAGTGCGGCCTCGCGGATCGTCCGCTTGAAGAGAAACACCTGATCAGCGAGCGTTACAGGATCGCCATGGCGCAGATTGATCTCCATCTGCGCTTTGCCCTCTTCGTGGATCAGCGTGTCGATCTCTAGATCCTGCTTCTCGGAGAACTCGTAGATGTCATCGATGAAATCATCGAACTCGTTGAGCGCTGAGATCGAATAGCTTTGACGACCGGTCTCTGGCCGACCGGACCGACCGATTGGCGGTTCCAGGGGGTAATCCGGATCAGTGTTGGGTTTAACCAGATAGAACTCCACCTCGGGAGCAACGATGGGCGACCAGCCCTTGTCGGCGTAAAGCTGCACGATGCGCTTGAGCACCTGGCGCGGCGCGCTGGAAAAGGGTTCGCCGCTGCGCTCATAGGTGTCGTGGATCAACTGCGCAGTGGGGTCGCTCTCCCAGGGCACGACACTAAGCGTGGAATAGTCCGGCTGAAACACCAAGTCGCCATCACGCGGGTCATAGCGGAAATACTGGTTCTCTTCAGGGTAGTCACCAGCGATGGTCTGACGGAACAGGGCTGACGGCATCGTCATCGCAGCAGAGGAGAAAAACTTCGCAACCGGCATCATCTTGCCGCGTGCAACGCCTGACTGATCGGGCACGATGCATTCAATGTCCTCAATACCACGTTCCTGGAGCCAAGCCAAAGCTTCGGCGGCATCACGCACACCTCGTTCAGCCCGAATGGGGGCATCCTCAGGAAGCGGAAGAGGGGTGGTGTGTTGATGCTGAGGTTCGTGCATGGAGGATCCAGTCTTTGCTATCAAAGGGATAGACCTGTTCGTTCGAAGCCTCAAGCAGTTCGCGCGGTCGTCGCCTGCGACGGAGCCAAGGTCAAAGCGGTCGTCGCCTGCGACGGAGCTATGCGCCAGGCACACCCTCGACAGCATCGCCCAAAACCCGCACAACTGCCCACCAATCTCCGTTGCGTAGTCCTGTTGTCCAACCCATGACCCAATCCATCGAAGTTTTTTTGTGCGACCCTAACGCCGTGTTGCGCGGCAAGTGGTTGCCTGGTTCTGCCTTGTCAAAGCTCGACAAGGGCGTGGCGTTCCCCTTCTCATTGCTTGGCTGTGATGTTTGGGGCCGTGAGGTTCACGAGACAGGCCTGCACATCGATTCCGGTGACAAGGACGCGCTGTGCCTGCCCGTCAAGGGTCGCACGGTGAACGTGCCCTGGGCAGATCAACCAACGCAACAGGCCATGCTGACCATGCACCATGCGGACGGAGCACCCTTTATGGGCGATCCGCGGCATGTGCTCGCTGCGCAGGTTGAGAAGCTCAAAGCACGCGGCCTCACGGCCAATGTTGCCGTTGAGCTGGAGTTCTACGTCTATGAACGCAGCGCTGACTCCGGTCGCCCGCGTCCTGCCGGCTCGCTGACGCCAGGGCCTGATCATCAGGACATGTACGCCCTGCGTGACCTTGATCGGCAGCGACCGCTCATGGATGCGATCCAGCAAGCCTGCGCTGAGCAGAACTTGCCCGTCGATGCGTTTGTGTCCGAGGCGGCGCCCGGCCAATACGAGGTGAACCTCAAGCACCGTGACCCGCTTGGTGCTGCCGATGACGCGGTGATGTTGAAGCGGCTCATCATACAGATCGCGCACAAGCAAGGCACTGATGTCACCTTCATGGCCAAGCCGTTTGCCGATCATCCTGGCAACGGCTTGCATGTCCATGTGAGCCTTGCTGACACGCAAGGTTCGATCTTCGCTGATCAAAATTCAGGACCATCTAAGCTCCGCCATGCAGTCCAGGGTCTGCTTTCAACCATGGAAGAAGCGCAGCTTGGCTTTGCGCACACCTACAATGGGTTTCGCCGCATGCAGCTTGGTTCCTATGCTCCAGCCAGCTTGAGCTGGGGAGAGAACAACCGTTCTGTCGCCATTCGCCTGCCTGAAGCCGACCCTGCCGCGCGCCGTCTGGAGCATCGCTTGGCTGGAGCTGATGCCAACCCTTACATCGTCACCGCTCTGGTGCTGGCGGGCATGGTGAAAGGCATGGATGAGGGCATCAATCCACCCGCAGCGGTGGAAGGCAATGCCTACACCGATGCATCGCTGACCCACCTCTCGTCTTTTATGGATGATGCTCTTGAGAGGTTTGATGCCAGCGCTTTTGTGCGCGATGCCTTGGGCTCCGAGTTCTGCCGCATCTACACGGCGGTGAAGCGGGCCGAGTACGCCACGTTTGCTGGGCACATCACAAACTTGGAACACCAAATCTTTCTTTGAGGGCGTTTGCGCTGCCTGGTCTTTGAGCATGTCGCCTGATTGTTCAGCGACGCGCCGTTGCGCCCCGTTTTCCGCTTGTCGGTTCGCAAAAACCACAATAGCTTTGCCTCAAGGCCACCAAGAAATCACGAAGAAAACCGTGGCTGCAGTGACGCTTCAAATCAGGGAGACGCATCCACCATGCGCCGTAATCCATTCCTTTTCACCGCGCTGACGGGCGCTCTTGTTGTTTCCACGGTGGGGGCTGTGCAGGCCGAAGAACTGCGCATTCTCAACTGGTCAGACTACATTGATGAAAGCATCATCCAGCAGTTCGAAAGTGAAACTGGCATTGATGTCACCTACGATGTTTTTGACTCCAATGAGGTGCTCGAAACACGCCTCTTGGCCGGTCAAAGCGGCTACGACATTGTGGTGCCAACCGCAGATTTTCTCTCGCGGCAGATTCAAGCCGGGGTTTTTCAGCCGCTCAACAAGGATGAACTGTCCAACCTTGGCAATGTCTGGCCGGCCATCGCCGAGCGTTTGGAAGTCTACGATCCCGACAACACCTATTCGATCAATTATATGTGGGGCACCACCGGCATTGGCTTGAATGTCGACATGGTGGCCGAGCGCCTCGGCGAAGACTTCGCCTATGATACGTGGGACCTGGTGTTCGATCCTGAAATCGCCGGTCAGTTGCAGGACTGCGGAATTTACTGGCTTGACGCACCCACCGAGATGATCCCCGCAGCGCTGAACTATCTGGGCTATGATCCAGAACTCCCGCGATCCGGATCAGATCGGAGAAGCGACCGAGCTGATGGTCAGTCTGCGCGACACGGTGCAGCGCTTCCACAATTCAGAAAACATCAACGCGCTCGCCAACGGTGACATTTGCGTCGCCATCGGTTGGTCAGGCGACATGCTGATCGCCCGCGACCGGGCGGCTGAGGCAGAAAACGGCGTGAATGTTGACTACACCATCCCGCGCGAAGGCGCGTTGATGTGGTTCGACCAGATGGCCATTCCTGCTGACGCGCCAAACCCTGAAGCGGCCCATCAGTTCTTGAACTTCATCCTTCAGCCCGAACCAATCGCCGCAGCCACGAACTATGTGTTTTACGCCAATGGCAACCTGGCGAGCCAAGAGTTCGTTCTGGAAGAGATTTTGGAGGATCCGGCGATCTATCCCGATGAGGGAACCACGGCCAGCCTTTACACCCTGCCAGCCTACGATCCGCGCACACAGCGCATCGTGACCCGCAGCTGGACCACGGTCAAAACCGGCCAGTAACACCGAAAGCCCCGCTGTCCTTCTGGACGGCGGGGCTTTTGTCACATGGGGGATGAAGCGATGGCCAAAACAATGGGGCCGGTGCGGCGCGATTTCGCGCCCTGGGACGACCCGCTGGCGGAGCCTCTCATTCGCTTTGAACACATCACCAAGCGGTTTGGTGATTTCACCGCCATCGATGATGTTTCCTTGGATATCTATGAGCGCGAGTTTTTTGCGCTGCTTGGACCGTCTGGCTGCGGTAAGACCACACTGATGCGCATGCTCGCGGGGTTTGAGGCGCCGACCGAGGGGCGCATTCTTCTTGACGGCGAAGATATCTCCGCCGTCCCACCGCACAAGCGCCCTGTGAACATGATGTTCCAGTCCTACGCCCTGTTCCCGCACATGAATGTGGCCGACAACATTGCCTTCGGCTTGAAACAGGATGGCTTGCCCAAAGCAGAAATCACTGCGCGGGTCGATGAGATGTTGGCGCTGGTGAAGCTTGAACCTTTTACCAAACGCAAGCCTGATCAACTTTCCGGCGGTCAGCGACAGCGTGTTGCTTTGGCGCGTTCACTCGCCAAGCGACCCAAAGTGTTGCTGCTTGACGAACCTTTGGGTGCGCTCGACAAAAAGCTGCGTGAGGAAACCCAGTTTGAACTGATGGATCTTCAAGAGAAGCTCGGCATGACCTTCCTCATCGTCACCCATGATCAGGAAGAGGCTATGACGGTGGCCGACCGGATTGCGGTGATGAACCTTGGAGAGTTCGAGCAGATCGCCCCGCCGTCGCAGATTTATGAAGAGCCGCGTTCGCGTTACGTCGCTGGCTTCATTGGCGATATCAACATCTTAGAAGGCACGGTCAGCACCCACTTAGAGGGCGCGACCTTTTCGGGCTCCGATCTGGACGATGACGTGGCCATCGAAGGGGAGGGGCTTGTTTCCGGGCCAGCCGCCCTGGCCATCCGGCCTGAGAAGCTGCGCATTGCGCTTGATGAACCGAACGATGCTGAGGGCGTGGCCAAGGTTTCTGGTCGGGTCTGGGACATCGGCTATCTGGGCGATGTGTCGATCTTTCATGTGCGCCTCTCCGATGAGATTTGCGAAGGCGAACCATCCGATCCCAACGTGCCCGTGATACGCGCAACCATCGCCAACACCACGCGGTTGGTGGAGCGACCCATCGCCTGGAACGACAAGGTTTGGCTATCCTGGGACAAGAGCGCAGGCGTGGTGCTCACCCAATGAGTGTCGGGCAGGGCTCAGCAGGCCGCAATTGGGGGCGGTTCTTTGTTATTGCAATCCCCTATCTCTGGCTGCTTGTCTTCTTTCTCGCCCCGTTTGCCATCGTGCTTCGGATTTCCTTTTCCGAAGTCGCCATCGCAATGCCGCCTTACCTGCCGGTGTTTGATCTGGCAGAAGGGCTGGACGCCTTCTGGCAGGACCTGCAGCGCCTCTCGATAGACAATTACACCTGGCTCGCCGGTGATCCGCTTTACATCAATGCGTACAAATCCAGTCTCTGGATCGCGGCTGTCTCAACGGTTCTGACGCTGCTTATTGGCTTTCCAATCGCCTACGGCATGGCGCGGGCGCCGCACGGTGCGCGACCTATCTTGCTGATGCTGATCATCTTGCCGTTCTGGACCAGCTTTCTGATCCGCGTGTACGCTTGGATCGGCATCTTGAAGCCAGAAGGGCTGCTAACACTGGTGGCGCAAACTCTAGGGTTGATCGACGGTGATGAACAGCTGCGCATTCTCAGCACCAACACCGCTGTCTATATTGGCATTGTCTATTCCTACCTACCGTTCATGGTGCTGCCGCTCTACGCCGCGCTGGAACGCATGGACGGGTCTCTGCTTGAAGCGGCGCAAGACCTTGGCTGCCCGCCGCTCAAAGCCTTCTGGGTTGTTACTGTTCCGCTAGCCATTCCTGGCATCATAGCAGGGTGCTTTCTGGTCTTTATCCCAGCCGTTGGCGAGTTCGTGATCCCCGATCTTCTGGGCGGCTCCGACACGCTGATGATTGGTCGCACGCTTTGGGCAGAGTTCTTCTCTAACCGCGATTGGCCTGTGTCGTCGGCTGTCGCCGTGATCCTGCTTCTGGTGCTGATCGTGCCCATTGTGGCCTTTCAGCACTTTCAGCAGAAGCAACAGGAGGCCGCGCGATGAGCGGTTACCAACCACCTGCCGACCTCCCAACCTTTGGCAGCGGGCTCTCTTTCATCGACGCACCCATGGGCAACCGGGACGCAGATTTCGTGGTTGCAGGTGCTCCAATGGATTGGGCCACGACCAACAGGGCGGGAACGCGCGAGGGGCCAAACGCCATCCGGGCCATCTCACGTATGCTCATCGATGGCGCCCATCCCGAACTGGGCGTTGATCCAAAGACCCTTGATATCTCAGATCTCGGTAACTTCGATGTGCGCATCGGGGATATCGCTCAAAGCCATGCAATGATTGAGCAACAGGCGACAGGCCTTAAACATCTGTGCACGCTTGGTGGAGATCATTCGATTGCGCTGCCGCTGCTACGCGCCGCTGCGAGAAAGCACGGGCCGCTTGGACTGGTTCAGTTCGATGCGCACACTGACACCTGGGAAGACAATTTTGGGCAGCACCTAGCCCACGGTACACCGTTCTATCATGCCCTCGCAGAGGGTCTGATCGATTCCAACCGTATCATTCAGATCGGCATTCGCGCGCCCATGGGCGCCAGCCTTTTGCAGGCAGCACGCGACACCGGCATGACCATTTTGTCCGCTGAAGATGTTCATGAGATGGGGACGTCTGAGGTGGCAAAGACCATCCTCAAAGTGGTTGGCAACGATCCCGCCTATCTGACGTTCGATGTGGATGCACTTGATCCTGCTTTTGCGCCTGGAACGGGCACGCCGGAGATGGGCGGCCTCCACAGTTGGCAAGTGAGGGCCATCATGCGTCGCCTCTTGCCGGTGAACTTTATTGGCATGGATGTGGTGGAAGTCTCGCCGCCCTTTGACCATGCTGAGACGACATCACTTATCGCTGCGACAGTGGTGTGGGACTATCTTTGCCTTCAAGCCGCCAAGGCGGAGGGCAGAGCATGAACCGCAAGATGTCTTGGTTTAATGTGACCTCGCTGACGTTCGGCTTTGCGTTTCTCTATCTGCCGATCCTGATTCTCATCATCTACTCGTTCAACGAGTCGCGTCTTGTCACCGTATGGGGTGGATTCTCCACCCGCTGGTATGGCGAGTTGTTCCAGAATGAAGGGCTGATGGACGCTGCCTGGGTGACAGCACGCGTGGCCTTTGTTTCAGCCACCATCGCCACCATCTTTGGCACTATGGCTGCGATCGTGCTCGTGCGACTGGGCAGATTCAAAGGCCGCACGCTTTTCAATGGCATGATCTACGCGCCTTTGGTGATGCCGGAAGTGATCACCGGGCTTTCGCTCCTTTTGCTGTTTGTCGCCATGGGCTTTGCCCGCGGGTTCTGGACGGTGGTGATCGCGCACATCACCTTTTCCATGTGCTACGTTGCAGTTGTCGTTCAGTCGCGGCTCATTACCTTTGATGAAAGTTTGGAAGAGGCCGCCCAAGATCTTGGCTGCCCACCAGGCAAAAGCTTCTTTCTCATCACCTTGCCTGTCATCCTACCGGCGGTTCTGGCCGGGTGGATGCTGGCCTTCACGCTGTCGCTTGATGATTTGGTGATTGCGAGCTTCGCAACAGGGCCGGGTGCGACCACTCTACCGATCAAGATTTACTCACAGATCAGGCTGGGTGTAACGCCTGAGATCAACGCGATCTGTACGATCCTGATTGCACTGGTCGCGCTTGGTATCATCACGGCATCACTTGCCTCCAAACATCGCATGATGCGTGCAGGGCAAGAAGCCAACTAACGATCCAGTGCGCGCAGATCGGGCAGGATCAGCGGCGCAGTCCATGTGCCGCGCACATCAAATGGCACAACCAGTGTTTCATCACTGCTGGTGATCGCTGTCGCGCCTGAAAGGGTCAGTGTTCGATTGGCGATCTCACTTTGTCCACCCAATGTCGCGCTCACGCGCTCGGCCGTCATGGTCACATCACGGGCTTGAAGGTAGCCATCGCGAGCCGACACGTTCGCGGAAAAGGTTTCCAACGCCGTTTGGCCACCAAATGCGAACGAAGAAAAGTCAAAGCTTCCATCGGCAAAGCTCTCTGCCAAAGTGTTGAGGTCGATGCCATTGATAACGGCATTGGCCACCTCAAAACGAGCATCACCGGTCAGTGTTTCCAGCAACTGCGCAACAGTCTGCCCTTCGCCCGATGTCATGGCTTGGAAGGTGAGGGCGCCTGCCAGCCGAGGTTCATCTTGGACGGCGGCAAGCAAGGGTGTCAGCTCCAGATTGTCCGCCGAGAGATCAAGCGATGCGGCGAATGCATCATCTGCCTGAGCGAGCGACAGACTGCCACGCACTGCACCGCCATAGGCAATGCTTTCGGCGATACCAAGCACCATCTGATCCTCAGAAAGCAGAACGGAACCGGCTGTCTCGCCCAAGATCATGCGTGACGTCAGCACCTCACGGGTCGCAAAGCGAACATCGATGTTGACCCCACTGGCAAACACGTTCGGTACAGGCATAAAGCGCCAATCGCCCGGCGCTTCGGCTGTTGTGGTGGGGCGAACCGTGTCGAGATAGGCGGTAAGGTCCAGCCGATCAAAATCGAGCGTTCCCTGAATGGAAGGTCGGATGACATCCGCCAGCGAGTCGCCGTATCCATCCAAATCGAGTGTCAAAACTCCTTCTGCGTCATTGCCGTCAAGGCTGAGTGCAGCCTCGGTAAGGTCTACCGAAAGGCCTACCAAGTTCATGTCTGCATCAAGACGAAACGCTCCGAACGTTGAGCCTGGTCCAACGTTGGCGCCCAACCAGTTGGCCGCTCGCCGCAAAGACGGTGTGGAGAGCGCCAGTGACCCGCTCGCTTGCCAGGGAAGCCCACTTTCTCCGGCAGCGCCAGGCGACAGGGTGCCATCAAACTGTAAACGCAGCGGTGCGCCTTGGATCGACAACACAACGCCGCTGGTCGAACCAGGTTGCGCCAGTGCTGCGGGTTGATCGAGCGATGCCCCAATCTCCACGACTTCGCCGCGCCAAATGGCCGATCCGTTGATTTCGGCCCGGGTAGAACTGGTCGGCCAGCTGAGCGACAGGTTGGCGCCAGAGATTGTCTCATCGATCCCGCGCATCTCATCGATCAGCTGTAACGTACCGTCTGTGATGCGAAACTGGCCGAGCTGAAGGCCGGCACCAGCGACCCTGTTGGGCTCCAAAGCGGTGACAAGATTGCTGCCTTCCAACTGCCAGTTGGATTGCCCATCATCATTGCGCAAAAACCGGATTGTTGGGCGTGTCATTTCAAAGGAAGAAAGCTCAATACGCCCAAAGAGCAGTGCAACGGGTCGCACGGCACCGCGCAGTGTTTCGGTGACGATCAGCGCATTCTCTGTACCGGGCAGGTCGCCCTCGATCACGACATCGGAGAGTTCCACCGAAAGGTTGGGGAACACCTGTAAGGCTTGGTCGCCGCGCAGAGTCACCGCTCGTCCGGTCAACTCAGAGATTTGACTGGCAACCTGCTCACGCACCATCTGGGATGACATCAAGGAGGGGAGCGCCAAGACCAAAGCGCCTAGGCCTAAAGCCAGGACGGCAAATCCAATAAGAATGCGGCGGATCATGAAAGCTGCTTTCTTGGCAAATCGCGGCGACACTGCGGCGTGGCAAAACCACCCATGCGCAATGCCATGCTTGGCATGCAAAACCAAGCATCTGGGCGGGCCGTTGCCAAATCATCTGCCAACCGGTCGCGAAATGTTGCCGTTGGTCAGCAACATTTCGCTTGCGCCGTTCATCCCGTTCGGTACATCTCTGCCTGACTATGGACCGCAGGGCGGCATGGTCGTTTCTGCTTTTGGATGGATGGTTTGGCCTCTTCCTCGCATATCGATGACATGGATAGCGACCGCGCACCGCAGCGCGGTAGCAAAGGTGCGCGTCTGCTTGGTGAGAACCCGCGCCTTGCGCTCGCCGTGACGCTGGCCACTGGCCTGCTGGCTATTCCATTGATCGTGATCGTGCTCTCTTTCCTGCAGCCCAATGCAGGATCGACACTGGCAGGTTTGGCCCAAACAGTTCTGCCTCGCTACACTCTGAACTCAGCGCTGCTCGCCTTGTTCGTAGGAGTTGGGGTGGCGGTGATCGGTACGGGTACGGCGTGGCTTGTCACGGCCTGTCAGTTCCCAGGACGGCGCGCTTTTGAGTGGCTTCTCATTCTACCGCTCGCAGTGCCTGCCTATGTTATGGGCTACGCATACACTGAGTTCCTCTCTCACCCAGGTGCCGTCCAAACACTGCTGCGCGACGTCACGGGTTGGGGGCCGCGCGACTATTGGTTCCCGCGCGTCAGGTCCTTAGAAGGCGCGGCGGTGATGTTCACCTTTGTTCTCTATCCATATGTGTATTTGCTCGCCCGCACGGCTTTCTTGACGCAGTCGGTCTCAGCATTTGAAGCCGCCCGTGTCCTCGGCCATTCGCCTTGGCAGGCGTTCGTGCGGATCGCCCTGCCCATGGCACGGCCAGCGATTGTCATTGGCGTGGCATTGGCCTTGATGGAAACGTTGGCCGACTATGGCACCGTTGCCCATTTCGCTGTGCCGACCTTCACCACTGGCATTTATCGGTCTTGGTTCTCGATGGGCGATCGTGTGGCGGCAGCTCAGCTAGCCGGTGCCTTGCTGACCTTTGTTTTTGTATTGATTTGGATTGAGCGGCTTCAGCGCGGCAAGGCGCGCTATCAAAGCGCGCGCGCCACTCTGCCTATTCAGCGATTTGTCTTGAAGGGGTGGCGCGGTGTCGGCGCGGTGGTTTTCTGTGCGCTCCCGCTGACCATTGGTTTTCTTCTGCCTATCGTTCTGCTCATCGAACTGATGCTGGATGATGGCCATGCGCTGTTCGGTGCGCGCTATCTCGGCTTCATCCGCAACTCTTTTCTGCTGGCCGGTCTTGCCGCGCTGATCACCGTTGCGGTTGCAATAGCCCTTCCAAGTGTCCACCGATTGGCCAAAGCGCCAATCCTGTCGTTCGTCACGCGCTTCGCAGCCATGGGCTATGCGATCCCTGGCTCTATCATCGCGGTCGGTATCCTCATCCCAATGGCAGGTTTCGACAACACGCTGGATGCTTTCATGCGCGAGCGCTTTGGCGTCTCGACCGGTTTGCTTTTAACCGGAACCATCATCGGACTTCTGTTTGCTTACACAGTGCGGTTTCTGGCCGTTGCACTGGCCCCCGTGGAAAGCGCGTATGAACGTATTACGCCGCGCATGGACGATGCCGCTCGTGTTCTTGGTGCGCGCAAGGCGCGCGTCTTCACCAGCATTCATGCCCCCCTGCTGAAGGGGGGTATCCTGACCGGCGCGCTGATTGTGTTTGTCGATGTGATGAAGGAACTGCCTGCAACGCTCATCCTGCGGCCCTTCAACTTTGAGACGCTGGCGACACAAGCTTTTCGGCTGGCATCTGACGAGCGGTTGTCCGAAGCGGCCACGCCGTCGCTTGTGATCGTTGCTGTTGGGTTGATCCCAGTGTTTCTCATCAGCCGCCAAATCCGGCGGCTGAGAGATGACTCCAAAGTGATGGATCAGATGCCTGGCTGACCCCAGTGGTCAGTCAGAAGGATAGACGGACGATCTCTACGCAGATCACCAAGATCGCGATATATCCTGATGTGAAAAGCACCGGTCGCAACGGCATCCGTGCCCAGCCCATGATCATTCCGATGGCGTGGGCAAGGCGCAAGCCAACAAAGGCAACAGCTGACATTTGGATGGCAAGGCTGGTGATGCCCAACATATGGGCGATCAGAATGACACCGGCAAAAGGAACATACTGCTCCACCAGGTTGAGGTGAGCGCGGTTGGCGCGCTGCACCCAGTCGGGGAACTGAGTGTGGTCTGGCGGTCTCGCAAAGGGATCAGCACCGGCGATGGGGTGCATGTTCACCCCAACAATGTAGGGGATCCAAAGGCTTGCAACCAACAAGGTTGCTGCCAGCAGCATTGTCAGTTCAACGCTCATGCTGTGTCTCCCGTCAAATCGGAGTAGCGGACCGTTTTGCCAGTTTCCAGCCAGGTTTTGAGTTCCCGCCAGCGTGCGATTCCACCCGTCGGCCACATCACTCTGATCATCGGGCAGATTGTAGTGCTCCAGGGTCAGCTTGCAGAAAGCCTGTTGCGGCTCGATCAAGTAGACAAATCGAGAGGTTGCCATGGTTTCATCAGGTCCCCGCCAATGTGGCTCAAACGTGCTGTCGATCCGCGTTTTGGGTTCCAAGTGTGTTTCGGTGCATATGAGCATCAAAGCATCGTCAGGCATGCGGTAGATGAGCTGATTGCCTTCACGCACACAGCTTCCAGGCAAGAAGTTATAGGCTTGATTGGACCCAGCATCGGTGAGCGCATCCCACAACGCATCCTGCGTTGTGTGGATGTAGGTGCTCATCACAAAGTCAGGTTTCTCTTCAGATGTTCCATCAGACATGGCGGTGTCCCTCTCCAATTGCGCCTTCAGGGCCAACATCCCTCGGGCGGCAGGCTTCATAAGCAGCGGCTCCATCCACCGGTCCATGACCTCCTGGAGCGGCACCACGTTGAGATAGTGGTGTTTGAAACGGCCCGACTTGCGGGTCACCACCAGGGATGCGTCCTCCAAAACCTTCAAATGCTTCATGATCCCAAAGCGGGTCATTGAAACATGGCGTGCCATTGCTGCTTCCAAAGCGCCGAGCGTTTGCCCGTCGCTGCGGTGCAGTTCGTCAAGAAGCAAACGACGGGTGTCGTCGCTCAAGGCTTTAAAGATCGCATCCACGTCCGCCATTAAGTGCCTTTTTAGTCACGTGTCAATATAGTCACCTATAAAAGGTGACGAATCGGGCACATATTAGTGCGGCAGTGGCCTTGGCTCCACCGTATCGGCAAAATCGAGGGGCAAATCTGTGGGGGAAGCGTGAGCGCATAAAGCGAAAAAAAACGGCCAGCACCTTGGTGCTGGCCGCTCTTGATGGCGGGGGACCCTTGGGATCGGATGGGGGATCGGGGGCCCCATGCGAGGAAAGTACAGGGTTCTTGGTCGCTGATTTCCGCCCGGACAAGCGGTCTTGCGAGTACCCCGCCAGCAAGCTCGTTAAGGCTTAAGGATAGCCAACACGGTTGTAGATCTCCTGCGCCAGCGCTTGGTTTTCACCGAGCACGGACAGGTTCTGTGTGTCTTGGCGGAAGAGACCAAGGCTTGCCACTGACGGGCTCAGTGCGGTGCCCATCACAGCTGGGTACTCATCGTTACCAGCTGAGAAGTACTCTTGGGCTTGGTCAGATGCGAGATACTCCAGGAACAAAGCAGCGTTCTCAGGGTTCGGAGCGTTGGCTGCGATACCAGCACCAGAGATGTTGACGTGCGTGCCAATATCTTCCTGGTTCGGGAACACCCAACCGATCTGATCAACCGTTTCTTGGTCTTCAAAGCCCTCAACGGGATTGCCTTCAGCCAGGCGGCGCAGAATACGGCCGAAATAGTAGGTGTTGCCGACCACGATATCGCATTCACCAGACACCAGCGCGCGGATCTGTGCGGTGTCATTACCTTCCGGTTCGCGAGCCATGTTGCCATAGAAAGCGGTTGCCCACTCTTCGGCAGCTTCTTCGCCCAGATGCTCGATCAGACCTGCCATCAGAGACAGCATGTAGATGTTGCCTGAAGAGCGAGCGCACACCATGCCTTCATACTGAGGGTCGGCGAGGTCTTGGTAGGTTGCTGGTGGGTTTTCGACGTCGTTTGTGTCGTAGAAGATCACGCGGGCACGCTGAGAGAAGCCATACCAGTGGCCGTCTGGGTGCTGAAGGTAAGACGGTACGCGTGCTTCGAGCGTATCCGACTCATAGGGCTGGAAAAGGCCGAGCTCATCAGCACGGTAGAGGCGGCCTGCATCGACAGTCATGAGAATGTCAGCAGGGCTGTTGGCACCTTCTGAATCCATACGCTGGATCAGTTCGTCTGCGCTGGCTTCAATACGGTTGATGGTGATGCCGGTCATCTCTTCAAAGTCGCTGTAGAGACGTTCATCGGTGTCGTAGTGGCGTGAGGAGTAAAGGTTCAACTCGCCATCTGCAAAGGCCGGTGCGACAGCGAAGGGCACCGACACTGCCAGCGCGGTGAGCGCAGCAATGCTTGTACGGGTTGCAAGGCGAAGCGTTCGGTTCGTCATTCTTTTCTCCGGGTCGGGCGCAACAGAGGCGCGCCTATCTGTAGGGAAGGGTCTGGTCTCGAAGACCGCACGCGAACGCTAAGCGCGGTTAAAGTTGCGGGTCAATATAAACTTCAGAAAAAACGCAAGATTATGCGACTTTGTCGCATTTAGTTTTGAAGCAGTCTAAACTACATCCCAAAAAACACGGCTATCACATTGGAATTGTTATAAATAAAAGGAGGTTCGGTTGAGGGCTTCAACCTGATGTAACTGACATTCAGCCGGTCTATGGCGAAGCAATGGCCAACGTTGGTGCGAACGCGGCATGGATTCTTGCTTGAAATGTAGCTCTAGAAAGCTACTCGGCCAGAACCCGTTGAGAGGGAAAGGTCATCATCGCCAATGTGCCTTCGCCCGGCGTTGACTCCAGTCCAAACTGTGCGCGGTTGGCTTCAACCAGCGCTTTGGTGAGCGGTAGGCCAAGGCCCGTTCCGGTGATCACCTGGTTCAGCGTCGTCGGTACTTGACGGAACGGCTCAAGCGCCAGTTCCACATCAGCCGCATCCATCCCGCGACCGGTGTCACGGACACGTAGGCTAACTTCACCGGAGGGTTCGTAAAGCGTGGACACGATGATTTGCCCGCCTGGATCGGTGAACTTGATGGCGTTGGACATGAGGTTGAGCACCACTTGGCGCACCGAGCGAATGTCCGCCACCACTTTGGGCAAGCTCAGCGGCAAGGATGTGCGCACAATAATGCGACCCTGATTGGCCTGTGGCTGCATGATGGCAAGGCACTGCTGCACCACATCGTTGAGGTCCACCTCGCCAAACGATAGTTCCATCTTGCCCGCTTCGATCTTTGAAAGATCAAGCAGATCATTCAGCAAGCTCATCAGGTGCTCGCCAGAGGTGTGAATGTCGCGCAGATATTGGCGGTAGCGTTCAGACCCCACAGGGCCGAAGCGTTCTTCCAACATGACTTCGGAGAAGCCGATCACCGCATTGAGCGGTGTGCGAATCTCATGGCTAACGCGTGCCAAAAAGTCGGATTTGTGTGCGCTGGCCTCTTCGGCAGCTTTGCGCGCTTCCACCAGATCGGTTTCCGCTTGTTTGAAAGGTGAAAGATCGCGCAACACAGTACAGTAAACCGCCGGCTCATCGTCCGTCAGACGGCCAAGTGTCATAAACACCGGCACCAAGCCGCCTTGCGATGTGATGCATTCCAACTCGCGGCCTTCATTAAACAGCGACAAGCGTCCCTGGCTCGCCATGTCATCAAGATAGTCCAGCGCGGTTTGACGGCTATCTTCTGGAAAGAGCAGGCGGAAGGGTTGGCCAATCAAATCATCAGCAGCATAGCCCACCAGCGCTTGTGCAGCTTGGTTTAGGTCTTTGATTTCGCCGTCGCCATCCAACGTCACCACGCCGTCGCTGGCCAGATCAATGATCGCTTCCAACTCACCAATACGGGCGCGCACCAAAGGCAGCGCGCCATTGCTGGCGTTCGCCCCTGGGATCACTTCGTCTGCAACACTGGCAGCGCCTGCCGCCAGCAAAGACGCATCTTGCGAGGCTTCCTGTGCTTCACTGTCGGCGGGCGTGTGCTCACGCAGCGACATCAAAGCAGCTGCCTGCCCCTCCCATTGCACGCTTTGCAAGCGCCCTGTCACAGGAACGGGCGTGCCGTTGGGTTGAAGCAGCGTCATCGCGCCGTTATCGGCGTTGGTCATGCCTTCAGCAAAAAGCGCTTCGATGCCATCCATGGCTTTCAAGGCTTGAAGGCTGCTCAGGCCAGCAAGATCAAGGGCAGCGCGATTGGCGTACAAAACAGCTTCGTCAGAGTAGATGATGATGCCGAGCGGCAGTCGGTCGAGCACCATGCGCTCGGCGTTGGGTTCGCTACGCGTGAAAGGAAGAACCTGTGCACTGGTCTCCCGCGAAGATGCGTCGGTTTCACCATTGCCATCATTGAGAGCAGCGATGTCATCATCACCCCTGGCCAAGTGAACAATGTCACCGGCTCGCGATGGACCAGAGGAGCTTGCCTCTGACTCATCAAGCGCCTTCGGACCATCATCCTCGCTGTCGCGCCCAGTGATGCGAGCTCCCAAACGGCGGGCGATCTCTTGGAATGTCAGGTGTTCAGGGCGGCTGAGGTCATCCTCATCCGCCGATGGCTCTGAACGTGTGGTTGGCGTGGACGGCTCGTCATTGGCTTCTAACGGCGTTTCCTGGCTGGCCGGTTCGCTCATGTGTTCGGCGTCGGTCTCGTCATCCTGAGACTCGCTGACAACACCACCGGCCACACCACCAGCCAATCCCGCAGCGACACCGGCTGCCACAGCTTTCATGGCGCTTACCGTTTCAGCCGGGAAGTCTTCCGGTTCGTGTCCCTCAGGCTCCGAAGGCGCGAACACATCGGCTGCGGTTTGATCGGGCTGCGGTGCTGATACTGGCTCTGATGCCCAAAGACCGGCGGTCTCTGCCTCAGACTGCTCCAACGCGTCATCAAGTGCCACGATCGGCGTTGGTGAGGCGTTTGATGGACTTGGCGTTCCGCTCCACAGACCAGCAATGGCCGCCTCATCGGCTTCCAGCCTATCATCCAACGCATGTACGGGTTGCTCAGATGCTGAAGCTGATGGGTTCAGCGGACGCGCCAAGCCACCAGCGATACCAGCGGCCATTGCCGAGGCTGCTGCGGCGACGGTGGCGCCACCTGGAACTTGGGCTGCTACGGCCATCGGTGCGGTTTCAGCTTGTGGTGCCGGCTCGCGCGTGAAGAGACCCGCCGCATTGGCAGCGTTCTCGTCCAATGGAGCAGCATCAAGTGCTGCAACAGGAGCTGTTGCCTCATACTCTGCTGCTGCCGCCGGCGCAGTCTCGGCGTCACTGGCCTTAGACAGCTCGATCGCTTTTCCCGTGAGCGCAGTGCCAAAAACGCGCAGCGCGCCATCATCCTCATCGAATGCTGAAAGACGGACAGGCACGACCAAATCATGATCGCTCACCGGCCACATCACCTCATGCTCGCTGAACCGGCGGCGCTCATCCACACCGTGAAAAATAGCGGCGGGCAGATCACCAAGGCGTGCTAGTAGGGCTTCACTTGCCACCTCGCCATCGCGAAGGGCGCTTTGGGCGCCAACTGCATCCTCCAAACCGCTGGAAAGACCCTCGATGCGCCCTGAGGTTCCGACCATGAAGGAGAAGCGGTGGGGTCGCGACCGGGGGTTAAAAACAAACCCTGGGGCGTGATCATCGCTTTGTTGATCATCACTTGGTTGATCAGTCTGGGCTACGTTGGGGGTGCTCGGCGCATCCAAAGAAGGCGCTGGCATTTGTGTGGTGGTTTCCACAGGCAAAAGTGCAGGTGTTGCATCGAAGCTTGGACTTGAAATGTCCAATGTGAAGTCTGGTGCATCATCTTGTGTCGCGCGCAGATCGTCTTCATCGGAAGTTGTCAGCGCCTCCGATGATGATGCCTCGCCAGCCACAACATCATCGGCCGCTGTTTCTGTAACCGGTGCCGTGCGCGGGCGACTTGCATTACCAAGAGCAAGGACAGCGACTGTCTCACCCAGCATCACCGGGCGACAGGTCGCAACCAACGTCTCTTGATGCCCACCGGCGTTAACCCGCAAGATTTCGATCCGCCCACGCCCGGATAGGCCAACCTGCGTTCGAGCGACAGCTTGAAGTGATCGTGTCGCAGGCGCCGACGGCGCGACCTGTTGGTCGTCCAATTCGGTCAGCTCCAGTGATGCCAAACCAGCGTCGTTGGCCCACAAGAGGCTCGCCCCGTCACCGGCCCACACCCAGGCTGGGCGTGTGTCATGCGGGTCGACAAGCTGCGCAGCTTGGGCGCGAAGCTCACTGAGGGCCGGGTTGGTCGGGCTCATGGAACCTGGATTTCACCTGTTGGGCAAAGGGCCAATTTTTACACTTTATTCATAATGGTGAAGTCCGCCTGCTGTCCACGCACCTTCGTCATCGCGGGAAAACGATCCCAAACAAGGTAAACGCGCCCAATGTCCCAACCAAATCGCCAAGCGTTAGCACTTCTGCGGGGATGCGGTGAGGGATCAGATTGGTTACAACAGACGGACCCTTTCAAGGATAGGCCGAAAACGGAGCCAGCCATGACCACGCCCCCAAAACTTGAAGTCCCCGAAGCCATGCGTGATTTCGCCGACCAAAGCGTCGCGCAAGCCCGCAAAGCGTTCGACACTTTCATGGACAATGCCCAATCAGCTGTCGGCAAGATGGAAGAGGGCGCTTCCAACGCCCAAGCCACTGGCGCAGACTTGCAAAAAGACGCGATGGCTTTTGCTGAAGATCAGGTGAGCAGTGCCTTCGATCTGGCCCAGAAAATGGTCCGTGCGAAAGACGCTCAGGAGTTGGTCGAGCTTCAGTCGACGTATATGCGTCAGCAAATGGAAGCCATGTCGCGTCAGACCAAAGACATGGGTGACAAGATGACGGCCGTCGCGAAAGACGCTGCCGATAGCATGAAGCCATAACAGGGCCAGCCTGCTCCATCACCCAGTCCAAAGGGCGCCTCGGCGCCCTTTTTTGTGCGATGCAAAAGAAATATTGCAATGCACAAAACTCGATGCTATATACCCTTCAACGCTGGAAACAATTCAATGCCCGGCGCGTTGAGGACCCAACAGTGCGGTCCACCCTTGTGAAGAGCCGAAAGGATGTGACCCATGGCCACTGCAAAGAAACCTGCTGCTGCAAAGACTGCCCAAGCTCAAGTCGCTGAAGTGATGGAAACCATCGAAAACAATGTGACCGAGCTGTTCCCAATGACAACCGGCGACGTGCCGGAAGCTTTCCGCGATATGGCTGAAAAAGGCGTTGCTCAAGCACGCGAAAACTACGCCAAAGTGAAAGCTGCTGCTGAAGAAGCAACTGACGTTCTGGAAGAGTCGTTCGAAACCGCGCGTGCCAACACGCTCGACCTGTCGACTGCAACAATGGACGCCGCCAAAGCCAACATCGATGCTGGCTTTGCTTTCATGAAAGACTTCATGGCTGTCAAAAGCGTGTCTGAAGCTGTTGAACTGCAAACCGCCTTTGCTCGCGAGCGCTTCGACGCTTCGACTGCGCAAGCCAAAGACATGCAGGCCAAAGTGACGAAAATGACCGAAGAAGCTTCCAAGCCAGTCAAAGATGCCATGGCCAAATCCATGGAAGCTTTCAAAGCTGCTTAATCGCTTCTTGCTTTGTCAGGCCGGGCCATAAGTTCCCTGTGTAGGTGCCTCGTCTGACGTTTTGAAAACCCGGTTTGTGGATCATTTCCGCAAGCCGGGTTTTTGCATTGCATGGACCAACAGATCATCTTGCATTCAGTGCATGATCGGACTACACAGCCGCTCTCGCCCGTGCATAATGTGCACGCTGGCCATGTGCAGCAGTAGCTCAGCTGGTTAGAGCGCCGGTTTGTGGAGCCGGAGGCCGGTGGTTCGACCCCACCCTGCTGTACCATTCCTCTCGTAAGTTACCGTAAGGTCATTTTTGACCGTTGCTTGAAAAGTGTGCAGTGCACACAAAGGGTTGCTGGTTTTCCGGCTCGGTAACCCATTGCGTCTTCACGTGCATTGGGTCTAGGTTCGACGCTTGGATCGCTACTGGCGTCCAAGCAAGCGCGCAAGAGCCCGAAGAGGCCAGCCGCGCCCGTTACTTTCGAGGGAGATCTACATGAAACTTAAGACAACTGCGCTCACGTCCATGGCTTTGGCTGCGGGCTTGGCGCTTGGAACCGGAAGCGCGTTCGCTCAGCAGCAGTTCTTCTCCATTGGCACCGGTGGCGTCACCGGCGTGTACTACCCAACCGGTGGTGCAATTTGCCGTTTGGTGAACCAGAATCGTCGCGACCACGGTCTGCGCTGCTCGGTGGAATCGACCGGTGGGTCCATCTACAACATCAACACTGTTCGCGCTGGCGAATTGGAGTTTGGTGTTGCCCAGTCCGATTGGCAGTACCACGCATTTAACGGCACCTCACGCTTTGATGAAGCTGGTGCTTTTGAAGGCTTGCGCGCTGTGTTTTCCGTTCACCCAGAGCCATTCACGCTTATCGTTCCTGGCGATTCTGACATCCAGTCTTTCCAAGACTTGGTTGGCAAGCGCGTGAATGTTGGCAACCCAGGCTCAGGCCAGCGTGCCACGATGGAAGTCGTTATGGGTGCTTACGGCATCGAGATGGATGACTTCGCGGTTGCGACCGAGTTCCAGGGTTCTGAGATGGCCCAGGCGCTTTGCAACGGGCAGATCGATGCCATGATCTACACAGTGGGTCACCCTGCTGCTGCGATCACTGAGGTGTCCACCACATGTGATGCGCGTTTGGTCAATGTGACCGGTCCGGAAATCGATCAGCTGATCGAAGAAAACTCCTACTACCGTACAGCAAGCATTCCTGCTGGCATGTATCGCGGCACGGACGAAGACATCACCACATTCGGTGTTGGCGCGACCTTCGTGACGTCGGCCGATGTTTCAGAAGAAGTCGTCTACACCACGGTGAAAGCTGTGTTCGACAACTTCTCTGACTTCACCGGATTGCATCCGGCATTTGCCAATCTGACCGAAGAGGCGATGATCTCCGACGGTCTCTCGGCACCGCTTCACGACGGTGCGGCTCGCTACTACCGCGAGCGCGGTTGGATCGAATAAGCCAACAATCGAAGGCCGGGCAGCATTTTGCCCGGCCTTTTCAGTTTTGCACGAGGGCAGATGACACGCGCAAAGCGGCATCTGGTGCACAGTGACCCGTAGCAGGTGAAAACACCGCACGGGCTGAGTGAATGCAGGGGATACATGCGACCATGACCAGCCAAGATACCACGCCGAATCCGCAAGGATCGCCGCAGGACGCGCCGAAACCAAAGATCGACGTTGATGAAATCGTTGCAGAAGCTGACTCCGGTTCGCGCGCTGTTCCCGGCACAGTCGGCTTTATCATTGCGGCGACCGCTTTCATCTGGTCGTGCTTTCAACTGTTCATCGCCTCGGATTTGCCAATCTGGTTGACCCAGACGACGGGCATCAACTTCGTTTTCAACAATGTTGAAGCGCGCAACGTGCATCTGGCCTTCGCGCTGATTCTCGTTTCTTTTGCCTACCCGCTCTACAAAGGCGCACCGAAAAACGCTGTGCCTTGGTACGATTGGCTGCTCGCGGCAGCTGGGGCTGCAGCCTGTCTCTACCTCATCTTAGTCAAGGAATCGCTGGTTATGCGGGCCGGCCTACCCACCGTTTGGGATTTGACCTTCTCGGTGATTGGCATGTCCTGTCTTGCTATCGGCGTTTATCGCTCACTTGGCCTGCCAATGCTTGTCGTCGCTGGCGTGTTCCTCACCTACACCTTCTTTGGCAACCAGCCCTGGATGCCCGACGTCATCCAATGGCGCGGCGCTTCTTTCGGTAAGGCCATGTGGCACTATTGGATGCAGACCGAAGGCGTGTTCGGTGTTGCTTTGGCTGTCTCAACGACGATGATCTTTTTGTTCGTGCTGTTCGGTTCGCTGCTGGAGCGGGCTGGCGCGGGGTACTATTTCATCAAGCTGGCGTTCGCCTTGCTGGGCCATTTGCGCGGCGGACCAGCCAAAGCCGCTGTGTTGTCCTCAGCGGCTTCTGGTCTCTACTCCGGTTCGTCCATCGCCAATGTGGTCACCACCGGCACGTTCACGATCCCACTGATGAAAAAAACTGGCTTCAAACCGGAAAAAGCCGGTGCTGTGGAGGTGGCATCCTCCACCAATGGCCAGCTCACGCCACCAGTCATGGGAGCGGCAGCGTTCCTCATAGCCGAGTTCACCGGCATCTCTTACACCGACATTTTGAAACACGCGCTGGTTCCAGCGCTGATCTCTTACATCGCCCTCATTTACATTGTGCACCTAGAGGCGTTGAAGCTTGGCCTGAAGGGCATGCAAAAACCGCCATCAACGGTGACGGTCGCGCAGAAGCTTATTGGCTTTCTCACAGGATTCTTAGGTTTGGCAGCGCTCGGCGCGGTGGTGTATTTTGGCCTCGGCTGGATCAAAGTCGCCTTCCCAGGTTTCGGATTCTGGACGGGTGTGGCGCTGTTCCTTGCTGCCTACCTTTTCTTGATCAGCGTGGCGGCCAAGCGGCCTGATTTGGAAGTTGACGACCCTAACGCAGAAATGACCGAGCTTCCCCGGCCCGGCGATGTTGCGATAACCGGCTACTACTTCCTGCTGCCAATCGTCGTGCTGCTTTGGTGCATCCTGATTGAGCGTTTGTCCCCGGCCTTCTCGGCTTACTGGGCCACGCTGTCGATGATCTTTGTTGTTGTCACCCAGCACCCACTGAAAGCCATGTTCCGTGGTGCCAGCGACCAAGCGGATGAATGGCGCCGCGGCGTTGAGGACTTTGTCCAGGGCATGATTGCTGGTGCGCGCAATATGATCCCCATCGCCGTTGCAACTGGTGTTGCCGGTGTCATCATCGGCACCGTTTCGCTAACGGGCGCACACCAGGTCGTCGGCGACTTTGTCGAGTTCCTGTCTGGTGGCAGTTTGATCCTGATGCTTCTGCTTGTTGCCGTCATGAGCCTGTTGCTTGGCCTCGGCTTGCCCACAACCGCCAACTACATCGTGGTTTCCTCGCTTATGGCGCCGGTGATCGTTTCGGTTGGTGCCTCGCAAGGGCTGGTGGTTCCGTTGATCGCGGTGCACCTGTTCGTGTTCTATTTCGGTATTCTTGCCGATGACACGCCGCCGGTTGGTCTTGCTGCCTTTGCCGCCTCAGCCATTTCGGGTGGCGACCCGATCAAGACCGGCCTGCAAGGCTTCGCCTACGATATTCGCACAGCCTTGCTCCCGTTCTTGTTCATCTTCAACACAGAGTTGTTGCTGATCGACGTAACGCTGGCCAAGGCGGTGTTCGTCTTCATTGTTGGCGTGATAGCGATGATGCTTTTTGCAGCCGCGACGCAAGGTTACTTCTTTGCCAGGAGCAGGTGGTGGGAGACGATTGCTCTACTTCTTGTCGCCTTCACCTTGTTCCGGCCCGGCTATTGGCTCGATCAGGTCGATCCCCGCTACGAGTTCCGACCGGGCACCGAACTGATCGAAATCGCTGAAAGCATGCCTGCTGATGCGCGTTTGCGTGTTGAGATACGTGGGCCGGACTTCGACAATCTCGATGAGATCACACAGACAACCGTGCTGCTTGATCTTGGAGAAGAAGGCCCGGGTGCAGAGCGTTTGGAGCGCCAAGGCATTCTGGTCGTCAATGAAGGCGATGAAGCTGTGCTGGAAGAGCCCTTCGCTGGCACACCCTTCTTCACCACATTCCAGATGTTTGAGTTCTACGGCGATGAATTTGTCACAGTGGACAATGTCCAGCTGGAGCGTGAGCGTCTCCCCAAAGAGGTGTTTTACATTCCCGCCCTCTTGTTATTGGGATTTGTTGTCATGATGCAGCGTCGTCGCCAGACGGTTCCAGCGTTCTAAGTTCGGGAAGGAGAAAACCTATGTATGATCGTTTGCTCGTACCCGTCGATCTGGGTGACACCAGCAGCCTTGATAACGCGCTGCCAGTGGCTGCGGCCTTGGCAACGGGGCCCAATGCTGAAGTGCATGTTCTCACGGTGGTGCCAACCTCAGGCATGGCGGTCGTTGGGTCCTATCTTCCTGAGGATTACGCCGAAAAGGCCAGCGACGGCGCCAAGGAAATGTTGGCCAAGGCCCTCGAAGAGAAGCGGGCTCTCTGTGAGCCTGTGACGCTGAAGGGTCATGTGACCCGAGGATCGGTCTATCAGGAGATCATCCACACCGCCGATGCGCTCAACTGCGACGCCATCGTTATGACAGCGCACAGTCCGGACTTGAAAGACTATTTGCTTGGCCCGAATGCTGCACGCGTGGTGCGACACGCCAAGCAAAGTGTGATGGTGATCCGAGGCTAATGCCTCCATGTCATGGCCGGGCTTGACCCGGCCATCCAACGCCTTAGACAGTGCGCGCCTTGAAACCGGATAGCCCGGTTGGCAGCGAGACACTCGGCTCGTGGCCCCACGACGATGACGAGTGAGCCCATCACCATGAAATCCCGCTACGTTTTCCCACGCCATACCAAAGCCGACTTGCCAATTGCAGTTGGAGGCGATGGCCCGTTTCTGATTGATGCGGACGGCAAGCGCTATCTGGACGCCTGCGGCGGCGCGGCTGTTTCCTGCCTTGGCCATTCTGATGAAAAACTGAAAGCTGCTGTTCATGAGCAGGTGGACAAGCTTGCCTACGCGCACACCAGCTTCTTCACCACTGACCCGTCCGAAGAGTTGGCTGAGCGTTTGGCAGAGCTTTCGCCCGGTGATTTGAACCGGGTTTACTTCGTCTCAGGTGGATCAGAAGCGATGGAGTCAGCACTGAAGCTCGCCCGCCAGTTCCATATGGAGAACGGGCAGCTGGAGCGTGCCAAGATCATCGCGCGTTGGCAAAGCTATCATGGCAATACGCTGGGTGCTCTGTCCGCCGGCGGCAACCGTTGGCGTCGCGCCCAGTTTGAGCCCATGCTTTCCCCGGCCATGCACCATGTAAGCCAGTGCAATGCCTATCGCAGTCAAGCCGCTGGTGAGAGCGATGAAGCCTACACGGATCGGCTCGCGCAGGAACTGGATGACACCATCCAGAACTTGGGGTCGGAAACCGTTGCCGCTTTTGTGGCTGAACCCGTTGTTGGCGCCACCATGGGCGCCGTGCCACCAGTGGCAGGGTACTTCCGCAAGATGCACGCTGTCTGCAAAAAGCATGGCGTTCTTCTCATTCTCGATGAGGTCATGTGCGGCATGGGCCGGACCGGCACGCTGTTTGCTTGCGAACAGGAGGGTGTAGCGCCCGATATGATCGCCATCGCCAAGGGGTTGGGTGCCGGCGTGCAGCCCATCGGTGCTCTGCTTGTGTCTGACCGTATCTACGACACCATTGAAACGGGTTCCGGGTTCTTCCAGCATGGCCACACCTACCTTGGCCATCCTATGGCCTGCGCCGTTGGCAATGCGGTTCTTGATCGGTTGGTTGGTGATGATGTGCTGGCTCGGGTTGCGCCCATAGGAGAACAATTGCGCCAAGCGCTCACGGCACGTTTCGGCAACCATCCCAATGTCGGTGACATCAGGGGCAGGGGGCTTTTCCTTGGTCTGGAATTGGTGGCTGACCGCGGCACCAAAGAGCCGTTTGATCCAAAGCTTGGCCTCGCAGGCAAGATCAAGAAACGCGCCATGGCCGAAGGCTTGATGTGCTACCCTATGGGAGGAACAATCGATGGAGAGCGTGGCGATCACGTGCTTTTGGCCCCGCCCTTCATCATCGAGGATGAGCACATCGCGATGATCGTGGACCGGTTGGAAACCGCGATCACAGCAAGCTTGCCACAGTAAGGGCGGGCAACGCCCAGCCATCAGGCGCCATTGGGTCAAAGAACAGGCACTTGCAGGGCCTTCTGCCTACTGTACGTGCGCGTTCGCCGTGCTAGTCAGGGGCCAACTGTTCTTTGCCGTTTGGAATTACCTCTATGACACGCCCCAGCTCGCACACGCCAGGTCCTATCAAACGCCTGATGGCCGCCAACCGTTCGGAGATCGCGATCCGTATCTTCCGCGCTGCCAACGAGTTGGAGCTTGAGACGGTTGCCGTCTATGCCGAAGAGGACAAGCTGGCCCTGCACCGCTTCAAGGCCGATGAAGCGTACTTGATCGGACGCGGTGCACACTTGGACGAGCCGCTCGGGCCTATCGACGCTTATCTCTCCATTGAAGAGATCATTCGTGTCGCCAAGGAAACCGGCGTTGATGCCATCCATCCTGGCTACGGTTTTCTCTCTGAAAGCCCCGAATTCGTCGACGCCTGCAACGAAGCGGGCATCATTTTTGTCGGCCCCACCTCTGACACGATGCGCCGTTTGGGCAATAAGGTTTCGGCCCGCAATCTGGCCATCGAAGCCGGCGTGCCGGTCATGCCAGCAACTGACCCATTGCCAGACGACATGGCGGAGGTCGCCAGACTGGCCGAAGAGATCGGCTACCCGGTGATGCTCAAGGCGTCTTGGGGCGGTGGCGGACGTGGCATGCGCGTTATCCGAACGCCGGAAGACCTGCAACGCGAAGTACCGATTGCCAAGAAAGAGGCGCGCTCAGCCTTTGGCAAGGACGAAGTTTATCTGGAAAAACTCGTTGAGCGCGCACGCCATGTCGAGGTGCAAATCCTTGGCGATTCCCATGGCAATCTGGTGCATTTGTTTGAGCGTGATTGCACCGTGCAGCGTCGCCACCAGAAGATTATTGAGCGGGCGCCAGCGCCCTACCTGGATGAAAATCAACGCAAAGAACTAGCAGGCTACGCCACAGCCATCGGCAACACCGTTGGTTATCGCGGTGCGGGCACCGTTGAGTTCTTGATGGATGCTGACACCGGCGCTTTCTACTTTATCGAGGTGAACCCGCGCGTTCAGGTCGAACACACAGTGACCGAAGAGGTGACTGGCATCGACATCGTGAAGGCGCAAATCCATGTGGCCGAAGGGTACGCAATTGGCGACCCCGTCTCGGGCATCCCGGTGCAAGACGAGATCACGCTCCACGGCCATGCCATGCAGTGCCGGATCACCACTGAAGATCCCGACCAAAACTTCATTCCTGACTATGGTCGCATCACCGCTTATCGCGGGGCGACCGGCTTTGGCATCCGGCTTGATGGCGGCACCGCCTATTCGGGCGCCGTGATCACCCGCTTTTATGATCCGTTGTTGGAAAAGGTGACCGCTTGGGCGCCGATCCCTGAAGAGACGCGCAAGCGCATGGACAGGGCGCTGCGCGAGTTCCGCATTCGCGGTGTCGCAACCAATCTGACGTTCCTGGAAAATGTCATCGGCCACCCAAGCTTCATCGATGGCAGCTACACCACGCGCTTTGTCGATGAAACGCCGGAGCTTTTTGAAGCGGTGAAACGGCAGGATCGTGCAACCAAGCTGCTGACTTACATCGCCGACGTTTCGGTCAACGGACATCCCGAAACCAAGGACCGCCCAAAACCGCCTGCTGATGCTGGCCCACCGCACCTGCCAGCGTTCGCCGGTGATCCAAAACCCGGTACCAAACAGATTCTGGATGAGCGCGGGCCTGATGGATTTGCGCGCTGGATGAAGGATCAGACCCGTGTTCTGGTGACCGACACGACCATGCGCGACGGCCATCAGAGCCTGCTGGCCACCCGCATGCGTTCCTTCGATATCGCCTCGCTTGCGCCGGTCTACGCCCGCGCTTTGCCGGAACTTCTGTCCCTGGAATGCTGGGGCGGCGCGACCTTCGATGTGGCCATGCGCTTCCTGACCGAAGACCCTTGGGAGCGCCTGGCGGAAATCCGTGAGGGCGCACCCAACATCTTGACCCAGATGCTGCTGCGCGGCTCCAATGGTGTTGGCTACACCAACTATCCCGACAATGTCGTGCGCCAATTCGTGTTTGAGGCAGCCAATGGCGGCATGGACCTTTTCCGCGTTTTTGATTGCCTCAACTGGGTGGAAAACATGCGCGTGTCCATGGATGCGGTGCGCGAAGCCGGCAAGCTCTGCGAGGGCGTGCTGTGCTACACCGGCGACATCCATGATCCATCGCGCGCGAAATACTCGCTCGCCTACTATGTCGATCTCGCCAAACAGCTGGAAGCTGCAGGCGCCCACATCATCGGCATCAAAGACATGGCAGGGCTTCTGAAGCCTGCTGCAGCGACAGAACTGATCAAGGCTTTGAAGGACGCCACTGACCTGCCGCTCCATCTGCACACACATGACACATCCGGCATCTCTGGCGCGTCTGTCCTGGCTGCTGTCGATGCCGGTGTTGACGCGGTGGACGCCGCCATGGATGCGATGTCAGGCATGACCTCGCAGCCTGCTCTTGGGTCGATTGTGGCAGCGCTGGAAGGCACCGAACGCGCGACTGGCCTTGATACAGACGCCATCCGCAAGATTTCTTTCGCCTGGGAAGATATTCGCCGCCAATACACCGCCTTTGAGAGCGATCTCAAAGCTCCGGCCTCGGAGGTCTATCTCCACGAGATGCCAGGTGGTCAGTTCACCAATCTGAAGGAGCAAGCAAGATCGCTTGGGCTTGCCAACCGTTGGCATGAGGTCGCCAAGACCTATGCTGAGGTCAACCAGATGTTCGGCGATATCGTGAAGGTAACGCCGTCCTCAAAGGTCGTCGGCGATATGGCATTGATGATGGTGAGTCAGGGTATCACTGCCGATGAAGTGATGGACCCCGACAAGGACATTGCGTTTCCAGAAAGCGTTGTGGCCATGATGCGCGGTGATCTTGGCCAACCCCCAGGCGGCTGGCCAGAAGTCATTCAGGCGAAGGTGCTCAAGGGTGATACGCCTTACACTGAGCGTCCGGGTGCACGCCTTGAGGCTGCCGACTTAGATGCTGAACGGTCAAGTATCGCTGGCACACTCGAGCGTGACATCTCAGATCAAGAGCTTGCGTCCTATCTGATGTATCCGAAGGTTTTCACCGAGTTCGCACGTATTGCTGACACCTATGGCCCGGTCGGCGTTCTGCCAACGCCTGTCTATTTTTATGGCTTGAAGCCCGAAGACGAAATTGCCATCGAGCTTGAAAAAGGCAAAACACTGATCGTTCGCTGCCTGGGAACCTCTGAGCCCGATGAAACGGGTATGGTGCGGGTGTTCTTCGAGCTCAATGGTCAGCCGCGCACTATCAAGGTGCCTGATCGCAGCCATGGCGCCACTGGCGCTGGCGCCCGGCGCAAGGCCGATCCTGATAGCGATGCCCACATTGCAGCACCCGTGCCTGGCGTTATCTCCACGGTTTCCATCAAGACAGGCGATGCTGTGAAAGCGGGCGATCCACTGCTTGGTGTGGAAGCGATGAAGATGGAAACGGTCATCCATGCCGACCGCGATGGAACCGTGTCAGAACTCCTCGTGGCCTCCGGCGATAGCGTTGATGCCAAAGACCTTTTGATCGTACTAGGCGAGAGCTGATGGTCGCAAGGCACTTAAGGTCTCATGGCCGGGCTTGACCTGGCCATCCATCCAACAGGTTTCCCTCCGCTCATGCCTCGCTCAAAAGAGCTGGATGGCCGGGTCAAGCCCGGCTGACGTGTCGGCGGTACGATGTCCTATGAGTATACATGAAGTCTGATCCATCCGCTTCACATCAACCATCTCCAGCCCCCTTCAGCATGGATGGGTTTTGGCTCGGTTTTCGCCGTGCGGTCCTAACCACGCCAGGCATTTTACTGTTCGGCATGGGTTTTGGCGCTGCGGCGGCCGTTAAGGGCTTAACGTTCCTCGACGCATTTTTCTTCCAGTCCTTGGTGTTGGCAGGTGCTTCACAATATGTCGCGCTGGAACTTTGGACGGACCCGCTCACTTGGACGACGGCCTTTGCTATGGCCGCTGTCGTGTTCACCGTGAACTTGCGCATGATGCTGCTTGGCGCTGCTCTCCGTCCGTGGATGGGCGGCCTGCCAGGCTACAAGTCTTACCCAGCACTGGCCATCATGACCGACCCGGCCTGGATCATTGCCATTCGCTATCACCGTGAGGGCGGTCAGGATTGGGGCGTCTATGTGGGTGCCTGCGTGTTCCTCTATCTCACATGGATCATCTCGGTGGTGCCCGGCTACTATCTGGTCGACGCGTTGGAAGACCCCACCCGCTTTGGTGTTGATCTGGTTATGCCAATCTTCTTCATCACCATGCTGGTGCCTGTGTGGCGGGGACGCATGGACGCCGCCCCGTGGGCTGTGGCGATCCTCGTTGCTTTGACGGTCAAGGCCATCGTTCCAGGCTATTGGTTTGTGCTCGCTGGTGGCCTGTCAGCTGCCTTTGTCGCTGCTGCCCTGTTCAAGGATGAGGAGGAGGTCGATGGATAGCCTCTTCACAGAGGGCGCATGGCTCGCGATCGGCGCGATGGTGGTGATGACACTGTTGGCCAAGATGATGGGCTTTTGGGTGCTGGGGCGCGTACCGCTTACACCGCGTTTGCGTCGTGGTCTGGAGGCGCTTCCGGGCGGGGTCATTCTTGCCACCATCGTGCCCATCACACTGGAAAGCGGCCCCGCAGGCTTGCTAGGTATCGGTGTCGCAACACTGGTTATGGCTGCGACCAAAAAAGACTGGTTGGCGGTCGGTCTTGGACTTGCGTCAGTGGCTGGCTATCGCGCGTTTTTGGAACCGCTAGTTTAGCCGGTCCACAAGTGGACGCACGGCGCCCAACACGTCATCAACGCTCCCGCGCGCATCCACGCGCGGCCATTCCACATCGAACAGATCATAGTCTTCTTGTAGGCGGGCGACGTTGGCATCGGCATCTGATGGGTCATTGCGACGATTGCCTATCCGCTCCAATCGAACAGCCAGCGGTGCATCAAGCCAAACACCAGCAAAGTGACACTCAACACCACGTGCGATGGCTTCAAAGGCCTCCCGCTCATCAGCCTGGGCGCAAACCGCATCCACAATCACAGAATGCCCTGATGCTAGGGCTTTTTGAGCCAACGACCGCAGTGTGCTGAAAACCTGTTGGGTTACCGAATGGGTATAAGCGCTGGCAGACAGACGTTCGTGCCAGGTCACGCCCATAATGGTCTTGCGCACAATGTCTGAGCGCAAAAGGATCGCCCCAGGTGTGCGTCCGATGGCAGCCGCAAGCGCTTGCGATATGGTCGACTTGCCTGTGCCTGACAGACCGCCGACCACCGTCAGTGACACATCGCGCGGTTCAAGCACATCGGCAGCGTAGTCAAAGAAGCGTCTTGCATCGGCTTCCATGGCAGGGCGTTCGGCTTCATCAAGATGTTGGGCGCCCATGGCGCAGATCTTGGCACGCAATGCAGCACGAATGGAAAGAAACAAGGGCAGAGCGGCCATCGCCTCGAAGTCGCTGGGTTCATCGCGCAACGCCAGATACCGATTAAGAACACGATTGGCCGCTAGGCGCTGACCGCTTTCATCAAGGTCCATCAGCAGAAAGGCGAGGTCGTACAGCACGTCGCCGGTTGCGATGGTCTCATCGAACTCCACGGCATCAAACATCCGTATGCCCACCGGAAGCCGTACCAAGTTGCGCAGATGAAGATCGCCATGACAGCGGCGGATCGCCTGCGCCTCACCACGCGTCGCCAAGATCGGGCCAACCCGGCGCCATTCAGCAAGCGTGCGTTTGGTAAGAGTTGCTGTCTCTTGCAAGCCAAACAGTTTGTGCGCTTCGTGAAAGGCTTGATCGTTCTGTTCGATGTACGCGCTAAGGTCTGACACCCAGTCGTCTGCTCGGCGGATCGGGGCACGCTCTTGAAAGGCAAGTGCCGCATCAACGGCCCCGTCAAGGTCAGTCTGAGTCAGTTGGCCGGACTTCGCCAACCGGTCAAAGGTCATATCATTGTCAAAACGGCGCATGGCGACCGCCCACTCGATGGCTTCGCCTTGCCCGTTGATCGCCAGATGACCCAACTTGTCACGCGTGATCGCGACCGTATCCAGATAGATTTCAGGAGCGTTTGGCCTATTGATCGTAATCTCGGCGCGGCAGGCTTCTTCTCGCCGTGCAAGCGTAGAAAAATCCATGAACGGAAAGCACACAGCACGCTTGATCTTGTAGGCTCGATCACCGGCCAAAAACACGGCCGCCCCGTGCGTATCGATACGCTCAACACCATCAACGGTGCCATGGGTGGCCTGCTTGTAGCTTGTAGGATCGGACATAAACCGCATCACAGCGCTTTGATCACCCACCACGTGCGTCAGCGTGGCCGAAGCGGGTGCGCTCTGGCGAAAAGCGGATGGCCCGCTCTTGGTGCTCAGTGTAGCTGTCATGCCCGGCTCCCTGGGTGGCTCTCGGTGGCCAGCCCTGTTGAAGCGCCGGTCAGCAAAACGTTGCCAACCCGGCAATGTATGCATTGCAATATCGCGTGTTTTTAAGCCGCGCGTCAGTCGCAACAACACGGACGGGGGTTGCGCGAACCCTTAGCCGGTGGCGGTTCCACTAGCTGGCAGCTTCGAGCATGGCTTGATCGACACCTTCAAGATCAGCCAGTTCCAGTTTGGCTTGCATGATTTCGGGCTCATCTGGGTCTCGCCGGATGGAAAAACCAAGGGCGCGGCACATTTCCAGCATAGTCGTGTTTTCAGCCAGCACTTGCCCTTCAATATGCTTGAAACGTTCCGCTTGGCCGTATTCGATCACCAATTGCATGAGCGCCCATCCAAGCCCCTGGCCTTTCAGGTCGGAGCGCAAAAGGATCGCATACTCTCCCGTTTCGCGCTCGGCATCAGCGTGCAGGCGCACAACGCCGATCAACTCACCGTTGGCATCAAACGCACAAAAAGCCATGTCGCGCGCATAGTCGATCTGGGTAAGGCGAGCGATGAATTTATGGCTGAAGTCGCGCACATAAGAGAAGAAGCGCAGGCGCAAGTCCTCTTTGGTCGTTTTGGAGAAGAACAGCTCAAACGCGGGCTCGTCCTCAGGACGAACCGGTCGCACGAAAACCACCTCTCCGCTTTTCAGTTCCAGTCGCCGTTCCCAATTGCGCGGGTAGGGACGGATCGTGAAGCGTGGATTGGTGTCGAAGGTCAGGTCGCCAACCTCGCTGGGTGCCACCTCCATGCGCGCGTCCAGAACCACCAGCCCATTTGGCGTGGCAAGCAGTGGGTTGAGATCGAGGCTTCGAATCTGAGGCACGTCAGCGCTGAGCTGCGATAGCCGCACCAGCGCCTGCGCCACGGCCTCTTCGTCCACGCCAGCGCGACCGCGGAACCCTCGCATCAGTTTTGAAACCCGCGTTTGTTCAATAACTTGGCGCGCCAACCGCATATCAAGCGGCGGCATGCCGAGCGCTTTGTCATTCACCGCTTCAACAGCAATGCCGCCACGCCCAAACACAATCACAGGACCAAAGACTGGATCATCGGCCAGACCGAGATAAAGCTCCAATCCCGCCGAAACATCGGCCATGGGCTGCACGATCACACCGTCAATCCGAGCGCTTGGCGCGCGAGCGCTCACTTTTTCGGTCAGCGCATCAAAACCTTCGCGTACTTGCAGGCTGTGGGTTAGATCGAGCACCACGCCGCCAACATCAGACTTGTGCGGAATGTCCGGTGAATCGATTTTGAGCGCCAGCGCGCGGTGCTGTGCCAGCATGTTCTGTGCGGCTGTTGCCGCTTTCTCAGCGCTTGATGCGCGCACCGGCGCGGCGTAGCCAAAGCCGTAGCTTGCCAGGATGTCGCCTATTTCATCGGTGTTGAGCCATGTACGCCCCTCTGAAATGGCAGCCATACAAAGCGCACGCGCCCGATCGACATCAGCGCTGGCAAGGTCTTCTGGCAGTGCAGGTGGTGTGGCCGAGAGTTCTTTCTGGGCTTGGGCGTAACGAGATACATCCATGAAGCCGCGCACCGCATCGCCTGGGGTGCGAAAACGCGCGACATGGGCTTCATCCAGTGCTTTGAGGGCCCCGCCCTCGCGCTCCAGCCAAGAGACGAACACCGGTTTGGGCCGTGACTTGTCTTTTGTTTTGCGCTCCAGCAGCTCCGCCAGCTTGGCAGCGGCCTCATCGCCATCAGATACCTGGCTTGGGCTGTAGGCAATGAGCACGCCATCGTTCGTCGGATCATCGATCAGCGCTTCGATTACCGTGCCTTGATCTTCCATCGGCAGCGTTGCTTCAAGGTCGAGCGGCATGTCGCCTTGCCAGCGTAGCGGTGCATACGGCTTGATGGCAGCCAAGGCATCGTCGCTGAGATCGGCTAAAGATCCACCAAGGTCGAGTAGGCGATCAGCCGCCAAAATGCCAACGCCGCGATCATTGGTAACAATAGCCAGGCGCTTACCAGCTTCAGAGACGCGTTTCAGCCGTGCCAGAGCGCCAGCAGCATCAAAAAGCCCATCCAGATCGTTCACGCGCAAAAGTCCAGCGCGACGGATCACCGCGTCGTAAACAGCATCTTCTGTGGCAAGGATCCCTGAATGGGTGGAGATACGATCTGCGGTGACGCTGTGGCGCCCGGACTTCAAGATCACGACGGGTTTCACCTTGGCGGCAGCGCGTGCAGCTGAGAAAAAACGCCGCGGATTGCCCACTGTCTCAACGCAGACCAGGATGGCCCTGGTGCGCACATCATAGGCCAGATGATCAAGCAGATCGTCCAGATCGACATCGGACGCATCGCCGATGGACACGGCTTTGGAGAAGCCCACCTTGACCGCGTTGCCCCAATCAAGGACCGCATTCATAATCGCGCCGGACTGCGCGATGAGGCCCAGTGACCCTGCTTGTGGTGGCGAGGAGGCAAGGCTGGCATTGAGATTGCCCGCTGCAGCATAGACACCTTGGGAATCCGGTCCGAGTATCCGCATGGATGATCCACGCGCGGCCGCGCGCATGGCTCTTCGCAGAGCACCGCGATCACCTCCCTGACAGTTGGAGACGACGATCACACCGCGTACGCCTGAAAGCTTGGCCTCTGCAACCAGGCCGGGTACCGTGTCTGGCGGTGTTGCGATAACAGCCAAATCTGGCACGCTTGAAAGGTCGCCCAAAGAGGCAACGCAAGGCTGGCCAGCGATGTCGCTATGGCTGGGGTTGATAAAAGAAAGCGTCCGCTTGCCTGGATCCAGAAGCATGTTGTCCACGAACGCACGCCCAACGCTGCCAGGTTTGGGACTGGCGCCAATCAGGGCGATATGTTGCGGCGCAAAAAACGCATCAAGATTTTGAATCGACATCTGATTTTCCCAATTGGAGAATCAGGCGTTTCCCCTGGATCCATCCTAAATGCTGCACTGCGGCAATTCCATGACCTTGGCTACGATTGGGGTTTGACCGTATATCTACTGAAGAGTGTCAGCAGGCTGATCATCCATACGACCACGGGTCAAACTGTCGACATAGGCACGCAGTTTGACAAGCAGCGGATCGTCGCGGGTCCAGGTCGTCCCATAGGTTAAATTGAACGGGTAATCGATCGTGTCAGGGTTTTCGCCAGTTGCGTGCTGAAACATCGTTTCAAGCTTGTCGAGCCCCTTCATCAAGGCAGCTTCGCGACTTTCCGCGCCATCATAGCTTGCCGCTAGGGATTGAATCGCTGCGCTCGACTGTGCTGGCAGCGTAGCAACCAAGCTTTTGACCGCTTCACGCTCTGCAGTCCGCCGAACACCAGGGTCACCACTTTGATGAATGGCTGGCACATCGCCGGTCACCGCTTCGCCCAAGTCATGAACAATGGCCAACTTTAAGAGCGTCGCAATGTCATACCCTTCAAGATAGGGCTCCAAAGCGATGACCATGAGGGCCAGCCGCCAGCTGTGTTCAGCTGTGCTTTCCTGCTTTCCGGCATTGGTGAAACCGCTGCGAAGCGTGTCCTTCAAATCGCCTGAGCGACGCAAGAACTCAAAAATCCCTGCAATGGTGTCGTTATCAAGGTCCTGTGTCATCGATCCATTCCTGCGCTCGCATGCCAACCAGGGGCATAGCCTGCTGTTAACGCTGCGATCATTGGTGCTGGCGTCAGAAGGTGAGCGTGTGTTTCTGGTGATGTGTTCAATGGGGAACCATACCCATCGAATGTCCAAGGCAACAGACCTTGTGGGGCGACAGCAAGTGTTTCGCTGTGCAATTGCACCATGCTTCCAACGGGCAAGTCACCAATGTTTGCCAGTCGAGGCGTTGGGTCAAGGCGTGCCTTATGTAGCAAGCTGTCGATGGCCGCTGCTTTGGGCAGGTCAGTCCAACCCATTGTCGCCGCTAAACTCTTGAAAAGTGCAGTTTGAAAACGTTTTGCATCGCCACGGCGACATTCAAAGCAAGGACGGTGACCAGCTGACAGAGCTGTAACCTCATCAAGAAAGAAGAGCTCAGTGTAGCTGTTCCCCCAAACCTCACGCTGACGATTCTTGAAGCAGAGAGTGCAGCAGATCCACGCACGGCTTGCCCAGCTTCGCCTGCCAACGATTGCTTTGGTTTCAGGATCGTGGAAGCGGCCACCCCGATTGCCCATCATGTCGCCACGCGCCGACACAGTGTGCAGAGAGCCTTTGGGATGGACTCGGTTTTGTAAGGGCATGTCGTTGCTCCAATACCCAGTGTGGTGTCTCAAGGCAGGTGGACCCACTTGGGTTCAGCAATTTGTCATCGATAGGCCGGGTTCATGCGTAGGAGAGAACAAACGCAACCATCAATGTGAGGCCAATGTCATGCCAAAACAGCCTATCGAGCGCCAACTGTCACGCCGAAACCTGCTTGCATTGGGCGCTGGAGTGCTTGCTGCACCAGCATTTTTGTCTTTCGCCCAACCTGTAAACGCGATGACATCCATCAGCTTTTCTGACTGGCAGCCATGGACGTTTCGCGGCATTCCACCAACCTCTTTCGGTCTGTCTGGAACAAGCTTGAACATCAATGCCCAGCAATCATCGTCGGTTGTCTATGGCGTGGTGCCCAGATCAGGCCGAGGCGCTTCTTCGGCAAGTTGGCAATGGCAGGTGAGCCAGACCGTTGGCCCGACCAATTTGGCGGCACGTGGCGGCGATGATCGCGCAATCGCGCTCTACTTTGTATTTGTCGATGCGGACACAGCAGCACGTTTTGGCGACTCCACACCGTCCATGTCACGTCTTTTGGGCATGCGCGGTGGTCGGACACTGATTTATGTGTGGGGCGGCAATGCAGCGCGTGGAGCGGTGCTGGACAGCCCCTATCTACGTGGGCGCGGAAAAACGGTGGTGCTGCGCAGTGCAGGCACAGGCGGATGGACCAGTGAAAGGGTCGACTTGGCTGCTGATCATCAGCGCGCTTTCGGGCAAGCCAAACAGACACTTATTGCTGTTGGGGTATCATCGGATTCAGATGACACAGGCGCTGTCAACGCGGCGGGCTTGCGCAACCTCTCATTGAGTTAGCAATCGACAAGCTTCTCTTGCTTGGTTAGCTTGGCCCAGCACGTCGTGCGTCGGGGCAATAAACGAGAACCAAGGGGAGCATCATGCGCAAACTGTTTGAAGAGTTGGCATCCAACGAACCAAAGCCAAAACCAACGGGCGGAGGTCCACTTTCAGATGGGCCAAAGAAGCCAGATCCGGTGCCGACCGGTGGTGAAGGCAAGAAATAGCCGTTCCATACCTACAAAAAACCCGCCAGCTTTTCAGTTGGCGGGTTTTTGTTTTGAAGTGAAAGCGCTATCCAGCTTCAAACCCTTCAGGCAGATAAAGGTTTTCACCGTTGAGTTGATCGGTGCCGGTTCGTCCGCAAAGCGCCATGGTGGTATCGAACTCTTTGTGGATGATTTCTAGGGCGGTGGTCACGCCTTGCTGGCCCATGGCGCCGAGACCGTAGAGAAACGCCCGGCCAATATAGGTACCCTGTGCGCCCAGCGCGACAGCCTTCAGCACATCTTGGCCAGAGCGAATGCCGCCATCCATATGGACTTCAATGTCACCTTGCACGGCATCAACAATCACCGGCAGCATGCGTATGGACGAAAACGCCCCATCCAACTGACGTCCGCCATGGTTAGAGACAACGAGCGCGTCAGCGCCAGTTTTCACGGCCAGCTTGGCATCCTCCGGATCGAGAATGCCCTTCAAAATCAATGGGCCATCCCATTGGTTTTTCACCCATTCCACGTCATCCCAGGTGAGTGATTGGTCAAACTGGCTGGCAGTCCAGGCGGATAGCGAGGACATGTCCTCAACGCCGCTAACATGACCAACAATGTTGCGAAACTCTCGCCGTTTGGTGCCCAGCATGCCCATACACCAGCGTGGCTTGGTCGCCATATTGATCATGTTGGCCAGGGTGAGCTTTGGCGGTGCGGATAGGCCGTTGCGAATATCTTTATGCCGTTGGCCGAGTACCTGAAGATCGAGTGTGAGTACCAGCGCGGCGCAGCCAGCATCCTTCGCACGCTTGATGAGACGGGACATGAAATCACGGTCGCGCATCATGTAAAGCTGGAACCAGAACGGCTTGCTGGTGTTCTCTGCCACATCTTCGATGGAACAAATCGACATGGTGGAAAGCGTGAAAGGCACGCCAAATGCTTCGCATGCCTTGGCCGCCAGGATCTCGCCATCCGCATGTTGCATGCCGGTCAGTCCCGTGGGAGCGCAGGCAACCGGCATCGCTACGTCTTGACCAACCATTGTGCTGGCCGTCGAGCGTCCTTCCATGTTGACCGCCACTTTTTGGCGCAAGCGGATCAGCTCGAAGTCGTCTTCATTGTCGTCATAGGTTTGCTCGGTCCAAGACCCGGAGTCGGCATAGTCATAGAACATGCGCGGGACACGCCGTTCTGCAAGAATTTGCAGGTCGTGGATTGTGGTGATGGTCATAAGATCCCCCGATCAGAGCAAATGGGCTGGTCGCATCTAGCCAGCATTGGCGAGCCGTATGGTGCGTCGTAGTTTCGATGTTTCTTCGCGTGCATCAGCAGCGCTGAGATGTTGGCTGGCTTGGCTAACATGGTCGATATGCGCCTGTGAGGCACGGCGCGCGGCGTCAGCATCACCGGACAGGATCGCGTTGATAAGAGCCAGATGCTGGTCGAGCAGCGTCTTGCGCTCGCCGGATTGCTCGTAGAGCCGTTGGCGATTGTCGAACACATCATCAGCAAGCAGCGTGTAGCAGGCGCGCAGCACGTGCAGAAACACCAGATTATGAGCGGACTCCACAATCAACGTGTGCAGTTCCACGTCCAGTTTGGCTTCGCGGTCAGAGTCGTCACTGGCATGGGCTTCACGCATCGCTTCACCCAGCGTTTTGAGCATATCGCGATCTGATTGCGTTGCCCGTTCAGCTGCCATCGCCGCCATATCAGCCTCAACCAAACGGCGGAACTCCAGATAGTCGGCCATACCAAGAGGAGAGGCGCGCAGCAGTTTGGCGATCGGAGCAGAGAAGACATCACCGATCAAATCCGCGATGAACGTGCCCTCGCCATGGCGTGCAACAATCAGGCCTTCGGTCTCCAGATGGGATAGAGCATCGCGCAAAATAGGGCGTGAAACGTCCAGATCCTGTGCCAATTGCCGTTCAGCAGGAAGGCGGTCGCCAGGGCGCAGAACACCATCAAGAATGAGGCTGCGAAAGCGCTCGACCACCGCTTCGGCGGTTCGTTTGTGGACGATTGGCTGAAAGACCATGCCGTGCGCAAACCCTGTGTTGGTGGCTAACTTTTGCACACCCTTAGGGTAATCAGCGCGTACTGGTCAAATCAATTGGCCATCAGGCGTGTGTGTCACATGCTATTGCGATTCAAGAAACGCGATCAAATTGGCCACCTGCTCAGGCCGCAAGCGCTGCGCTGGCATGGCGCTGCGCTCACCAATGAAACGGGCCGGGTCGGCAATGTAATCGGCAACCAGTTGGCTGTTCCAGGCTTGGCCATTACGTGCCGCCAACGCGTCAGAATAGTTGTAACCGGAAACACTGGCAACAGGGCGGCCCAGTAAGCCATTGAGGTGCGGCCCCACTGCGTTGCTCGCACCTGGACCAACTTGATGGCAGGCCGAACAGCGATTGAAAACGTTCGCTCCAGCTTGGGCATCCTGCGCCTGGGCGCCAGGCACGCCCGTGCTTAACCACAGCAAGGCGGCAAAACAAGCGGCTGCGTAAGGCAGGACAGAAAGGGAGCGGCGCATGCGGACCTCTGCTCGCTCAGAACGAAACTCGGTCCTATGTTGGGCGTCAGCTATGGTTCGTCAACACGATCGACCAACAAACAGCGGTCATGGTGTATGCTTTTGTAGCAAGTGTGGACACTAGAGCGCAGTTGAGCGCGCTACTCGGCCGCAGCGCGGAGGTCCTGCTCAACGGGGTTGAGAACAGAATCCAACCCTTTGTCCCAATAGGGCGATTGGCCGTAAAGGCTTGCCATATAGTCGATGAACACACGAACTTTCGCAGGCAGGAAGCGGCGTGTTGGATAAACCGAGAACAGGCCCACACCACGTGATGCACGGTAACGCGGCAAGACAATCTGCAACTCACCTGACGAAAGTTCCGGGCCAACATCCCAGGTTGAGCGAAGGCTGATCCCGATACCTGCCAACACCGCCTCGCGAATGACCTCGCTTGAGTTGGTCATGATGGCAGACTGAGGTTTGATAGCCGTTCCTTCGCCAGAATTGTCTTCAAGTTTCCAGACATCTTGTGCCTGAGTAGCCAGCAATGTGTGCCGGTTTAGCTCATCGATAGACTGCGGAAGCCCATGTTTTTCAATGTATTTTGGCGAGGCGCAAAGAACACGATGAATAGGAGCTAGCTTGCGTGCCACCAGTGTTGAGTCGTTAAGCTCAGCGATCCTTAGGGCAACATCGAAGCCTTCACCGACCAAGTCCACAAAATCGTCCGACAAAACCAGTTGCAACGTCAGCTCTGGGTTTGCTGCCATGAAGGATGCCAGGTGTGGCGCGACGTGCATGCGACCGAAGCTGGTGGGGGCCGAAATTTTCAACACCCCCGATGCCATCGCTGAGCGACGGGTCACAAAACTTTCAGCTTCTTCTACGCTGGCGAGAATTGCGACCACGCGCTCATAGAAGCCCTTTCCGGCTTCGGTCAGCGCAATTTGTCGTGTGGTGCGTTGAAGCAAGCGGGTGCCGAGGCGATCTTCAAGGCGGCGTAAGCGCTTGGAGACCACTGCAGGGGACAGCGACATATCGCGCGCCGCAGCCGACATGCTACCGGCGGCCACCACGCGGGCGAAAATCTCCAGATCGAGGAAGTTGCTCATCTGCGTATGCCCATCCTACCTAAGTCGAGCCGCGAAGCGTGCCATCATTGCCACTCCAGAAGCTCTTTTGCGCCACAAAGACCATACTTGGCGGCGTTAATCGACCTGTCATTTGCATGCCCGGGTTGCCTTGGCAGTGTAGGCGTTGTGGCCGCACCAACATGCAATCTTTATTATATAAGTAGTTTCTACAATATTTTGCAAACATCGTCGAGAGGTAAAAAAACTTGACCACTCGGCCTCACTTGAGGCATGAAGCCTGGCAAAACAAAAAAACACTCAATCCATACCATTACGTGTTGAGAACCCTTTCGGATGCTAAGGTTCTCAAAAAATCTGGCCAGGAAACGTGGCCAAGCGGTGTTCGGACAAACAAAGCCGCGATGAGGAGGGGGCCATGGGGTTCATCGAAATGCCGCAACCAGATGCGGCTATCGTCGACAAGCGAGAGCAAATTGTTGCTGGGCTGCGCTCTATTGTGCCGGGCGAAGGTGTGATCACCGATCCCAAGCAACTGGTGCCTTACGAAACCGACGCTTTCACCGCTTACCGTCGCGTGCCGCTGGCTGTCGTTCTGCCTGAGACGACTGAACAAGTTTCTGCACTTATGCGCTTTTGCGGTGCTCATGGCGTGCCGGTCATTCCCCGCGGTGCTGGGACATCGCTGGCCGGCGGCGCGATCCCTCAGGAAGATGCTGTGGTGATCGGTCTGTCCAAGATGCGGTCCGTTGTTTCGATCAACTACGCCAATCGCACAGCCGTTGTGCAGGTGGGCATCACCAATCTTGCCGTGTCTGACGCGGTCACCAAGGATGGCTTCTTCTACGCGCCAGATCCATCCTCTCAGCTCGCCTGCACGATTGGCGGCAACATTGCGATGAACTCTGGCGGCGCCCACTGCCTAAAATATGGTGTGACGACCAACAATTTGCTCGGCCTGAAACTGGTCCTTATGGACGGTACTGTTGTCGAACTGGGCGGCGAGAGCTTCGATGGCCCGGGATACGATCTGGTTGGCCTGCTTTGCGGCTCTGAGGGCCAGCTTGGCATCATCACCGAAGCAACAGTGCGTTTGCTGCCCAAAGCCGAGGGTGCCCGTCCCGTTCTCTTCGGCTTTGAAACCGCGCTTGAAGCGGGTGCCTGCGTAGCGGACATCATTGCGCAGGGCATTGTGCCTGTGGCGATGGAGTTCATGGACAAACCTGCCATCGACATCTGCGAAGGCTTTGCCAAGGCTGGGTACCCGATGGATGTCGATGCGTTGCTCATCATCGAGGTCGAGGGTTCTGAAGCCGAGATGGATGCGATGCTGGCGCGTATCGTCAAGATCGCCCGCGAGCACAAAGTCAAGCGCATCAAAGAGAGCGAGTCTGCCATGGAAGCGGCTGCCATTTGGAAGGGTCGCAAGTCAGCCTTTGGCGCAACAGGTCGTATCGCCGACTATATCTGCATGGATGGCACCATCCCAACAGGGCAATTGCCGCGTGTGCTCGAAGGTATCGATAAGATCGTCAAAAGCTACGGCCTTCGCGTCGCCAATGTTTTTCATGCTGGCGACGGCAATTTGCACCCGCTCATTCTCTACAATGTCAACGATCCCGAAGAGCGCGACAAAGCTGAGCTTGCCGGCAATGATGTGCTGCGCTTGTGCGTAGAAGTTGGCGGCTGCCTGACCGGCGAGCACGGCGTTGGTATCGAGAAACGCGACCTCATGACCGACCAATTCAATGAAGCTGACCTACATCAGCAGATGCGCGTGCGCGCGGTGTTTGATCGTGACTGGCTGATGAACCCCGCCAAGGTTTTCCCGCTGGAAGGCCGTTTGGAATCGAGTGAGGCTGCCTGATGTCACTTGCAACCGAACAGGCCGTCGTTGACTTCGTTGCCGATGCCGTCAAGGCGGGCCGACCGCTGACCATTGAAGGTGGCGGAACGCGCAGCCCGGTGACCCGTCCGGTGCAGAGCGAAGACACTGTCAACCTGTCCGGCCTTACGGGCATCACGCTCTACGAACCGGCAGAAATGGTAATTGGTGCATGGGCAGGCACGCCTTTGGCTGAGATCGAAGCGGCACTGGCCGAGAAAAACCAGATCTTGTCCTTTGAGCCAGCGGACTATCGCACCGCGCTTGGCACAACGGGCGAGCCGACCATCGGCGGCGTAGTCGCAGGCAACATTTCCGGCCCCCGCCGCATCTTGGCCGGGGCGGCGCGCGACAATCTGATTGGCGTGCGCTTCGTCAATGGCCGTGGCGAGATCATCAAGAACGGTGGCCGGGTAATGAAGAACGTTACGGGCCTCGATTTGGTAAAGTTGCAAGCTGGTGCTTGGGGCACACTCGGCGTGCTGACCGAAGTGATCTTCAAGGTTACACCCCGTCCACCTGAAGGCCGAACACTTGTCGTCGAAGGACTGCCTAATCGTGATGGCATTGATCTGCTGGGTCGTGCCATGGGCACACCGTTTGAAGTGAATGGCGCAGCGCACCTGCCGGGCGTGGATGGCAAACCGGCCCGTACGCTGATGCGGCTGGAAGGCTTCCCTGATCAGCTCGACTATCGCATCCCTGAGCTGATGAAGGCGCTTGGGGTGTCAGGGTCGACGCTGACCGGCGACGATCATGCAGCGCTCTGGAAAGCGGTTCGCGATATCGCAGCTTTCCCAGCCAACAGTAACAGCGCTCTCTGGCGCATTTCCTGCCCGGCAATGTCTGGTCCCGATATCGCTGCTGCCATCACAGCTCATCGTCCAGCTGATGTGATCTACGATTGGTCTGGCGGGCTTGTATGGCTGCAAACTGGCATTGACCAGGACGCCGGTGCCGATGTCATCCGCACGGCCTGCGAGCCGCATTCAGGCGCCCACGCGACCTTGTTTCGTGCGCCACCCGCCATCAAGGCCAACGTTCCGGTGTTCAACCCGTTGGAGCCAGCGCACATGGCGCTCACCCGTTCGATCAAGGCGAGCCTTGATCCGCAGGGCCTGTTCAACCCAGGCGCCATGTACGCGGGGGTTTAGGGAAAACGATGCAAACCAACTTCACTGCTGAGCAGCTCGCCGATCCGCACGTCGCGCATTCTGAGAAGATTTTACGCACTTGCGTGCATTGCGGCTTTTGCACCGCCACGTGCCCGACCTATTCAATTCTCGGCGATGAATTGGATTCCCCTCGCGGTCGCATCTATCTGATGAAAAACATGCTGGAGAACGACCAGCCGGCGGACGAGAAAACCGTCAAACATATCGACCGTTGTCTCTCCTGCCTGTCCTGCATGACCACGTGCCCCTCTGGCGTGCACTATATGCATCTGGTCGATCATGCCCGCGCGCACATCGAAAACACCTACAAACGCCCCTGGCATGATCGTTTGATCCGCCACGTACTGGCCTTTGTGCTGCCACACCCCAATCGCTTCCGCGTTTCCTTGCTTGCCGCGCTTTTTGCCAAGCCCTTTGCGCCGATCATGACCAAGATGGGCGGCCCGTTTGCGCGTCTTGGCGCAATGCTTTCTTTGGCGCCTGGCAAAGTTCCGCCGCGCGGCCCTGAGCCCGGAACAAGTTTTGCCCCAGAGGTTGCACCCGCTGGGCGTGTGGCCATCTTGTCGGGCTGCGCCCAACCCGTGCTGAATCCTGGGATCAACCAGGCAACCATTGATCTGCTAACCCGCAAAAACATCGAGGTCGTTTTGCCATCTGGTGAGGGCTGCTGCGGTGCCTTGGTCCATCACATGGGCAAGGAGGAAAAGTCGCTGGCCGATGCTCGGCGCAATGTCGATGTCTGGATGCGCGAAGTTGAAGACCGGGGGCTGGATGCGATTATCATCACGGCGTCAGGCTGCGGCACCACGATCAAAGACTATGGCCATATGCTGCGCCTGGATGATGCATACGCTGAAAAAGCGGCAAAGATATCGGCCTTGGCTTGTGACATCACCGAATATCTAGAGCGCATTGATCTTGGTGCACCAACCCAAGTATCCGGTCTGACGCTGGCCTACCATTCGGCTTGTTCCATGCAGCACGGCCAGAAAATCACGACCACACCGAAGACGCTGCTCAAGGCGGCGGGGTTCACCGTCAAAGACGTCCCTCAGGGTCATCTCTGCTGCGGCTCTGCGGGCGTTTACAATATCATGCAGCCGCAGATCGCCCGGCAGTTGCGCGACAACAAGGTCGCCAACATTGAAAGCACCAACCCGGAGTTAATTGCCACCGGCAATATCGGTTGCATGACGCAGATTGGAACGGGCACAGACCTTCCAATTATCCACACGGTGCAACTGCTCAACTGGGCCTATGGCGGGCGAATGCCGGACGAACTGATCGAGCTGATGCGCGGCAGAGAGGTGAGTGATCACTTGCCTGAGCCGAGCTGGATGCAAGCCGCAGAGTAGTTTTTAGGAGGATGGATGCCCATCCGACTGTGGAGCATCATCGCAGATTGCGTACCAATCAGGCTTCTCTGAAACAAATTCGTGAAATTTGTTTTTGATGCCGATCGGCGTGTCCAACGCGTTCGCTGCGATTGGAAAACTGTCTTCTTCAGAGAGAATTTCGCCAAGTGATGTGCCGCACAGTCGGCAAAAGCTTCGCTCATATTTGTAGGGAGGGCCTGGCTGGTAAAGTGTCACATGCTGCTTGCCTTCAAGCCACCGCAAGCTTTCTTTCGTCACAAAAACAATAGCGCTTGAACCAACTTTACGGCAGCGGGTACAATGACACGTGCCCATCAAGGATGGCTCAGATAGCAGCTCGAACTTCACGGCTCCGCAACAACAGCTTCCTTGGATCATGCAATTTTTCCCTCTACCCGACTACGAGTTAATGAGAACAATAAGGGAACAAAAATGATGGTGCAATGTCTGAGTGGGAGACTCAGCTCAAGATTTTCAGCGCAAGGCCGAGGCAGGTTCAAACGGCACGCTGGCCAGCACCAAACATCCGCCTAACTCAGGCCCGAAGGGTGCTTGCGCATAGGTCAGCCAAGCGCCTTGCCCTTTCAGGCGTTCTGCAAACCCATCCCGTGTGCTGTGCGCCACAATGATGGTCTCCGGTAAACTGGAACGCACAAACGTGCCATCGGCGGCGACCACCGCTTCCATAATTGTGCGTTCAGAAGCCGTAGGCGGGAAAACAGCAATTAGCAGACCGTCTTCGCTGGCGTCGCCTTGGCTGGCCCACAGCACCATTGCCATTGCCGCAAAGGCAACGAGGACAAAACAGCCGATAAGGGTGCTGTTGGAAGGCATGACCTAGAGCGTTCTTTCGGTGGGCAGACGGTTACGAACCGGAGACGACTTCACAATCGCCGTGTTGGTTTCGGCCCGATCATGAAAGGGTTGCAGAATTCCATCAAGATCTTTCATCGCGCGAAAAGCCAGGCGGCAGACGAAGCAATCATCGCCCGTGACCGCGTCGCAGGATGTGAAACGTGGTTCATCACAAATCATCTTCTCAACGATGTGAAGGCTGCCAGGCCGAGGTTTGATGCGCACAATGGCGGCCAGTTCATACCCCAGCTCTGCAACGTCGATATCGACCGTGAAGTTGCGGATGATGCCAGTGTTTTCCATCCGCCGAATACGGTCTGTAACACTTGGGCCAGACATGCCAACGCGTGCCGCCAAGGTGGAAATGGATAGCCGACCATTCCGTTCCAGTTCGCCCAGTATCTTGCGATCAGTCTCGTCGATCTCTTTTAATATTTTAGCCATAGCACAAAATAGACCACCAAAGTTCAGGAGATCGACAAGCTTTGCCTTTGTATGTGGCGGTTCACAAGGGCATTGTTTTGATAGTGTGACGCTTTCCTTCGACCAACAAGGCCAGCGACGATGACACTTCAGAGACTTTCAGCCTTCAGCGATGGCAGCCTGGGTGGCAACCCAGCTGGCGTTGTGATCGCCGACCAACTACCAAGCCGCCAGCAGATGCAGAGCATTGCAGCCGATGTTGGTTACTCTGAAACTGTGTTTGCCGCACGCGAAGCTGACCGCATTTGGACAGTTCGTTATTTTTCGCCGGAATCTGAGGTGCCCTTTTGTGGCCATGCGACCATCGCTTTGGGTGCAGCACTGGCCGAGCGTTTCGGTGCCGGCACTCACACGCTCAATCTCAGTGAGGCCTCGATCACCGTTGAAGGCTCGGGGGACGATGGGCTGATGAGCGCTGCGCTTCAGTCTCCACCCACATGGAACAAGCCGGTCGATAAACCGGTACGGACAGAAGTGCTCGCTCTGTTCGGTTTTGCTGCCCACGATTTGGACGAGCGCTACCCCGTCGCGCGCATCCACGCTGGTGCCGATCATTTGCTTCTACCGCTGAAGGATCGCGCGACACTTGCTGCGATGACGTATGATTTGGACGCGGGCCGCACTTTCATGAACACCCATCAGTTTGTCACTGTGATGCTGGTCTGGGCGCAGGATGATCGCCTGTTCCACGTCCGCAACGCGTTTGCGTCAGGCGGTGTCTTGGAAGATCCTGCGACAGGCGCCGCCGCCGCGGCCTTCGCCGGTTACCTGCGAGACAACGGCCTTCTAGCTGCTGGCGATGTTGATGTGGTGCAGGGCGAAGATATGGGCTCGCGTTCACGTCTCAAAGCACAGTTCTCTCAGGAACCTGGCAGCTCCGTTCGGGTTTCAGGAACGGTCCGACCGATCACGTGAGATAGACTATAACGGTAACTCGGTCGTGTCTTTGATGTCTTCCATCACGAAACTGGCCGAGACATCGGAAATTGGAACGCGCTCGATGAGCCGCTGATAGAAGGCATCATAGGCGCGCACATTGGCGATCCGAACGCGCAGAATGTAATCCAAGTCGCCGGAAAGGCGATGTGCGCCGACAATCTCTGGAAGTTCCTGCACGGCTTTGTTGAAGGATTTGAGCCAGTCTGCATCGTGCCGGTTGGTGCGCACCAAAACAAACGTCATGAGATCCAGCCCAACGCTTTGCGGATCAACAAGTGCAACGCGCCCAGTAAGCACACCTGCGTCTTCCATGTTCTTGATCCGCCGCCAGCACGCATTGCGCGACAGATGCACCGCGTCGGCCAGCGAATCCATGCTCATCGATGCATCACGTTGCAACAATCGCAGGATACGGCGATCCATTTCGTCGAACTGGTAGCTCATAAAAGGGATGGTATCCCAAAATTGCGAGAAATCCAATTATCATTGGGATGATTGCCCAGCGTGCCTGTGTAACCTTTGGTGCTTCACATTAGCGAAGGCTCATCATGACGGATCATATCGATACACAGCCGCGTAGAAGCTTCTGGCGCGGGTTCGTTGACCATCCCGCCAGCGTCAACGAGACCTACTTTGAACACATGCGTTTTGCGGCCACTTTCGCGCTCACCCTTTTTGGGGCCGGCCTGGCTGCGCTGATCCATGCGATTATCCCGCCGCTGTTTGAGACCACCGCAAGCCGCCTCATCAAGAAAATGCACGCACGCATGGAAGCACGTCACTAAATCTATGTGCCGTCTTGCCGCCTATCTTGGACCAGCCATCGCGCTGGAGCAGATTGTCGTTGCGCCCACGCACTCGCTGCTGGAGCAAAGCCAGCATGCCAGCGAGGCCAAGCTGGCGGTCAACGGTGATGGTTTCGGTTTTGCGTGGTATGACCAGGCTCAGGAGCCAGGGCTTTATCGCGACGTTCTGCCGGCTTGGTCAGATGGCAATCTTCCCAGCCTCTGTAGGATGATCCGCTCTCGGCTTTTTCTTGCCCATGTCCGTGCCTCAACCGCGGGCGAGACATCACGGGTCAACTGCCATCCGTTTTCTCATCAGAGTTGGTCGTTCATGCACAACGGCCAGGTGCCTGACATCCAACGCATTCGCCGTCGTCTGGAAGCGATGCTGCCCGATGACCTCTATGCGCTGCGTCGTGGGACAACAAACTCAGAACTGATCTTCTTGTTGCTACTAACGTCCGGCCTTTCTGAAGACCCAGCCTCTGCGGTCAACAAGGTTCTGGATATCCTTATCGATCAAAGCCGCTACGGAGCAGGCAAGGATGCCGTGCGGTTGACCTGTGTTTTCAGCGATGGGCAGGCGATCTATGCGTTCCGGCACGCCAGCGATGATCGCGAGCCAACCCTTTATCTCCAGGCAGGCGAGGGCGGCGCATGGACACTCGCGTCCGAACCGCTGGATGGTGACGTGGCGCGCTGGGACTGCATAGAACCCGATGTTTTGGTTCGCCTTGAACCGGGCAGGTGCAGCGAAGTGAAGCTGAGCACTTGGTCATCGGTGGCGAGCCCTGGATCGCGGCAAGAGGCTGTTGCATAACGCCAGCATGGCAGAACCCGAAAAGACCTCACCCCTTCGCCCTGTGGATGATGAAGCCCGCGCCTTGGCACGAGCGCTCATGGAACGCGCCCCTTTTGCTGCCCTTTCCCATATAGAACCGGAGACCGGCCATCCGCTGGCAACGCGAACAGGCTTTGGGTTGGACAGTGATGGCGTGCCGCTGCTGTTGATGTCGGAGCTGTCAGCCCACTTCGCGGCCCTTACTGCTGATGGACGGTGCTCGCTATTGATTGGCGAGCCAGGCCAGATCAACAAGCCGGGTGGCGATCCACTTACCCATCCGCGCCTAACGCTCGTGGGGACAGCAGTTCTTGTCCTCCAATCCGGTCGCGATGCCGCGCGCACGGCGTACTTGGCCCGCAATCCCAAAGCCAAGCTCTATGTCGATTTTGGTGATTTTCACTTTTGGCGCATCACGCCTGAACGTGCTTTTCTCAATGGCGGGTTTAGCAAGGCCTACAATCTCAGCGCGTCTGACCTGACATAAAAAAGGCGGCCGGAAGGCCGCCTTTTCGATCCGTATTGCAACTATGTCTCGGATCTAGAGGACCACAACCCGTGCACCGATACGAACCCGTTCGTAAAGGTCGGTGACATCCTCGTTGCGCATGCGGATGCAACCCGACGACATAGCCTGCCCAATGGTCCAAGGCTGATTGGTCCCGTGGATGCGATAGAGTGTGTCGCGCCCGCCTTCGTAGAGATAGAGCGCACGGGCACCTAGCGGGTTGTCGATCCCACCTGGCATGCCATGGCGCCATTCTTCAAGCTCAGGCTGGCGCTCAATCATTGAGGCAGGCGGTGTCCAGCGTGGCCACTCGGCGCGTCGCTGAACCGTGGCTGTACCCGACCAACCAAACCCGGCCCGACCAACACCCACGCCGTAGCGCCGCGCTTGGCCATTGTCTTCGACCAGGTAGAGAAAGCGGTTATGCGGATCGACGATAATTGTGCCCACCGGATGATGGGTGTCGTAGCTCACCACCTGCGGCAGAAAGATCGGGTTGAGCTGATGGCTGGGCTCGACACTGGCTTGCTGAATGGCCTGGCGTTGGCCGGGGCGCGTCTGAAGCGTTGGCTGCGTGACGATGCGCCCGCTTAGGGACCGTTGATAGCGCTGTTGGCGAGCATGATGTTGCTGGCGTGCGTAGTTGGGTTGCAACTGAAGCAGCCAAGGTGACGAGCGTTCGTCGTGCAGCATCACGTAAGGCGATGCCCCATGATGGCTGACCGATTGCGCGTGAGCATCGTTCATCGTGACCCCAACCAACATGGTCAAGGCACCCAGGCCGAGCAAAGCCTTGCTTGTCCAAATCCCATAATCCATCGCAGACCGTCCTTACACCTGACAAAGAAGACGATTGCCGCGCACTGCGCCGCAAACTCTCTTCCAAAAGGCCAGAGAGCGCCGAGGGAATGGTGAATCAAAAAGAGAAAAACACCTTCAGATGCCCACAGAACTGGTATTGCTTTGTTCATGGTGAACGGCGCGCAAAAGGGCGTGGTAAACCGTGCGTTAGGCTGCAAGGTTAATCAGCCGTTGCCCACCACACGAACATTAGATGGATTGGGTGCAATGGAGCACCGGTAGCGCAAACGCCAGAAAGGGCGTTTCACCGAGGTTGGCCGACCTGCCTAACGCAGCCAGCTGTGCACGTCGGCCAGTACGGAGCGCAGCACCTGGTTCACATCATCCCTGCTCATGCCGGGCTGAATGCGCGGGTGATAAAGCATGTTCAACACATAGCGATCATGGAGCATGAAGCGTGTGTGTCGAGACTGATCGTTGAAGACGCTGGCAGTGAGGGTGGGATCATCATTCAGCGGGCCGAGACCCTGCAGTACCTCTTCCACTAGGCAACGATTGAACAGGAAATCGCCTTCGTCTGAAACAATCACGGCCTGCGCGCGGCTGATACCGCCGGTGCCGGTGAGCACCCGCACCATGCATCGTCCGCGCACTTGGGCGCGCGGCGAGTTGTAGATGTCATTGCGGATGACATCGGCATACTGCGCTCGGTCGACCACATACACAGTGAAGTTCGCTCGCCGCGGGTCATTTACAACCTGCAGATCCAATCCGCGCACGGCCTGGTTCACGGCGCTGACAAACCGCTCGACATCACGTCGTCTGTCAGCGCGTGCGCGATGATCGATATAGAGGCGAACGGGCTCAACAAACTTTTTGACAACACTCGCGCCACGACTGCTTGCTGCATATTCAAGACCAAACACTGTGCGAAAAAAACCATCAGCCAGTGCAGCGTCAGAAAAGCGGCTTTGTGCGAATGATGCTTGCGTGCCCATCAGCAGCGTCACACTCATCAGCATGGCGAACGCAGCAGCCCGAACTGACAGCAGCTGATTGGAAGAACGGAACAGCATAAGGCGCGATGAGCGTTTGGTTTGCGACACCCTTTCATGGCGCGTGCACGCGTTTTGGGCAAGCCTTGGCGGAGGTCTTGGTCTCCGTGCTGCCCCTAAGTGTATCACCGCATCTTCGCCAACCTCTTTTTAACGATCGCTCGTCTAGGTTGCGTGTCGGAGAGGCCGCGTAAAGGGTTGGGTACATGGCGCAAGCACAGCGCAAAGCATTTCGTATTGAAGCATCAATGAATGGGCAAACCGTCGGGACAGCGTCCGGTGGACAAGCCCTCTCGACTGGCCAAGACGCGTCGCCGTCCCTTGCCGGAGGGGATGCAGCGACAATCCTGCATGCGATTGCAGAGTTGAAGTCGATGATCGAGCCATCCGAGGAGCTGGATCAGGCGAAGATCGACAGTTTTCATAAAGAAATGGCCGAGGTGAAGCGCCTTGAGGCCGAAATGTCTGCAATCAGAGCTGCGATCCAACAGACCAAAACTGAGATTGCCACGCTGCACCAATCCGGTTTCCAGGGCAAAGAACTTGGCAAGGTGACCGATGAACTGGATGCCGTTGTCCAGGGGACGGAACAGGCGACCGAAGCAATCCTTGGCGCTGCTGAAACGATCGAAGATCGCGTTGGCAATCTCTCAGCCAAGCTGTCGGGCGATGACCAGGGTATGGCCAATGATGCGGCTGAGTCGGTGATGACAATCTTCGAGGCCTGCAACTTCCAGGATATTACCGGTCAACGCATTACTAAGGTTGTCAGGACCATGCGTTTCATTGAAGAGCGCATCGACTCCATGATGGAGATTTGGGGTGGCATGGAAAGCTTCGAAGAAGTTGCCACGCTGGATGTTGGTCCAAAAGGCGATGCTGCTCTGCTCAATGGCCCAGCCATGGAAGAAGATACCAACGTTGCCAGCCAAGACGATATCGACGCCCTGTTCGACTGATCTTTGATGGTCATGGCCGGATAAGTTCTGGCCATGACGTGATTGTTTCAGGTGTTCATTAAAGTCGAACAATGCGTCCTTTGCCGTTGCTCTATTGCAAAGGGTGATGAAGCCTTATCTTCCTTCTCAACGCGTCGGATGATCCTCATCTGCGGCGCACTGTTTTGAGGAGTTTGAACCATGAGCTTCCGCCCCGTTCTGCAAGAATCCAAAGCCGTTCCAACCATGGAAGGCGCTGGCGTGCATCTGCACCGCGCCTTTGGTTTTGGAGACACCGAGCTGTCCGACCCGTTTCTGCTGTTCGATGATTTCCGCAACGACATCCCGGAGCACTACGCCAAGGGTTTTCCGTGGCATCCGCATCGCGGCATCGAAACCATCACCTATGTGCTCGAAGGCGAGGTGGAACATGGCGACAGTCTGGGCAATCGCGGCACGCTGGGGGCAGGCTCGGTACAATGGATGACGGCCGGCTCCGGGATCATGCATCAGGAGATGCCACGCGGTAACGCCAAGGGTCAGATGCACGGGTTTCAGCTTTGGGCCAACTTGCCTTCCAGCTTGAAGATGACCACGCCGCGCTATCAAGACATCGCTGGCTCGGATGTTGAAGAGATCATCGATGATGATGGTACGCGCGTCAAAATCGTGATTGGCAATTTCTGGGGCAAGAAAGGCCCGGTCGATGGCATCGCCGCCGATCCGCTGTTCCTGGACATCTCCATGCCGCCCAACACGAAGAAGAGCTTTCCGGTGGAAACCTATGCGCGCACCTTCGCCTACATCTTTGGTGGGTCGGGCACGTTTCGTGATGCCTCCAACCCCATGGGTGTGAAGGTGGAAAAGGAATTTGCTGGCGAAGAGCTGAACATCCGCGATCTTTCAGGTGATCGCACGCTGGTGCATTTCGATTCAGGCAATGAGGTCGTTGCACGGTCGGGCCCTGAGGGCGTGCGCTTCCTGCTGGTGTCCGGCCAACCGCTCAAAGAACCGGTGGCGTGGCACGGCCCGATTGTCATGAACACCCGCGAAGAGCTGATGCAGGCCGTGCAGGACTTGCAAACGGGCAACTTCATCAAAGAGCAACCAGCGGCTTAGCGGTGACTGTTCTTTCGACACAGAACAGACAGCTCCGGGCTTGACCCCGAGCGTAACAGACAGTGATCATCGAAGCCCCGGACCAGCGCCGGGGCTTCATCTTTTTCTGAACGGCTCCCCATGATCCCTCAACGCTTCGCTCCCATCCTGTTCGGCTTCATTCTCTCCGGCCTCATGTCGCTGCTGGTTTCCGGCATTGCCACCTGGCGCGCGCTCGGCTTACCGCCAGAATTTGTTGCCGTTTGGATGGCAGCCTGGATCAACGCATGGATTGTCGCGTTTCCCGCTGTTTTGGTGGTGGCGCCTGTTACTCGGCGATTGGTGGCCAAGCTGGTGAAGGCACCCTGACAGATAAGGTGCTCTGACAGGAGTAGGTCAGGAGCGCGTCCTCAAACGGGTGGTGCGGCGATGAAAACTGAGAGACAACCAAGCCATGACCGATCAGACTGACGTCCCCCACCGCTGCTTCTGGGTTTCCGATGACCCGCTCTACGTCTCCTATCATGATGAGGAGTGGGGCAAGCATGTCACCAATGATCATCGCCTTTTTGAGAAAATCTGCCTTGAAGGGTTTCAGTCCGGCTTGTCCTGGCTGACCATCCTGAAAAAGCGCGAGAACTTTCGCGCCGCCTTTGATGGGTTCGACTTTGCCAAAATCGCTACCTACGGCGAGGCAGATGTGGAACGCCTTCTCGGTGATGCTGGCATTGTGCGCCACCAAGGCAAAATTCGCTCCACCATCAACAATGCTGGGCGAGCCTTGGAACTTGTTGAGGAGGCCGGATCATTGGCCGCGTTCTTCTGGCGTTACATCCCGCCATCTGATGAACGGCCGAAACGCAACACGTCGGAAGCTCTGCGCACCCTTGGCAAAACGCCAACATCCACGCAGCTTTCCAAAGACCTGAAAAAGCGCGGCTGGAGCTTTGTCGGTCCCACCACCTGCTATGCCTTCATGCAGGCTATGGGGCTGGTGAACGACCATGAGGAAGACTGCTTTCGCTATGCTGAGCAGGAAGCTGAGCGCGCGGCGTTCACTGTACCAAGGTGAACGGTCGTCTGCGCAAAGCGATTTTGCAGGCAGTCGCGGCTCTTGGCGCAAACAAAACCATTTGTCCCTCAGAAGTGGCGCGTGCTGCCTCGTCCGGCGGTGAAGCGTGGCGTGAGCTGATGCCAAAGGTTCGGGCAGAGGCACATCGCCTCCAAGCGGACGGTCTGATCGACGTCACGCAAAAGGGTAAGCCCGTCGATCCGTTAAGTGCCAAGGGGCCGATAAGGCTGGGTCTGCCACGCAAATCGTGAGGGCCGTTACCGTCGCACTGGGCGAGGGCATGGCAAACACGGCCAATGCTTGCATCGCACACCACACGCGTCTATCCCACGCGGGTTCCCCTTCATGGCAAGCCGCAGAATGTCTGACCCTCAAAACCAAAAGAAAAAGAAGCCGAAAAAACCTCAAAAGGTGAGAGCTCGTTTGCCTCGTGGTTTCGTCGACCGCGACGCTGGCGATATCCGCGCGCTTGATGAGATGATGGGCAGAATCCGTGAGGTGTATAAGCGCTACGGTTTCGACCCCGTCGAAACCCCTTTGTTTGAGTACACCGACACGCTTGGCAAGTTTCTGCCGGATACCGACCGACCCAATGAGGGCGTCTTTTCGGTGCAGGATGATGACGAACAATGGATGAGCCTGCGCTACGATCTTACCGCGCCGCTCGCCCGGTACGTCGCCGAAAACTATGACGCTCTGCCCAAGCCCTATCGCAGCTACCGGGCGGGCTATGTGTTCCGCAATGAGAAGCCAGGGCCGGGCCGTTTCCGCCAGTTCATGCAGTTCGATGCCGATAGTGTCGGCGCGCCAGGCGTCCAGGCGGACGCTGAAATGTGCATGATGATGGCTGACACGATGGAGGCTCTGGGTATCCCTCGCAGCCAATACGTTATCCGGGTCAACAATCGCAAAGTGCTCGATGGCGTTATGGAGTTGGTCGGCGTTAATGAAGAAGGTCAAAGACTTGCCGTCCTACGCGCCATCGATAAGCTGGATCGGGTGGGCGTCGAAGGCGTGGAACAGCTTTTGGGTCAGGGCCGCAAAGACGACAGCGGTGACTTCACCACGGGTGCTGGTCTTGTGAGCGAAGCGCGTGAGCGGCTGACGGGCTTGGTCAAGGAATACCGTTTGGCTGAGTTGGCCGACAGCTTGATCGACCGTGTCGGCATCAACCGTGAGCGCTCCGAAGAGATTATCGATGGGCTCAAGGAATACCTGCCCGTTGTTCTCTACAAGCAACTTGAGGCCGATGATCCGGATGTAAAGCGTCTGTCTGCGTCAGTTTCCTTGCCGCCCGAACAGGTGATCGAGCTCTTGCGGGCGCTTGGCTTGAAAGGCCCTGATCAACAGCCTTTCACCTACAACCGAGAAACCGACGAGCTTGAGCTAACAAACGAAGGGCGGGTCGATAAGCTCATTGGGTTGGTCGGCGACTCCAAGATTGGTCAAGAAGGCTTGGACGAGTTGCGCCAACTGGCCGCCATTCTGAGTGCCTGCGGCTATGAAGACCGTGTGCAGATTGCCGAATCAACAGTCCGTGGCCTCGAGTACTACACCGGCATGGTTTACGAAGCCGAGCTGCTCTTCCCCGTGACCAATGAGAAGGGCGAAGAGGTTGTCTTCGGCTCTGTGGGTGGCGGTGGGCGCTATGATGGTCTGGTTTCCCGCTTTCGCGGCGAGCCGGTGCCGGCGACAGGCTTTTCCATCGGCGTCTCGCGCTTGATGGCGGCGCTGAAAAACCTCGGCAAAATCTCCACCGAGACACCCCAAGGCCCGGTTGTGGTCTGTGTGATGGACCGCGATATTGATGCCCTGTCCGGCTACCAGAAGATGGTCCAAGAGCTGCGCCAGGCGGGGGTTCGTGCCGAGATGTTTCAGGGCAATCCCAAACAGTTCGGCAAACAGCTGCAATATGCTGACAGGCGCAACAGCCCGCTTTGCATTATTCAGGGCTCCAACGAACGCGAGCAGGGCATTGTGCAGATCAAAGACATGATCGAAGGCAAGCGCGAGGCGGCGGCGTTTGAGTCCAACGCCGACTACAAAGCCGCCCGTCCCGGCCAATATGAGGTGCCTGCTGATAGCCTTGTGGACGAGGTGAAAAAGCGCCTCGCTGAGCAAAAAGCAGACGCGTCATGAGTCGCCGTCAGATCATCGAACTTTTGGAAACCTCCGGCTACATGCCGGTGGAAACGCCAATCCTCCAGCCCGCCGATATCTTTCTCGATCTGGTGGGTGAGGATATCCGCACGCGCCTGTTTACCACCGAAGATCAGGCGGGTACCGAGCTTTGCCTGCGGCCCGAACTCACCATCCCCATCTGCCGCCATCACATGGAAACCGGCGAAGCCGAGCGACCAGCCAACTACGGTTATCTTGGCCCGGCGTTTCGCTTCCGGCCAGGTGAAAGTGGCGAGTTCAGTCAGGCAGGCATTGAAAGCATTGGGCGCGACGACACGCTTGCCGCCGACGCCGAAGTGATGGCGCTATCGGCTTCACTTGCCTCAGCCGGTGGACTCACCGATCCATCCATCACGCTGGGCGACTCCGCCATTTTCACGGCCTTTGTTGAGGGGCTGGGTTTCGCTCCGCGCGCGATCCGTCGCTTGCGTCGTGCGCTTGGCTCTCGCACTAGGGTCGAAGCTGCGCTGGCTGATGTCACAGCCACCGCTGACGATGACCAACCGGCTATGATGGCAGCTTTGGCGAGCGGCGATCCCGGTGAGACACGTGCTCTGGTCGAAGAGCTGATGAACTTGGCACGCATCCAACCCGTGGGTGGGCGCACATCCGCTGAAATCGCCGAACGGTTCATCGAAAAAGCAGCTCGCCAGTCTGCCGCGCCTATCAGCGAAGCAGCGATGACATGCCTGGAAGCGTTGATCCACTTGGAAGTACCTGCGCGCGAAGCAGCCAGCTTGCTCACCCGGCTGGCAAGTGTCGCATCGCTGCAGCTCGAGCCGATCATCGATCAATTCACTGCACGCCTTGATGCCTTCGAAGAGCGGAGCTTGCCTGTTTCCAGCATGACGTTCTGTGGCTGGTCTGGTGGCCGCCTCGACTACTACACAGGCTTCACATTCGAAATGCGTGGGTCAGAGGATCGCACCACGCCACCCGCTGTCTCCGGCGGGCGCTTTGATGGTTTGATGGAACGCTTGGGATCATCCAAAACCGTGCCCGCTGTTGGCGCAGCGCTCTGGCTTGATCGACTTCCCGAGGGAGGTGAAGCGTAGTGGTTGATACGTTGATCTTAGGGATACCGTCCAAAGGACGCCTGCAAGAGGCCACGATGACCTACTTCGAGCGGGCCGGACTTAAAATCGCCAAGAAGGGTGGCGCGCGTGACTACCGCGGCGTGATCAAAGGCTTGGACGACGTTGAGGTGGCGTTCCTGTCTGCCTCCGAGATCGCGGGAGAGCTGGCCGCTGGCACCGTGCACCTCGGTGTCACGGGGATGGATTTGGTTCACGAAAAAATCGCTGATCCCGACGCGACAACCGTTTCCGTTGCACCGCTCAACTTCGGGTTTGCCGATGTTGTGGTGGCTGTTCCCGACAGTTGGATTGATGTGCAAACAATGCACGATCTGGACGATGTGGCCGCCGGTTTCCGCGCCCGCCACGGTCGCCGCATGCGCCTGGCGACCAAATATGTGCGGCTGACGCGCAACTTCTTCCGCGCCCATGGCGTGGCTGATTATCGGATCGTAGAAAGCCTTGGCGCCACCGAAGGCGCTCCTGCATCAGGAGCCGCTGATCTTATCGTCGATATCACCACCACCGGCTCAACGCTCAGTGCAAACCATTTGCGTATCCTCTCTGACGGCGTGATCTTGAAGAGCGAGGCGACGCTTGTTGCCTCACGCCAGGCTGAGTGGGCGGGTAATGCTGCAGGCGCGCTGAAAGCCATGCTTTCACGCATCGCAGCGCAGGACCGTGCCGCTAGCATTTTTGAGGTGCGCACAGCCATCGGTGAGCAAACCAAAACGTTCCGCGAAGTGTCTGATCTTTTCGGGTGTACAGCCCCATTCGGCGCTGTGGCCGGTCAAGGCTCGCTGGTGCTGCATGTCGAGAAAGCCCGTATTTGGGAATTGACCGATTGGCTGCGCGCGCGCGGCGCAACGTCGATTACCATCGGCGAGTTGACCTACGTGCTCGATGGGTCTGCTGAAGCGTTTTCACCCGTCTTCGACGCGCTTGATATCAGCTAAAAAAATGGCCGTCCCCGGGGAGAGGACGGCCGAATGCCAAACCAGCGTATCGGGGAACGCATTGGCGAGGAGAAAGTGCGCTAGGGTGCCGACACCAGCTCGGGGGAACGCGTGTGACCCACACTCTCAAGGAAAAGTACGTAGGTTGATTGAAAGTGGATCAGCCAAAGCTGGAAAACATTTGCCGTTTTGCGTTTACCAATGATTGGAGCCGGGCGCGCCTTTGATGGGCCCGGTGATCCATGGCGTAACCCACCCACCGTAGAAGTTGCCCGGTTGTGGTGTGGCCTTGATCCCATCCACCAGACAACGGTCCATCGGGTGGCAGTAAAACGCCAAATGATCTTTGATCGCGGCAAACCGCTCTACAGGGGTGGGGTAGGTCCAGGCACTGGCGGCCAGTTTCTTGTCACCGCCGGTGACATCAAAGTAGCGCGCTGGGCCTTTCCATTCGCATACCGACCGTCTGGAGTTGGGCGTGAGCACATCCTCAGCAACATCCTCCGGCGGAATGTAGTAGGTCGGTGGATGGAAGGTTTCGAGCACGCGATACGCATTGCGAGTTGATGCGATGTCTTTGCCGCCCAGCGTGATCAAAATGGGATAGGGGACAGATTCTAGAAGAGGTGGGCGTGGATAGTCGCCGACATCCTCAATTGCGTGACGTGTTGTGGTTCCCTGAACGGGCAAGGTCTGTTTGGTCATACCCCAAATGTGGGGCGTCAAAACTGCTTAGCAAGTTGGGCGCAGCACCAGAATGCGTGCATCATGATCGGGATGGGTCACCCGATGGGGCTGAAGCGAGCAACGTTCAACACTGCGCTCCAGACCAGGTCGCTCGCTGGCCTGCGTCTCAATCTCCGTCCCACGGGCCTCTGCACCACCGACCAAGGCTACAACCAGCCCAGAGAGGACAAAGGCACCAGTAAGGGCAATGAGTGTGAGGCGGGACATCAGCTGAGGCCTTGTTTGGATCGGTCGGTTTAGTTCGTGGCTGGCGCGGTCATCGCAGCAAGAACATCTGCGCCAGTGACGACACTGTTTGTGCTTGCTTGCGCGCCCTGATCGAATGTTGCGACCAGAACGAAAGCAGCCAGAACAGTCATGCTGAAGACGGTGGTGAGGAACATGCGGGTCATCGGGTCGCTCCAGGGTTTATGGTTGCTCATTGGTTAACGTGATCCTGGTGTAGTACGTGCTGTCGTTGGCCACTGTGTTGACCATCACAGGAATGACGATGGGCAATCTTCGCCCCAGACACTGGACGAAAACCCCGCAATAGGCTTTCTTGTCGCCTTCCTAACTGGCCGTTCGGTCCAGAACGCGGCGCAGATGCGGTCATGCTGTGCACCTTCAGCGGCAAGAAGGTGATCTGAGGAGACAAACAACAATGCATGGGGCGAACATCTTCACCGAGAGCTTGGCTCTGGCTGGGCTGGACCCGGACTTGGCCACAGGGTTGTCCGACCTTGCGCGCGAGATGACGCTCTCAACCAATGAAGTTTTGTTCGTTGCCGGCGATCCCGGCGACTCCATGTACGCCATCTTAGAAGGCAGCTTGAAGGTGGCGGTGATTTCCGCTGAAGGTTCAGAGCAGTTGCTGGCCATTTTGGGCCCTGGCCACGTGGTGGGCGAAATGGCTTTGTTGGACGGAGAAGCGCGATCCGCCACCGTCCAGGCGATCAAGAAGTCAAAGGTAGCCAGGATAGACAAAGCCGATTTCGATCGTTTTTCCGACGCCAACCCCGCCGTGTATCGCCACATGCTCTCTTTGGTTTCGCAGCGTCTACGCCAAGCCAATGATGTTCTGGCCGCACGCTCTTTCTTGCCTTTGCCAGGCCGCGTTGCGGTCGCGCTGCTTCAGTTGGGAGAAACCTTCGGCAAAGAACTGCCCGATGATCGGCTGCTGGTCCACTACAAGGTGAGCCAAGCCGATCTGGCAGGTATGGTCGGTGCAGCGCGCGAGAATGTGTCCCGAATCCTCAACACCTGGAAGCGTGACGGGCTGATTTCGCGGATTTCAGGCTATTACTGCATCGAAAAGCCCAGTGAGCTTGAGCGCCTCAAGGCAATGTAAAGCCCGCTTGAGCGTAATCAGTTGAACGGGATGCGGATCTTGCCGGAGCCAGAATAGCTGGTGAAGGTACCTGAACCCAAACCGCCAACATCGCCATCAAAGCTGACAGACCAGCCATTGAGCAGCGTGGTGGTGACGCCAAGCGCGACACGAGCTGACAACAGGCCATCAAAATCTGGCAGGGTTGTATCGGTCTGGACCTCTGTTGAAAGGTCGTACTCACCGTGAAGGGAGGCATAGAAAGACCAAGAGCCGGTAGCATCGTCAGAAAACGCGTAACGCAGTCTTGGCCCAATCGAGAGGCGGCCTGAATCCACCACATTCGCCGCCACGCCGGTGCCATCGGACAGGTCATAGGCGTCCTGTCGTTCGTGGGCATAAAAAACCTTGGCATTCGGCTCAAAGAAAAAGCCGTCGGCAATCTCATACTGGCCAGTGGCGTTCACCGATATCATGGTTCGGGTCGCATCGGTCGAGCCAGTGGCCGTTCCAGACCGATTGTCATAATCAAGCCAGGCATGGGTCAGGAAACCGTCCAGAACAATGCTCTCAGCAAGCCGAACACCAACATACGCTCCCAGTGAAAGGCCGGCACCATCGAAGGCCCCATCATTGGTCTGAAAGGTGAAATCACCATTCTCATAGCCACCCAACAAACCAATCAGCACATCATCAGTTAGGAGATAATCGAAGCCGACAACGCCGTTCCAGGTGTCGCCGGAAAAGGCATCGCCGTCATAGTGGGTGAAGGTGCCACGTGCCCAAACGTTAAACCGTGGCGCGTCATTCAGACCCTGCGCCGTGGCAGGTTGAGGTGAGGACATGAAACCAAGCGCATGGGCAGCATCCTCCTCAGCACGGTCTGGGCTGGCAGACACCATCTCAATGGCACCCAAGGCACTGTCGGTTTCATACATCGCCAGACGTTGGGCCCGCCTGTCGCGTGCCGCGTGACCAATGCCGTGCAGGCTGACATAGGCCGAAAGCGACGAGCCGTTGCTGGCAAAGCTCGCCTGTGTGCCGTCACCGCCTGAAAAACGCTCAGCAATGGCATTGCCGACGCCTGTTGAAATGTTGTTGCCGGCCTGCTGAAACAGGATATTGGCCCCGGTGGTTTGTTGTGAACTTTGCTGTTCAGTGGCGGCGGCAATTTCTACTATGAAGGCACGTATCGTGTTGCCGCTTACCACGATACGGAACTGATAGCGCAGCCCATCAAAGCTGAAGACAAACGTACCATTGGCGTTGGCAGCAGGTATCTGCGTCCCAGACACATAAGGCGCGCCGTTAAACGTGGCATCGTGAACATTCGCGCCAAGGGAAAAGCTGGTCCCGGCGGTGAAGCCTTCGTCGCCACTGGTCAGCAAATTGTTGACCAAGAGGATTCCGTTGGGTGTTGAGATAGTGGCCGTTAGATCATAAACGGTACCGGCCTCAACCCCTCCGCAGGTGTTGGCGTCAAAATTGAGAAAAACAATGGCCGCTTGAAAATTGTCCGGGGTTCCATCATTTTCCTGATCTTGGTCATCAGGAAAATCAGGCGCGCCAGTGCAGACGAGCCCCTCCGGCGATGTCTGCGCCATGACCGGACCGCCGGTTGCTAAAACCATCGATAGTGACGCGAGCCACACTGCCATGATCGCGGTGCCAACGGTTCTGCGCACGGTCTTCTGCCCCACCAATGAATTTCCTTGCCCAACCCTATCGATGCGGATTGGTAGCACCCAACAACGAATCACAAAAACTCTTAGCAACAAAGGTTAACAGAAAGATCAAAAGTATAGAGGGGAAGATCTGCATGCGAGCAGGAGAGGTTTGCTCGTTGCCTTCGAACTGTTCGTGGGCTTCCCCAACGTCATGAATTTGTCGCGCGCGCTTGTTAGCGCCTTCTCCCACCACTCATATTGGGAGATAGACCATGACCCTACCGCTTTCGCGCGCCGCCGCGCTGGGCGCTGCTTTGGCCGCGACAACCATGCTGGCTGGCCCGGCTGCTGCTGACAGTGCCTTCAACCGCATCGCAACCTTCCCGGTGCTTGAAAATCTTCCAGCTGAGCGCGACGCAGACGGTGAAACGGTGGCCGAAATCATTGCCGCTTCTGACGATGGCATGACGTTGATCTACACCGACAGCGAACAAGAAGCGTTGGGTTTCATTGATATCACCTCGCCAGCCTCGCCCGTCGCAGCCGGTTTTGTCGTGCTGCCCGGCGAACCGACATCTGTGTCGGTATCGGGGAACATTGCGTTGGTCGCGGTGAATGAATCCCAAGACTATGTGAATGTTGCCGGTGACCTGATTGCTGTCGATATCGCGACGCAAGAGATCGTCGCCACATGCGCCTTGGGCGGCCAGCCTGACTCCATCGCAACGGGCGAGGGTTTTGTGGCCATCGCTATCGAGAACGAGCGTGATGAAGATCTCAATGACGGTGTTATCCCACAACTTCCTGCTGGCAATTTGACACTGGTTGATCTTGATGAAGGCGTTCCGGTCTGTGACACCCTTTCAACCGTTGATCTCACTGGGCTTGCCGATGTTGCGCCCTCTGACCCTGAGCCAGAGTTTGTCGCCATCAATGGCACCTCAGTGGTTATCACCATCCAAGAAAACAACCATCTGGTGGTGGTCGACCAGGCAACAGGCGAGGTAACGGCGAGCTTCTCAGCCGGTGCTGTCGATCTAACCATGATCGACACCGAAGAGGAGGGTGTCATCCGCCCTGTTGAAAGTGTTGCAGGTCTCGTTCGTGAACCCGACGCAGTGAAGTGGCTCGACGATGCGCATTTCGTCACCGCCAATGAAGGTGACTATGAAGGCGGATCGCGAGGCTTCACCATCTTCAACGTCGACGGAAGCATCATTTACGACAGCGGCTCTGATCTTGAGCACCTTGCCATGCGTCTCGGTCACTATCCTGAAGAGCGTTCAGGCAACAAGGGAGCCGAACCTGAGGGTATCGAAGTAGCAACCTTTGGCGACACGCCGATGGTCTTTGTTGGTATGGAGCGTGCCGGTCTTATAGCCGTCTACGATGCCACTGATCCGGCAGCGCCAGTCTATCAGCAAGCCATTCCGGCCGGCATTGGGCCGGAAGGTTTGCTGGCTATTCCAAGCCGCGATCTTTTCGTTGTCGCCAATGAGGCTGATCTGGTGGAAGATAATGGTGCCCGCTCGTCAGTGATGATCTACCGTTTGGATGATGGCGATGCTGCCTACCCGACCATTCAGTCTGCCGATGATAGGGGCGCGCCAATACCGTTTGCTGCGCTGTCCGGTTTGGCAGCTCACCCTAGTGATGCGTCAACCCTGTTCGCCGTCTCTGACTCCTTCCTGACAGAAGCAGCGATTTATCGGATCGATGCGTCCGAGATGCCTGGCACGATCACCGAGCGCTTGGTTGTCTCGATGGACGGCACCCCCGTTGAGAACCTTGACTTGGAGGGCGTTGCGGTGGCCGCCGACGGCGGATTCTGGCTGGCGTCTGAAGGTCATCGAGATCGCGATCGTCCGAACCAGATCATCAAAACCGATGCGACTGGCAGCGTTGAGGAGATGATCGCTCTGCCAGAGGCATTGATCGGTGGCTGGGAGCGTTTCGGCCTAGAAGGTGTCACCGTTGATGGTGATATGGTTTGGGTGGCCCAACAGCGCTCTTGGGGCGATGACGATGTCGGTCAGGTGAAGCTGATGGGCTACAACACGGCGACGGGTGACTGGTCCGCTGTTTCGTATCAGCTGGATGATCCCGAGCGCGGTTGGGTTGGCTTGTCGGAGATCACAGCTGTCGGGGATGGTCGCTTTTTGATTGTGGAACGTGACAATCAGATTGGTGCCAATGCCACCGTCAAACGCCTGTACGTCATCGATATGAACGGCGTTGAACCGACTATGACCGCTGCAGATGCGCCACTGGTCGAGAAAGTCCTGGTGCGCGATCTGATGGCCGATTTGGAAAACGCCAACGGCTATATTCTTGATAAAGTCGAAGGCTTCACCATCGCCGCTGACGGAACAGCCTACATCATCACTGACAATGATGGTGTCGATGACCACTCAGGCGAAACACAGTTCATCAACCTTGGGCAGCTCTCTTTTTAGAGCTAAGGGGCGAACCAACGAAAAAGGGCGGCCACTGGCCGCCCTTTCTGTATCCAGTCTGGGTTTCTCAGATCAGAAACGATAGCGCAGACCAACCAGACCCTGGGTTGAGTTGAGGTCGGTTGAACTGGTAACCGAACCGCCTGCGGCCGTTGACGTCAAATCAACATCCATGATGCTCTGATAGCGCACCATGCCTTCAAGCGTGAGATTGCTGGTGAGGTCATACCCAACACCACCGGCAAGCTGCCAGGCAAATTTGGTGTCGTCATCATCCATTACGACTGTGCCACCAGCACCATGGTCATTAAAGTTGACCTGCGCCATGCCGAGGCCAACGCCGGCGAAGGGCCGGAAAGCGCCTAGATTGGCGTCAACATAGGCGTTCACCATGCCCGTGAAGGCGGTAGTGTCACCAGTTGGCGACGCCAGCGAGGCTCCGAGCTGAGAATGACCTTCAACCTCGAAACTGGAGTAGCCCAGCTCGGCTTCAATGCGACCGCCAAAGCCTGGGAAAAACTCCATCTCGTAGCCAGCAAAAGCAGATCCGGTCAGATTCCAGTCTTCATAGGTGTTGGTAATTATCCCAGCACCAGGAGCTGTTGAGTTGAAGCTGGTGTCATCCACCCAGGCCGTACCACCGCGAACACCCACATAGGGGCCGAAGCGCGAAAAGCTGGTCTGCACACGCTCTTCCACGTAGGGAGCTGGGGCAGGTGTGTAGGTTTGTGGAATGTCTGCAGCGCGGGCTTGGCCAGCCAACAGGCCGCCAAGCGCGCCAACCGTCACGGTCAGCGCCAGAGCTACCGGGCGCCTGGTGCTCTGATTGAAAGATTGAAGATACGTCATACTAGGGTTCTCCCCACGCAAAGTGTTCAAGGGGCACACAGGTCCCGTCCGGGCCGTGAGCTGGGGAGGAAATGACGCTCAATTGCGCCCGATGTTCGCGCGCTCCGTGGCAGGTTGGTGGTGTTTGCGCGGCGAAAGAGTGACGGAAAAAAGGCAAGGTGCTCAACAGGTCGCAACCTATTGATTTTATTATACTAAGGCGCGGAGATCGCTTAAGGTTTTGGTAACCCTATGTGATGTCTTGGGCTGCATCAGAAGCTGTAGCGCGCGCCCAACAGTATTTGTGTTGAAGCCAGATCAAGGGTCGAAACTGGACCGGTTGAAGACACCAATTCCAGGTCTGTAACTTCTTGATAGCGCACCATTGCTTCAAGGGTCAGTTCGTTCGTGACATCAAAACCAACGCCCGCCATCACCTGCCAAGCCAGGCCGTTCTCGGTATCATCCATGACGCCGAGACTGCCGGTAACGCCGTGGTTGTCAATGCCAACCCGTGCAACGCCGATACCGCCGCCAATAAACGGTCGAAAGGCGCCAAGGTTGTAGTCGATGTAGAGATTGGCCATGGCCGTAAAGGCATCCGTTGAGCCAAAGGAATTGGCCGCCGTGATGTGTGTTCCGGCCACGGTGTGCGTATCAACATCCAGCTGGCTGTATCCAACTTCGGCTTCCACACGTGCGCCCGCACCAAAATAGAGGTCTGGCAGTTCAAAGCCTAAGAATAGCGATCCTGTAAGACCTGTTTCGTACTCGTTTTCGACCGTGCTTGGACCAGTGATGGTAAACTGGGTGTCGTCGGCCAAAACAGCGCCAGCGCGTCCACCAGCGTAAAATCCAGCTTCGCGGAACGCATCGTCAAAGCGCTCAATTACAGGCGCGTCTGGAAAATCCGAAAAGTCATCGGCAGAAATCGCTGCCGTTGCCCCAAAACCAGAAAAAACGGTGAGGGCCAGCAAGCCCCAGAAAAACCGACGCACCATGCGCTCGCACTCCACTGAAAGACAGGCGCGGACGAGGGCGCCTGACACGCAAACAATGGCGATCATGGTGAACGGTTAAGGTTAACAAGCGGTTGTTCCGAAGCGAAAGCGCAGGAACAGAGCAAACAGGAATGGCGGTTGTCACGAGCCACCTGCGAGTGACAGAGCCAAGAGCAATAGGCGGCTGCCTGGCGGTCGTTCGGAGCGCAGCGAGGAACGGAGCCAAGGGGATGCGCGGCTGTCACTCGGAAGGGCAAGGAACAGAGCCAAGAGCAATGAGCCGTTGTCTAGCGGTCGTGTCGCAGAGCACCAAGCGGTAGCGACTGAATGGCAGTCACGTGTCAGCAGAAGCGCTGGCTCGATGGACTCAGGTGCGCCGTTGCTGCTTTTTCCAAGGAGCATGAAAGGACATCTGCGATGACAGCCAAACAACGCGTGACAATCGATTATGTGGAGTTCACCTCACCGAATCTGGAGAAGAGCCAGGCGTTTTTCTCGCAGACTTTCGGGTGGGAGTATGTGGACTATGGACCTGATTACAAAGACATCCAGGGTGCCGGTCTAGGCGGGGGTATCGAGCGTGGCGATCTTCGTGCGCCGCTTATTGTTCTCAAAGCTGATGATTTGGACGCGATGCTGGAAGAAGTGCGCACGGCAGGCGCTGAGATCACCAAAGAGATTTTTGATTTTCCTGGTGGTCGTCGCTTCCAGTTCAAAGAGCCGGGCGGCACTGAAATGGCCGTTTGGAAAGAGGCGTAGACATCAAGGCTGCCCATTCCTGAGCTTAGTCGTGGACCGGCCCTAAGGCTGGGAGCGGACGTCATGCGCAAAGAACAAAAGGCGGGCATCGCTGCCCGCCTTCGTTGTTTCGTATCGAAAGGCTGATGCCTTCAGGCGTTTGCCTGAATTACATCATGCCGCCAGTCAGGCCCGCTTGACGGGCCTGACCACTCCAAATGATGGGCGCTTATTCGTAATCCTGGCTAACGCCAGTCTTACATCATGCCGCCCATGCCGCCCATGTCAGGCATTGCAGGTGCGCCGCCGCCATCTTTCTTTGGCAGCTCGGCGATCATCGCTTCAGTGGTGATCAGAAGGCCAGCAACCGAACCGGCGTCTTCCAGAGCGGTGCGAACCACTTTCACTGGGTCAACAATGCCCATTTCGACCATGTCGCCATACTCACCGGTCTGAGCGTTGAAGCCGTGAGCGGCTTTGTTCTCAGCGATGATGTTGCCAACAACCACAGAAGCTTCTTCACCGGCATTGTCAGCGATCTGGCGAGCCGGAGCCTGAAGAGCGCGACGCACAATGTTGATGCCTGCTTCCTGGTCAGCATTCTCGCCTTTGGAGTCGATGAAGCGAGACGCACGCAGCAAGGCGGTACCGCCACCAGGGACGATGCCTTCTTCCACAGCCGCACGGGTCGCGTTGAGGGCGTCATCGACGCGGTCTTTTTTCTCTTTCACTTCCACTTCGGTGGAACCGCCAACGCGGATCACAGCAACACCACCGGCCAGCTTCGCAAGACGCTCTTGGAGCTTCTCACGGTCGTAGTCGGATGTGGTTTCTTCGATCTGGGCTTTGATCTGGTTGACGCGAGCAGAGATTTCATCTTTGCCGCCAACACCATCAACGATGGTTGTTTCTTCCTTGGTGATGGCCACGCGCTTAGCAGTGCCCAGCATATCGAGGGAAACATTTTCCAGCTTGATGCCGAGGTCTTCAGAAATGACCTGACCACCGGTGAGGATGGCAATGTCTTCAAGCATCGCCTTACGACGATCGCCGAAGCCAGGTGCTTTCACAGCAGCAATCTTCAGGCCGCCACGCAGCTTGTTGACCACGAGGGTGGCAAGCGCTTCGCCTTCAACATCTTCAGCGATGATGAGCAGCGGACGAGACGACTGAACAACAGCTTCAAGAACCGGCAGCATAGCTTGCAGGTTGGAAAGCTTTTTCTCGTGAAGAAGGATGTACGGATCATCCAGATCAGCGGTCATTTTGTCTGGGTTGGTCACGAAGTATGGTGACAGGTAGCCACGATCGAACTGCATGCCTTCCACAACTTCCAGCTCGGTTTCAGCCGTTTTGGCTTCTTCAACCGTGATAACGCCTTCGTTGCCAACTTTCTGCATAGCTTGAGCGATCATGTCGCCAATTTCTTTTTCGCCGTTTGCAGAAATGGTGCCGACCTGAGCAACTTCCTCAGAGGTGTTGATCTTGGTGGCTTTGTTGACGAGGTCTTTAACGACTTCGGTCACGGCCATATCAATGCCGCGCTTCAGATCCATTGGGTTCATGCCAGCAGCAACAGCTTTGTGGCCTTCCTGAACGATGGACTGGGCCAGAACCGTTGCAGTCGTGGTGCCGTCACCAGCGATATCGTTGGTTTTGGAGGCAACTTCACGCAGCATCTGCGCGCCCATATTTTCGAACTTATCTTCCAGTTCGATTTCTTTAGCGACAGACACACCATCTTTGGTGATGCGCGGTGCGCCAAATGATTTGTCCAGAACAACGTTGCGGCCTTTCGGGCCGAGGGTCACCTTCACCGCATCGGCGAGGGTGTTCACACCGGTCAGCATACGCTCGCGTGCTGAACGGCCGAAGGATACTTCTTTAGCAGCCATGTTGAGATTCCTTGGTTTGCTTTGCGTTTTCAGGCGGTTGTTCCATCAGGAACAGAGCGAGAAACGCCAAAATAAAGAGAAAGAACGAAGCAGGGTGGCCGATTAGGCGATCACACCCATGATGTCGCTTTCCTTCATGATCAGCAGGTCTTCACCGTCGATCTTCACTTCGGTGCCGGACCATTTGCCGAACAGAACGCGGTCGCCAGCTTTGACGTCCAAAGCCTGAACTTTGCCAGCATCATCGCGTGCGCCAGGGCCTACAGAGACGATTTCGCCTTCCTGTGGTTTCTCTTTTGCGGTGTCGGGAATGATGATCCCTCCGGCAGTTTTCTCATCGGAATCGATGCGACGCACCACCACACGGTCATGCAAGGGACGGAATGCCATATGTCCTCATCCTTGGGTTAGCGCGGCCTTCTTGGGCCGCAGCGGTCTTGGTTGATCTAGCGGCGCTCCAAGAAGAGCACCTAAAACGCAAGTTAGCACTCTCCATGGGTGAGTGCTAACGCGCCGTGGAGATAAGGATGGCGTGGTGAGGTGTCAAGGATGGGCAAGCCGGATTGGACTCATTTTGTTTACCAAAGCCGGGATCAGCCGACCACGTGGTTAACAAGGGATTGCCGTTCAGCGGTTGTTCAAACAGCATCCACCACGGTGCCGGTGTCTTTCTCTTTGCGCATAACGATCCAGGTGCCGATCACAATCAATGCACTGCCCAAGACAAGGCGGATCCCTGGTACTTCTGCAAAAAACACAAACCCATAGAAGGCCGCCCATAAGAGGCTGGTGTATTCCATCGGACCGAGCTTGGCCGCGGGCGCATGTTTAAAGCCATACGTCATGAAGAGATGACCGATGGTGCCCAAGAACCCGATACCCAGAGCAAGCCACAACCAGTCGGACGTGAGCGGAACAAAGGGGCGGCCATCCATGGCAAAGCCAGCTATGGTCAGAGCCAAGAGTGGCAAGGCCAAAAGCGCTGAAAAGCCGCTTTGGAGCATGATCATCGTTGGCACAGGGTCACTGGCTGCATGCAAACGCGTCAAAACCAAAGCAGCAGCATAGGCAAAGGAGGCCACCGCCGCCGCTATGTAGCCGCTTAGCGCACCTGAAAATCCGTTGGCGAAAGCTGAAGAGGATATCACCCCAACGCCTGCCAAGCCGATCAGGATAGCAATCCAGGTTTTGCCATCCACCGGTTCCTTCAAGATCAGCCAGCCAAGCAATGCCAGATAGAGCGGTGCTGTGAAGGCGATCGCTGTCGCCTCGGCCAGCGGAATGACCGATAGCGCGTAGAAAAAGCAGGCCGCCACCAATGTCACCAGCATGGAGCGCTGAAAACTGCGCACCAAACTGCGCCACGTTGGTAGATCAACACGACCAGATACCAGAAGCCCCAGGAAGAGAACCGCTGCAACCAGCAGCCCAGCGCTGTAGCGCATCACCAAGATCTGTGGCGTCCCAAAAGTGCCTGCCATCAGTTTGATGCCCGCATCCATGAGAGTAAGGATCGCAATTGCGATCAACACCGATCCCATCGCACGACGCTGCATAGAGGCAAGCGCAAGCGGAGCAGGAGAGGCGGGGGAGGCCATCAGAACAGACTTTCAAACGGGTTTCGATTTGCCTCTTTGCTCGGCGCAAAGCTTGGCATAAGCTTTTTGACCAAACAGTCAAAGCTTCAAGGCTGAGAGAAGCTATAGAGCGCGCGAAACCAAGTCGCCACCCGGTTCGTGCCAAAAAGGGAGACCTGTCATGCTTGATCACTCCGATGCGACCCACCTGGCCGCGGGCACCACACCACTTTCCGCTCCCAATGATCTGGACGCGTTCTGGATGCCTTACAGTGCCAATCGGGCATTTAAGGCTGAGCCACGCATGATCACCGGAGCCAAAGACAATCACTATTTCACACCAGATGGCCGCTCAATTTTGGATGGGACAGCCGGCCTTTGGTGCTGCAATGCCGGTCATTGCCGCACACCCGTTGTTGAGGCGATCCAGACGCAAGCCGCCAGCCTTGACTTTGCGCCAACCTTCCAGTTCGGCCATCCCATCGCCTTTGAAGTTGCTTCTCGCATTGCCTCCGAAGCACCAGAGGGGTTGGACCATGTGTTCTTCGCCAATTCTGGCTCAGAGGGTGTTGATACTGCACTCAAAATCGCGTTGGCCTATCACAAGGTGAAAGGGCAGGGCGGGCGAACACGTTTGATTGGACGTGAGCGCGGGTATCACGGTTCAGGCTTTGGCGGCATCTCGGTTGGCGGCATCGTTAACAACCGCCGCTTCTACGGCGGGCTACTGGGCGGCGTTGATCATCTTCCGCACACCTACAATCGCGCAGAGCAAGCGTTCACCAAAGGCGAGCCTGAATGGGGCGCGCACCTGGCCGATGATCTGGAAAACATCGTCGCCCTTCATGGAGCCGATACAGTCGCCGCCGTGATCGTCGAGCCAATGGCTGGGTCTACCGGCGTTCTTCCTCCGCCCAAGGGGTATCTGAAGCGCCTGCGCGAGATCACATCCAAGCATGGCATTCTGCTCATTTTCGATGAGGTGATTTCAGCCTTTGGACGTCTGGGCACGGCCTTTGCCGCGCAACGTTATGGTGTGACGCCTGATATGATTGTTTTTGCCAAAGGCATCACATCAGGCACAGTGCCCATGGGCGGTGTCATCGCAAGCGCGGACATCTACAATGGCTTTATGGATAGCGCTGGCGAGGGCATGATCGAGCTTTTCCACGGCTACACCTATTCCGGTCACCCGCTGGCCTGTGCAGCAGCTTTGGCAACGCTGAACGTCTATCGCGACGAGGGCCTGTACGAAAACGCTGCCAAGCTGGAAGGCATGTTCGCCGACGCGGCGCATAGCTATCTTGCTGACCTGGATATTGTCGAAGACATTCGCACATGCGGCATTGTTACCGGCGTTGACATCACGCCTCTTGAAGGAAAGCCGACGGCCCGTGCTTTCGCTGCTATGCAGGATGCCTTCTACAACCAGGACATGATGATCCGGGTGACTGGCGATACCATCGCGCTCTCGCCGCCTCTAACCTTCGCAGAGTCTGACGTTGATCAGATGTTTGCAGGCTTAAAACGCACATTGCAGGCGGTCTCTTAACAAGAGCCGCCTCGGTCGTACCTGCCTATGCGCAATAGTGCGAAGTTAAAGCTCGGTTTTCCGCGCTTACGTTGACGGTGGTCAAGGCAATACGCGTGCAAGGCGCGCATAGGGCGTGCTCGGAACGACACCATGCGTAAAATCATTACCGTCATCATTCTGCTTGCCGCTGCTGGTGGGGGCTACTTTGCCTTTGCCAGTCGCCCAACACCTGTCGATGTGGCCGTCGTTTCACGTGGTGACATCGCCCATATTGTCTATGCCTCTGGCGTGGTGGAGGCGGCCGTGAGTGCCGATGTCACCTCCATTGTGGCGCAGCGCATCACCGGCCACTGCAATTGTGAAGGTGACACGGTTGCCGCTGGTGACGTGGTTGTTGAGCTTGATGACAGCGAAACCCGCGCTCGCCTTCGTGAGCTCGAAGCCCAGATTGGGCTGCTCAACCAGCAAGTGGAACGCGCAACCAATCTGCTCGAGCGCGGTGTTGGTTCGCGCGAAGCTTTTGATCGCGCCGTCAGCGAGTTGGCAGGTGCTGAGGCCGGTCTTGCAGCCCAGCGAGAGGTGCTCAGCCGCTATCGCATTACCGCGCCAATTGCTGGCCAGATTCTAAGGCTTGATGCTGATGTCGGTGAGGTGGCTCAGGCAGGCAATGTATTGTTCACGGTTGGTCAGCCGCGCCCTTTGGAAATCACCGCGGAGATCAACGAGGAAGATATCCCGTTGATTGAAGTTGGTCAGCGCGCCTTGCTGCGGTCCGATGCTTTTCCCGATGCTGTTCTCGAAGCCACACTCGATAGCATCACACCCAAAGGTGATAGCGTTCTGAAGACCTATCGCGTTCGGCTCGCTCTGCCCGATGACACGCCCCTGTTCATTGGTATGAGCGTTGATGTGAACCTCGTGATCGAGAACCGCGAAGACCGCCTGCTGGCACCGACCACTGCCTTCACCGACCAGCAAACGGTCTATGTGATCGACAATGGTGTGGTGCGTGAAACGCCGGTCGATATCGGGCTGCGTGGTATCACGATGATGGAGGTGATGGCTGGTTTGGATGAAAGCGCTCAGCTTGTCAGCCCTATCCCCGAAGGTCTGACCGATGGCGCCCGTGTGCGGGCGGCAGCTCCCTGATGGGCGGATGGCTGCTCCTGCTTGATCTTGCCGTAACGCATGTCGCGGCACGCGGGCGACAGACACTTGTTGCCATTGTCGGCGTTTCGCTTGGCGTCGGGTTCTCCATTGCAATGGCCGCACTCTTGCAAGGCAGTCAGGAAGACTTTGTCGATCAACTGATCAACGCCATCCCCAACGTGCAGATTTCTGATGAACGCCGCGATGCCCAACGCCAGCCAGCGCAGGATGTTTTCGCCGACGCGCAGATCGAAAGCCTGACCCCACGCGATGATCCGCGTGGCATCCGCAACCCAGTGGCAATGACCAGTGCGGTGCGTGCCGTCGTCGATGGCAACGTATCGGAAGCACTGCTGGTCCAAGGCGTGATCCGCTATGCAGGACGCGACACGGGGGTCTCGCTTTCAGGGGTCATTCCAGAAAACGAACTCACTGTCTCACAGATTGGCGATCATATGCGCCAGGGACTGCTCACCGATTTGAACAGCCGTGCTGACGCGGTGGTGCTTGGTGATGACTTGGTTCGCTCCATCAATGCAGAGTTGGGTGATCCGATAACTTTAGTTTCGCCATCTGGAGATGTGCATCGCTATCGTCTGGTTGGTATTTTCAACTCCGGCAACAACGCCGCTGACAACTCCACAGGTTACCTGCTGCTTTCAACGGCCCAGGTGTTTGCCGGTAGGCCCAATGCAGTCAACGACATTCGCATTGCGCTGAATGACCCTAACTCCGCGCCCTCCGTTGCAAGCTGGATTGAGGCTCAGTTCGGCTACAAAGCCGTCTCTTGGCAGGAGGCCAACCAAGCCATTTTGGAGAGCTTCATTGTCCGCGACGTGATCATGTACACTGTCGTTGCTGCCATTCTGCTCGTTGCAGGTTTTGGCATCTACAACATCATTTCCACCATCACGCATGAGAAGACGCGCGATATCGCCATCATGAAGTCGCTGGGCTTCTATGAAAAAGACATGCGCCGCCTGTTTGTGATGGAGGGGCTGGCGATGGGCATTGGTGGTTCCATTTTGGGCGCCATTCTTGGGGCTTTGCTCACGGTGGCCCTCGGGCAACTGGAGTTTGCGAATCCTGAGAGTGAAGACCCGATCACAATCCGCATGACCTTCTCTGCGGTGCACTACTCAATCGCCATCGGTATTGCCCTCGGCTCAGCGGTTTTCGCCGCCTACATGCCCGCGCGCAAAGCTTCCAGCCTCAACCCGGTGGACATCATTCGCGGCGCCACATGATGTACGGTTCAGATGACGGCTCTGCTTGAAGCGCAAAACGCAACCCGCATCCTGGATGAGGCGGTCAAGGTTACACTGGTTGACGATGTGTCTTTGTCAGTCGGTGAGGGCGAGTTTGTCGCGATCACTGGGCCATCGGGGTCTGGCAAATCATCTTTGCTTTACCTGCTTGGTCTGCTCGATTTGCCAACATCAGGCGACGTGCTCGTGAAGGGCCAAGCCACCCATGACATGACCAGCGACGAACGCGCGCGCATTCGGCTAGGCGAGCTAGGCTTCATTTTCCAGTTTCATTTTTTGCTGCCCGAGTTCACCGCCCGCGAGAACGTGATGCTACCCATGCGGCGCATCAACAAACTCTCTGCCAGTGCACAACATGATCGCGCAGGCGAACTGTTGGAGTCGCTCGGTTTGGAGGGGCACATCGACAAACGGCCCGACCAGCTGTCTGGCGGACAGCGGCAGCGTGTGGCTGTGGCCCGTGCTTTGGCCAATGATCCAGCTTTAATCTTGGCCGATGAACCCACAGGTTCATTGGACTCCAAAGCCACCGATCAAGTGTTCGCTATTCTGCGAGATCTTGTCGATACGTCCGGCCGCACCATCCTCGCTGTTACCCATGATATGGATCTGGCTGCGCAAATGGATCGGCGTATCCACCTTGTCGATGGTGCACTTGAGAGCGACGGCGTTTCAAATCGAAGCATCTAAGTCAGGTTAGGGCGCCAACCATGTACCGCAAATCTGTGGGCGAAGATGGTTCCTTGGCTTCTTCACGGCGATCAAATTAGGGCATAGTTCGAATCTGAGAAGGTTGGGGTGTGATTCGCGTGCCCTGGCCAAGCCTTTTGATCGTCTGGTGAAGTCTGCATGCGGCCCAGTGTTGCCCTGATCTACATTGCCATGGCGGTCATCTCCATAAGCGCGACCGCAATGCTGCATCGCCTGACGGCCTTACCACTTGAGTTGGCCGCCTTGTTTGGCGCGATCCTGTTCTTTGTCATGGCGGCTCTCGATCAAGCAATGTCGCGTGTGTCTGAGCGTAAGGCATTCCAGCGCCAGTTGGAGCTCAACGACCATGCGCTCCAGGATGCGTTCAACGAGATCGACATGATCCGCTCACGGCTGGTGGCGCTTGAAACTGACACCCAACAGATTGTGGATGCGGGCGTTGCGCCTGTGCATCAAGACATGCAGGTGATTGGAGCGCTGCTGGCGCAAGTTACCGAAACCGTTGCTGACACCGATCATCGCGTGGTGACTCTGGAGGAACAGGTGAGGACGGTCGCCAAGGCCTCACCGCGCAAGCGACCTGCCGCCCCCAAAGCGGAACACGTTGAGGATCAACCGGTCATATCCGAGGCCGACCAGAAACTGTCTGATGACAGGGAACGGCGAGCGCAAGAGGAGGCAGCGCGAAAGCGTGCCGAAGCTTTGGAGGAAGAGCGCTCTGAGGCTCTGTTAAAACGGGTCGCATCGGCAGTTGAAAATGAGCGTCTCGAAGTGGCGCTTCAATCCGTTGTTACTCTGCCTCAGCGCCGAGCCCGTGCTTATGCCACGATCTTCAATCTGAAGCTGGATGGCGCTGGCACCTTGGACGCGCGCCATGCGATCCCAGCGATTGAGGCCGTTGATGCAATCGCAGCGTTCGACAAGGCCGTTGTTGCGCGCGCCTTGGCTCTGGCGCACAAGTTCGCTGCGCGCGAATCCGCGTCCATTGTCTTCGTGCCTGTCACGGGCAGTTCGATTATGCAGTCACGTTTTGCGGACTGGTTGGTTCAAACCTTGACCAACAACCAAGAACTAGCCGGCCGTCTGGTGATTGAAATCGCACAGAAAGATGTCCGCGCCTTCAGTCCAATCGATTTTGATCTGGTCGGAACGCTTGCTGATCTTGGTTTTCGCATGAGCGTTACACAGCTCACCGATGCCCGGTCAGATCTCTTTGAGCTTTCCCGTCACGGGTTCCGCTATGCCAAGGCACCGGTGAGTCTGTTTTTGGGCAAAGATGCGCAGGCCAAGAGTGACATTCACCCCGAAGACTTGTCCGATCTTGCTGCGCGTAATGGCATGGATCTCATTGTGGATCAGGTTGAAAGCGAGTCTCAGGTTGTTGAGCTGCTCGATTGCAATCTCAAATACGGGCAGGGCAATCTGTTCGCCCGCCCGCGTATCGTTGATGTTGAGCCGCATCCGCTTTTGGACAAAGCCCCGGACAGCGATGATGACGACACCGCTAAGGGTGAACCTGTGAGCCAGGTGGATACCAACCAGGCGGCCAAACGTGCTGCCCATAACAAGCGACCGGCGCGCGCGCTCAGCCGCTCAGCCTAAGTCGGGCGCGGCTCAAAGGATTTTCATGACCATCTCTACCCTGCCTCTGAAAGGCCTTTCCCAGATTGCGTCCGATTACCAAGTACTGCTCTGCGATATCTGGGGGGTATTGCACAACGGTATTGCCGCTTGGCCCAACGCCGTGGACGCCCTGACCCAGGCCCGTACGACAGGCTTGAAAGTGATCCTGGTTTCCAACGCGCCTCGACCCAATGGAACAGTCCGTGAGCAGCTTGTCCGCCTCGGCATGCCGACCTCAGCTTACGACGATGTCGTCACATCAGGAGATGTCACGCGCAACCTGTTCATGACCACCTATCGTGATGCGAAGGTCAGCCATATCGGCCCGGAGAAAGACAAGCCACTTGTTGCAGGCTTGCCGGTTACGTTTACCAGTGATGACCAAGCTGAGGTCTGTCTCTGCTCCGGTTTGATTGATGATCAGACAGAAGAACCGGAAGACTATCGCGGGCAATTGGAAGCGCTGGCTAGCCGCAACATTCCGCTGATCTGCGCCAACCCTGACAAAGTCGTGGAAATGGGCGGTCGGTTGATCTACTGCGCCGGAGCGCTTGCCGACCTCTATCAAGAGCTGGGTGGTGAAACGATCATCCTCGGTAAACCACACGCCCCAATTTACCAGGCTGCGCTGGATGTAGCTGGCAATCCAGACCTTTCAAAAGTGCTTGGGCTTGGCGATTCCATGCGCACCGACATGCGCGGCGCAGCAGATCAGGGTATTGATTGCGTTTTCTTCACCGGAGGCATCCACGCCGGTGAATTCGGACCGAGCACGGCACCAAATGGCAAGAAAGTCGCTGCTTTTTTGGAACAAGCCCCCTATCCAGCCAAAGCTTGGATGGCGAGACTATCCTGGTAGTCACAAAAAAGCTCCGACGCGAAGCGACGGAGCTTTTGCAAGTTTCTTTGAGCAGTTGAGCTCAGCCAAAAAGCGCGTCAATCGCGTCCTGATCGACTTCTGGCCCATCACGCTGCGGGCCGTTCAAAATCTGCTCTTCCTTGCGAGCATCACGGGCTTTTTCCGCTTCGCTTAGCACAGCTTCACCGTCACTCTCAGGCAAGGTTTCGAGCAACCGATCAAATCGGCTCTCAAGGCGTTGAAGCGTTTCAACCACTTTGCCGATACGCTGGCCTGTGATGTCCTGAAATGTGCAGGCTTCAAAGATATCGATCATCTGCGTGTCGACCAGATCCTGGAACGCCTGTGGATCGGACCGATCAGCCGCCATGATGGATTCAGCGGACTCCATGATGCGATCTGTTGCTTTTTCGGTTTCTTCAACAACCGCATCCAGCTCATGGCCCGCTTCAGGCAGGTGATCGGCACGCAGCTTGTCGACACCCAGTGACGACAGCTCCATGCGCAGATCGTGAATGTCTTCAGCCGCTTCGCGAACTGCATCAGCAAAGCCATGCTCCAGAGAGCGCAACGTGCCTTCCAGCGAGTCGGTCATGACACGCGCGACGTCCAGTGCCCGCACCATATCCAGGCGCTTTGTGCCCGTTCCATTGTTCACGCAGGCGACCAGCGCCTCTGCTTGCTTTTCAACGATGGCGCTTACATCCAAAGCTTCATTTTTTTTCATAGCGCTTTCCCCTCTTTTGTCCGTCAGACGCAATGGTGCTGTCACGAAAAAAGCGGCCTTGATAAAAGGCCGCCTTTGTCATGTTCAGTCCAAAGCGACGATGTCGCCTTAGTCGCCGAAAACGGCGTCGATCTTGGATTTCAGCGTGGCCGCGTTAAACGGCTTCACGATGTAGTTGTTCACGCCAGCTTTTTTGGCGGCAACCACATTTTCCGTCTTTGATTCTGCAGTCACCATAATGAACGGCGTGCGTTGCAAAGACTCATTGGAGCGAACGGACTTCAACAGTTCGTAGCCTGTCATTGGCTCCATGTTCCAATCGGAGATCACCAGGCCGTACTTGCGAACCTTCATCTTCTCCAGGGCTTCTTGGCCGTCTTTGGCATCATCGATGTCAGAAAAACCAAGCTGCTTAAGAAGGTTGCGGATAATCCGCACCATGGTCTTGTAATCATCAACGACAAGAACCGGAATGGACGTGTCTACAGGCATACTCACTACTCCACTACAGCAACGCCGAAGCGCCACATGCGTCCCAAAATATTCTCTCGAGGCAGGCCCCATCGAGTGATGAGTAACCCCAAACCCGGAAAACACCTTACAGATCGCCTTTGAATCGTTCGTTAATGGCGGCAAATTTTGCCGCAATTGGCCGGTTGCCGTTACGTTCGTTGGCCAAAGGGCGTGCACAGATCGCTGCATAGCGCCAGGCCCACCATGAGGGCTAAGAGTATGGTGCATTGCAACAAATGGGTTGAGGAGCCTTCCTGTCGTGAACGCAGCTTTCCTAGAGCTTCAAGGCCACGCCTTCGAAGACCTATTCTTGGGTCAGTCCGAAACATACCGGCGCACTGTCTCGGCTTCTGACGTTGTGGGCTTCGCTGAAATTTCTGGCGATCGAAACCCTATCCACCTGTCTGAGCATTTTGCTGCGCGCACACCGTTCAAGTCGCGCATCGCTCATGGTCTTTACACAGCAAGCCTCATTTCAGCCGTTCTGGGCACACGTCTGCCTGGGCCGGGAGCGGTCTATCTTTCTCAGACGCTGAAGTTCATGGCACCGGTCCACATTGATGATGTGGTCGATGTGGTGGTGGAGGTCGTAGAACTGATCCCTGAAAAGAAACGCGCTCGCCTTTCCTGTGTTTGCAAGGTGGCGGATACGGTGGTTCTGGAAGGTGAGGCGTTGGTGATGGTACCAACGCGTGATCAACTTAAGCTTGCTTGATCCTGATATCGCACACCAGTAAAGCGGGCAGGCTCAATGAACAGAAGGCCCACCCGTGCTGCTTCTTCGCCAACCACAGACACCGCCTGACCCCGCCGTGCCGCGCGTGGTGATGATTGGCAACTTTGATGGCTTCCATCGCGGCCACCAAGCTGTGGCGCAGGCGGCTCTCAATGTTGCTGACAGCTCCAATGGCGTTGTGTGGCTGCTGACGTTTGACCCGCATCCGCGTGCCTTCTTTTCGCCGACCGGCGCGCACAATGCGCTTGCCAGTCCGGCGGTGGAGGCGCGCTTGGCAGCGGCTATTGGTCTCGCTGGCATTTACACCATGAACTTCGACAAAGCGCTTTCCAGCCAAACACCGCAAGCGTTTATCGCCGACAACATCGTTGCGCGCATGCAAGCTGACTGTGTGGTTGTTGGCCATGATTTTCGGTTTGGCCAAGGCCGGGCTGGAAGCGCTGAGACGCTGCGTGAACATGGCGGCTTTCGGGTTGTTGAGGTGGATGCATTCGCCGATGAGGGCGGACAGACTGTTTCTTCCACCCGTATCCGTAGCTTGCTTTCAAAGGGTCATTTGGCTGAGGCCAATGGCATTTTGGGCCATCGCTACTTCGTGATTGGCACCGTGGAACACGGAGAAAAGCGCGGGCGTGAGCTGGGATATCCCACGGCCAACATCGCACTTGATGCGGGCAGCGCTTTGGCGCACGGCATTTACGCAACAACGGTGAAGGTTGGTGAGACTGTTTATCCGTCCGTCGCCAGCTATGGTCGCCGCCCAACTTTTGGCGACAAGCCACCTCTTTTGGAGGTGCACCTGTTTGACTATTCCGGCGATCTTTATGGCCAACAGCTTGAGGTGGCCTTTCACAGCTATCTTCGCCCCGAACTCAAGTTCGATGGTGTGGATGCTCTGATTGCGCAGATGGACAAGGACAGCGAGATGGCCCGCGCGGCTCTTGCCTCCGCCCAGCCGCTTTCACAGCTCGATCAAGCCCTTGGTTTGGTTCATGCGAATGTCCTGGCTGCGTAAGCATGCAAAGCCAGCCTTTATTTAAAGACACGCACTTGGTATGAGCGCCCTATGGTTTGGAACATGACGATACGAATTATCGGCCCGGCTGCCCGTTAAGAGGACGTACTCCTCTGCGCGCAGTGCCGGGATTGTTTGCCTTGACCTTCGTGCCGAGCGGGATTGGCCCGCGACGGCACACCCCCCACATGCCTTGATGACGTGAGATCATGACCGAACCGTTTGATTATTCGCAGACCCTGTTTCTGCCGAAAACCGATTTTCCCATGCGCGCTGGCTTGCCGAAAAAAGAGCCGGAGATCCTAAAAAGCTGGGACGAGCAAAATCTCTACAAGAAGCTTCGCGAGGATTCAGTCGGTCGACCGCGCTACATCCTTCACGACGGCCCTCCCTATGCCAATGGGCATCTGCACATCGGCCACGCGCTGAACAAAACGCTGAAGGATATGGTCACCCGCTCCAAGCAGATGGCCGGCTATGACAGCAACTACGTGCCTGGCTGGGATTGTCACGGCCTGCCCATCGAGTGGCGGGTTGAGGAGGAGCTGCGCAAGAACGGCAAGAAGAAAGACGACCTGGACACAGTTTCTCTGCGGGCCATGTGCCGAGCTTTTGCCGACAAATGGGTCGGTGTGCAGGCCGAAGAGTTTCGCCGCCTGGGCGTCGAAGGCGATTTTGAGAACCCCTATCTCACCATGAGTTATGAAGCTGAGGCGACCATCGCCGAAGAGCTGATGAAGTTTGCTATGGACGGCCAACTTTATCGCGGCTCCAAGCCGATCATGTGGTCGGTGGTCGAGCGCACTGCCTTGGCCGAAGCTGAAGTTGAGTATCAGGATTATGAGTCCGACACGATCTGGGTGAAGTTCAAAGTGCTTCCTCGTGTCGACGCCGGTTTGCCCGCTTCTGATGGTTGGGTGTCAAACGCCAAACTAGTGAATTCGTATGTCCTGATATGGACAACGACACCCTGGACAATTCCTGGTAACCGCGCTGTTTGCTATTCGCCACGTGTTTCCTACAGTCTTTTCGAAGTCACAGCTGCCGAGAATGATTTCGGCCCCAAGCCCGGCGAGCAATTCATCGTCGCCGATGCTTTACTGGAAAGCGTGACCAGTCAGGCAAAAGTGCAGGCCAAAAAGGTCCAATCGGTCAATCAGGCAGAACTCGAAGGGATTGTGTTACAACATCCACTTCATGGCTTAGGTGGTGGTTACGAATTCAAGGCCCCCCTCATTAACGGTGACCACGTGACCGATGATGCTGGTACCGGCTTTGTCCATACCGCGCCCAGTCATGGCCGGGAAGACTTCGAAGCCTGGATGGATCACAGCCAGGCCCTCAAGGCGCGCGGCATCAACACCGACATCCCATTCCCTGTTGATGATGCTGGCTTCTACACCAAAGATGCGCCTGGATTTGGCCCGGATGCCGAGGGTGGTGCAGCGCGTGTCATCGACGACAAGGGTAAAAAAGGCGATGCCAACAAGCGTGTTATCGCAGCCCTGATTGAGAAAAACATGCTGTTCGCGCGCGGTCGCCTGAAGCACACCTACCCGCATTCCTGGCGCTCAAAGAAGCCGGTGATCTTCCGCAACACGCCGCAATGGTTCGTCTATATGGACGAGGATATTGACGGAAAGCAGGGCGACACGCTGCGCAAACGCGCGCTGAATGCCATCGACGCCACCACCTTCTACCCTCCCGCCGGTCAAACCCGTCTGCGCGGCATGATCGAGGGTCGCCCTGATTGGGTGCTCTCGCGCCAGCGTGCCTGGGGCGTGCCGATCAGCGTGTTCACCCACAAAGAGACCGGTGAGGTGTTGCGCGATCCACAGGTCAACGCCCGCATTGTCGAAGCCTTCCACGCCGAAGGCGCCGATGCCTGGTTCGTCGAAGGAGCCAAACAGCGCTTCCTCGGCAAAAACTATAATGCCGATGACTATGATCAGGTCAGCGATATCGTGGATGTCTGGTTCGATTCCGGTTCCACTCATGCTTATGTCATGGAGAAGCGCGAAGACCTGAAAACCCATCGCGAAATCGACGGTGGCACAGATCGCGTGATGTATCTGGAAGGCACAGATCAACATCGCGGGTGGTTCCATTCATCGCTTTTGGAAAGCTGCGGCACCCGTGGCCGCGCACCCTACGATGATGTGCTCACCCACGGCTTCACCATGGCCGAGGATGGCCGCAAAATGTCGAAGTCATTGAACAACCAGATGTTCCCGCAGGATATCATCAAACAGTACGGCGCCGACATTCTGCGCGGTTGGGTGGCGAGCGTTGATTTCGTTGAAGACCAGCGCATCGGGCCGGAAATCATCAAAACGGTTGTCGATAGCTACCGCAAGCTGCGCAACACGCTGCGTTGGTCGTTGGGGTCACTGGCGCATCATGATCGAGATCGCGATTTCATGGCCGCCGCCGATATGCCTGAGCTGGAGCGTTACATGCTGCACCGGCTGGCCGAACTTAATGAAACTGTGCGCACAGCCTATGACGGGTTTGACTTCCAGAAAGTGTTCCAGACACTTTTTACCTTTGCGACGGTAGACCTTTCAGCCTTCTATTTCGACATCCGAAAGGATGCGCTTTATTGCGATGCGCCGTCCAGCCTGCGACGCAGGGCCTGCCTGACGATGCTCGACATCACGCTGGACGCACTGACCAAATGGTTGGCACCACTGCTGCCCTTCACCATGGAGGAAGTATGGATGGCGCGGCATGGCGAAAAGGCAACGTCGGTCCATTTGCAACAATACCCCGATATCCCTAGCGAGTGGAAAGATGACCAGCTGGCTGCTCATTGGCGCACCATTCGTACAGTCCGCCGGGTTGTGACAGGGGCCCTGGAGATTGAGCGACGCGAAAAGCGTATCGGTTCTTCGCTCGAGGCTGCGCCTGCCATCTACATCGCAGATGCTGATCTGTTCGATCAGGTGAAGACGGTGGATTGGGCAGAGGTCGCTATCGCCAGCCAAGCCAGCGTGCATCAGGGCGATGCTCCTGAAGGGGCGTTCCACCTGGATGATGTTCACGGGGTTGGGGTTGTGCCTGGCAAGGCTGACGGCCAAAAATGTGCACGGTCTTGGAAAATCCTGCCGGAAGTTGGCAGCGATCCGGACTTCCCCGATGTTACACTGCGCGATGCCGATGCCCTGCGCGAGCTTGGGATTTCCAAAGCGGCATGATGAGACCTGCCATCCTCGGTAGTTTGATCGCTTTGACTGGTCTTGTTGTTGACCAAGTGGTGAAAACCTGGCTGCTCTTCGGCTTCGATCTCGGCCAGCAGGGTCGGGTTTTTATCACGCCGTTTTTCGACCTCGTACTGGTTTGGAATCGCGGTATTTCCTACGGCCTCTTTGCTGCCGACAGCCAGGCGCAGGTCTGGTTTCTGGTGGCCGTGAAGGCGGCCATTACCTTGGCCCTGATCATTTGGCTTGTCAGAAACGCCGATCGTCTAACCGCCATTGCGCTTGGCCTTTTGATTGGCGGTGCCATCGGCAACACCATTGATCGCGTGCTTTATGGGGCCGTGGTGGACTATGCCTCGCTTCATGCGCTTGGGTACTACTGGTACGTCTTTAACCTCGCCGATGTGTGGGTCGTTGCCGGTGTTGCGCTTCTGCTGTATGACGCGTTTCTTGTGGGGCGAAGTCAGAAGGTTTCAGGCGAAGCTTCATAATGATCTGCGCAGAGTTCAGTCGGGCTTTCTCTCGCCCCAATTGAGAGCTAAGCCCCGCCATGATCTCGACGAAAAGCGTGAGACAATAAAGGTTTGTGATGCGTTTCTTCTCCCCCGCCTTTGCTGCCAAGTTCGGCACACTTCTGGTTGCCAGTGCCGCGCTAGCTGGGTGCGCCAGCTATGGTTCGTTTGACGAGAACGAGCCGAGCCTTGAGCAAAGCGTTCTAGGCGGTCTGGTCGAGCCACTAGGTATCACTCGGGAAGAAGAGCCCATCGAATATTCCGCCCGTGCACCTCTCGTTGCGCCACCATCCACGGCTGCTCTGCCAGCGCCACAAAGTGGCTCTGTGGCTGCCGCTGATCCGAACTGGCCAACTGGCTCACGCGAGCGTATGGCGCAGGTTCTGCAAAGCGAGGATCAGACCCTCGTTTACACACCAGGCGTTGACGGGGTGGATATCGCTGCCACGCAAGCGTTGGCCCAACGGTCTCGCCAGGGGGTGCAGGAGAGCAATGCTGGGCTGGATCGCCCTTTGCTGCCTCATGAGCTGCAGCGCGAGGAAGATATTCAACTTGCCCGTACCCAGGCCAATGCGGCGCGTGACGCGGATGCCGCTGTCCGTGGTCGTCGTTTCTTGACGGACCCCCCTGTGGCGGCGCGTACGCCGTCTGCAGAAGCGCCCTATGGCGCCGATGCCGAAGCGCTTGCCGAGGCTGAAGAAGGCGGCTTCTCCTGGTGGCCGTTCTAACGGCTGAACCTTTCAGAACATCCACAATCATCACCAAGCTGTGACCGGTGCACCTCTTTCACACGGTGATCATCGACCCTACCTGCTGGCGAACCGCTTGCCCAGGAACTCGCTTGTTTGCATTCCACGCCTGGGTGTGATGAAGGAGATGGTGTTGATGGCTTCAGCACATGCTTATGCAGCGCGGGCGATCGCACCGCGACACGGGGGCATGCACCCAGTACCTTCTCGTTTGCACCTGTCTCTCCTGTTTTTAGGGGCCTTGCTCATGACTTTGCTCACCTCACCTTTTGGCCTCACGCCCAGCAATGCGGCTGGAAGCGAATTCACCTTTGCACCGGGCGCCAGCCAGTTTGAGCTTGCCAACGGCATGCAGGTGGTGGTGATCCCAGACCGCCGTGCACCCGTTGTCACGCATATGATCTGGTACAAGGTTGGTGCCGCCGATGAGCCGCGCGGACAATCAGGGATTGCTCATTTTCTGGAACACTTGATGTTCAAGGGCACCCCCCGCTTTCCTGATGATACCTATTCACAAACCATCTCGCGTCTTGGCGGCACGGAAAACGCTTTCACATCATACGACTACACCGCTTACTTCCAGCGCATCGCAGTTGAGCACCTGCCACTGATGATGGAAATGGAAGCTGATCGGATGAAGAACCTGGTTCTCACCGAAGACGTGGTCGCATCCGAGCGCAATGTGATCTTAGAAGAGCGCGCTTCTCGCGTTGACAACGATCCGACAGCTCTCCTGCGCGAAAGCTTCTCAGCGACACTTTTTCAAAACCATCCTTATGGCGATCCCATCATTGGGTGGCGTCACGAAATGGAAGATCTGTCGCGTGAAATGGCGCTAGATTTTTACGCCCGTTACTACACGCCGGAAAACGCGATCCTGGTCATCGCGGGAGATGTCGACGAAGAAACCGTCCGCCCGCTTGCCGAGCAGTTCTACGGTGTGCTTCCGGCACGTGAGGGTGCGGTCACGGATCGCCGTCGCCCTCTAGAGCCAGAACCAGTGGCTGAGCGGCGGATCGATATGCGTGACGAGCGTATCGCCCAGCCGGTGGTGCAGATTGCTTATCTGGCGCCCTCGTACACGCTTAGTGAAGACCCACGGCTAGCCCCAGCGCTCGACGTGCTCAGCCACTATCTTGGCGATGGCAGCACAAGCCGCCTCTATCGCCACTTTGTCATTGAGCAGCGCACGGCGGCGGCCATGGGCGCCTTCTATCAGGGCTCTGCTCTCGACCATGGCACGTTCTATTTGTTTGGCTATCCAGCCGAAGGTGTTGCGCTGGAAGACCTGGAAGCTGATTTGGTGGCCGAGCTGAACCGCTTCCTTGAAGAAGGCATCAGCGAGGAGGAGTTGGCCCGCGCCAAGCGTAACCTGGTGGCCCAAACCGTGTTTGCCCAAGACAGCCAATCGGCTTTGGCCCGTATCTTTGGCTCATCTTTGGCCGTTGGCGAAGACTTGGAAGATGTTCAGCAATGGCCGGCGCGCATCGGTTCTGTAACCGTGGATGATGTGATGGACGCCGCGCGGCTTGTGCTTCAACCGCAGCGCGCTGTGATCGGCTTTCAGCGACCAGCGGTCACGCCAGACACACAACCAGCTGCCGCTGCAACAGCAACGCCCGATGCCGATGGCTAAAGCCACCAAGACCTCCACCACAAAGACAAAAACGGCCAGCCTGCTGCTGGCTCTTACATTGGTGATCACCATGGCCCTCAGTTTGACCGAACCACAACGCGCCGAAGCCGCAGTGAATGTGCAGGAACGCACCAGTCCAGGTGGTATCGCCTATTGGTTGGTGGAAGATGACACCATCCCGTTGGTGGCCGCACGGTTTGTTTTTGAAGGTGCGGGCGCCGTTCAAGACCCTGAAGGCCGGGCGGGCACGGCCAACCTTCTCTCTGGCCTTCTTGATGAGGGTGCGGGCGAGTATGACAGCATCGCCTTTCAAACTTTGTTGGAAGACAATGCGATCCGCCTTGGCTTTGATGCCAGCCATGACAATTTCTCCGGCGAGCTGACCGTTCTTTCTGACACGATTGAGTTGGGCACCGAGCTGCTGGCACTCGCCTTGACACAGCCGCGGCTGGATGAGGATGCCATTGAACGAACGCGTGGTCAGATCATGGCGGGTTTGCGTCGTGATCTGAACGATCCAGAAAGCATCGCATCACGCCTGTCTTCTGAGACGTTTTTTGACGGCCATCCCTATGCGCGTCAGTCAAATGGTTCGTTGGAATCCGTTCCGGACATCACACGTGATGATCTTCTGGCACACCACACGGCGACGCTGGCACAAGACATCATTCGTGTTGCTATCGTTGGCGATATCTCCGCAGAGGCAGCAGACACCTTTGTCGATAACGCCTTTGGCGGTTTGCGTGCGCAGGCCGACCTGGCATCCATTCCCAATATGACCATCCCGACCGGCGTACAGACACAGGAAACGCAGGACGTTGCCCAAACGGTCATCCGCTTTGCTATCCCTGGTCTTGCCCGTGACGATGATGATTTTCTGACCGCCTTCGTCATGAACCATATTCTTGGCGGCGGCACATTTTCTTCGCGCATGTTCAAGGAAGTCCGCCAGGATCGTGGGCTCACCTACTCCGTTTTCACTTACCTTTCTGCGCGTGACCACGCACCGATTTTTGGTGGCGGTGCATCAACGCGGCCTGAGCGCGCGCAAGAAACCCTTGATGTGATGCGTGCGGTTATTGCCGAGTTCGTTGAAAACGGCCCGACGGAAGAAGAGCTGCAACAGGCCAAAGACTTCCTGATCGGCTCTTATCCGCTGCGTTTTGACAGTTCGCAGAAGATCGCCCAGCAGTTGGTCGGCATGCAGTTGGAGCGCATTCCAGCAAGCTACATGATTGAGCGCGCAGACCTGATCCGCGCAATTACGGTGGACGACATCCGTCGCGTGGCCGACCGCATCTTGAAGGCGCCGCTATCCCTTGTCATCGTTGGCCAGCCGCTGAGCTGATTCAACACCAACCACCAAGGGAGGGCATGTGCAGAACGTTCTTGCCCATCCATCGGACTCACCACCCAAAAACATCCGCCAGCTTCCTGACGGTGTGATCAATCGCATCGCCGCCGGTGAAGTGGTGGAGCGGCCCGCCAGCGTGGTCAAAGAGCTGGTCGAGAATGCGCTGGATGCCGGCGCAACATCGATCTCCATCACCCTTCAGGCAGGCGGTAAAGCAGCTATTCGTGTCACCGATGATGGCCACGGCATGGGGCCGGATGATCTCAAGCTCGCCATCGCCCGCCATGCCACATCGAAACTCTCTGACGATGATTTGGTGGATATCCGAACCCTCGGCTTTCGCGGTGAAGCGCTGCCATCCATTGGCGCGGTTGCTAAAATCACCATCACATCGCGAGCGCGAGGCACAGAGGATGCCTATCGCATTGCCGTGTCCGGCGGCGAGACCACCGATCCAACTCCAGCACCTCGGTCGGGCGGCACAGCGATCGATGTTGAAGATCTCTTTTTCTCTGTTCCGGCGCGGCTAAAATTTCTGAAGTCTGACCAGGCCGAGACAACCGCTGTTGCTGACACGATCCGCCGGTTGGCCTTGGCCGCCCCAAAAGTTGGGTTCCGTTTGCAGTCGGAGCGCCGCACCATCCTTGATTTGGCACCTGCGGATGAAAGCTTGGCGTTTACATCGGCGCTCGAACACCGCGCCGCCGACCTTTTTGGGCCAGATGCGCGCACGAACATGCGGCCACTGCATGCCACTCGCGAAGGCCTGTCGCTTGAAGGCATGGTGGGCTTGCCAACATGGCATCGCGCCACAACTCGCGACATCTATCTGATGGTCAATGACCGGCCTGTGCGTGATCGCTTGCTCACCGGTGCGATCCGCGCTGCCTATGCCGATTTGATGCCACGCGACCGATTTCCCGCTGTTGTGATCGCCATCGCCATCGATCCGTCTCGGGTCGATGTGAATGTCCACCCACAAAAATCTGATGTTCGATTTCAAAACCCGGGCCACATGCGTGGACTTATCATCACTGCCATCCGCGATGCTTTAGGTGAGGCGGGTTTGGCGGCATCCACCAGTCTTACTGATCAAGCGGTCCAAGCGTTCACACCACAAACGCCCTATGTGGCGCCAGCGCGGTCTGGCGGTTCCGGGTGGGAAGAGGCTGCAGCACACTACGATCCTGGGCCAGCGATCAGTGCATTAGAACGACCAGCAACGTTGGCTGGAATGGATGTGCCCTCTGGTCCTGAAACAGCACCGATCCAGCCAGAAACGTTCGAACCAGACCACCCGTTGGGCACTGCTCGCGCACAACTGCACGAAACATATATCCTCTCGGAAAGCCGAGATGGCATTGTGTTGGTTGATGCCCACGCTGCACATGAACGCCTGGTGTATGAACGGCTGAAAACAGGCCTGGAGCGTGATGGTATCGCAACCCAACCACTGCTTATCCCAGATGTGGTTGAGCTGCCTGCTGGCAATGCTTCAGCCATTCTTGCCGAGGCTGAGCAATTGGCGAAGCTTGGCTTGGTTCTTGAGCCATTCGGTACCAATGCCGTGTTGGTGCGCGAAACCCCGGCAATGCTGGGTGTTTGCGACGCATCAGGTTTGGTGAAAGACTTGGCTGAGGAGTTTGCCGAAGCTGGGTCATCAGTACGCCTTGAGAGCCGCCTGCATGCCGTGGCCTCCACCATGGCCTGCCATGGCTCGGTGCGCGCTGGACGTCGTTTGAAGGTGGATGAGATGAATGCATTGCTGCGCGAGATGGAGCAGGTGCCAGCTGCGGCGCAATGCAACCATGGCCGCCCGACATTCATTCGCATGGACAAAGCCCGGCTCGATAAGCTGTTTGATCGCTAGCCTTTGGCCGAGGCGCGACCCTTGTTGCGTCCGCGAAGCATCTTGCCTGTAGCTTTCACGGTGCCAGCGCTGCCGCGTGCCAAAAGCCATCCAATAAACGCGCCAAGTGCGGCCATAACACCACCAGCAATGGTGATGGGGATAGCAGGCTCAAAACGCTCCCGTGCGCCCTCAACCACGCGCAAATCCGGCTCGCGCAGCACCAGCCAGATACGCTCAAACGGCCCGGCATCTTCAATGGCGTCGGCCTGCCCTTTCAGCCGTTCATACCGTTCCAGTGTGCCGGAGATTTGTCGTCCGCGTTCATCCAGAAACGTATTATCGGTCTCGCGATACTGGTCCAGCGCTTGGTCACGTGAGAGGCCTGCGCGCTCGCTGGCAGCATCAAAGTCTTCAACCACGACTTGGAGTTCTGCAACAGCACCACCCAACGCCTGACGGTACTGCTGTGAGAACTCCGGCGCTTGGCTCATCGTGCCAGCGCCCAAAACAGCAAGAACAGCGGTGAAAAGACGTCCAATCATGGGGCACCACCATACCGCAAAAAGGAAAGCTGCGTCTCCCCCATTTGCCGAGTTTGCAAAACCTCAAAAGCGACAGGTGCGGTGAAATCAGCCTTCGCGCTCTCCTCCACAATCACAAGAGCATCAGGTGCAAGCCAGTTGCCATCGTGCAGAGCCGTCAACGCCCCTTCGCCGAGGCCTTTGCCATAGGGAGGGTCAAGAAAGGCAAGAGTCGCGCGGTCCATCTTACCACGCTCGCCAATCTTCGTGGCATCGCGTTTGAAGAGACGGGCACGTGCCGCTACGCCACAGGCCTGCATGTTCTCACGGATTAGCCCGCGCCCCTCAATGGAGTTATCGACGAAAAGAGCAAAGGCAGCGCCACGGGACAACGCCTCCAAACCGAGTGCACCGGTGCCAGCAAAAAGGTCAATGACAGTGGCACCATCCAAGCCCTGATCCTCAACAAACAGATCGTCATTGTGGGCCAAGATGTTGAACAGGGCCTCTCGAGCACGGTCCGTTGTGGGTCGAACAGTTTGGTTTGACGGCGCTTTCAGCGCGCGCCCTTTAAAGGCGCCTCCAACAATGCGCATGCCTATCTACCGCGTGTTTTCTGCGGGCCTCTGCCTCCTGTCCCCCGCTTGGGGCCAGATTTTTTGGCAACCCCAGGGCGTGTGACAAAACCTGGCTTTCCGCGCTTGGTGGCGTCGTTTCCGGGTTTGCCGCGCCCCTTTCGAAGCGGAGCATTGCCCGACGCACCGCGGCCTGTTTTTTCCGGCTTTTTTGGCCTTGCAGGCGTGTCGCGCCCAACAACCGGCGTGCGCATGGGGCCTTCAAAGTCTAGCCCTGCATCTTTAAACACTTTGCCGGAAAGCTGATCCTTCAGCACCCGTGTGCGCACCTCTTGCGCCGCGCCTGTTTCAAGTTCCCCCAGCTGAAACGGTCCATAGGAAATACGGATCAGCCGGTTCACCTGCAGGCCAAGCGCGCCCAGCACAACTTTGACTTCGCGGTTCTTGCCTTCGCGCAAGCCCACAGTCAGCCATTGATTATCGCCCTGTTGGCGCTCAACGACGATCTCCATCGGCCCGTAGTGGACGCCCTCTATCTCCATGCCCTTGCGCGCCTTGTTAAGCACATGCTCCGGCGCTTCTCCAAAGGCTCGCACCCGGTAGCGCCTCAGCCAGCCGGTGGAGGGCAGCTCCAATAGGCGTTTGAGTCCACCATCATTGGTCAGCAAAAGTAGACCTTCGGTGTTGAAATCAAGCCGTCCCACAGGATGGGCCGTTTTGAGTTCCTTCGGCAGAACGTCACGCAGCACCTTGCGCCCTTCTGGGTCGCGTGCAGCGGTGATAACCCCTTTGTCCTTGTGATAGAGCCAAAGCCGTGTGCGTTCGGCTTGCGGCAATGGTTCACCGTCCACCTCGATCCGATCTTTGTCGGTAACCGTGATGGCTGGCGTCCCAAGCAGTTTGCCATTGAGTTTCACGCGACCGTCGGCGATCCAAGCTTCTGCATCGCGACGCGAGCAAAGACCTGAGCGCGCGATGACCTTGGCAATCCGGTCACCTTTTGCTGGCGTGGTGTTGTGTGGGGGCTTTGACATGGCCACCTTTTGACGGGCAAGGCGCGCCTGTGGCAAGCCCTGACAATGACAAGTTCCGCCCCAAACCATTCTTCGCCGATGGACATTGCCTTGGCTGAAGCCGTTGCCGCCGCCCGCCGCGATGAGGTTCCCGTTGGTGCGGTGCTGGTGATGGATGGCCAGATTGTAGCTGCCGACGGCAACCGTACGCGTCAGCTTCTCGATCCCACCGCCCATGCTGAAATGCTGGTTATCCGCGAAGCGGCCCAGACGCTTGGTCAAGAACGTCTAACCGGCGCTGACCTTTATGTGACGCTTGAACCATGCGCTATGTGTGCAGCCGCCATAAGCCATGCTCGCATCCGCCGCGTGTACTTTGGGGCTACCGATCCCAAAATGGGGGCGGTTATCAACGGGCCGCATTTTTTTGACCAGCCCACCTGCCATCACGCACCAGAGGTCTATGATGGCATTGCCGCCAGCCAGGCCGAAGCCTTGCTGAAGACGTTCTTTGCAGGCAAGAGAGAACAGGCCGAGGCCAAACAGCTTATCAAGGACTAACGCGATGGTGTTTTCCAGCAACGACCGTGAAGCGCTTATCCGCTATGACACGCCGGAGTATCATGTGCTGCGACCTGGTGATTACGTGGTCTGTGCGGTGACGTTTGAGCGTATCCCCCTCACAGAGCTGAAATACTGGTCGGTCGCCCGTCAGGAAGCCTACAAAGATGCCACCGCCTCGCTGGAAGCTGAGCGCCGGGCGCCTCGAGCGTCCTAGTCAAATTCCACCAACACCATGTCGCGGCGCCATCGCTGAATGGCATGGTGCATCAGTGAGCGCAGATAGCCAGGGTCTTCAAACACAAGCTTGGCCGGTATTTGGGTTGCAGCCTTGTCCAGGTCTCGCAGTGAACCTGAATGACCCTGAAACCGCATACCGTCCTTCTCTGTTGTAACCAGCACCGCGTCGCGTTCCTTGGCGATGTTCACCAACTCACGTGCATCTTCGGTGGTGTAGGCGTGATGATCAGGATACGCCTTTTCCTTCACCACATTAAGGCCAGCCTCTTTGAGGCGTTCGAAGAACTTCGGCGGATGGCCGATGCCGCAGAAGGCATAGATCCGTTGATCAAACAAATGTTCAGGGATGTCCATCTCCAGGGTGGCCGACAGCACAGGCTTGCCGCGTTTGGCAGCCTGCCGCACAACACCATGCGCCCCGTTACCCTTGCCGATAACAATGATGAAATCGACATAGCGCAGCTGCGCTGCCACTGGCGCGCGTAGCGGGCCTGCTGGATGGCTCAGACCATTGCCAACGCCCATGCGGCCATCGACAACGGCAATGGTGAGGTTCTTGATGATAGACGGGTTTTGCAGGCCGTCGTCGAAAATGGTGCACGTTGCACCGATCTCTGCAGCACTGGCGATTGAGGTGAGACGGTCCGGGCCGACGAATGTTTCGCCGCGATGGGCCAGAAGCAGTGGCTCGTCGCCCACCTCATCTGCCAGATGACGATCTGGATCGACACGAAAACTCGTCGTTGCCAATGAACCTCCATAGCCGCGTGTCACAAAGGCTGGCTTGAGCCCAAGATCTTCAAGCACATCATAAACTGCCAGTGATGTTGGCGTCTTACCCGCGCCACCAGCGACGAAGTTCCCGATGCAAACCACAGGCAAGGCACCTGGCTCGCCTTCTTGTGCCATCCGCCCCGCGACCACCCGCCCATAGGCTAAGGAGGCAGGCACCAGCGCGAACTTTTTGAGCGTTGCGCCAAAGCTTTGCGGCTTGCGCGGGTCAGGCCACCAATAGGGCGGAGGGGTGAGGCTCATCGGCGCGCTTGCTCCAATGCGGCGGACACCGAAAACGCGGTGAGAAGGGGTTCGATGGCGTCCATCGTGGCGCTCAACGCGCCCTCAAACTCTTGTATGGCCTTGGTTGCTTGGTCGCAAAGCTTCTTGCGCTCTCGTTCATTCACCAACAGGCGTCCTACATTGCGGGCCAGCATCTCAGCGCTGTCCACTTCAATGGTAGCATCCGAAGAGTTGAGCGCGGTGTAGATTTCAGGGAAATTGTGCACATCCGGTCCGTGCAGAATTGCCGTGCCCAGCTTGGCCGGTTCAATTGGATTCTGCCCGCCATGGCGCACCAACGATCCGCCGATAAACGAGATCGGTGCCAGTCGGTAGTGCAGGCCCATCTCACCAATGGTGTCGGCGATGTAAATGTCGGTGTCGGCTTTGGGAAGATGACCTTCGCTTCGCAGCGTATGCGTCAGGTTCTCCGACTGGGCAAGACCGGCAACTTCTCGGCCACGTTCCGGGTGACGTGGCACAATAACCGTCAACAGGTCCGGCAAATGATGTTTCAGCGCCTTGTGAACCCGCAGCGCAATAGCTTCTTCTCCCGGGTGTGTGGAGGAGGCCAACCAGACCTTCCGCCCGCGAAGTGTCTGCTCGAGCAGTTTAAGTTGCGCTGGATTGTCCGCTGGGGCTGGCGTGTCGAACTTCAAATTGCCGGTCACGCGAACGCGCGGCGCACCAAGCACACGGTAGCGCTCTGCATCATCAACCGTTTGCGCCAAACAAAGGGTGACGTTGGAAAGCATCGCACTGATTAGTCCGCTTGCTCTGCGCCAACGAAAGAACGAACGCTCCGACATGCGCGCATTGACCAGAACATGGGGGATGTTCCGCTTGGCCAGCGCATGAAATGTTGCTGGCCAAAGCTCAGATTCCACAAAGATCGCAAGCTGCGGCTTCCACGTGTTGAGGAAACGGTTGACGAATGGTGCCAAGTCGAGCGGCGCATACTGGTGCAGGGTGCGCGGGCCAATCTGCTTGGCAGCCAATTGCGCGGAAGTCACCGTGCCGGTTGTCAAAACGACATAGGAACCCGTTTCTTCGATGCGCTTGATCAACGGTAGAATGGCAATCGTCTCACCAACACTTGCAGCGTGAACCCAAATCAGCGAGCCATTGGGCTTGCGCGATCCAGCGTAGCCAAAGCGTTCCTTGCGCCTTGGTAAGTCCTCTTTGCCCTTGCGCGCGCGCGCCAAGATCAATGATCCAGCAAGCGGCGAAACGATCGTGCCAGCGATGCGATAGCTGGCCAGGAGGCTCTCCGACAGCACATCAGCCATGGGAAAGCCTCTGCGTCTCAGCCGACGAAAAAGCTGGCTTGCCACCGATCTGTGCGTAGCTGTGCATTTCCAATGCCTGCAAACGCTCCTTGACCCGGGCACACCAATACGCGTCGTCAGGTTCGTCGTCATTTACATAGATCGGTTCGGTTGTGCCGATTGCGGCTTTGGTGAAGGGCAAGGCCACCGAGGCGCGGTCCCAGCTGGAAAGCGTGATGCGTGGATGGGTGAGATAAAGTGCCGGTACAATCGGCCTGCCTGTTTTGCGCGCAAGCTTGATAAGCCCAGGCGATACCTGACGAGCAACTTTGGGCACATCGGCTGTCAGCGACACGCTGTTGCCTTCGCCAAGCACTTTAACAAACTTCAAGAAGGCGCGTGCTCCGCCCTTTTGCTTGCCGCGTTTTTTGGGATCGCCTGCGCCGCGAATGGTTTTGATACCCAGTTTTTCAGCGGCAATGGCGTTCATCGTTCCGTCAGCACTGCGCGAGATCATCACGTGCATGTTCCAGTCTTCTGGCGAGGCCAATGCAATCATGAAGTGCTCACCGTGCCAGAACGTGAAAATCGCTGGCAGATGTTGAGCAAGGTCAGAGCGCTTGTGATCAAGGTCGGTGTCGATCTTGCGGGCCGTGCGATCAACCAGCCACAGGTAGCCAGCCAGCGTGTTGCCAGCCACCGATTGGACAAACCCGTTGCGGCCAAGCCGCTTGTACCAAGGCGCACTCATGACAGGCTCACACGCCGTGCGCTCGTCTTACGCTTCAGGATCGTCGTCGCCCGGCTCTAAAAGGCGGTGCATATGCACCACAAAGTAGCGCATATTGGCATTGTCGACGGTGGCTTGTGCTTTGCCACGCCAGGCCGTTTCGGCCTCGGCATTGCTTGGATAGATGCCAACAATGTCCAAATTGTCGACATCGATAAAGGTGTGCGAGTCGGGCAATTCAACCTCGCCCCCAAATACCAGATGCAGCAATTGTGGCTTGGAGTCGTCCGGTGTGCCGCTCATCGCGCCTAATCCTCTATCGTATGATGGGTGGGAAACATGGCGTTCTTACCTGACCGCACTGCCCCGTCAAGCAACGGCTGCTCAAGGATCGTTGTCTAAGCGCTAACGGGGCAGCATGCCTTGCAACGCATCGCACATTGCTCGTGTCCCGCACACAAGGGCAGGGTGGGTGATTGACGCGCCATTGTAATTTGGGGTCGCGCCATCGGCATGCAAGAGGTTGAGCCCAGCCTCCCGCACAATGATGTCGGCAGCGGCAATGTCCCAGTGTTTGGCATTGGGGCTTGCAACGCAGCCATCCAACTTACCTTGACCCACCTGCGCGATACGCAGGGCCAAAGAGGCAATTTTTGGGTGCTTACGAAACACGTGGGAGGTCTTGCTGGGTCCCGGAAATGCGAGCAATGCATCCTCCAGGCGATCTTTCTTCGTTGGCGAAAGCGTCGCGGAATCGCCCTTGGCGTTCTCGAAGTGGGCTCCTTTGCCCGCCTCAGCCACCATCAACTCGCCAAGTGCCGGATTAAACAGGACCCCCTGAACCGGTTCGCCCTGATCGATGAGTGCAATGGAAACCGCCCAATCATCGCTGCCGGCCATGAAACCGCGCGTACCGTCGATCGGGTCAACAATAAAAGTTGGTGCACCAGAAAGACGTGAGCCATCATCCTCAATCTCTTCCGACAGCCATCCAAAACCTGGGAAGGCTTTGCGCAGCTCTGTGTGCAGCATCGTGTCGATTGCTAGGTCCGCCTCGGTGACCGGCGAATTGCCAGGCTTGGTCCACGTTTTAGGGCTCTTGCCATAGTATCGCAGAGCGATCTCACCGGCCTCGCGCGCCGCATCGCAGATAACGCTAATAGGCGGCAATGTCGGGTCAGTTGAGGCTTCTGTCATGAGTACGCTTGGCTAAAGAAAAGACTGTTGCAGTGATGTAGCTGATCACAGTGCCCAATCAAGGTGAATTGGGGCAAAGCTGTTTGCCATTCGCTAACCCTTTCGCAACGCACACTTTTTTTACCTCGTTACTTAAGCCTGCTCCAACGGCGCTGCGCTATACCTTCGCCATAGCCCAAAACGGGCAGCCCATTTGGGCCGTCAGACGGAGCAACCGTCGGCATCAGTTTCAGGCCTGGTGATCAGGCCAACAGGAAGGCGAAAGGCATCATCATGTCGGTAAGGACAAACCGCTCGGCCAACGGGCAGACCATCCGCCCTGATGGTGCCCCTTTTGAGTTTGCACCCGATCTTCGGGTTGATGGATGCCGCGATGCCGTGCCATTGCGTTCCTCCATGCCGCAGCGCGGTCGCTTGGATATGGGCGATCGCAGTGTCGTTGTCACCGCACGGCTTGGTGCAGCAATGATCCTCCAGCGCATTCCGTTGAATGCGTACAATGGCGTGGCTGCGCAACTCACTGTTTCCGGTGATGACACGACGGTAAGCGTCGTTCTGCGCCATGATGATCCAGCCTACGCTATCATTTTGGAAAGCGATTTGCCGCTTGATGATGCGGTGGCGGTTTGGCGCTCGTGGGCAGACAAGCTCTCGGTTCCGTTGCTTCTCAGTGAACCTCACGGGGAAGACAGCGTGGTGCGCGCGATGTTGGGTGCAGTTGTTTTGCGTTCCACCCAGCCGCGCCGCACCAACACGCTGACGCGCCGTCGTCCACGCTACTCCAAGCGTCGCGGTCGCCGTTAAAACAGCACGTCCAAAAGCAGTCCGGCCGAAATCAACACGCCAACAAAGGTATTGGACTTAAACCGCGTCAGGCAACCTTCTTTGTCGTTGAGATCGAGCGTCACCACTTGCCAGGCCATCTGAGCAGCGGCGAAGCCAAGGCCGAAAAAAGCTGTGAACCCCGCACCAACAGCCAGCATGGCGTAGCCGATCAATGCCACCGTCAGCGCATAGCAGAGCGCGATAAACGGTGGTGCGTTGTTACCCAGCGCTTGGGCGGAGGATCCGACACCCGCCAGGGCGTCATCCTCCAAATCCTGAAAGGCGTAGATCGTGTCGTAGCCGATGATCCAGATCACGCACGCGAGATAAAGCGCCGCCATTGGTGGGTCGAGGCTTTGCGTTTGAGCCGCCCAGCCGACCAAGGCGCCCCAAGAAAAAACCAGCCCAAGTACCGCCTGTGGCCAGTTCGTCACCCGCTTAGCGAAGGGGTAAAAGCCAACGAGCACAAGGGATGCGATGCCAACGCCGATCGTGAAAAGATTGAAGGTGATGAGGATAAGGAAGCCAGCGGCCAGCAACATCACCAGAAAAAATGCGGCATTGCGTGCGCTCACCTCACCAGAGGGAATAGGACGTTCAGCCGTTCGGCCGACCTTGGCGTCGATATCCTGGTCGGCGATATCGTTCAGCGTACAACCCGCCCCGCGCATGATGATTGCGCCAAGCGTAAACAGGATCAAATGCAACCATTGAACCGAGTTTTCCAAAGCAATGGATGCGAGCAGTGACGAAAACACGCAGGGCCACAGCAAGAGTTGCCAGCCCACTGGGCGTTCCAGCCGCATCAGCCGCCCATAGGGCCGCGCCCAGCTGGGCAAGAGGCGCAGCGACCAATGATGCTTAATCGCATCTGGTGTGATCGGGGCAAAGTCGTTGGGAGCGGTCATGCGCGGGCATTCACCATGGGCAAGGCGGTCAAAGGCTTCACAGCTATCCCCTCGCCAAGGCGAGTGCAACTTGCTAAACAGCCGCAACCACGCGTAACGAGTGCGGCTTGTGGTTATGTATGCGGTGATAGCGTGATGCGTTTTTTGACCAAATCCAATCGATCTTTAGTGCGCAGTGCATCAGTTCTGGGCGTTGCTTTGGCTCTTTCTGCTTGCAGTGGGGGCATGGATGGTTTGACGGGCCTTATGGGCGGTGGAAACCAACAGGCGCAAGTTCGCCCCACCACAGCAACAAGTTTTGGCGGTGTGCCGGTTGAGCAATTGCGCGCCGATCAGCTTTGCCCGTCTATCGTGGTTCGCGATGGCACGGAGACACTGCGGCTTTATGCTGGTGAGGAACGCACGGCGAGCAATGTGCGCTACCAAAGTCAGATTTTGCAGACGGTTGTGGAATGCACCCCAGGTGCTGGGCAGTTTGGCCTAACCATAGGGATTGCTGGGCGTTCCATCATCGGCCCGCAAGGCGCTCCTGCGACGCTGGATCTGCCGGTTCGCATCGTCGTCTTCAACACGATTACCGATGAGGTGATTTCCAGCGAAGTCGTGCGCACGCAGGCGATTATCGAGCCTACGGAAGTCTCAGCCACCTTTACGCTGGTCAACCGCGCTTTCTTTGTACCAGCGCCGCAGCGCCAGGCTGACTATCAGGTGATCATCGGCTTTGACGAGGCGGGAAGCTAAAGCGCTTCGCCCTCCCAAGCGGCGAGCGCCTGGATCGTTTCAGCCAAATCAGCGTGACGGTTCACGGTGGTCAATGCCCCGGCTTGCATCAAAACCTCAGCGTGGCCGGGCCATGTGTGGTCACCACCAACAAAGCCGATAACAGTCATTCCGGCTGCCACGGCTGCTTTCACGCCTGAAGCGGAATCCTCAACAACCAAACAGGCTTTGGGATCAACATTGAAGGTTTGCGCAGCAACCTGAAACACGTTCGGGTCTGGCTTAGATGCCTTGTTGCCCACCTCCCCAGCAGAAAAGATGTGGGGTGCAAAGCGTTCAAAAAGCCCGACATCGCTCAGATAGCGCTGCAGATAGTCGGAGGCTGAGTTCGAGCAAATGCAGCGCGGGCCTTCCACCATATCCAGCATTTCTTCCACGCCAGGTACCGCTGTCATTTGAGTATCGGCGAGTTCCAAAAAAGCCTCAGAAAGTTTTTCCTGAAAGTCTGCGTCAAGCTTACGCTCCAGCTCTTCCTCAATAGCTTCTTGGATCGCATGGTGGGTCATGCCTGCAAAATGTTCGGCAAAGCCCAGCGGCTCCATTTCAAAGCCTTCGCGTTTGTAAGCGGCAGCTTCCACGCGTGCCGCAATCATTTCTGAGTTGATCAGAACACCATCACAGTCGAAGATGATTAGCTCGTACACGAGGGGAACGCTCCAGCAGTTGTCGTGGGAAGTCTTTTCAGGAAGGGCCCGGCGCTAGCAGGGATTGGATAAAGATGAAAGGGCGAACATGAAGGGCGCACGCCCAACTGCCGCGCAAAATGTGCGAGGCCAACTGCTTGGGCATCAAGTCAGCACCAAGGCTGCTGTGCCGACCAGCGCCAAGGCTATTGGCGTGGAAGTGGACGCTCTTTTGCACCCACTGCAACAAGGACAACGTGGCAAACAGTTTGTCTCTCCTGCCCTTTTGGCGGCTTGGCCAGAGATTGTGGGTGAGCGTTTGGCAGGGCTTTGCATGCCAGTTCAGATGAAAGCTCAACCCAAATCGCGCTCGCGCCATAAAAAGACGGGTGATGATGGAGCCGTGCTTGAGGTGCGAGCTGATCCGTCTATCCAAATCGACCTCGACTACGGACAAGTCTTAATACTGGAACGCATCAACGGCTTTTTCGGCTACCAGGCCGTGAGCAAGTTGCGCGTGACCGCCAAGGCATCATTGGCGCCCACATCACCTCCCAAGCCTATGCAGCAACCTCGGTTGCCATCGGCTGAAGAAAGGAGCGCTGTAAGCGAGGCAACCGCGCGCGTCGAAAACCCGGCTCTGCGCGCAGCTTTACAAAGTCTTGGTGCTTCGGTCATCGCCGCTAACCGCAAGCGCCGTTAAAGACGTCAATGCCCACGCGATTGTGATGCCCCTTTTTGGCCATGGATGGCTGTCACGGCGGATCATGACTTGTCGCGCTGCGGTAGAACACCGTAAGAGCCAACCCAACCGATGATCCGCATAAGGGCCCCACGATGATCAATCGCCTCAAAACCGACCGCCGCACGCTTCTGAAGAACTCCGCACTTCTAACAGTGGCTGGTGGCGTTCTGGCCGCGTGTAACGATAGTGCCGATGGCTCTGCTGGCGCCTCTGGCCGCAGCACACCGTCGGGTGGAGACGGCTCTGTTGATCTCGATGCTTTGATGACCGCAACCGATGGTCTGCCAGACATTGGTCTTGGTGACCCCGAAGCACCGGTGGTGATGGTCGACTATTCCTCGATGACATGCCCGCATTGTGCGCGCTTCCATACAGCCTCTCTGCCCTCGATCAAGGCCGACTATATCGACGCTGGAAACGTCTATTACATTTTCCGCGAGTTCCCGTTGGATGCCCGTGCCCGTGCAGCGTCTATGCTGGCACGCTGTGCCGATGACGCGCTCTACCATGACGTTGTCGACATTCTCTTTGAACGTCAGCGCGAGTGGGCGACGGCGGCAAATCCCGCCGATGCACTGTTTTCTATCGTTGCCCAGGCCGGTTATACCCAAGAGACCTTCAATGCCTGCTTGACGAATCGCGATCTGGAAACGGCTATAGTCGCTGGTGCAGAGCGTGGCGCGGAAGAGTTCGGCGTTGCCTCCACACCGACGATCTTTATCAATGGTGCGAGATTCCCCGGTGCCCGTAGTCCAGAAGAGTACGCCGAGATCATCGACCCGCTCATCAGTTAGCGGTGGAATGCGCCTTGCTGCCAAAAGGTGGCAGGCGCGCGTATCGCAGGGCGGCGCCCGCCCATGAAGTTCACTAAGCTCCGTATTGCTGGGTTCAAAACCTTTGTTGAGCCCACCGATCTTATCATTGAAGACGGGCTGACCGGCGTTGTCGGCCCCAATGGCTGTGGCAAGTCCAATCTTGTTGAAGCCATGCGCTGGGTGATGGGCGAAAGCTCTTACAAGGCCATGCGTGCCAGCGGCATGGAAGAGGTCATCTTCTCCGGTTCTGGCAAGCGACCGGCGCGCAACAGCGCTGAAGTGAAGCTGTTCCTCGACAACGCCATGCGCCGCGCGCCAGCAGCTTTCAACGAACATGAAAATCTTGAAGTCTCACGGAAGATCGAGCGCGAAAAAGGCTCCAATTACCGGGTGAACGGTCGTGAGGCCCGCGCGCGAGACGTCCAGCTCATGTTTGCGGATGCCGCATCGGGCGCCCGCTCGCCGTCCATGGTGCGCCAGGGTCAGATTGGTGAGATCATTTCCGCCAAGCCCGTGCAGCGCCGGGCGCTTCTGGAAGAGGCTGCCGGTATCTCTGGCTTGCACACGCGCCGCCATGAGGCCGAACTACGCCTCAAAGCTGCCGAAGCCAACATTGAGCGGCTTGATGACGTGGTCGGTGAGCTGGACCGCCAGCTCGATGTGCTTCGCCGTCAGGCGCGTCAGGCCGCACGGTTCCGCGATGTCGCTGCCAAAACGCGAACGGCTGAGGCTGGTGTGTTTGCGTTAAAATGGGCTGCGGCCAATCAAGCAGCCAACGATGCCGCGCAGGCACTGCGAGAGGCAAAAGAGCTGCTTCAAAAAGCTGACGAAGCCCAGTTGGTCGCATCGACAGCCCAGGCTAGTGCTGCGGCGAGCGTGCCGGATGCTCGCACCAAAGCTGCCGAAGCCAATGCTGCGCTTAGTCGTGTTGTTCGGGCGCGTGATGAATTGGCGCTGGAAGAAAAGCAAAGCGCCGAGCGTCTTGAAAGCGCTCGAGCGCAGCTCGCAACGTTGGACGCTGATATCGCTCGTGAAGCTGGGCTTTCCGATGATCACGCCGCTGAGCGGGTGGCACTGGAAAAAGAACTTGCCGTCATCGGTGAGGCGGAGGCTGCATCAACGAAGCAAGTTCCAGCCACTGAAGCAGCTGCCCAAGCGGCTGAAACCGCGCTCGCTGAAGCCCTGGCGGCCAGCAATGCAGCGCGTGATGCTCTGTCCCAAGCGCGCGCTGAACGCGAGGCTCAGGCACGCATCCTGGAAACGGCCCGCCGCGAGGTGGCGCAGGTGGAAGCGCAGCATAGTCGCGCTCAGTCCGCTTTGACCGAATTACAGGCCAAGACCTCCGCTGCTGAAGCACTGGAAGCCACGCGTGCGAAGGTTGAGACTTTGAAGGCAGCGCGCGACAGCGCGAGTGAGAAAGTCGCTTCCAGTGAGACAGCTCGCACCAACGCGTTGGCGGCAGTTGCTGCGGCTGAAACACCACTGCGAGAGCGTGAGAAGCAACTCTCGACGCTTCAAGCCGAGATCGCCGCGTTGGAGAAGCTGGTTGGTACCACCCATAGCACCTCACCGGACCTGTTTCCCTCCATCATGGATGGTATTGAGGTTACGCCAGGTTTTGAGGCCGCGTTGGGCGCAGCTCTGGGCGAGGCGCTAGAAGCCGCGTCTGATCCAGCAGCGCCGCAGTTCTGGACCGACGTAAGCGCCAAAGAAGACGATCCGAAACTCCCCGATGGCATTGATGCGCTAAGCGATCATGTGAAGGCCCCAGCCGTTTTGGCGCGCGGTTTGGCCCAGATCGGCTTGGTGAAAGACGGTGAGGGTGCAGCCCTTCAGGGCTCATTGGCTTCTGGCCAAATACTGGTGAGCAAAGCCGGCACCGTGTGGCGCTGGGATGGGTTCGTGCGCAAAGCTGATGCGCCGTCCGCTGCTGCAGTGAAATTGGCCGAGCGCAACCGGCTGTCGGGCCTTTTGACCGATTTGAAGACGCTGGAAAGCGAAGTGACCGCACTATCGCTGGCCCATATGGCCTCGCTTACCGCCATGCAAGAAGCGGATGCAGCGTGGAACACCCATCGCGGTGATGAAGTGGCCGCCCGCAAGAGCTATGATGAGGCCGCAAGCGGCTTGATGGCCCTGGAACGTGAGGCCGAGCGCGAAGGTGCTAGGATTTCTAGCGCGCAGGCCGAGATCACCCGCTTGGGTGAGGCTTTGGGTGAAGCTCAAGAGAAGATGAAGGCAGCTGAAACAGCAAGCCAGTCAACCAGTGCTTTGACAGCGCTGGAAGCCAAGCTTTCTGAGGCATCAGAAAGTGAAGGTTTGGCCCGGCGTGCCCGAGATGAGGCTGTCGCCGCGCTTGATCAATTGCGTCGCGAGCTTGCCGACCACACCCGACGCCGTGAGACGACCACTCGATCTATTGAAGCTTGGCAGCGCCGCGCTGATGCGGCGGCCAGCCATGCGCAAACGTTGGCGCAACGGCGCTCTGACCTTGTCGCGACGTTGGAGAAACTGGATGGTGAGCCGGGCCGCTTGGTGGAAAAGCGCCGCGCTTTGGCCGGAACGCTGGCGACAGCCGAAGAAGCCCGCAGCAAGGCCACAGATGCCTTGGCCCGTGTGGAAACAGCGCAGCGAGAGGCTGATGGCAAAGCCCGAGAGATCAAAGAGGCTTACTTTGCGGCGCGTGAGGCCCATGGCCGCGCTGAAGAACGCAAAGCAGCTGCCGATGAACGCCGATCAGCCCTTGAGGCCAGCATTGTAGAGGCTGTGGACGCAGCGCCTCATCAGCTGATGGGGATGGCTGGCTTTGAGCCTGGCACCCAGCCACCCGCGCTTGAGGTTCTGGAACGCCAGCTTGCAGAGCTCAAAGAGGCGCGCCAACGGCTCGGTGCGGTTAACCTGGCCGCTGAGCAAGAAGCTGAAGAGGTTGCTGAACGCCGCGATACACTGGCGCTGGAACGTGATGATGTGGCTGAGGCCATCACGAAGCTTCGTGGCACGATTTCGACCCTCAACCGTGAAGGCCGCGTGAAGCTGCTCGAAGCCTTCGACCGTGTGAACGAGCAGTTTCAGGAGCTTTTCACCAAGCTCTTCGGTGGTGGTGAAGCGGAACTGACCCTGATTGATGCCGATGACCCATTAGACGCCGGTCTCGATATCATCGCCAAGCCACCAGGGAAGAAGCCGCAATCGATCACACTGTTGTCGGGCGGTGAGCAGGCTTTGACGGCGATGGCGCTGATCTTTGCGGTGTTCCTGTCCAACCCTGCACCGATCTGTATTCTTGATGAGGTTGATGCGCCATTGGACGACGCCAATGTGGAGCGTTTCTGCGATTTGCTGGACTCCATGGCATCACGCACATCCACTCGCTTCCTGGTTGTTACGCACAACCCCATCACCATGAGCCGTATGCACCGTCTCTTCGGTGTGACGATGGCAGAACGCGGTGTTAGCCAGATCGTTTCGGTTGCCCTAGCCGAGGCTGAGGCAATGGTTGAAGCTGAGAGTGCTGCCTAAGGCCGTAAAAAGAACTATATATCAGCATCTTAGGATGTGTGAGTAAGCATCGCTGACGCGGTTGACACCCCATAGGGTGGGCACTATGGTCCCGGCGATTTTCAAACCCTGCTGTGTGAAGTCATTCGGGCCGTTGGGTAAGAGCAATCATCGCTGCCATTTTATCGAACAAAGAGCGTCCTTAGAGCGTTTTCACGACAACCAGCGTCCTTATCCATTGGAGAGCCGTTTTGGCTGAAGGGTCCGATCCCGACAGAGCATCGCGCACTGGCAGAGCGGATCTCGACGAGGTTCGCAAACGCTTGGATGCGCTGGACGATAAGCTGGACGCGCACCGACCTGATCCGGTCGATGAACGTGCGGCGAAGATGGAGCGGTCAAATTATGCGATGGCTGTTCGGGTGTCCTCGGACTTCATTGCAGCGATCTTTGTCGGTGGGGCCTTGGGTTGGTTCCTCAATTCTGTGGCAGGTACGTCGCCCTTTGGGTTGATAGTTCTGCTTTTGTTGGGGTTTGCAGCGGGCGTTCTAAACGTCATGAGAACGCTGGGTCTCGTCGCAATGCCAAAAGGCATGCCAGCGCCGCCATCGGCGCGGCGACGTGACACAGAGGAAAATGGGCGCGAAGGCGGCTAAAGCCAGCGCCAAACACGGGTGGGATTGCTCCTGCGCGTGCGATTGAAACAGCAAATGGATGACGACCGGCGTGCCGGTTTAGGAGCAGATCACAGTGGCGAACGATCCCATCAAGCAATTTGAGATTTCAACGATCGTTCCCATTGAAATCGCAGGCATCGATTTCTCGTTCACCAACTCCTCGCTCTTCATGCTGGCCACAACAGGCGCTGTCGCCGCGTTTCTGGTGCTTTCCACCACAGGCCGTGGCCTTGTCCCAGGCCGTTGGCAAGCTGCCGCAGAAATGAGCTATGAGTTTGTCGCAAGTATGTTGCGAGATGCGGCGGGTACGCAGGGAATGAGATTTTTCCCACTCGTCTTCTCGCTGTTCATGTTTGTGCTCTTTGCCAACCTCTTTGGCATGTTCCCCTACTTCTTTACGGTAACCAGCCACATCATCGTAACGTTTGCTCTGGCGATGTTGGTTATCGGAACGGTCATTGTTTATGGCTTCATGAAGCACGGGTTTGGCTTCCTGAAATTGTTCGTGCCTGAGGGCATTCCCGGCGCCCTGGTGCCACTGGTGGTGATGATTGAGGTTATTTCGTTCCTCTCGCGCCCCATTTCTTTGTCCGTGCGTTTGTTCGCCAACATGCTGGCCGGACACATCACCCTTAAAGTGTTCGCAGGCTTTGTTGTTTCGCTCACTGGCCTTGGCGCTATCGGCATTGGCGGGGCGATCTTGCCACTGTTGATGACCATTGCCATGACGGCTTTGGAGTTCCTCGTTTCGTTCCTTCAGGCATATGTGTTTGCGGTGCTCACCTGCATGTACCTCAACGATGCCCTTCACCCGTCTCACTAATTCACCCATCCAGACGACCCTCGGTCGTCAGGTCTAACGCCTTCGTTCATTCCAAAGGAGTTCAATCATGGAAGCAGAAGCAGCAAAATTCATCGGCGCTGGTATCGCATGTCTCGGCATGGGCGGCGCCGCGATCGGCCTCGGTTCGATCTTCGGCAACTACCTGTCGGGCGCCCTGCGCAACCCGTCAGCCGCTGATGGCCAGTTTGGCCGTCTTATCTTCGGCTTCGCCGTGACTGAAGCGCTCGGCATCTTCTCGTTGCTGGTTGCGCTTCTTCTCCTGTTCGCCGTTTAAGCCGACAGAACACAGGCCGCCGCGCTCTGTGTGCGCGGTCGCCAACTGGGAATGAACGCATCTGATCGGCATCTGTGATAAAACAGGTGCCGATCAGACTGCACAAAACCCAACACCTTGCCTCTTTCACGCGATAAGGACGTTGTGTCCGTTATTGCACAGGATAGTTGACCGATGGCCACGACAGACGATGCCCTGCACGCAGCCGGTGAAGCCGCCGCCGAACATGGTGGTGTATTCCCGCCCTTTGATACATCCACATTTGCCTCTCAGCTTCTGTGGTTGGTGATTGCATTCGGCCTCGTCTACTACGTCATCTCCAAAATCGCTGGTCCTCGCATTTCTGGCATTTTGGAAGACCGTCACGATCGCATCGCCAGCGATCTTGCTGAAGCTGAAAGGCTAAAGCGCGAGACCGATGAGGCGATGGAAACCTATGAAAAAGCGCTGACCGATGCCCGTGCGCGCGCTCAATCGCTTGCCAGTGAGACACGCGATAAGCTGACGGCTGAAACAACAGCCAAACGGCAAGCCTCTGAAGAAGCCTTGAGCTCCAAATTGGCTGAAGCTGAAACACGCATCGAGACAATCAAAGCAGAGGCCTTGGGCCAAGTGGACAGCATCGCAACCGATGCCGTGTCCGCGATTATGGAAAAGCTTGCGCCCAAAGCGCCAACAGCTGCAGCTGTGACCAAAGCGGTTGCTGCTAGCGCCGAGAGCTGAGGAAGACAGGTATGGACTCTTCATTTTGGGCCCTCGTCGCCCTCATCCTTTTCCTGGCACTGATCGTCTATCTCAAAGTGCCTGGCATGATCACGAAGGCGCTGGACGCGCGGGCTGAAAAAGTGCGCAGCGAGCTGGAAGAAGCACGCCGGTTGCGTGAGGAAGCCCAAGCTGTCCTGGCGGACTTCCGTCGCAAGACCCAAAGCGCCGACGAGGAAGCAGATGCCATCATCGCGCAGGCAAAATCTGAAGCCGAGCGCATGACGGCCGAAACCGAAGAAGCGCTGGAAGAGATGATCGCTCGCCGTACGGCCGCTGCTGAGAGCCGCATCGCGCAGGCAGAAGCACAAGCGCTCGGTGAAGTGCGCGCTCGCGCCACCGACATCGCGATTGCTGCCTCGGAAAAACTGCTGGCAGACCAAGCCAAGGGGCAAACAGCTGCTGATCTGATCGATAGCGCGATTGCCGATGTGAAGGCGCGCATCAATTAAGCCAAGATCTGACGGGCTAACCGAGCACGTTTCCCGGAAAGGACCACAAGCAAGCGACCTACTTGCTTGGTACGATCAGCACGCTCGCACTCTGCCGTGGCGCATTGCGCCAGCCGACAGCCAGCGTGGTATTCGCCAAGACCCCTATAAGGTCTGGCTGTCGGAAATCATGCTGCAACAGACAACGGTTGCCGCAGTTCTTCCTTACTTCCAAAATTTTACAGCGCGCTGGCCAACCGTCAGCGACTTAGCTTTGGCGAGCGATGATGATGTTCGCGCTGCTTGGGCCGGACTTGGCTACTACCGGCGCGCTGCCAACCTTCACGCTTGTGCCAAAGTGATCGCAGACCAGGGTGGCCGTTTTCCCCAGACCGCCGCCGCGCTGAAGGATTTGCCAGGCATCGGTGACTACACCAGCGCCGCCATCGCTTCCATCGCATTTTGTGAGCCTGTCGCCGTGGTCGACGGCAATGTGGAGCGTGTTGTTACGCGGCTTTTTCGCCTTGATACGGTGTTGCCGAAGGTGAAGCGCGAGGTGACCGACAAGGTGAGAGCCATGGTGCCGGATGACCGGCCCGGAGACTTTGCTCAAGCAACAATGGACCTTGGCGCCACCATCTGTACGCCGAAGACCCCTGCTTGCGCGCTCTGTCCATGGAACGAGAGCTGCGCTGCCCACCATGCTGGTGATATGGAGGCCTATCCTGTCAAAGCACCCAAAAAGGCAAAGCCGCGCCGTCAGGGCGCGGCTCTCGTGGTGGTGCGATCCGATGGAGCCGTCTGGTGCGAGCAAAGGCCACCAACCGGTCTGCTGCCGGGCATGACTCAGGTGCCAACCAGCGAATGGTCAGCCGACGCACCCAAGCCGTACAAAGATGCTGAGCAGCTTGGCAGCGTAGAGCATGTGTTCACGCACTTTGCCCTGAGCTTGCAGGTGTACCGGCGTGACAGCGACAAACCGCCGACCAGCCAAGGGTGGTGGTCAACGCCAGAGCGGGTGCGCGAGGAAGCCTGGCCGACGGTTATGGTGAAGGTGCTGAAAGCAGTGATACCAGAGATCGCGTCCAGCATTCGGCCCAAAAAACGCTAGCAAAGACGGGCTAAACGGCCTTCTTGCGGATTTCCGCGCGGTAGTCATCAATCAATACAAGGTTGCCATCGCGTTTGGTGTGCCAGAATGTCCAGCCATTGCAGGCCTGCTGGTCTTCAACCAGCGCACCAACCTTGTGAATTGACCCCTCATGATCACCGCTTGCCAGTGTGCCATCAGCGCGAACGAGCGCGGAATGACGCCCGCGTCCGTCCACCAGTTCTTCACCTGGCATGATGTAGCCGGCTTCGAGAAGGGCATTGAAGGGCACGCGTGGCTGGGCCCGCTTGCCTTGCAGCATGGATTGAGCTGCATCTGGCACCGGTTCGACGGCTTCAATGCGCGCACGCGCGGCATCTGCATAGGCATGCTCGCGCTCAAACCCGATAAAGTCACGCCCCAGCTTCTTCGCGACGGCGCCGGTGGTGCCGGTGCCAAAGAAAGGATCAAGCACGAGATCTCCAGGTTTCGTCGAAGCAAGCAGAACTCGCGCTAGCAAGGCTTCTGGTTTCTGCGTGGGATGCACCTTGTTGCCATCATCATCTTTCAGCCGTTCACCGCCCGTACAGATCGGCAACGTCCAGTCCGATCGCATCTGGACATCATCATTGGCTGCTTTCAGCGCGTCATAGTTGAAGGTGTACTTCTTCCCAGCTTCGGAGCGCGCCGCCCAAATTAGAGTTTCATGAGCGTTGGCGAACCGGCGGCCTTTGAAATTGGGCATCGGATTTGTCTTACGCCAAACCACGTCGTTAAGCACCCAATAGCCGAGGTCTTGAAGGCTCGCGCCGACACGAAAGATGTTGTGGTAGCTGCCTATCACCCACAGTGTCCCGTTGGGCTTTAGAATGCGTCGCGCTGCCAGAAGCCAGGCGCTGGTGAAAGCGTCGTAGGCAGCGAAGCTGTCAAATTGATCCCAAGCATCGTCAACAGCATCGACATCGCTCTGGTCTGGGCGCTGGAGCGCACCCTGAAGCTGAAGATTGTAGGGTGGGTCAGCAAAGATGACATCGACGCTGCCGGCAGGCAGCTTTTCCATCAGCGCGATGGAGTCACCGACTGTCACCTGGTTGCGATAGGTCGCAAGCGCCTGATCATCGAGAGAAATGTGGGGGGAATGGGAGGCGCGATGACGCTGCGCCTCCATACGCAATACTGACATGACCCAACCTGTACGCAACACCTAAACAAGTGCCGCGATCATGCCGCGTTAAGGTAAAGGGGGGGTTGAGAAAGGGTTGTCAAATCGTGAAGGAGATCAAGTGACAGAGCTGTCGTTCCGAAAGGAACGGAGCGGTCAAACTGGAAGATATTTTTGATCAGGCGGTGGTTTCAAAGAGAAACAGTTTCGTGACCAAGTCGATCTGCGCCTAGTCAGCGGGTGGCTGGTACATCGCGAAAACCTCAGCCTCGGTCAGCTCTTTGGTCTTTTGGACAAAACTGTAGAAGGGCGGCTTGCGATCGACAAACACTTGCAGCGTGAGACGCAGTTGCGATTGATCGTCAAGCAATCCGGCTGAGATCTGATACTCGTCGCTTTCCATAATGTGGTAAAACAGAATGGACCCACATTTGTTGCAAAAACCGCGCTCAGCCCAGTCTGATGAGCGAATGCGGCTTATGCTGTCCTCGCCTTCGAAGCGAACGTGGTGGCACGGGAGTTCCATAAATGGCCCGGCCGACCAGCGTCGGCACATATCACAGTGACAAGCGGCGACTTCACGTGTGTTCGACTCGGCAAAAATTTTGACGGCGCCACACAAACACTTTCCTGTAACGGATTCACTTTCAGGCATAGACCAGCGTCCTTGGAGCGTTGGTAGTCAGTGAGCTTTCATTGTCTCACAACACGGCTAACACTAAGGCCTGGATGCCGGGCGAGCGCTGACGTGCATCAACGCTTCGCGCACGGGCGCAAAGGTTCGCCGATGCAAAGGGCAGGGTCCGTGCTCGGCCAAAGCATCACGGTGACGTTCGGTAGCATAGCCCTTGTGCGTGGCAAAACCATAGGCGGGGTAAAGCCGATCGGCGGAGACCATCATCGCATCGCGGGCCACTTTAGCGCAGATCGATGCTGCCGCAATAGAGAGAGAGCGTCCGTCCCCTTTGATAATCGCTGTCGCAGCACAGGGGAGCCCAGGTGGTTCATCTTTGCCATCCACCAGCGCAAAGCTTGGCGGTTCCGGCAGCCCGAGCACGGCCAGGCGCATGGCCTCTAACGACGCTTTTCTGATGTTACGCGCATCGATACTAGCAGCCGAGACGCTGGCAATGCTGACATTTGCGATCTGGCAAAGCTCGTCAAAAAGCTGATCGCGCAATCGTTCGGTGATCTGTTTGGAATCGTTGAGCCCAGCCAAGCTCGGAGGCAGGGCCAGGCCGCTAGGGGCTTCATACCAAAAGGGCAAAACAACAGCGGCAGCAACCACCGGCCCAGCAAGTGGGCCGCGCCCTGCTTCATCCACGCCGCACACACGTTGGAAGCCAAGCTGGTGCGCTTGCTCCTCAAAGTGACCATCCGGACCCGTGTGCTTGGCTTTGGCGAAGGCACCGGATTGGGCTCCATAGACGGCGCCGCGAGAGCGTTTGGCCACTGATTCCCTCCTCAAATTCCCAACATGCAGCCATCTGGCATGCCGAGGGCGGTGAACACAAAGCTTTCAACCTTGGGTTTTCAAGCCCGTCTTACCTCTCTATAGGCAAGCGGCGTGGTTAACACGCCAAGCCCGTATCAATCGGGGACAAATACTCAGGGGACTAGAAAGGATACCGCAATGGGACTTTTTTCGTTTGTGCGCGATGCGGGCAAAAAACTGTTCGGGGGAGGCGATGATCCCGCCGAAGCCATTCAAAAAGAAGTGGCTGATCTCGGCCTCGAAGGCGATGTGGAAGTAACAGTTGAAGGCGACAAAGTCGTCATCGCTGGCTCCGCACCAAGCCAGGAACTGCGCGAGAAGATCATTCTTGCCGCTGGTAACGTGGAAGGCATCGCGTCGGTTGAGGACAACATTCAACCGGAAGACACATCTGACGCTGCCGATTTCCACACGGTGGAAAAAGGCGACACGCTTTGGGCAGTCTCGCAGAAAGCCTATGGCGACGGTTCGAAGTACATGAAGATTTTCGAAGCCAACAAGCCAATGCTCTCCGATCCGGACAAAATCTATCCAGGTCAGGTTCTGCGTATTCCTGCAGACAGCTAGGCTTTAAGCTGACACTGAAAAGCGGGCGCCAGCGCCAGGGTCGAGACCCTAGCTGGCGCCCGTTTGCGTTTCTGGCGAACTGGTTTCTTGGCCAAACAAGTCCAGTTGCGCGCGGGTTGCTGCATGACCCAGAAACCGATCACAGCGTAGGTTTGGCTTCTTCGTACGCATACCCAGCCGCTCTGTCACCAGCTTGAACCGCTTAGCAAGCACCTGCGCAAACGGCCCGGTTCCTTCCATGCGCTTGCCCCAGCGCGCATCATAGTCGGCGCCACCGCGCATAGACCGCAGCACCGAGAGCACATGCCGGTATCGGCCAGGATAATGTTCGACCAGCCAGCTCTTGAAGATATCTCGTACTTCCAGCGGCATGCGCAGCAAAATGTAAGTGGCCCCGGTCGCACCTGCTTTGTGAGCAGCCTGCAAAATAGCCTCAAGCTCATGGTCATTGAGCGCTGGTATCATTGGTGACGCGCCGACTGATGTTGGAACACCTGCAGCGCTCAGCGCCTCAATGGCCGCCAGCCTGCGTGTGGGTGTGGAGGCACGGGGCTCCATGGCCCGGGCCAATCGCTTATCAAGTGTGGTGATGGAAAGGCTCACATGCACCAGCTTCTCTTTGGCCATCAGCTCCAGAATGTCGATATCGCGCGCCACCATCGCCGATTTTGTGGTGATCAGAACGGGATGTTTCAGTTCGGCCAAGACCTCAAGAATGCCGCGCATGATCTGCTGGGTCTTCTCAATCGGCTGGTAGGGGTCCGTGTTGGTGCCAATCGCAATGGGCTTTGCCTTATAGCCAGGCTTCATCAGCTCTGCGCGCAACAGTTTGGCGGCATTGGGTTTAGCAAACAGCTTTGTTTCAAAGTCCAGGCCGGGCGAGAGGCCCATATAGGCATGGGTTGGCCGGGCGAAGCAGTAGATGCAGCCATGCTCGCAGCCGCGATACGGATTGATGGAGCGGTCGAAAGGGATATCGGGCGAGGTATTGCGCGTGATGATATGGCGTGCCGCTTCCAGCGCAATCTCAGTCTTGAGCGGCGGTAAGTCGGCCAGTAAGTCCCAACCATCGTCCATATCCACCCGTGCCAATGGTTCAAATCTGCCGCTTGCATTGGTGTTGGCCGCTCGCCCACGTCTCACCTTCGGCTGCTTGTGATCCTGTTCCATGCGCAACAATCCATGCTTTGTGCCGCCTTGCGTCGTCAGCTGCGACCATAACGCAGGAATGAGAACAAAAAAAGAACAAATCTATGCCAACGGCTCAGTGGTAACCGAAAAGCCTGGAAAACCTCGCCAAATGTGGCAGGTGCATGCTAACGAAAGCGCCATGCTTAGCGTCATCATCCGCACACATAACGGCGAAAACGTTCTTCTGGATGTGCTGCGCCCGCTTGTCGCTGCCGCTGCGGAAGGTGTCGTGCGCGATGTGGTGTTTCTCGATATCGGGTCAAATGACGGCACACCGCAGATCGCGGATGCTGCCGGCGCCACGTTTTTGCTTGCCAAAAACACATCCAATCAAACCACAGAAGCACTGAAAGCGGCTCATCGTGGCCAATGGATGATGTTGCTGGATCAGACCACTGTGCTTTCGCCTGGCTGGCTGGATGAAACACTGTCGTTCGTTGAGCGTCAGGAACGCGTGAAAACAGCGCGCGGCAGGCTGTCGGCTGTCTACAGGCCAGAGCACGAGCCAGAAGCGGGCAGTGCTGATGTGCGCCGCCGCATGGTTATTCTGGCTGCCAATCGGTTGATGTCATTGGCAAAGCTGTCGCAGGGCATTGTTATGCGTCGTGCCGACTTTACAGGCGCAAGGCCTCCGATAATCGATTGGACCGCACCAGATCCATCCGTTCGCTTGCCGAACTTGTTGCGTTTGCGTTCTCGCACACATCTGGCGCAGCCGATGGAGCCGCTTGAAAAGGCTGAAGCCGCCGAGCACGAGCAGGGTGCGTTATCCCGCGCCGCGCTTTAAGTGCTCGTCCAGTCGCGGCATAATCTCGACGAAGTTGCAGGGCATGTGACGATAGTCCAGTTGGTACTGCAAAATACCATCCCAGCCGTCTTTGCACGCGCCAGGTGATCCCGGCAGGCAGAAAACGAAAGTTGTGCCGATAAGCCCTGCTGTCGCGCGCGATTGCAGCGATGAGGTGCCGATTTTCTCAAAGCTGATCTGATGAAACAGGGTTGAAAACCCATCCATGCGTTTCTCAAACAGAGGCTCGATGGCGTCCGGCGTGACATCGCGTCCTGTAAACCCGGTTCCCCCGGTGGTGATCACAATATCCACATCATCGCGCGCAACCCAGGTCTGCACCTGATCGGCGATGGCTGGGGCGTCATCTTTGACGATGGCGCGATCGGCCAAAGCATGGCCTGCTTTTTCCAGTCGACCGACCAGGACATCGCCGGACTTATCATCTTCTAGCACACGCGTATCAGAGACGGTAAGAACAGCAATGTTCAGCGGTATGAAACGGCGGCTTTCGTCGATACGGCTCATAAAGCGCCATGCTCCTCGATCAGCGATTGCAATTGCAGCAAATCCTGCCAGGCAAGACGTTTGTTGGCCGGGTTGCGCAACAACGCCGCTGGGTGAAGCGTAGGTACCGCAGGTATGGATAGGTCGCCTTGGGCATAGGTCAAAACCTGCCCGCGCGTTTTCATAATGCCCTGAATTCCGAAGAGGCCTGACAGTGCGGAGCCGCCCAGCGACATCATCACTTTCGGGGCGACCAGCTCGATCTGACGGCGGATAAACGGCTCGCACATCGCCCGCTCGTCAGGCGTTGGCGTGCGATTGCCCGGTGGGCGCCAGTAAATCACATTGCCGATATAAACCTTGGTTCGGTCCAGGCCGATGGCAGCCAGCATCTTGTCGAGAAGCTGGCCAGAGCGCCCAACAAAGGGCAAGCCCTGTGCATCCTCATCGCGCCCTGGTGCCTCGCCGATCAGCATGATTTTGGCTTCTGGATTGCCATCGGCAAAGACCAGCCGACGGGCGGTTTTCTTCAAACCGCAACCTTCAAACCCCTCTAGGGCTTGGCGCAAAGCATCTAAGGTCTGCGCCTCAGCGGCCAGCGTTTTGGCCTGTTCCAAGCCATGATGTGGCTCCGCCGCGTGAACCTGCGGAGCTTGGGGATGCGGCGCCACCGGCTGCGCTGGTAAGGGGGCTGGATGAACGGCCGCCTTCGGCGTGGGTTCAGCTTGGGCAAATCGATCCACGGGTGCATCACCCAGCGTCGCATCGACGCCTGCAGCTTCATAGAATTCCAGCAATTCCTTCAGCGCTTGACCTTGCATGGTTTGGTGACGCGACCTTTGAGCGAGTTGACCTAGCGCCCTTATATCGGAACAAAGGGCAGGCGCACAGACTGTGCGGCGCAGCATATCGGACATCGGGCATAGCGGGATTTATGAGATGACAACAGAACGCGAAAGCATGGAGTTTGATGTTGTCATTGTGGGCGCTGGTCCTGCTGGGCTGGCCGCTGCCATTCGGTTGAAGCAGGCGGACGCCGACTGCAACGTTGTGGTGTTGGAAAAAGGTGCTGAGGTTGGCGCGCATATTCTATCGGGTGCTGTGGTTGACCCCATAGGCTTGGATACCCTGCTACCTGATTGGCGTGAGGACGCCGATCATCCACTCAAAACGCAGGTTACCGAAGACCGCTTCCACTATCTGGGGCCGGGTGGTGGCGTGCGCTTGCCCAATTTTGCCATGCCGCCGCTGATGGGCAATCACGGCAACTACATCGTCTCGCTGGGCAATGTCTGTCGTTGGTTGGCGGAAAAAGCTGAAGGCTTAGGTGTTGAGATCTATCCGGGGTTTGCTGCCGCTGAACTGCTAATCAACGACGCAGGCGCGGTCTATGGCGTCGCCACCGGTGATATGGGCGTTGGCCGCGATGGAGAACCGACCGGCAATTACACGCCAGGTATGGAGCTGCATGGCAAATATGTGCTGCTCGGCGAAGGTGTGCGTGGGTCGCTATCGAAACAGGCGATTGATCGCTTTGATTTGGCCAACAACGCTGACCATCAGAAGTACGGCCTTGGCCTGAAGGAGCTCTGGGAAGTGAAGCCAGAGAACCACCATCCAGGCCGTGTTGAACACTCCTTCGGTTGGCCATTGGACAACAGCACCGGCGGTGGGTCGTTCCTCTACCACTTGGAAGACAATCAGGTGGCAGTCGGCTTTGTGCTGCACCTCAACTACACCAATCCTCATTTGTCACCGTTCGAAGAGTTCCAGCGCTTCAAGACCCACCCGATGATCGCTCCGACCTTTGAAGGCGGGCGCCGTCTTGCCTATGGCGCGCGAGCCATCTCGGAAGGCGGCTATCAGTCTGTGCCCAAACTCGTATTTCCAGGTGGCGCGCTGCTTGGCTGTGCTGCAGGTTTCGTCAACGTGCCGCGGATCAAGGGCTCTCACAACGCGGTACTGTCCGGCATACAGGCTGCAGACGCCGTCAGTGATGCGCTGAAAGCGGGACGTTCTGGTGACACGCTGGATAGCTATGAGGCTGGCTGGCGATCCAGCGCCATCGGACGCGATCTCAATCCGGTGCGTAATGTGAAGCCGCTTTGGAGCCGCTATGGCACCCGCATTGGCGTCATGCTGGGTGGGCTTGATATGTGGATGGCCAGCAAGCTTGGCGTCTCGCTTTTTGGCACGCTGGGTCATGGCAAAGCCGATTATGAGACCACAGCAACAGAGGTTTCCGCCAAGCCGATTGATTATCCCAAGCCCGATGGCAAGCTGACCTTTGATCAACTTCTCATCGGTGTTCCTCTCAAACACCAACCATGAAGAAGATCAGCCGATCCATCTCAAAGTGCTTGATGATCGTTTGCAGCACGCCTCTGAACTTGGCCAATATGGTGGCCCATCAGCGCGCTATTGCCCTGCAGGGGTCTATGAGTGGGTCGATGATGGAGAGGGCGACAAGCGCTTCCAGATCAACGCGCAGAACTGCGTTCATTGCAAAACCTGCGATATCAAAGACCCCAACCAGAACATCGTCTGGACCGTGCCCGAAGGTTCAGGTGGGCCAAACTATCCCAACATGTAGATGGATGAACCTGCCACCAAACGGGTCTTTTTGGCCGGTGCGACCGGCACAATAGGGCAGGCTGTTGCCAAGGTGTTGGTGGCACAGGGCCACGACGTTGTGTGCTTGGTGCGCCAACGCGAAGGGTTAGAGGTCTTGTTGCCCGGCGTTACCTTGCGGTTTGGGGACGTCACCGACGAGGCATCTGTTGCAAGGGATGGCTTCAAAGACGAGCGGTTTGACGCTGTGATCTCCTGTCTGGCCTCACGCTCGGGCGCGCCAAAAGATGCGTGGGCCATCGATCACCAGGCCAACCTCAACCTTCTGAACGTGGCCAAAAAGGCAGAGGTTGCGCAGTTCGTTCTGCTTTCGGCCATCTGTGTGCAAAAGCCGTTGTTGGCGTTCCAGCACGCCAAGCTGGCGTTTGAGGCAGCGCTCATCGATGCTGATCTTACCTATTCTATTGTTCGACCAACAGCCTTCTTCAAATCTCTGTCTGGCCAATTGGATCGGGTGAAGGCAGGCAAACCATTCCTGGTTTTTGGCGATGGAAAGCTTACCGCCTGCAAACCGATCAGCGATGATGATCTTGCTGAATTTATTGTTGGGTGTTTGTGGGACCCTGCACGCCAAAACGCGCTTCTGCCCATTGGCGGCCCTGGCGAGGCGATAACACCGCTTGATCAAGGCAAAGCCTTGTTTGCTGCTGTTGAAAAAGAGCCGACAATCAAACACGTACCGGTCGCGCTTATCAGCACCATCATTGCGGTGCTTTCAGGTCTAGGAAAGCTTGTTCCCAGCCTTGCCGAGAAAGCAGAGCTGGCGCGCATCGGTCGTTACTACGCGACGGAATCGATGCTGGTTTGGGATGCCGAGTACGGCCGATATGACGCGGATGCGACACCATCCTATGGTACCGACACACTGGCTGATTTCTATGGCAAACTTGCGCGCGGCGAGGCTACGATCGAGCGTGGCGACCATGCGGTGTTCTGAACGCTTGTGAAGCTGCCGGGAAAAAGCCATGGTTGCTGGACACATATGCGAAGCAAATCACCTCGCGCGCCGTGAAACGCCTGCGTAAAATGGGCCGCCGAAAAGGGACCTTATGTTGAAATCCGCCGCATCCACATGCCTTGGCGCACTCTTCGCCATCGGACTTCATGCAGCCGTGCAGGCTGACACCGTCGCGCAGCAAACGCATCAAGCCGATGCGCTTGCACCACCCGTCGCGGCGCTGACAGCTCCATCTCTCTCCGGGCTTTATCTGGCAGCGACGCTGGCTGAAACCGAGCGCGACATTCCCTCAGCGGCTGACTTTTATCGTCAGGCCTATGAGCTGGAACCAACCTCTGAGCGTTTCTTGCACAGCGCTTTCACGATGGAACTTGCCGACGGTCGCATGACAGGCGCCTTGGATTTGGCCGCCATTCTGGCAGCATCCGGTGACACCGGCATGGCCCGTTTGACATTGGCCTTGGATGCCGTGCGCCAACGCTCGTACCGCGCGGCGATACGCGAGTTAGCGACCTACCAGACCGATGGCTTTGGTGATCTGGTTTCGGTTCTGGTTGGCGCCTGGGTGCAGCACGCAAATGGCGACACCGATGAGGCCTTGGCGCAGCTTGATGCGCTTGATGGCCCGGCCTGGGTGGAGCTTTACGGCGCCTACCATGCTGGCCTTATCCGCTTGGCATCTGGTGATCTTGAAGGTGCGTTGCGTGATATGGAGCGTGCCTATTCGACTGATGCGGGCGCTCTGCGTTTGGTTCAAGGCTATGCCCAAGCTCTGGTCGCCAATGATCAGGCCGAACAGGCTGAAGAGGTGCTAACCTCCTTCCTGGAGCTTGCGCCGCTGAACGCCGTTATCCTCGCCGACCTGGAAGCCCTTCAAGCTGGTCAGCCGATGGGGCATCGGATCACCACACCGCAACAGGGTATCGCTGAAGTGGCATACGGCCTTGGCCTTGCCCTTGGCCAAGATGGTGCTGAAGAAGTCGGAGCCATCTATCTGAACCTGGCGCTCTTTGTGCATCCAGAGCACGATCTGGGCCGCTTCGGCCTGGCGCGGGTTTACGAGTCACTTGAACTCTGGGAGCGGGCGGTGGAGTCCTATGAGGGCATGGGCAACGCCCATCCGCTCAAACGCACCGCTGAAATTCGCTTGGGCGTTTTGCTTGACCAGTTGGAACGTCCCGATGAAGCCGATGCGCACCTCGAAGCGCTGATTGAGTCTGATCCCACCGATCTGGAAGCCATCAACACATTTGGCACTGTGCTTAGGTTCCGTCGCGATTTTGAGCGCGCAGCTGAGGTCTATTCCAGCGGCATTGAAACAATCACCGATCACCGCCGTGAGCATTGGCGGTTGTTCTACCAGCGCGCTATTGCCTATGAGCGCACAGATCGCTGGACTCAAGCCGAGGCTGATTTTCTCACAGCGCTTGATCTCTTCCCCGATCAGCCTGACGTGATGAACTATCTGGCCTACACCTGGGTTGACCGCGGCGAGCATTTGGACCGCTCAGTTGAGATGCTTGAACGCGCTGTCGAGATGCGCCCTGAATCAGGCTACATCGTCGACTCCCTTGGGTGGGTGTATTTCCGCCTTGGCCGCTTTGAAGATGCGGTTGAGCAGCTTGAGCGTGCGGTGACGTTGGATCCATCTCAGGCCGTTATTCACGATCATCTTGGCGATGCCTATTGGATGGTTGGCCGGCGTTTGGAAGCGCGGTTCCAATGGAGCCATGCGCGCGATCTGGACGACTCCGACGAGGTCGATGAAGAGGCGATCCAGCGCAAGCTTCAACGTGGCCTCACCCGCGAAGAGGTCGAGTCGGTTGGCACGTGGCCTGAAGGCTATGAAATCCCCACTCTGCGCTAGCGCTTGCCATCATGCTGGCACGTGCGAAGCTCAATCTCGCGCTGCACGTCACCGGGCAGCGAGCGGACGGCTACCATCTGCTGGATTCTCTGGTGGCATTTGCCGACGTCGGCGATGAGATTACGACCGGGCCAGGCGAAGACGATCGCCTGACGGTGGACGGCCCCTTCGCTGAAGGCGCTCCACCACTTGCGGCCAATACGCTTGGCCATGCGCTGGCCCTTGTCCGCGGTTGGGGAGAAGCAACAGCTCCGGTCGGTATTCATCTCACCAAAAACCTGCCTATCGCATCCGGCATTGGTGGCGGATCGGCAGACGCAGCCGGGCTCATCACACTGCTTACCAAGGGACGGGTGCTTTCTGGTCAAGAGATGGCCGATTGCTTGGCATTGGGCGCTGATGTGCCCATGTGCTTGGCCGCGACCCCCGCGATTATCGGAGGCATTGGCGAAGACAACAGGCCGGTTTCTTTGCCATCGGCGCATGTCGTGCTGGCAAATCCCGGTATTGGCGTCTCAACACCGGCTGTCTTCAAAGCGCTTGACCAGAAAACCAATCCTCCGATGCCTGATTGGCCCGAACCACAGTCCTTTGGTGATTTGATCAGCTACTTGCGTTCAACACGCAATGACCTCATGGCACCAGCCATCAACATTGCACCAGCAGTGGAAGCGTGCCTTGACGCGCTAGCAGGTGCACCTTTCGCCCGCATGTCAGGGTCTGGCGCGACATGTTTTGCGCTGTTCGACACGACATATGATGCAGAAAGACTGGCCACCAGAGTTCAGGCGGCGCATCCCGATTGGTGGGTGAGGACAGGCGCTTTGACTTAGCGCCAGCCGCCGTACCGACCTTTGTAGAAAATGTGCAGGCCGACGCGATCCAGCCGGATCATGCGCGGTGCCCAGCGCGGGCGCACATAGGTGGCGTGGTAGTGGGTCGAACTCTTCGATCGTCTCGATCAAATCCCGCCCTTCAAGCACCTGGCGTGACACGTCTTCAGCCACTTCCCAAGCCGCACGCTCGGTGATGCGCTCCGGCACACCATCGCAGGCAAAGGAGAACTGGCATCGATTGCGCCAATGCTGGTTCTGATAGACCACACCACAGATCGTGTCCGGGAACTCATCATGGTTCACCCGGTTCATAATCACCTGGGCAACCGCAACTTGGCCGCGACGTGGCTCACCGCGCGCTTCGAAATAGACGCCTTCGGCCAGGCACTCGAACTGCCGATCATTGTTCAAAAACGCTGAGATCTGACGCTGGCCTTCGGTTGCTGCAAGCGCAGATGCTGCTGAAGAGGGTGCAACCATCGCCATAGCGTAGTCGCTGCCAACAGAAGCACTGTTCTCGGCTTCCAGATCGGCTGGTGCATCAGCAACCATCATCGTCGGGTCGGGCGCGATCATACCGATGTAGCCCCCAAACCCATCAGTTGGCAGGCTGGCTACATCCACTTGCGCGAAGGGGTGCTGATCAAACAGCGAAACAGGTGTGCGACGTGATTCCAACAGCGCGTGGACGGCAGGCGTCATCATTCTGTTTGCCCGCGTGTCACGCGCAACCAGTGGATCTGTACCGTCGGGAATGGAGCCGGTGATTAGATCGTCATCACTGATGGACGGCGCGATAGCTGCACGTTGCACACCATCACCAGCCAATTGACCAATGCCAGCATGGGCAAAGTCCGCGCCTCTTTGATCGTCCAAATGCAGCGTTGCTTCATGAATGGAGCCAGCAGGCGAGGCCATGAGAAAGGTCTGCCAACGCTCTGCGCCCGGACCGTCCAGTCCGAGCAGATGCGCCGCATCCAGGTGGCCGGTCGAAGAAGGCTGCGAAAAAGCAACAAAGGAGCCAAGCAGCGCCAATGCCGTTGTCTTGGCAAGCGCGTGACGGCGCATCTTGGACAAGGATTTGGAAAGCCTCTTAAGAGGCGTTTGCGTTTGCTCTGTATCATCTGATGATGGTCCACGACGGACCGTCAATGTCAGCTTTTCAGGCAAACGGTGTTTGGCGACAGGCTCAACACCAGACATGGATTCGCAACTCCTACGCAAAACCCCAACCGAAGCACGGCACACATGTGCGGCGTTCAACCCATCGCCATACCGTTGCTCAAATGTGGTGAGCTCCCATTCGCCACACCTGAACAGTTTCGGTGATAGAGCGTTAACCTTGCAAAGCGGTAAAGCGCTGAAGGCAAAAGCGTTTTGAGTTGGGACAGTTGGGTTAAGGCCGGTTAATCCGCCTTAAGAGGAGCCTAAGAATGGCTCACCTTTCGCTGGTTGGCAGGTGGTGCGGACATTCTGTCTTTGCCGAGCAATCATGGCGCCAGAAGGGGTAAGATGCGGCAACAAAAAGCCGCGAGCCCGGCGGGCCCGCGACTTTATTCTATAGGGTCGAAAAAAGAGCCCAAGGTTTTGACCTAGAGGCCCAGTTGCGCCTTCATACCACCGATAAAGGTTTCATCGTCCAGCGCTTTGCGATTGGCGATATACTCCACGGCGTCCGCGCCGGCCGTGTATCGTAGGGTTGCCGTGCCATCAGTGGCCGCTTTCCAAATGACATCAGCCACAACACTGGCATCCGAGCCGGCCTCCGCAATGGTTTCGAAGGCGGCAAAGAGCTTTCGAATGAGCTCCTGATACTCGGTGAGGCCTTCATCGTTTTGGAAGTCGAACGAGCGTCCGCCGAAGTCGGTGTTGATCATGCCCGGCTCCACGATCTTCATCCGCACGCCGAAGGATTCCAGTTCGTAGTGCAGTGCTTCGGAGATGCCCTCAACAGCAAACTTGGTGCCATGATAGAGCGTGCCAAGCGGGAAGGTGATCTTGCCGCCCATCGATGAGATATTGATGATGGTGCCCGACTTGGCTTGCCGCATATGGGGCAACACCGCCTTTGTGGTGGCCAGCAGGCCTATCACATTGGTGTCGAACTGGCGGCGAATGCCATCCATGTCAAAGGCCTCCAACGGGCCATAGGCACCATAGCCGGCATTGTTGACCAGAACGTCGATGGCGCCAAACCGATCCAGCCCGGCATTGACCGCTGCATCGATGGAGGCTTGGTCGGTCACATCGAGTTTGGTGACCAGCACATTGTCGAGTGACGTTAGTTCGGTTTCATTGTCCGGCGAGCGCATGGTGGCGATCACATTCCAGTCCTGGGCCCGGAAGTGTTTGGCGGTGGCTTTGCCGATGCCACTCGATGCGCCGGTGATGAGGATTGTCTTGGTCATGGTGTGCTCCTGTTTGCGATGGAGCCAGGGTAGGAGCTGCGCGTGCGCCGTACCTGCCAATTCCTATAGAGTTTCTGCCTATTTCTCCGAAGATCTGGAATTGTGCTTTTCTACTCTGTTGAGCTGTGGCATCGCTTAAGCACGGCAATAGAACGCACAAATTATGAAAAGATCAATTTTATCAGACATATATGAGTTCGTCGCGCAGCGCCCGACCGAGCAAGGCCTCTATTTTTGTGACGCGCCGCACATCGTTGTTGTGTATGATCATACGTCGATGACACTGCAAAAGCAGATCTATCGACCCATCTTTTGCCTGGTTCTACAGGGCAAGAAAGAGGTTGCATTGGGAGAGCGCAGAGTGGCGATGCGTACAGGCGACGCGCTCATAGTCAGTCACGATCTTCCGGTTACGACGCAGATATTGGAGGCCTCGCAAGAAAAACCCTATATCGCCATTGTCATCGAACTGGACATGACCCTTGTGCGCAGCCTTTATGATGAGGTGAGTGAGGCGATGCCAGAAAAATCCCCAGCCAACAGCGTGGCTGTTGGGAGGGCCGATGATGAGCTGATAGATGCGATGCATCGTTTGCTCGCGTTGCACACCGACCCTTTGCAAGCAAAGGTGCTGGAGCCTCTTATTCGGCGCGAAATTCACTTCCGCCTACTGATGGCTGACAATGGAGGCATGCTGAGAGAGCTGCTGCGGATTGATAGCCATGCGGGCCGAATCGCCAGGGCGATCAGACGGATTCAAGATGATTTTCGCGAACCGCTGACCATCCCCGACCTTGCCAACCTGTCAGCTATGAGCGTTTCGACCTTTCATGAGCACTTCAAAGCGGTCACCGGCAACAGCCCGCTGCAATACCAAAAGGCGATCCGGCTGATCGAGGCGCGCCGGTTGCTCGGCGAGACGGATCGCTCGGTGTCCAGTGTCGCCTTTGATGTAGGCTATGAAAGCCCCACCCAATTTAGCCGGGAGTATGCGCGCAAGTTCGGTGTGTCTCCGCGCGAGGAGCGCAAACACGCGTTTGCTGTTTAGGTTTTGAGCTTTTCACTTGCTGCTAAGACCGCACCAAACGGGCCATTGGCACCTTGAATGGCGCTTGATGAGAGTTTTGATGCGCCATAGCTGCCAAACTTGCGCGTGATGGCATCGCGCACCAAACGTTCGGCTTGGCCTGCACGGTCAGGCGCATCACCGGTGAGCAATGCATCCACCAAACCATCCACGCCTTCACCGGTTCGCGCTGACACCAAACACACGCTCGGACCATCACCCTTATGCGCGGCAAGACCCAGCGCCCCTTCGACATCGGCGCGGGCACGACGGGCGAGAGGTCCTGTATCCGCTTTGGTGACGGCGATGACGTCTGGCCATTCCATGATGCCAGCTTTCATGAATTGCAGTGCATCCCCGGAGCCAGGCTGAACACACAGCAAGCTTCTGTCCGCAATCAGTGCCACATCAGCATCTGACTGACCGATACCGACGGTTTCCACCAGCACCACATCGAACAGAGCGCGCAAAAGCATAGCTGCGGCAATGGCATGGTCAGATAGGCCACCCAGTCGGTTCCGAGCTGCCAGCGAGCGCACGAATAGCTTTCTATCTTCCGGGTCAAGCGACAGGCGTGTGCGGTCGCCGAGAAGCGCGCCACCGGTTGATTGCGAGGATGGATCGACTGCAATCACCGCCACCGATTTATCGGCAGCACGAATGCGCTCGATCAGCGCTTGAGTGAGAGTGCTCTTGCCGACGCCTGGTGGCCCAGTCAGCCCGATGACAATCCCTTGCGGCTCAGCGTAAGCCGCATCCAACAAATCAGCATCGTCAAGGGTAAGCTCAAGGCGATCCAGCCGCGAAAGCGCGCGTGCTATCGCGCGCTTGCCACCAGATTTTAGCTCCTCAAGAAGCACCAGGCCCGTCAGATTGCTTCACACGCAGAGCCGCTTGGGCAGCTGCCAATCGCGCAATCGGCACGCGGAAGGGTGAACACGAAACATAGTCCAGTCCAATGGTTTCGCAGAAGCCGATAGAGGCAGGATCGCCGCCATGCTCACCGCAAATGCCCATTTTCATGTCCACACTGACAGCTTTGCCGCGTTCGGTGGCGATCTTCACCAACTCGCCAACGCCATCCTGATCGAGCGTCACGAACGGATCTTTTTCCATCACGCCAAGGCGCTCATAGGTGCCTAGGAACTGCCCGGCATCATCGCGTGAGATACCAAACGTGGTTTGCGTCAGATCGTTTGTGCCAAAGGAGAAAAATTGCGCTGATTGGGCAATGTCTCCAGCGCGTAAGGCAGCGCGTGGCAGCTCAATCATCGTGCCGACGGTGTAAGGGATCGTGACGCCTTTTTCGGCCATCACCGCGTCAGCCACAGCGACGATCTCTTTCTTTACGAAATCAAGTTCGGCTTTGGTGGCGACCAAAGGCACCATGACCTCCGGTTCAACCAAGCTGCCAGTTGCGTTGCCCGCCTCAACAGCAGCCTCAAAAATAGCCCGCGCCTGCATGCGTGCAATTTCCGGGTACGAAATCGCAAGGCGACAGCCACGATGGCCCAGCATTGGGTTGAACTCGTGCAGTTCTTGCGTGCGCTCACGCAACAGGTCGGCGTCTACGCCAATGTCGGCGGCAACCGCTTCCATCTCTTCGTCGGTGCGTGGCAAAAACTCATGCAGCGGCGGGTCGAGCAGGCGGATCGTTACCGGCAGGCCTGCCATGATTTCAAACAGTTGCTTGAAATCGCCGCGTTGCATCGGCAGCAGCTTGTCGAGTGCCTTCTGACGGTCTGCCGGATCATCGGCAAGGATCATCTGGCGAACCGAAACAATCCGATCACCGTCAAAGAACATATGCTCAGTGCGGCAAAGCCCGATGCCTTCCGCGCCGTATTTACGCGCTGTCTCAGCGTCTGCTGGCGTCTCAGCGTTTGTGCGCACCGTCATTCGGCGCGTGGCATCAGCCCATTCCATGACCGCAGAAAACTCGCCGGTCAGTTCAGGCTCTTGCATGGTCACGGCGCCGAGCATCACTTCGCCGGATGCCCCATCGATGGTGATGACGTCGCCAGCCTTCAACTTGGTGGGGCCTGCGGCGATCATGCCGGTGTCGTTGTTGATGCGCAGGGCGCCTGCACCCGACACACAAGGTGTGCCCATGCCGCGCGCCACAACAGCCGCATGGCTGGTCATGCCGCCACGGGCGGTCAAAATACCTTTGGCCGCATGCATGCCGTGAATGTCTTCCGGGCTGGTTTCGACACGCACCAAAATACAATCGCGCCCAGCCGCTGCGGCTTCCTCGGCGGCAGCCGATGTCAGCACGATCTCACCGGTTGCCGCGCCGGGTGAAGCTGGAAGACCACGCGCGATAATCTGCCGTTCAGCGTTCTCATCGATGGTTGGGTGTAGCAGCTGGTCGATGGCCGCTGGGTCAAGGCGCATCAGGGCTTCATCAGAGGTGATAAGCCCTTCTGACACCATGTCGACGGCGATCTTCATGGCCGCCTTGGTGGTGCGTTTGCCACTACGGGTCTGTAGCATCCAGAGCGTACCGTCTTCGACGGTGAATTCCATGTCCTGCATATCGTGATAGTGCGCTTCGAGCGCATCGCAATATTTGGTGAACTCATCGAACGCCGCTGGCATTGCCTCTTCAAGCGAGGGTGAAGAAACACCTGCCTCCTCACGGGCTTTTCTGGTTAGTGGCTGCGGGGTGCGGATGCCTGCCACAACATCCTCGCCTTGAGCGTTGATGAGGTACTCACCGTAGAGCGACTTTTCGCCAGTTGAAGGATTGCGAGTAAAAGCAACGCCAGTGGCCGAGCGCTCGCCCATATTGCCGAATACCATGGCCTGCACGTTTACTGCCGTACCCCACGTTTCGGGGTAGTCGTGCAGCATACGGTAGGTGATGGCGCGGGGCACCATCCAGCTTTTGAACACCGCACCAACCGAGCCGTAGAGTTGATCAAACGGGTCCTGAGGAAAAGCCTCGCCAGCTTCTTCTTCGATGATTGCTTTGAACTGAGCAATCAGCCCGCGCCAGTCTTCCGCCGTCAGGTCGGTATCAAGCTCCACGCCGCGTTTGTCTTTGGCCGCGCCAAGCGCGTCTTCAAACAGCTCATGGTCAACACCCATCACCACGTCGCCATACATTTGAATGAACCGGCGATAGCTGTCGCACGCAAAGCGTTCGTCCCCAGACAAGCGTGCCAGGGCTTCCACTGTTACATCGTTGAGGCCAAGGTTCAGCACCGTGTCCATCATGCCGGGCATCGATACCCGCGCGCCGGAGCGCACTGACAGCAAAAGCGGATTGTCGGTAGAGCCGAACGTTTTGCCCGTTATCGCGGCAACTTTGGCCAAAGCGTTATCGATCTGCTCGGTTAGCCCGTCCGGGTAGGTCCGTTCATGGGCATAGAAGTGCGTGCAGACTTCGGTTGTGATGGTGAACCCTGGTGGTACAGGAAGACCAATACGGCTCATTTCAGCCAGATTGGCCCCTTTGCCACCGAGCAGATTGCGCATGGTGGCATCGCCGTCGGCACCGCCGCCGCCAAACGAATAGACCCAGTGATGCGCTGTTTCAGGTTGAGCGGCAGCGGATGCGATGGATGCGTTCATGATGACGATGCGTCCCTTGGCGGGCAGTGATCAGGAGTGTGCGGTGCAATAACAGGCCCTATGCCCTAGCGCCACCGGGCAGCCGGGTCCATGGTCCATTGGATGGAACGGTTAAGGCGCCTTGGGTTTTGCCCAGCAAAAAAGGCTTACGTCACCCGGTCTATACAGAACGCCACCGCATCCAACAGGGCTTCTTTCTGGTCGCTGGCAGGCAGACCATCGAGCGCATCCACGGCGACTGCGCCATAGTGCTGGGCACGGCTGATTGTATCGGCTAGCCCCTGGCGATCACGCACCAAGGCAATCCCGCGCTCAAGATCACCTTCATTTTGATCACCAGCGACAATCACGCGATCCCAAAAGGCTTTCTCCTCACCTTCGGAGCGGCGATAGGCGAGGATCACTGGCAGCGTGACTTTGCGCTCGCGGAAGTCATCGCCAATGTCCTTGCCAAGGTCTTTGGCCGAGCCACCATAATCCAGAGCATCGTCGACCAGTTGGAACGCAAGCCCCAAATTCATGCCATAGGAGCGCAATGCGGCCCGCTCGATCTCTCCCAGACCTTGAATTGTCTGTCCTGCAACGATCGGCCCAACCTCACAAGCTGCTGAGAACAAAGCTGCCGTTTTGGCGCGGATGACCTGCAGATAGTCGTCTTCGGTCGTGTTGGTGTTTTTCGCCGTGGTCAGCTGAAGCACTTCGCCCTCGGCAATGATCGCAGAGGCCTTGGAAAGCACATCCAGCGCATCCATCGAGCCGACTTCCACCATCATCTGGAAGGCCTGGCCGAGCAGAAAGTCACCGACCAGAACGCTCGCCTGATTGCCCCATACCATGCGAGCGGCCGGTTTGCCCCGGCGCATGTCGCTTTCATCCACCACATCATCGTGCAGCAGCGTGGCTGTGTGCATAAACTCCACACTCGCAGCGAGCTTGACGTGACCATTGCCCTGATAGCCGAACATTTCCGCGCACAGCAGCGTAAGGATCGGGCGCAGGCGCTTGCCGCCAGAATCAATAAGGTGTTTGGCGACCTCTGGGATCATCGTCACGTCAGACCCGGTGCGCGACAGGATCATTGTGTTGACGCCTTTCATCGAGGGCCCAGAAAGCGCCATCACCCGATCCAGCGTCGCGCGAGCGCCCGCACTGTTTTGTTGATCCTGCTCCAGCGGGACGACAACACCCATCACGCACATACCTTTTGATTTGGCCAAAGGGCCGAAAGAGAAGGGGAGGGTCGCGGTTTTGAAACCAAGCCTCCCGGTTGCTTGCGCCGTGCAAAGCACAGGAACGCGCGCTTGAACAGTCCGGCAAACGGTCACGCTCTGGGTCCATTGTCCTGCAGAACGTGGCCAAGGGCTTGTTTTGGCCCTCAAATGCGGTCAGGTGAGAGGAACCTTGAGAGGACGACCGATGATCGAACTTTTCCGGACCAACGACATGGTGTTGATCTCCGCGACTGAAGCGGTTTTGAAGGAGTTTGACATCATCTACTTCATCGCCGACGAGCATATGTCGATCCTGGAAGGCTCCATCGGTGTTCTGCCACGTCGTGTGATGGTGGATGCCGATAGCAAGGCTCAAGCCGAACGCGTGCTCACCGAAGCTGGCATTATGCCGGTTTGAAGAGGTCAGGCGCGCAGTGAGCGACTTTTCAACCACCACCGATGCGTTTCTTGGCGGTCAGGTCATGCTGGTTCAACCGGCTGTTGATGCTCATCGCTCCGGCTCAGATGCAGTGTTCCTTGCAGCCACGCTTAATGGCGCCACCGGCGCCATTCTTGATATGGGTGCTGGTGCGGGCACGGTTGGCCTCATGGCAGCTTACGCCAACCCGGAGGCACATATCACCTTGGCTGAACAGGATCAGCAGATGCTGGCGTGTTGCGCAAAATCGCTGGAGCGCAATCCAAGTTTGGCTGCGCGTACCAAGGTGCTGGAAGTGGATTTGCTGGCTTCTGAACCCCAGCGCATTGCCTGCGGCCTAGAGAGGGCCTCTTTTGATCACGTGCTCTCCAACCCACCGTATCGCAAGGCCGGGCACGTACGGGTCAATCCTGCCAAGCAAGCAGCTCATGTGGTCAGCGATGATGATCTGGATGCTTGGATGCGCACAGCCGCCAGCGTTCTGAAACCCGGCGGATCGCTAACGCTGATCTTTGCCGCTGATGGGCTGTCTGACCTTATGGTAGCTTTGAAAGGTCGGTTTGGCGCCATCACCATTCTCGGCCTTCACCCAAGTGAAGGTTTGCCAGCAGAGCGGGTCTTGGTGCGTGCGATTAAAGGGCGCAAAACCCCGGTTCGTTTGCTGCCAGGTCTGGTGCTCCATCGCGAAGATGGCAAGTATACGTGCCAAGCCCGATCAATTCTTGAAGGTCATTCCGCCATTGCGCTTGGTGGCTAGGCTCTTGCGCAGCCTGACCAAAGGCCCCATGTCGGCGTGAGAGTTCTTGCACAGAAAGTCCGTCATGTTCCGCCGTTACCTGCCCAAATCGCTTCGCTCCAAGACACCCCATGTGCCTGTTCTGCGTCTAACCGGCGTGATTGGCGGTGAAAATGGTAGGTTTTCGCGTGGATTGACGCTGGCAGCTGCCGCCGGACCGCTGAAAAAGCTATTCTCCTTCGACGGGCCTGTGGTTGCGATCTCTATCAACTCGCCTGGAGGGTCACCTGTTCAATCCCGGCTCATTCATGATCGCATCCGCAAACTGGCGGCGGAAAAAGAAAAAGAAGTTGTCGTCTTCGTTGAGGATGTTGGTGCTTCTGGTGGCTATATGCTGGCGTGCGCGGGCGATGAAATCCTCTGCGATGAAAGCTCTATTCTCGGCTCAATAGGCGTGATTTCGGCAGGTTTCGGTCTGGACCGCGTGATCGAGCGCTGGGGCATTGAGCGCCGCGTTTACACCGCTGGCGAGAAGAAGCTGGCGCTTGACCCCTTCAGCCCGGAAAAATCCGATGACATCAAACGCCTGAAAGCCATTCAAAAAGACATCCATGATGGCTTTGTTGGCTTGGTGAAAACCCGTCGCGAGGGGCGTATTGATCCAGAGAACGCCAGCCTCTTCACCGGGGAGTTCTGGGCCGGTGGTAAAGCAGTTGAACTGGGTCTTGCCGATCGTATCGAAAATCTCGATCAGGCCATGAAAGATCGCTTTGGCGACAAGGTGAAGTTGGTCGGCATTCCCATGCAAAAGCGCGGTTTTTTCAGCCTGTTTCGCAGCCAATCATCATTGCTCAGTACTGACCCATCTGTTTTGGCCGACGGCTTGGTAGATGGTTTGCTCTCACGCGTTGAGGAGCGTGTGCATTGGCAGAGATTTGGCCTCTAGGCAGTTCAGGGAGGAGACACAATGCCGACTTTGCTCACAAGTGCCGCTATCTTTGTAGGCGGGCTGGTGTTGTTTCGTATGGCACGGCGTGAATGGCGACGCGTGAACAACACCATGCAAGCTCAACGGTCTGCTCCGCGTGAACGCAAAGACGCCCAGCGGCTTGAGAAAGATGAAGCAACAGGGACTTACCGGCCAGCCGACGACTGAAGCTTGACCCAAAACACCTGGCTGCCTACGAGATTGTTCATCCTTTTGACTTTGTTCGCAGGCGCCGATGTCTTCCCACAATGATCCCAAACGCTCCTTTCAGGGGCTGATTTTGACACTGCAACAGTTCTGGGCTGACCAGGGCTGCGCGATACTCCAGCCCTACGACATGGAAATGGGGGCAGGCACGTTCCATCCGGCCACAACACTGCGTTCTCTTGGTCCAAAGCCCTGGAAGGCCGCCTATGTACAGCCTTCGCGGCGCCCCAAGGATGGTCGGTACGGCGAGAACCCCAACCGTCTGCAGCACTTCTACCAATACCAGGTGATCCTCAAGCCATCGCCGCCTGATCTGCAGGACCTTTATCTGCGCTCTTTGGCGGTCGTTGGCTTGGAAGCCTCGACCCACGACATCCGTTTCGTTGAAGATGATTGGGAAAGCCCAACGCTTGGCGCCTGGGGCCTAGGCTGGGAATGCTGGTGCGATGGTATGGAGATCTCGCAGTTCACCTACTTCCAGCAAGTTTGCGGTTTTGATTGCTCGCCTGTTTCAGGCGAACTGACCTATGGCCTTGAGCGCATCGCCATGTACCTGCAAGGCGTTGAGAACGTTTATGATCTCAATTTCAACGGCCAAGAGGGCGATGAAAAGGTCACCTACGGCGATGTGTTTTTGCAGGCTGAGGAAGAGTATTCGCGCCACAACTTCGAAGCTGCCGATACCGCTGTGCTTTTTCGACACTTTGAGGATGCCGAACGCGCCTGCCGCCAACTTCTTGAAGCGGGCAGACCAGACGCAGAAGGCCCCAACACAATCGTGCTGCCAGCCTATGATCAATGCATCAAAGCCAGCCACATTTTCAATTTGCTCGACGCACGCGGTGTGATCTCCGTTACAGAACGCCAGTCTTACATTCTTAAAGTGCGCGAACTGGCCAAGGCCTGTGGGGCCGCATGGCTGAACACCCGCGCCGGTGGCGCTGCTGCCACCGACAAGGCCGCCTAAACCAAGGTCGCTTCAACAAGGAACAGCCCTATGGAATGGATCATTTTCGCGCTCATCATCGCCGTTGTTGGCTATGCGATTGTCATCTACAACGCACTGGTGAAAAGCAGACAAATGGTCCGCGAGGGCTGGTCTGGTATTTCGGTCCAGCTTCAGCGTCGCTCCGATCTCATCCCCAACCTGCTGGAAACCGTAAAAGGTTACATGGGGCATGAAAAAGAGGTTCTGGAGAACGTCACAGCACTGCGGGCCCGGGCGCAAGCTGTTGGGGATGATCACCCCGCCGAGCGCGCAGGCGTGGAGAGCCTTTTGGGCGCCGCCTTGGGCAAGCTGATCGCGGTCGCCGAGGCCTATCCGGACCTTAAAGCCTCCGCCAACTTTCAAGAGTTCCAAGAGGCCTTGGAAGAAACCGAAGACAAGCTGCAATTGGCACGGCGCTACTACAATGGCGCAGTGCGCGGCTTCAACACGCAGGTCGAGCAGTTCCCGTCGAACCTGGTGGCCAACAATTTTGGTTTCCAGCAGGCGGAGTATTTCGAGCTGGAAGACCCGGCAGATCGGGCTGCGCCACAAGTCTCGTTCAGCTAGTGGAGGGCGCATGATGACGCGCTTTCTTGCCTTTCTTCTTCTTGCCATCGCTTGGGTCGTCTCTCCGGCACATGCCCGCGAAGAAATCCTGACCTACGAGACACTGGTCGATGTGGAGATCGACGGTGATTTCATCGTCACCGAACGCATCACCGTGCGCGCCGAAGGCTTTGAAATCCGTCGGGGTATTTTCCGAGACTTTCCAACCGTGCGCCGTCTTCCATCGGGCCTTGTGGATCGCACCACGTTCGAGGTGATGTCCGTCACCCGTGACGGCGCGGACGAGCCGCACCATCAGGAACCTATCGAGGGCGGCACGCGGCTCTATATCGGCAGCGCCGATGTATGGATTTCGCCAGGTGTCTACACCTATGAGATTACCTATCGCTCGCGCCACCAGATGGGGTTCTTTGAGGATTTCGACGAGGTCTATTGGAACGCCACAGGCAATTTTTGGTCGTTTCCGATCGAGCGTGCGGTTGCGACCATTCAGTTGCCACCAGGTGCAAGCATCCTCAACACGGCATCCTTCACCGGACGGTTTGGATCGACCAAGAACAATGCGCGGGTGAGCACTGTCGGCCCGACGACAGTTCGCTTTGAGACCACCAGCACGCTGGCTGCCCGTGAAGGGCTAACGGTGGCTGTCTCCTTTGAAAAAGGGTTGATTGAAGAACCGTCAGGTGGCGCGCTCCAGTTCAAAGCCTTGCGCGACAATTTTGGCATCGCGTCCGTCCTCATCGGCGCGATTTTGGTGTTCGTGTACTTGTTCTCCAGCTGGATGAAGGTGGGGCGCGACCCTGATCGCGGTGTTGTTTTTCCACGCTTTGAACCACCACGTGGACTGTCGCCAGCTGCTATTAGCTGGGTTTACTTCCGCGGACACAAAGGCGGTAGCGCGGGCAAGAGTTTCATGGCTGCCTTAGTGTCGCTTGGCACGCGCGGCAAGCTGACGATTGATGAGCAGGACAGCAAGGTCACCGTACGCCGCAAGGACGAGCCGGGTGCCCCTTCGGATGGCGAGCTTCCACCAGGCGAGCGCGCTTTGATGCGGGGTCTGCTCGGATCCAACGATGCGCTCACTTTCAATCGGGCGAATGCCCGCAGATTGATGGGTGCCACCACCAGCTTTCGTGCCAGCATCAGCCAGGAGTTTGGCGGCAAGTACTTCAAGCACAATCCAGGCTACACGATCCTTGGTGTGGTGATCGCCGTGATCAGCCTCTTCCTGTTCCTGGTGCTCTTCCCGGGAACAGAAGTGCTGGTTGTTGGCGTTATCTTCCACTTTCTTGGCGGCGCCATTGTTGGCCTCACACTCACCAAAGCCTACGCACGGTTCACCGGGCGCGCGCCGCAGATCCATGGCTTTGTCGCCTTTGCCTTTTCGGTAACAGCGCTTGGCGTGATCGCCATCTTGATGTTCATTTTTCACACATCACCCGCCAGCCAGTTCGCATCTGGCTGGGCTTTGCAGCTGACGATGCTGGTCGCCTTCGCAATGGGCGCCACCATTGCCATGTTTGCGATTTTGATGTTCGCGCCGACGCCTGAAGGTCAGAAACTGATGGAGGAGATTGAAGGTTTCCGCCTCTATCTCTCCGTGGCTGAGGCCGAGCGCATGAACATGGTCGATGCACCAGACTTTTCGCTGGAACTGTTCGAGCGCTTTCTGCCCTATGCCATTGCGCTCGGCGTGGAAAAGCCTTGGTCGGAGGCCCTGGAGTCACATTTGGCCAAGATGGCGCCAACTGACCGGCCATCCTATCGACCAGGCTACTACCATGGGTCGAGCTTCAACCCTGGATCGATCGCCGCGTCGACAACAGCCATCGCGTCAACGATTGGCGCAGCCTATGCATCCTCTATGCCCAAATCCTCTGGCTCTTCCGGCGGTGGTGGTGGGTCATCGGGTGGTGGCGGCGGCGGCGGAGGTGGCGGCGGCTGGTAGAGATCGCGCAAGGAGACAGACAAGGAGACCGAAATGGCCAAACTGCTTGAACAAGCGCCTGTTTTGCTGGCCAAAGATTTGGAGGCATCAATAGCGTATTGGCGCGATGCCTTGGGTTTCAAACTGCGCCCTTATGGCGATCCGAAACCCACCTTTGCCATCGGTCGCCGCGATACCTGTTTCGTGATGCTGTCCCAGGCCCCAGACGATCATGAGATCGTGCCGCATTGGAAAGTGGTCGACAAAATGTGGAACGCGTACTTCTGGGTCGATGATGCCAAAGCATTCTATGAGGAATGTGTGGCGAACGGCGCAAAGATCGACTACACGCTGTGCCAACAACCCTACAACGTTCTCGAATTCGGCATTCAGGACCTGGATGGCCATGACATCGCGTTTGGCCAAGACCTCGAACAGTAGGTCTTAGTGGACCTGAATTCGCCGTCAGCCCCTTAAGCGATCTCTCTATGCCCGACCTGTTGCTTGAACTGTTTTCTGAAGAAATCCCTGCGCGCATGCAGACCCGTGCGGCAGAAGACCTTCGAAAAGGCATCACCAACCGATTGGTGGATGCTGGGCTTGTCTATGAGGGAGCCAAAGCGTTCGTCACGCCGCGCCGCTTGGCACTGCATGTGGCTGGTGTTCCCACCCGTTCGCCCGATGTGAACGAGGAAAAGAAGGGTCCACGTGTTGGCGCGCCGGAGAAGGCGATTGAAGGCTTTTTGCGGGGTGCTGGGCTTGCCTCGATTGACGAGGCAGAAACGGTCGAAGACCCGAAGAAAGGGGCCTTCTACCTCGCTAAGATTGTCAAGCCTGGGCGCGCTGCCGAAGACATCATCGCCGAGGCGGTGAAAGAGGTTGTGGAGACTTTCCCCTGGCCGAAATCGATGCGTTGGGGCTCGGGGCCTTTGCGGTGGGTGCGCCCGCTGCACTCCATCCTCTGCACCTTTGGGCCGGAAACCGAAGACCCTGTTGTGATACCTATTGAGGTTGGCGGCATCACAGCGTCGAACACCACCGAGGGGCATCGCTTCCACGCGCCAGATCGTTTTGCCGTGCGCCGGCTCGACGACTACCAGACCAAGCTGGAAGCCGCCAAAGTTGTGCTCGACACCGAGCGGCGCAAAGCCATCATCGAGACCGAGGCAAAGAACCTTGCCTTTGCGCAAGGTCTGGAATTGGTTGAAGACCCCGGCCTGCTGGACGAGGTGGCCGGATTGGTCGAATGGCCGGTCGTCATGATGGGTTCGTTCGATGAGGCGTTTTTGCAGATCCCCGATGCGGTGATCCGCGCCACCATCCGCGCCAACCAAAAATGCTTCGTGCTGCGCGATCCTTCCACGGGCGACCTCGCCAATAAGTTCCTGCTTACCTCTAACATCGTGCCCGATGATGGTGGTGCAGCCGTGGTTGAAGGCAATGAGCGGGTCATCGCCGCACGCCTCTCCGACGCGCTCTATTTCTGGCAGACCGATCAGGCCAATTTGCCGGACTTGCATGCACTGGAAGAGAGTGCGGATAAGCTGGGTCTGGACCTTTCGAAGCCATTGGATCAGCGCAGTGCACGTTTGGATGCTCTGAATGTGGTGTTCCATGCCAAGCTTGGCACGCAAGGCGAGCGCATCGCCCGCATCGCGGCGCTTTCGCGCACCGTCGCTGAGATCATCGACGCTGATCCTGATCTGGCGGAACACGCTGCCAAGCTTGCAAAGGCTGATCTTCAAACTGAGGTGGTCGGCGAGTTCCCGGAACTTCAGGGTTTCATGGGCGCGCGCTACGCTGCGCTTCAGGGCGAAGACCCATCTGTCGTTGCGGCGATTGAGGATCACTATAAACCGCAAGGCCCATCAAACTCCGTGCCGGCCGATCTGGTCGCCGTCTCCGTCGCGCTTGCCGATAAGCTCGACACGCTCTGCGGCTTCTGGGCCATCGACGAGAAGCCAACTGGCTCGAAAGACCCTTATGCGCTGCGACGCGCGGCCTTGGGTGTCGTGCGGTTGGTGCGTGAGAATGGGTTGGAGATCAGCGTTCGCCTGCTTTTAGCCCTACATACCCCAGCACTTGTTAGTGCTTTGAGTGAGTTGGCGATCCAGCATCGAATAGAAAAAGATAGCGATCTTCCGATCGAACAACTCGTCGAGAAAGTCGAACAAGCTGATGAATTGGTACTCGGAATTCAAGCAGTAGGTGCATCGTTAGCATCAACGGCATACAATTCGATCATTGATGCTGAAACCGGTCTGATGGCTTTCATCATCGACCGCCTCAAGGTCGCACTCCGCGACGAAGGCATCGGTCATGATGTGGTCGATGCTTCTGCATCAGCTGGGCAGGGGGACATCCTTCGCACGGTTCAGGCCGCCGATGCCCTCTCCAAACTGCTTGAATCCGATGATGGCCAAAATCTTCTGGCGGGCTATCGCCGTGCCGCCAACATTCTGGCTGCCGAAGAGAGAAAGGACACCAGGGTTGCCGAAAGTATCGATGCATCTTTGTTTGAGCAGGCCGAAGAGGGCGTGTTGAATGACGCTTTGTCCACAACGGCGACAACCTCGCATCAGGCCATCGAGAAGGGCGACTTCGAAGCGGCGATGCACGCTCTCGCAACCCTGCGCGGACCCATTGATGCATTCTTCGACGCCGTGCTGGTGAACGCTGAGGACGAGGCCGTGCGCGCCAACCGGTTAGCGCTTCTGGAAGGCGTGCGCCGTGAAATCGGCGCTGTGGCTGATCTGTCAAAGATCGAGGGCTGATCCCACAATCGTCATGGGCGGATAAAGTCCGGGACGCTGAAAGCGATCCAGGACCTCAATGGTCAAGTGGCGCGAGGCCCCGGCTGACCTTCGGTGTCCGGGGCTTGGTGCAATCTCACCCCAGCTCCACGCGTACGTCCTGGACCTCTTTCAAAAGGTCAGGGCGGAAGGCGAGCAGGTGATCAACCAGGTTCACCGGATCTTTGGCCAGCGGATGCAGGTCGATGGAAATCGTATTGCCCTCGCGTTTCCACGCCTTCACCATGGGTGCTTTCCAAAACGGCACATCGTCCTGTTCGGTGACCACGGTCTCCGGCGCGGCACGAAGCTCTACATGCAGCGTGTGCAAGCGCAGTGTTCTAAGAGCGCGCTGCTGGTGACGCACGCTCTTGATCGCAGCCCATGGGATAATGCCCAGCCGCTCAAAATAGAGGCCACGGGAGTCTGCACCCATCCGCACGACACCCTTTTCGATCAGCGGATAGAAATAGAGCGAAACAACAAGCCCAATGGGCACCATGATCAGGAAAACGAACTGACCCTGGACAAAAAAGGCCAGAACGCCGAGCGCCGCCAGCACGATCCCACCATAGGCCATCATATCGCCAGTACCTGACAGGTAGTTCACGCCCAAAGAGCGCGGTGTTGGCGAGTGGGCACTAAAGGGATCGCTCATGTGCTTAGAAGATTTCCGTGTCGGTGATCGTCAGGCCAAAGCCCTCCAAACCAACATAGGTGCGTTTTTGGCTCGACAACAGCCGTATCGATGTCAGCCCCAAATCCCGCAAGATCTGTGCGCCAAGGCCGATCTCGCGCCATTGGTTGGCCCGCAGGCTTGCGGTCTGGTGATCATCATCGATGTCTTGGGTTGAGCGGGCATGGCGGGCGCTGGTTGGTGCAACACCCACCGAGCCTTCGCGAAGATAAACAATCACCCCGCGACCCTCTTTGGCCAACCGCTCCATGATCTCATCCAGACGACCATGCGTGCCAAAAACATCCTCACTGACCTGCTCCAAATGCAGGCGCACCGGAACATCCTGCGCACCGTCGACATTGCCGTAGACCACGGCAAGATGCTGCATGGCATCGAAGGGTACTTCATAGCTGTAGGCCCGTGCCGGCCCATGACGGGTATCGATGTCAGCCTCGTCAACACGATTGACCAGCCGCTCTGACTTCTGTCGCCAAGCAATGAGGTCTGCAACGGAGAGCGAGACCAGATTATACTCTTTGGCAAAGGCAGAGACTTCTGGGCCCCGCTTCACCGTACCGTCATCATTGACCAATTCGGCCAGTACGCCCACCGGCTGAAGCCCAGCCAGCTTGCAGAGATCGACGCACGCTTCGGTGTGCCCGGAACGCACAAGCACACCCCCTTCGCGGGCGATGAGCGGAAAGACATGGCCAGGGCGAACGAAATCGTCAGCGCCGACATTGCCATTGGCCAGCGCGCGCACCGTGTTGGTACGCTCTTCAGCTGAAATGCCCGTGGTGAGGCCGTGTTTGACATCGACTGAGATCGTGAAGGCAGTCGCCAGCGGGGCGTCGTTGGCCGAGACCATCGGGTCGAGGCGCAACCGTTTGGCGCTGGCTGGTGGCATGGGCGCACAGACAATGCCGGAGGTGTGGCGTACGATGAAGGCCATAGCTTCTGGTGTGCAGTGCTCGGCCGCAACGAACAGATCGCCCTCGTTTTCGCGGTCATCATCATCGGTGACGACCAGCATCGCGCCTTGCTTGAAAGCGTCGATAGCGGCCTGCACATGGCTTAAATCACGATCCAAAATCAGGTTCCTACCTGTCCACGGTGTCTTAAAAAATGATCGGCCAGCACCAAAGCCATCATGGCTTCGCCAACGGGTACGGCGCGGATGCCGACGCAGGGGTCGTGCCGACCTTTGGTCATCACATCAACTTCGTCACCCTCGCGTGTCACGCTTTGGCGCGGTGTGAGAATTGAGGAGGTCGGTTTAACGGCAAAGCGCACCACAACTGGTTCGCCACTGGAAATACCGCCAAGCACACCACCGGCTTTGTTAGAAAGGAAAACGGGCTTTCCATCGTCTCCCATGCGCATCTCATCAGCGTTCTCTTCGCCGGTGATCGCTGCCGCTTCGAACCCGTTGCCAATCTCCACGCCTTTGACAGCGTTGATGCTCATCATGGCCGCGGCCAAATCGCCATCAAGTTTGCCGTAAACCGGCGCGCCGAGCCCGGCTGGCACATTCTCAGCGACCACTTCGATCACGGCACCGACCGATGAACCTTGCTTACGGATGCCGTCGAGATAGTCCGCCCAGCGTTTAGCCGTCCCAGCATCAGGGCAGAAGAACGGGTTTTGACCCACCTGGTCCCAATCCCAATTGTCTCGATCCACCTTGTGGGGGCCCATCTGCACCAACGCGCCGCGTATCGTCATGCCCGCCACAACCTTGCGGGCGATGGCACCGGCGGCCACCCGCGCTGCTGTTTCACGGGCTGAAGAGCGCCCGCCACCGCGATAGTCGCGGATGCCGTATTTGGCGTCATAGGTGTAGTCGGCATGGCCAGGACGGTAGCGGGTCTTGATCTCGCTATAGTCTTTTGAACGTTGATCGGTGTTCTCGATCATCAGGCCAATGGGCGTGCCGGTTGTCTTCTGAACGCCGTCTTCGTCGACCATCACGCCGGACAAGATTTTCACCTGATCGGGTTCGCGCCGCTGCGTGGTGTATTTGCTTTGACCGGGCTTGCGACGATCCAGATCACCTTGGATATCGGCTTCGGTGAGTGGGATCAGCGGCGGGCAACCATCCACCACACAGCCCAGCGCCGGGCCGTGGCTTTCACCGAAGCTGGTGAAGCGAAACAAATGTCCAAAACTGTTGTGAGACATGGAAGCCCAAATATCAGTGTCGTGCGTTGGTGCTACACCGGGCCATGGGGGTCGTCAAACAAAGCGAGCAAGACGATCTGTCTCACCATAGCCGACAATCGCCTCGCGAGGCGGCGTGGCGTCTTAGAGCCAGAACCCCTGGCCGTCCTGTATCAGGTAGATTTTGTCCTGCGGGACATCCAACCTTGGGATCTCCTCGCTCTCAAGATCAAACAGCAGTCCACGCACAGCGCGCGACACACCGCCATGGGAGACGGCGACCGTTGGCCGGTCTAAGCTCTCAAGCCAAGGGCGCATGCGCTGTGAGAGCATTTGATAGCTCTCACCACCGGGTGGCACAAAGCCCCATTTGTCAGCCTCGCGCTCGGTGACGGATTGCTGGTCGAGAGCCTGTAGCTCATCGAACGTCTTACCTTCCCACTGGCCGAAGGTGATCTCCCTTAGCCGATCATCCCGGGTAAACCCTGTCTCAGGATCAAGATCGAGGCCCTGACGGACCAGGCCCATCGTGCGGATACAACGACCGAGCGGTGAGGCAACAAAGGTGAAGTCCTTTAGCTCAAAGGCTTCATCGTCAAAGACGCCTTTCAGGCGCCGCCCGTTACGTGTGGCCTGCCACGTGCCGGTCTCGTTGATCGGAATATCTTGTCCGCCCTGAAGCCGACCTTCCTTGTTCCAGTCGGTTTGGCCATGGCGGATGAAGATGAGGGGATGAGAAAGTTGGATCACGCGCGTTCGATATCAGTCTTTGACGACAGAAATATCTGGCGCATCCACAGCCTTCATGCCGACGACATGATAACCGGAATCCACATGGTGCACTTCACCGGTCACACCGCGTGAGAGGGGCGAAAGCAAGTACACCGCCGCGTCGCCAACCTCGTCGATGGAGACGGTCTTTTTCAGCGGCGAGTTGTACTCGTTCCACTTCAGAATATAGCGAAAATCGCCAATGCCAGAGGCGGCGAGGGTCTTGATGGGCCCGGCTGATAGCGCGTTCACACGAATGCCTTGGCCTCCCAGATCAACAGCAAGGTAACGCACGGACGCTTCAAGAGCGGCCTTGGCAACACCCATCACATTGTAATGCGGCATCACACGCTCAGCGCCATAATAGGTGAGGGTGATGGCTGATCCACCATCGCTCATCAGTTTTTCAGCGCGCTGCATAAGGGCGGTGAAAGAGTAAACGGAGATGTTCATCGAGCGATCAAAGTTTTCCGCGCTCGTATCGACATAGCGTCCAGTCAGTTCGTCCTTGTCGGAAAACGCAATGGCATGGACCAGAAAGTCCAACTTGCCCCATTTTGATTCGACCGCTGCCATCACCGCGTCCATCGATGCTGGGTCTGTCACATCGCAATGGCCGAACACTTCGCCGCCCAGCTCCTGTGCAAGTGGTTCCACGCGCTTTTTCAACGCTTCTCCTTGGTAGGTAAAGCCAAGCTCTGCGCCATGTTCACGGCACGCTTTGGCAATACCCCAAGCGATGGAGCGATTGTTGGCAAGGCCAAGGATAAGGCCGCGTTTGCCTTCCATTATGGGACCAGACACGAAGGATAACCCTCTGATTGAAAAGGTGGAAGAATGGGTGCGGAAACGCCGATCTGGCGGTGCGGCGGTTCTTACCCTAGGACGTGTGTAAGGAAAAGCCCTGCCAGGTGAGCACGCGCTGGGCAATGAAGGAGAGAGCGGCCATGCTTGCCGAAACTGCCAAGGACTTGTCGCGCCTGTTGGGTGATCAAGCGGTGATCACGGATCCTGAAGCGCAGGAACCTTTTTTGCACGAATGGCGCGATCGCTATGTCGGCAAAGCGGCAGCCATCGTTCAGCCACGTACCATTGGGGAGGTGTGCCAAACGCTGCGATTTGCCAACGAGAACCGCATCGCCGTGGTGCCGCAAGGGGGGAACACAGGGCTGGTCGGTGGGCAGACACCAGACCAATCAGGCAGCGCGATTGTGCTGTCTTTGGCCAAGCTCAATCAGATTCGAGAGGTTGATCCGGTTGGGGGCGTCATCACAGTTGATTCAGGTGTTGTGCTGCAAACTCTTCAGGATGCCGCGGTCAAAGCGGGTCGTCTCTTCCCCCTGTCTTTGGGTGCGGAAGGCTCGTGCATGATTGGTGGCAACCTCTCCACAAATGCAGGTGGGACGGGCGTTTTGGCCTATGGCAACACACGCGATTTGGTGCTCGGGTTGGAAGTTGCGCTGCCTGATGGGCGGCTCTGGAATGGCCTCTCTAAGCTGCGCAAAGACAACACCGGTTATGATCTGAAACATCTCTTCATCGGCGCTGAAGGCACACTTGGTGTCATCACCGGGGCAAGCTTGAAACTCTTCCCCAAGCCGAAGGGCATGCGCACCGCAATGATCGGATTGGCGTCACCGTATGAAGCGTTGAAGCTGTTTTCACTGATGCAAGACATGGCTGGGCCATCGCTCACAGGTTTTGAAATCATGCCACGCATTGGCATCGAGTTTCTCACCCGCAACATGGATGGCATGCGCGATCCGCTGGAACATGAGCACGCCTGGTACGTGCTCGCCGAGATATCCTCAGGCCGTGGTGACGATGACGCTGAGGGCCTTTTGATGCAATCAATGGAAACATCGTTTGAAGAAGGGCTTGTGGAAGACGCAGCCATTGCGCAGTCGCTGGACCAGGCCAACGCGTTTTGGGCGATGCGTCATGGTCTCTCCGAAGCGCAAAAACCGGAAGGCGGGTCCATCAAGCATGATGTCTCAGTGCCGGTGGCCAGCGTCGCTGATTTTCTTGATGAGGCGATGGCGGCCGTTGTGGAGATGGTGCCCGGATGCCGCCCTGTACCGTTTGGCCATCTGGGCGATGGCAACATCCACTTCAACGTGTCGCAGCCTGTTGGCGCAGACCGCGCAGAATATCTCACCAACTACGAGACGATGAATGAGCGCGTGCACGCCATTGTCACGGCCTATGGCGGTTCCATCTCTGCCGAACACGGCATCGGTCAAGCCAAACGGGATCTTTTGCCCGGTGTGAAAGATCCTGTCGCTCTGGCGCTGATGCGGACGCTGAAAGACGCCATTGACCCCAATGGGATTATGAACCCGGGTAAAGTCTTACAGGACTAGCAACCAATCCACCGTCATTGCCCGGTCAAGCCCGGCCATCACGGACAAATCAAAACAGATCCATCTGCGGATCGGGTTTCGGTGGTTCCACTGGCATCGGCGCGACTTCGTCCAGGAGCTGCGGGCCATCCACGCCAGCGCGATTTACAACCTTGTCCACCGGCCAAAGCTTCCACGCGTTCGGCTGCGGCACGCGCAGTGGTTCCAGCGCCATGTTCGCATCCACCGCTCGACAATCCAGCCAACTGGTATAGTGATCGGGCGGAACAACCACGGGCATGCGGTGGTGTATGGCGGCGATATCTCCATCGGCCTGCTGTGTGAGAATCGCCAGTGTGGAAAAGACCTCACCGTCCTTGCCGGCCCATTCGTCCACAATGCCCGCCATCGCAAACAGACCATCCTGGCCATCAGGCACTTTGCGATCCACCGCATAGGGTTGCTTGTCTTTGCCCTCGCGTCGCCATTCATAAAAGTGCGTGGCTGGAACAAGCACACGACGATGTCGGATAGCGGTCTTGAAGGAGGGTTTGTCCAACACCGTTTCGCTGCGCGCATTGATCAGCAACTGTGCATTCTGTGGGTCCTTATGCCAGGAAGGGATGAGGCCCCAGCGCGCATAGTCGGCGCGCACCTCACCGGTAAACTGCTGGATGTGGAGCACCGGCTGCGTCGGCGTGATGTTGTACCGCGGCTCGTACGGACCATCTGGTATCACGCCAAACAGTGCATCCAACTCATCACGCGGAGACATCAGCACAAAGCGTCCGCACATTTCTGAAAACTCCCACCAACTTACTGTCGGCCCTAGATGGCCACAGCCGATGCATGGTCACAAGGTTCTGGTAACCTCTTCTCGCGTAAGTTGTGGATCGTTGTTGCCACCAAATGTTCGCGTTTGATGCTTTCTCTGTCGCCTTTCAGCCCCGATGCTTTGGCCGCCGCCAACATCAATCCGTCCAGCTTTCTGGCCACGGATTATCTCAACCACTTCAATGAGGTGGTGATGTTGATGGAGATGGTGCCGGACATGCCTGACATGGCCGAGGAAGTTATGGCGTGGGAGCCGCGCGGCTATACAGAGCATTTCGAGCAGTCTGTGTTCGCCGATAAGGCGCTTGCTATTGAGGCCTATCAAGCAGCTCCAGCAGCTACCAAGGCGCGCTTTGATGCGGTGGTTGCCGACTTGGACAAGCAGATCGTGGATATCCAGATTTTGCTGTCAGGCGTTGATACCAGCGCGTCAATGGACCCTGCTTTGGCAGATCGGTTGATGATGACCATCGTCAACGAGTTACGTCCGGCCATTGATCGGGCCAGCGGCATCATCAATGCGGTTGATGACGAGGCGCAAGCTGGCATTCCAACCGATGAAACCAAGATGCGTGCGCAAGACGCCGTCGACGAGCTTTTTGGCTAGTTTCTAGCGGCTCACCTCGCGGCAAGTTGATCAACGGTGTGTGGCCTAATCGGCTGGCTCGAAGCACTATGCGAGCCATCCAAAGGAGGCTCGACCGTCATGAATGCCCGCCCAACACCCTCTCAAGCTTACGCGAAGGCTCGTGCGCTGACTGATCATCGCGCGTCTTTTGCAAAAGCTGCTCTGTTCGTTGCCGGTATCGCGTTGTCCGCACTGCTCGCCAGCCAAGCCTTTGCCAACCCTGACCGTTGGCAACGCGAAGGTTGGTCCACTGACTTTACCCAAGCGACCGTCGATCTGGGCGAGATCATGGATGGCGGACCACGCCGGGATGGTATTCCACCCATCGACAATCCGAGCTTCATTCCTGTGTCAGAAGTGGAGCATTTGAACCCGCTCGACCCGGTGATGAGCTTCACACACAATGGCGAAACCCGTGCGTATCCGTTGCGCGTGATGACGTTCCACGAAATCGTCAACGATGAAGTGGGTGGTATGCCTGTCTCCGTCACCTATTGTCCGCTGTGCAACGCGGCGATCGTGTTTGATCGCAACGTGGATGGCGAGATTTTGGATTTTGGTACCACGGGCAAGCTGCGCCGCTCCGATCTGGTGATGTATGACCGCCAGACTGACAGCTGGTGGCAGCAGTTCTCAGGTGAATCAATCACGGGTTCTTACGCGGGCACTGCGTTGACGATGCTGCCCTCACAGCTTGTCAGTTGGGAACGGTTTGCTGAAGCAAATCCCGACGCGATGGTGCTCGAAGACCCACTAAATTTTCGCCGCCCTTATGGCATGAACCCCTATCGCGGCTACGATACGCTGGCGCAGCCATTCCTTTACAATGGACCGTTTCCTGACGGCATTGCGCCACTGCAACGGGTGGTGATGGTTCGCCACGGTGACACCGAGTTTGCCATTTCCACCGCAAAACTGGCCGAGGAAGGCAGTTTTGAACATGACGGTGTTGAGGTGGTTTTCACTCCTGGGCAGGCTTCTGCACTTGATAGCGAAATCATTGCCGAGGGCCGCGATGTCGGCAACATTACGGTGACCATGGATGGTGAACCAGTTGTGCACGATGTGACGTTTGCTTTTGTGGTTCACGCGTTTGAACCTGATCTTGAGATCATTCAGTAGGGCACTTATCTCGTTGGAAAGGTCTTCCTTTCCATCATGGGTGCGCCATCGCCATGCCTCTTGCTCAGCTTCTCCATCGTGCCCTCCTTCTGGTTGAAGGAGAGGATGCCGAGCATTTTCTTGAAGGCTTGATCACCTCAGAGCTTCCAGGCGACGGAGAGGTGCGAGGATCAGCGTTGCTCACACCGCAGGGCAAGCTTCTCTTCTCGTTCCTCGTCAGCAAGCACGGGGAAGGCTTCGCGCTGGAGTGCGATGCCAGCGAGATTGACGCGCTCACCAAGCGGCTCACGCTTTACAAGCTACGCGCCAAGGTCACGCTCACCCCATCGGATTTGCAAGTGTTTTCAGGCGTTGCAGATGGTTTGAAGGATGCCCGTCACCCCCAAATGGGCGTTCGCCATTATGGCGCAGCAAACGCGACGGAAACCGCTGAGGCTTATCATGCCCATCGCGCGGCGCTCGGCGTGCTGGAAGGTCCATCTGAAGTTCTTGCAAGCCAGGATTTTCCGCACGATGTCGCGCTTGATCTCACCGATGCAGTGTCCTTTTCCAAAGGCTGCTTTGTTGGCCAAGAGGTGGTGAGCCGAGTGAAGCATCGTGGCACATCACGGCGGCGGCCTGTGCTCGTCACAGGCGAAACTGTAAGCATTGGCGATACCGTGCAGGTTGGTGAGCGCGAGGTCGGCACCATTCGTTTGGTGGCGGGCAACAACGCTGTCGCCGTGGTGCGCATCGATCAACTCAAAGGCCCTGCTCATGTGAATGGTGCGCCGGTTGAGCTTGCCCCGCCCCCTTATGCCACTTACAGCCTTGGGCCAGAGGCCAAAAACCAAGACTAAGACTGCCAAGGGACACGCGTGCCGCGCACATCTGCAAGCCAATCGAAACAAGCACGCGTGTGGCAGCGCATGCTGTCGGGCCGACGGCTTGACCTGGCCGATCCGTCACCCCTCGATATCGAAGTGGAAGACATTGCCCACGGCCTTGCCCGTGTGGCGCGCTGGAATGGCCAAACCACGGGTGATCACGCCTTTTCGGTGGCACAGCACAGTTTGCTGGTTGTCGATCTGGTCGATGCTTTGGCGGGCGGTGAAGCCCCGGCGGAAGTGCGCTTGGCGGCCCTGCTGCATGATGGGCCGGAATATGTGATCGGCGACATGATTTCGCCGTTCAAAGCATTGCTCGGCGATGGCTACCGCAGCATTGAAGCGCGGTTGGCATCAGCCATTCATCTGCGCCACCAATTGCCTGCAGCCTTGCCCACGCCCATGCACAAAGCGATTAAACAGGCTGACGGCATCTCAGCGTTTCTGGAAGCCTCGCAATTGGCGGGTTTTGCAATGCTTGAAGCTGAAAAACTGTTTGGCAAACCGCCAGGCGCGCTCGCATCCATTGTCATTGAGCCGGTTTCAGCGTTGGAGGCGGAACAAGCCTTCCTTGACCGTCACGCGACTTTGTTTGAAGCGCATTTGGAAGCACTGTCGGCAAAACCAACTGGCAGAAACTCTAGCGCACACCGCGCACAACCATGATAGGCCTTGGCGCATGACGCTTTACATTTGTTCGCTTGCTGCCATCCACGATGTCGTCGCCCAAACCGGTGCCTCGCACTTGCTGACGGTGATCAGTGGCGGCACAGCGGTGGACCGCCCCAAAACGATTGCCAAAGAAAACCACCTCTACCTTGAGTTCAATGACATCACGGCGCCAGCTCAAGGGTTGGTGCCGCCAAGCCCAGCCCATGTTGAAAAAATCCTGGAGTTTGGCCGCGCCTGGGATCGTAAAGCGCCCATGGTCGTGCATTGCTGGGCAGGTGTCAGTCGCTCCACTGCAGCGGGTTACATTCTCTCTCACGCGTTGACCCCAGACAGCGATCCGCATGATCTGGCTCGTCTGTTGCGCGCCCGCGCACCGTGGGCAACGCCCAATGGCCGTATGGTAGGTTTTGCAGACGATCTGCTTGGCGCAGGCGGTGAGATGAAAGAGGCTATTTCGGCCATCGGTCGCGGCGCGATGGCCTATGAAGGCAAGCCCTTCGCGATGCCCGTTGGTGAGATGTCCGGTGGACATGGCCAAGGCTGACGACAACCAAACCATTGGGATCGATCTGACGGCAGCCGTCACCGCGCTGGTCGGCGGCTCGCCTGCAATTCTCACTGTGCCTTCACGTGATCCGTCAACAGTAGCCAGCGCACTTCCATCAGGGCCCTTTGCGCCGTTGCGCCATCGTACGTTGGAGCTTGGTCTGCGCGGTTTTGTAGAAGATCAGACCGGGTTCCGCCTGGGATACATTGAGCAGCTCTACACGTTTGGAGATCGAGGCCGTCACGCCACATCGCCATCCTCAGCGCCGCATGTCCTGTCGATTGGATATCTGGCACTTACCCGCAACGATGCCGATGAGAGCGAGGATGCGCCTTGGTCATGGCAAAGTTGGTATCAGTTTTTCCCGTGGGAAGACTGGCGCAGCGGGAGGCCTGCCATTCTTGATGAGGCCATCTTGCCGGCTTTGCATCAATGGCTGAAGGCGGAGGGGCGGGAAGAGCCGCCTGGTCGCTCGCTCAGTCGGGAACGCCGTGTTGCGCTTGCCTTTGGAGAGGCAGCTGACGATGGCAGCTTCACCTGGGACGAAGAGCGAGTTCTGGAGCGCTATGAGTTGATCTATGAGGCTGGCCTTGCCCAAGAGGCGATGCGCGATGGCCGCGCGCAAACAGACACACTGCCGACGTCCAGTATCGGCCAACCCATGGCACTGGATCATCGCCGCATCCTTGCCACCGCCATTGCCCGCCTGCGCGGAAAGATGAAATACCGCCCGGTGGTGTTCGAGCTGATGCCTCAAAGCTTCACGCTCACCGGCCTGCAATCAGCTGTTGAAGCGATTGCCGGGCGTCGCCTGCACAAGCAAAACTTCCGTCGATTGGTGGACAATGCCGGGCTTGTTGAACCGACAGGCGCCACCACCCAGGCAACTGGTGGGCGACCCGCTGCGCTCTATCGCTTCCGCCGCGATGTCATCGCTGAGCGACCGTCCGCTGGCCTGCGTTTTGGCCAGCCTGTGGTGCGATAAGCTTTCTCAACCTTCTGTTAAATGCCTGAAAAAGCTTCATTAACCCGTTTACGGCTTGTTCGGCATGCCTTGCGATTGCCACGCCGTTGCCACAATCGGTAACGGTTTTTCCGGCCTGTCCGTGCTACCTCTCTGGCAACACCAACGAACAACATATGGTGAGTTTGAATGCAGGGGCTGACAAACATGGGCGGGCGCAAGATGCCAAAAGGCACGATGCCCGCCCACACATCAAAACGTTTTTATTCGCGCTATGCGCGGACGCTTGGCGCTATCATGGTGCCTGCCATGATGGCGGGCATGACCGCTGGATTTCTGGTTTCTGATTCCAAAGGCAGCGTTGAGCCGGTCCATGACTTGGCCCAGCGTGTGGAGCTTCTGCGCTACGCGCAAACCAAAACACCGACCCTAGGAAGCGACCCCGTACGAGAGGTTCGCACCAGCGCGGTCCATCTTCCGGTCGATGATGTGGTTGAGGTCGTGCGTTAGGACAGCGAGTTTAGAGGGTCGCGACCAGTCGCCCACGTACCTTGCCGCCCATGATCTGCTGGCCTGCATCCAGCAAATCATCAAAGCCAATATGCGTGGTCATCGCGTCGAGCTTGGCCATATCGAGGTCTTTGGCAAGCTGATCATAAGCGGCTTTGCGAACGGAGATGGGCGTCATCACCAATTCCACGCCAATCAACTGCACCGCGCGCAAAATGAATGGATGCACGAACGAGGGCAGGTCGCCGCCTTGAGCGAGGCCGCAAGCGGCAACAGCGCCACCATACTTCACTTGGCTGAGTACGTTGGCGAGCGTCTTTGAGCCGACTGCATCAACCGCACCGGCCCATTTTTCGCGGGCGAGCGGTCTTACGTCGCCATTGAACTCATTGCGGTCGATGATTTCCGCGGCGCCCAAGCCCTTCAAATAGTCTTCTTCTTCCGGGCGGCCGGTGGACGCGACCACATGATAGCCACGCGCCGCCAAGATCGCGATGGCCACCGAGCCAACACCGCCCGCTGCGCCGGTGACCAAAACCGGGCCATCTTCCGGCTTAACGCCTGCCTTATCCAGCGCCATCACGCAGAGCATGGCTGTGTAGCCAGCGGTGCCAATGGCCATGGCTTGCGCAGCTGTCAAACCTGTTGGGCGGTGAATCAGCCAGTCGCCAGAGACACGGGCATAGGATGCGTAAGCGCCCATATGACCCTCGCCAACACCGAAACCGTTGAGGATCACCTCATCGCCTTCTTTGAAGTCTTCGCGGTCCGAAGCGATCACCGTGCCCGCCATGTCCACGCCGGGAATCATGGGGAACTTGCGCGCAATTGGGCCTTTGGCGGTCATCGCCAAGCCGTCTTTGAAGTTCACCGTTGTGTGCGTGACTTTGAGCGTTACGTCGCCCGGCATCAGATCATCCAGTGTGATCTCATGAACCACGGCTGGTTTGGCGCGCTTGCCATCGTCGCTGGTGATCCAAATGGCGTTAAACGGTTCAGTCGGCAGGCTCATAACATGGCATCCTTACTCAGCGGGCGAGGCTATCGGCGCGTCGGCGCGAGCTTCGCGAATAGGCCAGTGAACAATGGCGGCGAAGATGGCAAGAGCGATGCCAAGATACCAGACCACATCGTACGACCCGGAGGCATCATATAGTCTACCTCCCAACCAAACGCCGAGAAAGGCACCGATCTGGTGATTGAGGAAAACTATGCCCATCAAGGTTGCCATGTATTTCGGCCCAAACATGATGGCGACCAGGGCAGATGTTGGCGGAACCGTGGAAAGCCATAACAAACCGATCCCAGCTGAAAAGAGCAGCACCGTCAGCGGTGTTGCCGGAGTGAAAACGAAAAGCGCGATGAAAACAGCGCGCGCCAGATAGATGAGTGCAAGAAAAATCGGTTTGGAGTACCGGCTTGAGATAACACCGGCTGCCAGCGCACCCACAATGTTGAACAGGCCAATCAGAGCCAATGACCAGGCCCCCAAGCGAGGGTCTAGGCCCAAATCGTCCAGGTAGGCTGGCATATGAGCGGTGATAAATGCGAGGTGAAAGCCGCAAACAAAAAAACCAACAACAAGCAACACGTATGAGCGATGGGCGAAAGCTTGGCGAACGGCCTGGGTTAGCGTCTGTCCCTCGATATAGTCCGCAACTGCACCTTGGTCCGACCGACCTCGCAGAGCAAAAGCGAGTAAGGGAATGGCCAGCATGAGGACGCCAAGCAGCACGAGGGCTTGTTCCCACCCATAGTTGGAAATGAAAGCGCGACCGATTGGAGCGAACAGGAATTGGCCCATGGAGCCCGCCGCTGTGCCAAGGCCAAAGATGAGCGGACGTTTCTCCTCTGGAACCCGCCTCCCAAACGCGGCCAGCACGATCGAGTACGACGCCGCTGCCATACCAAGACCAACCATGATCCCAGCTGACAGGTGCAACCAACCCGGTGATGGTGCCCATGCCATCAAGACCAGCCCACCGGCGTAGACGAAACCGCCGAAAACCAGCACGCGTGCCGAGCCGTATCGGTCTGCAATCGCACCCGCAACGGGCTGACCGAGGCCCCACATCAAGTTCTGAATCGCAAGGGCTAACGCAAACACCTCACGGCTCCACCCTTGGGTCTCCGTCATGGGCACCAGAAACAACCCGAGAATGGATCGTGGTCCAAACGAGAGTAGGGAGATCAAACAACCGCAGACGATGACCAGCCAAAGGGCTGTCATTGGTACGCTAGAGCTGCCAGATGGCTGAGAGTGATTCGCCATAGGGTCACCATGGGTAAGAGCTTGCAGGCAATCCAGCCTTGGAACCCCCTAGCTACACCCGTTCAAATCCCCTCACCAACGCAATTTCTTTCACGCTCGGATCAAGAAAATTGAACCAAGCCGCCTGGAAAACCGGAAGAGTGCTTCAACCGATCGATGCCGCATCCGCCGTACCGGACGGTTCAGTACCGTTGCCGCCTTGCAAGAGGAGCAGAAAATCCCTATACTAAAACTCAACATGAGCAAAAGTCTATTCATCAGAGTTATGCTCCAAGTGAGAAATAGCCCTTGTGTGGCCTTTTGAGGGCCCCTGGGCATTTGCCTGGAGGAGGCAGATCATGACAGCCGTGCAAGAGCGCGAGTTTCGCATCGAAAGCCCACGCACACTCACCCCGGTGGCAACCCCGGACTGGCACGATGCGCCGATACCGGCGCCCTCGCGCACGTTTGAGCGCCTGCCGATGCCAGACCTTACCTACACACCTGAGGTGGAAGCTGCTGTCGGCCATCTTTACGAAAAGATGAGCCATGCGATTCCTCGCATCGAGTGGCCTGTGCACGCGCCCTACATCAAGGCGATCAACGAGCTGAAAAAAGTTCGTGGCGCAGCGATCTTGGCGCACAATTACCAGACACCAGAAATCTTCCATGGTGTGTCAGACATTGTCGGCGACAGCCTGCAACTGGCCAAGGAAGCAACGAAGGTGGATGCCGATATCATCATCCAGTGCGGCGTCCACTTTATGGCCGAGACATCCAAGCTGCTGAACCCCGAGAAAACAGTTCTCATCCCGGACATGAAAGCCGGTTGTTCACTGGCGTCGTCCATCACGGGCGCTGATGTGCGCGCATTGAAAGCGGCGTATCCCGGCGTGCCTGTGGTTGCCTATGTGAACACATCGGCAGACGTGAAGGCCGAGGTTGATATCTGTTGCACGTCCTCAAACGCCGTGCAGGTGGTCGAGAGTCTGGGCACGGATCGTGTGATCTTTTTGCCTGATCAGTATCTCGCCCGTTGGGTTGCGACCCAAACCGAGGTGGATATCATCGCCTGGAAAGGCGCCTGCGAGGTGCATGAGCGTTTCACAGGCGAAGAACTGCGCGACTACAAGGCGTCCGACCCATCGATCAAAGTGATTGCCCACCCAGAGTGCCCACCGGATGTGATCGCTGAGGCCGACTACACAGGGTCCACCGCTGGCATCATCGATTGGGTGGTGGAGAACGGTCAGGGTAAAGTGTTGATGGTCACCGAGTGCTCCATGGCCGACAATGTGGCTGCGTCAGCGCCGGATGTGGAGTTTGTGCGCCCGTGCAATCTCTGTCCGCACATGAAACGTATCACATTGCCAAAAATCCTTGATACGCTGCTCACCGTGGAAGGCGAAGTTCTCATTGCGCAAGAAATGGCCAAGCGCGCCCGCGCGTCGGTTGAAGCGATGGTGAACCTGAACAATTAGGGCCTGACCCTAAGGCTTGGGCCTTGGGTCCAAGCAGCAAGGCGAGCGAGATGGACATGTTTGTCGATGACGTTGTCATTGTCGGTGGCGGCCTGGCGGGGCTTTTCTGCGCCCTCAAAATGGCCCCACGGCCGGTAACGGTGGTGACGGCGGCGCCTCTTGGCATCGGTGCATCCTCGGCCTGGGCACAAGGCGGTATCGCAGCGGCCATCGCCGAAGGCGACACCTGGCAGTCCCATCTGGCAGACACCATCGCCGCCGGAGCAGGTCTGGTCGATGAGGCCATGGCCGAGCTTTTGGTCAAAGAGGCCAATGTTCGCATTCAGGATCTGCTGACCTATGGCGTGCCGTTCGACACCGATCTTCAAGGTCGCCTGACGTTCGGTCGAGAGGCTGCGCATTCGGTGGATCGCATTGTGCACGTTCAGGGCGATCGTGCCGGTCAGGCCATCATGGCCGCTCTCATTGAAACGGTCGCCAACACACCGTCTATTCGCGTCATTGAAAACCATGTCGTTGAAGCGATCCTGACCGAGGGGCGTCAGGTTGTTGGCCTGCAGTCGCGCGGCGATAGCGGTCAGGCAGAGGTGCCGACAACACTGCACACGCGCGCCGTTGTACTAACATCCGGCGGAACGGGCGGGCTTTACGCTGTCACCACCAATCCTGTGGAAGCGCGTGGGCAAGGCCTTGCGATGGCGGCGCGAGCTGGGGCGATCATCGCTGATGCTGAGTTTGTGCAGTTTCACCCAACAGCTCTGGCTGTCGGAAAAGACCCCGCGCCACTGGCCACCGAAGCCCTGCGCGGCAAGGGCGCAACACTGCATCACGCTGATGGCACGCGGCTGATGGAAGGCGTGCACGAAGACCTTGAGCTGGCCCCACGCGACATTGTGGCCCGTGCCATTCACCGTGCGGTTCAATCGGGCAAAGGAGCGTTTTTGGACTGCCGCGAGGCGATCGGCGCCAAGTTCCCCGACATGTTTCCCACCGTCTATGAAAGCGCGATGGAAGCGGGCCTTGATCCGGTCAAAGAGCCACTGCCAGTGGAGCCCGCTGCGCACTACCATATGGGTGGCATTCTCACCGACGCTTACGGTCGCACTTCGCTGGATGGGCTTTGGGCTGCGGGCGAAGTGTCCTCCACCGGTGCCCATGGCGCCAACCGTCTGGCGTCCAACTCATTGCTCGAGGCAGTGGTTTTCTCAGCCCGTATTGCCGAAGACATTCTGCGCTTGATGCCTGTGCCGGAGTTACGCCACGCGGAGGTGGGTGCAAGCTCTGGCTCGGTCGTTCTCTCGCACTCCGATGAGGAAGCCATGCGTGCCATACGCATGGTGATGGGCAAGCATGTCGGTGTGGAGCGCACAGGCGAGGGTTTGACGGCGGCGCTGGAAACGCTTGGCACCATCAAGGACAACGCGATCAACCTTTCGGTCCGCAACATGGCGTTGGCCGCTTGGATCGTGACGGCCAGTGCTCTGAAGCGCACCGAAAGCCGGGGTGGCCATGCCCGTGCCGACTATCCCGATACAGATGTGGACCAAGCCAAGCGTTCGTTCTGGACCCTTGCCAATCTGCGTACGGCGGTGGATGACATGCCACACGCCGCGTGAGATCAACTGCCAAGGCTTCCTATGTCTGTTCTTCAAAACGACTTGCCCCGCCCTATCATCGATGAGCTAGTGCGCGCGGCCTTGCTGGAAGATTTGGGCCGGGCAGGGGATGTAACAAGCCAAGCTTGCCTGCCAGCTGGTGCGCGCGCTGAAGCGGTTATCCGCGCGCGGGTGCCTGGCACCATCGCTGGCCTACCATTGGCAGAAGCAGCCTTTCGCCAGATCGGCGATGGTCTCGCCTTTCATGCAGCCATTACCGATGGTCATCGCGTTCAACCTGGCGACGTGGTGGCGCGCATTGCTGGCCCAGCGCTCTTGCTGCTGTCAGCTGAGCGCGTGGCGCTAAACTTCCTTACCCATCTGTCAGGCATCGCCACGGCCACGCAGACCTATGCCGATGCCATCGCCCATACGTCAGCCAAAGTGACCTGCACCCGTAAGACGCTTCCAGGCTTACGCGCTGTGCAGAAATACGCTGTGCGCAAAGGTGGCGGCTCGAACCATCGTTTCGGGCTCGATGATGCGATCCTGATCAAAGACAATCACATCGCCGTCTGTGGTGGCGTGGTGGAGGCGGTACGTGCTGCCAAGGCCTATGCCGGACACCTGATGGCCATTGAGATTGAGGTGGATACGCTCGATCAGTTTGCGCTGATCTTGGCGTTGCCTGATGCTGAACGCCCCGACGTCGTCATGCTCGACAACATGCCACCGGAAACACTGGCCAAAGGAGTGGCGATGAACCAGGAAGCGGGCGGCAAGCCGGTGATATTGGAAGCGTCCGGCGGCATCACGCTGGAGACAATAGCCGGTGTTGCTGAAAGTGGCGTCGACTACATCTCGTCCGGTTGGTTGACCTCGTCAGCACCTTCGCTCGATCTCGGCCTTGATATCGATATCGACTGAATTGCCTTACGGCTTGACGGCGGCTTGAGCGGTCCGCATGGCGCGCCGACCAACCCGGCGGAAACGCGTTTTCCTCAAGGTCGCGCCAAGACGCGTCGGCACGCGCGTCTCCAGATAGGTGAAGCTGTGGTCAACCGGTCGCGAATGCATCCTCAGCCAGCGGATCATACGGCGCGCTGTCCGCGATGTGGTGATGAGAATAACAAGGCCAAAAGCCATCACCGGAATGCCAAGCGGGATCGGTAGAACCAACATCACAAGGCCGAGGGCCACCAGACCCCAGCCTGCGATGCGCAACATCCATCCTTTGACAACGCCTGCCATGTTTGGCTTGCTACCCTTCTTACCGCAGCATCTTTGGTTTACGTGATACCACGTATTGGTCGCTCAGAATGGCTTTTCGAAGGCAAGCACCTTGGAAAAGAACGCCGTATCCTCGTGCATGATCTTAAGGCCTGCCGACTGAAACAGGTCAATCAGATCGGTCGTCGCATAGGTGGTGTAATAGGGCTCATGGAAAAGCTGCGGAAACAGTTCCAACAGCCCGTCATAGGCGGGCGTGTCGCCAGGCTGCAAACTGTCGACGAACACAAACAACCCACCTGGCTTCAACACACGGGCGATCTCTTCGGCGACGGCCACTCGAATTTTCGGCGGAAGCTCGTGGAACAGAAAGACCGATGATGTGAGATCCAAAGACGCCTCGCCAAAAGGCATCTCTTCAGCCTTGGCCACCATGCCTTGCTGATGGCGATAGCGCTTGAAGCGTTTGACGGCGTGATTGGCATAGGCCTCTGACAGGTCGAGCGCCATCAAGGGCATACGCGGATAGGCTTGGGCGAGGGCATCAGCGAAGTTGCCGGGACCAGTCGCCAGATCCACCGCGCGTAGGTGGCGCTGATCCTTGCCCTTCATCCAGTTGGCAACCGGCACCAACCCCATGCGTCGCATGGCAGCTGTGGCACCGGTGAACAGCACCTCCACCTGCGTATCATAGAGCCGCGCGGACTCGTCGCTCATCCAGCCATCGGTCTGGAAATGGAAGTTTTGTTGGTAGTAGCGCGGGCGTTTGTCGGCTTGCGGTGCCTCGCGGGCCTCCTGATGTCGCTTCTCCGCGCGCCTGCGGGCCACCTCAGGGGCATCTGCAAAAAAGGCGCGGGCATCGCGAATGCGATCCACCCAGCGCTCATCCTCGCGTGGTGCGGGGTAGAGGCCAGTCTCGATGTTGGACAGGTCCCGCGCCGACAGGGCTGCCACGCCGCGCAGCAGTTCTGGCACGCCGGGGACCTTTGTCTGTGGCGGTTTCACATCGGTTTTCAGCGAGGGGTCACGCTTCACGGCCTGTTGCTGCATGCGCCGCATGCGATAGGCTTGGCCGGCATACCAGCCAACCCGTGTGCCCTGGCGCGCGATGTAGCGCGCGCGGGTGGCAAGCTTCGATAGACTTAACGGATTGGGCTCAGCCATGGTCGCTCCTGCACAGTATGCAGAAGAATTTGGTGCCAATGGCGAGCCCCGGCAAGGGCCCGCCATTCACCTATAGTGTCGCAGCCTGGTGGAGGCGGCGCTTTAGCTGCCCATACGGGCCAGCCGCTCCAGCTTGGGAAAAGCCGTTTCAGGGTTTTCCTGGTAGGCGATGGTGCCCACAAGCTGGTTGTCCTCGTTCATCAAGAAAATCGAGGCGGTGTGGTCCATCGTGTAATCGCCATCATCAAGCTCGACCCGACGGGCATAGACGCGGTAGTTGGCCACAGCCTCATCCACGGCCTCTTGCGTGCCTGTTAGCCCAACAATGGTATCGGAAAACGCCGCAACATACTGCTCCAGAAACTCCGGGGTGTCGCGCTCAGGGTCGATGGTGACCATCAGCACATGGATGTCGTCGGCCAGCGGCCCAAGCTGGTCAAGATAGGTGGAAAGCTCAAACAACGTTGTTGGGCATACATCCGGGCAGTAGGTGAAGCCAAAGAAGATCGCCTTGGGTTTGTCGGCAAAGTCCTCTTGCGTCACCGTCTCACCGGTGTCGGAGCGCACCAGGGTGAAAGGACCGCCAACACTGTCGACCCCTTCATAAAGAGCGCTCTGATCGGGTGCTTGGCCACGCATGGTGGTGAGCGCCAAAAACGCCCCCATACCCAACACGATGAGCGCAACCGCACCCCAAAGGATGATCCGTACCGCTTGCATCAGTTGTGGCTCCCATCGCTGCTGTGATCATGACCTTCGTTATCATCGTCACCATGCATCATCTCCATGGTGCGCTCCATAACGGGCATGATTAGTTCCTGTGTGTCGCCGCTTTCAAAGGTCAGCGTCACCGGCACTGTTTCACCTGTCACGAAGGGCGCGCTGAGGCCTATGAACATCACGTGCAAACCGCCTGGCTTCAGTTCCACCGTTTCACCAGCTGGCAGAGCAATGCCCTCTTCAAGCTCGCGCATGCGCATCACATCGCCGTCCATGGTCATGGTGTGCAATTCCACACGCTCAGACACAGGCGAGGTGGCTGAAACCAGTCGATTGTCCACATCGCCGGTGTTCACGATGGTCACAAAACCACCAGCGTTGCGGGCATTGGGTGGTGTTTCCAGTGTGCGCAGCTCGGAGAGTTCTAGCGCGCCAACACTCACTGTCATCCCATCATGCATGGCGTCATCATCATCGTGGCCATCATGCGCCAGAGCGACAGAAGAAGAGAAGGCAAGCGCCAAAGCGCTCGCGGCAACGAGAAGAGATTTGGTCATTGGGGGTGTCCTTCACAAAGACGAAAAAAGAGAAATCGTTCAGCTGTGAAGGATTGCAGGTGGTGCCCGTGCTGGCGGTGGGCCGGTCGGAGGGCTGTCGAAGAGCAAGCTTCCGTGCGCAGCAAAAGACAGCGCAAGCAATAGTGTTTCAGGTGCAGCCATCTGCGGCCCTGATGGCGACAATAGCGCCAGGGATGTTGTCAGCGTGCAGGGACAAAAGCCTGCGCCACCGATCACATCCTTGGGGTTGTCATCGGCCCCGGGCGGTCCGGAGAGGCAAAGCGAGAAGCCGCTCTCCAGGGCCATGGCAGGTGATGCGATCAGCACAAACCCAACCAACTGCTGTGCCAACAACGCACACAGAGCCAACGCCGCAAGCGGCTGGCGAAGTATGGTGAAGGCAGCAATCGGTCTCATGAGCGCGTTATCTCGCTCCTTGGCCCAACGCGCAAGCTTACCCTATGCCGCAGGGCCATCGTTTTTGGCCTGTTCGCTATCGTCATCATCTGCTGTCTCAGGCTCAAATACCATCGGTTCAGGTTCGAACAAATCAATGTCTTGGTCGCCCAGCTCAGAATCGACCAAGACAGCACCGACAGGGGCGGTGGCATAGAGGGTGAAGTCCTCTTTGTCTTCATCCGCGATAGCCGTGCGCTGAGCAATGCGAACGCCCATGAACACAACCATCAGCGCTTGCACAAAGGCGGCATAGGTGAACAGTCCGATCCCACCCAGTTGATCAACGGCAACAGAGGCGACCAATGGCCCGGTCGCCGAACCAAGGGCAAAGGCAAGCAAGAGGCCTGAAGCGAGAGTGACGTGCTGATCGGCTTCGGCGTGGTCAAAAGTATGCGCAACGGCCAGCGCATAGGTTGGGAAGATAACAGAGCCAAACACAAACCCGGCAAGCAGAATCAATGCCGGTTGGTTGGGGCCAAGAAGGCTCACCATCACGCAAACCAGCACAGCCGCAGAATTGAGGGCCACCAAGACAAACCGGCGGTCGATTTTGTCGGAGAGGCGCCCAATCGGCCATTGAAACAGCGCTGCCCCCAAAATGGTGACGGACAGGAACAGGGCTGCGCCATCGCTGTCCATGCCAGAGCGCGTGGCAAAAACCCCGCCAAATGCCCAGAAGCTTCCGGTGGTAAGGCCAACGCCAATGATGCTGACGAGACCCACCGGTGAGGTCTGATAGATTTTCCGAAGATTGAGGCGAACCTCATAGAGCGGCGCAGGCTGCGTTGCTCGACTGAGCGCCAAAGGCAGCGCCGCAAACGAAATCAACACCGAAGCGATGGTGAAAAGCGCAAAACTATCGAGCGGATAAACCGTCAGCAGCATTTGGCCAGACGCGATCATGGCAAAGTTGATCATCACATAGAACGACATGACCGTGCCGCGGTTGGCATTGTCGGTGCGCTCGTTGAGCCAGCTTTCCAAGATGATGTAGAGGGCGGCCATGGCAAAGCCGGTGATCATCCGCAACAGCACCCAAAAGGCTGGATCAATTGCCAGCGGGTGTAGCAGGATCGTGCCGGACATCAGCCCAACAAAAGCGGCAAAAACGCGGATGTGCCCCGCGCGGGCCACCAATGACGGCGCGAACCAGCACCCCAACGCATAGCCCAGAAAGAAGCCCGACCCCAGGCCGCCAACCCAAAACGCGCCAAAGGCTTCCGCTTCGCCGCGCAGCGGTATCAGCGCGTTTTGCAGCGAATAGCCCGACACCAACAGTGCCGTGGAAATCAGCAACGCTGTGAAGGGAGCAAGTGCGCCCATGGATGCGCCTGTACTGTAAGGGGCCGAGTTGGTTTGCCCCTTGAGCGTTTAAGCCCTTACAGGAGCAACATACTCTTCGCGCCCTAGCAGCTTAAAGACGCTGCGCACAATACCATCGGCATCAAGGCCTGCCTCGGCCACCATTTTGGCGGGACTGTCCTGGTCAATATAGCGATCTGGCAGTGTCAGTGTGGCAAGCTTCAAGCGGCCATCAAGCAGTGCCGCATCGTTCAGCGCATGCAAAACGAACGAGCCGAAGCCACCAACGGAGCCTTCTTCCACTGTGATCAGCACTTCGTGCTCACGCGCAAGGCGGGCGACCAAATCAACATCCAGCGGCTTGGCGAAGCGTGCATCGGCAACAGTCGTCGAGAGCCCTTCGGTCTCCAGCGTGTCAGCGGCAACCAGAGCATCCTTCAGGCGCGAGCCCAGAGATAGAATCGCAACGGTCGAGCCCTCGCGCACGATCCGCCCTTTACCGATTTCCAGGATGGAGCCGCGATCCGGCAAATCGACGCCAACCCCTTCGCCGCGTGGATAGCGGAAGGCAATCGGGCCTTCATCGTAAGCGGCAGCCGTGCGCACCATATGCACCAACTCCGCTTCATCGCCTGCAGCCATGATGGTGAAGCCAGGCAGGCAGCCAAGATAGGCAATGTCGAATGATCCTGCGTGGGTTGGTCCATCAGCACCCACCAAACCGGCACGGTCGATGGGGAAGCGCACTGGCAGCCCCTGGATCGACACATCGTGCACGACCTGGTCATAGCCGCGTTGCAGGAAGGTGGAGTAGATGGCGCAAAACGGCTTCATGCCATCGCTTGCCATGCCGGCAGCAAATGTCACCGCATGCTGCTCGGCAATACCCACATCAAAGGTGCGTGCCGGAAACGCCTGTCCGAACATATCAATACCGGTGCCGCCGGGCATTGCTGCGGTGATTCCGACCACCCGGTTGTCTTCCTCAGCCTCGCGGATCAGCGATTGCCCGAAGACACGGGTGTAGGCAGGCGCATTGGGTTTGCTTTTCGCTTGCTCGCCGGTGATCACGTTGAACTTGGAAACACCGTGATATTTGTCTGAGGACGCCTCAGCAGGGCCATAGCCTTTGCCCTTCTGGGTACGCACATGCACCAGGATTGGCCCGGTTTGCGCATCACGCACATTCTCAAGCACAGGCATCAAATGATGGATGTTGTGCCCATCAATGGGGCCGACATAGTAGAAGCCAAGCTCCTCAAACATCGTGCCGCCGGTGAAGAATGAGCGGGTGAACTCTTCAGCTTGCGCGGCCTTCTTGTGCCAATAGGGCGGCAGCTTGTTGGCCACGCGCTTCAGCCCCTCGCGCACCGAGCGATAGGTGTTGCCGGAGACGAGCCGCGCCAGATAGGCGCTCATGGCGCCGGTCGGTGGAGCAATCGACATGTCATTGTCGTTGAGGATCACGATCAGCCGTGCGTCCATCGCGCCGGCATTGTTCATGGCTTCATAGGCCATGCCCGCCGACATCGATCCGTCGCCGATGACTGAAACCACATTGTTGGTGCCGCCGGTCAGGTCGCGCGCCACGGCCATCCCCAAGCCTGCCGAAATGGAAGTGGAGGAATGCGCCGCTCCAAATGGATCGTAGGTGCTTTCAGCCCGCTTGGTGAACCCCGATAGGCCGCCGCCCTGGCGGATGGTGCGGATACGGTCCCGCCGTCCGGTGAGAATTTTGTGTGGGTAGCACTGATGTCCGACATCCCAGATCAGCTTGTCATCGGGCGTGTTGAACACCGCATGCAAGGCTACCGTCAGTTCAACCACACCGAGCCCGGCACCCAGATGCCCCCCTGTTACCGAGACGGCAGAGATCATTTCTGCGCGCACTTCTTCGGCGATCTGAGCCAGCTCATCGTGCGACAAGCCTTTCAAATCACTGGGATCTGCAATCGTATCAAGGAGCGGTGTGTTGGGGCGTTCAATCATATCCATGTGGTCACACTAGCGCATCAGTTGAGCCAATAAGACGCGCCATCGTGACGCGTAGGGGGAACTGTATCGTCCACCCTACGCCGACTTTGACTGTAAAGAAAGTCTGACACTTATAGTGTCTAATACATTTGACTTTCGTCTTAGAGAATGCGTCCCGCTAGTCTGGCAGTGGGATGAACTCTTCCTCATCGCCGGGTACGATGTCGAAGCGCTTCTCTTTCCAGTCTGCCTTGGCTTGTTCAATGCGTTCTTTGGACGAAGAGACAAAGTTCCACCAAATGTAGCGTTTGGAGTCCATCGGCTCGCCACCAAGGATGATAAACCGCGCATCATCCTTGGCTTTGACGGTGATGGTATCGCCGGGTTTGAAGACCAAAAGTTGGCCTGGCCCAAAAACATCACCGGCAATCTCAATCTCGCCTTTGACGGTGTAGATGCCGCGTTCTTCATAGGTCGCGTCAAGCGGGATCGATGATCCTGCGGCCATCACAGCATCGGCGTAGAGCGTTGGCCACGCCGTTTCGGTCGGTGCTTTGACACCCATCACTTCGCCGGCAACCACGCGCAAGCTCACGCCGTGATCGTTGAGCATGGGAAGTTCATCGGCGCTGTAGTGGATGAAGGCCGGGGCAGACTCTTCGTGGCTTTCCGGCAGCGCCACCCAGCTTTGGATACCGAACAGCTTTGGCCCCAGTGCCTTGGCGGCCTCAGATGTGCGCTCAGAATGCACGATCCCTTTGCCAGCCGACATCAGGTTCAGCTCGCCCGGTTTGATGGAAAGCTCGGTGCCCAGCGAATCCCGATGCAAAACCTCGCCTTCAAACAGATAGGTGACCGTTGCCAAACCAATGTGCGGGTGCGGTCGCACATCAATCCCGCCGCCAACCAAAAACTCTGCTGGCCCCATCTGATCGAAAAAGATGAACGGTCCCACCATCTGGCGCTTAGCTGAGGGCAGGGCGCGACGCACTTCGAACCCACCCAGGTCGCGAGCACGCGGGACAATCAGGGTTTCAATGGCATCGCAGGATTTCGGATCGCCAAGTTTGGGATCAAGGTCGGGTTGCCAGCTCATCGCCATCAGCCTTTCATCAACAAGAGAGATGATGGAGAGATAGGGGTGGTGGTGAACGTTGTCGATCCGCTGGCGGAAGGACAGACTGTCGGCAATTGCCGAACAGTCCCCCGCCTATCGTTTCAAAAAACGATCAAAGCAGCAGCAAGCCAACCATCATGCAGCCCATACCAAGATAACCTGGCAAAGCATCAGCGGCTGAGAGTTGGCGTTGCAGCACGGTCTGCTTCGGGTTGGACGGGTCAACGCGCACGGTGAGGTGCGAATGCAAGGGAAAGCGCTGAAGGAACGTGTTGGCGTCAGCTTCGGTGGCAAAAAACGGTGACCGGGTGGCCGAAAAGCGCTCGCCCACATAGGTCTGCGCATCCACCTCATAGGCGTAGCGGATGATGGCGTGAAAGCCGTCCATCTGCTGCCAAGGGCGATAGGGGTCGGTGCGTTGAGCTGCCACCACATCCACCCCGCGCACCGTACCACGCACTGTGCTCCAGTTGGTGCTCGCAATCCAATCGCGGATAAGGAACACCCAACCGATCAAAATGATCACGCCGCAAAACAGGGCAAACGGGCCAAGCATGTTTAGCGCCCAAGCATCGGTTAGGAGTCGAGCGGCTCGGTGCCAGCTGCCTCGCCTGAGGAAGACAGCCGGATTTTTTCCACCCGTTCTTCAGCAGCTTTCAACAACGCCTCGCAGCGGCCTTTAAGTGCCTCGCCGCGTTCATAGATCGCGATGGAATCTTCCAACGCCACCTCACCACGCTCCAGCCGATCCACAATGCGTTCCAGCTCGGTCATTGCCGTTTCAAAGGTGAGGGTGTCGACGGCTGTTTCGTCCAATTCGCTCATGCATAGGCTCCTGTCGTTCGCCAAAAGCGTGGCGGGTAGAGGTGCCGAAGGTCAAGAGATCAGGCCAAATTAGGCCTGCATAAGCGTTTCCACATGCGCTGCCACCGAGCGTGACAGCCCTTGCAGGTCATAGCCGCCTTCAAGCAGTGAAACGACACGCCCGCCTGCGCCCTGCTCAGCAAGCTCCATCAACTGTTCGGTCACCCAGACAAAATCAGCTTCGTGCAGATGGATGTTGGCCAGCGGATCGCGCGTGTGCATGTCAAAGCCTGCCGAGATGATCACCAGATCAGGCTTGAACGCGTGCAAGCGTGGCAACAGCACCTCCAACATCGCGCCGTTGAACTGTTCGGTGCCATCGCCGGATGCCAAGGGTGCATTGACGATGGTGTTGTGTTCGCCCGTTTCAATAACAGCGCCGGTGCCTGGGTAGAGCGGAGCCTGATGGGTGGAGGCGTACATGATCGTCGGATCGTTCCACAGAATGTGTTGCGTGCCATTGCCATGGTGGACGTCAAAATCGATCACCGCCACACGCTCGGCGTCGTGCGCAACCTGCGCGTGGCGGGCGGCGATTGCGGCATTGTTGAAAAAACAGAACCCCATTGATTGGGCATACTCGGCATGATGGCCGGGCGGGCGGGAGGCAGAAAAAGCGTTCTTCACCTTGCGCGTCATCACCTCATCCACCGCCTGGCAGGCGGCGCCAACAGCCCGCATCGCCGCTTCCCAGGTGCCCGGTGAGACGGTGGTATCGGCATCGATACGCACCAAACCTTCTTCCGGGCAGGCATCGCGAATGCTGGTGGCGTAGTTGAGTGGGTGGGCATAGGCAACCTGATCCAACGTCCCCCAAGGCGCGACGTCGCGGTCCAGGTCCATGAACTTTTCAGCTTCTAGCGCCCGATCAATCGCGCGAATGCGGTCTGGTCGTTCTGGGTGCCCGGTGGGCGTTGCATGATCCAGATAGCTTGGATGCGACAGGTAGAGCGTCTGGTGCATGCTGGTTCCCGGTGGTGTCTCCGCGCGCTGAGCATTTTTGCGCGCGCCTCGGCAGCTTGGTGCTGCTTGGTTGTTGGTTCTTAGAGTGTCACAGGCGCAGCTTGGCGATCAACCACCGGATCACGTCCATTCGGCGAGCAGCCTGGTGGGTCGTGTTGATTTTGGGCAGCGTTAAAGATGCGATCCGTACGCTTTCATCACCCGGAGCGCCAAAAGCGTGTTCCACCGGCTCGGCCCACGCGGCGTTTCCATAACAAAATGAACCTTGCCTGGAAGGGCTGCCATACGCGGCCACCTGCCATCTGAGCGCTTTGCTTTCAGGACCGCTGCAAGGCCGTCCGCCATGCGAGGATCAAAAGCGACACCAGCATCACGAAAATAGTCCAAGGCGCGCAGCACGTTGTAGCGCCAGCGCGCCGGATAAGGCATTTTTAAAAAGTCCGCATGGATGATGTTGCCCGTTCGATCGGATTTGAAAAGCCGGTGCTGGAGGATGAAGCTTTGTGATGCGCAGGCGGCTTCGCGCACCTCATCAAGCCGATACCTATGCCCAGCCCGCTCATATTCCAAAAAACCTTCAAGCACCGACAGGGTCGAATGCAGCGAGCTATGGCGCGCGCCTGAACGATTGCGCATACAATTGAACCCTCCATCCTCCATCCATTGGTTCAGGAGAAAATCGATGATCGACCTGATTGGTGGCTCATCTATTTGAAAGTAGCAGGCATAGTTGAGCAGCATGCCGTTCACGCAAACGTCGCTTTTCTTCAGGCCGGGTGTTGTCCCAAGCCCGCCGTCGCCAGCTATGTTGCGGCCAACGATCTGAAGGATGACATCGAGAATGCCAGGCGTTCCAGGCGCCATTTGCAGGGCTTTCAAGTCCAGCAGCGTGTAGTGTGTGCAGGTCCATTTCGGCTGATAGAAAGCATCACCCCAGGTACCATCTAGATTGCGTTTGGCAAGAAACTGATGACCCCAACCTGACTGGGAGATCCGGTCTTGCAGTGGCTTTTGATTGTCGTTGAGAAGGTCGCGCATAGCCTGGTAGCGAACGGCGACATCGCCCGCCAAAAGCCAATCCACCAAGCCATCAACATCACTGGTCATGAGAAACCCTTCTTGTGTGCAAGGGTAGCCAGGCAGTCCTATTTGGCTGTGACATCAATCAAGCCAGTACTCGTGTTGTCTGGCTCAACACCTGGTCGCTGCAACTTTGTTGTGTTCCGGTCGCAGCGTTAATTTTATTGGCATAAGCTGGTCGTTATGAGTGGCATACTGATTCTGAACACGCGTTAGAGCCTGTAGTCTTGGTAGGATAGATCATGCCTGTGACCCGTCGAACTTTTGGACTTGGAATGCTTGCAACGGCACTGAGCGGTTGCGCCAGCGGTGGCCTGGTGGATGCTTATAGCTACGCCAGCGATCAGCTCGCCGACGATCTTCGGCCAACGCCCAACGCGGCCTATGATGCATGGGTATCATCCTTCCTGCCGCGCGCGCGGGCGGCGGGCATCACCGATGCCACGCTTGATACTGCTTTTGCCAATGCAGGCTTTCTGCCGGGTGTTGTGAGCCGTGACAGAAACCAAACCGAGTTCACCCGCACGCTTGAAGACTATCTGGCCATTGCCGCCTCTGATGAGCGCGTGCGCAACGGCCGAACGGCTTACACCTTCCATCGTACCGTGCTGGCGCGCCTGGAAGAGACCTATGGTGTGGACGCTGAAATCATCACGGCGATCTGGGGGCTAGAGAGCTCTTTTGGCGAGCGGCGCGGCAACATCTCGGTTATCTCGGCCACATCGACACTGGCTTTTGATGGGCGCCGTGGACGGTTTTTTGAGCAGCAGCTGATCGCCGCCCTGAAGATTCTACAAAACGGCGACATCTCAGCCCCTCTTTTGAGCGGCAGTTGGGCGGGTGCCATGGGGCACACCCAGTTCATTCCGACGACCTACGAAGCCTATGCGGTGGATTTCACTGGCGACGGCCGTCGTGACATCTGGTCTGATGACCCGACCGATGCGCTGGCCTCCGCGGCGGCCTATCTTCAACAGATGGGGTGGACCCGCGGCGTGCGTTGGGGCCAGGAGGTTACCAATGGCGCGTCAGGCGGTGAGATCATTCAGCCGCAGCCGGGTGGGCCGCGCTTCGCAGTGACCGACAATTTTCGTGTGATCAAGCGCTACAACAACTCCAATTCTTATGCGATTGGCGTTGGTCATCTGGCAGACCGCATTGCAGGCGGTGGACCTTTGCAAACACCCTTTCCGCCCGATGCCAACGGTTTGACCAAAGCCGACCGCAAGGAGCTTCAGGAAAGGCTGACGGCACTCGGCTTTGATACCGATGGTGTGGATGGTGTGATTGGGCCCAACTCGCGCGCCGCGATCAGCGACTATCAGCGCAGCCAGGGTTTGCAGGTCACAGGCGAGCCTTCAGTTGATCTGCTGCGCCGCCTGCGCTCCTGATCCTAACGCGCGCTATACCGACCGTCTGTCCGCCAGCGCTTCATCAGCGCTGACAGCGCCTCATCGCCGTCCTCAGGCAGCTTGATCTGCACTTTGATCAACAGATCGCCGCGTTCGCCGTCCTTGGCAGTCGGCAAACCACGACCTTTAAGCCGCATGGTGCGGCCCGATTGGGCGTTTTCCGGCAGGTTCAGCGCCACGGTGCCATCAAGCGTCGCAACGCTGATGCGCGCGCCCAAAACCGCTTCATCCAGCGTAACAGGCAGATCCATCAAGAGCGTCGCGCCATCCGCCTTAAAACTGGAGTGTTGGGCAAACCGCACCGTCACCAGCGCATCGCCATTGGCGCCGCCGGTGGGCGAGGGCTTGCCCTTGCCTTTCAAGCGAATGGTTTGGCCATCTTCCACGCCTTTGGGCAGCGCGATCTTCACCGTTCCCTGACCAGGGATTGCAACCTGCACTTTGTCGGCGGCCAGCACCTCTTCCAGGCTGACCCGCGTGCTGACCTTAACATCGGCACCCTTTTTGGGTCTTGCCTGCTGGCGTGATCGGGCCTGCCCGCCCATGCCGCCCATACCAGCGCCACCCATGCCACCGATATCTGGTCCACCGCCACCAAACATGGATTTCAAAATGTCTTCGGCACCGCCGCCACCGCTGAACCCGGCACCGGCGTTGCGATAGCCGGGGCCGCGACCCTGCGTGAAAGTGGCAAAGATGTCTTCAAACCCTGGATTGGGGCCACCCTGTGCGCGCGAGCCACCGCGGCCACCAAACGGATTGAAGCCCGCCATGGTCGGGTTGCCATCGGCATCGATCTCGCCACGATCAAAAGCCCGACGCTTTTCATCATCACCAACGATATCATAGGCCGCTGAGACCTCAGCAAAGCGTTCTTTGGCTTTGGGGTCATCCGGGTTTTGATCAGGGTGAAATTTCTTGGCGAGCTTGCGGTACGCGGATTTGATGGCCGCGCTGTCGGCGCCTTTGGTCACACCAAGAACAGAATAGGGGTCACGCATAACACACCGGTGAAAGAGGGGAGAAAAGAACTGCGACCGTCATGTAGGTGCGTTCCGGCCTGTTTTCCAGCGTTGGCAGGCGTTTGCGGCTAAAGCACTTGCCCCGCGCGCGGGGTCACGAACACCCATTCGTCGCCTTGCAAACAGGCATCGGCGAGCAAAATGGTGTCATTGCCATTGTCGGTGATCTCAACGCTGACCACACGGCAGGCACCTGCGCTGTTGGAACTGAGCTGGCGGAACGGCGTCATCAAACCAGAGCGACCGGTGGCCTCATGCGACCAGGAGAAGGTGCCCGCATCATCATCACTTGAGAGCACATGGGTGAGCGCGCGTCCCATGGCGTTGAGATCAGCTTGGCTGAGCGAAACACGTGGGCTGCTATCGGCAGGAAGGCTGGCGATCAGATCATCAACGGGCCGTTGCGAGGTCTCACTTGAGCGGGCCGGTTCAATTGGCGCGACAGCATTCAGCTCTGGTGGCATGCTCGTGTCCAGGCTGCCATCTGCGTTGTTTTCGGACGCATCGATGGAGGCGGTGTGCAGCGGTTCTGGTTTGGACCCAAACACGTCACCAAAGGGTACCGAAACGCTGGCGCAGCCGGTCAGAGCCAGCGCCATACCGACAGGCACAACAAGGCGCAAAGGTGTAGCGGTCACACGCTTCCAACGCTGGTCAAACATAATAGGGCACCCCGTAAACGCACAACTCTGGCGGGCCATTGCTGGGGGCATGCGACGATTACACTGAGCCGGATTGTCCCCATCCTGCTGGACAACGCCGCGCGAACAGGCGACATCAACCATCATCCAGTGTTCCACCAAAGCCTGTGGGAAGTGTTAATGAGCACCGATTTCCTCAACGCGGCCGATCCCTACGCCGTCTTCGAAGCATGGCTGGCTGATGCCAGTGCCAGCGAGCCCAATGACCCCAATGCTGCAAGTTTGGCCACCGTCGATGCAGATGGTTTGCCCAATGCGCGCATTGTTTTGGTCAAAGCGGTGGAGGGGAGCGGGTTCGTTTTTTACACCAATCTTGAAAGCGCCAAGGGTCAGGAGCTTCTTGGCGCCAAGAAGGCGGCTTTGTGTTTTCATTGGAAAACACTGCGTCGTCAGGTGCGGGTGCGCGGGTCGATTGCGCAAGTCAATGATGCTGTGGCCGATGCCTATTTCGCCAGCCGCCCCCGTGGCAGCCGGATCGGCGCCTGGGCGTCGCATCAATCAAGCCCACTGGAAACCAATGATGCGCTGCGCGAGCGTGTGGCCAAGCTGACAGACGAGTACGGCGCTGAGGACGAGACCGGCAAACCAATTCCGCGTCCACCGCACTGGTCTGGTTTTCAGCTAGAGCCGCAGATCTTTGAGCTGTGGCAGGACGGTGAGTTTCGCCTGCATGATCGTGTGGTCTTTGAACGGCAAAAGGCGGATGCGCCTTGGACGAGCACCCGCCTTTATCCATAAACCAAAGGGACGTTGAGGGGGCTTAGCGGCCCGCAACCTCAAGCACGCACGCGACATCCTTATTGCCCAGCGGCTTGTAAAGCGCATCAAGCGGATCGCGCTTTTCGGCGGCTTTGTTGTGCGCGCCGCGCTCATGGGCGCGGGCATCACGGGCAAGGGTGAGAATATCGCAATCAAGAGCCGTTTTCACGGACGGTGCGGTATCGGTGCCGTACGACGTGGCGTCGTGGGATGTGTCGTCAAACTGTTGGGCACCGGAGGTGGCGAGGGTCACTGGAGTCTCTGTCCTTTGTTCTAGAGAAAACGATCTGCATCCTGTGTGCAGTGCGAAAAGTCGATTTCAGGAGCTTGCGGCCAAACCAAGGCGAAAACTGTGACGCACGTCAAAACACCGTCAACAACCCTCGCAAGTGGTATCTACGTCACAGCAACGCTTGCCCATTGATGCGATTCTCGGCATAGCTCCCGCCAGCTTCGCTTCCTCCCGCATCGTTTCAGGCCATCACCCGGCATGCGCTTTCGCCCTATCAGACGACCTTTCCATGCTCCACGCCGCGCCCGCGTGGTGGCGGCTTTGTCGTTGATGGTCCTGGTGGCGGCTGTTGCGCTTGCAGGCGCTGGCTTTGTCACCTTGCAGGGCGCGCTTGTTGGGCTTGGCATGTCAGCAGCGCTTGGCACGCTGGCTCTGATGTTGGCGATCTACAGCCTCAACTACATTTGGGACAATACCGGGCTTGGAACTGCCGACGCCACGCTGGCGCTGATCTGGGCGCTGCCGGTTTTGGTGAGCGTGACCGCGCTTACTTACATTGTCACCCAAACGCCAAGCTATCCCGACCTTGCCACCAATGTGAACAACCCGCCTCAGTTCGAACGTCTCGGTCAGAGCGAAAATGCGGATACGGAACTGCCATTGGATGCTGCCTCACCGGGTGACCGCATTCGTTTGCGCTTGGCCCATCCCGACCTGACCACCGCTTTTGTCGAACGCCCAGGCTGGCACGTGGCAGAAGTGCTTGAAGCCCTCACCGCCACCGCAGGCTGGGAGCTGGCACGCCTTGAGACCGAGAACGGCCTCAGCTTCGATGCAGAGTTCAGCGTGCCTGGCTCGATCCTTTTGGTTGAGCACGACATCGCCGTTCGCATAACCGATGATGGTGAAGGCTCAACCATCGATGCGCGCTCCCTATCGAACATCCCATTGCATGATTTCGGCACCAACGCGCCGGTGCTTGATGGTGTGGTCCAGCGGTTCCTGCTGGCGATTGAAGCAACGCCGCCACCAGCCTCTGATCTTTAATCGCGGCTTTCGAACGCCACAGAACCAGCGCGCCAGAGTGTATCTGACCCGTTGATTTTTGAGGCTTGTCCCAGTGCTTCCAAGCGCTCCAAATGGGCCAAAACCGAAAGGCCAGCGGCACCACGCAGGCGTGGGTCAAGCCCTTCATACATCCGGTCGACCAAGCTGCTGATCGATAGGCTGTCACATTCCAGTGCTCCCAAAATCGCTGCCTCTCGGCCCATCCGGTGCGCAAAGAGCGCCTCAACAAAACTCAGCGGATCGTTCAATCTTGCGCCATGGCCGGGCAGGTAGAGCGTGTCCTGGCGCTTCAACAAAAGCTGCAAGCTCTCCAAGTAGCTGCTCATATCGCCATCCGGCGGAGCGATAAGGCTTGTGGACCAGGCCATCACATGATCGCCGGAAAACAGGGCGCCAGCACCATCCAGGGCAAAGCAAAGATGATTTGCCGTGTGGCCAGGGGTGGCCACCACTTCAAAGGTGCTTCCGCCAGCTTCCAGGCGTGCGCCATGTGCAAGAACCTCGTCGGGTGCATAGTCTTGATCAACCGCGACGTCCAAAGATGCATCCCCTTCACGAAATGGGCGGGCAAATACATGCGGTCCAGCCCCAATGACGGGTGCTCCCGTCGCGACCTTCAGATTTTTTGCGAGCGGCGAGTGATCCCTATGTGTATGGGTCACCAAAATAGCATCCAGCGGCGCTGAGCCAACCGCGGTCAGCAGTGTTTCGCGGTGTGCATCATCCTGTGGTCCAGGGTCGATGAGCACCAAACGGTCGGTTCCAATCAAGTAACTGTTGGTGCCGGTGAAGGTCATCGGACCGGGATTGGGCGCGGTGATCCGCCTGATGCCAGGGCGGATTTCCACGACCTCACCGGGCAGCGCTTTGAAGGTGCGATCAAACTGCAAGGCGCCTCTCACTGGCCATAGGGCTGAACATCCGTCTCTTGCCGCCGGTTTAGCAGCGGTTTAAGCAAAGAAAAACACGTTCATCCGATCAACGGAGGCACTTGATGATATCCGCAACCCTGGCGCCGACGGCATTGTCGTTGGTCCGCGATGCGTGTCGCGACTAGCGCTCTCGACATCATGCGTTCCTCTTTCTCATCCGATGCAAGGCAGCCACGCGAGAACAAGCTTGCGCGCATCATTCGTTCCAATCGTCTGAAAAGCTGGCTCAGTTGGGCCATGTTGCCATTCTGCTTTTGGCAAGGTCTGGCGGTGCGATCGAGTGGCATCTCACTGCTGCCTCCGCATGGTCCAGTCGAAACCATTGTCGGCGATGACAAGCTTGGTGAGCCTTACCGGGTGCTCATCATCGGCGATTCCTCTGTCGCGAGCATCGGCGCCAGCGATCTTGATGAAGGTCTTGCGATGCAGATGGCTAGCCGCCTGTCGGCGCGGCTCAATCGCCCCATCGCTTTGCGTATCTCCGGCAACTCATCGGCCACCAGCGCTGATCTGCGCGACCACGTGGTGCCAAACCTGCCCAAGAACGCCTTCGATTTGGTGTTCGTTGTGATCGGCATGAACGACGCAAAGAACTTCCACAGCGCCAGGCGGTTCATCGATGGGTTCGGCGGATTGATCTATGCGCTCAAAGCTCGTTTCCCCAGTGCTCTTGTTGCCCATTGGCCGATCTCGCCGATGACGATTTTTCCGGTGCTGCCGCAACCGCTGAAAACCTGCCTTTCCTTTCGCTCTGACATTCTCGATGCTTTGGCAGCTTGCCTATCGGCAGGACGCGGCATTGAACGCTTTGAACGACGTATGACATTTCCGCAGTCGGGCTTTGCCAGCGATGGGTTCCATGTGAACGCCTATGGCTATGCGCTGTGGGCCGAAGAAGCTGTGAATGCCTTGATGACCAAGGATCGCGTGCGCCGTGCGCGTATCAAGCGCAAGGAAGCAAAGCGTCTGAAGAGCGTTAGCCGGTCTGATCCAGCACAAAAATAGGCTGTAGGTGATCGCCTTCGGGAAGTGTGGTCAAACGACCTGTGGCGATCACGTCTTGGCCCTCAACAAGCTCCAGCTGCCCCGTGCTCTGCACCGGAGCATGGAGGCCTGGGTCGTCCAGGCCACGCACCAGTGTGCTGGACCGCACCATCAAAGGGCTGTTCGCCAAGCAGTCATCAATGCGCCATCCATCCGCGCTTGCCACGAAGCGCCGCCCAACACAGATGCGTCCGTTGGGCCAGTACGCGTCTAGAACGGCAGCACCACCCGGTTCCAAGGCTGCGCGTTCCTCCTCGCTCAACGCGACCATGCCCACCAGTGTTTCAACTCCTACGGCGGCGCGCGCTTGATGGGATGGTTTCAAATAGGAAAGAGGCGCGGCGACCAGACGATCCATTTTCGTCGAAACTTGATCGTAGAGTTTGGCCAATGCGGCATCGGTGCCAAGCACTGGCATATCACAGGTTTCAAACTGCAAAGATGCTGGGGAAGGGCGCGCAAGAGGCTCGTCAGTCTGCTCAGCAAGCCACGCACGCCCGATACCATCCAAAGCAAGGGGCGCGAGCAGCCCGGCCAAAAGTGCCTCGATTGCATCCAGTGAAAGTGTTCGCCCCGAGCCAGGAGCGCTGTCGCGTTCAAGCAAGCTCGCCAGGCTGTCCAGCGCTTGCTCGTTGAGCGACAAGACGGGAGTCTCACCCTCTATATGCACGGGCACGAGGACTTGAGCATCTGCGGATGTAGGCAAGGTGAGTCCAAGGGTCAGGCGTGTGCTGGCAATACCACCGGTCAGGCACAAAGGCGCGCGTGCAAGCCGCTGCGCCATCGTGAAGCCATCGGCGGACCAGCTCGAAAGATGTGCCTGATCAAGTACACGGGCTTGAGTTCTGGTTTCAAGGCGTGGGTCGAGCCGGTTCATAGCGCCTCATCTGGCAAAGACTCCAGGGGTGCTTCCGGCGCCTCGCTCACTGTGCCGACAAGTCGCTTTATCAAGGCCGCATGCAGCGCGTGACGCTGATCATCAGTGAGAGGCAGGACAGTTTCAACGTCGCTGATGGCAGCCTCCGTCAAAGCCAACAGATCATCCGCTGTCGGCGTGACGATCTCCTCCAGTGATGGGCCATTGTTCTGGTCATCCAACAGGGAGGAGAGCTGCTCTGCCGATAGAACTTTACGCATCGCCAGCGTCTCCCAAGCCGGCATCCCCTGTGGAGGCAATTGCCATGTCTCTTCGCGTGAAGAGTGCTTGGGCATTGGATGCTGCCTCGTTCGCTGACTGGCCTTCGCAGCCCTCAGCCAATCGCATAGTAAGGTGATCAAGAGCCGCCTCGTTGGCGCGTAGGGCCTTGGCAGCAGCTGCGCTGCGCAAGCCCAAATGACGGGCAAGTCTGTCGTCGTCGCATGTGCGCAATACATCGCGTAACGCCGTATGCAGCGACGACGGCGGTTCAGCTAGCGATCTGTGCACGTGCTCGTTTGTAGGGAGGCTCTCTGCCATCCTCACACCATATCACCCGTTGATTGCCGCCCACCGATCAACCTTAGCAAGGCGTTAACGGCAGGACAAATGGCAATGCTGCAATGCGATTTGGCAGAGCGGGCGCGTGGCGGCGTTTAGGCGACCGCGCGTGAAAGCGCGCACTGCGACCAGAGGTCAGAAAGTGCATTCACCAGATGGCCGATATCTTCATCCGTATGCAGCGGTCCTGGCGTGATGCGCAGGCGCTCGGTGCCCTTGTCAACGGTGGGATAGTTGATGGGCTGGATGTAGATGCCATACTGCTCAAGCAGCACGTCGGAGATGAATTTGCACTTCTTTGCATCGCCCACCATCACCGGGATGATGTGGCTGGGCGCAGGCATATAAGGGATGCCGACCTTATCGAGCAGCTTGCGCACCTTGGTAACGGCGGCCTCTTGGCCAGCGCGTTCCTGATCGCTTTCCTTCAAATGCCGGATCGAGGCCAGCGCACCGGCCGCCAGCGATGGCGGCAATGAAGTTGTGAAAATGAAGCCAGAAGCGAAGCTGCGGATAAAGTCGCACAAGGCTGCAGAGCCGGTGATGTAACCGCCCATCACGCCAAACGCTTTGCCAAGCGTGCCCTCGATCAGTGTGACGCGATCCATCAGCCCTTCGCGCTCGGCAACGCCACCGCCACGCGGGCCGTACATGCCAACAGCATGCACTTCGTCCAGATAGGTCATGGCGCCATATTTGTCGGCGATGTCGCAAATCTCTTTGATCGGCGCGATGTCGCCATCCATTGAGTAGACCGATTCAAACGCCACGATCTTCGCGCGTCCTGGTGCGATGGAGGCAAGCTTCCGCTCCAGATCTTCAGGATCGTTGTGCTTGAAGATCATTTTTTCAGCGCGCGAGTGGCGAATGCCTTCAATCATCGACGCGTGGTTTTTGGCATCCGAAATCACCACGCAATCAGGCAGCTTTGATGCCAGCGTGGAGAGTGAAGCCCAGTTGGACACGTAACCTGAGGTGAAGAGCAGAGCAGCTTCCTTGCCATGCAAATCAGCCAGTTCGTTCTCCAGCTGCACGTGATAGTGGTTGGTGCCGGAAATATTGCGGGTGCCGCCTGCACCTGAGCCGCAGCGGTTCACCGCTTCATGCATGGCGTTGATCACATTGGGGTGCTGGCCCATACCCAAATAGTCGTTTGAGCACCAAACTGTGACTTCTTGCACCGTGCCGTCTTCGCGGTGGCGCGTGGCTTTTGGAAAGTTGCCGCGGTGACGCTCAAGATCAGCGAAGACGCGGTAGCGACCTTCCTCTTTCAATCCCTCCAATGCAGATTGAAAAAAGCCTTCGTAATTCATCCGTTCGCTCCCGATCCCGGCACCATCATGTCCGTGTTGGTGCCAGCCTGGCCCCAGTTGCGCCAATATGCGCAAATCCTAATCTGTTGCCATCAGCAACCACACCAATAGGCGTTCGGATTACACGTTTAGACGCATTCTAAACAGGCTTACAGCACTCATGATGATTTGGATCAAGCATCGGGGGTTTCTTGAGGTGGCACTGATTGCCGCACCTATACGGCATGGGTTCACGCAGCCGGTCGAAGAATGCCGCCGATTTCTTGCGCAATGCCGTCACCAGCCTCTTGGTACACATTGTAGACGCTGTCCGCCCCAGCGGCGTAAAGCTCCATCTCATCATCAGGATAGAAGGCGATGGTCGCGATCTTTTTGCGATAGCCCTCTCCGCGTAGCAGCGCGATGGCCGACAGGTTGGATTGCTGGTGCGGGGTGGCCAGAACGATCAGTCCGATATTGGTTTTAAAGCCCTTCAACTTGGCCCAAAGCTCTGGGTTGTTGGCATCGCCGCGCAGAACGTGGCGGCCAAGGTCATAGTGTTTGTCGACCACGGTGTTGTCGATGTCGAAGCCAATGACCGAGTTCGGGTCATCGCCCGCGACGTTCAAAAACGCAGCTGACCCAACACGCCCCATGCCGAAGATGAGCACACGTGCATCCCCAAGTGGGATCGGTTGGTCCTCTTCCAGGTAGCGATGAGATTCCAGCTTTTGCAGTTTCGGTCGCCACCTGGCAAACAGCGTGTTGGCGTTGCTGCTCAGCGGTGCGGAAACGCAGAATGACAGCGCCACAACAACCGCCAGTGCCACCAGCCATTCAGCGTTGATCCAACCGGCATCGAAGGCGACGGCTGCCACGATGAGTGCGAACTCGGAGTAGTTGCCAAGCGTCAGCGTGGATAAAAAGCTGACCCGTGATCGCAGATGGAAGGTTGAGAACAGCACCATCCAAAGGCTGGTCTTGGTAACCAGAAACACCAGCAGCACCAGCGCCGTGATACCCACTGTGGCGTCCGGCAAACCATACTGGCCAATCGACAGAAAGAAGCCGATCAGGAAGACGTCTTTGAAGACACCAAGGGCTTTGTTCAGTTCGTCAGCCTTGCTGGAACCGGCAAGCAGCATCCCGAAAATCAGCGCGCCGAGATCGCCTTTCAGGCCAACCGCGCTGAACAGCGCATAGCCAGTGATCGCCATGCCGAAGCCGAACAGCAGCAGCAGTTCGCCATGGCCCGCCTTGTTGGCCAGCCGATCAAGTGGCCCGCGCACGAAGATCAGCGCAAACAGGCCGAGCGCGAAGATGCTTGGCATTGCGCCTTCCGATGCGGCCATGAAGATGACGGCAATGATGTCTTGAATGACCAGAATACCGATGGCGATGCGTCCATGGCGGGAGGCAATCTCACCTTTTTCGTCGAGCACCTTCACCGCAAACACTGTGGAGGAGAACGACAGGGCAAAGGCCACCAAGGCAGCGGTTTGCCAGCTGATGCCATCAAACAGGGCCAGACCGAGCACGCCCAAGCCCATGACAAACAGGCTGGCGACCACGAAGGTGATCGTCATATGTGCCGTGGCAACGCCTAAGATCTGCGGCGAGCGAAGGGTTTTCAGCGAGATTTTCAGACCAATCGTGAACAGCATCAGTGTGATGCCAAGATTGGCCAACCCTTCCAGCAGCGGCCCGGACTGCATGCCAAATCCAGCCAGGGCGAACCCGGCCAAAAGATAACCAACCATCGGCGGCAGACCGATGGCGCGCGCGCCAAATCCAAGCCCGAAGGCGATGATCAACCACAGCGGGTCGGTGACGGAAAAAGACGGTTGCATGCACAATCTCGAACGCGGGGACAGGGCAATCGGCATCGCCGACAGGTCCCGTCATACCGCAGCTTCGTAAGCATCGCGTGAACAGCCTTTAAGTCAAAAGCGCTGCAACCTTGAGGCGAATTGGCGCAGGGATCGCGTGCAGCAACCGCACGGTTCACGTGCCTAGCGTGGACAGGCCTGCGCTTGGGCGAATGAAAGCAACCGATGGCTTTTCTCATCCCACAGATGCAGCTTTGCGCACGACAGGCTTTGTCGGATCGTCATCCGATTGGTGTCGGCCAACTCTGTATGGTCACGCAGCACTTCGGGCAGGCGATAGAACGGAATTGGGCTGTAGAGATGATGCACATGATGAATGCCTATATTGGCTGTCACCCATTGCAACACAGGCGGCAAGACATAGTGCGAACTGCCCTTCAAGGCGGCTTCCTGCAGCTGCCAATCGTCCCTTGAAGCCCAATGTGTGGTTTCGAACTGGTGCTGCACGTAGAAAAGCCAGACACCAGCGGTTGCGGCCAAAAGCGTTGTCGGCAGGAAAATCAGCAGGATGGGCATCAGGCCACCGGTGAGGAAAACAACCAGCAGGGCGATCAAAATCGCTGCGTTGGTGGTCATCGCGCTGACCCAGTATCTTGCCTGCGCCATCAAACCAATGGGTAGCCTATACTCCAAAAGAAACAGGTAGCCTGGTCCGAGTCCAAACAGGACGATGGGGTTGCGATAGAGCCGATAGAGCAAGCGATTGAGAGGTTTCAGCGCGCGATACTCCTCCACCGTCAATGTCTGCACATCGCCGATGCCGCGCTTTCCAAGATTGCCTGACGCCCCATGATGGATTGCATGAGTACGCCGCCACACATCATAGGGGGTCAGCGTCAGCACACCGATCACGCGTCCCAGCCAATCCCCCACCGAACGGTTCTTGAAGAACGATCCATGGCCGCAATCATGTTGGATGGCGAAAAGCCGCAGCAAGAAGGCTGCGTTGAGCGATGAGAGGGCGAAGGTGAGCCAATAGCTGACGCCCAGAGACCACCACGCCAGAACCCACAACAGAACGAACGGCCCCAACGTGACGGCCAGTTCAAACCAACTACGCTGCGCATTGGGCTCACGATAGCTAGAAAGGATTTTCACCCAGTCGCGCGGGTGACGCGTTTGCAGTCCGTCTGGCGCAGAAGTTGAGATGTTTGGCATGAAAGGCGTACCGCCGTTTGTGAGCGGACTTTGCAGACGATGTCGCCCGTGCCGCGGTCGGACAGAATGTCCAGATAGCCAGCCCGTAGCAGATGTCGGCGGATGAGGCATGCACGAAACGCCGATAGACCGCAGAATGTTGGGGGTGTTTGGGCGCAATCTGCGATCGGTCAGGCGGACGTAAAGGCAGGATGATTGGTCGGAGCGAGAGGATTTGAACCTCCGACCCCCTCGTCCCGAACGAGGTGCGCTACCAGGCTGCGCTACGCTCCGACAGGCCGCGATGCAAAGGTTTCGGGAGACATCATCTGCGGCGAGGCACCCCTATAGACCCATCGTTTGGGTGCGGCAACACCATCGCTAGCTTCTCGGCGCGGCGGCGCGCTGCAGCCTGTCGGCCAAGGCGCGGCCCAAACCTTCGGTGGGAATGGGCGCGATGGCAATGGCCATTGGGCGTTGCTGATCAAGGGTTCGCAGCGCTGCATAAAGCACCTCTGCGGCTTCGCTTACATTGCCGCTGGCAGACAGGGTTTCATGGTCGGGGAGGGTGTGTTGTCCAAAGCCCAGATAAGCCTCGCCTTGCTTCACGTCCTGCGGAAGCACGTTGAGGCGCACTGGAACGCGCGGCGCATAGTGGCTGGCCAGCTGCCCTGGCGCGACGGGCCTATCTGATTGATCGTCGGTGGTGGCCGGGGAAACGCCAAGTGTCGCTTCCAAGCTTTCAGCGTCCACTGCGCCAGGGCGCAGCAGAACTGGCGCCTCGCCGCGCATGTCCAAAATGGTTGATTCCAGACCCAGAGATGTGGCCCCGCCATCAAGGATCAGGGGTATTCCGCCTTGCAGATCGCTCAACACGTGATGCGCGCTTGTTGAGGAGACGTGACCGGACAAATTGGCGCTCGGTGCGGCAAGCGGATGGCCCAATGCGTCAGCCAAATCGCGAAGTGGGCCAAGCGGACATCGCACCGCCAGGCTGTCGCCGCCTGCCGTCACTGCGGGGGCAAGGTCGGCGTCTGTGCTGAGCGGCAAAACCAAAGTGAGCGGGCCGGGCCAGAAGGTATCAGCGAGTTTACGCGCCCGATCATTGAACACCGCATAGCGCTCAGCCATTTCAAGATCGGCAACATGGGCAATTAACGGGTTGTGGGCTGGTCTGCCCTTGGCTGCGTAGATCGCCGCGACCGCATCAGCGCGTGTGGCATCGCCCGCCAGTCCATAGACTGTCTCGGTGGGCACGCCGACCACACCACCGGTGCGTAAAACAGCCAGAGCTTTTTCAAGCCAGGCGGAGCCATCATTGATTGGGAACATTTCGGTGTGCATGGCTGGCGCATAGCATGTCGATTGTCTTTTGCCAGCCTTGCTCCTCTGCTAAACGGGGCCAACCAAAGGAGCCCCTCCATGCCGCAAGAAACCTTCGACCGCCTTTTCAAGGGGGGCACTGTCGTCAACCATGATGGTGAGGGTCTTCGCGATGTGGGGGTCACCGATGGTAAAATCGTTGCCATCGGCAACCTGGATGCGAGCCAAGCTGGCGACGTGATCGACTGCGCAGGTCTTCACATTTTGCCGGGCGTGATCGACAGCCAGGTCCATTTTCGCGAACCAGGTGCTGAGCACAAAGAGAACCTTGAAACTGGCTCTCGCGCTGCTGTCATGGGCGGGGTGACCTGCGTCTTTGAGATGCCCAACACCAACCCCACCACAACCGATGAAGCCGCGCTCGCCGACAAGGTGCGTCGTGGTCACCACCGCATGCATTCTGATTTTGCCTTCTGGGTTGGCGGCACACGCGAGAATGCTCATGAGGTCGGCGAGCTCGAGCGGCTACCAGGCGCGGCTGGCATCAAGGTCTTTATGGGCTCCTCCACCGGCAATCTGCTGGTGGAAGATGATGAGGCGGTGCGTGAAATTCTCTCCAACATTTCGCGCCGCGCCGCCTTCCACTCAGAGGACGAGCCGCGCTTGCGCGAGCGCGCCCATTTGCGTGTTGAAGGTGACCCATCCTCACACCCGGTCTGGCGGGATGCTGAAGCGGCGCTGAAATGCACCAAGCGCTTGGTCGCGCTGGCTGAAGAGACCGGCGCGCGCATCCATGTGCTTCATATTTCCACCGGCGATGAAATGCCGTTCTTGGCCAAGCACAAACGCCATGCGACGGTGGAGGTCACGCCGCATCATCTAACGCTGTCTTCCGATGATTATGAGCGCCTCGGCAACTATCTACAGATGAACCCGCCGGTGCGCTCGCCGGAGCACCGCAAAGGCATTTGGTGGGGCGTCGAGCAAGGTGTTGCCGATGTTGTCGGCTCAGATCATGCGCCGCACAGCCGCGAAGAAAAAGATAAGCCTTATCCGCAAAGCCCGGCTGGTATGCCCGGCGTGCAGACGCTTGTGCCGGTGATGTTGAACCATGTTGCGGAAGGTCGCCTGTCGCTGGCGCGTTTTGTCGATATGACCAGCCACGGTCCACAGCGCTTGTTCGGGTTGGCGGGCAAAGGTCGCATCGCCCGCGGCTATGATGCGGACTTTACGATTGTTGATTTGAAGCGCCGCGAGACGATCACCAATTCTTGGATCGCGTCTATTTGTGGTTGGACGCCCTATGCCGATATGCAGGTGACCGGCTGGCCCGTTGGCACCATCGTGCGCGGTCATCGTGTGATGTGGGATGGTGAGCTCGCGACACCCTCGCTTGGCGAGGCGGCATCGTTCGTCGAAACGCTCGGTCCGGTCGAAGGCTAAGGTTACGGCCTGAAGCGGACTGAGAGCAGACCGTCTGCCGTTAGTCTTCCATTAGTCCGCCAAAAAACGACTGTTTAGTCTGGTATCCGTCCGCTCGATGAGCGGACGGTCTGCATCGATTGATGCTACCAGCGCTCGTGACGGATCAAGCTACCCAGAAGGGCTTGGCGGCTTCGCGTTCGGCTTGCTTGCGATCAAAGCCAGCATCCTCCAGCACCGAGTCAGGCTGCAACAACAGCTCTTTGCGTAGCATGGCGCGCAGCTGCCGCCGTGCCCACCAGGTGTGAACAAAAGTCTTGCCCCGCACGACGGATCGAGCGCGGACGATCCTGCGATACGTCATCGCAAGCGGTGTTGGTTCGGCTGAGGAACGCGGCGCAAATACCAAAATGTTCGTCATCTTCATCACCCTTGTTCATTGGCGTGTCATATCGCCCAGGCATGGCTCTGTTTCCATCGAGTTATTCTCCCAAGTGTGTGAGAAAAAATCACAGAGGGCCTGATGCGCCGATTGCCGCCCATGACAGCCTTGATCGCCTTTGATGCCACGGCACGTCATGGATCGGTGGTGGCCGCTGCCCGTGAGATTGGGCGAACCCATGGTGCTGTCAGCAAACAGCTGCGCAATCTGGCAGATGACCTTGGCGTGCAACTGTTCGAACGTGATGGCAACGGCCTGCGTCTCACAGACGATGGTGAACAGGTGCAGGCAACGGTGCAGCGATCTTTGGATATTTTGGAATCAGGCTGCGGTGAGGTGCGCAACCGCCAGAACAAGCCGTTCCTGCAGATTGGCGTCAGCCCCACCTTTGCCGGGCGTTGGCTGATGCCGCGTCTGCCACGCTACTATGCGCGCTGGCCAGACAGCGAAGTGCGCTTGTGTCTCACCGGGCGCGAGCACCTTTTGACGTCGGACTGTGACGCCATCCTCTCCTGGGATCGACTGTCTTGGGATCACAATGCCAACATCCACGCCCATTCTTTGGGCGATGTCAGCTATGGTTTGGTGGCCTCACCGGGTTACGCACTTGAGCCAATGCAGGGCGGGCTAAAGGTTCCGACACGCCTGGTTCGACAAAACCACAGCGATGTGTGGGAGGCCTGGGAGAAGCTGTCCGGCGTCAAAGTTGTCGCCCACCGCTCCATCCCCTATCCGCAGACCGTGCTGGTGCTTGAGGCCGCTGCCAACGGTCTCGGTGTGGCGGTAGCGGAGCGGCGATTGGTTGAAGAGGAGTTGGATGATGGCCGCTTGGTCGCACCGCTCGGCTTCCATACAATCAAAGGCGGCTTGGCGGTTCTGGTCACCAAGCAAAACCGCAAGCGGACCGAGGTCGCTGCCTTCATTGATTGGATTGCCGAAGAAGCCGGGCACTAGAGCAAAACCCCGGCTGAAACGCAGTTCAGTTCAGCACGTCGCCACGCGTGTAGTAGCCTGACTGAACGCCCTTGGCGCTGGTGCGCAGGAACCGTGCCGCGTCCTCTTCGCCAAGTTCTTCCACGATGCGCATGATCGATTGGAAGAGTGCCGCGCGCGATAGTGCGTGGTTCTCAATGCCTGCTTCGCGGCCAGCATCAAAGGCCTCCAGCATGAAAGCAATCGCTTCGCGCCGGTCGGACTCCGGGTCCGAGGTTGAAGGGGAAGGAGCTGAAAGGGTCACGTGAAGTCTCCAAACGTCGCCGATTGAGGACGTAGCACGCGTTACGCGCGAAGGGGCAAATCCCTCAACAAAGCGTAAACGAAAGGTTGACCGCCGTTAACCATTTGGGCAGCGCGTCGGGTGCCATCGCCCTACTCGTCGAGGAGGCTGGCGACGATGCTGGCGCCACGCTCATGATGGCGTTCAATCAGTCGTTCACTGGCCGATGTGCAGCGCTGGTGGGTCGTGGCCACGCCACGAAACCCTCGGTTGAACGCATCAATCAGCACTGACTGACGGATGTTTGTCAGCTCTTCGCTGGCAAGCAGCGCTTCCATATCATCGCGCGAGCGCGTCGGTTCCTCACACACCACTTCCAAATGTGAGAGTGCCCCCAAGATTTCCGCCAGACGTGCCAAAGCCTCATCGGTCTCAGCTTGTGTTTGGGCCGCAGCAGGCGCCGCTCCAAGAACGAGAACCATGATGAAGGCGTGGGCTGATCGTGTAAGGCTGGAAAGCATAGGCATTGTCATGCCAGCACACCTGCCTTGAAGCGGCGCGCCCGTCAATCATGAGGGTTTGGATTTAAAGGCTCACCACATCCATAGTTGTGGTGCCCGAATAGCAATAGCATGTCGCGGGCGCATCGAAGCGCAGCGCCAAAGCGTCGCCAGTGTAGAGATCGATCATGGTGGAAAAGGTCACCGTGCGCCCGCCAACGGAAGTGAGACCAGCTTCCCAGGTGGCCATCGCATCGACTCCGTTTTTGAGCAGCGTGAGGCTGCCCAACGTCTCCACCTTGAGGGACAGAGAAAGCGAGTAAAAGCCGTTTGCTGATATTGCGAGCGGTGCGCCTGTGGCTGGGCTAGCGAGAGGAGAACCCAAACCCAAATCACCTTGGCTGCGCGTAACACCGGAGAACCCCACCACGTCGCCACCACTGAAGCTGCGCGTGCCGCCATCCAGATAGATGGTTGCAAGCGGTCTTGCGGGCAGTCGCACATGGCCACTTTCAGGGGTGATTGCCAACGCATCATGCCAAGCAGAGCTGTCGGCACTGACCTTGAGGGAAAACTCGTCCTGCCCTGCCAAGCCCATCTCCGCGCGACCCGACCAGCCAGATTGAAACACCAAGCTTGCGGTATCATTGGTTGCGGCCTTGTTGATGGTCATGCGATGATCATTGGATGCGCTGGTGAAGAGGCTGGCATCGCTGGCAACCGTCAGCCGGTTGGTGGTCGACGCAGCGGCGTTGATTCCAACCTGGGTGAGATTGTCTTGCACCTCCAGATCAACCAGCGGACCCCAGGCACTGCCGTCAAAAACGAAAGCCATGCCATCGCTCGCTCTAACGACCAGCCAACCGGCCTGCGGCTGGTGAAAGTGCCAGGCGTCAGCGATCCAAGCCGCGATCATCATGTCTTTGCCGGAAAACGCGTCGCTTGCCCCGGTGCCAACCACTACGCACTCGGCTTCTTCCAGATCAACTGGTGGAGATGGTGCTGCCATGTCTTGCACAACTGGCTGCACGAGCGTTTCCAACTGGGCCAAGGCTTCATTGTGCGTGAGATGCTTTTGAGCCTGTGAAGCGATGATCAGGGGCAGAGAAAAACGAGCGCTGGTGTCCATAAGGGTCCTCAAAGAGCAGGCAGCTGGGGGATAGGCGAGCGTCGTGCACTGTTGAGTGAGGAAGAGGGCCGGGGGATAAGGTCAGCGTTTTTCCCCATCCAGAGCCGCGAACCGGCGCTACGGGCCTTGACCTCGATTCCGAGCTATGGGAGGGAACGCCATCGCGCTTTGGGGCGTAGCCAAGTGGTAAGGCAGCGGTTTTTGGTATCGCCATGCGCTGGTTCGAATCCAGCCGCCCCAGCCATCCTTCCTTGATCGAACCGCACAGTTTGTGTCGGGTGTAGGGCAGCTTTGATGCCTGGGGTGTTGAGCTGGGTATCGAGCAGTTTTCTCTATGCCTGTGTGAGCTGGTGCCAGAGAGGATGGACCACCGACGCTGCGATGTCGCTGTTGGCTTTTCCCAAATCATGGTTGTGGCTAAGGCGTTGCAGGTTATCTGAACTTCATGCGTGCTCCGTGCAACATCTCATCACCAATCCTTCGGTTGATTGGCCGCCGCTAAGTGAACCTGCGCGCGTTTCGTTCGGAATTGATCCGCTGCCAACTGAAGTTGTGTTTTGGTCTTCTTATGGTGGTGAAGCGGAAATCGAGTGGAGAGGCTTACCAAGCGAAGTTTCAATAACAGAGCATTCAACCTAAGGGGCTTCGACGAAGCCACCTGCTCAAAATTCGCTCGCAAGTCAGCAGCAATCGCCCAACTGTTAGGCTCGTCTGGTCTGCGGATATCTTTATTGTGTGGGCCGCATGGTTCAATCGATCCGCATCCTAATCATAGACAACAGCCCCATCCGTGCAGCCATTCTGGACGAAGGCCTGCGGGAGGCTGGCTATGATGACGTCACCATCATTGGTGACACACGCAATCTGCTCAAACGTATCGTTGAGCTCGATCCGGATGCGATCTTCATTGATCTGGAAAACCCCAACCGCGATGTCCTCGAACAGATGTTTGAGGTGTCCCGCTATGTGCAGCGGCCCATTGCGATGTTCGTCGACCAGTCTGACGATGCAACGATCAATGAGGCGGTGGAGGCAGGAGTCTCAGCCTACATTGTTGATGGCCTAAAAAAAGAGCGCATGCAGCCTATCCTCAATATGACAATCGCACGCTTCAAAGCGTTCAACCGCTTGCAGGAAGAGCTCGCCAGCACCAAAGCCGCGCTCGAAGAGCGCAAGCTAGTTGATCGCGCCAAGCTTCTACTGATGAAGACCCACGGGCTCAGCGAGGCTGATGCCTATGAACGGTTGCGCACCAGCGCGATGCGCGAAGGAAAGCGGATAGGCCAGATTGCAGACGCCTTGGTGACGGCCATGAGCCTGCTTGGAACAGATGTGCCTGATGGTACGGATAAAGGTGTATCATGACGCTTCGATCTCTTCATGCTGGCTTCATTCCACTTGTGGACGCCGCTCCACTGATCGTCGCGCGTGAGATGGGCTTTGCGGAAAAGCACGGGATAGAGCTTCATCTGCGGCGCTCCAATTCATGGGCCAGCCTGCGTGATCGCCTAAGCGTAGGCGATGTGGACGCCGCCCACATGCTTGCTCCAATTGCCATCGCGTCCCAGCTTGGTCTTGGCAACCCCAAAGCTCCGATGATTGTGCCGTGTGCGCTTTCAATGAACGGCAACGCGATCTCCGTGTCGAATGGTCTGTATGATGCGATGGTCGAAACGGGCTGGACGTCAGCGCAAGCGCGGGACCCTGCCGCCAGTGCGGCGGCGGTTGCGAAGGTTATTCGCTCCAGGACTGAGCGATGCGCTCCAACGCTAACCTTTGCAAGCGTCTACCCGCTTTCTTCGCATAGCTATGAGCTACGCTATTGGCTGGCATCGGCGGGCATTGATCCCTCTCACGACGTGAACTTCACAGTCGTACCGCCTCCAATGATCGTAGACGCTCTGAGCGAAGGGCACATTGATGGGTTCTGCGTTGGCGCGCCCTGGAGCAGCGTTGGTGCAGAAGCGGGACAAAGCCATGTTGTGGCGTACAAGGTCGATATTTGGCGCAAAGGGCCCGAAAAGGTGCTTGCGGTGCGCGAAGCTTGGGCAAATGAACACCCAAATGATGTTGCTCAGCTCGTTCGAGTGCTCTTTGATTCAGCGTCATGGTGTGCTGATCCCCTGAACATTGATGCACTTGCTCAAATATTGAGCGGTTCAGATAACCTCGCCATGGATGCTGGTGTGATTGCTCGCACGCTTGCCGGACGCGTGGGTCGAAGCACCTCAGCGATGATCGAGAATCATCTGCTTTTTGATCCTGCTGTTGCTGGCTATCCACACCGTGCGCACGCTCTTTGGTTCTATGCGCAGATGGTGCGTTGGGGACAGATCGACCATTCAAAGGCCAATGTGGAAGCCACGAAAAAAGCTTATCAACCAGAGCTTTATCGGCAGGCTATGGGTAAATCTGAAGCTAACAATGCCGGTAGTGTCGGCGCGCAAAACGGTGGTGCCCTAAATGGTACAAACGACGGCCCTTCTGTTGATCTTCAACTGTTTGATGGGCGTACTTTCGACCCAAACGATTTGGATGAATACTTCTCCAACCTCGGCATGAACCTGCCTTAAGGTTAGGTGGTCGTGTCCTCGCTTTTTGATCTAAGCAGGATGGCGCATGCCTGTCGCTGACGCACAAATCTGCGGCAGTGCGTTGCAGCAAGTGACCACTATTTGGACTGTGCGCCGCAGCATCTGCCTGTCATCGTCTAGCGGTCAGCAACGGCGCTGACAAAAATCAGGCCCCCTTGACGGGCAACGGCAACGTCGCCAACCCCTTCCTCAAGCTTCGCTCTAGCGCGGCGGTTGGAAGATGGTTTGCGGCGTTTTTTGTTGTCTTTTTTCCGGGGCATTCGGGAACCAGACATAAGGAACGTGCAGATGCCCCCCTTTTCGTCTCTTGCACACACGCTCACCTCATCCGTGCGCTCCACCTTGGTGGCGTCGCTGCTCGGTGCAAGCGTTTTTGCCGCCGCAACACCAGCGTCGGCTGACTACTTGGACTTGGAAATTGAAGACCTGACCTTTGGCTTTATCAAGCTCACCGATATGGCACCGCTCGCCGTGGCGTATGAACTTGGCTACTTCGAAGACGAAGGCCTGTTCGTGACCCTCGAAGCGCAGGCCAACTGGAAGGTGCTTCTTGACGGCGTGATCGACGGTCGCCTTCAAGGTGCCCACATGCTCGCCGGTCAGCCTTTGGCTGCCACCGTCGGCTACGGCACCGAAGCACACATCATCACGCCGTTTTCCATGGACCTCAACGGCAACGGCATCACCGTTTCCAACGAAGTCTGGGAGCTGATGCGCCCCAACATTCCATCCATGGCCGATGGTCGTCCGCAGCACCCGATTTCCGCTGAAGCCCTATTGCCGGTGATTGAGCAGTTCCGTGACGAAGGCCGTACCTTCGACATGGGCATGGTGTTCCCGGTTTCCACCCATAACTACGAGCTGCGCTATTGGTTGGCCGCTGGCGGTGTGCACCCTGGCTACTACGCACCGGAAGACGTTTCTGGCATGATCCAGGCCGACGCCTTCTTGTCCGTGACGCCTCCGCCGCAGATGCCAGCCACGCTTGATGCGGGCACCATCTATGGCTACGCCGTGGGTGAGCCGTGGAACCAGCAAGCTGTTGCTATGGGCATCGGCGTGCCGGTGATCACTGACTACCAGCTCTGGAAGAACAACCCGGAAAAAGTCTTCGGCATCACCGCTGAGTTCGCTGAGGAGTACCCGAACACAACGCTCGCCATCACCAAGGCGCTGATCCGTGCGGCCCAGTGGCTGGATGAGAACGACAACGCCAACCGCGAAGAAGCGGTGCAGATGCTCTCCATGCCGCAATATGTCGGCGCAGATGAAGAAGTGATTGCGGCCTCCATGACCGGTACGTTCGAGTTCGAGCGCGGCGATGTGCGCGAGATTCCCGACTTCAACGTATTCTTCCGCTACTACGCGACCTACCCCTATTATTCCGATGCCGTGTGGTACCTCACCCAGATGCGTCGTTGGGGCCAGATCGCTGAGCAACAACCTGACAGCTGGTACGATGAAGTTGCCCGCAGCGTTTACCGCCCGGACATCTACCTCGAAGCAGCCCGCATGTTGGTTGAAGAAGGTCACGTCGACGAAGCCGACTTCCCTTGGGATACCGATGGCTACCGTGAGCCAACCGACGAGTTCATCGATGGCATCACCTATGACGGTCGCCAGCCCAACGCTTACCTGGAAGCCCTGCCGATTGGCCTGTCTGGCGACGAGCGTGTGGTTGGCACCGAAGTGATCACCAACTGAGTCTCGACATTAGGCGGGGTGCTTTTCAGTGCCCCGCTCACCATTGCTCTCCCCCAATCCCCAGTTTCTCAAGGACGTGTCCGATGACCACTGCTTCTGAGTTTGATGCTGCGACCGATGATGCAGCCGCCCAACAAATCCGAGAAGCCAAAAAAGAGGCCCGCTTCGCCGCCATCAACAAGGCTGGTGGCTATCTGAACATCCTTGGCCTTGGATGGCTTGTGCCGCTGCTGAAAATCGCCGCAGGCGATAGCCCAAAGTACCAGATGCGCGAGCTGTGGCAGCTCCTCATCGTACCACTCATTGGCATCGGCCTTTTCATCACCGCTTGGGCAGCTTTGGCCCCGCAAGTTCAAACCTCGCTCGGCGCCATACCCGGCCCCGCTCAGGTTTGGGAAGAAGCAGTTGGCCTGCATGAAAGCTATCTAGCGCAGAAGGAACGCGCAGCGGCCTTTTATGAGCGCCAGGAGGAGCGCAACGCTGAACTGATCGCCGCTGGCAGAGAAGACCGTGTGCGTGAGCGCCAATACACTGGCCAAGCCACTTACTATGATCAGATTTTTACCTCGCTCTGGACCGTTGCCGTTGGTTTTATTCTAGCCACCGTCATTGCTGTGCCGCTTGGCATTGCCTCTGGTCTGTCGCGCACAGTGAACGGCGCGATCAATCCACTGATCCAGATATTTAAGCCGGTCTCACCACTCGCCTGGTTGCCCATCGTGACCATGGTTGTCTCAGCAACCTACGTGAATGTGGTTGAGCCCTTTCCCAAATCGCTGGTCATCTCGGCCATCACCGTAACGCTCTGCTCGCTTTGGCCAACTCTCATTAACACTGCGCTGGGCGTGGCCTCGGTCGACAAGGACTTGATGAATGTCGGCCGCGTGCTGCAGCTGCCGACCTGGAAGACGGTCACAAAGGTCGTCCTACCCTCTGCACTTCCATTGATCTTCACCGGACTGCGTCTCTCTTTGGGTGTGGGCTGGATGGTGCTAATCGCCGCTGAAATGCTCAGCCAGAACCCTGGCCTTGGCAAATTCGTCTGGGATGAGTTCCAGAACGGTTCGTCGTCCTCGCTGGCCAAGATCATCGTCGCGGTGCTGACCATCGGCATCATTGGCTTCCTGCTTGACCGCGTTATGTTCGCCCTGCAGGCCGCCTTCACCTTCTCCAGCCAGCGCTAATGGGAGAGGTATGATGAGCTTTCTCGATCTGAAAAACGTCTCCAAGACTTACCGCAACGGTGGCGAAGTCACCGAGGTTCTCAAAGACATCAACCTGGAAGTTGCTGAACGCGAGTTTGTCGCCATTGTCGGCTTCTCCGGCTCCGGCAAGACCACACTGATCTCACTGATCGCGGGCTTGGTTGAGGCCGACAGTGGCGAGATCACATTGAAGGGCGCGCCTATTACAGGTCCATCAGCCGACCGTGGTGTGGTGTTTCAGAACTACTCGCTGATGCCTTGGCTGACGGTGGAGGGCAACATAGCGCTTGCCGTGGATGAGGTCTTCAAAGATGAAGACGCGACCACCCGGAAAATTCGCGTGTCTGATGCCATCGACATGGTGGGGCTCTCCCACGCCACCGACCGGCGCCCAGCTGAGCTTTCCGGCGGTATGCGCCAGCGTGTGGCGGTGGCCCGCGCGCTTGCCATGAGCCCGGACATTCTGCTGCTCGATGAGCCGCTTTCGGCGCTCGATGCTCTGACGCGCGCAAAGCTGCAAGATGAGATCGAAGCGATATGGGAGGGCGATCAGAAGACCGTCATTCTCATCACCAACGATGTCGATGAAGCCGTCCTTTTGGCCGACCGGATTATCCCGCTCAACCCTGGTCCAGGTGCAACCCTTGGCCCCGAGTTCAAGGTGGATATTCCTCGGCCCAGAGACCGGGTGGAGATGAACTCCATGCCGGAAGCGATCCGTATCCGAGCTGATGTGACCAACTATCTTTTGGAGGTTGGGGCTGAACGCGGCGCAGACGTCGCTGGCGATCTCAACCTGCCAGATGTGACGCCAATTGATTTGCAAGCCAAGCGCAAAAGCCTGGAACTCCCGAAGGCGTATGAGAAAGCAGCGCAGTCGATCAACGAGAAGAAATACCTTGAGTTCGTCAATCTCAAGAAGGTCTACCCAACACCCAAGGGGCCGCTGACGGTTGTCGACGGTTTTGAAACACGCCTCGACAAAGGCGAGTTCATCACCCTCATCGGTCACTCGGGCTGCGGGAAGTCCACCGTGCTTTCCATGGTGGCAGGTCTCAACGAAATCTCTGACGGCGGCATCGTGCTGGATGGCCGTGAAATTGATGCGGCGGGCCCGGACCGTGCGGTGGTGTTTCAAGCACCATCGTTGATGCCGTGGATGACAGCGTACGAAAATGTCTCGCTGGGTGTCGATCGCGTTTACCCCCACGCCAATGACGCCGAACGCCGCGACATCTGCGAATACTATCTCTCTCGTGTCGGGCTGGGCGATGCCATGACCAAAATGGCTGCCGACCTTTCCAATGGCATGAAGCAACGCGTGGGCATCGCCCGTGCGTTTGCCCTGTCACCAAAACTGCTGCTGCTTGATGAGCCGTTCGGCATGCTCAACTCGCTCACCCGGTGGGAGCTGCAAGAGGTGCTGATGGATGTGTGGAAGCGCACCAAGGTCACCGCCATTTGCGTCACCCACGATGTCGATGAAGCTATTTTGCTGGCCGACAAGTGCGTGATGATGACCAACGGTCCAAACGCACGCATCGGCAACATTATGGAGATCGATCTGCCGCGTCCTCGCACACGCAAGGCGTTGCTGGAGCATCCCGATTACTATCGCTACCGACAGGAGCTTCTCGACTTCCTGGAAGCCTATGAAGGCGGTGCAAACCCTGACCCTGCGGTGCTGGAAGCGATCAAAGCCAAGTCGGCAAAGTCAGCAAAAACCACTGATGTACCGCTTCAGGCAGCGGAGTGAAAGCGATGAGTGAACCACGAGAAAAGCTGGTCGTCATCGGCAATGGTATGGCGCCAGGCCGCATGCTGGAGCACCTGTTTGAGGCCGCGCCAGATCAGTACGATGTGACCATTTTCAATGCCGAACCGCGCGTCAATTACGACCGCATTATGCTCTCGCCAGTGCTATCGGGTGAGAAGTCGTTTGAGGACATCATCATTCATGGTGATGGTTGGTACATCGAACACGGCGTGACCCTCTACAAGGGCCACAAGATCACGCAGATTGATCGGCGGTCCAAAACAGTAACTTCGCATGTCGGCGAGGTTGCAGAGTATGACAAGCTGGTCATCGCGACGGGGTCGTCACCTTTCATCATTCCAGTGCCGGGTCATGATTTCCAAGGCGTCCTGACATACCGCGATCTCGACGATGTTGATGCGATGCTTCTGGCAGCCCAATCGGGTGCACGCACGGTGGTGATCGGCGGTGGTCTGCTTGGTTTGGAAGCGGCGGCTGGCCTCAAAGCGCGCGGCATGGATGTGACCGTGCTGCACCTGATGCCGACACTCATGGAGCGTCAGCTCGACAGTTCCGCTGGTTTTCTTTTGCAACAGGAGTTGGAAAGTCGCGGCATAGCCGTCATCACCGAAGCCAACACCAAGCAGATCCTTGGAGACGGCAAGGTGGAAGGCGTTGAGCTAGAAGACGGGACGATCATTTCCTGCGAGTTGGTGGTTATGGCCGCCGGCATTCGCCCAAGCGCCAGGCTCGCCAAAGAGGCCGGTCTTGAGGTCGGACGTGGCATCATTGTTGATGATCTGATGCGGACCTCGGACCCGGACATCTACTCGTTGGGTGAATGCGCCGAAGTGGGCGGCATGTGCTACGGCCTTGTGGCTCCCCTATATGAGATGGCGCGTGTTGCCGCTGGCCACTTGGCAGGAGAGCCAACCAGAACCTTCAAGCATTCGGAAACACCAACCAAGCTGAAAGTGACCGGCATTAATCTCTACTCGGTAGGCGATTTTGCCGAGGGCGAGACCCGCGAAGAGATCGTTCTGCGCGATGCCATGGGCGGCATCTACAAGCGGCTGGTCATCGAGAACAACAAGGTCATCGGCGTTGTGCTCTACGGTGATGTTGCCGATGGCGGATGGTTTGCGCAGTTCGTCAAAGACAAGACCGATATCAGCGAGATGCGCGACACGCTGATCTTTGGTCAGAACTACCAGGGCGGCGAACCGCTGGACCCTATGGTGGCCGTTGCAGCCTTGCCGGATGATGCAGAAGTCTGCGGCTGCAACGGCGTTTGTAAATCCCAGATCACCGGCAAAATCACTGATCTGGGTCTAACAAATCTTGATGATGTGCGCGCCCACACCAAGGCGTCAGCAAGCTGCGGGTCGTGCACCGGGCTTGTGGAACAGTTGATGGCGGTCACGCTGGGCGATGCCTACAACCCGGCGGCTGTCCAGCCCATGTGTGGGTGCACTGATCTCGGCCATGATGATGTGCGCCGCCTGATCAAAGCCAAGGAACTGAAAAGCATTCCCGCCCTGATGCAGGCGTTGGAATGGAAAACCAGCTGCGGTTGCGCCAAGTGCCGCCCGGCGCTGAACTACTACATGGTCTGCGACTGGCCGGATGAATATGCCGACGACTACCAGTCACGGTTCATCAACGAGCGGGCGCACGCCAACATTCAAAAAGATGGCACCTATTCGGTGGTCCCGCGCATGTGGGGTGGCATGACCTCCTCCAAGGAACTGCGCGCCATCGCCGATGTGGTCGACAAGTTCGACATACCGGCGGTGAAATGCACCGGCGGTCAGCGCATCGACATGCTGGGCATCAAGAAGGAGGACCTGCCCGCCGTCTGGGAAGACCTCGGCAAAGCCGGTTTCGTGTCCGGCCAAGCTTATGCAAAAGGTCTGCGCACGGTGAAGACCTGTGTGGGCACGGACTGGTGCCGCTTCGGCACGCAGGATTCCACCGGCCTCGGAATCAAGCTCGAAAAGTTCATGTGGGGGTCTTGGACACCCGCCAAACTGAAGCTGGCCGTCTCCGGCTGTCCGCGCAACTGCGCGGAGGCCACCTGCAAAGACATTGGCGTGGTGTGCGTGGACAGCGGTTACGAAATCCATTTTGCCGGTGCCGCTGGCCTAGACATCAAAGGCACGGAGATCCTTGGCAACGTCTCCACCGAAGACGAGGTGTTGGAGCACGTGGTCGCGCTGGCGCAGATGTATCGTGAGCAGGGCCGCTATCTTGAACGCATCTACAAGTGGGCCAAGCGCATCGGCTATGACGAGGTGCGGCGCCAAATCATGGACGATGCGGACAAGCGCAAAGCTTACTACGAGCGCTTTGTCTTCAGCCAGAAGTTTGCGCAGGTCGATCCCTGGGCTGAGCGGGTCGAGGCCGAACCGCAGGCCGACATTTTTGCCGAGTATCGACCGCTTGCTGACCTCACGCTTCAGGAGGCGGCGGAATGAACGCGCCCTTTTCCCATATCGCTTGGGTGGCCATCGGCGAGCTTTCTGACATTCCGATACGCGGCGCCCGCTGCGTGGTCACGCCGATGGGGAAGATCGGCATCTTCCGAACGGCTGAGAACCACGTTTACGCCATCGAAGATCACTGTCCGCACAAGGGTGGTCCTCTGACCCAGGGTATCGTGCATGGTGCGTCGGTCACGTGCCCCCTGCACAATTGGGTCATCGATCTGGAAACGGGGCAAGCTCTGGGTGCCGACGAAGGCGCGGTGAAAACTCTGCCGATCCGGTTGGATGGATCGGTCATTGAGTTGGGTCTCGATTCCGCTCTCCTCGCCGAGAACGGGTAGGGCAGGCCATTGGACGCCCTTGCTTCCCGTACCATCAAAACGACCTGTCCCTATTGCGGCGTCGGCTGCGGTGTGAACGCCAGCGTTGACGCATTGACAAGCGATGTCATCATTGAAGGCGACAAAGATCACCCGGCCAATTTTGGGCGCCTGTGTTCCAAAGGGTCGCAGCTTGGCGAGACACTTGGCCTCCATGATCGCCTTCTTCATCCAGCCATCGGTGGAAGGCAAGCAAGCTGGGATGAGGCTACCGATCGCATCGCCGAGGCTTTCAGCCAAGCGATTGAACAGCATGGACCGGACAGCGTTGCGCTTTACGTTTCCGGGCAATTGCTGACCGAGGACTACTACGTTGCCAACAAGCTGATGAAAGGGTTCATCGGCTCGGCGAACATCGACACCAATTCGCGCCTTTGCATGGCCTCGTCGGTGGCCGGACACAAAAGGGCATTTGGGTCGGATACTGTTCCTGGCACTTATGAAGACCTAGAGCTTGCCGACCTCATCGTGCTCACCGGCTCCAACCTTGCTTGGTGTCATCCAGTGCTGTTCCAACGCATTGCGGCTGCCAAACAAAAGCGGCCCGGTATGCGCGTTGTGCTGATCGACCCGCGACGCACACCGACCGCTGAGCTGGCCGATCTTCACCTGCCGCTCACGCCCGATACGGATGTCGCTATTTTCACCGGATTGCTGCGCCATCTGGCTCGATCACCGGCTATCGCGCCTGATTATGTGGAGACTAATACCTCAGGTCTCGACGAGACCCTCTCCAACGCATCAAGCTGGACCATTGAAAAGGTAGCCGAACAGTGTGGGCTCAAACCGTCGGATGTGGCGCTGTTCTACCAGTGGGTGGCCGAGACCGAGCGCACCGTCACTGTCTACTCGCAAGGCGTGAACCAGTCCGCCAGCGGCACCGACAAAGTGAACGCAATCATCAACACCCACCTGATCACCGCACGCATCGGCACACCAGGCATGGGTCCGTTCTCTGTAACGGGTCAGCCCAACGCGATGGGCGGGCGCGAAGTTGGTGGCCTGGCCAACATGCTGGCCAGCCACCTAGAGCTGGCCAACCCAGAGCACCGCGAGCTGGTGCAAACCTTTTGGGGCAGCCCCACCATCGCAAATAAGCCCGGCCTAAAAGCCGTTGACCTTTTTGAAGCCATTCACGCCGGGCAGATCAAAGCTTTGTGGGTGGTGGCAACCAATCCGTCGGTGTCCCTGCCCGATGCGAACCGGGTGGATGCAGCGCTTGCCAAGGTGCCATTCCTTGCAGTGTCCGATATTGTTTCGTCCACAGACACGCTGCGTCACGCAGCGCGCACAGGCTGCGTCGCCTTGCCCGCCACCGGCTGGGGCGAAAAGGATGGCACGGTCACCAACTCCGAACGAATGATCTCTCGCCAGCGCGCGTTTTTGCCTGCACCCGGCGAAGCGCGGCATGACTGGCAAGCCCTGTGCAATGTCGCGACCAAGATGGGCTTTGGTGAGGCCTTCTCTTTTGAAAACCCCACCGAAGTCTTCGATGAACATGCGCGGCTTTCCGGCTTCAAGCCGGAGGTTCGCCGCGACTTTGATATTTCCGGGCGGGCCGGTCTCTCACAGGTCGCTTATGACAGCATGCCGCCCTTTCGGTGGCCGCTTCGCGCTAATGGAAGCCAAACCGAGCGTTTCTTTGCCGGTGGCGCGTTCTTCCATGCTGACAGCAGGGCAAAGTTCGTCACCACACCGGTGAAAGCCGTTGAAAAGCATCAACCGAAATACCCGTTCACGCTGAACACAGGACGTGTGCGCGACCATTGGCACACCATGACCCGTACCGGTCGCTCGCCTCGGTTATCGGCCCATATGGGCGAACCCTATTGTGAGCTGCATCCCGATGACGCATCACGGCTTGGAATTGAACCCGCTAGCCTGGTGCGACTGTCCTCGCCGCATGGGTCCATCATCGTGCGTGCACTGCTGAGCGACGGTCAGCAACCGGGCAGTGTGTTTGTGCCGATGCACTGGAACGATGAAACGGCAAGCAATGCCCGGGTCGACACATTGGTCAAGCCGGACACGGATCCAATGTCAGGCCAGCCAGCGTTGAAATCCTCGCGGGTGACCGTCGCCAATGCTGACATGGCTTGGCACGGGTTTGCGGTCGTAAAGAAACGTCCCCCATCACTGCCCTTTGCCTATTGGTCGGTCTCCAAGTGTGCAGGCGGGTTCGCTCTTGAGTTCGCCGATAAGACATCGCCAGACGATTTCTCAGCGGTCGCTCAGGCCGTCTTGCAAAGCGACTGCTTCGTGGGCCTGCAAGATCGCGCCAGCGCTGATGCTCGGTTTCTTGCATATGAAAGCGAAAGCCTATTGGGGACGCTTTTCATCGCCCAGGACCCGGTGAAAGTGTCGCGACGCTGGGCCATCCAAGCACTATCAAAGCCGCTACCGGATGCAGCGGCGCGGGTGGCGCTTCTTGCTGGTCGTCCGCCCACCGATCAACCCGACACAGGCCCAACTGTGTGCGCCTGCTTCAGCGTGGGCCGCAACACGATTGCCTCAGCTATCGGCGCTGGTGCGGTGACCCTCGATGCCATTGGTTCAGCATGCCAAGCGGGGACCAACTGCGGCTCCTGTAGGTCTGAGATCGCCGCCATGCTCCCGCCACTGGCTGTCGTAAAGGAGACGTTCGATGAGCCGCAAGCCGTCTAAGGCCCCGCCTGCGCGGATGAAGCCCCTAGCTGTTCTGCCAGTTTTCCTGAATCTCAACGGCAAACAGGTTGCGCTGCTCGGTGGAACCGAAGCGGCTGCTTGGAAGGCTGAGCTTTTGGCCGCTTCTGGAGCGCATGTGAAGGTGTACGCCTCTGAGCTTGAATCGGAGACGGAAGAGCTTTTGGAGCGCGGTGCGAGCGCAGGGTCTCTGACTTGGCATCAGCGTCCTTGGGCTTTGGATGTGTTTCAGAATGTCGCCTGCGTGGTTGCCGATGCTACAGACGAGGCCGAAGCGAAAGCCATGGTATGCGCTGCGCAAAACGCTGGAGTGCCAATCAATGTGATCGATAAACCGGCCTTCTGCCAGTTTCAGTTCGGCTCGATCGTCAACCGGTCTCCGGCTGTTATTGGCATCTCCACGGCGGGTGCAGCGCCGATATTGGGTCAGGCGATCCGCAGAAAGATTGAAACGCTGCTACCACAGACACTCCAGGGTTGGGCACAGCTGGCACAACAGGTTCGCGCTCGGGTCATGAATCGCTTTCCAGCCGGTGCTCTGCGTCGCACGTTTTGGGAAAAGTTCGTTGATGCCGCCTTTTCTGGCGAGGCTGCTTTCGAGGCGTCCGTGGCAGATCTGCTTTCAGGTCCTACCAGCGTCGCACAGGGACGGGTGACGCTGGTTGGTGCTGGTCCGGGCGACCCGGAATTGCTGACCCTTAAAGCCGTCCGCGCGCTGCAAGCGGCTGACGTTATTCTGTTTGACGACCTTGTGTCGGACGAAGTGTTGGAACTCGCCCGCCGAGAAGCTAAACGGATGCTCGTCGGTAAACGTGGTGGTCGGGAAAGCTGCAAGCAGCACGATATCAATGCGCTGATGATCAAGCTGGCTAGTCAAGGAAAGCATGTGGTGCGTCTCAAATCTGGCGACCCGATGATCTTTGGTCGAGCTGGCGAAGAGATCGACGCCCTTAAGGCAAAAGGCATCCCTGTTTCTGTCGTTCCCGGCATCACGGCGGCCAGCGCTATGGCCTCTCGCCTCGGCGTGTCGTTGACCCACCGTGATCATGCCCAAGCGGTGAGCTTCATGACGGGACACTCCCGCAAGGGTCAGTTACCCGAGACATTGGCTTATGAGAATCTTATCGGGCCGAGCCGTAGCGCGATCCTCTACATGGGTTCCAAGACTGCTCCGCAGCTAACAAAGAACCTGCTTGGCAAAGGCATTCCAAGCAACCTTCCGGTGGTGGTGGTTCAGAGTGTATCGCGCCCTAACGAAATGGTGTGGGCCGGATCACTTGAGGACTTGCCAGCAGCCTGCAAGGCTATGTCAACCGCCGGGCCTATCTTGATTGGAATTGGGGCTGTTTTTCAAAAGACTGACAAGCGCGCGGATTGCACTAGGCCTGCTAGCTGTGACGAGCATGGAAGACAGAGACATGCTGCGGGAACATTCGTCCAAACAGTCATGCCGTAGGGCAAAAGACCCCAGACGGTTCAAGAGACCTGTTAAAGGGAGTGAAGAGAGAAACTCCGCCTAATCGTTGCTCTGTTTACGAGCTGGTAGGGTCCGCCATTGGGATCGAGCGGAGTTGCCTTCAGCAAACTGCAAATGTCGGTGTCCCACTTGAACGCAATGCGATTCCAATTGGCAACAACGCATTCTCGCCAGCCGCATACCGCTCGTGCTGATTTTGGCCGGCGAACAAGGCGCTCGATACAGACCGCTGTTCCCAAAAGCAGAAAAACCGGCAGACGCACTAGTCTGCCGGTTTTTGCAGGGTTACTCTGCTTACAAGATGTTTCCCTGGCCGTCGTCGCCGCCGGTGGTGCCAGTGCCGCCACCGCCGTCATTGCCGCCGCCTGAGTTGTCGCTGCCTCCACCATCGCTACTAGAGCTATCGCTCGAGCTGTTGTCGTCATCGCCACCGCCAGGTGTCACGTATGTTCCTGCAACGTTTCTTTCGAACAAGTCGGCCGAGACGCCAGCCGGCAGTTCGCAGGCGTAGCTAACTTGGCGACCACTGTCTGGTCGTAGGTTGGTGAAGCGACCATTGTTCATGGTGCAGTTGTAAGCAAATTGCTCGCAGTAATAGGCAGTTCCCTCACAGACTTGGGACTCCAGTGCCATCGCCGGAGCAACGGGCAGGGCTGCGGTGAGAAAACTGCCGGCAATCACGCCAGCGGAAACAAGAAAAGTCTTCATTGTACACTCCATTGCCCACCACCTTTTGTGCTGGTGCAGGGCCGTTGATGAGCGGCTCACCATGAGCCGAACTTGGATCAGCAACCTTGTTGCTGGTGAGAGCAAAGTGACGATTCCACGTGTCGCAATGACATTGTTTTTTGTAACAATTTCAATTATTTAAAAGAATTTTTGATACACTTGATACAAAGCAGATACGCTTGCTGTTCACGGCAAATCGCTCGTCTGAAGACAAGAAAAAAAGGCCATTGACCGCTTGGCCAATGACCTCTCAAAAGGGGTGACGCTGGTTGGGTGAAGCTAGTCCAAAATGTAGCCCAAACCGCGTACTGTTCGAATGATCTGCGGTTTTGCCGGATTGATCTCGATTTTCTTGCGGATACGGGAAATGCGCAGATCAATGGACCGGTCAAAGTGCTCCCAACCCCTGCTGTGCGCGTCAGTGAGGAGTTGATCGCGGTTCAGAATGCGGCCCCGGTTTTCAACGAAGACGCGCAATAGGCTGAACTCCATGGCTGTGATTGGGATCTCAGTTCCGTCGCCAGCGAACAGCCTGGCTGCCTCCATGTTCAAACGGCAAGAACCGAGTGATGCACACGACTCCTCGGTGCTGGGCTCTTGGTGTGATGGGTGGTTGGAGCCGTTGGTATCGGCCTGCAGCTCTCCAACCGACTGCACGCTCCGCGCTCGCAGCGCACGCAGTTCTGCTTCCAACCGTTGCAATGCTGTGAGTTCCGTCACGACCACCAACCGACAACCATCTGTCAGAGATTTGCGCTCGTGTCGGAAGCTTCGGCCATCGCGAAGTGTGGTTTGAATTGCCCCGCGCGCATCGCATCGCATGGTTTGAAAGCAAGAGAATGATGCCATAGGGCCGTCGTCAGGAACGGCTTGCCCGTTCACTTCGATCACATTCGGGCAAACCAACTCCATGCGTTCCATGAAGCTGATACCGACAAGATCTTGCGCAGCCATAGAGTAGTAG